>CALRLC020000001.1:0-811939 GCA_943368425.1 Brevundimonas vancanneytii
TATAAGATATTTGGTCCGGGTAACCAATATGTGACTTGTGCTAAGCAATTGATTCAACAAGAAGGAACTGCCATTGATATGCCCGCAGGTCCTAGTGAGGTTTGTGTATTGGCAGATCGTACAGCCAATGCTTCTTATGTAGCAGCTGATCTGTTAAGTCAGGCAGAGCATGGTGCCGATAGTCAGGTATTATTGGTGTCAACAGATGGTCAGTTGATCGATGATGTGATGAAGGAGTTGAATGTGCAACTAGAACAATTACCTAGAAAAGATTTGGCTGCAAAGGCTTTGGAAAATAGTAAAGCAGTATTGGTGAAAAATATGGAGGAAGCCATTGAGTTGGTGAATGAATATGCTGCAGAGCATTTGATTCTTTCCTGCGAGAATGACGAATCAGTGGCAGAAAAAATTACCAATGCGGGTTCGGTTTTCTTAGGAAATTATTCTCCTGAAAGTGTAGGTGATTATGCAAGTGGTACCAATCATACTTTACCTACCAATGGTTTTGCACGAGCATACAGTGGTGTGAGTTTAGACTCATTTGTGAAGAAGATCACTTATCAGCGACTCACCAAAGAAGGGTTGTCCATAATTGCTCCAACTGTAACAGCCATGGCATCTGCAGAAGGATTAGAAGCACACAAAAGAGCTGTAACCATACGTTTATAAATATTGCATCATTTATAATTTATCGATATGTTCAACCTGGATTCACTCACCAGAGAAAATATAAAAAAGCTAACACCTTATTCATCAGCACGAGATGAATTCAGTGGGGAGGCTAAAGTTTTTTTAGATGCCAATGAGAATAGTTTGGGATCACCTTTATTAAAATGGTATAACAGGTATCCGGATCCGCATCAACAAAGTATCAAACAAAAGTTGAGTACCGTCAAGGGTATCAGTGCTGAGCATATTTTTCTTGGCAATGGTAGCGATGAATGTATCGATATATTATTCCGCTGTTTTTGTGAACCCGGAAAAGATAATGTGATCATTTGTCCACCTACTTATGGCATGTACGAGGTAAGTGCAAACATCAATGATGTTGCTATCAAAAAAGCACCATTGTTACCCGATTTTCAGTTAGATCTGGTACATCTGGAGAATCTGATCGATACAAATACCAAGATCATTTGGCTTTGCTCACCTAATAATCCAACAGGCAATTCTTTGAATCGTACCGATATAGAAATGGTGCTCAATAATTTCAATGGCATTGTGGTGATCGATGAAGCTTATATCAATTTCGCCAGACAAAAATCATTCGTACAAGAATTAAAAGAGTACCCGAATCTGGTGGTCTTACAAACACTCAGTAAAGCTTGGGGACTAGCAGGATTAAGATTAGGAATGGCCTTTGCCTCACGAGCTATTATTGAAGTCATGAATAAAGTGAAACCGCCTTATAATATCAATCAGTCAACACAAGAATTGGTGTTAAAGGCGTTAGAAGAGGTAGGGCAGGTGAATGATATGATCAAATTACTGGTAGATATGCGCCAGGCACTGGCAGAGGTTTTTGAATCGATGCCCACTGTAGAAACTGTATATCCATCTGATGCCAATTTTATTTTGGTGAAGATCGCAGATGCAAGAAAAGTGTATGAGTTTTTATTAACGAAGGGTATTGTGTTGCGTGATCGAAGCAATGTTCAGTTATGTGAGAATTGTTTACGCATTACTGTTGGAGCTGAGCAGGAAAATACCCAACTGGTTGACGCCATGCAGGAATGGTATGCTTCTCAAACAAACTGATTAACTCTGTATTTTCATTTGTATTTTCATTTCAAATTCTGATTCATATGAAAAAATTGTTGCTCGTTTTCTTCACTACTTCTTTATCGTTGGCAGTTGCTGCGAATGATTCCACAAAAGTTGCTGCTACTAATAAAGTGGTTGCGGATGCTGATAATGCGGGATTGACTTTGCCATCAGGATTCGGTGCTTTGATTGCAGCGGATAATCTGGGAAGAGCCAGACATATTGTAGCTACCAAGCAAGGAGGGGTTTATGCTAAGTTGGAACGGCTGGTGGGTGGGAAAGGTATTGTTTACTTGACTGATGCCAATCAAGATGGTAAAATGGAAGTAGAAACCAGTTTTGGAAACTATATAGGTACGGGGATAGCCATTAAGGGTAATTATCTCTACGCTTCTTCCAATGAAGATGTATATCGTTATCAACTGGATGAAAACGGTAAAGTGACAAATCCTGATAACCCTCAAAGAATAGTAAAAGGTTTGTGGGACAAACGCCAGCATGCTTCGAAATCACTGGCTTTAGATAATGAGGGTAATATTTACGTAAATATTGGAGCACCTTCTAATTCTTGTCAGGAGGTAGATCGTACAAAAGGTTCGAAAGGGATGTATCCATGTCCGATTTTGGATTCAGCAGGAGGTATCTGGCAGTTTAAAGTTGATCAAACAGATCAAGGATATCACAATGGAATACGTTACGCAACAGGATTGAGAAATGTAGTAGGACTTGATTGGAATGATCAGCAAAACAAATTATATGTGACCATGCATGGTAGAGATATGTTGTACAATCTATATCCGGATATGTTTGATACAACTGTAAGTGCTGAACTTCCTTCTGAAACCATGTATGCTATCAATAAAGGAGATGATGCCGGATGGCCATATGTTTATTATGATCATTTTCAGAAGAAGAAAGTTTTGTCGCCCGAGTATGGTGGAGATGGGAAAAAAGCAGGTGGAGAAAAAGCGATCGATCCAATTGTAGCCTTTCCAGCGCATATGGCGCCTAACGCTTTGTTGTTTTATACAGGGAATCAATTCCCTGCGAAGTATAAGAATGGGGCTTTCATTGCATTTCATGGATCATGGAACCGTTCACCGTTACCTCAGGAAGGATATTATGTAGTGTTTGTTCCTTTTGAAAATGGTAAACCTTCCGGTAAGTGGGAAGTATTTGCCAACGGATTTTCGGGAACTGAAGTAGTGAAAAATCCGCGTGATGCTAAACACAGACCCTGTGGATTGACACAAGGTCCGGACGGATCTCTGTATGTGTCTGATGATGTGAAAGGCACTATTTACAGAATCATGTATAACGCCAAATAGCTTGTCGTATGAAGTATGTTTATCTTCTATTATTAGTATTGGTTGTAAGCTCTGCATTTGTAAGCGAATCGTCCAAAAATCTAATACAACCACCCATCAAAGCCTCTATGGATCGTGGAAAAACGATTTATTTACAGCGTTGTATGGCTTGTCATCAGGTGGATGGAAGTGGGGTGCCAAGACTCAATCCTCCATTAGATGGAGCATCAACCGTCAAAGGAAATGATAAATTGAAGTTGGTGCGTATCATTATCAAGGGGATGACAGATCGAGTGGAAATCGATGGGGAATATTATGATAACAATATGTCTGCGAACCCTGATTTAACAGATACACAAATCGCAGATGTATTAACCTATATTAGAAATAGTTGGAGCAATAAAGCTTCTATTGTAACTGCCGCAGAGGTAAAAACTGCAAGAGCAAAAATTAAATAGACCATGAGACCTGTATTATTCATAGATCGTGATGGAGTTGTACTTCAGGAGCCGCCCAGCGATTTTCAAATTGACAGTATTGATAAAACCTCTTTCGTGAAAGGAAGCATCAGTACATTGGCACAGATCGCTGCATCTTTTGATTACTATAAAGTAATGGTGACCAATCAGGATGGATTAGGTACTGATAGTTATCCGGAAGCTACTTTTTTTCCATACCATGACCTCATGGTGAGAACTTTGGAAGGCGAGGGGTTTGTTTTTGATGAGATGATCATCGACAGAACATTTGCTTCTGATAACCAGCCTACGCGAAAGCCGGGTACCGCTTTGTTGCAACATTTTTTCGATATAGAAAAGTTTGATCTCACACGATCTTATGTGATCGGAGATCGCTGGAGTGATATTCAATTGGCAAAAAATCTGGGTTGTAAAGCGATCTATCTAAAGTCGTCATTGCATGAACTGACTGCGGAACAAGAACAGGAATTAAGATCTGTCATTGCTTTGGAAACTGATAACTGGAATGATATTTATAGCTTCCTGAAATTAGGGTTACGTGTAGTCAATCATGAAAGGAATACCAATGAGACCAAAATCAATGTTTCATTGAATTTGGATGGAACGGGGCGTTCTGATATTCATACCGGACTTGGTTTTTTTGATCATATGTTGGATCAGATCGCCAGACACGGAAAAATAGATCTCGCTATTCATACAGATGGGGATCTGCATATTGATGAGCACCATACCATTGAAGATACTGGTATTGCATTAGGCGAGGCGTTCGCAAAAGCGTTGACCGATAAACGCGGAATGGAACGTTATGGATTCGCTATTCCTATGGATGAAGCGGAAGCAAAAGTATTGATCGATTTTGGTGGAAGAAATTGGATCGTTTGGGATGCAGATTTTAAAAGAGAGAAAATCGGAGAGATGCCGACTGAGATGTTCTTCCACTTCTTCAAATCATTCAGTGACGCTGCCAAATGCAATCTGAATATATCTTGTCGAGGCGACAATGAACATCACAAGATTGAAGCTATTTTTAAAGCATTTGCGAAAGCCATCCGTATGGCGGTGAAGCGTGATCCATTCTCAAATCATTTACCATCTACGAAAGGGGTTTTATAGTTTTGATGATGTAGTTATTGCCACTGGAGGCACAGAAGGACACTGAATGATTCTGTGCTTCTCAGTGCCTTCAGTGGCAATTCATTTTCCCTTCCCCGAAAGAATAATCCTTAACGTGTGTATCATGATTTTAAAATCAAGTAAGAGGGAAGCGTTCTCAATATAAATAAGATCATATTTCATTCGCTCAATCATTTCATCAACAGAAGAGGCATAACCAAACTGTACCATACCCCATGAAGTGAGTCCTGGCTTCATTTGTAACAGGTATCGGTAGTATGGTGTTTTAAGATTGATCTGATCAATATATACTTTTCTTTCAGGTCTTGGTCCGATCAAACTCATATCCCCTTTCAAGATATTCCACAGTTGAGGTAATTCATCCAGTCGCCATTTACGCATGAATTTCCCCCATTTGGTAATTCGAGGATCATCATCACTGGAAAGCATGGGGCCATTTTTTTCTGCATCAGCAACCATACTTCTGAATTTATAAATATGAAAAGGTCTTCCTTTCAAACCAACTCTTTCCTGAATATAAAAGATACCTCCTTTAGATGAAAGGGCAGTTCTGATGGCAATGAACACATGTAATGGAAATAAAATGATCAATGCCGTAAAAGAGATCAAAACATCGGCAAGTCGTTTAATATTTTGTTGCCATGGGCTAAGAGGGTTTGTTCGAATATCAATCAGTGAAGCAGTAAAAACATTATTTGTTTTAACAGAGCCTGATAGTATGTCCAAAGTATCTGCAACAAGTTTTACATCGGTTTCAGTGCCGGATAATAAATATAGGATCTCATCAATGAGTGTATTTTCATTTTTGTCTAGTGCAAGAATTACTTTGGTGATTTGGTGTTCTTTAATGGTTTGTTGTAAACGATCTGTTGTGCCAAGTTCAGGCAGTAACTTACTCAGACCATTTCTATTTTCGGTATTCGTTGTCATATAACCAACCACACGAATACCTAAGTATTTGAAGTTTTTTTGAATTTCCTGGTAAGCTTTAACTGCATGCTGGTTATTGCCAATGATGAGGGTGTTAAAAACCAGCTTACCATTTAGAATGGCTTTTTTTACAAAGTGCAGTATCAACAGCCTTCCTGCGAACATTAGTATAAAGCTGATCGAGAAAATAGTGATAAAGTAGGTAAAGAATAAATGGCTTGTGACCGATGTAAAAAGGCAGAATAAAAATGTGCCCAATAGTACATGAATAAATGTGGCGGTCATTTCATTCAGTCTGGATTTTTCATAGAGCGATTGCTGATAGCTACCAACAAAAGCAAAAAAAAGAATCCAGTATAAAGGAATGAAGATGTATAAAGTAAGATTGCTTCGTTCCCAAGTAGGGTTTAGCAGATCAGTGGTTAAATAGTTCAGTAACAAATAGGCTCCAACAGCCGCAAATATGTAATCGGATAAAATATACCACCAGGCTATTTTATAGTTGGAGCTGGACATGCTTTAAACCAGAATGCTGGTATTATTGATCTTATCAAGTATCTGATGTGCTACTTCCATGGCCAAAAATCCATCAATCTCACTTACCACTGTTGGTTTATTGTTCAAAATAGCATCTGTAAATGACTCAAGTTCGAGTTTGATCGCATTGGCTTGCGGTACAATCGGATTGGCAATCGCAATTGTTTTTTTGCCATGTTGTGTATCGATGTCAAAAGAAAATACATGTTGATCATCCGGCTGTTTTAATTTGATGATCTCAGTCTTTTTTTCCAAGAAGTCTATGCCGATATAAGCGTCCTTTTGAAATAAACGCATTTTGCGCATCTTTTTCATGCTAATTCTGCTGCTTGTAAGATTGGCAACACAACCATTATGAAATTCAATACGAACGTTAGCTATGTCGGGTGTTTCAGTCATAACGGCAACACCACTGGCGGAAATATGTTTGACATCACTTTTGACAAGGCTGAGAATGATATCGATATCATGAATCATAAGATCCAGAATCACACTCACTTCTGTGCCACGAGGATTGAACTGAGCGAGTCTGTGAACCTCAATGAACATGGGGTTTAACTGATGCTGTTGGATGGCTAGATATGCAGGATTAAATCTTTCTACATGCCCAACTTGTAATTTAACATTGGCTTCCCTTACCATATTCACGATATCGCGACCTTCTTGAATGGTGTGGGCCAAAGGTTTTTCTACAAACACATGTTTCCCTTTTCGGATGGCCATCATGCAAATGGCAAAATGATGATCTGTAGGAGTTACCACGTCAATGGCATCGCAGGCATCGATCAGTTTTTCTTCATCAGAAAATCTTTTGAGTCCGTATTCTTCAACTGCAATTTTTGCATTGTCATTATTGGGGTCAAAGAAGCCAACGATTTTTACGTCTTTGATCTCTTTCCAGTTATTGAGGTGAAACTTACCCAGGTGGCCAACGCCAAACACGCCTACTTTAAGCATAGCAAAAGTTGAGTTTAGTATGTAAAGATAAATAAAGACATTCCGCCAAACAGATAAACGTTGGATATGTGGATATTCTTCCTTTGTATCTGATTAAAGGGTTAAAATCTTACTTAATATTGTTGCATTAAACCATAACATGATCCGAGCATTCATCCACAAGATAGGCCATGTATTAGTGGGAAGACAAGACTGGCTGTATCTGTTGGCCCGACTCAATCTTCGGAGAATGGGTATCGGTAATTACGAGTTGGCTTTTAGAATGTTTGTAAAATACTTACCTCAAGATGGGTTGGTGTTAGATATAGGAGCCAATTTAGGGGTTATGTCTGCCTATTTGGCAAAACAACGCTCTTCAGTAAGGATCATCTCTATTGAGCCTATTCCATTCAATGTACAAGTCATCAGAAAGTTGATGGAACGTGAAAATATCCGGACTGCATCAGTTGTTGAAACGGCTTTGAGTGATCATGATGGATTTATAAGGATGATGGTACCAGAAAAAAATGGTGTCGTACAACATGGTTTAGCAAAAGTGATATCGGTAAGTGAGAGTAAGGGAAAGGAAACTTTTTCCGTACCTGCTACTACCATTGATCAGATCATGCAGCACCACACTGAATACCCATTGGTCGGAATTAAACTTGATGTTGAGAATCATGAATGGGAAGTACTAAATGGTGGATTAACTGCGATTCGCGCTCATCGGCCGCTGATCCTTGCAGAGTTATGGGATAATGAGAAAAAAGGAAAGTGCATTAAGTTATTAGAATCTTTCGGTTATAAGGTAATGGTGTTGGATCAATCTCAACAACTCATTTCTTATGATGGGAGAGATGTATTGGATTATTTTTTCATTCCCGAATCCAAGGCCATATGATCTGGTGGGTTTATATAGTAATAGGAATAGTAGGATATACATATGTGGTATATCCCGGGCTTGTTTTTTTGGTGTATTCACTCAAACGAATCATCTATCCAGCAAGAAGTGAAACTCCCTTGGTAAACTATCCTACGGTGACAATCTTGATAGCCGCTTATAATGAAAGTGCTTGTATTGTTGAGAAGATTGAAAATACACTTTCATTACTTTACCCATCTGAAAAGAAACACATTGTTGTAGTAACAGATGGATCCAATGATGGGAGTGAAAAGATCGCATCCGGTTTTTCGGCGATTACATTGTTACATCAGTCCGAACGACAAGGGAAATCAGCTGCAATTAATAGAGCACTGGCCTATGTTTCATCTGATATTGTTGTATTGACAGATGCCAATACATTATTAAATAAAGATGCTTTGGTAAAGCTCGTACAGCATTTCAGTGATCCTAAAACAGGAGCTGTAGCAGGAGAGAAAAAAGTGATGGAGTATCGGCAAGATGGTGCAGTAGCTGTTGAGGGTTTTTATTGGAATTATGAATCGAAGATTCGGAAATGGGATGCTCATTTACATTCTGTTACAGGAGCTGTTGGTGAGTTGTTTGCAATAAGGAGAGAGCTTATTCAAACATTGCCGGAAGGGATTATTTGCGATGATCTTTATATGAGTGTAAGCGTCATTGAAAAAGGCTATTCTATTGCTTATGAAAACAATGCATATGCCATGGAAGGTTATTCTTTTTCAATTGAAAAAGAATGGAAAAGAAAAGTTCGAATAGCTGCGGGGAGTATTCAGATTTTATCACAAACTCACTGGTTACAACTTTTCATCAAATACCCTGTTCCTTTTTTTCAATTGGTGAGCAGGAAGATCATAAGATGGATCATTGTTCCTTACCTGATAATATTGTTGCCAATCATCCTTCTGTTGACAGAGATGCCTGAGAATACATTGATAACTGTTGTCATTACTTTTATTTATTTTTTATATGCTTGGTCTTTTTTAGGTTGGTTGATTCGGCATGTACGTGGGATACCCCGCTTTTTTTATTTGCCATTTTATTTTTTATGGTCTAATCTGGCGATCATAGCAGGTACATGGGGTTACTTGAATAAAAGGCCTTATGCGGTTTGGGAGAAAGTGAGATAAGAATGAATATCTGATAATAAAAAATAAGCCCCGTTCATATTGAACGGGGCTTATTTTTTATTATCAGTATCTGATCTGATTAGTAACCAGGATTCTGAGCGATGTTAGGGTTAGCGTTACGAACTCCATCAGGAATAGGCAATGCCCACTCTCTAGCTGTTGGAGCTAATGTACAGTTACCTGCAGCAGAAATTGCAGTACCACAAACAGAACTACGAGTGACCTGGCGAGTAGTACGCTTCAGATCGAAGAAGCGGTGACCTTCACCAAACATTTCTCTTCTTCTTTCATCAGCGATTGCATTGATCAATGCAGTACCGGTTAATACAACAGGAGTGTATCCACTGATACGAGCAGCACGTAGTGCATTCAGATCCGCAAGTGCAGATACTTCGTTAGCACCACCCAAACGTGCATTAGCTTCAGCACGGGTAAGAATCATCTCACCACTACGGAATACAGGGTAGTTAGCGTTACCATCAGTCAAAGTTCCCTTACCTCTATACTTAGTCAGAGCGAGGTTAGGAGTAGTAGTACCTGCGGCAGGAACGCTTGTGAAATAAGCCTGATAACGGATATCATTGTTTTGAATCAAACCTGTAGTACCGGCAGCAGTAGCAATTTCAGGTACTGGTCTGAAGTAACTGCGGTTTGAAGTTGCAAAAAACACCAGGAAAGAAGGGCTAAACTGACCAGCTTCGAATTGTACATTCCAGATCAATTCACCTCTATCTGTTTGTCTATACATACCTGTAAATGCAGTCTGAGTGGTAGCCAAAGGACGGCCACTCAATGCATTGGTAGCAGCAGTTGCAGCATCAGCCCAGTTACCAGCATACAGATTCACACGAGCTTGTAGTGCGTAAGCTGCATTACGATCCATGTAAGGTCTGGTTAATCCAGTAGCAGGGTTAGGTTGACGGTCAACATTACCTAACAAAGTGATTGCCTGATTGATATCAGCAAAAAGGTTATCATAAAACTCTTTGTTGTTTGAACGAGCTGGTTTTACTGAAGTAGAAACAGTGAAGTCCTTGATATAAGGCATTGCCAATAAAGTGGTACTGTTTCTGTCATAGTTCGTAGCAAAAAAACGGAACAGATCAAAATGGGCCAAAGCACGGAGTGCATATGCCTGACCTTTGATTCTGTTGGATTCTCCTTGATTATTTGCGTTTGTGAACTTATCAATATCTCTCAAAATGATATTTGCGTGAGCGATGGTGCTGTAAGGCGAAGAATACAAGGTTGTAATTTGACCGGTTGATTGGTTGTAGTTCCAGTCAGCCATTGCCCTTGAGTTTGCCAGAGTTTCAGCAGTTACTTCATATAGGTTATCGCTCATGATATCTGGCATCAAAGACCAACCTGCGCCGGTCCCACTTCCTGAACCATAATAGTCATTAGCTCTTAAAGTTCCATACGCACCCACCAATACTTCTTCCACTTGTCTCATGCTAGAAGGATTGTTCAAGGCGTCGAGAGAGAATTCAGGAGTCAATTCGATGACTTCCTTTTTTGAACACCCCTGCACCAATGTAAATGCTGCAAAGGCGACGATTGTATTTTTTATGATTTTACTATACATAATTAGCATTTTGAAGGGTGATTAGAATCCAACGTTCAAACCGATGGTTGTTTGTACCAGTGCTGGGTACTGAGCACCCACCAATGATGTACCTGTAGCTTCAGGATCGAAGCTCTGGTATTTTGTACCAGTCCACCAGTTCTGACCTTGTACAAATACTCTCGCAGAGCGAATACCGGTTTTAGCCAGCATTTTCGCAGGGAAAGTATAACCTAAAGTCACGTTACGCAATCTCCAGAAACTTGCATCTTCCATGAAGAAGGTAGTCAGTGTCTGGTATGGGTTTGCAGGAGCTGTACCACCCAAAGTACCTTGAGAAGGTCTTGGGATATTGGTAATATCACCCGGATTTCTCCACTCTTTCAACATTTCAACCCACATGTTATCAAAGTAGTAAGTAGGGTTTACAACGTTGTTTTTATCGTTGTTGTACTGAACACGATTTAAGAAGAAGTTCAGTTGTGCACTCAGGTCAAAACCTTTGTAAGACCATGAAGAAGTGATACCACCAAACCATGGAGCATCAGATGTTCCATGATACACTCTATCAGCTGGGCTGAATACCATGGTAACAGACTTATCTCTCTTCTGGTATTGAGCATTACCATTAGCAGGGTTCACACCAGCGTATGGTACTAAGAACAGAGTATTCAAAGGATAACCTTCTTTCAGGATCGTTAAACCACTAACAACTGAATCTTGTGGTAAATCCAAAATTCTGTTTTGGTTGTAAGTGATATTAGCAGCGATAGTCCAGTTGAAATCTTTTGCTTTGATCACATCACCTTTCAATGAAATTTCGATACCGCGGTTTCTTAAGCTACCAAAGTTACTTGGGATACTAGTGAAACCACTGATGGAAGGATCGATCGGTAACGCGTAGAACAGATCCAATGTTTTTCTGTCATACAACTCGATAGTACCGGTCAATCTTCTTTTCAAGATTGCGAAGTCAATACCAAAGTTGATGGTACGGTTGGTTTCCCAACGGTAATCAAGGTTACCAGGAGATCCTGGAGACCAACCACTGATACCTGCATAAGTTGCACGACCAAAGATTGGAATCGGGAAATCACCAGCTTGTGTTAGGTTGTTACCAGTTGTACCGATACTTGCACGAACACGTAGATCATCAAATAATTTGCTGTTTTCCATGAATCTCTCAGAAGATACAGCCCATGTAACACCCACAGATCCAAAGTTTGCAAAGCGATTGTTCACGCCGAAACGAGAAGAACCATCACGACGACCTACTAATGTTACATAGTATTTACTATCATAGCCATAGTTGAAAATTCCAAAGTATGACTGGATGCCATTTCTAGTACCACCACCACCAATTACTGGGATGAAGTTAGCATTAGCAGTACTACCTTGTGTTAAACCAGCTTCGTTATTAAAACCATTGGTAAAACCATAACCGGTAAAACCAAAGTTTCTAGAATCGTTTTTAACAACCTCTGTAAATAGGCCACCCTCTACTTCATGCTTACCAAAGTTTTGCTTATAGTTGAGTGAAGTAGTTCCAGTGTAACGGAAATTCCAGCTTGAGTTTCTTGTCAAAGCACCCTGACGAGCTTGCGCACCCGCGGTACGAGGATCATTGAAGTTGGTAGTTTCGTTATTGGTATAATCAATACCCCAGTTGGTTCTGGCCGATAAACCTTTCAAGAAAGGGAAATGAAATTCGAGATACGTAGTAGCAATGGTTTTCAACTGGATTGAATTGTTATAATCCAAGAATAACTCCATTGCACCGTTAGGCTGACCAGAAGTCAAATAACCAGGTCCACCAAATTGCTGGAACTCACCAGTTCTAGGATCTCTGTCACGCTCATAAGGATTAGACCAACGAACGGCATTCAAAGGGGTAGCAAGACCGGTATTACCTTCACCTGTTTGTTTCAGTTTAGAGAAACCTGCTTGCAAGTTTACTCCAAAGCGCCAGTTCTTAACGGTATTGTCTACGTTGATACGAGCAGTGTAACGTTTTAAACCAGTGGTTTTAACAATACCTTCCTGATCCATATAAGAAAGAGATGCAAAGAATTTACTGTTTGCAGTACCACCACTAGCACTGATCTGATGTTGATGCGTCATACCTGTTTGGAACAAAGCATCTTTCCAGCTAAAGTTTACTTTACGTAAGCTGTCAGCTTCAGCGGTAGTCCAACCGTAAGGATTACCACGCTGTAATTCATAAGTGATTTTCTGATCACTGTTCATCATTACCAATCTGTCTTCTGGTAATGTGCTCCAACCCACCTGAGCATCATAGTTCAGTTGAAGGGTACCTGCACGACCGCGACGAGTAGTAATAACGATAACACCGTTTGCACCACGAGAACCATACTGTGCAGTAGCAACCGCATCTTTCAATAATTCTACACGTTCAAAATCGCCTTGGTTGATACTGGCGAAATCAGCAGCAGAAATTTCGATTCCGTCCATGATATACAGAGGAACGTTACCACCACTGATAGATCCATTACCACGGATACGAACTTGTGCAAATGCACCTGGCTGACCAGAGTTAGCAACAACTGATACACCCGCAGCCTGTCCTTGTAAAGCCTGATCGAAAGAACCGAATGGCTGCTTTCTAACTTCTTCAGGAGGAGCGGTAGCGATCGCACCAGAGAATTTCTTACGCTGGATACTGGTATATCCGGTTACAACTACTTCAGAAACGCTATTTGCGTCAGCTGTTGTCAGCGCGATGGTTAATGCACCACCTGTGAGGGCAACTGTACGATCGTTAAATCCAATAGAAGATACAACGATAGAAGTAGTTGCGTTTGGAACGCTGATGGTAAAGTCACCGGTAGCGTTGGTAGCACCAACAGCTCTACCATTGGCCTTAATGGTAGCACCTGAGACAGGGTTCCCATTGGCTTCAGTTACCTTACCGGTAACAGTTTTGTTTTGAGCGGAAGCCGTCGCTATAAATAGCAGCAGAACTCCCAAAAGTGATACGAGTTTTCTCATTTGTTCTGGTTTTTAAAAGTTTTAGGCATGTTCATGAAGAATGTAGTAGTTACCTTGTTTGTTTTAGATGAAAAAAAATCTTGGGTATGATGTTTTAAAATCAGTAATACCATTCATTGTTTGTTTGCTTATTTCTCCGGAATCATTTTGTCGACGCTGTCAGGGTGCCAAACATTTATTTTGAGTCCATATCAAATCGATAGGGCGATAAAATAAAAGAAATGACATTTTATGTGAATTCTTTTGGCATTAATCGAAGTATCAGCATATAAATAAAGACCATAAACGGTCAAAAATGCTGCATAAACGGTTGTAAATGTTAAAAAAACTTAAATGCTGACAAAAAAATGACCATATATTATTTTATATAATTCATATAATATATAATTATTAATGTATTAAGAATTATATTTTTGTTAATTAGATATCATTATTCACCGAATTTCTTACCATTTCTCAACGAATAGAAGATCCAATGCATTGATTGGTTTATTGAAGCATCTATGTTTTGTGATGTTGTAAATCAACTCTTTCTCCGTTAAAACCCCGTTATTTTCCACATAAAAAACCGTTTTTTCCCCATTGGATAAAAATCTAATATGCAATTGATTGATAGTGCGCTGCACTACTAACCCCAAATAGAAAACCTATGAGAAAAATTGTACTCAGTTTTGCAGGTCTATTATCTTTTTTGATAATAACCGCTTTTGCTTCTGCACAAACCCATTTTTACGTAGCTACCACCGGTAGTAACACCAATGACGGATTATCATTGGTTAGTCCAAAAGCCACCATCAACGGCGCACTGACTGCTGCAGCAGCCGGCGATGTAATTCATGTTACACCTGGTACATACACAGAAAAAATCAATATCAATAAGCAAGGCATTAAATTAATATCTACTGAAGGAGCAACTGTTACTTTCATCAATCCTTCTTTGACTGCCGGAGTTGGTACTGTTTCTATTGTTAGTGGTATCAACAATGTTAGCATTGGTGAACCCGGAAAAGGATTTACCATTACTGGATTTGATGGAACTGGTGCAGTAGAAACCGGTGCAATTTATTTAGCCGGTGCTCATCAAAATATTCGTATCGAGGGTAATAACATTGTTGCAAATGGAGAACATGGTTTGGGATCTAACTTCAATACTGCTATTGATAATATCATCATCAATGACAACATTTTCTCTGGCAAAACATTTATAGGAAACGAGCCTGGAGGATGTGGTTCTTCAACTCAATTTACTCCGGGAAACAATGTTCCTCGTCAATTGGTTGTTCTTGGTGGAGGTCCTACCGTTACCAATTCTAGAAATGTAACTTTTACAAACAATAAAGTAATAGGAACAACCGGAGGATATAACAGTGCTTCCGGATGTTTTCAAGGAAATACGCAAGTTACTATTGATGTAATCGGTGCAGTTATTTCAGGGAATATTTTTGATGGTATCACAACTGCTGGTTCTAGCCTTCGTACAAGAGGAAATGCAACAAGTATCAGTTGTAACACTTTTTACAACCGTAATCTTGGTCAGAATGCTACACATATTTTTCTTTTCGATCAAGATCCGTTAACAGGTGCAAATCCATCATCAATTACCGGCATCTTACAGGCTAACTCATTCCCTAATGGAGGCTCCGGTTTTACTTCTGGTTATATTGCGGGAAATTCCGGCACCTATTTTATTTATCGTGATGCAGCACAAGCGGCCAACGTAAATCAGTTGCTTGGTACTTCTTTTAATATTGCCAATGGATCAGCTGCACTGGCAAACTTACCTAAGCTATTTCCTTTTAGTGTAGTATCTGATGTTAATAGTTGTGGAGCCATTGTATCGCTCCCTACTCCCACACCGGCAGCATTTTGTAATTCGAATGTTGTGTCTATAACCAATGATGCACATAGTAGTAGTTTCTTCCCTGTTGGCACTACAAAAGTTGTATGGTCTCTCACTGATGTTCATGGAAATACTGATACTGCATGGCAATTTGTAACAGTTATTGATAATCAAAATCCAACGATACATCCTGTGTCACCTGTTGTTAGTTGTGCCAATATTACAGGTTCTTATGAATTGCCTGCTTTGAGTGTGTCTGATAATTGTGGTGTTGCTAGCGTTGCATATGTAGTTTCAGGTGCTACCAACAGAACTGGTGTAGGATTAGATGCAAGTGGAACTTTTAATACAGGAGTATCTACTGTGACTTATACTGTTACAGATATCCATGGAAACGCTCGATCATATGCTTACGATGTTACCATCAATGCAGCTACTGCAGCCACATTTACTGTAAGTAAAGCAGATGCATTTTGTAATCAACTTTCTTTAACAGCTAATGGATCTTCCGGTTCATCCTATCAGTGGAGCTTTGCTGGTAATACTGTTGGTTCACAGGCTGTTTTGAATTTAGGGCTTACGAATCCAGATGGCGTTTACCAACTTCAAGTCACTGATGCCGATGGATGTGTGTCTACACCAGCTATTTATCAATATCAAAAACAATTGATCGCCGGCAACTATACGTTACTTGCTTCCAATAAAATTTCATTAGGTGTAGGTAATAAGGTCAACACTGGAAGTGTTGGTGTTTCCGGGGTTTTTGGAAAAGCAATTTTTGAACGTAATAGTAGTGTAGCATCTAATGGATCTTTTGTGAAGGCACCAATCATTGTTCGTAATGGTGCTGGTATTAATCTTGCATCTGTTATTTATGGAAGAGCATTGGTAACATTGCCTTCTATGCAAAACAATACTTCATCCACACGTAATCTTTCTAATTTTACAGTTAATAGAAACGTTGCGGTAACACTATCTTCCAATTACAACAATCTTACTGTTCGCAAAGGAGCTGATGTGGTATTGAATGGAAATACTTTCGGACATATCAAAATTGAAGAAGGGGCAAGGGTACGATTTACTCAAGCAGTATTAAATATCGGTGAGCTGAATGTTGAAGAAGGCTCACAAAGTAATCCTACAACTGTTCGATTTGCTGGAGGAACAAGTGTGCGTATTAGTAATAAAGTTCAAATCAATGCTGATACCCGCATCAACCCAGATCAAAACAAAGTGACTTTCTATTTGGGTGATTTGAACAAAGATGATGAGCGATTTACCGTAAAAGGATCTAATATACAGTTTACAGGAAATGTATACATTCCAAATGGAAGGATTCGTTTGACCGGAGAACAAAAAGGGTGGAGCAATAACAACAATTCCACTGTTAGTATGACAGGCTTTTTTATTGCTGAAGAAATTGAAAGTACAATTCCTAATGTTACTTGGAATAGTTATACATGTGGCACTCAGCCTGTATATGTTTCTAATGGCTGGACTTCTTCTCAGTTTGTTACCGAAGAAGATCAAAAGCAAGATGAACCTTTCACCGTTCAAGTGATCGGAAATCCAACCACTAGTTTCTTCACACTGAAAGTACAAAGCCAGCGTTCACAAGCCATTCAGTTACGTGTTACAGATGCAACAGGACGAATGGTAGATAGCAGAGCGAATAATCAACCTAATAGTACCATTCAGATCGGTCATAACTATGCACCTGGAACATACTTTGTTGAAGTGATGCAAGGTGCGGATAGAAAAGTGGTACAACTGATGAAAATTCGTTAATCCCCCTTAAACCATACCAATTGCTTAATGCCGAAAGCCCGCTGAAAAGCGGGCTTTCTTGTGTTTAGTCCGTACTTGTTAAAATTCTGTTAACCGACTGGTGGGTACCCAACCCTTTTTTATTCACGTCAGGTATTAAGGTTATAAAAGCAATTATTCAATCGTAAAACGAGTAACAATGACAAAACTGGTGATTTCAATTTTAAAAGTGCTGATCCTAGTATTAGCCATGACAGCGTGTAACAAAAGAGATGTATTTAGCCCGAATAAGCCGGTCCCCGGACAACCTACCCAACAACCCGGTAATGGCGGAGGTAATAATCAAGAAGATAGTTTAATCACCATTCAGGTGAGAGCGGTCATTCGTATTGGGGATATTACTTATGATAGTGTACCTGCGCGACTCAATATCATTTCATGGGACAATGGTAAAGCCCGCGTACAACAAGTTTCATTGAAACCAGGTGCCAATGAAATCAAAATTCATAAACAGTCATCACATCATGAATTAGAACTGGTGAAATGGAATATGAGTGATAAAATGGTATTAGATAAAGCCAATGTTCAGGAAAATATGTTGTACCTGATTGGTGGAGGTAAAGCAGCGAGAAAACTAAAAAGAGAAATGGAGTATGTTCTTGTTAATGGTCAATATATAGCTAAGGGAAGTACTGAATACATCTATGATGCGCAAGGAAAGTTAGAAAGAGTGATGTACTATAAGAAAAATAAGCAAGGCGTGATTTATACGGCAATGTCTGAATGGTTGAGCTATACAGGTTTTCAAGTAACCAAGATCAACAAATTCGACTCTGCCGGAACTATGGTAGAACAACTTTCTTTTAACTATGATCAACAAGGTAAGATCATTGCAATGCGTAAAGATGATATATCAGGAGTGATCACAAGAGCTGCTGTAACTAGAATGGCAACAGAAAACGGTATTGAAACCATGATCTCATATCAGTACTCTCACAACAGTATTACGATGGAGTATGCAATGTTATTCAATAGAGGAAATCTTTGGCAGGGGGTAGCTGCCACTAATCATAATAATAGCGAGATCGGCAGGTATAACTATGATACACAAATCAATCCCTACGCTCATATGAGCTGGCCTGATATTTTTCTTTCGAGACAATCCAAGAACAATGTAATATGGTCATCAAAAGAATATTTTGGTAGTTATCCAATATCTGATCCTGTGAATTACAGATATACATATGATGGTGATGGATATCCCGTTGAATTGTTAAAAGATCATAAAGCTTATAACTCTACCAATATTTTATACACTACAAAAACCACTTATCATTATTAATCACCCATGAACAGGGAACTTGTTCCCTGTTCATTTTACATCAGATACCTTTGCAAACTCAAAAAATGAAAACACTTATTATCATACTTATCGGAGTAACAACACTGGCCTCATGCACTGCCGTGAAAGTAGCTGTGCCGGAACAGTTCAGTTCGCAGGCTACAAAAATGAAAGTGTACGGAATAAACGGATCGAAGTTCAACGAACAACTTAGTTTCGGGACTTATGTAACTTCTACTGTGCAAAGAGGATGGGATTTTTCATCCGGTAATCGCTTTAGTCGATTTAGTATTAAACCGGAAGACATTATTCTCAGTGCATTTGATATTCATTCAGATAAAGCCCGCTTTAATGAAAAGAATCGATTTCAATACACGATCCAAGATGTAAAACTGATCACTGAAGTATTTGCACAAGAAAAATTTTCTGAAAAGCAGATCATTTATAAATCCAACATCGATTGGTTGAATAATATTTCAAGAACCAATAGTTATGATTATGCTTTTTCTGCTACCATCGTTCCGCTCAACTTTAATCAAGGAGAAGCCTGGTCATTGGTAATGGTGAATCAGTTTGATGCAAAAAAAGACCAACAAAAATTATTTGAACGCCCGCAAACACGTGATCTGGGATATGCAACCAACGGTAAAGATCGCATCGAAATCAAACCATTATACCTAAGTAAACGAGAAACCAATTCAGGTAAGGATGGAAAAGTATTTGGAGGTCCCATTCATACCGGATATGAATTGAAATGGGAGGATGGAGTAGTAGGTGTGATTGATATCATGGATAATCAAATCTGGATCGTAAATGATCTAGACCCTTCTGATAAAATGATTATTTCTTCATTGGCATCTGCCATTTTGTTAAAAAGAAAACAGGATATATTCCTGGAGCGAGATTCAGTTACAGAACGGTAATGGTAACAGCAGTAGATGATATTGGATTATTGATCAAGGATTGTGTAGCGAATAAACGAAAGGCGCAAGAAACCTTGTACCGCGAATTTTATTCATTCGCCATGAATATAGCGCTGCGTTATGCTCGTGATGATTCTGATGCGGAAGATATCATGAGTCATGCTTTCGTGAAAATTTTCAAATACCTCCACACATTTGATACTGCTAAAGGCTCTTTGCACGCATGGATCAAGAAAATTGTAGTAAATGAAGGATTAGATCATATCAAGTCCAGAGAAAGATTCAGTGAAAATGTTGAATTGGAAACGGTAGAAGAACCCTCTATTGATAATCGTGCATTGGAAAAAATGGGAGTTGAAGAGATCATGGAATTGATACAAAAACTACCACCTGCAACACACGCAGTCTTTGTATTGTATGCAGTAGAAGGATACAATCACCGTGAGATTGCAGCACAACTGCAGATCAGTGAAGGGACATCCAAATGGCACTTGAGTGAAGCCAGAAAAAAATTACAACACGCGATCACACTTATAAAATAAAATGAATCAACCTACCACATACGAACAGCTGATAGCAGCCAAACTGCAAGAACTGTCCGCGCCCGCTAAGATCGATGCTATCTGGGCTCGTATTGAGCATCAGCTTGATGTGGAAATGCCTATTGATGAATCCGGTCCAACAGATATCGGGACTTCATCCAATCCTGGTTTTTATTTTCCGGGGAGTAAATTTTTATATGTATTTCTGGCAGCTGTGGCCGGACTTTATTTCCTGACTCGCCCTTTTGCGATTCAAAATGAATCATCGGAAACGGATGTTCAACCATCTTATCAAACAATGGATTCACTAAACACGGTAAAAGAACCAAATAAAGTATCTGACAGTGAAGCCATATTCTCAGACAAAGCAGACATGCCTGTTTCAGAGAAAACCATTACAGAAGATTCTATGCCGGTTACTTCAGAGCAGGAGCCAATGCAAGTTCCAACAAAAGAGCCTGAGCCTATTCATCAGTTATCAGCACCTATTGTTAATAGTGAGATCAAAAAACCATTGGTTACCATGCCTACCACTGATTCAACTCCTAGAAAGGGACGAGGTGTAAAAGGTATTAACATCAGTGATTACAAAATAGCACCTGTAAAAAAAGATAGTAGCTTCTAAGAATAGAAGGTAAATTGCTTAGCAGTCTAAAGAAGATTACTAATGCGTAATACAACCAAACTCAAACAAATTCTTTTTTTATATCATCTTGATCTGTCAATGAATGATGAAGGAGTGATGGTAATGAATATGTTTCATAAAATACATCAAACAGTAATTACTGTTGAAGATGTTTCGTACTCCAAACTTATTGCAAAAGCATTTTCATCTATGAAAAAGGAGCTGAAACAATCATAGTATCTAGCTTGATAGTTCCTTCTTTTTTTCATTTTTTTTGATGAATGAAATAGTTGTTGTCGCAAGTTTACTTTTTAAGTTACGCTATTTCTTTTTTCATCATAGTCCGAATTATAATGTCATTTCAATCCTCATTTTCTACACTTCAATCAATCTATCCAACGATCACTTTCTGACCATATTACTTTTACATACTGAGGTTTTTTAAAACGAGAATCATCTTAAGTGAAAGCAAAACAATCGGAAATATGAGTGATCAACTTTACCTAATCCAACAACACAAGTCAAAATTATTTTCTAAACGATTCGCCCTCGATTGGGTGCTATTATCGTTATCATTTTTTTTGTTACCCTTGTCAAAAGTGATAGCACAAAAGCGAGCATCTTTTACTATCAATACACAAAATGATCGAAAAGCAATTAGTCCATTTATTTACGGAACAAATGATGTCTATCAGAATGCAGGATCTAAACGAATGGGTGGCAATCGACTAACTAGCTACAACTGGGAAAACAATGCTTCTAATGCTGGTCGTGATTGGTATCATGAAAGTGATAATTATGTGCCCTGGCAACAATCGGTACCTGTAAACAGATACGATAGTGCAGGGGAAGCTATCAAATCATTTCATCAGCGTTCGTTATCTCAGCATGCATATTCTCTGGTTACCCTACCATTGATTGGTCATGTAGCGCGAGATAAAAATGGAGCAGTAGCCGAATCGCAATCTGCTCCATCATCTAGGTGGACCTCTGTTGAGTTTCGTAAGCCTCAAGATTTATTACCGTTCAGGTTACAACCTGATTTAACAGATAATGCTATGTATGTCGATGAACTGCTTCATTATCTGTTACACAATTTTGGTACAAGTACTACCCAGACAGGTATTCGAGGATATTCTCTGGATAATGAACCGGGACTTTGGTTTGATACCCATAGCCGATTATGGGGTCATACACCTGTGAGTGTCAGATATCTTATGGAAAGGTCTATTGGTCTTGCTTCATTAATTAAAGAAATGGATCCGAATGCAGAGGTGTTTGGTCCGGCTTCATGGGGTATTACTGAATTTGAAAATTTGCAATTTGCTCCTGACTGGGATGTAGAGAGAGGCAATTATCCTACGTTTATTGATCTTTATTTAGGTCGTATGCGTGAAAAGCATCTGGAAACAGGTCGTCGATTACTGGATGTTTTAGATGTACACTGGTATCCTCAAGCCAATAATAATGGAGTGAGTCCGTATAGCAATGGGACTGATTATGAAACAAATCGAATCCGTATGGAAATGCCACGTTCTTTATGGGATTCAACTTATATCGAAAATACATGGATAGGTGATGACCCTTTCAAAGTACAGCAATTCCTTCCTTTTCTTCCTAAAATGAACCAGCATATTGATAGGTATTACCCTGGTACCAAACTAGGAATCACCGAGTATTCATATATGGGGATAGGTCATGCCTCGGGAGGCATTGCACAGGCTGATGCCCTAGGTATTTTTGGTAAGCAAGGACTTTACTTTGCGAATTATTGGGGTGGTGTAATAGACTATATAAAATCTGGATTTGATCTTTATCGTAATTACAATGGACTGGGCGGACAATTCGGAAATACTTCTGTTGAGTCAACAACAAATGACGTGGTATCAACGTCGGTATATGCTTCAATACAGGGAGATAATGACAGTCTATTGCATGTTATTGCGTTGAATAAAAATCAAGATTCTGCAATTACCGTTACTATTACTATTAACAGCAATAAGAACTATCGCGGAGCTAAAGTGTGGGGTTTTGATAATAATAGTTCTGCGATCAGGCAGTTCAAAAATATTCGTATCATCAATGGTAACACTTTTGAGTATACGATTCCTTCACTTACAGCTTGTCACCTGGTACTTTCTGAGGAAGACATTTCCGGCTATCCAGACATTGATTCTGTTCGTATTAGTTCATCTGCTGGCTATTCTGATGGAACTGCATCATTTGAACTTTCAGTAAAAGTATTTGATGGTAATAATGATTTGCAATTTGTAAAAGCAAATCTAGGAGTAGTAGGTGGTATTGATTCAACCAGTTTACGCCCAGTACAAGGATCTGATGGATGGTACAGTTTACAATTCAATGTTCCCGTTGGTGTGGCGGGTGGTTTAAAAACCATTCCTGTTTATGCACAAGATGCAACAGGCCGCACAGCTTTTGCTAATATCACTTATAGGGTTATTACGAAAACACAGCCAATGATCATCTGGGAAGGTGACAGCATCAGAAGAGGTACGGGAAATGTTTATTTTGATGGAGCCGATACTATAGCACGTACGGCTTATATCAGACTTGATAATGAAGGAGGCAATCAACAACCAGGAAATCTGCATATGCATTTCAGACATGCAACTAACAGATACAATGTGATGACATGGAGGCTATCAAATAATGATAACCCAGCTGATGCAGTTAATATATCGGATTTCGGAGCTATTGAATTTTATATCAAATCTAATGCAAATGATCTAGCAGATATAGAGGTGAGTTTGAGAGATGCATCAGCACAACTACATACTTCTTCTTCAGTGTTTTTGAAAAGAGATGGCTATATCAGTAGCTTTAATAAAGATCGCTATACCCGTGTAAGAATTCCTTTATCTCGTCTTACCGCAGGTTCTGAAATACATTTGGATCAGATTTGGCAAATAAATTTCTCCAGCAATCAAGCCCGTGAAGGCTTTGACGTATGGGTAGACGATATTCGTGTTATCCCATATTCTCATCCAGTTCTGCAGCCTATTATTGATACCGTTATTCTTGATAAAGATAAAGGTTATGCCAATGGTAACTCAACAGTTACGATCAATGCTAGAGTAAATGATCCGGATAATAATCTTAGTGAAGTAACAGTTGATTTTTCTTCGATTGGAGGAGAAGGACAACAAATTATGCAATTGCATGAGGGAATATATAATGCTCAGAGTTTAGTTACAGCAGGTTTATCTAAAGGTCCTAAACAAATATGGGTGACAGCTACTGATACAGATGGTAATAGTGTTTCTAGGCAAGTACAGTTTACTATTCTGGAGAAAGCTACCACAGAAATTATCTGGGATGGTGATAAAAGAGGCTCAGGAACTGCTGTAATTGTTGTTGATCCATCTACATTGGCGATAGACAGCACTCAAGGTAATAAAGGACCTATTGTATTGGATGCATATATGAATATGGGTACAGTAGGTTTTAGTTCTGTTCATTGGGATTGGAATGAAGGTACTGGTGATACTGCAGTTAAAGATTTAAGCACTAAAGGGTATCTCTCATTCTTTATTAAAGCAATAGATATAAAACCAGGAAATGATTTACAGATATTTATGAAAGATCGATTTGGAGCTTTTAGTTCCTCTGTTTCCTTACTACGTGACAGATTTTTGACATCCTTCAACGGAAATTACCAACAGGTAAGAATTCCTATGCATCTTTTATTAGCCAATGGTGCCATGGATGCGAGACAGGTTACAAGAATTGGGTTTCTCGCCAATGGACTTGATAGTAATGGTATAAGATTTCTTGTAGATGATATCACGGCAGGTGGTAGCAATGTAGCCGATGTAAGAATAAATTTGAAAGATGCAGCTTGTGGAAACAATGGTTCAATACAAGTTGTTTCTATCAATGGGAATGATATTTCAGCGTATCAGTTTCGTTTAAATGGCGAATCTCCTAAAGCCGGTCACTTGTCAGTATTTGATTCACTCGCACCCGGTATTTATGAGTTGTCGATAAGTGGACCTGATCAGTTTGAATATCTTGAGACTATTGAAATAGGTGGTAGATTGAATGAATTGTCAGCAATTATTCAGTATGACAATGAATTGTTGGATTTGTCAGTATCCGGTGGTAGTAGCCATTATCGTTATCAGTGGTCAACTGGTTCACAAACGCAGGATATTAGCACGAATGTTCCGGGTGTATATACCGTAGTTATTACGGATACTGTAACAAGTTGCAGTGTAACTGCAAGATATGACCTGTACCCCCAAAACCCAAATGCAGTGGTAACTGTTACACCTGCACAGTGTTCTGCAAATGGAACTATACAAGTTTCCGATGTAGTCGGGCTTTCAGGAACTCTTGAGTATTACATTAATGGATCAGCGAATCCAGCAGGTATCAACGAGCCTCTTTTCAGTCAATTAACACCTGGAGTTTATTTTGTTGAAGTGAGAGGTGGCGCAAATAGATCTTATTCAACTTCAGTTCAGCTTGGAGGTAATACTTCTTCTCCTGTAATAAATAGTAACATTAGTTATGATAATGGTAAGGCATTTATTAATCTGTCAGTATCTGGGGGTACTGGATATTACAGATATGAATGGGGTAGTAGTGCAACCACTACCAACCTCTGGTACTTGTCTGACGGTATTTATGAGGTTACAGTTACAGACTTAGTTACTAATTGTAATACAAAAGCTGTTTATAATATTCAGATACCAACGTTACAAGTGGTCACGCAAAGACCGGATTGTGGCAAAGATGGATTAATTCAAGTAACATCCGTTACAGGTATGATTCCACCTTTCCGTTACTATATCAATGATCAGGCTAATCCATCAGGTATTAATAGTAATAGCTTTGTAGGACTCACCCCGGGTATGTATAAAATTGCAGTGCGTGATACCAACGATCAATCGGTTACATCATCTGTCATGATTGAAAATGGGTTAAGCCAACCGGTCATCAATGCTAATATTACTTATGAACAAGCAAGAGGTTTTATTAACTTGACGGTTAGCGGAGGCTCCGGATTCTATTCTTATCTCTGGTCGAGTGGATCTACTTATGCTAATATGTGGTTTGCCCCAAGTGGTACTTATGAAGTAGAAGTAAAAGATATTCTATCTGGCTGCACATCTAAAGCAGTATTTATACTTGACGTTCCTGAAATGAGCTTGATAAAAACAGATCCCAACTGCGGACAGCCTGGGTCAATTCGCGTGGAGCATGTAAAAGGAATAACTGGAACGTTACGTTATTACATCAATGATCAAGAAAATCCTAATGGTATTAATAGCCCAATATTTATGAATCTGAGCGAAGGAAACTATGCTGTTAAAGTAGTAGGCGATAACAATAAGTCTGTTAATCAGTCTGTATACATTGCATCAGGTATCCCTTCACCACAGCTAAACGCTACGATCACATATGAAAACCATAGAGGTAATATCAATCTTACTGTTAGTGGTGGCTCTGGTATTTATAGTTATTTGTGGACAGGGGGCTCAACCTATGGAAATCTTTGGGGTGTTTTACCAGGTACATACGAAGTAACCGTTACAGATTTGTACAGTAAATGTGTAGTGAAAGGATCATTCTTGGTAGAGCCCACTGAAAATGAAACTACTGCTGAAACATTTAGATCTGGCATTTTTATAGAAAAAGGGCACCCAATTACTAATGATACAAATGATCAGGTCCTTATTTATCCAAACCCCGTTACCAAAAACGGACAAGTAAGATTGCGTTTCAATTTTGAAAAGTATGCTATAAAAATGGCAGTTATCACTGATGCTTCAGGTGCAAGGGTTGGTAGTTATCCTGTTTCTTCTAGTAAGCAACGTGAAATCACAATACCTATTCATGGATTGAAACGTGGTACATATAATATCACTCTATTAGGTCGTAAACAGTTTACTCGTCAGTTGATTGTTATCGATTAAAAGATGAGCATGTTCCAATCATCTGATAAATACAAACATAAAAAGACCGATACAAGTGTATCGGTCTTTTTTATTTGAAGAGTTTCTAATGTTATTATTAATTGCCGAGCCATTCTTTAAAAGCACCGGCACGTAAACGACTTACCATAACTTCATCTTTTATGGATGGGGTAAGATCTAATTTCAATTTTCCATCAAACCAGTTATAAATATGCTTTATAGACTGATAATGGATGATATATTGCCTGTTGACACGAAAAAAATCGGTAGGTGATAACTGTTGTTCTAGTTCATTGAGACTAATGTCAATCTGATGAATTACACCTTCCATAGTCTTGATGTACTGGACCCTTTCATAAGTATAAATGTAGGCTACAGCATTTGTAGGAACTGAAAACATTTTCATTCCCGTTCTTATCAAAAATCTGGTTCTAAAATCATTTTTTCTATCTGATATACGGGAAGCTATAGTTGAGTTATCGTGTATTGATCTTAGTGGTGAAGTGAAATAACGATTAAGTAGAACATTCAAATCATTCCTGCAAATAGGCTTTTCCAAATAATCAATATTGGCATATTTAAGAAGAGGTAAAATTCTGTCTGCCTGCTTTACAGTAAAAATAACATGGCTGTCCGTATCTAAAACATCAAAAATGCTTATGTCAAGTTGGTGTCCAAGTCTTGCATCCAAAAAAATAAGGTCGGGCGGGTGATTATTTTGTAAATGTTTGATGGCCTCTAAGCAAGATCGAAATACTTTTTCGACTTTGCCATCCTTGGTATCTTTAATCCATTCAATTAAACGCTCTGCCTCTTTGCTGTCTTCTTCTATGATTACAATTTTCATTTACCGACCCTTTTCATTCCGGCGCAAAATAAACGAATTGAAAAGTTGAAAGTGTTAAAAAGGAAGAGTGGGGTAGTGCATCTTTTTGTTACGGGATGTATGCGATTGGATTGTCAGAAATGAGTATTTAAAAAGCTTCAAATGATGGAAAATATAATGATACTATTGTTGTGTAATTGAATTTGTAGCAGAGATAATGTAACTAAAGGACGCTACGCTTTTTTGATAAATTCGTGAAACGTTTTTTTATTTGCTCAAATAGATTATTGTTAATATTATTTTCTATGATACATTTTATTTCTATTTGTCAGCACTTGATAGACCTCATAATTAGCTGATGATTGATTCGTAATAGGTTTGTCAATTCATTTTTTAGGGTTCCTATATTAGCTCAACATTATTCAATTGTTAAAGCCGGACATTATTGTTTTCTTCTATTAGGCTTTATGTTTTTCCCATAATACACATCCGTAGGAATACGATGTCCCCAATACACTTCTTCTAATAAACCATACAAATCAGGATCATAGGCTTTCAGGTCATCTGGAGATTGTATACGTTGATCGCCATCAAAAAATTCATAGTTTGACCAGAACCACCACTGTGTACCTTCTGCCCAATACTCCGCAACAGTATTAATAGCATATTGGCCTTTGTACATACCTTTTTCTTTGGCATTAATGTAAGCATTATTGATTCTTCGAAGCAGTGCTGTGTCAGCAACGCGCATTGCACTCATGATATTATGGCTGAATTCATGTACCAGAATATTTTCTCCGTAATACCTTGTTCCCGGATATCCTAAAATATTCTCTTCTGCACAAGAAGTGATTGTGCCACCCATACCTCTTGCTCTTTTATTCCAATATTCTTTATCACTCATGCTGGCAATACCACCCGGTTTATAATAGTTCTCTCTTTCTCCGGGTGTAAGTCTGCGATCGTCAAAAGCAGGTTTTTTCCAGTTGCTTCTTTCCGGCAGATCTGTTTCCATTTCTGTTTCTGCCATGATGAGTAAACGCGCTTTTTGTTTGACCAAGGCAGCCCTGATATCTATTCTTTTCAATAGCATATAATTAATGATATCTCTCGCTACTAGTAATGCGTCATCCGGAACTTTATGCGAAGCGACTACGGGAATACCAAATGCATCAGTATATTTTTTGTAAAAAGTATCGAGTTGTAATTCAATAGGAGGTTTGCTGATGACTGTTTCAGCAAAACTCTCAACGATTTTCTGCTTGCCAGTTTCCGAACTTGATTGACCCATTACAGCATTCACTGTTATTGACACGATGAGCAATAAAGTAATTCGATTCATAAAGTCATATTGTTATCCTAAAATAGACCGGACTCAAAAAAAGTAGCAGTTCATATTTAACCAATTATTTGCCTTAATTGATCTCACTACGTATCTTCTTCGCTATCGTTTAATAGATCGAGTAGATTTTTTTTGATGAATGGTGTTATGTTTTTGAACCAATATTATATATTTGCAACATTGTTTCAATAATGAAAAACACCGGGAATCTTTATAAACAGCTGCTTTCAGGGCTTTTTTTGGCTCTGTATATGTTTATAACATTACCCGTTCAGTATTGGCATCATCATCCGGTATCCACCTATACCATTGAAAAGGGAAACACTCATTCCTTAGTTACAGAATTTAATGATACGGTTTACTTAGGTATTGATTGTACCATCTGCTCTCATCAATATGCAGCTTATTGTTTGGATATAGACCAAACTATTCTTACGCTTTCAACATCCCAAACACTTCTCAACGCTGAATATGCTCAGCAGTTGGTAAGTCAAATTAAAGATGGGCTTTCGAACAAAGGCCCCCCTGCCATAATTTAACGTCTCTTCATTTGATGTTTACATGGTAAGCCATTTGGCTTTCGCATGTGTATCTATTTTTTCATCTTACTTATTGAATGTAATGTCTGTATTACAAGCTGTAGGGCTTGCAAAACACTATCATAGTGTAGCCGCCCTCAACAAACTGAATTTGTCCATTGACAAAGGCGAAATTTTCTGTCTTTTGGGTCAGAATGGCGCCGGTAAAACAACGACCATTAATTTATTTCTGGGGTTTACTGAGCCTTCAGAAGGTAGCGCATTGATCAATGGCGAAGAAGTTGCCAAAGATCCATCTGCTACTCGAAGGTATATAGCCTATATACCGGAGGTAGTGCAGCTTTATTCGAATCTCAACGGTATTGAGAATCTCTCTTTTTTTAGTCAGTTGGCCGGTTATCATCACCCGAAAGAACAACTATCTGCTCTGTTACTGAAAGCAGGTTTGCAACAATCTGCACACCATCAACCATTGGCTTCCTATTCAAAAGGAATGCGTCAGAAAGTTGGCATAGCCATAGCCTTATCAAAAAATGCAGATGCTATTCTAATGGATGAACCTACATCTGGACTCGATCCGAAGGCAACCGCAGAGTTTACTGAAATATGTAAAGAGTTAGCTGCCGATGGTAAAACCATTTTGATGGCTACTCACGACATCTTCAACGCAGTAAATGTTGGAACTAGAATCGGGATCATGAAACAAGGTTCACTGGTTCACACTGTTGATAATAAAGACATTACACCAAACGCTTTGCAGCAACTCTATCTTGAAACCATTGCTGTTTAACTAATACCCCAAGTACCCATGAAACATTATACGCTATTAATGCTCTCTTTTTTATTCGCGATTCAACTAAAGGCGCAGCAATCATTTTCAGGATCCATTGTGTCAGAAACAAAAGAAAATATTGCTGGAGCGCTTGTTCAATTAAAAAATAAAACATTTTCAAAGCAGGTGATCAGTAAGTCTGATGGCTCATTCGTATTAGATGTTCCGACGAATGGAATGTATAACATCATTGTCACTGCATTGGGTTATGAAGCTTTTTCAGCAACCATCCTTATCAATGAGAAAACAAAAACTATTGTTTTTCCGATTGTACTGATCCCAGGCTACAAAGAATTGCAAAAAGTGGAAGTCACAGGTCGAAGTGCAAAAAAATACAATAGTGATTACTCATTTTCTGCAACTAGAACTGCTGCCTTGAACAAGGATATTCCACAATCCATCAGTACGGTTACCAAAGAGCTGATTGCAGACAGACAAGCTTTTCAATTAGCAGATGCAGTAAAAATTTCCAGTGGAGTTATTCCTAATAGTTATTACAACCAGTATTCTATCCGAGGGATCAGTCAAAATGAAGAAGGTCAGATCATCAATGGCATGAGAACTCGTCAATATTATTTTTTACAACCCCTCACAACAAATATTGAAAGAGTAGAAGTGATTAAAGGCCCGGCAAGTGCTACTTTTTCCAGTGTGGATCCTGGTGGTAGTATCAACCTAGTTACAAAAAAACCATTGGCCGTTGATAGAAAAGAGATCACTTTCAGTGCAGGAAGTTTTAGTACTATGCGCGGAACACTTGATTTTACAGGCCCTTTGAATGAATCTAAAACTTTGTTGTACCGAATCAATGCGGCCTATCAGGATGCAAAAAGCTATCGTGATCTGGTAGGTAATAAGTCACTTTTAGTATCACCATCGTTTACGTATTTACCGGATGATAAAACTTCTGTCAATGTAGAATTCATCTTTAGTAATATGAGCGGGAATCTGGACAGAGGACAGCCAATATTCGGAGCTGTTGCAGGTGCTACCAATTTGAACAGTACACCCATCAGTTTGAATTTAGGAGCATCCAATGATTTCTTTAAATCAAAGGAGGCAGTTTTAATGGGAACTTTTTCTCATCGATTCAATCAACAAATCTCTTTCAATGCTTCTTATATGAAGCAAACCTGGACAGAAGATCTTCAGGAACATAGAACTACCAATGCTTTTGCGGTAGACATCAATAATCAGCCGGTAACTAGTCTGGCTGCTATGCAATTTGTACAACGCAAACAAAATTGGAATATTGACAATTTTATTGGCTATTTCAATTTTGATTTCAAAACTGGAAAAGTTGGGCATCAGTTATTAGTTGGCTATGACTTGAATAGTTGGCAAAAACTTAAAGGCGGAGGACAAAATGCAGCGAGAGGCTTTCTGTTGAACAATGGTACCGTTGCCAACACTTTTGTTCCGGCGAATGCAGCCAATTATCAAACTGTAGTCATTGGTGGCAGAACATTGCCAAGACCTAATGTGAATCATTTTGATTTGAACAATCCTTCCTATACCATTAGAAATCTTTCAGATTATGTGATGAATATTCGTACCGCTTTGCCTGCAGCTTTGACCACAACCAATGCTATCTATATTCAAGAACAACTTCGTTGGAATAAGTTGACATTATTGCTGAGTTTACGTCAAGAGTGGTTTAAGGATATTACGAATCATCAGTCGCCCGGAGAATCGTCATTTCGGAATAATGTATTATTACCCAGAATCGGTATCACATATGCCGTACATAAAAATGTAAATGTGTACGCTACCTATTTGAAAGGATTTCAACCACAGTCAAATACGGTAACCCTTATGCCCAACACGGGATCATTCTTTAATACTGCTAAATCTGCAAGCATCTTTCCGCCGTTGGAAAGTGATTTGAAAGAGATGGGTGCAAAAGCTGTATTTCTAAATGGGAAGTTGAGTGTGAATGCAGCAGTCTATCACATCAACCAAAAAAACTTATTGATCAATGCGAATCTGCCGGCATTCCCTGATTCATTGGTGACAAGAGGTGGTGAACGTAGCAGGGGATTTGAAATTGATATGGCAGGATTCATACTTCCTAACTGGCAGGTGAATGTGTCTTACAGTTATATAGATGCCATCATCACCAATGATCGAGATGCTTCTTTAAAAGGGGCCAGAAAGCAAAATGCACCTGTACATAGTGGTAATCTTTGGACCAGGTATAATTTCAGAGGAAATACCTTCTTGAAAGATATTGGCATTGGTTTGGGTGCCCAGCATAATGGTAGTATGGTTCCTTGGTTTACAAGAGCTTTTAAAACTCCGGCATATACTTTAATAGACATGGCGTTTTATTATAAACCAGGTAACAGCAATATGCAGTTAGCACTGAATGTAAATAATGTAGCCAATCAAACACATTGGATCGGAGCTCAAAATTATTTACGTCTATTTCCGGGAGCACCAAGAAACATAATGTTAACTGCAACGTATAAATTCTAAATCATTCATATGATTTCTTTGCAAAAGAGCCGTCTTATTGCTCAGTTGGTAGTTAAAACTGTACTTAAGCAGAAAGCAACATGGATTTTGTTTGCGGTCTCTGTTCTATTAGTGTCCTATAGTCTTATCACTGGATACCAACAATACAAGGAACAACAACAGATCCGAGTAACCTATCAACAGAAAGCTAGGGAGAGTTGGGAATCCAATCCTGATAAACATCCGCATCGAATGGCGCATTATGGCTCTTTTGCTTTTCGCCCCAGACATCCTTTAAGCTTTTTTGACTTTGGAATGGAAAGTTATATTGGCAACACTGTTTTTCTCGAAGCACATAAACAAAACAGCGTAAATTTTTCAGAAGCAGGATTTTCTACCGGTATGTTGAGGTTCGGAGAAATCAGCATGGCGATCATTGTACAATTACTCTTTCCAATGATCATTTTTTTTCTCGGATTCGGATTGATTGCTAGCGAGCGCGAAAACGGAACACTCTCTATTTTGCTAAGTCAAGGAGCCCGCTGGCAGGAACTTTTAGTAGGTAAATCCTTAGGACTGTTCACGGTTATGCTGCTCTTTCTTTTGCCTGTATTCATTTCAGCAGGGATATTACTCATTACTGCAAGTCCGTATGATGAGGCTGCATTGGTAATGCAACGAGGCTTTCTTTTGTCAATAATTTATCTCTGCTATCTACTGATACTTTCATTTATCGCAGTGTTCATTTCTTCTATATCTAAAACAGCGAAACAATCACTGCTTTTGCTGATTGGTATATGGTTAGTATTCATGGTATTGTTACCACGTGGATTGCAGTCTCTCGGAAATAAGCTTTATCCTGCTCCCGGTAAGCTTGCTTTTGAGGCAGCTGTTGAAAAAGAGCTCATACAGCAAGGAGATAGTCATAATCCGGATGATGTTCATTATAAAAAATTGAAAGACTCCTTGTTACAAACCTATCGGGTAGATTCTGTTCAACAGTTGCCATTCAATTATAGTGGTTTTGTAATGAGAGAAGGGGAAAGAATCAGCGCCATGATCTATAATCAACATCAACAGCGTTTATGGGATATCTATCGAAAGCAAAACACCGTGACTTCTTGGGCGGCATTTGTGAATCCATTCATCGCACTCAGGAATCTCTCTATGTCATTGACCGGTACTGACTTTGAGGCTTATACTGATTTCCAAGAGCAGGCTGAGAATTATAGATATCACTTAGCACAACGCATGAATGAATTACAGATGAAGTATATCAGCAATAAAAAACCGGGACCCGAGGATAATCCTTATGTTATTAGTCGAGAGCATTGGAAAGAATTGCCTGATTTTCATTATCAGTTCCCTTCATTCGCTGTGATTGCAAGGCAACAGTCTATTGCTTGGATTTCCCTTGTTTGTTGGCTCTTTTTCTTGCTATCGGTATTACATTTTTATCAAACAAATTGAAAACGAAGTAATCATGTTTACAATTTTGTTCCAACAATTTTTTAGAGCAAAGTCTACCTGGGTGTCTTTGTTATTGCTTCTCTTGATCGGTGTTTTCAGTATAGCAATAGGCAAGCAGCATCTAAACAAGCAAGCTGATAATATCAGCAGAATTGAAAAATTTCAGAAAGAGCATATTGAGCGAAATGTTCAATACTTCAATAAGGAAATTGGGTTGCTCTTGTATTACATCAGGTTTGGGTTGGTCAATACAACTGATCCGCTGAACGGGTTATCTGTAGGACAGCGTGATGTCAATACTTCTATTCAAAGTATCAACATTAGAAATCTGGAAGCACAACGCTATGATACAGATTTAAATAACCCATCGTCACTTTATGCCGGTAATCTGGATCTAAGTTTTGTGGTGATTTATTTGTTTCCATTGGTAATCATAGCTTTTGTCTTTAATCTTTTATCTGAAGAAAAAGAGGGGGGCACTTTGAAGTTATGGTTGATTCAAAGTCGCAGACCGATGAAAATATTGTGGGTCAAATTGCTGATTCGATACCTCGCCATTAGTATGGTGCTCTTGCTTCTCTTTTTTATCGCTTATTTTTCTTTATCGCTGAAATGGAATGAAAGGACACTCGCATTTATTGCACTCTCATTTTTGTATGTATCAGTATGGTTTGCCATAGGTTATTGGGTGATATCATGGCAACAGAACTCCAATACCAATGCGGTTAGTTTACTAAGTATATGGATTTTTCTGACCTTGGTATTACCTGCTTCCATCAATAATTACATCATTAATGAGTACCCACTCCCGGAAGCACAACAATTAGCGCTCAAGCAAAGAGATGGATATCATGAAAAGTGGGATAGGAGTAAAGCTTCCACGATGAAGCCCTTTTACCAGCACTATTCTCAATTTGAACAGTATGGCATTCCAGATGAAAAGACTTTTTCATGGCTATGGTACTATGCAATGCAACAAATGGGTGACGATGATGCAGCACCAGCCGCAAAAAGGTTGTTCGATAAATTATGGCAAAGGCAAAATGCAGCGGTTCGGTTGAGTGCATTCGTGCCAACATTACATACACAAATTCAATTGACAGACCTCAGTCATGCAGGGCTACGAAATCACTTACTGTTTCTTGACAGTACGGCGAAGTTTCATGAAAATAAGCGGTTGTATTTCTACCCCAAAATATTTAGTGACCAACCGGTAGAACGCGAACAATGGTCATCATTTAAAGTGTCTTTTTTTGAAGAAAGATCTGAGCTGAATTGGTTTCAGTTGATTTTCCCATTATGTGCTATTGGTTTGATCTGCTATCTATTGGGTATGATCAATTTCAAAAGGCGATCATTAATTGTAGTATCATGAAACAACATAGATGGGTTTTCATATTATTACTACTGTTCAGTAATTGGCTTGATGCACAGGACCTGAATTTTGCGCCTCCTGCTAATGCACCCAAGGTAATGGCTAAAGAAATCACAGAGCCTATTATACTTGATGGTAGGCTGACAGAGAAAGTATGGTCTATTGCAGATCCGATCGATGATTTTTTCAGAATGGAACCAAGACAGGGTGGATCTTATTTGTATGCAACTACAGTAAAGATTCTGTTCGATCGGAAAAATATCTATTTTGGAGTGTTTTGTAAAGATAGTTTGGGTAAGAAGGGAATACGTGTTCAGGATTTGCGACGTGATTTTATTTATGGTGAGAATGATATTTTTTATATCCAGTTAGACCCGCAAAATTTGAAACGCTATTGTGTATCGTTTCAAACAACTCCTTATGGCAATCAAAGAGACCTTCAGGCTTTTGATGATTCATTCCGCGATAATAACTGGGATGCACTTTGGAAAGTGCGTACGCACATCACAGACAGTGGCTATTATGCTGAATTTGCCATACCATTCGCAGCTTTACGGTATGACAATAAATCTGATTCAGCTTCATGGGGATTAACGCTTGCACGATTGGCAAGAAGAGATTATGAAGTAACCGTTTTTCCGGCCATCCCTCAAACATTTAGTCCTTACAGAATGACCTATGCTGCTCAGTTGAAAGGTCTAAAATTACCACCAACGGGTATCAACTTACGTTTGCAACCTTACACTTTGTATCAGTACAATAGTAATACCAATGCTTTAGGAGATAAAGTGAAGAGTTCTTCTGTAAAACCCGGTGGAGAGATCAAATGGGCCATCAATCCTGAGTCAGTGATGGATGTAACTTTCAATACCGATTTTGCACAAGCCGACGTTGATATGGCGGTTAATAACCTGACACGTTTTAATGTACTCTTTCCTGAACGCAGGCAATTTTTTCTTGAAAACAGTGGAATATATGCTGGAGCAGATGTACGTGGATTAAAGCCTTTCTTTAGCAGGGCAATTGGATTATCTAATACACAGTTCAATGCAGACCCTGTTGCAATAGATGCAGGGGTTCGTTATACCAGCCGCAATCAGTCAAGAACATTGGCAGGTTTATATGTGCATCAGCAAGGTACTGCAACACAGGGAGCATCCAATTTTGGTGTGATGAGGTACTTGAAAAATTATGGAACACAAAGTAGCATAGGAGTGATGCTGACACATAGATTGGATGAAGCAGACCGAGCAAAAGGATTCAGCGAAAGAAATAACACCACACTTACGATCGATGGGTTTGTGAGACCGAAAGATGATTTTAATATTCAATACCTTTTAACGACATCAAGAAATAATACCAATGATAGTTTAGGTTTCGCCGGTAACTTCTGGATTGAATATACTCCCAATAATTACTATTTGAAATGGAAGACCACTTACATTGATGAGAAGTACTTACCCGGAATGGGATTTACTTTTGCAACAAATGTTATGTATCACAATGGGGGTGGATATTACATATGGAGACCTCAAAAAGGATTAGCAGCTAAGTTGATCAGAAGATGGGATCCAGGCGTACTCGTTGAAACTTACCAGGATGCAAGAACCATGAAATTTCAAAATGGCAATGTATACCTATTCCCAGTGTACATTATTTTCAGGGATAATAGTCAGTTTGAATATGCAGTGATTCCAACATGGGAACAGTTTTTCTTTTCACCGTTAGGATTTCAGGTAAAACCGGGGAAATATGCATTTACGAGACAACTACTACGCTATAATTCTGATGCAAGCAAAAAGATCTCTTTCAATGTGAATTATCTATGGGGTGATTACTATGACGGACGTTTACAAGAGTTGAACTTAGGTATGCGTATGGCACCACATCCGAAAATAACTTTTATGGGGGATTATCAACTCAATCAGGTACGTGCTTTGGGAATTAATCGCGTTAATGAAAATGTTAGTTTATGGTCTGTCGGATGCAGGCTTGCCGCTAATCCAAGAATGCAGTTAAATGGTTTTTATCAATACAATAGCTTCGATCAACGAGGTAGATGGAATGTAAGAGGAAGTTGGGAGTTTGCACCTTTAAGCTTTTTGTACTTAGTGTTTAATGATAATAGTTTTCGTGGAACACCCGTCAATAGTCAAAGTTTGATCACAAAACTTACTTATCTCAAACAATTTTAATCATCAATAAAGTAAAATGCGTAAGTATTCTCTCATAGTCATCATTGCCGTGTTACTATTCTCCTGTAATAAGCGCGCTTATTTATTTACAGGGTTAAAGAATATGAATGAAGAGCAAAAAAGAGAGGCAGATTCTTTATTAACCTATGCCCTAGATCATGAAGCCTTGTACACGATCAGCGATACTTTAAAGCCTATAAGTAGCATTAAACTATTTCGATTGCCTTTATTGAGTAAGGATATGGTTGTTCAACAAAAGGCAATTGATAGTTTAAGAAAATTATACTCATTGATCAATAAACTGAATACAAAAGAATTACAGTTTATTTTAAACCCCTTTGAACGAAATGATGGAGAGTATAAAAACCTGGAATTGTATGTGGTCAGAAACAGTACGATGAGCAAAGTGCTCCAACAGTATGATTCCTTTTACGGGCGTCTAGGGGTATCTGAAAATACATCTCCTGCCACGGTACTTTCTGTTACCGAATTCGAAAATAAATATGACCGATGGCGTAGCTATGGATATTTATTTGGATATCCTGCGCACGCCGTAGATTTTTTTGTTGAAGCCGGGAAAATACAAGATAGTACCGGTCAATTTGTACAACGAAACTTCTTTGCCATACCGGTGTTTGCCAGAGCGACAGGATATTTTACTTATGCCATACCTAAAACATATCAACCAACACAAATAGATAGTGCATTATACCAGAAAGCAATGTTTACTCTTAATAAATACCGTAAGGTGAAAGAAAAAAATAACAATGCTTCTGCCTTTCAGTTATTGAGAAAGATGAATAAAAAACGGAACGAAAATGACTAAAAAATTACCGGTAACAGTATTAAGTGGTTTCTTAGGTGCAGGGAAAACAACATTACTCAATCATGTTTTACAAAACAAAGAGGGATTAAAAGTAGCTGTGATTGTAAATGATATGAGTGAAGTCAATATTGATGCTCGATTGGTAGAAAAAGCAGGTGCTTTGTCACGCACAGAAGAGAAATTGGTTGAATTAAGCAATGGGTGTATCTGTTGTACACTGCGAGAGGACTTAATGATTGAGGTAGAGAAGCTGGCAAAAGAAGGCCGCTTTGACTATCTATTGATAGAAAGTACCGGTATCAGTGAACCTGTTCCTGTAGCACAAACTTTTAGTTTCGTAGATGAAGAGAAGGGGATTGATCTCTCGGCGTTCAGTTATATTGATGGCATGGTAACCGTGGTTGATTGCTTGAATTTTTTCCAAGATTTTAGCACCACAGAATTATTGAAAGATCGTTCCTTAACTGATATAGAAGACGATCATCGAACCATCGTGAATCTGTTGACCGATCAAATTGAATTTGCCAATATCATCATACTCAATAAAACAGATCTAGTTAGCAAGGAAACCATTGCTTTGTTAGAGGCCATGATCCGCAAGTTGAATCCGGATGCAAAACTGATCAGGTCTGTTTTTGGAAAGGTAGCGCCAAAGGAAATCTTACATACAGGGTTGTTCGATTTTGAAACAGCTCAACAATCTGCAGGATGGCAAAAAGAATTAGAAGGTCATCATACACCTGAAACAGAAGCGTATGGTATCAGTTCTTTCGTTTTTCGTAATGCATTGCCATTTCATCCCGTAAGATTTTGGAATTACCTAAATGAGCAGTATCCTGTTAACATTATAAGGGCAAAGGGTTTATTCTGGTTGGCCTCACGTCCGTTCGATGCACTTAATTTTAGTCAGGCTGGTGGGTCATCACGATTAGAGAAAGCAGGTGTATGGTGGGCGAGTATGTCTTATGGTGAAAGAATTTCATATCCTTCATTTGTAGATAATAAAGCCTTCATTGAATCCAGATGGCATAAGGTATGGGGTGACAGGATGAATGAATTGGTCTTTATTGGACAGGATATGGATCATGCAAAAATCATTCAGGAGTTAGAGGAGTGTTTGATCAAGGAGGAGGAAGTAGCATCTGTTTTTGGGGAGGTTAACTGGGAGGATCCGTTTCCTCAGTCTATTTAATTTGAGCATTGTCGAGAATTGAAAATACTTACTGTTATGCTATTATCTTTAACATAGTTATATCCCTCATATCTGTTTATACGTAATGTGAAATAGTTAAATTGTTCAAGAATAGGAAACACTTATATCCTATTGCTTGTAACATGAACAGACGCAAATTCATCAAGAGAACTTTATGGGGAGTAGCAGGAGCAGGGCTACTCAGCGGATTGTATACCTGGCAAGTAGAACCCTTTTGGCTGGAGTTTGTAAAAGTAAAAATGCCGGTAAAAAATTTACCGGATGATTTGGTGGGGAAGACACTGATGCAGATCAGTGATATTCATGTGGGCAAAAAATTTGATCATCAATTCATCATCGACTCTTTTAATGAAGCTAAATTATTGAACCCTGATTTTGTAGTGTATACCGGTGATTATGTAAGTACGCATCAAGGTAAAGTGCAATACAATGAATTAGACGAAGTATTCAAACAACTGGTAAAGGGACGAATTGCCACGCTTGGTATTTTAGGCAATCACGACTATGGTATTAATTGGTCAGAAGCTGATGTGGCAGACACTATAGCCTCTAGTCTAAACCAGCAGGGTGTAAGGGTCTTGAGAAATGAAATTGCTGCAATAGATGGCTTACACTTTATTGGTTTTGATGATTATTGGGGATTAAATTTTAATCCTCAAAAAGCCATGCAAAATGTTGATACAACGAAAGCAAACATCGTATTGTGTCATAATCCCGATGTATGTGATGAGGATGTATGGGGTCAATACAACAGTTGGATCTTATCAGGACATACACATGGCGGACAAGTTAAACCTCCTTTTCTTCCACCACCTATATTGCCTGTAAAGAACAGAAGGTATTCTGCCGGACAGTTCTCGTTAAGCAATGGACGGACTTTATACATCAATAGGGCTTTAGGACATTTATGGCAGGTACGATTCAATGTGAGGCCTGAGATAACCTTATTTGAGCTGCAGAAGGGGTAGATGTATCTGTGATATACTGATGGAACGCGGATTTTTATGATGGGTTATGATTCTATATCTGCGTATATCATGACAATCATGAAAATCTGCGTCCAATCAACAATCATTATGAAAATAAAAAGCCGCCAAAAGTAGTTACTGCGGCGGCTTTATATCTTATGATTGACAACTTACTTACCCAAATACTTTTTCACTGCATCATGTAATCCACTACTCAATGGAGCAACCGGTAGTCGAACTTCATTTTGGATCAATCCTTGTTCAAACATAAACGCTTTTACTCCTGATGGATTGTTTTCAGCAAACATCAGGTCATAAGCTTTCAGTAACGGATCATTAAGTTTTTTAGCAGTTGCCATATCACTGCTCAAGGCTGCTCTAACCATATCAGAAAACTCTTTAGGGAATGCATTGGCAGCTACGCTAATCACACCATCCATGCCACAAGCTATTTGTGCCATAGCTAATGCATCATCACCACTCACCACTAAAAAATCTTCGGGTTTGTCGCGTAGAATTTCCATACACTGTACCATATCACCACTGGCTTCTTTCATACCGGCTACATTCGCAACTTCGTGTGCCAAACGAACGGTGGTCGCTGCACTCATATTACGTCCTGTTCTTCCCGGAACATTGTACAGAATGATGGGTTTAGGTGATGCTTCAGCTACTGCTTTATAATGCTGAAAAATACCTTCCTGAGATGGTTTATTATAGTAAGGAGCTGCACTCAATACAGCTGTTGCTTTATCCAAAGGAAAATAACCCAGATCCTTCACAACCTCAGCAGTGTTATTGCCACCTACACCCACAACAACAGGTACACGACCTGCCGCTTTTTCAAAAGTGTAAGTAACGATGTCTTTCTTCTCCTGTTTCTCAAGGGTAGGGGTTTCACCGGTTGTACCTAATGTGATGAGGTATTCAACCCCACCGGCAATCATAGCATCGATCACTTTCCCCAATGCATCAAAATCAACACTGAGATCTTTCTTAAAAGGTGTCACCAACGCTACGCCTGTTCCTCTCAATTGAGTTTTTAGAGACATTTTTTTTTTAGTCCATGGACCATAGTCAATGGTCCATAGTAAAGATATAATGAATAATAATTGTTCTTGCTATGGACTATGGTCCATGTTCTATCAACTACACCGCTTCTTCCCAGAATCCCATCTTACCATATTTCTCAATACGGTCGTTGATGCGTTGTTCGGGATCTTTATCTTTTACTTCTTTGATCGCTTTGATGATGTAAGATTTCAGGATATCTGCCGCTTCGGTGTAATCCCAGTGTGCACCGCCCAAAGGTTCATGAACGATTTCATCAACAAGACCAAAACCTTTCATATCGGTTGCAGTTAGGCGTAACTGTTCAGCAGCTACTTCTTTTTTCTCCCAGCTTCTCCAAAGAATAGAGCTACAGCTTTCAGGAGAGATCACCGTATACCATGTATTTTCCATCATCAATACCTTATCTCCTACACCAATACCTAATGCACCACCTGAAGCACCTTCACCAATAATCACCACGATCACAGGTACTTTCAAACGGATCATTTCATAGATATTTCTGGCGATGGCTTCACCTTGTCCACGCTCTTCTGCTTCAAGACCGGGATAAGCGCCCGGCGTATCTACCAAACAAACGATAGGCTTACGGAACTTTTCAGCCAGTCTCATTAAGCGTAATGCTTTACGGTAACCTTCAGGATTGGCCATACCAAAATTTCTAAGTTGACGCAATTTGGTATTGGTTCCTTTTTGCTGGCCGATGAACATGACTGTTTCACCATCTAATTGGGCAAATCCACCCACCATGGCTTTATCATCCTTGAAATTGCGATCGCCGTGCAGCTCTACAAAATCGGTACACATTTTATCAATGTACTTCAGTGTGTAGGGACGATCAGGATGGCGACTCAACTGAACACGCTGCCAAGGAGTCAAGTGTTGGGTGATTTCCTTTCTTTTCTCAAGAATGGATTCTTCCAATTGGCGAATGGTAGCGGTATAATCTATTTTAGGGTTCTTTTCAGCCAGCTTTTTGGTATCCTCAATTTGTTCGTACAGTTCCTTGATAGGCTTTTCAAAATCAAGGAATTGTCTGTTAGGGTATTGGGGCATAATCGTCGTTTAGAGTGGTAAAATTAGGGGTTCAGATTTTTTCCTGAAAAGATTTGTTTATGAAAATGCTTTACCCTTATCTTTGCCGTCCCGAAAACGGAACAAAAGGGAAGTTTTTGAGGGTTTGGATCGGTAGTTCAGTTGGTTAGAATGCCGCCCTGTCACGGCGGAGGTCGCGGGTTCGAGTCCCGTCCGGTCCGCAGAAAGTCTCAGCTATAAAGCTGGGACTTTTTTGTTTTATGGCATATTACGTTTATATCATACAAAGTTTTAAGGATAATAGTTTTTATAAAGGATTTACCGAAAACCCATTACGTAGGCTTGCACAACATAATAATCGAGAGTCGAAGTATACTTCTATGAAAACACCTTGGAAGCTGGTTTATGTTGAAGAATTGAGTTCGAAAAAGGAAGCATTGATTAGGGAGAAAAATTTAAAAAAGGCTACAAATGAAAGGCTAAAAGCTTTAATTATTCATACTAAAAATATTGTAGCTCAATTTTAATGAAAGAATGTGAACCCGACATCCTCACAATATTGTAGACAGGGGTTCGAGTACTCCCCACAGTATTGTGGGGATCCGCAGAAAGTCTCAGCTATAAAGCTGGGACTTTTTTGTTTCTATTACCTTCTGTATCAAAATTCCGGGAATATTATTCGTAACTTATTTCCAAATCCCTGCTATGCATTCCACCCTAACTGCAACCAAATGGAGAATATCATCCATTGATATCCTTCGTGGATTGGTTATGATCATTATGGCATTGGATCATGTGAGAGACTTCTTTCACATCACTGCCATGACAGAAGATCCTACCAATCCGGCAACCACCACACCTATCTTATTTTTTACCCGTTGGATCACGCATTATTGTGCGCCGGTATTTGTGTTTTTATCAGGTACTTCTGCATTTTTATCCGGACAAAAGAAAACCAAAAAAGAATTGTCTGCTTTTTTGTTGAAACGCGGTCTCTTTTTGATCGTACTTGAAATTGTGGTGATCAACTTTTTGGTGGTATTTGATCCTTTATATCGTTTTATTGGCTTGCAAGTCATTTGGGTGATCGGTGTATCAATGGTCTTACTTTCTTTTCTGATCTATCTGCCTATTCGCGTTTTGTTCATCATAGGAATTGCATTGGTAGTTGGACATAATATGCTCGATGGTTTTAACTATCGTAATATGGACGAAATTCCTTTATGGTATGCATTGCTTCATCAACAAATTTTTACTGCTTATGGGGAAGGAAGATTCTTTGCTGTACTGTATCCATTGATCCCGTGGCCGGGTATTATGTTGTTGGGTTATTGTATGGGTACTTGGTTTGTAAAAGAATTTGATGCGAACAAAAGAAAGAGATTGTTATTGGGCTGGGGTAGTGCAGCAATCATTGCTTTCTTTTTTATGCGATGGCTGAATGTGTATGGTGATCTGGTTCCATGGACTACACAAAAGGATACAACGGCAACCATTATCTCCTTTTTTAATGTGACCAAGTACCCACCTTCACTCTTGTATTGTTGCATGACGCTTGGGCCTGCTTTACTGGCATTGATTTGGTTAGAGAAAGCAAAAGGCAAATGGTCTGAAATAGTGATGGTCTATGGTCGTGTACCGATGTTTTATTACATCCTTCATTTCTTCCTGATTCATATGCTCTGCATCGTTGCATTCTTTGCTACCGGCAGACCCTTGAGTGATGCGGCCAGTGGTAATTTTGCGTTTCGCCCGAATGACTTTGGGTTTTCGCTGGCAGTAGTGTATTTGATTTGGATTATAGTTGTAGCATTTTTATATAAACCATGTTTACTCTATAATAAATTCAAGCAAAAAGAAAAAAGATGGTGGGCCTCGTATATTTAGATGTTTCGAAATATTTTTAAATTAAAGTAATGTTTATTTATAATCAGATTATGAAGCGTATAAAGCAAAAAGTTCTTGGCCTAATCCTAACTTTAATTTTCTTTAGTAACTCACTAAATGCTCAGACTAGTATGCATATCACAGAACAATTAGTTAATGGGACAATTATCATTGAGAATAAAAATTCTAAAGGGGAGTTCTCTACCGGTACAGGCTTTTTTTTCAATTTCATTTTTGAATCAGGGTCTGATACTAATTCGGTGATGGCGATTATTACTAATAAACATGTAGTAGAAGATGCAAGCCAACTCGTTTTATTGTTCAAAGAGAAAGATATTAAAACTGGTTTGCCAAAAGATGGAGCAGCTTTGCCATTTACAGTTGTTGACGTTCCTAATTTTATAATTAATCATCCATCAAAAGATGTAGATCTATGCGCTATTTTGATTCAACCTATGTTAACAATTCTTAGTGAAAAGAAAAGGGATCCATTTATAGTAGCTCTATCTGAAAGAGAGATCCCCAAAAAAGAAATTTGGGAAAATTTACTACCAATTGAACAAGTAATTATGGTTGGATATCCAAACGGATTATTTGATGAGAAAAATATTCTTCCTATTGTTCGTACTGGTATAACAGCTACAAATCCTGGTAAAGATTTTAATGGAAAAAAAGAATTTCTTGTTGATATTGCTGCCTTTCCAGGCTCTAGCGGTTCTCCAGTATTTATTTTAAATCAAAATGGGTATTCGGATAAACAAGGTAATACAATTTTTGGGTTACGTTTTTTATTTATTGGCATTTTGTGTGCAGGACCTACAGCTAAAATTCTTGGTGATGTTGTAGATGTCAAGATGACCTTGCCCAATGATAAAACCGTTATTTCTAGAATACCAATGAATCTAGGGATAATAATTCGTTCGGAGGAACTGTCGAATTTAAAGTCACTTGTGAGAGTAAAAGCTTTTGGTAATGCAAAATAAAGTGGTCATTTAAGTAAACCTTTAATCTCATTCAACTTCATCAAAGCTTCCACAGGCGTGAGGCGATTGATGTCGATATCATTGAGCATTTTACGGATATCATCAAAGGTTTGAGAGTGTGCATCAAAGATGGAGAGTTGCATTTTGGGTGCATTGATCTCTTTGATGTTTTTTTCCAGACGTTCTTTTTTTGAAGTGGATTCATTTGAACCTTCATCTACATGTTTTTCTTCCAGTTGAGCTAAAATTTCATTGGCTCTTTGGATCAATTCCGGAGGCATGCCAGCCATTTTAGCAACATGAATACCAAAACTATGTGTACTGCCACCTGCAGCCAACTTACGCAGGAAGATGATCTTATTACCGACTTCTTTATTGGTGACATGAAAATTCTTAACACGTGGTAATTTTTCTTCCAATTCATTTAGTTCATGATAATGTGTGGCAAACAATGTTTTGGGTGCGTGTTTGGATGCATGTAAATACTCAACAATACTCCAAGCAATAGAGATACCATCATAAGTAGAAGTTCCTCTTCCAATTTCATCCAATAATACCAAACTGCGTGTTGAAATATTATTAATGATACTTGCTGTTTCATTCATTTCCACCATGAATGTTGATTCACCTCCACTCAGGTTATCACTCGCTCCAACACGCGTAAATATTTTATCTGTCAACGGAATTTTAGCAGAGGTCGCTGGCACAAAACTACCCATATGCGCCATCAATGTGATCAGCGCTGTTTGTCTGAGTATCGCACTCTTACCACTCATATTCGGACCGGTAAGAATAATGATTTGTTGGGATTGAGGATCTAACAGAATATCATTCGAAATATAATTCTCACAGGGAGGCAGATTTCTTTCAATCACAGGATGACGGCTGTCTTTGAGATCGAGCGTATGTCCGTCATGAACCTCCGGTTTTTTGTATTGGTATTGTAAAGCATTTTCTGCAAAACAAGTCAAACAATCTATTTGCGCTAATAACTGTGCATTGACCTGAATAGCAGAGATATAAGGTTGGAGCGACTGTAACAACTGATCGTACAGCTCCAATTCAATAGCTAATATTTTATCTTCAGCACCGGTGATCTTCTCTTCATATTCTTTCAATTCCGGTGTGATGTATCGTTCAGCATTGGCCAGTGTTTGCTTGCGTATCCAATCAGCAGGCACTTTGTTTTTGTGTGAATTGGTCACTTCTAAGTAGTAACCAAATACATTATTGAAACTGATCTTTAAAGAACTGATACCTGTTTTCTCAGCTTCTCTTTGCTGAATATTGATAAGGTATTCTTTTCCTCCACTGGCAATATTTCTTAAGGTATCTAATTCAGCATGTATACCTGCACGAAATACTTCTCCTTTATTCGCAGCAACGGGTGGATTATCTGTAAGAGATTGAATAATTCTTTCAATCAAATCCAGACAAGGATTCATGGCTATGCTTGCATCTTTCAATAGTTGATCGGCAGATGTCAGGCAAAGGTCTTTGATCACATTGACCTGCTCCAATCCACGAGCTAGTTGTAATACTTCTCTGGGATTGATTTTTTTGGCCGGAACCTTGCTCACCAATCTTTCCAGATCACCGCAGGATTTGATGGCTTGTATGAGCTGTTTTCTAGCTTCTGTATGTAGTAATAAATATTCAACCGTATTCAATCGCTGATGGATTTTTTGTTGATCTTTTAGTGGGAAGATCAACCAGCGACGCAACAATCGGGCACCCATTGGACTAACGGTATTGTCCATCACTTTAAGTAAATGATGACCCTGCTCTGTTCCTGTACCAATGAGTTCAAGGTTGCGAATGGTGAAACGATCCATCCAAAGAAAATCATCTTTTTCGATTCTTTGAATGGAGCTGATATGCTGAATATTCGGATGCTCTGTTTCTTTCAGGTAATACAAAATAGCTCCTGCCGCTACGAGTCCTTTGGATAGATGCTCTACTCCGAATCCTTTCAGTGTATGGGTCTGAAAATGTTTGAGTAAACTTTCTGTTGCAAAAGCTTCATCAAAGATCCAACTTTCCATGGTGTAGGTATAGAATTTGTTCCCATGGCTCTCTTTGAATGTTTTTTGGTATTGTCTTTGGAAGATGACTTCCGCAGGTTTTAAACCCTGCAATAAGTTATCGATGTATTCTGTATTGCCCTCCGCTACTAAAAATTCCCCGGTTGAAATATCCAAAAAAGCAATACCACTCTCTGTTTCAGTAAAATGAACGGCAGCCAGAAAATTATTGCTCCCTTGTTCCAATAATTTATCGTTGGTGGCAACACCCGGTGTTACCATTTCTGTGACGCCTCTTTTCACAATGCCTTTGACTGTCTTAGGATCTTCCAACTGATCGCATACTGCAACGCGATGACCGGCTTTTACGAGTTTGTGTAAATATGTATCCAAAGCATGATGCGGAAAACCTGCAAGTTCACTGGATGCTGCGGCACCATTGTTTCTTTTGGTCAAAGTAATACCTAAAACGCGTGATGCAATGATGGCGTCTTCTCCAAACGTCTCATAAAAATCACCCACGCGAAAAAGCAAAACTGCATCAGGATATTTTTGCTTGATTGCCCGATGCTGCTGCATTAAAGGAGTATCCGCAGATGATTTAGCCATAGGGGCAAATATAGAATTTGATCATGAGTTAAATGGTCCGTAACCCCCTATGTGGAAAATATTAAAGGCCTTTTGCGGAGCAAGAAGGCCTTTAATATTCAGATGAAAATCTTTTGTTACTAATTCCTAGGTTTTGGCATCGGCTTACGTGGCAGCTTAGCATCGCGCTGAGCAGTGTTGTAAGTAAATGCAGCTACGATGGTTGCAATTTGTTTGAGATCATCCGCAATCAGGTGATCGTACACATCCATATTGCTATGGTGGGTGCGTGTATCGTATTCAATTGGGTCTTGTATGAACTGGAAGCCTGGCAATCCTACTGCATCAAAAGCCTGATGGTCTGTACCGCCAGTATTGCTGATGGTTACTGTTGTTGCACCGAGGTCTTTGAAAGGCTCCAGCCATGCGCTGAAAATATCTTTACAGTCTGCATTCCCTTGGAGATAGATGCCGCGAATTTTTCCGGTTCCATTATCAATGTTGTAATAAGCAGAGAATTTTTCGTGTTGAGGAAGCGGCTGCATGTTGGCAGGGTCAGCAAATGTTTTCTTTACATAACCTCTTGAACCCAGCAAACCTTGCTCTTCACCACTCCATAGACCGATACGGATGGTTCTGCGAGGCTGCACTCCCAATGCTTTCAAGATGCGCATGGCTTCCATCATTACTGCTGAACCGGAAGCATTATCAGTAGCTCCTGTACCTGCTTGCCAAGAATCTAAATGTGCGCCGATCATTACGATCTCATCTTTCAATTGAGGATCAGTACCCGGAATCTCTGCAATTACATTATAGCCTTGTAAATCTTTGGTCTGGAATTTTGTTTTGACATCCACATCCATTTTTACAGGGGTACCTGATTTAGCCAAACGCAGAATGGTATTGTAATCTTCAATACCCACGGCCATGTCTAGAAAGTTTTCAGGATCAGTTCCTTTATAAGCACCACCACCTTGCGCAAAAATGGTACCATCATGGTTGCGTGCACCGGTTGTGATCATGGCTATTGCACCTTCTTTTTTAGCCATCAATTTTAATAAAGCCATAGCGCGTACGGCTGGATTAGGGGTGCCTCTAAAACCACCCGGTCCTGCGTTGGGATTAACAACTGGGGGAGGAGCTGCAGCCATTCTTGCTAGTTGTGAATCAGTATAACGGATCGCATCTGCTTTGAAACTATGTTTATAATCAACCATCTGATCCGCAATAATGACCTTGTTTTTTAATTGTCCACGATAAGCTTCCAGAGACGCAGAATCTTTTAATTGAATGACCAATACTTCACCATTCTTTAAACCGCGTGTACCTGCGGTCCATGTTTTTGGCCATGCCATGATGGGTTTATAATAGGGGGCAGTCATGGCAACATAGGATTTCTCCAATTCCCATCCCTTTCCAAATTCTCCCCATGCATCTAATTGGGCATTCGCAACACCCCAATTCGTTAGAGCATCTTTTGCATAATTAGCAGCACGCATATAACCTTCAGAATTGGTAAGACGATTGCCACTTTTGTCGGTCAGATTGAAGGCAATATCCATTACCTGTGAACGCTTCAATCCTTCTTCACGGATTTTTTGCATCATCGAAAGGTCTACTTTCTCCTGTGCCAGAGAAGCTACAGGTAAACTCAAGGCCAAAAGCCAGGAATAACGAATCGTTTTTCTCATAATGGTTGGTTTTGTTTGGGTAGATGGTCCATAGTCGATGGACTATGGACTAAAATAGCCAATCCCCTCAAATCTTCCCCCCACATTATTTGAATGGTTGAGTTTACCTTTGCGACATGCGAAAATTGAGCATGGATGAGTTGGGGCGTAAATCGGTGTCTGGTTTCAAAGAGGCAGAGAAACATCGATTGATGCTGGTATTAGATAATATCCGTAGTATGCATAATGTAGGCAGTGTCTTCCGATCTGCCGATGCTTTTCTGGTAGAGGGTATTTGTCTATGTGGCTATACACCTCAACCACCACATCGAGATATCCATAAGACCGCTTTGGGAGCTACAGAAACTGTAGATTGGATGTATTTCACAAGTACACTCGAAGCAGTTCACCAATTAAAACAAAAGGGCTACAAAATATTTGCATTAGAACAAGTTGAAGGGAGTATTTCTCTGGAACAATTTGATGCAGCAAAATATTTACCAGCAGCTATTGTTTTAGGAAATGAAGTGGAAGGTGTGGATGCTGAAGTAATAAAACATTGTGATGGATGTATCGAAATTCCGCAATTTGGAATGAAACATTCTCTCAATGTATCCGTGGCAACGGGTATTGTATTGTGGGAAGCGGTGAGAGGGATAATGTAGGATGTCAGATCTCAGATCTCCGATTTGTAATAGATCTATGTTTCTACTTTCTTTTTCTTGTTTCTTGAGCCTGTAACTTCCTTGAATCTTGCCTCTTAAATCTTGATACTTTAAATTAAATGTATGGCTGGCATAAAGAATTACTTGAGTCTTGTCAAATTCTCGCATACCATTTTTGCGATGCCTTTTGCAATGATCGGATTGTTTTTAGGTGGAACATACGGGGAACCTGTTTATGATAGCTACTTGCAAAATCTGTTATATGGTTATCTGCATCCTTTTGTGGTGACAGCTATATTGGTGATTATTTGCATGGTTACGGCGAGGAGTGCTGCCATGGCATTCAACAGGTATCTTGATCGAACTTTTGATGCAAAAAATCCACGTACTGCCATTCGGGAAATACCGAAAGGAATTATTTCGCCAGAGAGTGCGTTACGTTTTGTGATCTTGAATTGTATTTTGTTTATTGCAGCCACTTGGTTCATCAATCCACTGTGTTTTTATTTGTCACCGGTTGCTTTGTTTGTGATCCTTTTCTATAGTTATACCAAACGATTTACAATGTTGTGTCACTTGGTATTGGGATTAGGCTTATCACTTGCGCCGATAGGAGCATATCTAGCAGTTACCGGTGTTTTTGATTGGTTACCAATTTTGTTTTCTCTTTCTGTTATTTTTTGGGTTAGTGGTTTTGATATCATTTATGCAATGCAAGATGTTGAGTTCGATCAATCACAACAATTGCATTCAATACCGGCATCTTTAGGTAAAGAACGAGCCTTACTATTCTCTACTTTGTTACATGTGGTGAGTGCTGCTTGTATCCTCATTGCCGGGGTATACGGAGAATTTCACTGGCTTTATTGGATAGGAACAGCTGTTTTTTGTGGGATGCTGATCTATCAGCATTCTATCGTAAAACCCAATGATTTGAGTCGCGTCAACATCGCTTTCATGACAGCCAATGGTATTGCGAGTGTAGTGTTTGGGGTGTTGGTGATTGTGGCGATGTTTTTGTAGGCTATTGTTTATGGTTCATAGTTTATGGCAAATAGCCATATTTTCTTGCTATTAGCTATGAACCATAAGCCATTCGCTAATTCCCTAATTTCGCATCTATTCTCCGGCTAACATAATCCGGAACTATCGGCTTCATGGCAAGAATTCTTTGTATTGATTATGGGGGTAAAAGAACAGGATTGGCTGTTACGGATCCTTTACAGATCATAGCAACTGCTTTGACTACGATTGATACCAAAGAGTTGTTTTCATTTCTCAAGAAATATTTTCAAACTGAAACAGTTGAATTGATTCTTATTGGTGAGCCGCTTGGACTGGATGATAAACCCACCCATGCTACACCATTAGTAAAAGCGGCAATCCAGCGATTAAAAAAAGAATTTCCCCAGATACCTATTGAAACAGTAGATGAAAGATATACCTCCAAAATGGCATCCCGCGCCATGATTGATATGGGTATGAAGAAAAAAGACAGACAAATTAAAGGTAATGTAGATCAGATAGCTGCTACGATTATGTTGCAGGAGTATTTGGAGAGAAGATAGTGATTAGTGAATAGTCAGTAGTGAGTAGTGATTTGATAATTATTGACCCCATTTTGCTCACTACTCACTATTCACTACTGACTAAGGTCAATTCTTTTCACTTTTCCTTACGCTTCATCATTTGCTGGTTGCCCAAATTCGGGGTATTTTCGCCGATTATTAATACTTAGTAGTCAATGATACTTCCAATTGTAGCCTACGGCGCTCAGGTTTTAAGGAAAAAAGGTTCGGATATTACCGCTGATTATCCCGGTTTAGAGAAACTTATTGCTGACATGTGGGAGACCATGTATGCTAGTAATGGAGTAGGATTGGCAGCGCCGCAGATCAATAAGGACATCCGTTTGTTTGTAGTGGATAGTACCCAAATTTTTGAGCATATGGAAGAGCAAGATAAAGGGAAGTATCCCGATGAGCCGGGTATTAAAAAAGTATTCATCAATGCACATATCCGTTCATTGGCTGGAGATGAGTGGCCTTACAATGAAGGATGTTTAAGTATTCCCAATATCAGAGAAGATGTGATGCGTAAAGAGGAAGTAGAACTGGAATACATGGATGAAAACTTTCAAACACATATTGAAACATTCAAAGGGATCACTGCTAGAGTGATTTTACATGAATACGATCATATCGAGGGTAAACTCTTTATTGATTACTTGAAGCCTCTTCGTCGTAAAATGTTGCAAGGAAAGTTAAATGATATCAGTAAAGGGAAATCGCGAGTAGACTATAAAATGATTGTACTAAAATGAGGTTCATCCTGTCATCCCTCTTTTTTTTATTCATTGTAGCCAATGCATTGGCACAGGATACTACTATACGCTTAGATAATCAATCTTTTACATTGGCAGAAGTGGTGGTACGTAATAATTTTGACTATAAACGACTGTTGAATCAGATCAAAGAAGATACCACTTTCTATAAAGCTTTTCGTAATCTCCGCATATTGGGTTTTACTTCTTACAATGACATTAAAATGCTGAGCCGAAAAGGCAAAGTTGAAGCATCGTTGTATAGTAAGACCCGACAAAATAGGGCGAATGGTTGTAGAACCATGGATGTGCTGGAAGAAACTACAACCGGTGATTTCTATGATCGAAAGGGTAATTACAACTATGAAACACCGGAGCTATATGCCGGATTGTTTTTTACAAAAGGAACCGTTTGTGGGGAAGATAATATCGTAAAAGGGAGAGCGAGAAGTGTGAGCAATAAAAAAGGAATGGAAAAACATAAAGAACAATTAAAAATGTTGTTTTTTAACCCCGGTAAAAAAATACCCGGTATTCCATTGATCGGCAACAAACTAGATCTTTATGATGACGATGCACATAAGCTGTATGATTATCGTCTGGATCTTGAGGAATACAAAGGTCAACTTTGTTATGTATTCTCTATCACTCCAAAAGAAAACTTAGGGTTTCTTAAAAACGACAGAATTGTTGTAGATCAAATGACCACATGGTTTGATCAGAAAACATTGGAGGTGATGGGAAGAAATTATTCACTTAGTTATAAAGCATTGGTCTACGACTTTGATGTTCAGATGGAAGTGGAGATGGGTAAGTTCGAAGGGCTCACCGTTCCTAAAATTCTCCGTTATAAAGGCAATTGGGATGTGGCTTTCAAAAAAAGAGAAAGAGCCGTATTTACAGCCACACTTTTTGATTTCAAAAAATAAGGGCCGTCTGTGTGAGACAACCCTTATCATCATCTGTTGAAGCAGAATAGTGATTATAGACTTTCTATATACTTAAGAATATCTTGCAAACTTTTTTTCTGAGGTTCTATTTTGTAGGTATTCATTGTCCCGACATCATTTACTTCTCGTATGCCCATGTACAGATCTGTTCCTAATACAGAGAAAGACAGGATCTTTATTTTAGCTCCTCTTGGTATTTGAGGTGCTGTGAATGCTTTGGAACGAAAATCAGAGCTCAGATTTACTACAATTTTGTGATCCGTAAAGACGGCGTACATCACTGTGTTCTTATTGGTAAAGTTTTGAGGCAAATAGGCAAAAATACTGGTGTGTAATTGAGTACTGTCAATGTACCTGTATGCACCAACCCATCTTAACTGATTTGTTGATAGTTCATAACCTTTGAGTAAGGCATTGGTCGAAGGATCCGTTTTTTGCCATGTTTTGAGCCAGGTAGTGTCTGTATGTCTTACCCATGTATGGGCAGTATCTATACCATTTGAAATAAAAGGGATGGTTTCTTTTGCGTGAAAGACTTGCATATTGTGTTTGGCATCTTCAGTATCTCGAAAACGAATAGTAATAGATGCATTAGGTGCAATTTTTAACTCTTGCCCATTTTTACTAAGACGAATAAAGAAGCCACCTGCAGATTCCAATAAATACTTTCCGGCAGTTGTTGGCTTAAAGAATTTTATGAAATCTCCTTTGTGTTTTAATCTAAAAAATTCAAGTTTTACCTTTCCGGAAACAACCGTTCCGTTGTTGTCTGTACAAACTGCACCTGGAATTCTGATTTCAATATCATCTTTCAATGTGAGTGTATCTCCGATTGTGCAATCAAAAGAATCAACAATCAGATCTGGGAAAAATCTTCTGGCAAGTTGATGAATAGGTGCAGAGCCTGGTGTAGTGGCGGTCCACACCGTATCATTTCTCGGATCTCCTGAATAGACCGTGAAATTATCTGACAACTCTTTTTGACATGAGGTCAAAAAGAAGAGCAGGATGGTTCCAAGGATGATAAAATTTTTCTTCATACTACTTATGTGATATAATAATTAGATACTGTTTTGTTTCATTTTGTTGCCTGATCATCTTCTGTTTAGATTATAACGTAACCCAATGGATAATCCACCCAAACTAAATCTTTGTTTGAACGAAGCTTGCTCATTGGTGATACCTGATAAATTATACCTGAAATAAGGCTCGAAGAATAACTGCGTATCTTCCCCAACTCTTTTTAAAATGCTGAATCCGCCATACAAGCCTAATCCGATGTTATTCTTATAAATGCTATTACTTCCTTTTACAATTGGAACAGCCAACATACTGCTATCTAAGATGACTCCCTGATACCATGAAGAGATATTGAAAACAACACCGGCATTGATGCCAAATTGAAGATTGTCATTGCCAAACTGATAGCCCAGTGTTACAGGAATATCAAAACTGCGATAACGATTTCTAATGGTATTGTTTTTAAATCCTGTTTGCTGAACGGTACTTGTATCTGCTATTCTCAAAGTATCTCCGGGTCCACGAATAATGGTTCTCACAGAAATGACAGTGGTTGTCCTAACTTCATTTTCAGTCCTGTAAGTAAACCTCTCATTGATCTGCGTGTATTGTAAACCCGCTTTTACAAGAAAATTATCAGTAATGGGTTTTACCAAACGAACACCAGCCGAATAGCCTAAACGCATGCTCTCACTGCTATCTTTTTTTTGCAAGTATTGTGGTGTTGCAGAAATGTTTTCGATGGATTTGAATGCTAGCTCTGGTGTTGCATATACTTCAACAAACCAATCGGTATTACCACCTTTGAAAGGCGGACAAACAATGACATTTTTAAATTTCTTGGCATATGCAGAACTGATCTGATCTCTTTGCCAACCACTCAAACCATATTGTAATCTATTCAATGAAACAATATTACCACCTTCCAGTTTGCTGGTAAAAGTCTGCGGATAAGCAAAAGAAAGCTCATTAGTGGTAATGTTATTTTCGGGTGTGATCGACTGTTGAGATATCTCTACAGATTTCACCGTTGGTTGTCCATTGTTTTTTGTAAATGTGGGTATGGCTTCAATATATCCCGGACTGAATTTTCTATTGTTATTTTTTACGAGCACCTGATTGCCCATGGTATTGGCTGTTTCAGATGAGTTTGTTTTTATAAGTTTTTGATGGTTATTATTTTTTTCAGCAACAAGATCATTTTTGGCTTTTGTAGTGTTGATGCCTGAAGATTGTGTGTTGGTTTCTGTTACCGATTCAGTTGTATGATCTTCTTGTAATGCAATGTTAGACTCAGTATTGTTACTGTTTAGCCTGTTTTTATTGGAAGATGTTTCAGTAGGAGTTATAGATGTTGTTGCAGCAGTATTTCTTTGTGCCGAAGAAATAGTTGATTCCTGCGAAGCAAAAGGATTGCTAAAGATCAGGTACCCGGTTACGGAACCGATCAATAATAACAGTGCCAATCCCCAACGGTATTTTTTGGGAAGAAGGATACCGCCTTTGCGGTTATCATCATCTTTAGCGGGGTTCACTTTATCCCATAATCCGGCCGGCACAGGGGCACTATGATCATGGAGTTTAGCCCTGATGAAATTATCAAATTGGTTATCTGTCATTTTATACAGCAATTTTTTGCAATTGTAAGATTTGTTGTTGTAGCATTTTCCTCGCTTTCACCAATTGGCTCCGGCTTGTTCCTGCTTGTATGTTGAGCATTTCTGCTATTTCTTCATGGCTATACCCTTCAATCACATTCAGATTGAAAACAACTCTGTAACCATCGGGTAATTGATTGATCAGCTTCATCAAGTCTTCCTCTCCCAAATGGGCATAAGCACCGGGGTCTACCTGTGGTGCATGTTGACTATGATCATCAATATCCTTGAACTTCATTTTCTTTCTTTCCAGATGCCTGATAGCGGTATTCACCACAATACGCCTGATCCAGCCTTCAAAGGAACCTTCAAACTTGAATTGTCCGATATATTGAAAAACCTTAATAAATGCATCTTGGATCATATCCTCGGCTTCCATGGCATCATTGGCGTATCTCAGACATACGCTCATCATCTTACCGGCATACTTGTCAAAAAGTATGCGCTGGCAACTGTTATCCTGCCTGATACAGCCTCTAATCAGATCATGTTCTGTCACCTGCGGGGTAGTTTAGTGGGTTGACGTCACTACATAGATACCATTTTATGTTCAATTGTTGCCTGTCTAGTGGTTTCTATGGTAAAATAGATAAAAGCCCGGAAAATGGGGGTGTGGAGGGGGAAAATTAACAGAACGGTTAGAGGGTTGGGTTTGATAGTTGTTAGTTGACAGTTGACAGGAAGAAAAAACTGGTTTCCTGTCAACTGTCAACTAACTCAGACCCTCAAAAACTGATCCTGTATATAATCTACTACTTCAACCAGATTCTGATTTTTATTGAACACGGCCAATTGTCTGTCGGCACCAGTTCCTTGCTGGAAAATGGTATGTACATAGTTGAGGATATGTCTACTGCCTAGGTCATCCACCACATCGTCTACAAAATCCAATAACTCAAGAATCAAAGCTTTGGTTTCTACTTCTGTTTCTTTTCCAAAATCAATCAAAGTACCATCAATGCCATACCTGCTGGCTCTCCATTTGTTTTCATTGATCACAGAACGCTGATACATCATAAAACTGAGGTTTTGTTTTCTCAGTTTATAGATCTTGGCGCAAATGGCCTGAAACAATGCTGCGATGGTAATGGTTTCATTGATGGTCATTGGAACATCACAGATCCTGAATTCCACAGTATTGAAAAAAGGATGCACGCGAAGATCCCACCAGATCTTTTTCGCATTGTCGATACAATTCGTTTTGATCAAAAGATTCACATAGCTTTCATACGATTCAATATTCTCGAAGTAATCAGGAATACCGGTTCTGGGAAACTTGTCGAATACCTTGGTTCGAAAAGATTTGTAACCTGTTTGTCTGCCTTCCCAAAAAGGAGAGTTGGTACTTAAGGCGTAAACATGGGGCAGAAAATAACGCGCTGTATTGGCAATGTGAATCGCCATTCTTCTGTCTTCCATGCCTACATGTACGTGTAGACCGAAAATGAGGTTACTTCTAGCAGCCTCTTGTAATTCATTTACGATTTGGTTATAGCGAACATGATCAGTGATCAACTGATTTTCCCAATGACTGAAGGGATGTGTTCCCGATGCACCAACCCATAATCCGAGTTCTCCGGCTATAGCAGCAATAGTGCCTCTCAAAGCTGCAACATCTTTGAAAGCTTCATCAATATCGGCACAAATATCTGTACCTACTTCCACCACTGCCTGGTGCATTTCAGCTTTAACTTTGTCTTTCAGGATTTTTTGTCCTTCTAGTACTATTTTTTGCTCATGGCTTTTTAATTCCCGGCTTACCGGATCCAGTACCATGTATTCTTCTTCAACGCCTAAGGTAAAATGCGCGTACTTCCTGTTTCCCATCAGATCAGTTTTTGTTTGGCACTACTACGTTTAATATACTCTCCCCAGGTAAGATTATCTGCACCATCTACTTGTGCTTGTGCTTTTTCAATGGCATAATTGGCAGCAGTTTCAACTACCCAATCAAAGTTTTCTTGTCCAACACTTTTGATATCAGCATCCGGGGCAGGATTACAAAAGTCAATGGCATAAGGAACGCCATCGCGCAATGCTAATTCTACAGTGTTGAAATCATATCCTAAGTATCGATTGATGCGTAAGACAATGTCTTCCATTTGAGCCAATCGCTCAGCCGAAGGTTTGAAATCTGCTACATATCTTAAATGATGTGGATTACGAGGCTCGTAAGGCATGATGCGCACATGTTTACCACCAATGCAATAACAGCGATAGTATTCATCAAAGATGATCTCTTCCTGTAATAGCATTACCAGTTCACCGGTTTCACTGTGTTTCTCAAAAAAATCTTCCATGCTGGTGAGTTTGTATACATTTTTCCATCCTCCACCAGCAAAGGGTTTCATGTAAGCAGGAAACCCTACATAGTTGAAAATGCCTTCCCAATCAAGGGGATAAGCCAGATTACTAAATGATTGGTCAGAAGTATCTGCAGGAAGATCTCTGGAGGGTAGAATTACTGTTTTAGGAACCGGAACATTGATTTTGGTGGCCAAGCAGTTATTAAAGAATTTCTCATCGGCACTCCACCAGAATGGATTATTAATAACAGCTGTACCACAAAGAGCAGCATTTTTCAGAAAAGCACGATAGAAGGGTACATCCTGACTGATTCTGTCAATGATTACCGCATAACCACTCGCTTCGCCTTGCATAACTTTGTCGATCCTTACCGGTTCTGCGACGATACCCGGTATATTTTTACTATTGATACGTTCTACAAAGGCCATTGGGAAACTTCGTTCCTGCCCGAATAAAATGCCGATCTTTTTCATATTGCAGTAGTTTAAGTTGTAGGTCTGTTTGATTTGTCCCATCAATTTAATTAGAATTTTCGGAATATGATTCTTCTGATACAGGATTTTCAAACAAGGGTCTGAATTACTTTCTGTTCATGTTTTCATTCATTCCATTATTTTTGAAACATGGCCGATACCCATCCTGATATTTCACTTACATCTGTTAGTGTAACACGTCATACTGTATATTCTGAGTTTTTGGAAAGAGATGTGTTGATAGATATCTATTTACCTGTAGCGTCTTATCAAAATGAATCTTTGAGTTTATTACTGATCAACGACGGGCAAGATCTTCCAAAAATGCCTTTTGATGAACTTTTGGATCAGTTGATCACTGATGGAGAAATTCAACCATTGATCTGTGTAGGCATACATTGTGGGGAAGATCGGAAAATGGAATACGGAACTGCTTATGCTGCAGATTATAAAGGTAGGGGAGCAAAAGCGGGACTTTATACCAAGTTTATTTTCGATGAGTTATTGCCTTTTGTGAGAAAGGCTTCACAAATACAATCTTACAAAGACAAATCATTTGCAGGGTTCTCATTAGGAGCTTTAAGTGCAATGGATATTGTTTGGAATCATCCAAGTGAATTCAATCGAATCGGTGTATTCAGTGGTTCATTGTGGTGGAGAAGAAAAGGGTATGAAGATGGATATGAAGATGAAAAAGACCGCTTAATGCATTTACAGATTCGAAAAGGAGGTTTTTATCCTTGGGTAAGAACCTTCATACAATGCGGACAATTAGACGAAGCAGAAGATAGAAATAAGAATGGTATCATCGATAGTATTGATGATGCACTAGACCTCATCATTGAAATGAAAGCCAAAGGTTATACCGATGAACATATCCATTATCTCGAAATGGAAGACGGTAAACACGATGTTCCCACCTGGGCCAAAGCTTTTCCAACATTTTTGAAGTGGGGATGGAGGCTAGGCCAGAAACCAGAAACCATAAACCATGGTCTATAACCTATGAGCTATAGATTATCGACCATCGAAAAAGAAGAGCCGCTACTCAAAGTAGCGGCTCTCTATTTTCAATATACTGTTTCCAGTATTAGAAGTTAAATCTCAAGCCTAACTGACTGATCCATCTTGCAGCGTAAGCAGCATTGGTGGTGGTACTTACGTTCCATGGACTACGTCCAATAAGTGTTGGGTTGAATCTGTATTGAGGAGTCAGGTTGGTTGCAGCGTTTACATAACCAGCAAATTGAATCAACTGGAAGTTGTCATTTTGTTGGAAGTAAGTGCGGCCCCAGTTTCTGTTCAACATATTACCAAAGTTGAATACATCGTAAGTCAACTGGAACTGGTAACGTCTACTACCCACTTTGATATTGAAATCCTGAGCAATTTTCAGGTCGAAGATATTGGTGAAAGGTAAACGGCTACCGTTTCTTTCAGCAAATTTACCACGATTGTTTCTCAGGTATCTGTCGCTCTCAATATATCTCTCCAAAGCAGCTCTTTGTTGATCAGGAGTATAAGTAACACCACTCACAGTGTTGTTCAAGAAGATCATGGTAGTCAGATCATCTTTGGTTGGAATATAGATGAGGTCATTTGTACCATTTGTACCATCATCACGTACCATTGAACCTACGCCATAAACATAACTTAATGGGTTACCGGATTGACCAGTGTACACCAATGTTACAGTAGTAGCTAGTTTCTTGTTAGCATATTCAAACTTCTTGCTTAGGTAAGCAAAGATTCTATGACCTGCACTGAAGTCAGAATTAGATCTAGTGATGAAGTTTCTACCATTTACTGTTTCCATGAATCTCCACTGACTCAAGTTTACAGAACTTGTACCATCGTTAACAGTAGTTGAGTTACCGAAAGTATAGCTTAAATCAAATGAGAAACCATCACGAGTTCTTTTGCTTACTGATGCGGTCAAGTTATAAGCATAACCAGTAGGTCCTTCGTTATTGCTTAACAAGATCGCATTATCGTAAGGGTTAGATCCATCTGCGTTCAGAGGAATACGACCATTGTTGGTAGTAGGATAAACGTTACGACTTCCTGCACCCAGAGATTTACCAACTGGTGGTAATAAATTGATATTTGTATAATAGATCTCATTGATGTTCTTACTGAAAATACCTTCCAAAGTACCCGACCATCCGTTACCAAACTTCTTGTCAAAAGCGATAGAAGTTCTGAACAGTTTAGGTACACTGAATTCAGCAGCTGTGAGGTTCAATGGACCTTTTGTAACACCTGCACCTACTTCAGCAGCTGTCCATTGGTTGTTTGGATCAGGTCTGAAACGGATAGTATTTAACTGAGTTGCGTTTGCAGAGTATCCACCAATGAAGATACCGTTATTGTTGAAGATCGCTCCAGGCCATACCAAAGGAATACGTCCTGTAAAGATTCCCATACCACCACGCACCACCAAGTTTTCTTCAGGGATCTTGTAAGTAAATCCAACTCTTGGAGAAAGCGCCAAAGGAATCTTAGGTGTTAATCCGGAACGTGCACCCTGCAAATCATAATACTCAGAGAATTTAGGAATGGCTACATTATTGGTATATGCATCTTCTCTTGGAGTGCTTAGGATGTTATAATAATCAGCTCTTACACCTAAGCTGATGCTGAAGTTATCAGAAGTTCTGATTTCATCATTTACAAACAGAGATCCTTTTGCCATTTTGAATTGAGCAGCAGCATCTGTGTTGTCGCCTTTTCCAGCATCAATGTTAGAGAAACCATAAGTATATGCCTGAGGTCTAGCATTGGTCAAGAAGTCATTCAGGTTTGAATAAGTATAGTTACCGAATGTATTCTGGATAAATGCATTGAACACATCATTGTACTCATAATCAACACCCACTTTCAGGGCATGTTTACCCAAAGTGAATTTGAACTCATCATACAAAGACCAGTTCTTTTGAGTCAATAGGTTTACTGTAGAACTGTTGTCAGGACCAAAAACAATAGCACCTGAACCATCATTGATACGAACACGAGGGAAATTCTGTCCGATCGGGCTACGATCGTCTAAAACATCTGTGAAAGTGATCAACAATTTATTGCTTGAACTTTTGCCAACCAAGCTCTTCAATTCAGCAGATGTTGAATTGGTTCTGGTTGGGAAACGGAAACCGTTGTTATAGAAGTTGATTGTACCTGATGAGCTAGAACTTGTATTTAGACGCTCTCCCTTGGTATAACGATTACTTACAGAAAGCTTATGTCTGTCGCTGATATTCCAATCGATACGAGCTGTGATACGATCAGCATTTACTTCTTCTGTGTTATCTAAGAAACCACCCGGCTCATAGCCATAATTGGTTCTGAGTGTATTTGCTAAACCCGTAATTGCAGCAAGGTTACTGTTACCGGTATATTGACTAAAATCGAATGGTTGCGGACGAACATCACGCTGAAGATCAACATTGATGAAGTAGAACAATTTGTTCTTAGTAATTGCACCACCAACACGGAAACCATAGGTCTTCTTACTGAAATCGGCAAGACGTGTTGCATTCTGCTTTAATCCTGTTGGAGTTTTACCAGCCAATTGCTCATTTTGTAAGAAATAGTAGATAGAACCCTCAGTCTTGTTGGTACCTGAACGTGTAATGGCATTGATACCGCCACCTACGAAGTTACCAAGAGAAGCATCGAATGGAGAGATTACTACCTGAAACTGGTCAACCGCATCAATAGAAATCGGAGCGATTGCAGCTTGTCCACCATTGGTACCTGATGCTGACAATCCGAATACGTCGTTATTCACAGCTCCATCTACATAGAAGGAATTGTAACGGTTATTCTGACCAGCGATGGTTACAGCACCTTCACTTGCACCCAGTTTAGCCTGAGGAACAGCACGGAGGTAATCATAAATGTTACGACCTACAGTAGGCAGGTTCGCCATTTTATCACGACCAATTAAAGTCTCAGCACCACCTTTACCGGAAGCCTCTGTCGTTCTGCGGGTAGCAGATACAGTTACTTCTCCAAGATTGCCGGCTTTATTGGCCATAGCAAAATCTAACTTAAAGGATTCACCCAAACTCAGGTAAATCTCAGTTTTCTTCTCATTCGCAAAATTCACGAACGAAACTTCAACAGTATATGGACCACCAGGGTTCATATTGTTGATGTCAAAACGTCCACCCGTACGGCTCTGAACACGATAAACGGTACCGGTAGGCTCATGGGTTGCTGTTACGGTTGCACCAACCAGTACTTCACCGGTTGTTGTCTTCACTGTACCACTCATACTACTGGTGGTATTCTGTGCCAGAGTTAAGGTTGGCACCAGTAAAACCGCAATCACAAATTGCAAGAGTCTTTTACTTAGCATAGTGTTAATTTTTCAGCTGCAAAGAAAACAAATAATTACCTATGAATTTCAACAGAATGTTAACAAAATATTGCTTCCGTAGGCTTTTTACGCAGATAGACGATTCTTGTTCAGCTTTTGGCTTCTTTTCCTGCTTTTTTGCTTAAATCCGATCATTTTTCAACGAAAAATAACCCTCATTCCCAAATAGGTAAACCGTTTTGATGCCTGAACTGTAATTTTGCCTAACAATGGAAAATATTAGACTGAATACAATTGAGGAAGCCATTCAAGATATACGCGAAGGTAAAATGATCATAGTCGTAGACGATGAGGACCGCGAAAATGAAGGTGATTTTATCATTGCTGCTCGTCACGCCACCCCTGAAGTGATCAATTTTATGAGTAAAGAAGGTCGGGGATTGATTTGTGCCGCTCTTACAGAAGAACGTTGTAAAGAATTGGAACTCAGTCCAATGGTGAGCTCCAATACCTCTCTTCATGAGACTGCATTTACTGTTTCGGTGGATTTAATCGGACAAGGTACCACCACGGGTATTTCTGCTCAAGACCGCTCTAAAACCATAATGGCATTGATTCACCCTGACACCAAACCTTCTGATTTAGGCAGACCCGGGCATATTTTCCCGCTAAAGGCCAAAGACGGTGGAGTTTTACGTCGAACAGGACATACTGAAGCCACCGTGGATCTTGCTCGATTAGCAGGATTGGAACCGGCTGGTGTATTGGTTGAGGTCATGAATGAGGATGGTACCATGGCTCGTTTACCGCAGTTGCTTGTGATCGCTCAAAAATTTGGATTGAAGATCATTTCTATCAAAGACTTAATTGACTACAGGCTAAAACGTGATTCGCTGATCGAAGAGCTGGTTCGTGTGGATATGCCTACTAAACATGGACAGTTTAAACTAGTTGCATTTAAAGAGAAAATGTCTGGTGCTGAACATTTGGCATTGATCAAAGGTGAGTGGAAGTCAGATGAGGCAGTACTTACACGTGTACACAGCAGTTGTTTCACCGGTGATATACTTGGTAGCTTTCGTTGTGATTGCGGTGAGCAATTACAAAAAGCCATGAAAATGGTGGAAGCAGAAGGTAAGGGTGTGATCCTTTATATGAATCAGGAGGGTAGAGGTATTGGATTGATCAATAAACTCAAAGCGTATAAATTACAAGAAGAAGGAATGGATACCGTAGAAGCCAATCTGCACTTGGGTTTTGGAATGGATGAGAGAGATTATGGTGTAGGTGCACAGATACTTCGTTCATTAGGTATTACCAAACTCAAACTCATGAGTAATAACCCTAGAAAAAGAGCCGGTCTCAAAGGTTATGGCCTTGAAATTATAGATATCGTTCCGATCGAAATAGCCCCCAATCCACACAATGAAAAATATTTAAAGACGAAGAGAGATAAATTGGGGCATGAGATTTTAGAAGACATGTAATCTTTGATTTTTTGATCTTTGATTTTTTGATTTGAAATATTTCGTTCAATAAATCAAGAAATCAAAGATCAAAAAATCAAAGATCCTATCTTCTTCCTTGCTGATACTCTTGCTCATCTTTCTCGTGTTCTTTATCGTACGCTTTGATAATGGCCTTTACAAGTCTGTGACGTACCACATCTTCTTCATTCAATTCAATGTGAGCAATTCCATCGATTTGTTTTAAAATACGTGTTGCTTTATCTAAGCCGCTTCTCATGTTTCTTGGTAAGTCAACCTGAGTTGGATCACCTGTAATGATGGCTTTAGCATTTGCACCGATACGTGTTAGAAACATTTTTAATTGCAGGTCGTTGGTGTTTTGAGCTTCATCTAAAATGATGAAAGCATTGTCCAACGTACGTCCTCGCATATAAGCCAATGGCGCAATTTCAATGGTACGAGTACTCATATAATAGCCAAGCTTGTCAGCGGGGATCATATCATCCAACGCATCGTACAATGGGCGTAGATACGGATCGATCTTTTCTTTCAGATCACCTGGCAAGAACCCCAAACTTTCACCTGCTTCTACTGCGGGGCGAGTAAGAATGATTTTCTTCACCAGCTTGTTCTTTAAAGCACGTACAGCTAAAGCTACTGCAGTATAAGTTTTACCGGTACCGGCAGGACCAATGGCAAAAACGATATCGTTTTTATCAGCCGCTTGTACCATCTTCTTTTGGTTCTGTGTTCTGGCTCTTACGGTTTTACCGTTCGGACCAAACACCAGTATATCATTGGGATTCCTGTCTACAAAATTGTCTACTGTTTCGGCATCATCACCGCCAAGAATCTGTTCAAAATAGTTTTCGCTGAGATGACCGTTTCTTTCGAGGTACTGAATAATGAGGTCAATTTTTTCTTTTGCTGATTCGATCTGTTCCGGAGCCCCGCTTAGTTTAATTTGTGTCCCGCGGGATAGGATCTTTAACAATGGGAATTTCTTTTTCAGCAAATCTAACTTACCGTTGTTAACACCAAAGAACTCAATGGGGTTTACGGTTTCGAGGTTAATGATTGTCTCTGTCAATCTGTTACTGTTTTAGGTTCACGGATCTTTTTATACTTAACCAAACCATCCTTCTCAAATTTAATTTTTTAAGTAGGACAATTCCTAATACATGTTATACACAGATGTGGATAGGTTGGTTGACTAAAGTTCGTGAATTGCCTTATGTAGGTATGTGAAGATTGGGTTAAGGATTGGTGATATAGTTGATAGTTGACAGTTGACAGGAGGCCATTCTTTTGTTTCTGTCAACTGTCAACTATCATCTGTCAACTCTCTTTACAAAGCTTTCAACGCCGCAATCGTAGCAATAGGATCTTCGGCACGGAAAACAGTATTGCCCGCTACGAGTACATCGGCACCGGCATCTAAAATGGATTTCGCATTTTGTAGAGTTACACCGCCGTCTATCTCAATATGCGTATGCAAATTTCTTTCTTGTATCATTTGTCTTAACTGACGAATCTTCACCAGTGTTTGTGGAATGAATTGTTGTCCGCCAAAACCCGGATTCACGCTCATCAAACAAACCAGATCAATATCATGCAAAACATCTGCAAGCAAATGTACCGGTGTGTGTGGATTCAATGCCACACCTGTTCTCATGCCAAGCGATTTGATCTGTTGTAAATTTCTGTGTAAATGTGTACAGGCTTCATAATGCACCGTCAAAATATCAGCACCTGCTTTTTTGAAAGCTTCAGCATATTTTTCAGGTTCAACGATCATCAAGTGTACATCACAGATTTTGGTCGTTGCTTTCCTGATATGTTCAATAACGGGTAATCCAAAACTAAGATTAGGAACAAAAGAGCCATCCATTACATCCAAATGAAACCAGTCTGCCTGACTTTCATTCAACATTTCACAATCTTTCTGCAGATTTAAAAAATTGGCACTTAGTAAAGAGGGGGCAACAATAGGCATATAACTGATTTATGGCGCGAAATTGCGATTTTATGTTGTAAGTAGATTCATTTTGATATACATATTTATTAACCAACACCGAGTCTTTTCAATGCATCTTTGGCTTCTTTGATAGAAGGATCTAGTACCAGTGAGCGCTGGTACTCTTTTATTGCATTCTCTCTGTCACCTTTTTGTTCATGAGTCTTTCCAAGCCAATAAAACGCATCTGCATAGGTTGGACGAATTTCAATGGCCTGATTGAAAATGCCAATGGCCTTATCATGTTGTTGTGTATCGTAATACAAAAAGCCTTTTTCCATATAGGCTTCCATATACTGGTAATCATTGCCGATACAACGATCCAATGAAGTCAATGCTTTTACGATTTCTCCGACTCTTGCATAATAAACCCCTTTAATGAAGCTACAATGTGCGAGATAATCTCTTCCCAGTTTTAATCGCTCAACTTCATCGCATAAAAACACAGCTTTTGCATCTTTCATTTCTGCATAAAGATTGGCAATGCTTAACAAGGCATCAGGGGAAGGATAGATGCGTGCTGCTTTGTCATAGCTTTTTAATGCCACAACAGTATCTCCTGCTTTTTCACTCAACTGTGCTTTATGGAACCAGATACCAAAATTTAAACTGTCTCTTATGATCAGTGAATCCATTTGTTCCAGTGCCAGTTGCAGCGCACCTGCACTATCCAATATATTCACCAATTGAACACGTAGTGAAGTACTATCGGGATATTTTGTAACTGCATCATACATTTTTTGAGCGGCTTCCGGAATTGTAGGTTGTTTGGTTGTATTTACCTTGTCTTGCTGTTTGCACCCAAGAATGGTTAGTAACAAAACCGGAACAAAAAATCGTTTCATACTGTAAAATTACTGTAGAGACTGTGTTTTTAATGATAAATCGGATGAAGGGACTTCTAAAACCTTGATAAAACAAGCCCTAAGATTCCCCATCATGACAATTCTTTGACAATTGACCATCTTTCTATCCGTTAATTTTGCGCCTTATTTATCAATATGAGAACTATACTTACCCTCTGCCTTTTGGTTCAATTGTCGGTTTTTCATGCTGCTGTTGCACAAAACAGTTACAATGATACTGTTCACTTTGAAGGTGAAAAACATTTTAAAAATGTGCAACAGCTCACTTTTGGAGGTGATAATGCAGAAGCTTATTGGAGTTATGATGGTAAATACATCATTTTTCAAAAGACCTATGCAAAAGAGGGCATCAATTGTGATCAGATCTTTATTGGTAAAGTTCCTACTCAACCAGGTGAAAAATTTCAACCCAAACTCGTGAGTACAGGAAAGGGTAGAACCACCTGCGCATATTTCTTACCGGATGGTAAACACATCATTTATGCTTCTACACATCTAGGTAGCACTGATTGTCCGCCAACACCTGATCGTTCTAAATACGGCAATCGTTATATCTGGCCTTTGTACAGTAGCTATGATATATTCATGGCTGATACTAGTGGCAAAATTGTGAAACAACTCACCACGGCTAAAGGCTATGATGCGGAAGCAACTTTATCACCTGACGGAAAGAAAATGATTTATTGCAGTGATAAAGAGGGAGATCTGGAATTATACGTGATGGATCTTACTAGTGGAAAAGAAAAGCGTATCACCAACATGTTAGGTTATGATGGTGGTGCATGGTTCAGTCCGGATGGAAAGAAAATTGTATGGAGAGCCAGTCGTCCGAAAACAGAAGCGGAGATCAAAGAATACAAAGAATTGTTGGCGGATGGTATGGTAGCACCTACGAATATGGAAGTTTGGGTGGCCAATGCCGATGGTAGTGATGCAAAACAAATCACTAGCCTAGGACAAGCCAATTGGGCGCCTAATTTCACACCTGATAGTAAGCGTATCATTTTCTGTAGTAATCATGAATACAAAAGAGGTTTCCCGTTCAATATGTATCTCACAGATATCAATGGAAAAGGTCTGGAGAAGATCAGCCGTGATAAAGGATTCGATGCATTCCCTATGTTTAGCCCCAATGGTAAGAAAGTGATCTTTGCTTCTAACAGAAACAATGGTGGAACACGTGATACGAATTTGTTTATTGCTGATTGGGTAGAGTAGGTGGTAGTTTGTAGCTTATGGTCCATAATCCATCGTACGTTTCATCAAAATACGATGAACGAATCGTGATCGACGCAAAAAAATTTATTCAAAGTCCTCATACAATTTGTAGTGAGGACTTTTTTATTCGTGATATGATATCTGTAGACGGAATGTTTTTGCAATAATCTCTGTGATGAATGGTATTCCTCTAATCACTGTAAAAATCCACTGATACCATATTTCTCATTTGGGTTTACAAAGATGGATAGTTTTAATCTATTAGATCCTGTAAACACTTTTATGAGATGAATAAGTTGATACCACTGTACTTAAAGGTTAGGAAGAACAGAAATCTTTCCTTTTTTGTAATATGGATGCGATACCTGATTGGATTTGCTTTTGTGCCATCGGGGTTAACAAAGTTATTGGGACAGCGTTTTACAGTGTTACCGGTCTCACATCCGGTTGGTTTTTTCTTTGAAGCGATGTATCAAACGGGATTTTATTGGAACTTTTTGGGATTTGTGCAAATGCTATCAGCATTTTTATTGATGACACAACGTTTTGCAACAATCGGTAATCTGATCTTTTTGGCCATCATTACCAATGTATACCTTATCACCGCAGCCATGGCATTTAAAGGAACAGTCTTTATCACTTTTCTTTTGCTTGTGGCATCGGTAGGGATGTTGCTGTGGGATTTTCCTAAATGGGTATCACTTTTTTCAAAAGATAATTTTGCGCTAACACTTGAGCACAAAGATCTACCTACTTATCAGCCACTTTGGGTCATCACAGGTTTTATTTTCTTTATTGAATCTATCCTTTTCGGATTACTACCCAAGCTACTTCCAATAAAAGGAATGACTACTATGTTTGTAATGTTGGGTGTAATAGTAGCAACGGCCATTATTGTGCTAATCATTCATGCGAAGAATAGGTTTGGGTTAAAGGAGAGGTGAGCTGTTAGATGCCTTAAAGCGTATGGTTCATAGCCAATAGTTAATATTAGTCATGACCTATGGGTTTAATTTACCCTATGAACTACAAGCTATGGGCCATGAGCTATGAACCATTAGCTATCCCCATCTTTTCCTATCTTGCAGTAAACAAATCAACGCATATGGATACCGGATTACTGCATTTACATAACCTACTACGTTGGGTTATTTTGATTTTATTATTGATCTCTATTTTGAAAGCATGGAGCGGATGGCAAAACAAAAAATCCTTTGCTCCAGGTGATAAGAAAACTTGGCTGTTCACTATGATCGCTGGTCACACCACTTTGTTATTGGGTTTGTATCAGTGGGCTGCCGGTCGATATGGTTTCTTTACCACTACATTACCGGAAGGCGTGAGTATGATGAAAGACAAGTTCTATCGTTTCTATTGGGTAGAACATCCATTGACCATGATTCTTGCTATTGTATTTTTAACACTTGCACATGGTATGGCTAAAAAATCTGTGAGTGATGAGGTAAAATACAGAAAAGCTTTTTTCTATTTTCTGATTGCTTTATTACTGATCATGGCTGGAGTTCCTTGGCCATTCAGAGGTGAGCCGATTGCAAGAGGATTGGTACCGGGTATGTAATATTAAAATATGGAAAAAGGTCATTTGAATATGGAAGTTTCAACGTAAGTCCCATTTTCAAATGACCTTTTCAAATGATACAACTATTAAAGGGAGTATATTTTTGATTTGATAAACAAAACCTTTTCAGGATTCCCAAACTCCATTTTTAATAGGGATTGACCCACAACTGAAAACCAATACACAGTTTTACTTCCCCTAACCACTTCAACTTTCCAGCAGCTTACTTTATTTTCGTTGTCTATTGCTATTTCATCTTTACCTATAACACGAATAGTTGAAGCCATATCTGCGTAATTTTTTCCTGCATTTACCAAACGCATGGTTGTTGTATAACCCTCTTTAAGCGGTAGTTTAGATATCAAGTATTCTGACATAGTAGCCTGAATATATCCCCTTTTGGCGGCATAAGTTTTATTCGTAGATGAGTCTTTATATTGAATCAATACATTGATAGAATCAGTCATAAATTTTACACACTCTTTGTATCCTTCTGAAACAATATTGGTTCTATAGGCAAGTGGCTGTAAAGTTGTTTCATCAAAGAAAGTAGTATCGCTATCTACGTATTTATCCTTCCGATATTGCTGAATGAATGCCCAAGTAGGTTTATTATTAAGCGTTAATAATTCCAAAGATTTACTAGCAATAAGTGGGTTGCGAACTGTGCCATCTGGCATTTTCCATAATTGAATAAAATGCTCATTATAAGCTTTTGCAGAAGAAGTTTTAAACCCTTTGCCAATTGGTAATGTGTCAGTTTGTGCTTGTACAAATAAACTCATTATTGATAGAGCTAAAAAAAAGGTGTGTCTCATAGATATATTATTCTAAAAGTTAGTTGCTAAAGGGTAACTTGATCTTATAACGATATCTCGTACCGAACTGCTGCTCTAATTTCAACACCTCTTTTGTTTTCTTGCTGATCCAGAATACTTCTTTGTTATTGGGTTCTGCATGTTCCAATAACCAGCAATCTGCCATTTGTCCGTCCAAGCCCGCTAATTTAGCACTGCCTGTAACTGTATAAGGCACCCATTTCGGTTCTTGTGATCCGGGGTCATAATAATTGATCAGAAAAGTGACATTGTTTTTATAAGGCAATAATGGGAATACTTCCAGGTCCAGATGCCAATTGAGTGTGTATTGGCTCATAGCTTTATCAAAAGGCTCTCTAAAACGCTTTACCCTTAATGCTGTGTCTTGCTTTGTCAGTAGCCGATTGTTCATCGTAAACTCACCGGTACTAAAATCCAAAGTAGAACTGCCTCTTTGCTTCCACCAAGAAGTGTGGTATAAGGTCCTAAAATCTGTAGCATCAGAAACTGAACGTGTGGTATGCATGATGCTGTCTTTGTCTTCCCAGACCTGTGTTACTTCAATCGCATCTTTCCCATTATGGGTGATCTTATTAATTGTCCTCGACCAAATGTTGAACAAGGTTCTTGGACTATCTGCACCCATCTTAAAATACACCAACCAGCGGTGCGTACCGGGGATCAGCACTTTAGTGTTGATGTGTTTAGGTTCTATATAAATGGTATCAGTTTTTTGACTGTATACATTCACTTGTAGAAAAGAAATCACTAAAAGAATTGGAATAATTTTTTTCATAATTGTTTATTTGAAGTCTGATTCTAAATAAGATATAGGTAAAAGCGCAGTATGCATTCCGTAAAAGTTTTTAACAGGAATGTTTCTTTTTTTAATGGCCTGATAAACCTCCCAGGAATAATGCGGCTGCCAGTATTGACCATCTCGTCCTTTTGGTTGAAATAAATCGCTGGCATACAATAACTGATGATTCGGAAAATACGCCATCATCATTCGTTCCCCACTTTCGGTTCTGAAACTATACAAAACGATTCTGTTACTACCCGATCCAATCGCCAGTGTATCTTCTATTGCCTGCATTTTGTAGCTTTTGTTTTTTGTCTTGGCAAAAACATCAGGCTCTGTTGTGTATTGGGCATTCAACAAACGATTCAATATCCATAGATTTCTTTTGGGATGATAAATGGTGATATTCGGTAATGCAGCAAAAGTCCGTACACCACCAATATGCAGCCATGCATCGCTTGTAGAAGCAATGGCTTTTATTTTTTTACCTGGGAAAATTTGTTTTATTTTTTCTAGTAGTAGCGATCCATAATGCGAACTTGAGCCGGCATCTAGTACAACCAATCCATCTGTTTGCTCAACAACGGTACTATTGCAAGGGCCCGGTAAATACCAAACACCGGGTACAATTTCTTTAGCCCCATCATTTAACCCTTTTTCATATGGAGCATATTTTTCCTTTCCTTGTTTGCTTAATACCAACTTCAAACTATCTGAAATATGTAGTGAGTCGCCTCCAACAGGAGCATTCAATGTCCATTTATTGATGACAAAACTACTCAGGTACCAACCATTTACATAGGTATCGGCCTGTAAAGGATAATGTAGCTTATTTTCTTTATCGAGGATATTCCAAAATGAGTAGAGGGTGAGTTTTTTTGTATCACCCCAAACATTTAAATAGCCACTGCTGTATGGTTTAATGATCTCTACACCTGTTAAAAAATCCGTTTCCTTATTAATAAACAAGCGGGTTGGATATTTATTGCTTAAGTGAAAACCCAAAATTACATTTGCTACTTGCTGTATCAGGGTATCTTTTACATAGGTTAAGTTGTTTGCATTGAGTGCAGTATGTAAAATAATTTCAGGTGTAATGTTTTGGTCATCTTCAACTATATTATCCTGCTCCCAAGGGAATAGCCTGCCGCCGCGCATACGGATTGCTGAATAACCATTGTCAATAACATAAGATGTGCGATTGCCAGTATTGTAAAAAGCTGCAGATTCGGTAATCAATGCCTGATTTTTCTGATAATCCTTTAAAACAGATTTGTTCAATGGCATAGGTAGATATGGTCCTTCAGGTCTTTCAGATTGTTCAATAGCCTGAACATATCCGATACCACTGTAACTGATGGATTTTAATTGCCTCCAGCTATTGCCGCCCATTGCCTGAATAGATCTCTCTAGCCATTCTTTTGCAGTTGACCGATTTTTTGTGGTCTGACCTGTAGCAATACCAGAAAAAGTAATGAGCAGTATTAGCAATGAAAATATTGTCCGCATTCTATTTTTTTTGGAAAGTTATAGACAACGATTACCCCAATTTTTGGGTATTCAATCAATACTAAAGACTATTCAACCCATGACTCAATAATAGAACCATTGAAGAAAATGTAATATTCATTGAAAGAGAGCCGATTCTTATGTGGAACAAGCTAGATTTGAGTAATGAAAAGCAGCGGTAAGCAGACAGTAGGTCTTAGTTTAAAGCAAGTTCAATGGATAGCTTGGATTTTATTGTATTGTGTAAATGTGATGATACAATCCAGTTATACAACTTTGCTCAATTCTTTTGTATATCCCGTGGTTCTTGTACTGACCTATGCAGCTATTATTTATGGTAATGCTGGCTTACTGATTCCTAAATTTTATGTAAAAAGAAAATATATTCATTATGTATTATCGACACTATTACTTTTAACACTAGTAGGTGCCTTCAGGTATGTATTTAATGTGACCGTGTATAAGTATCTAGCACAGGTACAAGGCATGCCAATGCGTAATGAACCTTTTCAGCTAAAAGACTTGGTTGGAATGATTGGCGGAAGTTTTTTTATTTACATTGCCAGTATTCTATTTTATGTTACCCTTAATTATTTCAAGCTACGCGAAAAGCAGGAAGCGATACAAAAAAGACAAATAGAAGTTGAGTTGAATTTACTGAAGGCACAAGTGCAACCTCACTTTCTTTTTAATACGTTGAACAATATTTATTCTGTTGCTCAGCGCGAATCTCCCACCACTGCGGAAATGCTGGAAAAGTTATCGGGTATTATGCGTTATTTTATTGATGAGGCCACCAAAGATCGCATCCAATTGGCGGATGAAATGAAATTTATCAGGAGTTATATTGATCTCGAAAAAATGCGTATGCGATTCCCGCTAAAAGTAGATATACTAAGTGCCGGTATGCCGGAATCCCTAATAGTGCCTCCTATGTTATTAATTCCTTTAGTGGAGAATGTTTTTAAACATGGAATTGATAAAAGGAGAGAGGATAACTTTATATTCCTCCAAATCATTGTTATTGAGCAGCAGTTACAAGTGACTGTTCAAAATAGATTGGTAAAATCAGAAGATGAAAAGAAAAACGGTACTGGTCTTACCAATTTGCGTAACCGATTGCAATTATTATACGGAGAAAATTATAGCTTGGTTACCACCACTACAACAGAATTCTATACTACAGTTTTAAGTTTGCCTTTATGAGCGCTGCTATTACTTGTTTGATCGTAGAAGATGAGCCACTGGCGATGCAGCTAATGGAGGATTATATCCGCAAACTACCTATGCTACACCTTAAAGGAAAATGTTATGATGCACTTGAAGCCATGCAATGGTTAAAACATCAGAAGGCAGATGTGATTTTTCTAGATATCAACATGCCGGCGTTATCCGGACTCGAAATGGCAGCATTGATACCCAAAGATCAACGCATCATATTTACCACAGCTTATGCAGAGCATGCATTGGATAGTTTTGCTTTTCATGTGATCGACTATCTCTTGAAACCAGTTTCATTCAAACGTTTTCTGCAAGCCATACAAAAACTGCAATTACAGATTCAACCAGCTGCTGAACCCATTGAGCTGTCTACCAAAGAGCCTGAACTGTTGTTTATTAAATCAGGAAGGACAGTTATCAATATTCGTTTTACAGATATCCTGTATATCGAAGCACACAAAGAATATTTACAGATTCACACCAAGGATCAAAAGTATTTGGTATACAAGCGCATGAAAGACATGGCGGCTTCTTTGCCCGTTTCTTTTATTCGTATCCATAACTCTTATATCATCAACCTGCAACATCTTCAAAAGACCAATGTTCAGTCTGTTCAAATCAGTGACAAAGAATTACCTGTGAGTTCATCCTATAAAGAAGCATTGCAAACAAAATTGAAGGAGTATTTATTGTAGGTTGGGTACTAGGTAATAGGTACTAGGTACTGGGTTTTGGAAAATAATTGTTTACTAGCATTTTTGTCGATAATAAATCAACTAATCCCTAATACCTATTACCTAGCACCCATTACCCAGCACCCTTCACCTAAACCCTAACCCCTTTCATCACTTCAATAAAAGTTTTCATCTCATCCATCGTTCCGACACTGGCTCTTGCCCATTTGCCGTGAACATAATTCGAAGAACGTAGGAAGATATTTTTCTTTAGCATGTCTGCGGCAAAGTCGCCGTTATAGTTAGGGATGGGGAAGAAAAGGAAATTGGTATAGGATTTAATGACATCAATATTCATTTTTTTCAATTCCAGGTAAGCATATTCTCTTGCAGCCGCATTTTTCTGTTTGCTGAGCTGTTGCCATTCCGGATCTTTCAAACTGGCCAATGCAGCACTCATAGACAAGGCAGACATCGCAGCTTGGGTTCTATTGAAATAATTATCAGATAATGCTTTGATCAGTGTTGCATGACCTATCACCCAACCAATTCTCAATCCTGCCATTGCGTGAATCTTTGAGAAAGTACCGATGATAAATACTTTAGGATGTTTTTCGATCAGTTGCATCATGGATTCATTGTCTGGGGCGTCCAGAAAATCAATATATGCTTCATCAACACCTACATAAGCTTTCTTCGAAGCCTCTATGCAAAAACTCTTAAGCGAAGCAGGAGAAACAATGGTACTGCTAGGATTGGCAGGATTACACACATACACAAGTTCAGTTTCATTGTCTACTTCTTTCAACATTGCCGGTAGATCATGTTTTTGATCTGCTGTAAGTGGTACTTCTACAACTTTATTACCTAACATTTTTGCTGTAGCGGGTAAAATCCCGAAAGTAGGATTAGCAGTTACCAGCTTACCTCGAAAATGGCGGGGTAACAATCCCAATGCCTCACCTGAACCCGCTGTCACCAATACCTGATCAGCATTCACCCCATAATAGTTTGCCAATTCTTTTTTAAAGTCTTTCAGGTTGGCATGATTGTATTGATAACGATGTGCTTCGCCCAAAGCACTCAATAATGCTTCTCTGGCTTTGGGTGAAATACCATATGGATTTTCATTGGAGCTTAAGTTGATCAACCCCTCTGCCATACCGTAATTACGCAAAATACCTTCTTCATTGCCCAACCCGAATGAAGGCAAACGCAACCCCATACCGAGGGCAGCCAATGAACCAAACTTTAAAAGCTCACGACGATTGACATTAGATGACATAATGATTGATTTACTTTCCGAAAAATTACAACTTTCTCTTGATGGGATAAAATTTCATAAAAAAAGCAGGCGATGAGAAGCCTGCTTTTTTATGATCATTATACAAAGACCTATTGTTTATTGATCCTTGAGAAGATCTTACTGACGATCTTCCATTCCCCATTGATCTTGACCATATTCATATAGTCATACATGATCACAGTTTCTGTTTCGATCTTGATCTTGGCATTGGCAGCTGTACCCTCTATATTCAAAGACAGTATGCTGATACTTCTCTTAGGAGGGGTAGTATTGGCTTTCACACGAGCAATATAATCTGCAATGGGTACATCTTTAAATTCGCCGGTACTAACGTCTGTGTACTTCATCGTAGCACTCGGATGAAAAGCTTTTTCCACTCTGTCGCCCACACCACTCATGTAGTTTTCCAAACAAGCTCTGGCAGCAGCTTCTTCACTGGTTTGTGCAAAACCGGTGGTTTGTAAAAGACAGAAGAACAATGCGGTGAAAAGAATGCGGGTAATAGATCGGTTCATGTGTTTGAATTTTAGAATACCAATTTAGGGGTGAGTAGGATGTGCATGCTTGTTAAAATGTGATGAATGGCGAAACAGAAGGTTGTAGATGAAAATATGGTGATCAAGTCAGGTTCTGTATAGGTTATAAGTTGTATCTAATCAGTTGTAAATTCATCATTCAATATTCATTATTCAATATTTTTTCATCTTCCTCCTAACTCAATTACCCTGCAGTTCTTCATTTCATTTCCATCAATGTCTAATCTTACCAATGTCCTCACTTTATGCCATCCTTGTTTTCCCGCAGCACCCGGATTGATGTGTAGGCAATTCAATGTGTCGTCATACATGACTTTCAGAATATGAGAGTGTCCGGAAATGAATAACTGTGGTTTGGATTGTTGTATCAAAGGCTTAGATCGACTATTATATTTGGGTGGATAGCCACCAATATGTAACATCATTACTCGAACTTCTTCACAGGTCCATTGCAGTAGTTCCGGATAGTGGGAGCGGATATCTTGTCCATCGATATTCCCATATACCCCTTTTAATGGTTTAAAGGATCTTAGCTGTTCAGCTAGAGTGCCATTGCCAAAATCGCCTGCATGCCAAACCTCATCACAATCTTCAAAATGACGAAATACAGCTTCATCTAAAAAACCATGTGTATCTGAGAGAATCCCTATTTTCTTCATAAACTTTACTAATTTCACCCGAGGAATTGCAACCTATGCCATTTAAACGAAATTTCACCTACTGGATCGATAAGCGCACATGGAAATATTATTTTCTTATGCTCTCTTTGGCATTGGTCGAAACACAATAAGCCAGTGGAGATATCCTCTCCATCTTGTACCTTGTCTCTTCATTCTTGATACTTAAACGAAGTTTCTATGCCACACTATCATACATTGGGTCGCATCCCACATAAACGTCATACCCAGTTCCGTAAGGAAGATGGTTCTCTTTTTTCAGAACAACTCTTTTCAACAGAAGGTTTTAGTAACGATTATTCATTACTCTATCATCATTATCCGCCTACACAGATCATTCATACGGATGAGCCGGTAAACGTACAACCACGTGTAGCAGAAGAAAAAATGCTCAAACATCGCAGCTTTGAAGGCTTTCATATCAAACCGGAAGCTGATTATCTTAAAAGCAGAAAACCGGTATTGGTGAACAATGATTGTCACATTGTACTGGCAGCACCCAAAGAGAGTATGAAAGATTATTTCTACAAAAATGCAGATGCAGATGAAATGATCTTTGTGCATGAAGGCAGTGGTGTGCTGATCACGCAATATGGTCAACTCACTTTTGCTTATGGAGATTATTTGGTGATACCACGTGGCACTATTTATCAGATCAAATTTGATACGGCTGATAATCGTTTATTCATTGTAGAAAGTTTTAGTCCGATACGATACCCCAAACGTTATGTAAGCAAATACGGACAACTACTAGAACATGCACCTTTCTGTGAGCGAGATATTAGAACGCCGCAACATTTGCTCACATTTGATGAAGCGGGTGATTTTCTGATTCAGACCAAGAAAAAAGGAATTCTGTACGGGCTTCATTATGCCCATCATCCATTTGATGTAGTAGGATGGGATGGATATTGTTATCCATTTGCATTCAGTATTCATGATTTTGAGCCCATCACAGGGCGTGTGCATCAGCCACCACCCGTACATCAAACTTTTGAGGCACATAATTTCGTGGTGTGTAGTTTTTGTCCAAGGTTATACGACTATCATCCCGATGCCATACCCGCCCCATACAATCACAGTAACATAGACAGTGATGAAGTACTGTATTATGTAGATGGTGATTTCATGAGTCGTAAAAATGTAACGAGAGGAATGATCACACTTCACCCTGCAGGTATACCCCATGGACCACATCCCGGGGCTGTAGAAAAAAGTATTGGGAAAAAAGAAACACAAGAACTGGCTGTTATGGTAGATACTTTTCATCCATTGCAACTGACCGTTGAAGCCTTGGAAATTGAGAATCCGGGATATACGATGAGTTGGGCGGAATGATTTCGTGAATTGTGAATGGTGAATAGTGAATAGTCAGTAGTGAGTGGTGGGTTGTATTTTAAATCTATTCACCATTCACCATTCACCATTCACAATTCACAATTCACAAAAGAATATCTAAAACAAAACTCACTACTGACTACTCACTTAAAAAAAACCTGATGAAATCTTACCCCGATATTGATACTTACATCAAAGACTTTCCTGCGGATAAGCAGCAGCTTTTGAAAACAATGCGTACAACGATTCAGAAGGCTGCACCTAAAGCTGTGGAGAAGATCAGTTATGGCATGCCTTGTTTTTATCAGAATGGGAATTTGGTGTATTTCGCGGCAATGAAGAATCATATTGGTTTTTATCCGTCTTCTTCAGGGGTGGCAAATTTTCAGAAGGAATTGAAGCCTTATCATACATCAAAAGGCGCCATACAGTTTCCATTAGATCAGCCATTGCCATTGAAGCTCATCTCTACGATCGTGAAATTCAGGGTGCTGGAAAATGTTGAGAAAGCAAAATCTAAACGAGTAAAAAAGGTCTGCAAAAATGGACATGTTTTTTATAAGAGTAGTGATTGTCTGACTTGTCCAACTTGTGAAGCACAATCAAAACCCAAAGATGGTTTTCTGTCACTTTTGGCAGCGCCAGCACGAAGGGCATTAGAAGCAAAGGGTATTATTTCAGAAAAGAAATTAGCAGGGTACACCGAAAAAGAGATTCTTTCACTTCATGGTATTGGGAAGTCTGCAATTCTCATATTAAAAAAAGTGTTACAAGCGCAGCAACTAAAGTTTAAAGCGGAGAAGTGATTCTGCATTCGGAGGTAACAATGGAACTGATGAAATAGAACTTCTTTTTCATTCAAAAATTCCTTAACTTATGCTCCTAAAACTAATTGCCATATGATTAAATTCAGCGACATCAAAATCGGCGACTATGTAATGGCGGAGTATGAAGGAAAAATGTGGGAAGGAGAAGTAGTGCGCCTGAACGGAGACGAAAAACAGGTTTGTGTTCAAACCGATGTACAGGAATTCTGGTTCAGTCAAGACCAACTTCATCCGATTCCATTGAATGAAGACACTTTAATGAAACTCAGTTTTGCCAAACAGTCTAATGATGATGGTTCGGTAAAATATATGAAAGGCTCTTTCCGTATCGTAACCCCTAAAGCGGGTGACTTCTCGCAGATGGAAATGTGGTATCGGGAAGATAGAAGACATAATCCCAATGTTCATTTTGTTCACCAGTTGCAAAATCAGTACTTGGATATGACAAAAGTTCATCTTACTAGTTCACCTATGTAAGAACTTATACCACAGAAGATCGCACTGATCTTCTGTGGTTATACAATCCCATCTCTAAATATGCGGATTACGTATCTTGTTGACAAATCCATTGTCATGCGTTTTCCGGTGGTTTTATTTTTTCTTTTTTTTGTGATCTATTCTAATGCCCAACGTTTCGGGGGTAATCCATCTTCTCAAAAATGGAAGCAGATCAATACTGATACCGTTCGTGTCGTATTTCCTGTTGGACAAGAGCAGCAAGCCCAAACAGTTGCCGGAATCATTCATGGCTTGCAACAACGTAATAGCAACAGTTTAGGAAGCGCTCTTCGTAAAGTTAGTATGGTGTTACAGCATCGTACGATCATATCAAATGGTTATGTAGGATTGGCTCCTTTTAGAAGTGAATTGTATACAACAGCTCCACAAAACGCTTTTAATTTGGGTGCTGCAGATTGGTTATCGAATCTGGCTATACATGAATTTAGGCATGTCCAGCAATACAGCAATTTCAATAAGGGTTTATCAAGGTTAGCATCAGTTGTACTGGGTGAGGAAGGCCAAGCAGTTGCCAATGCTGCGAGTGTACCTGATTGGTTCTTCGAAGGCGATGCTGTGTATACAGAAACACAATTTACAAGGCAGGGAAGAGGTAGTTTGCCAAAATTCTTTAGTGCTTATCAATCCTTGTATTTTGCTAATAAGCAATACAGTTACATGAAATTCCGCAATGGTTCTTTGCGACATTTTGTTCCAGATCATTATGACTTAGGTTATTTGCTGGTAGCCTATGGTCGGAAAAAATATGGTCATGATCTCTGGCAAAAAGTCACCAATGATGCTGCTAGATTTTCATCATTGATCTATCCGTTTCAGGGAGCAGTTAAGAAGCATACAGGAATATCATTTGAAAAATTTGTGAATGATGCGTTTGATTTTTATCAGTCGCAATGGAAAGAGACTTCTTCATCAGCACCAAACTGGATCACTGCAGTTGAAAAAAATAATGTGGTCAACTATCAGTTTCCTTATCTGATGGATGATGGTTCGATCATTACTTTGTATAACAGCTATTCACAAATACCGGTTTTCATGAAAGTAAAAGAAGATGGTACTTCTGAAAGAATAGCAGTTCGCGATATTGCAGTAGATCCCTATTTCAGTTATCGTGATCAACAAATCCTTTACACTGCATATCAACCGGATGTTCGTTGGGGTAATGTAGAGCATCATTCACTGAAGTTGCTCAATTTGAATAGCGGAGAATTGAAGACCATCAAAACCCAAACACGGTTATTTTCTCCAGACTTGTCGATGGCCAAAACAAAATTGGTAGCAGTTGAAATGGATGAGTCAGGAGGTAGTACATTGGTAAGTATGCGCATTGCTGATCAACAAGTGGATACAATCATCTCAAAAACAGATATCGTTTATTCTTATCCACGATTCGCAAAAAATGACCAGGGAATATATGTTGTAGAGCGAAAGAAAAATGGAGACATGGGTATCATCTGGACTGATCTGAGTGGCAAGAAATCTCGTGAAGTGGTAAAGCCGACGAATCGTATCATTGGATTTTTACAGTTGAAAGGAGATACATTATTGTTTAGTACCACGCATGCAGGGAGAGATGAGTTATGGGCATTCATTGATAATGATCAGCATTCATCATCTTATAGATTGGCTTCTTATCCAACTGGTGTTTATCAAGGAGTGATCAATAGAGATGGGAAGGTGATCGCATCTACATTTACTGCGGATGGGTATCGACTCGCCAGTTTTCAGCCTTTATGGGAAAAAGTAAATGTCGCAGATGCATTGAAGCCATTGTACGTTGGGGCATCTCTTCAACAATCGATTACCGGTGAATCATTGAAAGCTCAGGGGCCATACCCGATGACCCATTATAAAAAATCTTTTCAATTATTGAATATTCATAGTTGGCGTCCTTATTATGATCGTCCGGAATATTCTTTTACTTTATATGGACAGAATGTATTGAATACTTTTTCTTCAGAATTGGCTTACACGTATAATGAAAATGAAAGAAGTCATCGCATTAGTTATGATGGGGCATATGGGGCTACTTATTTACAACCTGTTGTTGGAACATCACAAACCTGGCAACGATCTGTTCGGTTAAATAGGGATACTTTGTTACAATGGAATGAATGGCAGGCATATGCGGGGTTACGATTGCCTTTCAATTTTACAGGGGGAAAACAATTCCGAAATCTGACCCTTCAGGCAACTTTGAATCGGAATACTGTGGATTGGACAGGGATTGCAAAAAATTTATTGAGGGATGCCACTTTTAATTATGTAGATCTGCGAATGGTGTATGCCGGACAAATACAAAGAGCCGTTCAGCATATTTTCCCAAGGTGGGGGCAAAATATTCAAACACGTTATCGTCAAACTTTGGGTAATACCAAAGCATGGCAAATGTTGGTAAGTGGTACTCTGTATTTACCAGGTTTGCATAGAAACCATAATTTGGTACTCACCGGAGCTATTCAAAGTAGGGATACCCTGAACAGGTATAATTTTTCAGACAATTTCCCTTTTTCGCGAGGATATACAGCGATCAATTTGCCCAGAATGTACAAGTTAGGGGTGAATTATCATTTCCCCATTGCTTACCCTGATTGGGGTTTTGGACAATTGGTGTATTTCCAGCGATTAAGGGTAAATGCTTTTTATGACTTGTCTGTGGGTAGAAGTCTGCGTACCGGACGACAATTCAATTTTGGCACTTTGGGTGGGGAGCTCTTTTTTGACACCCGATGGTGGAATCAGGAACCGGTAACTTTTGGGTTGCGCTATAGTAGATTGCTAGACCAACAGTTGGTAGGGGGTAGTAGGAGTCATTATTGGGAGATTATACTCCCTGTAGCCCTGTTCAGATAGCTTCTCTTCCCCTTTCTAAGGGCTTAATTGTCATTATTTTAGCCTATTTTCCACAAAAATGGGAATTTTTTCCCCGAAATTTTCATATTTCCATTGCAATCTAATATCTTTGCAGCCCCAAAAATAGTATGTCGAAACAACCGTTGATCAAACAAGATGGAGTCATTCTGGAAGCACTGAGCAATGCTATGTTCCGTGTTAAGTTAGAAAATGGCCATGAAATTCTGGCCACCATCTCAGGTAAAATGAGGATGCATTACATCAGAATTCTGCCTGGTGATAAAGTGGGTGTTGAAATGAGTCCATACGATTTGAGTAGGGGAAGGATTATTTTCAGGTATAAGTAAATCATTTGCAGAAAGCTGACGGCACTTGCTGAAAGCCGGAAGCAGTAAAGCGATAAATAATAAAGCAATGAAAGTCAGAGCTTCGATCAAAAAGCGTAGTGCAGATTGCAAGATCGTGAAGAGGAAAGGCAAATTGTACGTGATCAACAAGAAAAATCCCCGTTATAAGCAACGTCAGGGATAATTGACATTTGTTGACTGTTCACAGTTGACGAATCAGAAACTAAGTTTAAAATTAAAATCAGAATATGGCTCGTATTGCCGGTATTGACTTACCAAAGAACAAAAGAGGCGAAATTGGTCTGACCTATATATTCGGTATTGGTCGTTCAACCGCTCAGTATATCTTAACCAAAGCAGGTATTGACTTTGATAAGAAAGTGCATGAATGGAATGATGATGAGCAAACTGCTATCCGTAACATCATTAACAATGAGTTCAAGGTTGAAGGTGCACTGCGTAGTGAAGTATCAATGAACATCAAGCGTTTATTGGATATCGCTTGTTACCGTGGATTACGTCACCGTAAAGGGTTGCCTGTTCGTGGTCAGCGTACTAAAACAAACAGCCGTACCAGAAAAGGTAAGCGTAAGACAGTTGCCGGTAAGAAGAAGGCACCTAAGAAATAATTAATGAGTCTGCCGTATGGAATTCCCTTCGGCAGACTTTCATTATAAAATCCGTTACAGCTTGGATAGTCCCGATACCATCGGGAAGGGAGAGTGTACCGGTTTCCGCTTCAGGCGGAATTTTCATTAAATAACAATCCCGATTCTATCGGGACGATTACCTCAAAAAAAGAACATGGCAAAACCACAAAAAGCGCAGAACAGTGCAAAAGCTGCTGCCAAGAAAAGAGTTGTAAAAGTTGATGCTGCTGGTGAAGTTCGTATCTCAGCTACATTCAACAACATCATTATCAGCTTTACCAACAAAACCGGACAGGTGATCAGTTGGAGTAGTGCAGGTAAAATGGGCTTCAAAGGTTCTAAAAAGAACACTCCATATGCAGCTCAAATGGCTGCTGCTGATGCTGCTAAAGTAGCATTGGAAGCAGGTCTTAAGCGTGTAGATGTATTCGTAAAAGGTCCAGGTGCAGGTCGTGAAGGAGCTATCCGCTCTATTTCTCAGTCTGGTATCGAAGTTACTTCTATCAAAGACGTAACTCCATTGCCACACAATGGTTGCAGACCTCCTAAGCAGAGAAGAGTTTAATCTTTGAATTTTTGATCTTTGATTTTTTGATTTGATTCCGGTCAATCAAAAAATTAAAGATTATCAAATCAAACTTACATAGGGTTCGGTATTGATTTTAGATTTTTAGGATACCGGATCGTCATTAAAAAATCGAAAAATAAAACACAATGGCACGTTACACTGGTCCAAAGACCAAAATCTCAAGAATCTTCGGTGAGCCGATCCTCGGTAACGCGAAGTGGTTAGGTAAAAACAGCAACCCTCCGGGTCAGCATGGTGCAGCACGTAAGCGTAAGAGCTTGGGTGAATATGCATTACAGCTGAGAGAGAAGCAAAAGGCTAAATACACTTATGGTGTACTAGAGCGTCAGTTCCGCAAAACTTTTGAAGAAGCTGCTCGTCTGAAAGGTGTTACCGGTGAAAACCTCATCAAACTCCTGGAAGCCCGTCTGGATAACACTGTTTTCCGTCTGGGTCTTACTGCCAGCCGTCCAGAAGCTCGTCAGTTGGTAAACCATAAGCATATTACTGTAAATGGTGAAGTAATGAATGTTCCTTCTTACCAGTGTAAGCCAGGCGATATCATTGCTTATAAACCAAAGAGCGCTGACAACTCATCGATCGTTAGCAAGACCCGTGGTAAGAACCCTAAGTTCAGCTGGTTAGATTGGAACGAAGCAGAGAAGAAAGGTACTTTCATTACCTATCCTGAGCGTGAGAATGTTCCTGAGAACATCAAGGAGCAACTGATCGTAGAATTGTATTCTAAATAGTGAGTAGAAAATAGTGAGCAGTGAGTGCAATACTCACTACTCACTATTCACTACTAACTCGTCAATATTCGGAAACCAATAGTGGGTTCCGCCACCATCAAGTAAAAAATCAAGTTTTAATATGGCCATATTAAGCTTCCAGAAACCAGACAAAATCGTTTTACAAAAAGCAACTGATTTTGAAGGTCAATTTGAATTCCGTCCATTAGAGCCAGGCTACGGTCTGACCATTGGTAATGCACTTCGCCGTGTATTATTAAGTTCTTTGGAAGGATATGCGATCGTAGGTATCAAGATCGAAGGTGTAGACCACGAATTTGCTACCATGAAAGGTGTAACAGAAGATGTTACCGAAATCATCCTGAACCTGAAGCAGGTACGTTTCAAAAAGCATGTTGAGCATGATGTAGCCAATGAAAAAATCAGCCTCTCTATCAAGAACCGTACAGAATTTACTGCGGGTATGTTGGGTGAGGTTTCTCAACATTTCCAGGTGATGAATCCTGAATTAGTGATTTGCACCATGGATTCTTCAGCTAAAATGGATATTGAACTGACGATCGCTCGTGGTCGTGGTTATGTACCTGCTGAAGAGAATAAAGTAAAAGATGCTCCTTTCGGATATATCGCAATAGACTCTATCCACACTCCGATCAAGAACGTGAAATACGGAATTGAAAACTATCGTGTGGAACAGCGTACCGATTATGAAAAACTGATCCTGGATGTTGCTACTGATGGTACAATTCATCCTGAAGATGCTGTTAAACAGGCTTCTCGTATCCTGATTCAGCATTTAATGATCATTACCGATGAAAACATCACTTTCGATAACAAAGAAGACAAGAAAGAAGATGTGGTAGATGAGCATGTATTACAACTGCGTAAAGTATTGAAGACTCCGCTTGAAGATCTGGATCTTTCTGTACGTGCTTTCAACTGTTTGAAAGCCGCTAAGATCAACAGCTTGAGCGAACTGGTTCAATATGAGCAGGAAGATCTGATGAAATTCAGAAACTTCGGTCAGAAATCCCTCTCTGAAATTGAGCAGGTATTAACTGAGCGTGGACTGAGTTTCGGAATGGATCTGAATAAATTGGGTTTGGATAACTTAGACAACTAAGCTGCAAGCCACAAGCTTCACGCTACAAGTGATTTTCTTGCAGCTTGAAGCTTGTAGCTGAAAGCTATTATTCACACTCTACAATTCCTGACACGGTGTAGGGTATAAAAACAACAAGTCATGCGTCACGGAGACAAAATCAACAACCTTGGTCGTAAGAAAGCGCACAGGGAAGCATTGCTGGCAAACCTTGCTAGTCAATTGATCACACACAAACGTATTGTTACCACTTTGGCTAAGGCTAAAGCTTTGAGAACTTACGTTGAGCCATTGATCACTAAAACAAAAAAATCTGATAACAAAGAAACCATCATGCATCAGCATAGAGTGGTGTTCAGTTATTTACAAGACAAAAGTGCTGTGAAAGAACTTTTCACAGTGGTAGGTCCTAAAGTAGCTGGTCGTCCAGGTGGTTACACTCGTATTCTGAAGTTAGGTATTCGTCCAGGTGATAACGCTGAAAAAGCGATGATTGAGCTGGTAGACTTCAACGAGATCTATGGTAAGGGCGCTGCTCAGGCTGCTGAACCTGCTAAGAAAACTCGTCGTAGCCGTGCACCAAAGAAAGCTGAAGCAGCTCCTGCTGCAGAAGCTGCGGTTGCTGAAACACCTGCTACTGAAGAATCAACTGAAAAAACAGCCGAGTAATTGGAAAGATGTTTTTATATCAAAAAGCAAGACCTAATCGTCTTGCTTTTTTTATGTCTGGCCAAGTTTTAAAGTGATCCCAACTGATGTGAGAAACTTCTTATAGCAGTTTTAAATAACAAACCTTTTTTTTGCATCGTAAAACAGCAATCAATCATGCCCCAAACCAAACAACCCGCAATTTTAGTACTGGCCGATGGCCATGTTTTTTATGGACATGCATTTGGTAAAATCGGTACTGCAACGGGAGAGATCTGTTTTAATACCGGTATGACCGGTTATCAGGAAGTATTCACTGACCCAAGTTATACAAGTCAGATTGTGATCATGAATAGTGTTCATATTGGAAACTATGGTGTGAAAGATTCAGATGTGGAAAGCGATAGTGTAAAGATCCATGGACTTATTTCACGTAATCTTGAAGAGCAGTATAGTCGTATTCAAGCCAATGGAAATCTGAATGATTATCTTAAAGCCAATCAGATCGTTGCCATTGATAATGTGGATACGCGTGCCTTGGTGACTCATATTCGCGCAAAGGGCGCCATGAACTGCATTATTTCTTCTGAGATTCTTGACGTAGAGCAATTGAAACAAATGTTGGCTGACGTTCCAGATATGGATGGTTTGGAATTAGCGAGTACAGTGAGTACCAAAGAAGAATATGAAATGGGAGATGCAAATTCTCCTCTTAAAGTAGCAGTATTGGATTTCGGTATCAAACGTCATATCCTTCAGTGTTTGGTAGATCGTGGAGCACATGTTCGTGTACATCCAGCGAAAACACCACTCAGCAGATTAAAGGAATTCAATCCAAATGGATATTTCATCTCTAATGGTCCTGGCGATCCTGCGGCTATGGATTATGCAGTAGATACGGTAAAAGGTTTATTGAAAGAGGATAAACCTGTATTTGGTATTTGTTTGGGCCATCAATTGCTAGCATTGGCAAATGGTATTCCTACTTTCAAAATGCATCATGGTCATCGTGGATTGAATCATCCTGTGAAGAACGTTATCACAGGTCTTTGTGAGATCACAACTCAAAACCATGGCTTTGGTGTAGATCCAGAAGCTGTTAGAAATCACGCTGATGTTGAGATTACACATGTCAATCTGAATGATCAGTCCATCGAGGGAATCCGATTGAAGAATAAACCTGCATTTAGTGTTCAATATCATCCGGAAAGTACACCGGGTCCGCATGATAGCCGTTACCTTTTTGATGACTTTATAGCTATGATCAAAGAAAGAATGAATTAATCAAGATTCATTCTTCGAGATATGGTCACAGTGTGTTACTTACATCTGTGACCATTTTTTATTAACTTCGGTACATGAAGATCGCCATCATCAATGGTCCTAATTTAAACCTGTTGGGTCAGCGTGAAACATCTGTTTACGGTACGCAAAATTTTGAAGACTTTTTTAGTGAGTTAAAATCATTATTCCCTCAGGTTGAGTTCCACTATGTTCAAAGTAATATTGAAGGCGAACTTATTGATGCTATTCAGCAATTCGGTTTTAATGCAAATGGCATCGTATTGAATCCTGGAGGCTATACACATACTTCTGTTGCTATTGGTGATGCCATTGCAGCAGTGAAAGCACCCGTGGTTGAGGTTCATATCAGTAATGTACATGCACGTGAAGAATTCAGGCGATTATCTCATGTTTCAGGCAAAGCCGCAGGGAGTATTATTGGATTAGGGTTGAAAGGTTATGAGCTGGCCATTCACTGGCTTTTGAGCAGAGGATCTTAGTACTGGTACGGTCTTTGTATTTTCAGCAACATCATGTATCAACAATATAGCAGAAAAGTTTTTTGGCTGATCATTATCAGTTCCATCATCAAACTGTTGGCAGCTGCTTTTTTAGAGCTGGGTAATGATGAAGTATATTATTGGACTTATGCAATACAGTCCGATTGGAATCATTTTGATCATCCGCCAATGGTTGGTTGGCTGATTCGGTTAACGACTTTCAATCTTCTTTGGGTCAATGAGGTGACCATGCGTTTAGGTGCTATCATTTGTTCAGGTTTAGCAACCTGGATCATTTTCAAATTGGGAAAATTATTGGATAGTGAGCGAGTGGGATGGTTGGCTGCATGGATCTATACCTTGTCTATTTATACAGGGTTCATTGCCGGACTTTTTATTCTTCCCGATTCTCCACAAATGCTTTTCTGGACAGCATCTTTATACATCATGGCTCACTTGTTATTGAAGCGAGAGGAGGAAAATCTGAGTATCTGGTTATTACTTGGTTTAATGATCGGATTAGCAACATTGAGTAAAGTGCATGGGTTATATCTATGGGCGGGCTTTGGTGCATTTCTATTGTTTAGCAGGATACAATGGCTTACCAACTGGCGATTGTACATGGGTGTTCTCGTTACACTCGCTTGTATTTTTCCGATCTTTTACTGGAATTATCAAAACGATTTTATCACCTATCGTTTTCATTCAGAAAGAGTGAGTAATACTTCATTGCGCTGGGATATGTTGGGACAGGAAATTGTGGGGGAAGCTTTATACCAACATCCCTTTTTATTTGCTGTGATATTGGTCGGATTGTTTGCTGCCATCACCAATCGAATCCGCTTTTCGAGAAAAAGAATCAGGCTTTGGTTGGGATGGATGAGCGTTCCAATGATACTCCTTTTTTGGGCCGTTGCTTTATTCAATCCTACTTTACCACATTGGGCAGGGCCAGCTTATATCCCTTTGTATTTTGTTGCAGCTATGTACCTGCAGAAAAGAACGAATAGAAATATTCCCATCATATTGCAAGCATCATTGGGTTTGATATTGGTTGTATTGATCACAGGAACTATTTTGATTCGGTATTCACCTATCAACTTTGGGAGCCAACAAAAGGAGAATTATGGAGAGTATTGTCCAACATTAGATATGTCTGGTTGGAAAGATTTCAGTAATGCTTTTGATGCCTTACGTAAAGCAGATATTGCAAAAGGTATCATGAAAGAAATGGATCCATTGGTAGTACATAAATGGTTTCCCGGTGGACATCTTGAGTTTTATACAGCCCGAACCACAGGTATTCGTTTGATAGGTGTTGGTAATTTGCAAGACTTGCACAAATTTGTTTGGTTGAATCAGGCAAGAGGTACTATATACGAAGGCGAAGATGCTTATTATATTTTGCCTTCCAATTTGCCCGTTGAAGTACAGAAAACGATAGAACCTTATTTTACAAGCATTGATTCACCAGTGGTGATTCATCAGCAAAGAGGGGGTAAGGTGGTTCGATACTTTTATGTATATCGTTTAAGAAATGCCAAGCAAAATGTTGCAGCAGTGCTGCCAAAATAATCACTGACCACTTCCCGGATTATTCTGTGTACTGTCAGTTACAGGTTTGATAATAATATCCTCTTGCTTAGTGGCAAATAATTTGTCAAAATCTTTTCTGTAAGAAATACTCGCACCAAATCTATTTCTTCGACCGATACCACCGGCACCTGTATTGGAAATATCAAGACTATTTTTATTGAATAGGATAGCTCTAAGTTTTCTGTCATTGGAAAGAATAAACTCAATATTCAGATCCGGCAACCATTGAAAGTTTCCATTTTTTACTGCTGCTGAGTTACTGATATTGAAATCAAGATCTCCGCCGAATGTTACGATCATTTTATCCTGGAAAAAACTTTTGCCCAACTTGAAATTTACACGAGAGCGATCAATGGAATTGTTATTAAGCGTACCTCCGGCAACACTGCTGGTGATCTCATTGTTACTATACCAGGAAGTGCCTAAATCAAAACGTAGACTTTTATCTCCGGTAAGTTTGTAAAGAAAGTTAGAGAACATTTTATTGATCTCTTTGGTCAGAATCTGCGATAAGGTATTAGCGCCAATCGTTGTGAGTGAGCTATTCGCAGCATTACCTCCGCCATTACCAACACTTGGCGGTGCAAACGTATTGAATACAATAAGGAATGAAACCTGTTTTAATATTTCATTCTCATCATTCTGAAGACGTGTAAGGTACTGCGATAATTCATTGTCACTTTTTACAGGGCTTCCTTGCGGGAAGTCAAGTCTGAAACGTATTTTAGGTGCTGTAAGTTTATCTCTTAGCTCAGCAATGACATACACTTCACCGCGATAACCTTTTGCAGTACCACTGAGATCCAGATTTGAAACTAAGTCGTATAAGGCAATTCTTTCTGCAGTATACTGTGCATCGATACGGATATCAGCTTTAAAAGGGTCTCCGGTCCATTCAATATAATTCCCTGCATTAGGCATCAATTCGAATGGTTTTTTGATGAATGACTGAAAATTGAAATCGTAACTTCCATTCTCAATATTGTAGCGTCCTCTAATAGTTAATGGTTCTGTAGTACCGGCGCGTATTTTCAAACGACCATTACCTGTAGCTTTGATCACATCACCGGTTAAATCATCCAGAATTACATCAATTGCGGTTTTATTGGTAGCTGTAAGGTCTAGATCAACAGTCAGATTAAATCCAGATTTAGTCTTGTTAGTGATCATTTCAGTGCCATATTCTTTGAATACAATAAAATCGGCGCTGCCACTTTCTCTAGTAACAGAATTAGGAATGAAAATATGCGAACTATCCGTTGATTCTGCTACCAATGTCATACGAGCATTTGATTCTGGCCCCTTCAAACTAAAAGTACTTACCCTTCCTATCGCCCTTCCATAAAACTGTTGATTATCCTCCGGCTTGGTATCGATCAATAATAATTTATTGGTAGAAAGATCAAAATCAAAAGCCATGTCCTTAAAGCCCCTTTCAAAGAGTTTTCCCTTTACGCTACCGGTATTTTTATATTGATCTTTAATAGTGAATTGCCCAAAGTTGATTCCGTCTTCTTCAAAACTGATATTGGCAGAGTCGATGGTATAATACACTTGTGTATAATCAACTCTCAATCCGGCATTCAGTAGGGTTACTTTTCCAATAAGCGTAGGACTGGCCGGATCGCCACTGATAGATAACTTTCCTTTGGCTTGTCCTTTTAAGTCAGAGAATAATCCTGTTAAAAATTGATTTAGTAAATGAATGCGTGTATCTCTGAGATCAATGTCAGTATACAATGGCTGTTGTATTGAATCTTTCAGGTTATAAGAACCCTTGGCAGTAAAATCAAAACCTTTATTGGCAGATTGAATATCAAAAGGGATAAGACCTGTTTTACTGTAATAACCTGCTTTGATATTCACCAACCCTATGGAGTCATTATTGAACCTGAATTGTTCTGCTTTTAAAATAGCTTCTGCATTGAATTGACCAAAGAAATCACGCATGGTGATTTCACCGCTGGTAATACCTTCTAATCGCGGGTCTTTTAAGAAGGGGCTTGTTAAATCACCGAGTACAACATTTTTCAATCTCACTACTAGATTATTGGTATTGCCTCCATCTTCTTCTTCAGTTTCTACTTCAATTTCCTGAAACCCTTGTGTGAATTTTACATCTGTTGCTTTGATGAAATTTTTGCGTAGTATGAGTTCCCCTTCTTTTTCAAGGTCCCATTTTTTGGTATTCAATACAAAAGAGGAGGGAAGGAACTGAATTCTAGCACCATCTTCGAGCGTAACAACATCAGCATTTAAACTGGCCTCATTCAGTGTATTGTCTGCACTCGTTTTTACTGAAATAACAGAATGATCATCTCGGGCAACAATGGAAACATTTGTATTTGGAAAATTGAGGCTATCATTGATGGTAACAGTTGTAATAGTTCCATTAAGTGAGATCGTATCAAGATTGCCTTTGCCTTCTAACTGAATCCCATTAAAGGCATACTTATCAATTTTTCCATAAGGCACATTGGCTGATACTTTCAGATCACTATTTCTTGTATCGATACTTCCCGTTAACGACGCATCATTAAAACCACTTAACCCTTTTGCAAAAATTTGGAGATAGGGTTCAATGAATTTAGTGTTGAGTTGAATATCAAAGCGCTGATTTTGAGGGAGCACTTTCGGCTCAGGGATGTAAACAGGATAATAATGATGTAAGAATGATTGAATACTTGTAGGCAACTCAAGGATGCTAAATTGTCCGGAAATTGTCGCATTGAGCTCATTACTGCCTACACTTAAAATACGGGTGCTATCAACTTGTACGGAGCTAAGGTTTAATGAGTCGAAGCTAATTTTATTGGTTTCATCCTTAATGGATGCGTTCAGAAACTTAGCTGTTCCTTTGAAGTTATCAATATTGGTTCCGATAAAATTGGCGTCAAGTAATCCTGTAATCTGAATATTTTGTTTGACAAAATTCAAAGCTTTCAAGTTGGATTGAACAAGGTCACCAACAATATTAAAACTGGGTATCTCTTTGGCAAAATCTATTTCAACAGAGGTTGTAAAATTCAGATTAGGGTCATCTATTTCTAATTCGCCTTTAAATGCTTTCTTCTGAAAGGTTCCATTCGTGACAATGTTTGAATAGGTATACCCATTCAATTGTAAAGAGTCAATAGTTCCATTCAATGAAGTTTTCAATTGATCAATATTGAAACTACTTCCCTCAATACCACCTTTGAAATTCACCAAACCTAAAACATCTGCATTTAAGAACTTACCTATATTAAATCTTGTTGTTTCAATTTTACCTTTATAAGTAGGCTCCCCCTTGTTTGGGAGTCTAAGGCTGAGATCTGTAGTGAGTCCACCCAAAGCAGTACTGAATACACCGGAAGTAACAAAATTTTGAATAGTTCCATTGAAGTTGCCTCTGTAAATAATGTTCCCGAGTTCAGCTAAGTTGGGCTCTTTGATATCTTTTAATGCAGGTACATAGCTTAATAGATCATTATAGTTGGTAGTTACTACACCTTTGGTGAGCGTGATCTTTGTGGTGTTAATATTCGGTAGACCTTTCATGCTCAAGGTACCTGAGAGATTTGTACTGTTACCGACTCTACAGTAAAGATTGGTAACAGTAAAATCTGTAACTGTGCCTAAATAATTTCCGCTGATCTCAATGTTTCTCTTAAAATTTTTGAGTTCGGGTGCAAAATAGGCAATGTCATCACTGCTGATTTTAGCATCCCTAAAACGGGCTTCCATAACTACCTTATCAATGTAGTCACCGAAATCTTTATTAAAGTCGGTGTATTTCATTGCATAATAATTACTGATTCTACTTTTATTGGTCCGTAGATCTAAGGAAGCTAACTCCATGATTTGTGGAGTGAACCGAAAACGAGTCTTAAGTTTTTGTAGTTCAAAACCACTTCTGTCTTTTACAGAAAGATCAATATCAGCCTTAATAGTGTCTTTGATAAAAGATATATTATTAAAAGTGCCGTTGAGTTTGCTTAATTGTATGTGGGAACCGTCAAAGTTTTGAGATGGGTTATTGGGATTGCCATCAATAAAAAGCTTGCCATCAGATATTTTTAATTTTTTGGTTTGAATAAAAATATTCCCAGCATTAAAATACATACCGGTATCAATGGAAGCAGTGTTCTTTTTTCGTAATGAATCAGGGCGTAAAGGCGGCAAAGCTTGAATCGCAAATAATGGTTTATGTAATTTGATGTCATCTATGATAAAGACACTCTTATTGAGGTCAACTCTGTTAGCATCAATAATAAGACTGGCCAATTGGATGGTCATTTTTTCACCTACCCATTGATCATTTTGTACAAAGCGTAGATTTCGTAAATCGATCTTTTTGAGATCAAGTGCTAAACCATCTTTCTTTTTAGGGTCTTTTGGGGAGGGTGAAACAAAGTGATCAATGATATACTGATAGTTCCAAACACTGTCTTTTCGATTGATCTTGATAACTGCGTCTTCTAATCCTGCATATCGTAATACAGATTTGTCTTTCAAGATAAACCAATCAGTGATTCGGACTTTCAAAGCACCAGCATAAATAAGAGTATCTTTTGAACGATCTCTAACCATTAAACCTTCTAGATTCAACCGATTCAATATACCAATGCTGACATGTTTGATACTTACTTCAGTGCCTAATGATTTAGAGATACGACTAGTGGCCATACCAACTAATTTATTCTGCACATAGTCGGTTTGAATAGCAATAAAGATGATAAGGATGAGGGCTACAATGACCAACAGGGTATATCGCAATATTTTCAGGAATCGCTTCAGAAACGGATCAGTTTAATACAAATTTAGGTAATAGCTTCCTCAGTGCAAATTCAATACCAAAAGGCGTTCCGGTCGACTAAATTAAAGAGAAATAGGTTATAATAGCTGATGTATCTGTGCATATTGCAATAACATGATCGTTTTACCGTCTTTTATCTCTCCGGAGTCAATCATTTGAAGTGCTGTGGTAAAGGGAAGTTCAAGTACTTCAATGTTTTCCTGTTCCTCCTCAATTCCACCACCATCTGTTATTTTCATGTCTTTGGTATAAGCAGCCACAAAAAAATATAGGATTTCTGTAACAGATCCAGGAGACATATAAGCTTCAAATACCTTTTTAACATCTTTGATGTGGTAACCAGTTTCTTCCTCTGTTTCTCTCCTGATACAATTTTCAGGATCATCCTTATCCAACAGGCCTGCACAGGTTTCAATGAGCATCCCATCGGGGTTTCCATTGATAAAGGTTGGTAAACGAAACTGTCGCGTTAATATAACCGTTCCTTGCTCTTTATTATACAACAAAATAGTAGCGCCATTACCACGGTCATAGGCTTCTCGTAATTGACGTTTTTTATTGCCTTTATTATCTGTTATCTCATATTCTATCCGTTTTAAGATGTACCAGTTATCAGATAAAATATCAGTACGAATGATCTCAATGGATGAATGCATGTGTTTGTACTAGGATTTTTGCTGTTGAGCTTGTTTTACCGAATCTAAATAGGACTTACTTCCTCCTTTTGGGATGCTCAATGAATACCAATCATTCTCCTTGATCATTCTACCGAGATATACAATTTGTCCAACATGATATGGGTAATGCGCCAGTTGTCTTAAAATAGCGTCATACACTAATAACGGTTCTGTTCTGATGGTAATGGTTTTCATCAGATCATCAGGTTGAAGACTTTCAAGTGTGTTCAATAAGCAATTCCAACCTTGATTCCAAAAAGAGAGTAAGTCTTCACGGGTCATAGACATTGCTTCAAACTCGGCATCTCTTTTGCGCCAATCTTTTTCACCATCTTCGGTCAGAAAGTTGGTCCATCGGCTTAACATATTTCCATACATGTGTTGAATGATGATGGCAATACTATTACTCTCAGCATTGGGCTGGTATAAAAAATCTTCGTCTTTTAATTGTTCAAAAGTTTTATCACCCAGCTCTTTGTAGTATTTGAATCTTTTGATGCTGTCTTTCAAAAATCCCTCTTCAAGTGTTGGCATATTTTTATTTTTTAAAATCCGGCTACGGAATCATCTCCTCTTTTATCGGCAACGGCTTCTCTGATACCATTTTGTAAAATTCTGATACCTTCTGTACGTCCAATGGGACTTCTCTCTCTGATTTTGTACCCCATGGCTTCCAGTTTCTTTTTGGTTTCTGCAAGGAAGTCTCTTTCAATCATAACCTCATCCGGAAACCATTGGTGATGGAATTTTGGTTTATTGATCGCATCAGCAAGATCCATTTTAAAATCTATCAGGTTGACCAATGCTTGAAAAACGGAAGTAGGTATTGTGGTACCTCCGGGCGTACCAATGGTGAGGTAAGGTTTATTATTTTTCAGCATTAGTGTAGGAGTCATTGAGCTTAACATTCTTTTGCCTGGAAGGATTGCATTGGCTTCGCCACCCAATGCACCATACATATTAGGAACACCGGGTTTCACGCTGAAATCATCCATTTCATTGTTCAATAAAAAACCGGCACCTCCAACTACAGTTTTACATCCATAACCATCATTCAATGTTGTGGTGACAGCTACAAGATTTCCTGCTGCATCAATGACACTGAGATGTGTGGTTTCTTCACTTACTGTGATATTACCGGCTTTGATTTGAGTACTGATACTTGCTTTACTTGGATTATAATCTTTCATTCTTTCTGTGAGATAGGTATCACTGATTAAAGTATCTACAGGTACTTTCCAAAAATCAGGATCACCCATATGTTCTGCTCTATCTGCATAAGCCCTTCTTTCTGCTTCAATCATTAACTGAACACTGGCAGGCGTTTGAAATCCGTAGCTACCTACCGGAAATTTTTCGATCATCTTCAGCATTTGTGCGATCAAAATACCTCCACTGCTAGGAGGGGCGAAACTGATGATTTGATGATCGCGATAATTGAATCGGATAGGCTCTCTGAGCTTAGCAGTATAATTTTTGAGATCATCCAATGTAATGATGCCTTTCCCACGTTGCATTTCCTCCACAATCAATTTTGCTGTTTCACCTTCATAAAATCCTGCTGCCCCATTTTTCTGCATACGTTTAAGTGTAGCTGCTAATTCTTTTTGTACGAGTGTGTCACCTGCTTTCCATTTGCCTTCTTTGGTCAATGCGGTGGGTTGGGTGCTCTGCTTTAAGAACGATTCTCGGTTATTATTTAATGAAGCTGCTTCTCTTTCAGTAATTACAAATCCAAACTCTGCTAGATCAATCGCAGGTTGTACCAGTTTTGCAAAAGGTAGTTTCGCATAAGGCATGGTGGCAAATAAACCGGCTACTGTTCCGGGAATACCGGAAGCCAGATGTCCGTTTTGCGATAATGAGATATTGGCATTACCCTGCGCATCCAGGTACATATCTCTGGAAGCAGCAGCGGGAGCAGCTTCGCGATAATCCAAACCTAATAATTCACCGTTACTTCTTCGGGCAAGTAAAAATCCGCCACCTCCTAAATTGCCAGCGCCGGGGTAAACCACTGCTAAAGCCAACTGAGTAGCAATAGCTGCATCAAAAGCATTACCTCCCTGTTTCATAATCACAGTACCTACCTGACTCGCCAATGGATGAGCACTTGATACGGCAGCACGTGTATAGTTAGCCTTTTTGGTGATAGTATATTTATAAGGATTAATGGCCTTGCCGGGACCAACTACAGACACGATCTTTTGTGCTTGTGAACCTACTGCAGTTAAAAGAAATACGAAGGATAAAACACTTGTTTTCATAAGTGAAAATTAGGCGTTTTTAAACAAAACAGGCCTTCATATAAAACTATCTGTATAAAAAAGTGAACCAATCATTTCCAAGACCTCCATTTCTTCGTTACATTCACAACTCATTTATTTGAATATGAAATCATTATTGTCAATTTTAGCGTTACTGGTACTGTCTGTATCAGTCACTGCACAGAATGTTCCTAGCCCAGAATCTTATCTGGGATACAAAGTGGGTACTCGTTATACGAGGCATCATAAGATTGTAGATTATTTTAACACGGTAGCTAAGGCTAGGCCTGATATGGTAAAGATTGAGTCTTACGGTCAGACCAATGAGGGAAGAGAACTCATGTTGGCTTTTGTTAGTTCTCCGGAAAATATGCAACGACTCGAAGCTATTCGTTTGAACAATCTTCGGTTGGCCGGTACAGCCAAAGACAAAGCTGCTGCAGTAGTAGATAATGCACCTGCTATTGTTTGGTTAAGCTATAATGTTCATGGAAACGAACCTTCTTCTTCCGAAGCAGCTTTATTGATGATACATGCATTGGTTGACCCATCAAATGCAGCTACCAAAGAGTGGTTGAAAAATACAGTGGTGGTGATCGATCCTTGTATTAATCCTGATGGAAGAGACCGTTATGTGAATTGGTTCAATTCAGTAGTGGGTAAAGATATGAATGCTGAACCTTCTTCAAGAGAACATGCAGAACCATGGCCTGGTGGAAGAAGCAATCATTACAATTTTGATCTGAACCGTGATTGGGCTTGGCAAACACAAGTTGAGACCCAACAGCGTCTAAAAAAATACAATGCATGGTTGCCACAAGTGCATGTAGATTTTCATGAGCAAGGATATAATGAGCCTTATTATTTCGCTCCGGCTGCTGAACCGTTTCATGAAGTGATCACACCATGGCAAAGAGATTTTCAGGTGTTGATTGGTAGAAACAATGCTTCTTATTTCGATAAAAATGGCTGGCTCTTTTTTACCAAAGAAAGATTCGACTTATTGTATCCTTCTTACGGGGATACATATCCGGTTTATAATGGCGCGATTGGTATGACCTATGAACAAGGTGGCCATAGCAGAGGAGGATTGGCAGTAGTAACAGAAGATGGAGATACACTTACTCTTGTTGATCGTGCAATGCATCATTTCACAACAGGGTTATCTACAGTAGAAACATCCAGTAAACATCATCAGAAACTGATGAGTGAGTTTAAAAAGTATTTCGATGATAGCAGAAGTGGTAAGATAGGAGAGTATAAAACCTATGTACTGACTTCAAAAGATCAGAATAAATTGAATGCTGTGATCAAATTGTTGGATCAGAACGGCATTGAGTGGGGAACATTGAGTAATAAAAATTTTAGTGGTTTCAATTATTTCACAGGAAAACAAGAGGCATTCGCTGATGAAGGATTACACATTGCAATTAGTGCAGCTCAGCCTAAAGCAGTATTGGCTAAAGTATTATTAGAGCCAAGAACAGTTGTGACCGATTCTAATACGTATGATATCACTACATGGTCTGTACCTTATGCTTATGGGGTCAAAGGATATGCTGTGAAAGAAAAACTGGACTTGTCTAATGACTGGAAAGCAACTGCTGTAACACCTGTGAATGCATCTTATGGTTTATTGATTCCATATACTTCATTCAATAGTGCAAAAGTGTTGGCTGACTTGTTGAAACAAAATGTAAAAGTTCGTTTCGCTGAAAAGCCATTTAAATACGGCACAAAAAATTATGAAAGAGGAACTTTGATCGTTCTGAAAACCAGTAACAACTCTGTCAATTGGGCTGCTATAACCAATGCTGCTTGCATCAAACACAATGTACAAGCAGATGTGGTGGAAACTGGATTCATGGATCAAGGTTCTGATATGGGCTCTCCTGATGTTAAGATCATCAGTAGCGCACCTAAAGTTGCATTGCTGACAGGTGAAGGAACTTCTTCTCTTGGAGCCGGAGAGGTATGGCACTTTTTTGATATGCAATTGGATTATCCTCTGACTTTGATCAATGGAGGTGACATTGGAAGAGTGAATCTTAAAAATTTCACCGTACTCATTGTTCCTGATGGATATATCCGTGCACTATCTGAAAAAACTACTGCTGATCGATTGAAGGAGTTTGTTCGTTCAGGAGGAAAGATCATTGCTTTGGAAAATGCAGTTGGACAAATGGCTACAGAATGGGGACTAAAGCAAAAAACGGATAAGGATGATGAGAAAGGCGAGTATTTGGATGTAAAAAAGTATGGTGATCGTGAAAGAAGTTATTTGCCGAATTCTATTCCCGGTGCTATTTATAAAATGGAGTTGGACAATACCCACCCATTAGGATTTGGATACCCTGATTTCTACTATACCTTGAAACAAGATGGTATATTATATGAATTCATGAAAGGAGGCTGGAATGTAGGTGTATTAAAGAAAGATGCGTATGTAACGGGTTTTGCAGGATATAAAGTAAAGAACAAACTGAAAGATGGTATGCTCTTCGCTGTGCAAGACATGGGAGGAGGATCGGTAGTTTATTTATCCGATAATCCCTTGTTCAGGAATTTCTGGGAGAATGGTAAACTTTTATTCTCCAATGCTGTTTTCTTAGCAGGATTATAACATTCAAAAGGCCGGATCAAATCCGGCCTTTTTTATATTGGTCAAATATGCTACAAAGCAAATTCAATCGTAGAATGAAAAGGACAGGTATCGTAATGCTGGTACTGCTTTGTCTATGGACCCTTATGGCTCAAAGTTGCATGAAGTTCAGGATCAGTGATGAACAGGCTATCGAGAAGTTCAGGCAAGCCGGTGTTTCATTAAAGATTCAGCGATTGAAAGTGAATACAAGAACATTGCATTATGCAAAAACGGGCAATGATACACTTCCTACTATTGTTTTCGTGCATGGATCTCCGGGAGCTTGGGATGCTTTTGAAACGTTTATGCGCGACAAACTTTTGCTTGATAAATACCGAATGATCTCAGTTGATCGTCCGGGATTCGGATATAGTGATTTTGGTGATGCGCTGAACTTGCAGGATCAATCAATGATCATACAAGCATTATTCGAAAAAGAAAAAAATGGGAGGCCTGTTTATCTTGTTGGACATTCACTGGGTGGTCCATTGATCATTCAGATGGCGGTTGATAGACCCGGCTATTTTGATGCACTTGTCATACTTGCAGGTTCTATTGATCCAAAGCAGGAAAACCCTGAGAGATGGCGCCCGTTATTCATGAATAATCCTTTGAAATTTCTGGTACCTGGTGCTATGCGTCCATCAAACGATGAATTATGGTATTTAAAGCAAGACCTGAAGAAACTGGCGCCCCAAATGGATCAGGTGAAGACGAGGGTTTTTATTGTACATGGAAACAAAGACATATTAGTACCTTATGCCAATCTTGATTTTGGTGTGAAAGCTTTAAAGAATGCGCGGATGATAGACACATTGACCATTCCCGGAGCCAATCATTTTATACCCTGGAGTCATTACACAACAGTTAGAACTGTTTTGTTAAAGCTATGAGCATTCACCGATTTTTGTGTAAACGGTGAGTCGTATCTTGTACCAGCCATTATCTTCGCTTGCACCATTATTGTCATATGAAAAGAAAAAATACTTCCTTTCTTTTATTTTTTAGTTTATTGACCTTTTTTTCAAAAGCGCAGGTCGTGCCCACCACAGCTAGTTCTGCTGATATTTATCAGCAATTGAAAAAGCTGAATGTACTTGGCAGTGTGCTGTACATCGCTGCGCATCCAGACGATGAGAACAATGGGTTACTTCCTTATCTGGCAAAAGAAAAATTATATCGTACTGCGTATCTGAGTTTGACAAGAGGTGATGGCGGACAAAACTTAATTGGTCCTGAGCAAGGCATTGAATTGGGAATGATACGCACGCATGAATTGATGGCAGCCCGCGCTATTGATGGATCAGAGCAATATTTTTCATCAGCTTATGAATTCGGTTTCAGTAAGAGTGCTGATGAAGCGTTGCGCATCTGGGATCGCGAACGTGTATTACAGGATGTGGTTTGGATGATCCGAAAGTTTCAACCTGATATTATCGTGGCTCGTTTTCCGGGAGATGAAAGAGCCGGTCATGGTCACCATGCTGCTTCAGCCATCATAGCCAATGAAGCTTTTGAAGCCGCTGCAGATCCTAAAAAATTTCCTGAACAATTCAAATATGGATTGAAGCCATGGAAGGCTAAAAGAATTTTATGGAACACTTTCAATTTCGGCAGAACCAATACTACAGGTGAGAATCAACTCAAAGTAGAAGTAGGAGCATTCAATCCTTTGTTAGGTAAAAGCTATGGTGAATTAGGCGGAGAGGCGAGAAGTATGCATAAAAGTCAGGCTGAAGGAAGACCCAGAAGAAGAGGCGAAGTGTTTGAGTACTTTGTTACAACAGGAGGAGATTCTGCCAAGACAGATATCATGGAGGGTGTTAATACAGATTGGTCGAGATTGAAAATAGATACGTTGATTCAGAGTACAAATGCTCAGGGTAGACAAGTGACTATACCCATCAATAATAAAGCTGAAGTAGACAGTATTCAATTCTTATTACAGCAAGTGTTACAACAATATGATTTTCGTAGTCCGGATAAATCTGTACCTGCACTTGTGAAGTTGTATCGTAAAATTGATAAACTCAAAACCAATGATCAGGTTTGGAAGATGCAAAAACTAAAGGAGTTGAAAGAGATCATTGAGTTTGCATCTGCCTTGTTTATGGAAGCATATACACAACAGGAAACGGCTTTAAAAGGCGATAGTGTACGTGTGAACTACTTTATGAACAAACGTTCAAGTGTTGCGATTAAAATACAATCTGTGAAGTTGGCTGATCAGCAGGATACTACTGTTATGATTGCTACTGAAAGAAATAAAAACTATCAGTTTACAAAAGTATTGGTGCCAACAGCGGGTCCGGAAATGACACAACCTTATTGGCTACGTAAACCAAGGGTGAATGATGGTATGTTTGTAGTCGATGATCAGCTTGAGGTTGGCAAATTCTGGAATGATCCATTATACCATGCTGTTTTTACAGTAGATATCGAGGGGTTGCTTTTCGAGTTCAAAAAACCGGTCATGTATAAGTATGTGGATGCAGAAAGAGGAGAATTGTATCAGCCCTTCATCATCGTTCCACATGTAGAATTGTACATGAATCCATCGGTGGTATTATTGAATGTGAAGGACGAGAAAGGAAGAAATCGTTCAGATTCTATGTTGCATGTGGTATATAGATCCAACTTTACACATCCCGGGTTGAGTACTGATCTGAATATTCGTCAGGAAGCTGTAAAGTCAGTGATCGCTGGTGAGAAAAAAAGTTTTACAAAAGGACAAAGACAAATCATTGATATTCCTATATCCCAAGTATACAATTCAAAAGCCACTGTAAAGTATTTGGAAGCAACTATGCGTATTCTTATGCCGGAAGGAAAAGCGTTGAATTTTTCTGACTATTTCAAATCCATTCGTTACGATCATATTCCCAACATCCATTATGCTTTCAGAGATTATGTAAAAGTGATTGATACTGAGGTTAAAGTCAGGGGTAAGAAGATCGGATTTATTCCGGGTTCAGGAGATGTAATGCCGGAAGTGCTGAAGCAAATGGGGTATGAAGTGAAAGTCTTAGATGATGCATCTGTTACAGATGATGGATTGAAAGACCTGGATGCGATCATAACAGGTGTAAGGGCCTACAATATTCATGAGTGGCTTTCGGGAAAGCATGATGTAATGATGCGTTATGTGCAAAATGGAGGTAATCTGATTGTACAATACAACAGAAATCAAGGTGGTGTATTGAACCCTAAGATTGGTCCATATCCTTTTCAGATCACCAGCACGCGTGTAACAGAAGAAGATGCTGCTGTGAAATTTGTATTGCCACAACATCCTGTATTGAATTATCCCAATACAATAACACAGGAAGACTTTAAAGAATGGATACAAGAACGAAGTACATATCAAGCAGACCAGTTTATCGGAAAATATGAAGCACCTTTAGGAATGAATGATAAAGGGGAAAAAGAAAGTACTGGAAGTCTCATTACGACAAAATATGGGAAAGGTAATTTTGCATACGTAAGCCTGGTGATGTTCAGACAACTGCCGGCCGGAAATCCGGGGGCTTTCAAAATACTAGCCAACTTGATTGCCTTACCCAAGCAACCATAAAATGAAGCAGAGAAGAAAGATTGGTATATTGACTTTAGTATTGATTGGGATTGCTATTGGATTTGTTATTAAAAATGTACGCGTTGGTCTATTGATCGGTCTGGCACTTGGTTTATTAAGTGGTAGTCTGATCCATAATCGCAATAAATAATCGACATGAATACCAAAGAAAAAATACCCTTATTTAAATCCTGGCGTAGTTGGTATTGGTTTGTGCTATTGGTATTATTGGGATTGATCCTTTTTTTTCAATGGCTCACTAAAACTTATGCATGAGTAAGGTAGATTGGATTGTATTAGTGATCACACTTGCGGGAATCATTACTTATGGACTGTATAAAAGCAGAACCAGTAAAGATTTAGAAGGATATTTTCTGAGTAACAGAAGTATGCCATGGTACCTCGTGTTACTGAGCATCATGGGTACCCAAGCCAGTGCAATTACTTTTCTATCTGCACCCGGACAAGCTTTTACAGATGGTATGCGGTTCGTGCAATACTATTTTGGGCTCCCGATTGCGATGGTGATTTTATGCGTGACGTTTGTACCCTTGTTTAATAAACTCAAGCTATTTACTGCTTATGAATTTTTAGAAAAAAGATTTGATCTCAAGACAAGAACTTTTACTTCTTTTTTATTCTTACTCTCGAGAGGGTTATCAACAGGAATCAGTATTTATGCCCCTTCTATTATTTTATCTTCTTTAATGGGATGGGATATCTTCTGGACGAATATTGTAATGGGTGGAATGCTAATCATTTATACAGTGAGTGGAGGTGCCAAAGCAGTAGCCTATACACAACAATTACAACTGATCATCATATTCGCCGGAATGTTTGTAGCCGGTTATTTGATCGTTGATTATTTGCCGGAAGGGGTAGGCTTCAACGATGCATTGAAAGTGAGTGGAGCCACAGGAAAACTCAATGTTATTACAACGGGTATCACTGAAAATGGATTTGATTGGAAGGATCGATATAATTTAATCAGCGGCGTTATTGGTGGATTCTTTTTAGCACTCTCATATTTCGGTACGGATCAATCGCAGGTAGGTCGTTATCTGACTGCAAAAGATAATACAGAGAGTAGGTTAGGTTTACTGATGAATGGATTGGTAAAAGTGCCTATGCAATTTTTGATTTTATTATTGGGTGCGTTATTGTTCACCTTCTACCAATTTACACCATCACCTGTCTTCTTTAATAAAGCAGTGGAAGAAAAAGCGATGCAAACATCGTATCAACAAGAGCTGGCATCTATCCAATCGCAATTCAATACCTATCAGATCAAGCAACAAGAGTGGAGTAGGTTGTATACAGTTGAAAAGCAGGAACAATACAAAGACAGTATAGCGGTCGGGGCACAGCAATTATCAGGTTTGCAAAAGCAGTATAAAGCTGTGCTGACAAAAGCTGTACCTGGAGCAGATACAAATGATACCAACTATATCTTTTTAAGATTTGTGGTTGATTTTCTTCCAAAGGGCTTGGTAGGTTTATTGATCGCGATTATCTTTTTGGCAGCATGGGGTTCAATTGCTGCCGCATTGAATTCATTGGCTTCCTGTACCATGATCGATTTTCATCAAAGATTACAAGGAATCAAAACAGACAGTACTGATCCTGAACAATGTGCAAAAGAATATAGACAGTCAAAATATTACACCTTAGGTTGGGGGATTTTTTGTGTGATCACAGCTCAGTTTGCATCAGGAATGGGTAGCCTGATTGAAGCAGTCAATGTTTTAGGGTCACTTTTTTACGGAGTGATCTTAGGTATTTTCTTAGTGGCATTTTATATGAAAAAAGTGCAAGCAAATGCAGTGTTTGCAGCAGCTATTATTGGTGAGTTGGTTGTGATTGGCTTCTTCTTATTAGATCGTTATAATATCATTGGGTTAGGCTTTCTATGGTTAAATGTAGTAGGAGCTTTAGCCGTGGTGTTGTTGAGTTTTATTTTCCAATTGTTTCAGAGAAGGGCTACTCTGCACTGATCCATGAGGCAAATTCAAAAGCAATGTCTTTATGCGCAAAGGTTCCGCCGGAGTTACCGGCTTTTACAATGATGCCTTTTGCATTGACGAGGGTTATCCATTTTAACGGGGATAGAATGAAACTGTTACTACCCGCTTCCTTTAATAAGGGGTCGATTTCGACCCCTTTGAAATCAGGGTTATGCAATAATTCCCAGATACCTAAAAACTCAATGGTAGACTTAGTTCTCATCCAGTTTTTTATAATATCCTTCGGCTCAGATGGATTCTTATACCTTGCGATATCTGTTAGTGAAATAAAATCAATAGACCCACTCTTGAGTAATTCGATTCGCTTGTCTTTTACGATGATGATCTGTTTCTTAGATGCCATTGCAATAAGTTATTCCGGTAAAACTAATTGGATGTTTATAGCCAGACAATACGTATAAATACCTGATTTATGGAAAAATTAGTAACATCGTAGCATGAGCAATCGATTTACCGTTACACCTTGGGCGAAGTATGCTTCTGTTTATGAGGTTAATATCAGACAGTACACTCCGGAAGGTACTTTTCTCGCATTCATGCAACATCTGCCACGATTAAAACGAATGGGGATTGATATTCTATGGTTAATGCCCATTACTCCTATCAGTGTGGAGAAGCGTCAGGGTACACTAGGTAGTTATTATGCATGTAGTAGCTACACGGATATTAATCCCGAGTTTGGAACTGCAGCAGATTTTAAAATGTTGGTGGATCAGGTACATGCACTCGATATGAAATTGATCATTGACTGGGTGGCCAATCATACCGGAGCTGATCATCATTGGACACAAACCCATCCCGATTGGTTTATCAAGGATGATGAAGGAAATTTTACTGAACGCAACGGATGGAAAGATGTGGTCGATTTGAATTTTGAGAACAAAGAGATGCGATCTGGTTTGGTTTATGCAATGCAGTATTGGATCAGAGAATTTGATATCGATGGATTTCGGTGTGATATGGCCCACCTCGTTCCTCTTGATTTCTGGATCGATGCAAGAACACAATGTGATATCATCAAACCTTGCTTCTGGTTAGCTGAATGTGAAGTGGTAGAATACCATAATGCTTTTGACACCACTTATGCGTGGTGGTGGATGCATGTCTCAGAAAAATTTATGAAGGGTGAAACAGGACTGCATGAATTAAGAGAAGTGTTACACGCTTATTCACAATATCCATCAGGCGCCATCAAACTTTTCTTTACCAGTAACCATGATGAGAATAGCTGGAATGGGACTGAGTATGAAAAATATGGTATCGCTGCGAAAGCATGGGCTGTATTCACTTGTACCTGGCAAGGAATGCCGTTAGTATACAGCGGACAAGAAAATCCCAACCTCAAGCGACTAGCATTTTTTGACAAGGATCAGATTGATTGGAAAGAACTTCCGTCCTTAGATGGATTTTATGACCAGTTATTGCAGTATCGAAAGAAGTCACCGGCTATTTTGGAAGGAGAGACATTCATTCTTCCGTCAGAACAGCATGGAATCATGGCTTATTTTAGAAAGAAGAGTACAGAGACAGTATTGGTCTTACTAAATCTTTCCGATAAAGAAAGAGCAACCATAGAGGTGCAGCATGATTGGTTACAAGGTGATTTTATAAATCTATTCTCATCTTTAGCCTATACATTTTCATCAAAAGAACATTTTGAGTTGATGCCGGGTGATTATCTGGTATACATAAAAAAAGGCAACTGATTCAGTTGCCTTTTTTTATGTATGCTATGCTTTTGATTATTCTTTGGAAAGCGTAAGCGGATAAGTATAATTTCCTTCAAATCCCGGATAAATACCTTCGAGGCGTATGATACCACTACCTTTCAGTGAAGAAAGAATTTCCTGAAAATCTTCCAAGTTCTTTACTTCACGTCCATTCACACCTGTAATCACAAATCCGTCTTGCATTCTGCTTTTGCTTAAAAGTCCACTTCCCACTTTTCTAACCCTCACGCCACCTTTGATATCATTAGCAGTAGCAAGACTCTTATCAATATTTTCCAATTCACCACCAATTTGTTCCATGATGGAAGTAGTTTTCACGATATCCGTAGTACCTACTTTATTTTTCAGTGTAATGCCCACGGTGTTTTCCTTTCCTCCGCGTTTATAAGCCAAAGTGATTTTATCCCCTGGTTTATACAAAGCAACTTGCTCTTGTAATTCAGGTCCGCTGGTAACAGGGTTGCCGTTTACTTTGGTAACGATATCGCCTTTTTTCAATCCGGCAGCAGCAGCAGCACCTCCTTCAGGAACACCGGTGATATACACACCTTCACCTTCTTTGATGGCGACACCAATTTCTTTTTCCAATTCACGTTTTTGTTCGTCTGAAAGATTTTCATTTGGATAGTTGATGCCGATATAAGCACGCTGTACAGTACCAAACTTCACAATGTCTGTCACGATCTTTTTTACAATGTTTACAGGAATCGCATATGAGTATCCTGCGTAAGAACCTGTAGGAGAAGCAATGGCAGAGTTAATACCGATTAACTCCCCTGAAGTATTGATCAATGCACCACCGCTATTACCTGAGTTCACTGCAGCATCAGTTTGAATGAATGATTCAACCGGACTTTGACTCTGGCGGCTATTGATGCCAATAGATCTTGACTTAGCACTTACGATACCTGCTGTAACTGTAGCATCCAAATTCAAAGGATAACCAATGGCCAGCACCCACTGTCCAAGTTTCACTTCATCACTGTTGCCGTAAACTAGGTAGGGTAGAGATTTACCTTCAATTTTAATCACTGCAATATCACTGCTAGGGTCTGTACCGATGACAGTTCCTTTATAAGATTTTTTATTGGCCAATGTAACATTGATCTCATCCGCACCATCTACCACGTGATTATTGGTAATAATATACCCATCTTCAGTAATCAATACACCGCTACCGCTAGCACGCTGTTCAGGGATCACCCGTGGACCACCAAAGAAATCACCAAAGTCATCACCAAACATATCGGCAAAAGGATTGCGTTGGCGATTACTCACCTGACGTGCTTTTGTCTTTGTTTTGATGTGAACTACAGCCGGTGTTGCAGAAGTAGCAGCAGGGGTAAAATCTACTGCCGATCCGATATTATTGTTTTTATCAAAAAATCCGGCATAATTCACAGGCAGTTTCCCTTCTTCCTGCATTCCTGCACGCTGATAATTGTTGTACTTACTAAAGCCCCAAACACTAAGGACAGCAGTGGTGGCGCTGATGGCAACCACGGCTAAAATGTTCTTGAGATTCATATGCATGGTCTTTTAAGATTTTAATCTATTCAAAAAATATGCCTTTCCGATAACAAATAAAACAAAGCTGTTGTAATGACAGTTCACCACTGACAGTATTTAACAAATGTTTTACGGCAATCCTCGTAGATCGACGATCAGCCATGAAACTTGCTTAAAGTTACAACAATCGCCACAGTCGCAAAAAGCTTGGGATAGACGGGAAGTCTGGTTATCCTTTAAAAAGAATTTGGCACTGCAATTTTACAATGACTTTAAAAAAGCCAGGGTATCCACTCCATCGGCATAATCCATTAAGCTTGGGGATTGTGCTTGCCCGAAAGGTATTTGCCCATGACCAACAACACATTGTATATCCTGATCATCACTCAACTGATTTTCCACCTGCTTTTTATCATTGTAAAAGCGATAATGGACTTGGCTGACCGGCGAAAAAGGAGAACTGTTTTCAGTAAGAATAATGGAGTCATTGTTCATGTAATATTTGTTTCCCATGATCAACAGGGCCAGATGGTAATCATAATTGTGTTTGTATTTATGATAGTCAATCAAGTATTCGTACTTTTTGAGTTGGTTGAGCAAGGGGAGAAAATCATATCCTTCAGGAACATATAGTTGTGTAATATTTCTACAGCCCAATCCAAAATACATTTGGATATCATCCGTCAAAAGATCCAACTCTTCTTCGGTTTCAGTACCATCCAATATCGCTACTGAGGTTCTGTTTCTACGGATAATATTGGGATACTTGCCAAAATAATAATCAAAATAGCGTCCGGAGTTATTAGATCCTGTGGCGATATATGCGTCGCAGCCCTTGAGTTGTTCGGCGAACGAAACCTGGTTCTGAATGGTATTTTCCCATTCATAAAGCTTTTTAATCAGATGTTTGATCAGAAACTCATCTTTTGATGAGGTCTTGATGGTCATTGCGTGTCCTGATATAAAAACAGACAAAAAATCATGAAAACCTACCAATGGAATATTTCCAGCCATAACAAGACCGACATTTTTAACCTGAGACGGGTGGTCCTGGATATTATACTGTTGGGCCCAATTCAATAAAAGTTCCGGTTGCAAGAATCGGGTTGCGATTTGGGTAACAGCCTTTTCAATGAATTCAGGGATGAACCATGCATTTTCTCGATAGGCACGGGCTTGTACGGCCATCCAGTCCTCTTCTTTGTTCAACATATATTCCCCTAATCGGGCCAGTAACTGAATTCGTTCTTGTAAAATCATTTGTCAACCGTATTTTTGGAACAGCAAATGTAAAATCACTAACCCAACAAACCATTTTTAATATGGCGATCAAAATAACTGAAGAGTGTATCAACTGTGGAGCCTGTGAGCCCGAATGTCCTAATAATGCGATTTATGAAGGTGGAGTAGAATGGGCAATTTCTGATGGAACCACTATCAAAGGTTCTTTTACCCTTATGGATGGTACAGTAGTAGATGCTGATCACCGTTTCGAGCCCATCAGTGTTGATACTTATTACATTACACCTAATAAGTGTACTGAATGTCAGGGTTTTCATGAAGAGCCACAGTGTGCAGCAGTTTGTCCCGTTGACTGTTGTGTGCCTGATGAGATGTATCAGGAAACAGTAGAAGAGCTGTTGGCAAAGAAGGACAAAATGCACATCTAATGCACAAATAGATGTGCTAAACTTTTCCCTGAAATGCTTGCAAATACTAGGAAAAGTGAATAGCTTAGACGTAACAATCATTGTTGTACTTAAACCTACAACAACTAGTAACGGCGGGTGATATTTCCCGTCAACGTGAGGTGAAGAGACGGGTAGTTTCTTCACCTTTTTTTATGGCAGATATCAGATCGCAGATGTCAGATTTATTTTTCATAACTGCGATCTGACATCTTACATCCCTCTTCCTATCTTTGTCGCACAACCAAGTTAATATGAAGAAAAAACTGGCCTTAGTTACGGGAGGATTGAGTGGAGAAGCGCAGATCAGCTATAAGAGTGCTATTACCGTTGGAAACAATTTAGACCGATCACTTTTTGATGTGTATAAAATTGATATCAATCCGGAAGGATGGTGGTATGAAAATGAGAAAGGCGAAAAGTCAAAAGTGAATAGAGATAATTTCTCAATTACTGAGCAAGGACAGATTATTCATTTTGATGTGGTATTGCTTTGCATTCATGGTACACCGGGTGAGGATGGAAAGTTGCAGGGTTACTTTGATATGCTGAAACTGCCCTATACCAGTTGTGATGCAGCAACTTCTGCACTTACCTTCAATAAAAGATATACGGTTGCGGTGGCTGCATTTGGCGGTGTACATGTTGCCAAATCCATGCACCTTTTCAAGCATACACCGATCGCACCTTCTCACATACTCGCGGAATTGAAGTTGCCAGTATTTGTAAAACCTAACAATGGTGGTAGTAGTATCGGAATGAGTAAGGTGAACAAGGGTGATGAATTAGCTACGGCTTTGGAAAAAGCATTCAAAGAAGATGATCAGGTATTGGTAGAAGAGTTTATTAGTGGCAGAGAATTTACCATTGGTGTATTTAAATCGAATGGAAATATTCAGGTATTGCCCATTACTGAGATCGAAACAAAAAATGAATTCTTTGACTTTGAAGCAAAATACCAAGGTAAAAGCATTGAGACAACCCCTGCTAATGTTGATGATGAAATGAAAGTACAATTGGAAACAGCTGCTAAGCGGGTTTATGAAGTATTGAATTGCAGAGGGGTGGTACGTATCGATTTTATTTATAACACAGAACTTCGCCAACCTTATATGTTGGAGGTGAATACAGTGCCCGGACAAAGTGAAGCCAGTGTCATTCCTCAGCAAGTAAGGGCTATGGGGATGTCTTTAACTGATTTTTATTCAGCAGTGGTAGCTGAAGCACTTCGTTAAAATTTAAAAAATCGGTCTTTATAAAAGATAGTGACTGTAGGGAATCTGTATCTTGTTTCCTAAAGTCAACCATCAAGCATAGCAACACATGAAGGAATTCATTCAGAAAATAACGACAAAACCCTTGTGGGTGAATATCCTTGCCGGATTAGGGATCGTTTTGGTATTGATCATTTTGTTTTTCTCGTTGTTGGGTTGGATGACCAATTATGGTAAGGTAACAACCGTTCCCTCCGTAACAGGACAAGAGGTAACAGCCGCCATTCAGGTTTTAGAACAAGCTGGGTTTGAGGTTGAGATTCAGGATTCTGTTTATGTGGACAGTCTACCGAAACTTGCTGTTGTTCGTCAAACTCCCGAAGCAGATGCCGCTGTAAAATCAGGGCGTACCATTTACTTGACCGTCAATCGTCAGGTATCTCCGCAGGTAGAAATGCCCAGTTTGATCGGTTATTCAGTGAAGAGTGCAGAATTGTATTTGCAAAGTTTACAATTGAAGATGGGTACCATTACGTATAAACCTGATATTGCCCGAAATTCAGTTTTAGAACAGTTGTACAATGGTGTTCCTATCAAAGCCGGTGATAAAGTGCCATTGGGGGCTACCATTAGTTTTGTTTTGGGAAGTGGATTAGGTGGTACTGAAATGGATGTTCCTAATCTCATTGGCATGACATTAAGTGAAGCGAGATCTTATCTGTCAACATTGAGTATTAATCCCGGTGCTATTGTAGGAGTGGGTGCTATCAAAGATTCTGCTTCTGCATTTGTTGTTAGGCAATCACCAGAATATTTATCTGAATTACTGGACCCATCAGGGAATAGAGTGCCGAATAAAATTCGTCAGGGACAAGTAATGGATCTTTACATTAGCAGTGTTGCACCCATCAGAGATACAGGAAGAATCATTCCTCCGGATCAATACTAATCAATTCATATTTCAATGATGCAAACAATTACCGTACAGGAACTCAAGTCTAAAATAGACAGTGGCGAATCACTACATCTAGTGGATGTTCGCGAACCTCATGAACATGCTGAATTCAATATTGGAGGGATTTTATTACCGCTTGGTAAAGTACAAACCATGCAAGTAGATGACATTGAAGATTTAAAAGATGAAACTGTATATGTGTATTGCAGAAGCGGTAATAGGAGCGGACAAGCCTGTTTGATCCTTGGGACCATGGGTTTCACTAATGTGATCAATGTTACAGGCGGAATGTTGGCTTGGCAAGAGATGAAATAAGAAATAAGGAATAGGAAATAAGAAACATAAAACAAGAAACAGAGCGATTAGTAATTTGTGGCGTTTCACTATCACTTTCTCTGTTTCTTATTTCCTATTCCTTATTTTTCAGTTATCACAGTCTTATATTCAGTGCAATCATAAAGTTTCTTCCAGCCATAGGATAAAAACCATTATCTGTGTACTGAGTACTACCGCTGATATAAGTGTAACTATATCCATTCGGTGCATACAGTGTATTGAAGACATTGTTGATTTGTCCAATTACTTGTAATGATTTAAATTTCTTGTTTGAGAAGTTGTAGATGACGCGTAGATCTTGTGTACTAAATCCATCCAATAAACTTCTGTCAAGTCCGCTATTGTCCATGTATTGTTTGCCTACATATTTTCCGAGTAAACCGATCTCCCATTGTTTTGCAGGGAAGAATAATAGTTGAGTACCTCCAACAACGGAAGGAGAGAAGGCAATATCTGTATTTGTTCTTTCAACAGAATTTTGTCCGTTAGTATCAAAATTGTCGATGTATTCTCTAAATGCTTTGATCTTATTTCTACTCAATGTTAGGTTACCACCAGCTGTGAACCATGAAGTTGGTTTCCAACTTGTTTGAAATTCAATACCTAGTCGGTAACTTCTTGGAACATTGAAACGAGTATAGGCTCCTACATCATTGATCTGACCTGTTAAAACAAGTTGATTGATGTAGTTCATGTAATAGATATTGGCACCAAACTGAAGATTACTTTTCTTGTAATCAAACCCTACCTCGAGATCTTGTAATTTTTCTGAAGTTGGTTGGTTGGTTGCACCGGCTTCAAAATCATCCCTGTTAGGTTCTTTTTGTCCGATCGCATAACTAATATATGCTTGAATGTTATTCTTCCGATAAGTTACACCCAGTTTTGGATTGAAGAAACCAAAGTTTCTATCCACCAATAAAGTTGGATTTCCTTGAAAGCCATTCATTCTATGTGATACATTTCTATACTGAACATCAACAAATCCAAAGAAGTTGGTAGCAAATTGTTGTTGCCATTTGACAAAAAAGTTGGCATCTTTTTTTGTTGCAGGGTGATTGTAGTATTTATATCCTGTAGGTGCTGATCCTCTTTGTAACCATGGCAAAGTACCATAGTGATCTCCGGTATACGTACTCCAACCGCCACCCAAAGTAAACTCATTACCCCCTTTGCGATATTGTAGTGAAGCATTTTGGCCATAGAAGTAATTGTTGAGCCAACGTTGACGAACGAGATCGGTGGTTGTATCAAGTGGACTTACATTTGGTAATCCATAATCTTTAAATTCTTCTTCACTCTTGTATTCCTCATAGTAGCCATAGCCACGGGTTAGGAAAGCAGCTGTTTGTAAAGACCAGTAACTATTAAATGCATGATTGAAGAATAACTGATAATGAGTTTGGGTATAATTATCGGTTTGATTATCGTATGGTGTCCCTGGCTTTTCAGTGCCTGCCGGATTGAAGGTACGGTTGCTTTCAAGAGTAGCTTTATCAATACCATACCAAGCCTGATAGGTTTTTTCTTTACCTGAGAATACATTGAAACGTAAAGACGATTTTTGGTTTAGCCATGCACCACTGATATAAAAGGAGCGAAGATCGCTGGAAGCACGGTCTACATACCCATCACTTTGAATGCTACTGACACGAGCATCCAATGTAAAATGTTTGTTGATTAATCCTGTTCCGGCGCGTAATGTGTGTTTTCTTGTATTGAAAGAACCAAAACTGTTATTCAGCTCGGTATAGGCCTTCTCATTGAATTCATTGGTAGACAGATTGATGGTTGCACCAAAAGCAGCTGCACCATTGGAAGATGTACCAACACCACGCTGAATTTGTACACTATTTACAGATGAACTAAAATCGGGAAGATTTACAAAAAACGCACCCATGCTTTCAGCGTCGTTATAAGGGATGCCATTCAAAGTGATGTTGATACGAGTAGCATCTGTACCACGGATACGAATACCTGTGTATCCTACACCATTACCTGCATCAGCACTTACCACAACAGACGGTGTTTGGTTCAGTAGGAAAGGAATGTCTTGTCCCAAATTGTTCTTAACGATCTCTTCTTTAGCCAAATTTGTTTTGGCAAAAGGAGCTTTGTCAGTTGCTCGGATGGATCTCACTTCTAGTGGTTGTAAAAAAAGTGAACTTGGTTCCAATTCAATGAGTAGCTCTTTCGAAAGAGATTGTTTGTTTACCGGAATAGATTGTTCACGATAACCCAGACTGATAATTTTTAAAGAAGCGTTTTCATTGCCCGACCATTTAAAATTGAAACTACCATTGTCGTCGGTTAAGACTTGTAAATTATTCAGGCTAATCAAAGCCCCACTTACGGGTTGTTTGGTAGTGCGGTCAGTAATTTTTCCGCGTAAGAAACTGTTGTTTTGCCCAAATGCGAGCAGGATTAGGAATGTCAGCGACATTGTTCCCAAAAACTTTTTCATTTTTAATGATTTAAAAAGTTAATAATGGGAACAGGGAAACAGCTAATGGAGAGGTACGACCAAAAATGTACGCCTTCCCTTCGCAGGAATTACCCTGTTCAGGTTCAACGGGTATTATCTCAGCCTTCCGGATTCAATCAGGAAAGCACCCCGAGGAATGATCTGCCGCAAAGCTATGAAATAGCTAAATTGCCCCCAAGTGTAACTTTATTTCCCACAAACCGTTATACTCAAAACACCCGTATGAAAAGATGTATACTTTTTGTCATGTTTGCCTTGACCACTATGATGGGACTGGCACAAGTAGAAAAGAACTTGGTCTATGATGGAAATGCAGAGATAAGAAAGCATCAGGGATTTACAGCGATAGAAGTGTCCAGCGCCATTGATTTATACATTTCTCAAGGTTCTGAGGAAGCGGTAGCCGTAAGTGCCAATGACGATGAAATACTGAAACGTATCCGTACAGAAATGCGTGGTAATGTTTTGCGCATCTATTTCGACGGAAAAGGATTGAACTGGCGTAATTGGAACAATAATAAGATGAAGGCCTATGTTACATTCAAGACCATTACCGGCATTGAAGCCTCGGGAGCATGTAACATAAAAGTATCAGGTAAGATCAAAGCAGATCAATTACGCATTCAAATGTCTGGAGCCAGTGATTTTAGAGGGGAGGTAGAAGGGGAAAACCTAAAACTCGAAGCCTCCGGTGCATCCAGAATTCAGGTAACTGGTAACGTTGCTAAATTGAATATTGATGCGAATGGGGCCAGTGACGTTCGCTGTTATGATTTAAATAGTGATTATTGCAAGATCGATGCTACAGGTGCTTCAGTTGCAAGGATCAGTGTCAATAAAGAATTAAGTGCCCAAGCCAGCGGAGCTAGTGCTGTATACTACAAAGGAGAGGGATTGATAAGAGATATTAATACTAGTGGCGGCGCTACCATCAAAAGAAGAGCTGATTAAGTATCAGCTCTTCTTTTAATGCATCTATAGTAAGTTGATTATTGTTTGATGTAATCTGTAATCTCTACATACTTCACTTCCGGACTCGCTTTTGCAGCATGTTTTAGGATGGGGACATGTCCGGCTCCTATCATCATAAATATTCTATCATTTTTATTTTCTGCGAGTTGTAGTAAGTTCGATAGAATGCGAAGGTTTCTGTTGTACCACCACATAACACCATCGGCACCCACATATTCATCATTTGCTGCTAAACGGAAGGAGCCATTTAAATATAAACCGAGGTTTAGCATTTGACTTTCTTCTGCATTCAAATACAAAAGATGTTCTTTTAACGGTTTTACGGATTTTAAAGAATCCTCATACTTAAGCCATTCATCGTACATAGATTTATAAGATGAAGTGAGATAGTTTTTTTGGTTGTGTTGTTCACTCCATATTTTTTCATCTGGTATATTGTCAAATCCTCTTGAAGGAGCGTCTACACAATACAATTTTTTATGACCTAATTTTTTACCCAACCGAAAAGCAACTTGAAATACTTCATTTTCGCGGAGTTTGTATCTACCTGCGAGATATTCATTGTATAGTGAATCCGTAATTCGTTGGTCTTTGTCTTTTTTCCATTCGATGGCGATCTTTGTGGGGTTAAATTTTGCGATCTCATCTACTAAAGCTTCTACTTCTTTTTGTCTCTTTTCAGATAAAATATCGACAGAGAACTTAGGTTTGTATCCATCTAAGCCTTGATCTTTGAAATGAAAGGTCCCTAATAGCATTAACTGTGCCTTTTCTTTATTGCGAATTTTTTCAGCTGGTGTTTGTGCGGAGGCAATACCTGTGATGGAGTTGACAAATACAAAAGCGATGATAAGATGAGATATTTTCATGATACAATGTTTTAAAAGAATCAGTTTTTAGTTAAGTTATTGTACCTGGTGATCTATAAAATTTAAAATCAATAAGTAGTCATTATTTGTAAATAGAAAACAATAATTGCTTTACGAATGAAAATGCCCATTGTCTTAGTGACGATAATATTTAATGCGTAATAAAGTATTCTTTGAATCATTGCGTCAGTTGTGATTTCAAGACTTGAACGATGATTCTTTTCATCTGATAGGGGTTAGTGGGACTTGGTATCATCTTTAATAATTCAGAAATATTTGGACAAGAAACATATTAAAGCTACTTTTGCAACCCAAACATCGCGAGGTAGAGCAGCGGTAGCTCGTCGGGCTCATAACCCGAAGGTCGGAGGTTCGATCCCTTCCCTCGCAACAAAATAAATATCTTAGGCCTCGAAATGAGGCCTTTGACTTTTAGAAGGGTTTTAAAATCCCAGAAAATCAGAAAGATTTTCTTTTCGGCTAGAGGCTACTCTGGATACTGAATAACTACACAAACAGGTGTTCGTTCATTTGTCCCCTGTTGTTTATTCTCTTTTGAGTTTCCTCTTCCCAATACCGGAATTACTATCCCTTAAAACATTGCATATGAAATCAGGTTTCGTCAACATATTTGGTAAACCCAACGCGGGGAAAAGCACTTTGCTGAATGCATTGGTGGGAGAGAAAATGGCTATTGTATCTCCAAGAGTACAAACCACACGTCATCGAATCAAGGCTTTTTTGAATAAGCCCGGTGAATATCAGATCATTTTTTCTGATACACCGGGTATCATTGATCCAAAGTACAAGCTACACCAACGTATGATGGACTCTGTGAAAGGCGCTTTAGAGGATGCCGATCTGGCTTTATTGATGGTGGATGCCAATGATGATTTTCAGGAATGTGATGCAATCTTTTCTTCACTCAGGTTAAAAGTACCGGCATTACTGGTCTTAAATAAGATCGATAAAGCTGCCAATGGAAAGATCGCTGAAGCGGAAGCTTTCTTTACAACCAAGCCATATTGCAAACAGCTCATCAAAATATCGGCGCTTCAGAAAGTTCATTTGCAAAAATTATTGGATGCCATTCTGGCATTGTTACCTGAGGGATTGCCCTTTTATAGTGAAGATGATTTGAGTGATCTACCTACCAAATTTTTTGTAGGAGAAATGATCAGAGAGAAGATCTATGAGCTATTTGGCGATGAGATACCTTATCATACCGCAGTCATGGTGAATGAATTCAAAGAAAAGGAAACCCTGGTCAAGATTCAGGCAGATATAATTGTACAGCGTGAGAGTCAGAAAGCAATCATTATTGGAGACAAGGGCAAGATGATCAGGGAAGTAGGAACATTGGCTCGAAAAGATATCGAGGCGTTTATTGGACAAAAAGTGTTTCTTGAACTTTTTATTAAAGTGCGTCCAAAATGGCGTGATAATGAGATGCAGTTAAATGAATATGGATATCAATAAAATGATTATCAATTAATTAAGATATTTAAATCAATTTAAAATATGGGTTATACAGTAGCAATTGTAGGTAGACCAAACGTGGGGAAGAGTACTTTCTTTAATCGTTTGTTAGAGAAAAGAAAAGCCATTGTGGATGATATCAGTGGTGTCACCAGAGATCGTCAGTATGGTATTGCCGACTGGAACGGTAAAGTATTCAACCTAATCGATACAGGTGGTTTTGTGCCGAATACTGAGGATATTTTTGAAAAAGAGATCCGCAAACAAGTAAAAATTGCCATTGATGAGGCCAATGCGATCATATTCATGGTAGATGTCGCTACCGGTATTACAGACCTAGATGAGGCAATGGCTGATATGCTCAGACGTACCACTAAGCCGGTTTATGTAGTAGTAAATAAGGTCGATAACGGAACTCGTGAACTAGAAGCTACTGAATTTTATAGTTTAGGTTTCGCTCATAACTTCTTCATTAGCAGTATTTCAGGTAGTGGAACAGGGGAGTTGATGGATGCAATTGCAGCAGGCATTTCTGAGAATGAATCTGCCGAAGTATTAGAGGAAGATCAATTACCCAAGTTCGCAATCATTGGTCAGCCGAACGTAGGCAAATCGTCTTTATTGAATGCACTGATCGGCGAAGAGAGAACCATTGTTAGCGATATCGCGGGTACCACCCGTGATACCATACATACCCATTATAAATTGTTTCAAAAGGAGTTTATCCTGATCGATACGGCCGGTATCCGCAAAAAGAGCAAGGAAAAGGATGACCTGGAGTTTTATTCGATTATCCGAGCCATTAAAGCGATGGATGAAGCAGATGTATGTCTCCTAGTACTAGATGCTGATAAAGGAATTACTGCCCAAGATGTTACAATTTTTAGTTTGGCAACAAGAAAAGGAAAAGGAATAGTTGTACTTGTAAATAAGTGGGATCTTGTTGAAAAAGAAACAAATACAGCTCGTGATTATGAAAAAACTTTAAAATCAAAAATAGCTCCTTTTACCGATGTGCCAGTGCTCTTTATTTCGGTAAAAGATAAAACCCGCATTTTTAAAGCCATTGAAATAGCCCTCGAGGTTTATGATAATAAAAAACGTAAAATCCCAACTTCTCAACTCAACGATGTAATGTTGAAAGCAGTTCAGGCCTACCATGCACCCGTAGTAAGAGGTAATACAGTAAAAATTAAATATGTGACACAATTACCGACTGTGGTACCTTCTTTTGCGTTTTTTACGAATTATCCCGATGATATTAAGATGCCTTACCGCAATTATTTGGAGAATCAACTGCGTTCCAACTTTAATTTTAAAGGGGTGCCGGTTAGAATTTTCTTTAGGAAAAAGTAAAAAAGCCTGTTAAAAATTTGTAAAAGCGAAAACGAACATTATCTTTGCGCCCAAACAAAAAAACTCAAAAAACAAGTACAATGAAAAAAGTATTCGCAATTTTAGCTGTTGCAGGTTTCATGACTGCATGTAACTCAGGTGAAAACAAAGAAGCTACAACTGATTCAGCTGCAACTGAAACTGTAGCACCAGCAACAACTGATTCTACTGCAACTACAGATTCTTCTGCTGCTGCAACAACTGATTCTTCAGCTGCTGCTCCTGCTGCTCACTAGTAGTATTTGTTTTTAGACAATATTACTTCTTGCAAGAAGCTTTCCCGATTATAAATCGGGATAAAAGGTCTCCCGCCACAAGCGGGAGATTTTTTTTGCGACAGTTTGTACCGATAGACCTCTTTTAACCTTCATGGCATCAATATTGACTTATTTTTGCCGACTTAACTTGCGTGAACCGGTGTTGGTTTATGTGACATTATGACTTAAGATTGATTCATTATTTATGTTGAAAGAGAAACTTTTTTTTAGAGCGGAAGACGAGACCGATTTCATGCCCATCATCCCCATCAATGAAACAGATGGTGAATTTGATAAGGATACGGTAATCCCTGAAACCCTGCCTATTCTTCCATTACGTAATACCGTTTTATTCCCGGGTGTGGTTCTTCCCATAACGGTTGGTCGAGATAAAAGCATTAAAGCTGTAAATGAAGCCTATAAATCTGATAAGCTTATTGGCGTTGTAGCTCAAAGAGATGCCAATATCGAAGATCCTGAACCCAAAGACCTTTGCGCCATTGGGACCATCGCCAAGATCATCAAGCTTATCAAAATGCCTGATGGGGGCACTACTATCATTATCCAAGGCAAAAAACGATTTGAACTGCTCAAAATGGACTCTGAAGACCCTTATTTCAGGGCTTCTATTCGGATGCTGGCGGATGATGAGTTGCCTTCTCATGAAGATTTCGACGCAATTGTCAGCAGTATCAAAGATCTGGCAACACAGATCATTCAATTGTCGCCCAATCTGCCCACAGAAGCATCGATCATTCTTAAGAATATTGAAAACCCTTCTTTCCTCATCAACTTTGTAAGCAGCAACTTGAATAGCGAGTTGGCTGAGAAACAAGGTCTACTTGAAATCAACGATATCCATCAACGTGCCGAAAAGCTGATCCAGATACTCCAACGTGAACTTCAATTCGCTGAGTTAAAAGACAAAGTGACCAATAAAACACGCACGGAGATCGATAAGCAACAAAGAGATTATTTTCTTCAACAGCAATTGAAAAGTATCAAAGAGGAATTGGGTGGTGACACCAATGAACGTGAGATCGCTGAAATGAAGAAAAAGGCCGAAGGAAAAAAATGGCCTGAAGCTGCTAAGAATCTTTTCAAATCTGGGATTGAAAAATTGGAGCGGATGCATCCAAGTACACCCGATTATTCGGTGGTGTACAATCACCTCGATCTCATGCTCGACCTTCCATGGAATGAGCATACCGATGATAATTACGACCTAAAAAATGCTCAGAAAGTACTTGATATCGACCACTATGGTATGACCAAGATTAAAAGTCGTATCCTGGAATATTTGGCTGTGCTCAAATTGAAGGGTGATATGAAAAGCCCTATACTTTGCTTCCTCGGTCCTCCGGGTATCGGTAAAACCTCTTTAGGGCGATCTATCGCTCATGCCATCGGCAGAAAATATGTCCGCTTGAGCTTGGGAGGTATGCATGATGAGAGTGAGATCCGTGGTCACAGAAAGACCTATATCGGGGCGATGCCGGGTCGTATCCTGCAGAATATCAGAAAATGTAAATCATCCAATCCGGTGATGATTCTCGATGAAATTGATAAGATCGGTAATGATTTTCGTGGCGATCCTTCTTCTGCGCTTCTGGAAGTATTGGATCCGGAACAGAACAATACCTTTTATGATAATTACCTGGAGCTTGAATATGATCTAAGTAAAGTTCTATTCATTGCAACAGCCAATAACCTTCAGAATATTCAACCCGCTCTTCGTGACCGTTTGGAGATTATTGATTTGAGTGGTTATGCAGTAGAAGAAAAGGTAGAGATTGCTAAACGTCACCTCCTTCCTAAGCAAAAAGAAGCGCATGGTTTAGCAAAGGTCAATGTCAAAATCAATGATAAAGTATTAGAAAAAGTCATTGAAAATTATACACGGGAAAGTGGTGTGAGGGAGTTAGACAGACAACTGGCTGCACTGATGCGCTACCAGGCAAAAGAACTCGCCATCAAAAACAAAGTGAAATCAACCCTCACTTTGCAAGATGTAGAAAAAATACTAGGTCAGGCGAGGTATAGCAATGAGATCTATAAAACAGCCAATATGCCCGGTGTGGCGGTTGGGCTAGCATGGACCTATGTTGGCGGAGATATCTTGTTCATTGAAACTATCTTGGGAGAAGGCAAAGGCGAGTTAAAGCTCACGGGTAATCTGGGTAATGTGATGAAAGAAAGTGCAAGTACAGCTCTCAGCTACTTACAAGCCAATGCCCGTAAGTATGGCATTGATCCCGATGAGTTCTCTAAAAAATCCATTCATATTCACGTGCCGGAAGGCGCAGTGCCAAAAGATGGTCCTAGTGCAGGTATCACAATGCTTACCTCACTGGCTTCCGCATTTACAGGCAGAAAAGTAAAGCCTTATCTGGCCATGACGGGTGAGATCACACTTCGTGGACAGGTATTACCGGTAGGTGGTATCAAGGAGAAAGTACTGGCTGCAAAAAGATCGGGTTTGAAAGAGATCATCCTTTGCTGGCAGAATGAAAAAGATGTGAAAGAAATTGAGGGTGATTATATCAAAGGTGTGGAATTCCATTATGTGAAGACCATGCAACAGGTGGTAGATATTGCACTTGTATGACATTAAAATTAGGGGCTGTTTGAACCTTTCGATGGCCTTAGCGTTATTTAGACATCAACATTTTCTTCATGTTGGTTGTTTTAAGGGTTAAGATCCCCCATCTCCATGGGGGATTTCATTTTTTATAACCCTGCTCTTTTCCTAATTATTTCTACCACAACCATACATATTGTAGATTTGAACATAGTGGTATACAGGATATTTTTTTTACTGACTTTAACTGTTTATTCAATCTCTGCAAGCGCTCAAACTTTGGGAGGGAATGCCGTATTCAGTTTTCTCAAACAATCCAATACAGCACAGCTCTCAGCCCTAGGCGGAATCAATATCACATCCGGTGGAAAAGATGTAGGAATGGCCTTTCATAACCCTGCCTTATTGAGGAAGGAAATGCATCAAAAAGTCAATACTTCTTTCAATGCTTTTATTGCCGGTATCAGTAATTACAGCATCAGTTCCGGGTATCATTTGGAGAATGCAAAAACCAATATCGGGGTGGGGATCAACTACCTCAATTATGGAAGCATCGATCAAACCGATGCATCGGGCAATATCATTGGAAGATTTAATCCTCGTGATTATGTGGTACAGGTAATGGCTTCCAGAAATCACAAAGAAAAATGGTGGTATGGTGCTACCCTGAAATTCATTCATTCGGGTTACGGTCAATTTCGATCTTCAGGGATAGCAATGGATATTGGGTTGAATTATCATGATGAAGAGAATGGATTACAAGCAGGTGTTACAGTAAAAAACATAGGCACCCAATTCAATACTTATGATAGAAGCGGTAGAAAAGAAGAATTGCCTTTTGATCTACAAGCAGGTATCACTAAGAAACTAAAAAATGCACCCGTTCAGTTTTCACTGACTTTGCATGATCTACATCGATTCAATAATTTTTATAATGATACTACTTTCAGAGCAGGAGAAGGGGAAGATGATTTCAGTAGTAAGAATACCCTGCAAAAAATTTTAAATCACATTGTATTGGGTGCACAATTCTTTCCCGATGAAAAACTGGAGATCAGTACCGGCTATTCTTTTCAACGCAGACAGGAGCTTAACGGATTCAATATCACCAATGGATTGAACGGATTTTCAGCCGGTGCAGGATTCCTTCTTCCTAAATTACAAGTTCGTTATGCAACAGGATTTTATCAAAGACAATTATTTCATCAGTTCTCACTCAACTTTAATTTGAAAGGGGAGAATTTGTAAGGGGCTTATACTTCTAATAACAATTGTTGATACAAATCGATGTATTGTCCTACATGAAATCCATCCATCAATGCATGATGAACATGAATGGATACAGGCATTTGTTTTCTTCCATTCACTTCAGTCATTTTTCCGAAAGAGATCTTCGGACAAGAATCTTTGAATGAAAAACTTCTGGCATGCGATAAACCAGTGAAATTAATCCAGGGTACTGATGAATAATGGATCACATTTTCTCCGGAAACAGCAGGAATGAGTCCTGTACTGTTTCTCACTTCTTCAATGGTTATCTTAGCAGCTTCAGCAAAATTTTCAAAGTCAGGATGATAGTCCATATAAGAGAATCCAAAAGTGCCATCCGGTCTGTTGATAGTAGGAGAGGCGTTTACTGTATCATGCAAATACACTTTTCCATCTGAGATTCGATATCTGAATGGCTCAATTTGATTGGCAGCTTTCAAAGAAAGATGCAGGTAGTACAAAAAGAAAGAATAACCACTTGCTTTAGCCTTTGCATAGGCTTCCGTACAATCTAGCTGTACGGTAACACCAAAAAAAGGCTCTTCAAACTGACTAAAAAAATGAAACTGGTCTTTACGATTCCAGGATTCAATATCGAGTAATGTTTTCATGACTAAAGGAAAGATAATACTTCTTTGATCTCAGTAACCTGTCTGAAATTAGGATGTTTGATATCTCCATCCACTGTTTCATGCGCCCAGGTAGTATGATAAGGAATATGCACTGCATGTCCGTTCAATGCCAATACAGGAATCACATCAGACTTTAATGAATTGCCTAACATCATAAAAGATGCTGGTTCTATATCTAGGTGTTTGATCAACTTTTGATAATCGGCTTCTTTTTTCTCAGACATGATCTCTATGTGATGGAAGTGATGAGATAAACCTGATTTGATCAATTTTCTTTCTTGATCTAACAGATCTCCTTTTGTCGCAACCACTAGTTTATACTTGCCTTTCAAAGCATTCAATACTTCTTCTACACCTTCCAATAGTACAATAGGCTTATCCAATAATTCCTTCCCTAGTTGAATACATTTCTCGATAATTTCAACAGGAACAGTTTTGTTGGAAACTTCCAAAGCTGTTTCGATCATGCTGAGCATGAATCCTTTTACGCCATAACCATACAGACTCAAATTTTTGATCTCGGTATGTAACAACTCCCTGGCAACAGAATGATGAGGTAAATAATCTTCTAATAACTCACAAAACTTGTCTTCTGTATCTCTAAAATAAGGTTCGTTCACCCACAATGTATCATCTGCATCAAATGCAATTACTTTTAATGAATTCATATTCTTTTCTTTCAACTATTTCCCGCCACCTGGTTTTTTGGGCAAAACAGCTTTGGGCTTTTCTGCCGGAGGTGGTGGAGGGGTATTTCCTTTAGCATCTTTTTTCTCAGGTGTTTTTGGTGTTGCAGGTTTGATGTCTGATTCTGCACCTATGTCTTCCAGTTTGATATTCTGAGGAATTTCATAATCTTCAGAAGTACCTGTTCCAACATCTTCGCCTTCACCGCCTAGTATTGGTGTAGAGTCATTGAGATAATCAATGACAATATCGTTGCTCATGATATCAGGTTTCACAAAAGTGGCACTCTTATCAATACCACAGTTGGGATCAGCGGCTGCTTTGGCAAAGAAATAAGCCCATATTGGCATAGCAGCACGTCCACCCTGTCCATTCGCACTCTCTTTATTGAAGTGAATAAAACGATCATCAGCACCAACCCAAGCACCGCCCATGAGTTGAGGCGTATAACCCATGAACCAACCATCGCTGTTTTCATTGGTAGTACCTGTTTTACCTGCGTTTTCAACAGCTGGCATTCCATACCCCCAGATACCACGACCCGTACCCACCTGTACCGTTCCTTGCATCATTTTCACCACAGAGTAAGCCGTTACCTCACTGATGACTTCTTTTCTTTTTGGAGTGAATGTGGCCAACACATTTCCGTTTCTATCTTCAATTCTGGTGATGTACATGGGCTTCACATTAAAGCCTCTGCCCGGGAACATGCTGAAACCTTGCATCATTTCATACAATGAAATTTCACAAGAACCCAATGCTATAGAAGGGTAGGGCTCAATCTTTGTTTTGAAATCACAACGCTCCAGAAAATCTACCAGCCTTTTTGCACCATTGTTTCCTTCTGCATCTAATTGTTTCATGATATAAGCAGATGCACAGTTTCGTGAGAAAGCAAGTGCAGAAGCCATTGGCATAGCGCCGCCCTGACAAGATCTGCTCGTTGCAGGAACCAATCCATACTGACCAAAACTTTGTTGCTCATCGTATACAGTAGTATTGGGTGTAAACCCGGCTTCTTCAATCGCTAAACTATATAACAACGGCTTCATCGTAGAACCAACTTGACGTTTGGTATTAAAATTCACGTGGTCATACTTGAATGATTTGAATCCAATACCTCCAACCCAAGCTTTGATCTCTCCTGTTAAAGGATCCATCACCATAAAACCCGCCTGTAACATTTGTCTATGATAGCGGATAGAATCATAAGGAGTCATGGTAGTATCCGTTTCGCGACTACTGTTGTAAGCAAACACACGCATAGGTGTTTTTTCAAAGAATGTTTTTTTGATCTCCTCTTCACTTAATCCTTCTCTATCCAAGTTTTTCCAACGATCACTTTGTTTCATGGCTGTTTCCAATACATTCTCATAACCCTTCCAGATACTTCCATTTTTGATATTGGCTTGTGTATTGAACAGCTTCTGCATGTAGTTCATATGCTTGGCTACAGCCTCTTCCGCATATTGCTGCATTCTGGGATTGATGGTGGTATAAATTTTCAAACCATCCCGATAGAGATTATAGTTATCACCATTGCTTTTCTTATTTTCCTTACACCACTTCTTCATTTCTTCACCCAGTATCATTCGGAAATAGGGGCCGAGGCCTGCTGTTTCATCCAACTTTTTATAATTGAGTTCTATCGGCTTACGTTTTAGGATAGCCGCTTCTGCTTCGGTGAGGTATTCATTACGTACCATCTGATTGATCACTGTATTTCTTCTGTCCAGTGCCAATTTCGGGTTGCGTCTGGGATTATAAATCGTAGCACCTTTCAACATACCGATCAAAACAGCAGACTCTTCAATGTTAAGTCTATCGGGCTCTTTTTGAAAGAAGGTTTTAGCTGCATTCCGTATACCAAAAACATTATCACCAAAAGCAACAGTGTTCAGGTAGATGGTAATGATCTCTTCTTTGGTGAAGTTGCGTTCTAATTTTACAGCTATCACAGATTCTTTGATCTTCTGGATGATGCGAAGAAATATATTGCGTGTGCTCCAGTTATCGGTAAACAGGTTCTTTGCTGTTTGCATAGTAATGGTACTGGCGCCACCTTCTCTTCCTAAAAAAATCAATGCTCTACCCAACGAGCGTGGGTCGATACCGCTGTGATCATAAAAACGCTCATCTTCGGTAGCTACCAATGCATTTACTACATGTTTGCTGATGTCTTTGTACTGTACATTGATGCGATCCTCGAGATAGTATTTACCCATCAAAGTTCCATCCTGTGCATACACCTGACTGGCCAGTGATGCAGTTGGATTTTCAATATCATTGATAGATGGCATTCTTCCTAACAGACCAAAATTGATCATCAGCAGGAAAACGATGCCACCACCCAGTGTCCAGAAAAAAATGCGCCAGAAAATGCGAACAGATTTTGACATAATCAGCAATAAATGGTTTCTAAATAACAGGTCGTAAAGCTAAAGAAGAGTTGTTGAAGCTCCTCTTAAGGGTCGTTAAAATTTATCAGGTAATATTTTTTGCAGGAATGCACGATAGGCAGCTGCGTCTTTTTTGGTTTGAAGAAGGCGTAGATTAGCCGGACTAATGATCAGAAATCCATATTTGTCAGCACTCAGCCATGGTAAAATACGATTTGGAGCCAAAGGTTTCACTACATCGGTATAGCTCACTGCTTCACTCGCATCCTTAAATGGACCTATTAACAAAAACTGAACTTCTGGAACAATGGTTTGGGTTGAAATTGACAGTCGTCGATTGAAAAATCTTTCCTGGTTAAACCTGCTGAATGCGTTCTTCGCTTCACCGGCAAACATGCCGTCTACTTTGTTCAAAACCACAACTGCATATTGGGTATCTGTGGCTATAAATTCATAGTCTAACTCAACGACTTGCACCGGTGGAGACTGAACAGTATTGGTAATGTTTACGCCCGGTTGTTTCAAATCTTTGATTACTGGCGCAGTAACAGAACTATCTTTTCGCTGTGGAGTGGTACTGATCACATTCGCGGGTCCGGCAAGATCTACAGAGCGAGTAACTGTTTCCACGGGTCTTTCAATGTTCAAACCAGATAAATATCCCTCAATTTCACTTCTTCTTTTCAAAACATCGATCATCGTAGTGGCTTTTTCTGCCAAAGGAGAAGTTGGGAAATTGGTGATCAACTGTTCCAAACGATTAATGGCAGTGCTATCCTCGCGTTCTTTGATATAATAGATCGATTCAATATACAGGAGTTGGGGTGTCCATTCAGAACTATTCAGGGTTTGCTCGGCTTGTTTTTTGGCTTTAATGGCAGCGTCAAATTTCCCTTCAATAAAGAGATTATAGATGTTGTTGTATAATTTTTCTTTTGGGTCTTGTTGTTTGTTATTGACCGTGTTGCTATATAAGAATTTACTATCTGAATACTGACTGTTAAAAACCTGACTTAATGAATCCGCTGCTTTTAGATTATTGGTTTTACGGTAGCATTGCATCAATAGAAAACTGGTTTCTTCAGCTTCGGTGGATTGTGGAAACCTTCTTAAGAGTTCTTCATAAACTTCAATCGCAGAAGCATAATCATCTAGTTGCTGATGAAAGATCTTTCCATTATCCAACAAAGCACGGATGATAATGGTGTTGGAAAGTTCCTTTTGTTCCGTTGTCAATGGAATGGCATTCATTAACGATTCTAAACTCAGCTCTTCTTTCTTAGGTTCTGTCTTTCCATCTTGAGGAATGCTTACTTGTGTTTGTTGTGCGGTAATGACTTTGTCAATTGCAGATTGTCTTCTCCAATTGTCAACATTCGGTCTATTGCCCCATCTGCGATTGAATTCACTAAATCCCCGACTCCTTAAATTGCTATTCAAGAAATAAAAATCTGCATTGTTGTTACCAAACAGATCACCACTACTGTTCTTATTGTCCGCAGCAAGATCAGCGCCAAATGAAGGATCCTCTGTATCCTTGATGCCTCTTTCTTTTCTTATCTGGCGAAGCAGTTTTTTCAAAAATTCTGTTCTGGCAGTCTCTGATAGTGCTGCAATTCTTTGAACACTGTCTTCTCTGGCAATATTCTCTTCATTAATGCTAATGAGCTGTAATGCGGGCTTACGTGTTTCAATCCTAAGCTGTTCATCCGCAGGTAAAAGCCTTGTTTCTACACTATCATAAAAACGAAAAGACTGACTATATGCTTTGCGGTCATAATTCAAATCGCCTAATAACAAGAAGCTTTTCTGTTTTTGAATAGGATTATCACTGCTATAAGCAACACTTTTCAAAAGCCATTGCTGACCAGCGGGGTATGCTTTTCTACTGAGCTCCAACTTGGCTGCAGCATAATAAATGATGTCGCGGTATACATCATATTTATCCCTTTTAGCCATTTTCAGTAACTCGTTCAGGTTCTCTTGTAAGGCATTATCTTTTTCACCTGTTGCAAGTGCGGCAATATTCAATCTTGCGTATACTTCCATGAACGGGTCTTTAGCGAAACGAATGGCTTCCGTAAAATTTTTGATGGCATCAGCATTTCTATTGGCTCTTTCATAGAGTTGTGCAGCCAGATAATAAGTTCTAGCCTTATCCTGCAGGTCGTTTCCTTTTTTCAAAGAACGGGTCAGGTAAAAAGCTGCACTGTCGTAGGCATTGAGTTTATAAAATAGATAAGCACTTACTTCGTCTAGTTCAGGTTGAAGGCGTGTTGGGAAAAGCGCATCACTTCTTAGCAGTGCAATAAGTCCGGAAGCCTCCGCCATTTTATCTTGTTCAATATAAGTACGAGCCATCCAGAGAAAACTTTCATTTCTACTGGGAAGGGTAGTGGTCATTTTCTGCCAGAGATTCCTTTTTTCATTAGTCGATATCGTAAATACACCATTGGTATTACCTACGTTACTCCCTATCGGAATGTCATATCCATCATCTTTAGCAGCAAAAGCATAGTTGATGTATTGAAATACATGTAATGCAGAATCAAAATCTTTTCTAAATAAATATGCTTTACCCATCAGCAGGTAGAGATTATCTACCCAATCACTTCTCAGATCATGTAGTAATATCCCGGCTGTACATTTATAGAGAACGGTATCTATTTGATCTTGTGCAGTGGTTTCAAGATCATAATCATAAAATGAAAGTAGTTGTGTATAATCATCTCGATGAGACTCTGTAGCTCTATCGACTATTTCATTCATGCGTTGATTGGCATTGAAATAATAGTTGAAATGCGTAACGGTATTGTTATAGATCCTTTTCGGAAGTGAAAACTTTTTATTACCCGATTTTTCAGATGGTAAGGTTCTGTTATCGTAAGGTTTTTCCTTTTTTAGCTCAATAGTGGTATAAGGCTGCGCCACACTTTTGCCTGCCAAAAGGAGAAAAAAAACAGACAAGCATGGTACTACAGAACGTAAAAGCATCCCGGAAAATCTTATTCGCTGGTGTATCTGCATAAAATCACTTTAAAAATACAGTTATTTCCCGTTCGGCAGCTGCTAAAACCTATTTCATCATTACCTTTAACCTGATTTTAGTCTATGGCCAATTCAGATAACAATAATAACCTTAAGCGCATCAGAAATAACTACCGTCTTGTAGTGATGAATGATGATACTTATGAAGAAGTAGTAACCTTTCGATTATCACGGTTGAGTGTATATATTGGCTTGAGTACTGTCTTTGTAGTATTGGTTGGACTTACCATTGCCCTGATAGCTTTTTCCCCTTTGAAATATTATATACCGGGGTATGGAACCCGGGAAAGTAGGGCTGCACTTCAAATGCTGAAAATGCGAACAGATTCTCTAGAACAGGCTATTCGATACAAGGAACAATATATCGATGGAGTGAAAAAAGTATTGGCTGGCGATACACCTTCTCAACTGGATACCATCTCACTGGCCATTCCCAAGACAGATATATCTAGCGAATAATGTCATCAGATCTACGTCCTGATAAGACTTTAATGACTTATGCATCACTTGCAACACAGTTCATCGTGATGTTGTGTATAACCATATATGGTGGAAAGTGGGCAGATCAATATTTTAGCTTTTCAAAACCCGTATTGATCTGGCTTTTACCATTATTGGCCTTAGCAGGTACTTTGATTAAGTTAATTAGAGATACATCGAGAAAACCAAAGAAATAATTATGGGAAAAAAAATCCGACCACTTGTTTTATTCTTCTTGATCACCAATGCGCTCTTCGTTGTTGGTGAGAAAAAGATCATTGCATGGGGAATGAAACAGGATGTATTGATCATTGCGAATATTTTATTGTTTATATGCTCATTGATCGGTTTATTATTGCAGTTGAATGCTTCTAAAAATCCCAACCCCAATGCAATTGTAAGAGCTGTCATGGCAGGTATGGGTTTAAAGTTGATTGGTTTTGCTGCGGCGTTACTGATCTATTTATCTATGGTTGGAAAAGATAAGAGTGTGTATTCGATTTATGCATCACTTGGATTATATGTGGTGTATACCTGGATAGAAGTTCGTTTATTCTTAAGGCAGAACCCTAAAAAGAATGCCCGTATCTGAACATCCCATGCAGGCGTTGGCCGCATTTCTTCCCGAAGGTAGTTTTGAGGAAGTGGTGGCCTATATCAAACAGTATCGTGTTCATTTGACCATCACAAGAAAACGAAAATCGGTACTAGGCGATTATCGTCATGCTTTTGGAGGTAAAAATCATCGTATTACAGTCAATGGTGATCTTAATCCCTATGAGTTTTTGATCACATTGTTACATGAGTTGGCGCACTTACTCACCTTCGAACAATATCATAACAGGGTAGAAGCACATGGGATTGAATGGAAAACTTGTTATGCAAAATTGCTGCTTCATTTTATCCAGTTGGGGGTTTTCCCTGAAGACATAGAGCAAGCCTTACATTCTTCTGTTATGAATCCTGCTGCTACGGCCAATGGTGAAACAACGTTACTGCTTGTACTTCGTAAATACAACAAACAGCAACGCAACGGTTATGCGCATGTAGCGGATATCGCTGAAGGACAACAATTTCAAATGGACAATGGTCGCGTATTCATTCGGGGTAAGCTTCGTAGAAAACGATATGAATGTGTGGAAGTAGCTACAGGACTGCGTTATTCATTCAGCGCTGTAATGGAAGTGAAAATTATCCATTCAAATCAATAAAAGCTATTGGCTTCAAGCTGCAAGCTACAAGCTTCAAGTGATATCCAATATCTTGAAGCTTGAGGCTTGTAGCTTGCAGCATAAAAAAGCCCCGGCTTTTACCAGGGCTTTCGCATTTTTAAAGTCTCAATTAAGCAACTGCTTTTTTCACCAAATCAGCAGCCTCACTTAGTTCAATTGCAGATTGTACTTTCAGTCCGCTTTCATCGATCAATTTCTTGGCTTCCACAGCATTGGTTCCCTGTAATCTTACGATGATAGGGATTTCAATGTTGCCTAATTTATTGTAAGCCTCAATCACACCTGCAGCAACACGATCGCAACGAACGATACCACCGAAGATGTTGATCAAAATAGCTTTTACATTTGGATCTTTCATGATGATACGGAAACCGGCTTCTACTGTTTGTGCATTGGCCGTACCACCCACATCCAGGAAGTTAGCAGGCTCACCACCGCTTAATTTGATCATATCCATGGTAGCCATTGCCAAACCTGCACCATTTACCATGCAACCCACGTTACCATCCAGCTTTACGAAGTTCAGGTTGTACTGTCCGGCTTCAACTTCAGTAGGATCTTCTTCTGATACATCACGTAAAGCAGCAGTATCAGCATGACGCATCAAAGCATTATCATCGATGTTCATTTTACAGTCTACCGCAATGATCTTTTCATCACTGGTTTTGAACAAAGGATTGATCTCCAACATGCCACAATCCAGACCAACGTAAGCATTGTATAAGTTGGTTACGAATTTCACGCAGTTCTTAAATGCTTCTCCACTGAGACCAAGGTTGAAAGCGATTTTACGCGCCTGGAAACCCTGCAAGCCACCACCTGGATGTACCCATTCTTTGAAGATTTTATCAGGGGTATTGTGCGCCACCTCTTCAATATCCATTCCACCTTCTGTACTGTACATGATCACATTCATACCTTTTGCACGATCCAGCAGGATTGACAGGTAGAACTCTTTCACTGGATTTGGACCAGGATAGTACACATCCTGAGCGATCAATATCTTACTTACTTTTTTACCACTAGGACCTGTTTGGATAGTCACCAAGGTTCCTCCAAGTATGTTTTTGGCAATGGTCGCCACATCTTCAACACTTTTAGCCACGGCCACACCACGCTGTTCAGTTCCTTCAATTTTACCTTTACCACGTCCGCCGGCATGGATCTGCGCCTTTACAACCGCGAAATTATTACCGGTTTGTGTCTTGATCTGGCGATACGCCTCTTCGGCTGCCATTACTGTATCTACCGCAATGCCTTCCTGCACCGGTACATTGTATTTTTTCAGCAACTCCTTGGCCTGATATTCATGAAGATTCATACGTGAAAAATTTTTGCGAAGATAAGAGAATCAGGCATTCAGATTTAAGCCGAAATTTTATTGTTGTAACATTAATTCCCCTAATTTTACGGAGCTTCAAAAACTGTAAAAACAAAAAAACATTATGAAAAAAGCATTTTTGACCTTCATGAGTGCCGCTTTATTGATCGGCCTTTCTTCTTTTACTGGTGAAAACAAAAAAGCACCTATCACATTGAATATTACTGATAAAAGCCGTATTGATTGGATCGGTTCTAAAGCCGGGGACTTTCACACTGGTTCTTTCTCACTGAAAAGCGGACAAGTTCAAATTGACAATGGTAAATTGACCGGCGGTAGCTTTGTAATTGATCTTGCTAATCTGAAAGTAACAGATGGTGCAGGAGATAGACTGGCAGGTCACTTGAAGTCTCCAGACTTTTTTGATGTAGCCAAATTTGCTGAAGCTACTTACACAATTAATACTGTAAACTACACAGGAGAGAACACTTGCGAGATCAACGGTACCCTAAGCCTGAAGGGCGCTAGTATTCCTGTTAAATTCAATGCCAGTATCCGTAGCGCTAGTGAAAAAGGATTTTTCGGTCAGGCTTATTTCAGCATTGACAGAACAGCATTCGGTATCATGTACAATGGTCCTGCTAAAGATGTACAATTAGCGATCCATTTGTTTGCTAAGTAATCATCACTGATTTTATAAAAGAAGAGGCTGTATCAATTTTTGATACAGCCTCTTCTTTTATAAACAAATCTCCGGATATCTATTTACTTTTCAGACCCCCTCTCTTACTATGGGCCATAACCCAAACTATAAATACCTCTCTTCAATCACTGCCTTATGGTGCATCAGATGTCCAAACAGTATAAAAGCGATGGCATTGGCAGAAGTTTCAGTACCGCTTACAATACCTCTATTATTTAATTGAGCTGGTGTAAGTGACTCGATCAGCAGGTTACTGGCTTTTCTTACAGCAAGGAACTCTTGTTTGATCGCATCAAAACTTCTTCTATTGGCATCGGCATTTGCTACATAATCATTTTCTTCAAAAGAAGGAAGAGGCGTTGTGTCTTTTCTCGCAATCCTTAATAAACGATAACTGAAGATTCTCTCCGTATCCGTTACATGTTGTAATACTTCTTTTAAGGTCCATTTGCCCGGTGCATAAGCATAATCTGCTTTTGATTCGGGTAAATTGGTATAAAAATTTTCGAGAACTGTAGTTAATTCTTCTAGTAATGCATGTGCATTCTGTGCTTTCGTTTGGTTGATGTATCGCTCAAAAAATGAGTTATACTCACCGGGTTGCGGTCTACTCATAAACAATTAGTGTGATTTCTTCTTTACGTTGGTGATCTTGGTTTCTGTAACCGGCTTATTCGCTTGCTGTATCCATTGTTCCGCTGTCACCATTGCATTGTAAGCGTTTACGATACCTCCGGTTCTTGATAAGTCTGTGAATGGCACAATGTCTGCTTTTTCACCCGGACGGAAACAATATGCAGATGATTCAGGTATCAAAACCGATTTCTCAATGATATGTTTTACCTGTACAGCTGATAATTGTGGATAGTAAGAGCGTATCATGGCAGCAATACCACTTACAATAGGAGTGGCCATGCTGGTACCTTGCTGGTTACCATATTTGTTTCCTCCCGGCATGGTAGAATAGATCTTTACACCCGGCGCAAATAGGTCTACTTTCTGTTTGCCATAGTTGCTGAATTCAGCAGTGATACTTCCTGTGATCTTTGGATCACTACTTGCTCCAACAGTGATATAATTACTCGCCAATGTATTCCATTCTTGCAGCCATGGATTCGGGTAGACATCTTTTTCATCAATATTGTCACCATCATTACCTGATGAATGTAATACTAGCACATCCTTTTGTTCTGCATAACGTATCGCACTGTCTACCCAATTTTTTTCAGGTGAGAAAGACTTTCCAAAACTCATATTGATGACTTTGGCGCCATGATCTACTGCATAACGAATGGCAAGTGCAACATCCTTATCATATTCATCTCCATCCGGTACAACACGTAGCATCATGATGCGAACATTGTCGGCAACACCATCAATTCCTACGCCATTGTTGCGTTGTGCAGCGATCAATCCACTTACATGGGTGCCGTGATCGGGGTCAGGCCCCATTACATCTCCATTCCCATAGAAACGATCATTCAGATTGAAATAATTATCACCAATGATCTCCGCACGATAATCTCTAGGAGCCTTCTCTTTCGATTCAAAAGCTGTTTTTTTACCCTCAATGTAATCTTCTAATTGTGATAACAACACGGTGTTCTTCTCTTCCGCATCTAGTCCAATCATTTTCATACAGGTAAGAAAACCCAACTTTGCTTCTTTACCAGATTTACTGGCCGGTTGAAATTTTTCCAGTTTTTCGCAGGTATATTCTTCACAGCCCATTTCCTGTCGTAAGATCTTATCGTGCTTTTTCAACGCTTTTGTTGTTACTTCTACAAACATCAGTTCCATCTGCTCTTCGTGACTGAAATTCATTTGATTCACGGCTTTTTTCCAGATAAAGAATTGCTCGCGCTCTTTCTCTGTCATTTCTTCCGGATTCAATGTTTTATTTGCAAACTGATCTTTCCATCTATGAAAAACCCTAGCGCGTTCATCGGAGGCTTTCTTAATATTTCTTCCGTCTTTATTGCCTAAAAAATTCCATCCATACACATCATCTACATACCCGTTTCCGTCGTCATCTTTATTGTTTCCCGGAATTTCTTTCGGATTGCGCCATAGTATTGGTTTTAGATCTTCGTGAGTAGTATCGATACCGGAATCCAGTACTGCAACAATGATAGGCTCACTTTTTTTATTGCGTTCTTTTAAAAAATCGTAGGCTTTGTGTAAACTGATTCCATAAAATGAATCTTTGTTGTAGTCCAATTGAAACCAAGTCTTAGGAACCTGTTGTGCATGTACAACAAGTATGGAAAAAAGTATGGCTAATAAGCTTGATATCCCGCGAAGCATCGAATGTATAGTTTAACGATCAGCACAAATTTCCGTAATGATAATGAAAAATTAACCGCGGTTGACTGATTTAGGAAAATCTTGGCGCAAGAGGGGCAGCGCTTAATTGGCAACTGTTCTTTTTTTAGTTTTTCTTAACAATTTGAAGGGTAGGAGTGGAGCTATTTTTTCATCAATTGGGCGGCGCTGTGAATACCTCTTTTGAGTTGTTCTGCAATATGTAATGCCCTTTCAATTCTTTTATCAGATGATTTTACACGTGTTATCAAATACAAAATACTGCGCTGATTTCCGGGTGTAAGTTGGTGGAAAATAGTTTTTGCCTCAGGGTCTGTTGCAAGTACTTCATCCCATTCTTCTGCTTCCTCAAATTGAAAGGTGCTCTGGTCTTCTTTTAATTCCAATTGTACTGTCATTCCTTTTTTGAGATTCAACTCTTTTAACACCCGCTTACTGATATAAATAAAATAACCACCTTCTTTTCTGGATTGTAAGGCAACGTGCAGATTGGATGTGCCGTTAAGTGTAGCAATACATCTTTTGATCCTTTTTTTTATGAATTTATCTGCCATTGATGCACTGATATTTATAAAGTGCATACCGCCTGATTGATCAATAACAGCTCTGGTTTTTGTTGCCATAATATTTTGCCAATAGACATTATCTAGCAATTACAATTTATCTATCTATTAGGTTTATTACCCTATTGAATAATTCTCAGATAGACTCTCCAAGGGCCTGTTTCTTCACGATATTGGTGTGAGATCGTTCTTGTAATCTGGTAAATATGATTCTGATCATGTACCACCCAGGTAGCTAACAATTGTTGAAGCGTTACTGTTCCGAATGCAGGGTGTATGGCTGTTCGTTGGAAATCTGCGGGACTTAAGTGGAAGTTATTTAGGATCGCTATATTTTCTTCGCGAAGTCTGCGAAATGTTTCGAGCAATTCATGAATGCTCTTTCCCTTGCTTTCTTCAAATTGTGCAAAGCGATCAAAGGGAGTGAAGGTTTTGTTGTGATCTGATAAACAGATCTTCATTCTTGGAATCCAATCTGTTTTTTCTCCATGTATCAGATGCCCAACCACATCGTAAGGACTCCAGCTGTCACCGCCTTCATTGGCATGAAGGAGTGTGTCCGGAATTCCTAACAACAGATCCTCCAATACCTGAGGTGTTCTGCTTAATAGATTGATGGCATCTGATACGGAGATATGCATAATCAGTATTTATAGATCAAATTGGATGCCTTGTGCTAAAGGTAATTGTGTACTCCAGTTGATGGTATTGGTTTGACGACGCATATAAGCTTTCCATGCATCGCTGCCACTTTCTCTTCCACCACCGGTTTCTTTTTCGCCACCAAAAGCACCACCAATTTCTGCACCACTGGTACCAATATTTACATTCGCAATACCGCAATCACTTCCAGCATGTGAGAGGAACTGTTCAGCTTCACGCATATTCAAAGTCATGATAGCAGAAGAAAGTCCTTGAGGTACACCATTTTGTAAGGCAATGGCTTCATCCAGCTGACTATACTTCATAATGTATAAGATCGGTGCAAAGGTTTCATGCTGTACGACAGGGAAATGATTTTCTGCTTCAGCAATGCATGGTTTTACATAACATCCACTTTCATATCCTGCACCTTCTAATACACCACCTTCCACAGCAAATTTTCCGCCTTGTTTTTTACAAGCTTCGATCGATTGCAAATACAATTGTACAGCATCTTGATCGATCAATGGACCAACATGATTTTTAGTATCCAAAGGGTCACCAATTCTCAATTGCCCATACGCTTTCACCAATTTCGCTTTGAATGTTTCATAAACAGATTCATGAATGATCAATCTACGTGTAGTTGTACATCTTTGTCCCGCAGTACCTACTGCACCAAATACACAACCGATCAATGCCATATCCAGATCTGCTTCTTTGGAAATGGTAATGGCATTATTGCCTCCCAATTCAAGAATCGTTTTACCCAATCTGCCTGCAACAGTTGCTGAAACGATCTTACCCATTCTGGTAGATCCTGTTGCTGAGATCAAGGGAATACGTGTGTCATTGCTCATCCACTCACCAACCTCACGAGCACCCTGTATCAAACAATTTACGCCTTCTGGCACTTGATTTTTTTTGAAGACCTCTGCTACAATATTTTGAACGGCAATGGAACAGAGTGGCGTTTTTTCACTGGGTTTCCAAATGCTGGTATTGCCACAAACCCAAGCAAGTGCAGCATTCCAGCTCCATACCGCAACAGGGAAGTTAAAAGCTGAAATAATGCCGGTAATACCCAAAGGATGCCATTGTTCGTACATGCGATGTTTGGGTCTTTCACTGTGCATGGTTAAGCCATGTAATTGTCTGGATAAACCCACAGCAAAATCACAGATATCAATCATTTCCTGTACTTCACCATATCCCTCTTGTAAACTTTTTCCCATTTCATAACTCACCAGTTTACCCAAAGGGTCCTTGTATTTTCGTAAAGCTTCACCTACCTGGCGAACTACTTCACCACGTTTAGGTGCTGGCCATTGACGCCAATCTTCAAATGCTTTGACTGATTGTTGTACGATTGTTTGATAAGTTGCTTCATCGGTAGATTGAACAGAGCCAATCAATTTGCCATCAACGGGAGAAGATGAACTGATAATGGTTGCTTTACTATCTATCCATTGTGTTCCGGTAGAGGCACCGAGATTTGCAGACTGAATGCCTAGTTGTGCTAAAAAATCCATGCAGGTTAAATTTGGCGTAAAGGTAGTGGATTCAAAAAAGAGCGCCTGAAGAGAATAGCGGGCATAAAAAAAGTATCACTATGTTGAGAACAACTGTGTGATACTTTATTATCTAAAACCCTGCATGAAACGCCTTTCAGCATTTACAGGGTAAAACTATCTTTTTGTTGATTTTTTTTGTTGGTTGATAGGTGAGGAGCTACTCAAAATCGGGGAATGGCTATTTTGTTTTTGAAATCTCTAACAACTGGTCGTACACACTGCTGTAGCTGCTTCCGATAGGTATTTCCTTGCCTGCAATCCACACTTTTGACTTGCTGAATTTTTCAATTTTTGCAATAGGGATAATGAAAGAACGATGTACCCTTACAAAATCACGAGGAGGCAATTTTTCCTGGATACTTTTCAATGTCATGAGTGTAAGCACAGGGTTTGGTTTGATATAGATCTTGATATAATCATCCAATGCCTCAATCAGATCAATATCTTTCAAATTGATCTTCATGATCTCATAATTCACCTTGATGAACAATGAATTCAGTTGTACTTCCTGTGAGCTAAGAAATTCAATGTATTCTTTTGCCTTATAGCATGCTTTCAGAAAACGATCGTACTCAAAAGGTTTCAGCAGATAATCAACCGCATCCACATTAAATCCCTCTACGGCAAAATCTTTGTAAGCTGTGGTGAAGATAACAGGAGGCTTTTCAGTTAATCCTTTATAAAACTGTATACCTGTTATATCCGGCATTTGAATATCCAGAAATAAAAGGTCTACCGTATTCGACTGCATATAGGCGATGGCTTCATCTGTATTCGTAAAGGTCTTTTCTAGTTTGAGAAAAGAAATCTTTGCGCAATATTCCTGAACCAGTTGTAAGGCTAATGGTTCATCATCAATGGCAATACAATGTATCATGTTGTAATTTCCAATTTTACAATGTAAATGTTGTTTTCGATCGTTGTGCTCAGTTTATGTCGCTCAGGATACATTAGTTCCAATCTTCTTTTGACATTGTTGATACCGATACCGGTATTTTCCATCAAACTGTTGTCTGTTGCTACAATATTATTGGTGGCAGAGAAATAAATGATATTGTCTTTACTCTCTATTGAAATATCAATTTTAGATACTTCCTTCGTGCTCACTCCATATTTAAATGCGTTCTCTACAAATGGAATAAAGATCAAAGGCGCAATGAGTATTGTACTTATTTCTCCCTTGGTTGAAAAATTCAAAGTTACTTTATCAGTAAGTCTTACTTGTTGTAATTCAATAAAGTTATGAATGAAGTCTACTTCATTAGATAAAGGTACCAGGTCTCTTTCTGTTTCTGTAAGTATGTATCGCATGATAGAAGAAAGCTTCATAACAGCAGGTGCTGTTTTTTCACTTCTTACTACAGCTAAAGAATAAATATTATTAAGTGTATTAAAGAAGAAATGCGGGTTTACTTGTGATTTCAAAAAAGATAACTCTGTATTCAGTTTTTCATTCTCTGTTTCCTTTTTGGTTTGTTCTGTTCTCAACCAACGTTGTGTCACAGAAATACAGGTTCCGAAAGCAAACACCAATAAGAAGAGTACGGTGTTGTAAGGGTCAGCGATCGGTCTGGCTCTTCTAGGAGCTCTGGTAAGTTTAGGAGTACCTTTAAAATTAGGGTTCCTGATAAACTCATTGTTTTGACGGATATATTCTGGCTCTACAAGTAGATTGGCGATTTCCTTTGGTAAGAATAGAAATGCAGCCAAACAAGCAGCAATTGAAAGGATATACCATCCCCATCTTTTGTTGATGAGTAATTTAGGAACCAGTACCTGGGTGTTGAAATAATAGAATAGTACAATAAATACGTTGTTGCAAATAATGGTCGCAAGCATATTGTCGCTCATACTGAATTCTCTTAAGCGAGGAAAGAAAACCAGGTATGGGACAAAAAAGAAACAAGCCCATGCAACCATGTGCGTGAAGACCGTGATAATTTTTTTATCGTTACGAAGATCCGGTGGTTTGAAGTTGGTAACAGCCATTAATGATGTATTCAATTCCGTAAAATACGAATTGGTTTTATCAAATCTATTTTATGGCGTTCAAATCAGAAAAAGAAATAGGGTGAATCGAATGGTGTTATCGGTAAACCTCTAATATGATTCCTTCTCCGACGGAAAATCTCCGGATTTTACATCTTTAATGTACTGACCTACTGCACCCTGGATTTGCTCCTGTAAGTTCAAGTATTGTCTTAAGAAACGAGGTTTAAAAGTATTGTTGATACCCAACATGTCATGCATCACCAAAACTTGCCCATCACATCCCGAACCCGCACCAATGCCAATGGTTGGAATGGTCAATGATCGACTTACTTCTGTGGCCAATGCCGCGGGTATTTTTTCCAGAACCATGGCATAACAGCCGGCTTCTTGTAATAAGCGTGCGTCATTCCTTAACTTTTCAGCCTCCTCATTTTCCTTAGCTCTCACATTATAGGTGCCGAATTTGTAGATCGATTGAGGCGTCAAACCAAGATGTCCCATCACCGGGATACCTGCAGAAACAATTCTTTGAATACTTTCCACTACTTCTGATCCACCTTCCAGTTTAATAGAATGTGCACCACTTTCCTTCATGATACGAATCGCTGATGCAAGCGCTATATCTGAGTTAGACTGATACGAACCAAAAGGAAGATCCACCACCACCAATGAACGGTCAATACCGCGAACCACACATTGTGCATGATAAATCATTTGATCCAATGTAATGGGTACTGTCGTCTCATGTCCTGCCATCACATTACTTGCACTGTCACCCACCAATACCACATCGATTCCTGCCTCATCAAATAACCTTGCAAAAGAATAATCATAAGCGGTGATCATAGAGATTTTTTCACCTGCTGCCTTCATTTTCAGCAAGGTGTTGGTTGTTATTTTCTTTACTTCTTTATGAACAGACATGATATAATTTTTTGATCACCTTCCCGTATTGGAAACAATGCAAAGTAGGCAGATTTTAGGATTAGCCAAGTAGGAAATCAGCAATTACTGTTGTTGTAAGGTTAATTCCGAGTACAGGTGTTGAATGAGTCCATCTGCAAGACCTATTTTAGGTACATAGATCTCATCAGCATCCGCCCACCGCATCACATTGATGTAAATTTGTAAAGCCGGTACAATTACATCGGCACGGTCTTCTCTTAGTTTATAAATATTGATTCTGTCTTCCAGTGAGAAACTGGATATTTCTTTGTAATAATCTTTCAGTAGATCGATGGGTAAGGGCTTGCCGTCTTTCTTTTTACTGATCGAAAAAACTTTATTGATATTACCACCCGTACCAATGGCTACAATTTTTTTATAGCCTTTTGTTTTGGTCTTGATGATATCCTTCATTTCATTCCAGTGATGATCTTCCACCATATCCTTCAATAACCGAATGGTACCAATGTTGAAGGATTGTTTGAATACCAATCGGTCTTCTGCAAAAAATGTAAGTTCAGTACTGCCACCACCCACATCAATGTACAGGTAACTATGATCGGTATCCATATTTTCAGCAACATGGTTCTCATAGATAATGGATGCTTCCAGATCTCCACTGATGATTTCTATTTCTAATCCGGTTTCCAATCTGATTTTTCTAATGAGATCCGCACTGTTTCGTGCATCGCGCATGGCACTGGTAGCACATGCGATCGTATGTTGAACACCATAGGCATTGATCAAGTGGCCGTAAGCTTTCATGGTTTGCAAAACCATGCCTCTTTTCTCTTTTGAAATTTCTCCATTCTCAAACACGTCAAAACCTAGGCGTAAAGGCACACGCACAAGATTCAGTTTATTGAAACGTGGTTTACCTTCTGCATCATGACTTACTTCTGAGATCAGTAAACGTGCAGCATTACTTCCAATATCAATTGCGGCGAGCCTCAACAGTTGCTATGTTTTTCCGGTACAAGTATTGATAGGTTTCGATCTGTGAACGAACCCTTTTTTTACCGGTGGAAGGTACATAGTTGTTCTTTAATTCCTTATCAAGGATGCGAGCTTTTATATTGTCTCTTAATTGAATGTGGATAATCTGTTTCAATTCTTCTCGAATTGCAGGGTCTGTAACGGGTACAGCAGCTTCAATACGATGATCAAGATTTCTTACCATCCAGTCAGCACTGGAGATATAAATCTTTTCTTGTCCGCCATTGTGAAACATCAATACCCTTGCATGTTCTAAATATTCATCCACAATGCTGATAGCACGAATAGGTTGCTTGAATTTTTTATGATCGATCACGGCACAAAAAATGCCTCGAACGATCAGACGAATTTCAACTCCGGCAGCTGCAGCAGCGTAAAGTTTATCAATCAGCAATGCATCACTCAACGAGTTTACTTTTAGTGTGATACTTGCTTCTTTGCCTGCTTTGGCAGCTTTTACTTCTCGATTAATAAGTGTGTTCAGTTCATGTCGCATATTGGTTGGACAAACCATCAATGTCTTGCATTGTTTCAATTGCGAGGAAGCAGTTTTCCAATTTTCGAGATAGTTAAAAATTTTGTTGATATCAGCCATGATCATCCTATTCGAAGTGAGTAAACAATGATCTCCATACACCCTGGCTGTCTTTTCATTCAGATTTCCTGTACTAACAAAACCATATTGAATAGTCTTGGTTCCTTTTCGTTTTTTGATGATACAAAGTTTGGCATGTACTTTCATTTTTGGTATTCCCAACAATACACGCACTCCTTCTTCTTCAAGAATCTTTTTCCATTCTAAGTTGGCTTCTTCATCAAATCTTGCTTTCAATTCAAGCATTACGATCACTTCTTTACCATTTCGGGCAGCATTGATAAGTGCATTGATGACCTTGGAATTAGAGGCCAATCTATATGCGGTGATCTTGATCGATTTTACGTCCGGATCCATCGCTGCTTCACGTAATAGATCAATGACCGTATGAAAAGAATGATAGGGGAAATGAAGCATTACATCTTTTTTCAGTACCACATCTGTCACACGCATACTGTTTTGTATGGCGGGGTGTGTGAATGAAGGTCTACGTGTATTCTTGCTATCAAATACATCCGGGAAATCCATAAAGTGACGGAAGTTGTGAATTCTTCCGCCAGGAATGATATTGCTTTTGCGGTTCAGATTCAAACGACGGATCAGGTATTCCAATAAACCCGCATCCATTTCTTTATCGTATACAAAACGTACAGGTTTTCCTTTGCGCCTGTTCTTCAATCCTTTTTCGATCTTTTCAACGAATGTGGTGCTTACGTCATTATCAATATCAATCTCTGCATCTTTGGTTACTTTGAAAACATGTGCATCAAAATAATCATAGTCAAAATAAGTAAAGATCTCCGGCAGGTTATGTCGGATAACATCTTCCAATAAAATGAGTTGCTTTTCCCCTTGCTTAGACGGCAGTAATACAAATCTTCCTACATCTTTGGCAGGCACTTCTATCAACGCATATTTCTGATCATACGCAGAATTCTTTTTACGCATGACCACACCTAGGTAAATACTTTTGTCACGCAAATAGGGGAGTTGTGGTAAACTCTCGATCATCAGTGGAATGATATTTGAACGCACCTGCTCATCAAAGAAATCACTTACATACTTTTTTTGTTCCTTGTTGAGTTGTTTTTCATTGATCAAAAAGATCTTTTCTTTTTTCAATTCTCTGAGAATACCATCCCAAATACGATTGAACTCATTTTGTTGTTGTAGTACAATGGTTTGTATTTGGTCGATGATAGCCTGAGGATCATCTTCCATGTGCATGTTCAGTTTGCGTCTTTTATCTGCGTACTCAACCATCCGCTTCAAAGTAGCCACACGCACCCTGAAAAATTCGTCGGTATTATTGGAAAAGATGCCCAGAAAACGAATCCTTTCTTTCAAAGGAACAGAAGGGTCATTTGCTTCCTGTAAAACCCTTGCATTAAAACTGAGCCAACTGATATCACGCTGTATAAGATGCTTTTTCACAAAAAATAGTATTAGTCCAAGCCTAGGGGCATAATCATTCTAACCATTCAAATATAAAAAAGAGAAGGAGAGTGGAATGTTAAGTTTATATAGGAAAAATCTTCTTCTTCTAAAGGATACTGATCAGCTGATACTAAGAATAAGACTGTTTGATATGCTGAATGATACCTGTTGTTGAAAATCCTTCTACAATCGGATTAATGACCACCCTTCCACCATTGTCAATCACTTCTTTTGATCCAACGATCTGTTCAACAGTATAATCTCCGCCTTTGACCAAAACATCGGGTAAAATGGAGGTGATGAGTGTGTGCGGGGTATCTTCATCAAATACAATGATAGCGTCTGTTACAGCCAGACTTGCCAACAATAGTGAACGACTGTGTTCATTATTGACGGGTCTTTCTGGTCCCTTTAATTTTTTTACACTGTTGTCACTGTTCACTCCCACGATCAAATAATCAGCTTCACTGGCTGCAGCATTGAGTGAGAAAATATGTCCTTCATGTAAAATATCAAAACAACCGTTGGTAAAAGCCACTTTCTTTCCTGTTATACGCCATGCAGCCACACGTGCCAGTAACTGTGGTAATGTCATGATCTTTTGTTCAATCGCATTAACGGCTCTCATGTTGTTTGTCTTTTTTATTATAAACAGGTAACAGCAATAAACTCAATCCGCCTGCCAACAGCACGATCATGAATTGAGCAAACCATTGGAGATTCCCGTTTGCAAAACCTATTTCAAAAGGTATGTTGTATTCTTCCAATACTTTGGCGATGAAGAAAGCATAAGCACCAATACCACCGGGTGTAACGATCATGCCAATGCTTCCAAAAGCCAATACACTCAATCCTTCACCCCATCCTAAATGTGCTGTACCCGAAGTGGCTAAAAGACCTACCCAAGTACCGGCAGTATACAAGAACCAAATGCCAATGCTGTATAAGATAAAAATGCCTTTGCGCTTGAGATAACGAATACTCATTAATCCCTCCCAAATGCCTGCTATGATCGATTTGATCATGATCACGATCTTCAAATGTGCGAACTGTTTGAACCAGACACGAATCGCAATGATCAACACCAATAAAATTCCTGCTACCAATAACAATACCGACATAGGAATATTGCCACCCTTATCAAGTAATTGTCCGATCAACTCTTGCCCATATACCGCCAGAATATCATATTGAGAAACAAGGGTTAATATAAAAATAAGTCCTAGCGAAACCACATCTACCGCTCGCTCTGCTACGATGGTACCCACTAATTTTTCGGCAGGAACTTTTTCATAGCGGGCAAGGATGGTGCACTTCAATACTTCTCCTAGTCTAGGGAAAGCAAGGTTCGCTAAGTAGCCAATCATCACTGCAAAAAAAGTATTCAAAATGGATGGACGATAACCCATGGGTTCCATGAGAATTTTCCAGCGTAATGCTCTGAGTAAGTGGCTGGCAATGAGGATCACAAAAACGGGAATGAGCAACCAGTAGTTGGCATTTCGTAAACTATCTCTAAACTCACCCCATTTGTTGTCAGGGATCTGTCTTAAACTCCACCATACGAGAAAAAGCCCTAATCCAAGAAACAGAGCAAACTTTCCAATTGATAGGAGTTGTTTTTTCATATATGCACTAGTGAGTTGTAAATTACAAAATTCCTAAGGGATCAATAAGACTACAACTTATTGCCTTCCTTCGGAAATACAACCCAAGGTTTAAAGGATTTGGCAGCTTCAAAATCCATGGTTGCATAGGATATGATCACAACAAGATCACCTACAGCACCTTTACGTGCGGCAGGGCCATTCAGACAAACAATACCACTGCCTCTTTTGCCTTTGATGATATAGGTTTCCAATCTTTCTCCATTATTGACATTCACAACCTGGATCTTTTCATTCTCAATAAAATTGGCAGCATCCATTAAGTCTTCATCCAATGTCAGACTTCCAACATAATGAAGATTAGCTTCCGTGATCACCGCACGGTGTATTTTCGATTTAAGTACTTCTATTTGCATAATGGGCGCAAAAATAGTCTGTTCAAATGGATATGCAGACTTAGATTATGTGAGAGGTATGTTATCTATTAGGCGTATGCCCGACAAAAAAGCAGCTGCTAGTGCCACCAATGGTATTTTTCCATCCCACACTTCTATTGGTTCTAAGGTTTGAGCATCCGCAATAGTGATATAATCAACTTTTTCGAAGCCAGCTTTGAGAAGATCACTCTGAACCTTATCACATAAATGTTTTACCGCACCTGCTTTTAATTGTGTTTTGATATGATTCAATCCTGTATAGATCGCCGTTGCTTTTTGCCTATCGGCCTCAGTAAGTCGTAAATTTCGGCTGCTCATGGCAAGACCGCTTTTTTCACGCTTGGTAGGAACTATGCATAGACGAGTAGGATATTGTCGGATCTGAATCAACTTTTCGATCACCATACATTGCTGGTAATCCTTTTGCCCCAAAAAGAGCAATGTTGGCATGACTATTTCCAGTAATGTATCTACTACTTGGCAAACTCCCTGAAAATGCCCGGGCCTATATTTACCTTCCAAAACCGTTTCTAAAGAACCCAGGTGATAAGACTTGGGTAAATAGTTATCTGGATAGATTTCTTGAACATCGGGCATGAATAAAACGTCGCATGTAGATTTTTCTAAGGCAAGGATATCTTGTTCAATGGTTTTAGGATAATGAAGGTAGTCTTGCTGGTCATTGAATTGGGTAGGGTTTACAAAAATGCTGCAAACCACGAGTCCGGACTTATCCCTTGCCTCTTTGATCAATGAAAGATGCCCCTCATGTAATGCCCCCATAGTGGGTACAAACCCAATTGATAAGCCTTCTTCGGTCTTTTTAATTAAATATTTTTTTAATTCGTCTGCCTTCTTAAAAAGAATCATAGGGGTGTGATTGAGGTCAATTCAGTGAACTCGTACTGTTCTGTTTATTTTATGTACCTTTGCCCACTCATTTTACGAGTCCCGCAAAAAAACGGCGCAAGGATGTCAACAAAGAAAAGAATTTTATTCATAGCCACAGAGATGTCTCCTTACCTCGAGCTTACAGAGTTTGCAGAGGTGATCAATAAACTGGCTATCAAGAGTAATGATGGAGGTCTGGAAGTCAGATGTATCATGCCCCGCTTTGGTGTTATCAATGAAAGAAGACACCGCTTACATGAAGTGGTAAGACTTTCAGGCATCAATGTGTCGGTTGATAATGATGACTATCCGCTTCAAATTAAGGTGGCTTCTTTACCCAATGCCCGTTTACAGGTTTATTTTCTGGAAAACGAAGATTTCTTCAAACGCAAACAGATTTTTCATGATGAAGAGGAAAATTGGTTTGATGATAATGCACTTCGTACAGTATTCTTCTGTAAAGGTGCTTTGGAAACAGTAAAGAAATTTGGTTGGCCTCCTGATATCATTCATTGCAGCGGCTGGATGACCGGATTGATTCCTGCCTATATCAAAACAGCTTATAAAAAGGAGCCTGTTTTTGGTAACAGCAAAGTAATCTTTACGATCGGGGAAAATACTTTTAAAGATAAACTGGGTGGCGATTTCCTCAAACAGGCAATCATCAATACCAATATCAAGGATAAAGATCTAGAGCCTTTTAAAGAAGCCAATAATACTGCATTGTTCAGAGGTGGTGCCACTTATGCTGATGCCATTACTTTTGGTGCAGATAAAATTGATAAAAAACTCTCTGAAGAATTTGCCAAAGTGAAGGGAAAGAAGGTAGTTCCTTTCAAAGGATGGGATTCTGATTTAACAGAGTATTTAGAATTGTACAACGACCTTGCGGGTAAGTAATCAACAACTCATGCGTTTATTTTCGACACTGCGTAATACATTCATTTTCTGTATTATTTCTGGTTTTCTACTCGCGGGTTGCACCCGGATTACTTCTACTGAATTAGGTGGCGGATTGATTCCTCCGATCGATGGCGTTTTCACGAAAGACACTACACTCGAGGTACTCACAGATACTTATGAGGAACTTGATTCAGTTCGTATTTATAAAGGTGACATTCATGTTGTAGGGGCTATCACCAATGACCCTCTTTTCGGACGCACTTCTGCTTCCATGTTTTTTGAATTGACACCTCCGGTTTATCCATTTGCCATTCCGGGTAACAAAGACAGTATCGTTGTAGATTCAGCAGTATTGATACTTAGTTACAATGGATTTTATGGAGATTCCATGCAGCCATTACGTTTAAATGTTGCAGAGATATCACAAACCACTCCGCTGAAAAGAAACCGTAGCTATCCTGTGAATTATCCTGCAGCCAATGCCATCAGTACTGCTGGACCATTGGCAGCACCAGTTACCATTGATATTCGCAGATTAGGAGATTCTGTGAAGAATAGGTATGAAAATGCTAAAAATCAAATCAGAATCAGACTGAGAAATGATGTTGCTCAGCGTTTCATCAAAACCTATGATTCTACCAATGCCTATAAATCTGATTCTATTTTCAGAACATTTTTTGCAGGTTTTGCATTGACAGCAGATCAATCTGCTCCAGCCAATGCATTGCTTAGAATCAATTTAGGTGATACCAATACCAAATTTGCGCTTTATTATAGCTCCAGTTCAACAGGAGCTACAAAGAGAGATACAGCTGTAGCCTATTTTTCTTTCAATACCTTGAATAATGGAGATGCGAATTTTGTAACACGTAATCGTACGGGTAGTCAAGTTGCTAACTTCATTAATAATACCACTACCTCTCGTTCTGATTCTATGGTATATGTGCAAGCCTCTCCTGGCACTTTTGTAAGAATACGTGTACCAGGACTTGCCACTCTGAGCAACCGAATTATTCACCGTGCCGAACTCATTGCCGAACAAGTTCCGGATGATGCCAATTTACTGACCATTGATCAGCAAATGAGTCCTCCTCGCTATTTGTTATTGAGCGTTTATAAGCCCACTACCAATGCGAAATACAATGTTCCCAACGACTATATTTTCTCTCAAGATGGACCTAATATCGGTGATTTTGGAGGAAGATTGTCTTATAAAACGACACAAGGGTATAATCGTGTCGCTTCTTATAATTTTAATTTGAGCCGATACGTTCAAGGGATCGTTTCAAGAGGAGATACCTCTCATTTATTACAATTATCAGCTCCTGTAAATGACTCATTGTTCTATACAAACCCATACCCACAGGTAACAGCACCGTTTTTATATTACCTGAATCCGAGCATTGGAAACGACCCTGCAATGGGCAGAGTAAGATTGGGTGGAGGTACCCATACTCGTTTCAGAATGCGTTTACGCATTGTGTTTTCACGGATTTAATCATTAGTAGTTTTATATTTGCACCCATTAAAAATACTTTATGCCTTATTTATTTACTTCTGAGAGTGTATCTGAAGGACATCCTGATAAAGTGGCCGACCAGATATCTGACGCATTGATCGATAACTTTTTAGCCTTCGACCCACAATCAAAAGTGGCTTGTGAAACCCTTGTTACAACCGGACAGGTTGTATTAGCCGGAGAAGTAAAATCAAAGGCATACTTAGATGTACAAGAAATTGCCCGTGGTGTGATCCGTAAGATCGGTTATACCAAGAGTGAGTATATGTTTGAAGCCAATAGCTGTGGTATCCTCTCTGCTATTCATGAGCAGAGTGCAGATATCAATCAGGGTGTAGATAGAAAGAAAAAAGAAGAACAAGGAGCCGGTGACCAGGGGATGATGTTTGGTTATGCCACCAATGAAACAGATGACTATATGCCATTGGCATTGGATCTGGCACATAAAATTCTGATTGAATTAGCTGCATTGAGAAGAGAGAACAAACAAATCAAATACCTGCGTCCTGATGCTAAGAGCCAGGTTACTTTGGAGTATGATGATAATAATCGCCCTGTAAGAATAGATGCGATCGTTGTATCAACACAACATGATGATTTTGATACCGAAGCGAAAATGTTAGCGAAAATCAAATCAGATATCATCAATATCCTTATTCCTCGTGTAAAGGCGAAGTATAAGAAATATGCCAAGTTGTTCAATAATGATATCAAATATCATATCAATCCAACTGGTAAGTTTGTGATTGGTGGACCACATGGTGATACAGGATTGACAGGTCGTAAGATCATTGTTGATACCTACGGTGGTAAAGGAGCTCACGGTGGAGGCGCATTTAGTGGTAAAGATCCTAGTAAAGTAGACCGTTCAGCCGCTTATGCAACTCGTCACATTGCCAAGAATCTTGTGGCAGCAGGTGTAGCAGATGAAGTATTGGTGCAAGTATCTTATGCCATTGGCGTAGCACAACCTACCAGTATCAATGTGAACACTTATGGCACTGCAAAAGTGAATTTGACTGATGGACAAATTGCTAAGATCGTAGAGGGATTGTTTGATATGCGTCCTTACTTCATCGAGCAGCGATTGAAATTGCGCAGTCCGATCTACAGTGAAACAGCTGCATACGGCCATATGGGACGTAAAAGTGAAGTGGTGACCAAAACTTTCCAATCTCCTGGTGGGAAAGAGAAGAAAGTAAAAGTAGAATTGTTCACTTGGGAGAAACTAGACTACGTAGGGAAAGTGAAGAAAGCTTTTGGATTAAAATAATAGATCCAACAAATCATAGTAAAACCTCCGCAACAGCGGAGGTTTTTTATATTTAGGGTACCTAAAACAACCCTATGAAAAAAAGCTCAATTTATTTATTGATCGCAGCGCTCTTTTCGCTGACGATGATCATTGTCCTAAGATGGCAAGGAAAAGAATTGATGCATCCTTCAACGCCATCGGGCATATTGGCACTTGAGTTTGCTAACACTCCTGAAAAATTAAATGCTGTTGTATCTGTTTGGAATAGAGAATCGGTAAAGAATAATATTTTGCTTGATTTCTTATTTATAATTGCTTACACCTGGTTTTTTGTTATCGGGGTAGCAAACAGTACCCAAAGATGGACAAGTCGTGGAATGCAAGCATTCGGTGCCACTGGTATAAGAATGGCTTTCTTAGCAGGTATCTTAGATATCACAGAAAATATTTTAATGCTGCAATCCATCAACGGAAATTATACTTTGTCATCCTTGCAATTGACATGGTATTGTGCAGCCATTAAATTTTTGATCGTAGCTATTTTACTTTTGTTCATGATATTCACAGTAATCGTTAGGTTGGTTAAAAGAAATTAGTACCATGGAAAAAAATCCCTGGACCATACTTGGTCAAAAAGAGATCTATGATAATGCATGGATACGCTTGACAGAGTACGAGGTCATGAATCCGACTGGAGGAAAAGGTATTTATGGAAAAGTCCATTTCAAAAATATTGCAGTGGGAATTGTTGCCATTGACAAGGATGAAAAACTATGGTTAGTGGGTCAGTTTCGATTTACATTGGATCAATACAGTTGGGAGATCCCGGAAGGAGGCTGCCCGGTTGGTACCGATCCACTGGAAAGTGCAAAACGTGAATTGAAAGAAGAAACAGGTCTTACTGCCATTCATTGGAAAAAACTACTCGGTATGCATTTGTCCAATTCGGTATCAGATGAATGGGCAATCATTTATCTAGCAACCACTCTTGAAGCGGGGGAGGCTCATCCTGAAGAAACAGAAGAGCTGTATACTAAGCAGGTAACAATTGAAGAAGCATGGCAAATGGTAGAAAAAGGAGTGATCACCGATTCTATGACCGTTGCTGCCGTCACAAAAATTAAGCTGATGAAAGTTTTAGGTCAGCTTTAATAATACCTTTGCACATGCCTGTTAAAAAGAGTTCACTTATCATTGGTCGTCAGCCTTTGCTCGAAGCACTGGAAACGGGAAGACCGGTTGATAAGATTTTGCTACAAAAAAATATTACCGGGGAATCCATCGCTGAGATCCGTCAGCATGCCAGGGAGAAGAATATACCTATACAATTGGTGCCACAAGAGAAGTTGCATGGAATGACCCGTGCCAATCATCAAGGTGTGATTGCTTTTGCTGCATTGGTACAATACATGGATTTGCAACAAGTCATCGATCATGTTGTCTCAAAAGGAGAATTACCTTTGTTTGTGATGCTGGATGGTGTTACTGATGTAAGAAATATTGGCGCCATCGCCAGAAGTGCGCTTTGCTGTGGTGCACAGGCACTGATCATTCCTGATAAAGGAGTAGGAGCCTTGAATGAAGAAGCCATGAAAAGTAGTGCAGGTGCTTTAGAACATATTCATGTGTGCAGGGTCAATAGCTTGTTGAAAGCAGTGGATACTCTGCACCTGAACGGAATTCAGATATTCACCAGTGAAATGCGTGCTGATAAAAAAGTGTTTGAATTGGAATTCAAAGATCCTTGCTGTGTGATCATGGGTGATGAAGGCAAAGGGGTACAGCCCTATCTTGCCAAAGCAGCGGATGCATTCTTCACCATTCCGATGGCAACAAAATTCGATTCATTCAATGTTTCTGTAGCAACAGGGATCATCTTATATGAAGCCATGAAACAAAGATTGCATTCATCTTAACTTATTTCTTGTATGTCTGTTGATCATCCAATACAGTTGATTGAATGTCCGCGTGATGCGATGCAAGGATGGAATCATCCGATTCCTACTTCTATGAAGGTCAAATACCTCAATGCATTGCTGAAAGTAGGTTTTCACACTTTGGATTTCGGAAGTTTTGTTTCTCCCAAAGCAATACCTCAAATGGCTGATACCAAAGAGGTCATCCCTCAATTGCAACTGAATGATACAACTAAATTATTGGCCATCATTGCCAATCAACGCGGGGCAGAAGAGGCTGTTGTATATGATGAGATCAGTTATCTCGGATTTCCTTTTTCTCTTTCTCCTACATTTCAACAGCGAAATACCAACAGTAGTATGGAAGAAAGTATGGATAGGGTCAAGAGCATTCAGGAGCTTTGTTTAAAACATAGTAAGCAATTAGTAGTATACTTAAGCATGGGATTTGGAAATCCTTATGGAGATGTATACAATGATGATATTTTACTTCATTGGACAGATGTGATGGTGAAAGAAGGAATTGGTATTATTTCTTTAGCAGATACTGTTGGACTTGCTACTCCCGAGCAAATTCGTTTTGCATTAACAACACTCATTCCTAAGTATCCGGAAACAGTCATTGGTGTTCATTTACATTCCACAGCGTCAAATTGGGAAACCAAATTAGCAGCTGCCTTTGAATCAGGGTGTAAGCGTTTTGACGGTGCCATGAAAGGAATCGGCGGTTGTCCAATGGCACAAGATGATCTGGTAGGAAATATGGATACTGAAAAAATGATTCCCTTCTTTCAATCCAAGAGCTTGCTACAAAATTTAAATCAGGAAGCTTTGCTTGAAAGTGGTCAACTGGCCACACAAGTGTTTCAATAACAACATATGAAGTTTCATTACGAATTTGATATCTCATCACCTGATCAACTGATCCATCATCAGCAAAGTTTGATGTTGATGGGTTCTTGCTTTACTGAAAACATAGGTGAAAAGTTATCGAAGAATAAGTTTACTGTATTGGAGAACCCGAATGGTATATTATTCAATCCAGTAAGTGTAAATGAAGCGATCACGCAGTATATTGAACGAAAAGTTTTTTCTATCGATGATCTCTTCATGCTCAATGAAAGCTGGCATAGCTGGAAACACCATAGTCGTTACTCTGGTATTACGCCTGAAGATGCTTTAGAAAAGATCAATCGATCTACGGAACAAGCGCACCAGTTTTTAAAAAATGCAGATCAGATCATGATCACATTGGGTTCTGCATGGGTATATACTTTGACTGAAAAAGCAGCCAATGCAAAGAAAGGTGCAGTAGCAGCCAATAATCATAAAGCTCCCGCCGATTGGTTCGCCAAAAAATTATTAACTACAGAAGAAGTACTCAGTATGTTGGATCACATGATCCATCGCTTGTTTCACTTCAATAAAAAACTTCAGATCATCTTCACCATTAGTCCGGTAAGACATTTACGCGAAGGTGTCATTGAAAACAACAAAAGCAAAGCAGTATTAATTCAGGCAGTACATCATTTGGTGGAGAAGTTCGATCGACTCTATTATTTTCCTGCTTATGAATTAGTGATCGATGATCTACGTGACTATCGCTTTTATGCAGAGGATCTTGTACATCCGAATTATCATGCAACTCAATATGTTTGGGAAAAATTGGTCAACGCATGTATGTCGGAAGAAACAAAAGCGCTTTTGAAAGAAATTGAACCGATCAGATTGGCAGCTCAACATAAACCATTCAATCCTTCTACACAACAACATCAGCAGTTTTTACAAACCTACCTGAATAAGGCGATACAGATGGAAAAGCAACATCCCTATATCAACTGGAAAGAAGAGATCGCTTACTTCGAATCTTGTTTGAATAAGTAAAGGGCTTAATGAATTCTATCGCCTCTGAGTTCCATTTCCTGCATGATCTGTGATTCATAATCCAGCCATTCTTTCCAACGTTTCCGAACGACGGCTTTACCAATATATAGCTCTGATAATTCAATGAATAAAGTATAATGCCCTGCCTCACTTTCCATAAAACGACGGTAAAAATTACGCAGGTATTCATCTGTCAATCCTTCACTTAATCTTTTAAAGCGTTCACAGCTTCTGGCTTCTATCAAAGCCATAGTGAGTAACTGGTCTAGGAAACGCCCTTCTTCACTACCTCCTTTTTGCTGAAACTCGATCAACTTATTGACGTAGAGATCTTTTCGTTGAGTACCTAATTGTAAACCTCGTTTATGCAATTCATGTAATACCAATCTAAAATGTCCCCATTCTTCTGTAACAATAGGAGAGAGTTGTTTTACCAATTCCACACGCTGAGAATACCGTTGGATCAGAGAAATACAGGTCAATGCAGCTTTCTGCTCACAATACGCATGATCGGTAAGAATCTCTTCCAGACTTATACTAGCCAGGTCTACCCAGCGTGGGTCGGTGGGTAATTGTAGTCCAAGTATATTCTTTGTATGCTCAGATAATTCCATTCACTATCATTTCAGCTGCAAAGTAAATACTTACGGTGGTTAGATTTTCTTTTTGCCTTAGTTTTACTTTTATGTATCCTGATGATTTTCTCCGCCGGAAATTAGATGAGCGTGTGACCAAGCAGTCACTCCGTAAGTTGCATCAATCTACCGGAAACATTGATTTTTGTTCCAATGATTATCTAGGCATCGCCACCCACCACTTGTTGAATGAAGGAACCATACAATATTCTTCAGGCTCAACAGGATCAAGGTTATTGGCGGGGAATTATCCATTGATCAATGAAGCAGAGAAAAAAATCGCTGCATTTCATGAAGCTGAAACAGCATTGATCTTTAATTCGGGCTATGATGCCAATGTTGGATTACTCTCTTGCGTACCACAAAAAGGCGACACAATTTTATACGACTATCTATCTCATGCATCTATACGTGATGGAATACGTTTGTCATTTGCACGATCTTTTTCTTTTGCACACAACGACCTGAATGATCTTGAATCAAAATTGAAACAGGCTACCGGTACCATTTTTATTGTTACCGAATCTGTTTTTAGCATGGATGGAGATACTTGTCCATTAGACGCATTGATCAGTTTGGCCCACAAGTATCAGGCACACTTGATCATTGATGAAGCACACGCAACCGGTGTTGTAGGCAATCGTGGAGAAGGATTGGTACAATACCTCGGACATAGCTCAAAGATATTCGCCCGTATTCATACATTCGGAAAAGCCTGTGGTTGTCATGGAGCAGTGGTGTTAGGGTCTGAACAATTAAGAACTTATCTCATCAATTTTGCGAGAAGTCTCATGTATTCAACATCATTACCTGAACATGCCATTGCCATGATCAGTAGGTCTTATGATGTATTTCCAACGATGAATAAGGAACGCGAGCATTTAAAAAATCTGATCCGTTATTTTCAGTCTTCAATGCTTCGGTATGAAAAATTGATTTCAGATACACCCATACAAGGTGTGGTCGTTCCTGGAAATACAGCAGTAAAAATATTGGCAGAACAATTACAAGCTTACAAATTTGATATTCGTCCAATATTGTATCCTACTGTTCCGGAAGGGAAGGAGCGATTACGAATTGTATTACACTCCTTCAACACAATGGATGAGTTGAAAACATTGATTGCGCTTTTGAACTGATCAATACACACATGATCACTTGAATGGATTGCTCCATTTTTTATCGGTGTACAAATTCGATCCTGTCAATGTTCTTAAAAAAGCCATAACGGCATTTACTTCTGCTGCTGTTAAATTCAATTGTTGGCCATTACCATTGGGTCTTAACCTTGGATCCAATCTATTGTTACCCGGTGCAATATTGATGTTCCCATAATGTCCAATGACAGCCTGCAAACTATTGATAGAAGCAGTATGCATCATATTTCCGTTCAGTGATCCTGATGGATTTACCAGATCTCTAAGTGATGGGGCTCTGGTATTGTTTACATCTATCCCGGTTGCATTGAGTCTTCCAATGATACCATTATTGCCACTATTGGGATCAATATCAAACTCAGGAGCTCTATGGCAGCCGCCACATCCCAATCCACCCGTTGTTCTGATTCCATTTTGATCAAAAACAGGCGGTGCAAGAAACAAGTTCTTACCCTGGTTTTCTTGTGCAGTAAAATTGGGGAAGTTTTGGTTTTCATTGTTCACCAGTGCTCGTCCTACATCATATTTTGAATCAAAGGATTGAATACTTCGAATGAATTGTGCTAAACACTCCTGAAGTTTCTGTTCTGTGATGGTTGTATTTCCATAAGCAAACTGAAAAAGATCCTGATAATAATTAATCCCCTGCAGTTTGGTAAGCAAAGCCCCAATAGCAGGTCTACCATTCTGCCCGCTAAAACCCATTTCAGCATGATCCTGTATGGGTTGAGTGGTCTGTAACTCTAAAGAACCTGCTCTTTCATCCCAGAAAAATTTTGCCTCAGCAGAAAAACGAGCATTGACCAAACGCATGGAATGTCTTCCGGTAATACCACCGCTAACACCTTTGCTCGCAATAGCAGTATCGCTGAAAGCAAATTGTTGTTGATGACATGAGGCACAGGATATCGTATTATCAACACTTAAATTTTTATCATAAAACAATACACGCCCTAAAGTTGCTTTAGCATTGGTAATAGGATTTCCGGCAGTATTGTCTTTGGTGATATACGCAGGAGTACCTTGAGCGGAATAGTTATCGAGCTGACTCAAATTGATGTTGGAACCAAACGTGTTGGTTACAGATTCATATACCGGAGCTGTGCTGTCCTTGCTTTTACAAAATTGCAGTAAGGTTATCGATACGATAAACATACCGGTAATAAGGGCTTTTTTCATGTCAGGGCTTTTGGGTAAGACCAAATTAGGTGAAGCAGGTTTAAAGAAGAAATCGATTTCATGCCTTTTTTGTAAAACTATTTACAACCCGATCATAGTTGTTGAAACAACCATATCCTAAAATCCCTTAAATTCATCATTCAAATTGATGCTATGCGAATTGTCCCCATGCTGGTTTCGGCTATCTGTACGGCCGGACTCGTTGTAACACTCAATACGCAACTGCCGGTAGGTGGTAGTAAAACCCCAAGATTGGGTTATTTTCTTTCTCCGCAACAAGGTTTTTGGCAAAATGCAGAACCTTCAGATGTATCCCATGGTGGAGAGATCACACTCACAGGAATCAAGTCCAAAGTAGAAGTCTTCATGGATGAGAGACTCGTGCCTCATATTTATGCAGAGAATGATGCAGATGCTTATTATGCACAAGGCTACTTGCATGCAAAGTACCGTTTATGGCAGATGGAATTTCAAACCCATGTTGCTGCAGGAAGACTAAGTGAGATCGTTGGCCCAGATAGAATTGATACCGATAAGTATTTCAGAAGAATGGGAATGGTATATGCAGCTGAAAAGACCCTTCGTGAAGCATCAAAGAATAAAGACATTAAAGCAGCGATGGAAGCATACGCTAGTGGGGTGAATGATTATATCCAATCACTGGAACCACATGAACTTCCATTTGAGTATAAGTTACTGGATTATAAACCTGAAGAATGGACTCCTTTCAAAACATATCTCTTTCTGATGTTCATGTCTTATGATCTTACAGGAAGAGGTATTTCCAGTGATTTACAAATGACCAATGCGAAAAACTATTTTGGCTATGAAGATTTTGATCAGTTATTCACCAATGTTCAAGATTCTTTAGATCCAATCATCCCAAAAGGAACAGTATATCCAACAGCAGCCGTACCGGTAACGGCACCGGCAGATGTTGATTCCGTTTATTTAGGTAAAACAAATAGTTTCAATACAGCTACAGCACCTGTTGTACCAGATAAAAACAATGGTAGTAACAACTGGGCTGTTTCCGGTAGTAAAACCAAAAGTGGAAGACCGATCCTTGCAAACGATCCACACCTTGGATTGAATCTTCCTTCACTTTGGTATGAAGTGCAGATCACTACACCCACACATAGCACATATGGTGCCAGCTTTCCCGGTTCTCCGGCTGTGATCATCGGTTTCAATGATAGTATTGCATGGGGTGTTACCAATGCAGGAAGAGATGTGATCGATTTTTATGACATGAAATTCAAAGACAGTACCCTCGAGCAATATTGGTACAATGGACTTTGGAATCGTGCAGATATCAAAGAAGAAGTGATCAAGGTAAAAGGACAGCCCGATGTGATTGATCGTGTTGCCTACACAGCATTAGGTCCTGTGATGTATGATGCTTCTTATAAGAATGATAATACAGCAGGGAAATATTTAGCTGTAAAATGGACGGCACATGACGGCGGACAAGGATTACAAACATTTTATGAATTGAATCGGGCGAAGAATTTTGATGACTACTTAGCAGCAATTAATAAATGGACCTGTCCCGGACAAAACTTCGCTTTCATTTCTAAGAGTGGAGATATCTCCATCAAACAACAAGGTGCTTTTGTAGCCAGATGGAATAGACAAGGAGATTTTATTATGCCGGGTGAAGATACCAGGTACATGTGGCAGGGAATCATTCCCAATGAAGAGAATCCCATGCAGAAAAACCCCGAACGCGGATTCATCAGTAGTGCCAATCAAAGATCAACGGATGATACCTATCCCTATTATTTAGGAGCATCTGCTGACTTTCCATTGTATCGTGGTATCATTATCAACAAACGATTGGCTGCAATGAGTAATATCACAGCAGAAGACATGCAACGCTTACAAACAGACAACTATAATGTATTTGCTGAAATGGCAAGACCTGCCTTGATGAAGTTTGTCAATGAGTCTGCTTTGGATGCAGATGGCAAGAAATACCTTTCCATACTCAAAGATTGGAACTTGCGAAATGATATCGGTGAAAAAGGAGCTACTGTGTTCAGAGCTATTTGGGATAGCCTTGAAGCAACTGTCTGGAAAGATGAATTTGAAAAATCGAAATTGGCATTACCATGGCCGGATGAACCGGTTTTATTAGAAGTGATGTTGCGCGATAGTGTTTATTATTTTGCCGATAATGCCAATACCCCTGATAAAACGGAAACATTGTACGATGCAGTGATGACGGCCATCCAAAAAGCAAGTGTCAAATGCAAAGAGCTGGAAAAAAAGAATGAATTGGAATGGGGTAAATTTAAAGATACGCGTGTGAGTCATTTGTTGAAGATCGATCCATTGAGCAGATTGCATCTGCCGATTGGAGGAGGGGTACATATCATCAATGCTACAACGAAAGTGCATGGACCTAGTTGGAGAATGATCGTGCATATGACAGATGAGATTGAAGCTTATGGTGTATATCCGGGCGGACAAAGTGGTAATCCGGGTAGTAAGTATTATGATAGTTTTGTGGATAGCTGGGCTGCCGGAAAATATTATCGTATCCTGTTTTTGAAAAAAGATGCTGCTGAAAAAAGTAAGCAGATCAAATGGCGTATCACTTTCAACAATTAAACCTGAAGAAATGAAATTTTTATCTGCTGTTATACTAACCGCTTTACTAGCATTTGCCGCTGGTTTATATGGAATGCTGCCTTGGTGGAGTTTTGCCATCACTTCATTGATTGTAGCTGTTGCTGTTCATCAAAAAGCAGGCAGGGCGTTTTTATCCGGATTTATGGGTTTGTTTTTATTGTGGGCAACACTGGCTTTTTTAAAGGATAGTGCCAATGATCATTTATTGGCAACCAAAGTGGCACAAATACTTCCTTTAGGTGGTTCTTACATTGTTCTGATCCTTGTTACAGGTGTCATTGGCGGTTTGGTTGCCGGTATGGCTGCATTGACAGGGAGTTATATCCGTCAAACCTCAAAGTGATCACGCTATTACTCAACTCAATCATTAATATTTCGTTAAAGCCCCTTAAATGGGGCTTTTTGTAATGAACCACGGTTAAGTGCTACTTATTTTCGTTACAACTTAACCTGTATGAGAATAATTCTATCCGCATGTTTCCTATTGATATCATTGATTAGCGTAGAATCACAGACTGTTAGTGGTACCATCACAGATCTCAATAAAGAAGTTTTACCCTTTTCTTCTGTTCTAGTAAAAGGTACAACACAAGGTGTTTCTGCAAACAGTAAAGGCTACTATAGTATTCAACTGAATCCAGGAATGTATACTTTGGTTTGTCAATACATCGGTTATAAAGCGGTAGAGAAAAAGATTGTTATAGAAAAGGGCTCTAATCAGGTCGTTGATTTTCAATTGGAGCAGCAACAGTATAATTTACAAGAGGTGGTGGTGAATTCAGGTGGTGAGGATCCTGCTTATGCCATTATCCGAAAAGCCATTGAAAAAAGAACATACCATCTCAAAGAGATCAAAAAATTTACTGCGGATGTTTACTTGAAAGGACAATTACAATTGCGCGATTACCCAAAAAGATTTTTTGGTCAGAAAGTAGATTTTGAAGATGGAGATACCAGTAAAAGAAAAATGCTTTTCCTTTCAGAGACGATTGCCAAATATTCAGTAGAAGAACCCAAGAATGAAAAGATCGAAGTAATCTCTACCAAAGTAAGTGGGAGAAGCGATGCGTTTGGTTTTAGTAGTCCACAGATCATTTCATTTTATAACAATAACATACAAACGGGAGAGAACCTGAACCCTAGAGGTTTTATTTCTCCCATTGCAACCAATGCCATTAGTTTCTACCGATATAAATTCGAAGGTACTTTTTATGAAAATGGCGTTGAGATCAGCAGGATCAAAGTCATTCCTCGAAGAAAATATGAGCCACTATTTCAAGGGTATATCAACATTATCGAAAATGAATGGCGAATACATAGTCTGAGATTGAATCTGGTAAGAGAACAACAAATGCAGTTGTTGGATACACTCACCATAGAACAATTGTACGTGCCTGCAGGAAAGCAATGGGTCATTAAAAATCAAGTGATTTATCCATCCGGCAAATTGTTTGGCTTTGATTTCTTCGGAAGCTTTGTTCAGGTATATGATGGCTTTAATTTGAATCCTGTATTCACAAAAAAATATTTTGACAACACTTTGATCAAAGTCTATGATAGTGCCAATAAAAAATCAATGGCTTATTGGGATAGTATCAGACCACTGCCTTTATTGACCGAAGAAGCTTTAGACTATAAGAAGAAAGATAGTCTGGAACAGGTACGAAAAGATCCCAGGTATATGGACTCTGTGGATCGCAAAAGGAATAAATTTTCTTTGAGTGGTTTGTTGCTTACCGGACAATCTATCAGCAAGCAAAAGAAAAAGCTATTTGTAAGTTTTGATCCATTGATCAATACCCTTAATTACAACACAGTGGAGGGAGGTGTACTTCATTTTTCACCTACCTGGAATAAAGGGTATGAAGGAAGAAAATCATTACAGGTTACACCATACTTCCGATATGGTTTTGCGAATAAACATTTTAATAGTCATCTGAGTGTGAGGTATAATTTCGGAAAAAAATATTTCAACAACATCAGTTTTGCTGCAGGGCGAAGAGTTTTTCAATACAATAATGCACAACCCATCACATCCAGGATCAATACATATACTACTTTGATGTATGAAAACAATCACATGAAAATTTATGAAGCGAATTTTTTCAGAATCGCTCATTCATCAGGGATTGGGAATGGTTTGACAGCAGGATGGAGTTTTCAATTTCAAGACAGATTTGGACTCAACAATCTGCCTGATCCTGTGAGTTGGAAGAATATTGCGAATAGAAGCTTTACTCCGAACTACCCGATCGATATCACCAATGCGGTCATGCCAAGAAATCAGGCAGCAACATTTACGGCAGCATTGAACTGGCGTCCGGGAGGTAAATACATTGAAGTGCCGGACCGTAAAATTGCCATTGGTTCTGATTATCCCAATTTCAATCTTTCCATCACACAAGGCATTAAAGGACTATTGGGTAGTGATGCAGATTTTACCAAATGGCGTTTGACAGTTACGGATGATTTGGATATGAAATTAGGTGGTGAATTTAGTTATCGTCTAGCAGTAGGGGGCTTTTTGAGTGCTAAACAAGTATTCATACCGGATTATCAGCATATCCTTGGTAACCAAACGGTATTAGCAAATGATCCGTTATCAGGATTTCAATTAGCACCTTATTACCGATACAGCAATACCTCTAGGTTATTTGCTACAGCGCATGTTGAATATCATTTCAATGGTTTACTGACCAATAAAATTCCCGGGTTCAAAAGGTTGAACTGGTTTCTTGTAACAGGTGCTAATCTTTTGCATACTCAAAAGGGAAAGAATTATTATGAAGCATTTGTAGGTCTGGAGAATATATTAAAGATCATGCGCGTTGATTTTGTGAAAGGATTTGAGACCAAGGGTCCTTCGCCCACCGGTATCAGGATCACAGTACCCTTCTTTCTGGAGAGTAGGAACGATGATTGATGAATAAGTGTTTGAAAGGATGATAGGATTTTTTATCTTTCCTATTCATTCTTACAAACATGAATATGAAAAAGGGTCAGTATTTTTTATTGCCTTTATTTGCATTGATACTCTGTTGTAAACAAGAACAGAAAATTGATATTGCATTGTTTACACCCTTGCCAGATAGTGCTCAGGCAATTTCTTTGATGGGAGATACATTGTATCCCAATTCACCCTACGAAAATGTTTTAGCGAAGTTCGATAGTGCTCGTCTTGCGTATGAAGCATCACCCAATGATCCGGATAAACTCATTTGGTATGGCCGTTGGGCAGGATATAAAGGAGATTTTAGAAAAGCCATTGAGATTTTTACAGTCGGTGCTACCATGTTTCCTGAGGATGCAAGAATGTATCGACATCGGGGACATCGCTATATTTCTATACGCGAATTCGATCGAGCGGTTGCCGATCTTAAAAAAGCCGCTACACTTATTGAAGGAAAGAAAGATGAGGTAGAGCCTGATGGGCAACCCAATGCATTGAATATCCCTATCAGTTCATTGCACTCTAATATTTGGTATCATTTAGGATTAGTCTATTACTTAAGGAATGATCTGTCAAAAGCACTACCTGTATATGAGCGCGCTGTAAGGGAATCTGAGAACGATGATAAATTGGTATCCACCACTCATTGGTTGTACATGGTGTATCGAATGATGGGAAACGATTCGGCAGCACAACGCATCTTAGCACCGATACAAAAGGAAATGAACATCATTGAAAATCATGCATACCAAAAATTATGTTTATTGTACAAAGGACTGCTTCCTGTTGATTCTGTTATGACAGTCAATGGAAGTGTAACGAGTAATGATGCGGTGACATATGGTGTAGCTAATTGGTATCGATACAATGGAGAAACTGAAAAAGCAAAAATGTACTACGAACAAATACTAAAAGGAAAGGTATGGGCGTCTTTTGGTTACATTGCTGCTGAGGCTGATTACATGAGGTATTATAAGAAGTAGATCGAATGTTAGATGTAGGATGGCAGATGTAATTATAAATCTGACATCTGCCATCCTACATCTGAAATATCATCTTATCTTTGTTCCGATTTTGACCACCCTGCAAGTGGTTCCATTGTTCATGGATCCTGTTTAGCCTTAAGCGAGACGGGGCTGAAATTTGAAAATATGCCAGTTTTACACAACCGTGTTTCCAACGAAGAGTTGAAACAACGTTTGATGGAAGAAACATTCCATCGTACTACCATTAGTTTTTACCATTACTTTCCAATCAAAAATCCGCAAGAGTTTAGAGATCATCTGTACAAGCAGTTGAATGCGCTGCAGGTCTTCGGTCGAATTTATGTTGCTAAAGAAGGTATCAATGCACAAATCAGTGTGCCGGATCACAACATGGAAACATTCCGCAGTTTTCTGTACAGCATAGAACCCTTGAACGGAATTCGACTAAATATCGCAGTCGATGATGATGGGAAAAGCTTTTGGGTGCTAAAGATCAAAGTGAGGGATAAGATTGTAGCGGATGGTATTGAAGATCCGTCATTCAGCATGGAAAGAAAAGGGCGTTATGTGAATGCAGCGAAAATGAATGAATTGCTAAAGCAGCCCGATACGATCGTGATTGATATGCGGAATCATTACGAATATGAAGTAGGTCATTTCGTGAATGCAAAAGAAGTTCCATCAGATACTTTCCGAGATCAATTACCCATGGCAGTTGATATGATGAAGGGGAATGAAGAAAAGAATATCATCATGTATTGTACCGGAGGTATTCGATGTGAAAAAGCAAGTGCCTACATGTTGCATAAAGGGTTTAAGAATGTCTTTCATTTGGAGGGAGGTATCATCAATTATGCAAGACAGGCCAAAGAGGCGGGATTAGAAAGTAAATTCATCGGAAAGAATTTTGTTTTTGATAATCGATTGGGAGAACGGATCACTGAAGATGTGATAGCCAAATGTCATCAATGCGGTAAACCTGCAGATACACACACGAACTGTAAAAACAATGGCTGTCACCTTCTTTTCATACAATGTGAAGCCTGTGCTGAGACGTATGAAGGTTGTTGTAGTCAGGAATGTAAAGACACCATTCACATGCCCGTAGAACGCCAAAAAGAATTAAGAAAAGGTATTGAGAACGGACAAAATATTTTCAATAAGAGTAGGGTGAGGTTGAGGCCGAGGTTGGGGGAAGGATCGTAGTGAGTAGTGAATAGTCAATAGTGAGTAGTCTGAACATTTTAAGCAATTTTATTACTCACTACTCACTATTCACTACTGACTACTCACTCGCTACTCACATCGCCCCAATTCTTTCCAAGGACGCCGTCACCAAAGTCACGATCTCATTATCGGAAGGTTGCTGAGGGATAAAATTTTTGCCGGTTACTTTTTCGTAAAGCTCAATATATCTTTTGCTGATGGTATCGATCCATTCATCAGACATTTCAGGAACAGATTGCCCTTCTTTACCCATGAAATTGTTGGCGATCAGCCACTCTCTTACAAACTCTTTGCTGAGTTGTTTTTGTTTCTCGCCGCTGGCTTGTCGGTCTTCAAATCCATCTGCATAAAAATAACGCGAAGAGTCAGGTGTATGTACCTCATCCATGAGATAGATCGTGTCATCAATTTTACCAAATTCATATTTGGTATCAGCCAATATTAATCCTTGTTTGGCAGCAATTTCTTTCCCTCTTGCAAACAACTGTAATGCATAGGTTTCAAGAACGTCCCAATCTTTTGCACTCACCAATCCCTGTCGAATGATCTCTTCTTTTGAAATATCCTCGTCGTGTCCTTCAGCGGCTTTTGTAGAAGGGGTGATGATGGGGGATGGGAAAAAATCATTTTCTTTCAATCCCTCAGGCATCGTAACACCACAAAGTGTTCTTTGTCCGGAACTATAAGTTCGCCATGCATGTCCAACTACATTGCCTCTTACCACCATTTCGATTTTGAAGGGAACACATTTTTTCCCGATGGAAACATTGGGGGCAGGAACATCCACCAACCAATTCGGACAAATATCTTTTGTCGCTTCAAGCATAAATGCAGCGATCTGATTCAAAACTTGGCCTTTATATGGGATAGGTCGGGGTAATATTACATCAAAAGCAGATATGCGGTTACTGGCCACCATCACCAGCCAATTTTCGCCAATGGTGTACACATCTCTTACTTTTCCATGATAAATATTGGTCAGATGAGGTAGCTGAAGATGATTCATACCACGAAAATAAATGGTGACCGGAATATTCGCTTGTAAAACACTCCGTTTTTCTTAACAATCGATTGATTTTGTGGACAAATTAAATTTTAAGATGAAACTAACAATTGCTATTTTGCTATTAATAAATAACTAAATCTTGCCATCATGAGAAGATTCTACAGTCAATGTCTGTCTGTGGCGTTAGCTACTGCTATTACGATTCCTGTTATAGCGCAACAGACAACTACCGTGTCGGGTAGTATTAAAAATGCAAGTTCCAAAGAAGCGCTATCGGCTGTTTCAGTAACGATCAAAGGAGCTTCAACAGGTACATTTACAGATGACAAGGGCAATTTTAGGTTTACAACTGTACAAAAACCCCCATTTACACTTATTATATCATCCGTAGGTTACGGTACTAAAGAGGTGGCAGTGAAAGGGGATAATGAGGTGATAGTTGTTGACCTGAACCCTACTTTTACCCTAGGTGATGAAGTGGTGGTTTCAGCATCAAGAGTTGCTGAAAGAATCCTTGAGTCGCCTGTTTCTATTGAAAGAATTAGTACTGCGGCAATCAGAAATACACCTGCCCCTAACTACTATGACATGTTAACCAACCTCAAAGGTGTAGACATCGTTGCTGCGAGTCTTACCTTCAAGAGTGTGGGTACACGCGGATTCAACAGCAGTGGTAACACTCGTTTGAATCAATTGGTGGATGGAATGGATAACCAAGCGCCCGGTTTAAACTTTTCAGTAGGTAATGTGATTGGGCTTAGTGAACTTGATGTTGACAATATCGAATTACTACCGGGTGCATCATCTGCATTGTATGGTCCGGGTGGTATGAATGGTACTGTACTGATCAATAGTAAAAATCCTTTCAAATACCAGGGATTGAGTTTCCAGATCAAACAAGGCTTTAACCATATCGATCGTAGTCAGCGTAATTCTTCACCTTATTATGACTGGAGTTTACGTTGGGCTAAAAAAGTGAGTGATAAGTTTGCATTCAAAATCAATGCGCAGTTTATTCAGGCACAGGATTGGTTAGCCAACCAAACCGATAACTATGCACGTATCGGAGGCACGCCAAACGGTATTAAAATTCCGGGTTGGAGAGAAAGTGATCCGAACTATGACGGTGTGAATGTGTATGGTGATGAAACCACACAAAGCTTGCGCAACATTGCTTCAGCAGTAATTGCTGCAACCGGACTTCCTGCTGCTAATATCAATGCTTTCAATGGTTTCTTAGCAGCAAACCCAACAGCTAACCTTGCTGCATTCAATGCATTTCTTACCGGTGCAGGTGCAGGTGCACTTGTAACTGCAGGGGTGTCTCCTATCATTTATGGAGCTGCTCCAAGCAGAAACCTTTTTGGTAATCAGGCAGTAAGTAGAACCGGTTATGATGAGAAAGATGTAGTAGACCCTACTACTGTAAATATGAAAATGACCGGTGGTTTATTTTATAAATTGACAGATAAGATCGAAGCATCTTTTAATGCCTATTTCGGTACAGGTAATACTGTTTATACAGGAAGTGACCGTTACTCTTTGAAAGATCTGCGTATCGCGCAATTTAAATGGGAATTGAAGCATAAGAACTGGTATGTACGTTACTACAGCACACATGAAAATGCCGGTAACTCCTTCAATGCAACCATTACTACACGTTTATTCAATGAATCATGGAAGCCAAGCACTAGTTGGTATCCACAGTATATGGCTGCATATGTAAACGCATTACAATTAGGTGCTCCTAATTTAGCTGCACACAATGCTGCACGTAGTTTTGCTGATCAAGGTCGCCCAACAGGTTTTATTGGAAATACTGCTCGATTCCAATCAATCGCTAGAACACCCATCTCCCAAGGTGGTGGTCTGTTTTTGGATCGTTCAAGACTCAAGGTTTTCGATGGACAGTATAATCTTACAGAAGATCTAGGTCTCGGTAGAACCAATACCGATTGGTTAATTGGTGTAAGTGCTAAGCAATATGTATTGAATTCAGAAGGTACTTTATTTGCAGATACTGCAGGTAACATTAACATCAATGAATTAGGTGCATATACGCAGATTTCTCAGCGTTTATTGAATGATGTACTGAAAATCACTGTTTCAGGCAGATACGATAAGAATACCAACTTCAAAGGACGCTTCACTCCAAGAGCTTCAGCAGTGGTGAAACTGGCTAAAGATCATAACCTGCGCTTCTCTTATCAAACCGCTTATCGTTTCCCTACCACTCAAAACCAGTGGATCAACTTAACAGTTGGAGGTGGTACTCGATTGATCGGAGGATTGCCGGCATTGCGTAATTTTTATCAATTCAGTTCAAACCCTGTTTATACACTTCCCAGCGTTCAGGCATTTGGTGCAAGTGTGTTAGCCGGTGCTCCTAATCCAGGACTTCTACAGCAACAAACTTTTGGAGAGTTCAAACCTGAATCAATGACTTCATTTGAAGTTGGTTATAAAGGGTTGATCGCTCAAAAATTATTGATCGATGTATATGGTTATTGGGGACAGTACAGAGATTTCTTAAGTGGTGTGATCGCTCTTCAATCAAGAAATGCACCCAATCCGATTAATCTGTTGAATGAAAACACACGTATTGCTTATAGCATCTCTGTAAATGCTCCGGGTCAAGTGAAGACATCAGGATGGGGTATCTCTGCAGACTATCTTTTACCAAAGAATTTCTCATTCAGTGGTAATTTATATCATGATCAGATCGGAGACGTACCTGCCGGATTTGTATCTTATTTCAACACTCCAAAATATCGTATGAACCTTGCTTTGAATAACACCGGTTTTGGTAAGGACAAGCGTTATGGCTTTAGTGTTGTTTACAGATGGCAAAACTCATTCTTCTATGAAGGAACATTCGGATCTGGAATGGTGGATACTTACAAAACCGTAGACGCCATGATCAGCTATAAATTGCCTTCAACAAAATCTCTGATCAAAGTGGGTGGTAGCAATATCCTTAACCAGTATTACCGTACCGGTTGGGGTAATCCAGCCATTGGAGCACTGTACTATGTTAGCTATGGCTGGAATGTATTCTAAGCCACAGTAATTACGAATATTGAATTTTGAATCAAGAGTGAGGAAGTGAAAGCTTTCTCACTCTTTTTTTGTGGCATTTACGCCACTTTTGATCACGTTGTTTCTTGTCTTTTGTCCCTTGTTTATTCATTTTGGTTTCTTTTTTCTGATTCCTTAGAATCTGCTATTTTTGCTCCTCATTTAACAAACAGACAATATGCGTTCAATTGCTTTCAGAGAGGCTTTAAGAGAGGCCATGAGTGAGGAAATGAGAAGAGATGAAAGGGTGTTTCTGATGGGTGAAGAAGTAGCTGAATACAACGGTGCTTACAAAGTAAGTCAGGGTATGCTCGCTGAATTTGGCGATAAAAGAGTGATCGATACCCCCATCGCTGAACTTGGTTTCGCTGCTGTAGCGGTTGGTGCCGCACAAAATGGACTTCGTCCTGTAGTTGAATTCATGACCTGGAACTTTGCTGTTCTGGCAATGGACCAGATTCTCAATACCGCTTCTAAAATGTTGGCGATGAGTGGCGGACAAATTGGTTGTCCCATCGTATTCCGCGGACCAAATGGAAGTGCCGGTCAATTAGGCGCCCAACACTCTACCGCATTCGAAAGTTACTATGCTAATATTCCCGGAATCAAAGTGGTATCACCATCTAATGGGTATGATGCCAAAGGTTTGTTGAAACAAGCCATCCGTTACGAAGAAGATCCGGTGATGTTCATGGAAAGTGAAGTGATGTATGGTGACAAGAGCGATGTTCCTGATGAAGAGTACTATATCCCACTCGGTAAAGCCGATGTAAAAAGAGCCGGTCGCGATGTAACCATCGTTTCTTTCAACAAAATGATGAAAGTTGCATTAGGAGCCGCTGCTGAACTTGAAAAAGAAGGCGTTAGCGCTGAAGTGATTGATCTGCGTACGATTCGTCCATTGGACTGGATGACGATCCTGGAAAGTGTAAAGAAAACCAACAGACTTGTGATCGTAGAAGAGCAGTGGCCATTCGCATCTGTTTCTTCTGAGATCTCTTATCGAATTCAAAAAGAAGGATTTGATTATTTGGATGCTCCCATCCGTCGTATCACAAGTGCAGATGCTCCAATGCACTATGCACCTAATCTTACAGCCCTCGCTATTCCGGATGTAACACGTACCGTGAAGCTGGTGAAAGAAGTGATGTACATGAAAAAATAAAATAGATTATTGATTATCTTATAAACCCAGAGTCATACAACTCTGGGTTTTGTTTATAAGTACAAAAAGTGGATATGAATCGTGCTAAACTTTTATTACTGGCTTTAGGATCTGTAATAACAGTTGTTTTATCAGCACAAAATCCAACAGATAGTTCGAAGGCATTACAGGAAGTAGTAGTACAAGCATTTCATGGTAAAGCCGATTGGAAACAAGTACCTGCAGCTATCGCCATCCTACAAAAAAGTGAATTTCGAAATAGTCCTTTGCCCAATTTTATCCCTGTTTTCAATACGGTTCCCGGTATTCGAATGGAAGAACGTTCACCCGGTAGCTATCGTCTTTCTATCAGAGGAAGTCTGCTGCGCTCACCTTTTGGCGTAAGAAACATTAAAGTCTATTGGAACGGATTACCCTTGACCGATGGTGGAGGCAATACCTACCTCAATCTGATCGATATTTCACAAGTAACAGGTGCCGAAATTTTAAAAGGTCCTGTGGCTGCGGCTTATGGTGCAGGAACAGGCGGTGCAGTACTATTGAAAACCGATCCTTCAGAAAGCAGGTCAGAAAGACATCATTTTTCAGGTGGATTATCAGGTGGATCCTTTGGATTGTTTCAGCAACAAGCAGGTTGGGAATACCAATCGGGTTCATTCAGTAGTGTGGTTAAACAAGTGCATCTGCAATCGGATGGTTATCGTCAACAGTCAAGGATGAGAAGAGATGGGTTCAATTGGCATGCTACCTGGCAAAAGAAAAAGCAAGTATGGCGTGTGTTAGCATTGTATACTGATCTGTTCTATCAGACCCCGGGTGGTATCAATGAAGTACAGTTTACATTGAATCCACAACAAGCCAGGCAACCTGCCGGAACATTGCCGGGTGCAGTACAGCAACAAACTGCTATTTACAACAAAACAGGATATGCGGGTGTGCATCATCAATGGGACATGAATGAAAAAAACAGCATTCGCTCTTTTGTGATGGGAAGTTTAACGGCTTTCAAAAATCCTTTCATCACCAATTTTGAAGAACGTGTGGAAGACAATGCAGGTGCAGGAACACAATGGCAATACAAGTGGGGTAAAGATGATCATCAATTGCAATGGAATACAGGCATAGAATGGCAATACCAGTTTGCATCGATCGATAATTATGGTAATAGAAGAGGTATGAAAGATACACTGCAATTCAGTGATCGGGTACATGCATCACAATGGTTCGTGTTTACGCAATTCCAATATCGTTTTTATCAAAAATGGATGTTACAGGCCGGTGTTAGTTCCAATGAACAATCGTATCGTTATAAAAGATTAGGTGCCACACCAATGGATTATACCACTAAGACAATACGATCTGTTGTAACACCCCGTATAGCATTGTCTTATCAACTTACACCAGTCATCACTTGGTACGCACTCGCAGCCAAAGGATTTTCAGCACCTACATTGGCAGAGTTTCGTCCATCAGACGGCAATTTTTATGGAGATCTGAATGCAGAAACTGGATGGAACTTTGAAATGGGGTGGAAGGGTTATCTCTTCCATGATCAACTTCAATTTGATCTTTCTTGGTATCACTTTAGATTAAAAAATGCCATTGTCAGAAGAAATAGTACGGGTGGTGCTGAGTATTTTGTCAACGCGGGAAGTACGATACAGCAAGGCTTTGAAGCGATGGTAAAAGCAAAACTGATTGCAGGGAAAACAAAAGGTATCAGGAATTTATATCTCACCTCATCATTCAGTTATCAGCCGTATCGTTTTCAAACATATCGTCAGGGGGCAACTGTATTTGATGGAAATCCATTGACAGGAGTACCACGTTATACATGGGTTACAGGCTTACAACTTGAAACAGTGAGTGGGTGGTACTTACACACATCGATCAATGCTACTGCAGCCATTTCTTTGAATGATGCCAATGATGCACGTGCAAATCCCTACCAATTATTACAAGGCAGAACAGGCTATCGCAAAAAAGGATTTGAGTTATTCTTGAGCATCGACAATGGATTGAATCAAGTATATAGTTTGGGTAATGATATCAATGCAGTAGGAAGAAGGTATTACAATGCAGCAGCATCGAGGAATCTTACCTTCGGCATGAATTTTGGATTACGCTGACAACGATTGATTAACTTAGCAAAAACTGTTTCTATGCCGGCAATATTGATCATAGACGATGAAAGAGCCATCCGCAATGTATTAAAGGATATTCTCTCTAATGAAGGATTCAAAGTAGAAGAAGCTGCAGATGGGGAAGAGGGATTGAAAAAATTCCAGGCAGGCACTTTTGATGTGGTCTTATGTGACATTAAAATGCCCAGGCTGGATGGGATTGAATTCCTTCAGAAAGTTACCGAGGCAGGAACAGATACTCCTGTGATCATGATCAGTGGACATGGCAATATTGAAACAGCCGTGGATGCTGTGAAAAAAGGTGCATTCGATTATATCTCCAAACCACCTGATCTCAATCGCTTACTCATCACCATTCGCAATGCAATGGATAAAACCACTTTGGTACAAGAAACAAAAGTACTCAAGCGCAAAGTTTCCAAAGTGCAGGAGATCATTGGTGAGAGTGAAGCCATTCTTCGTATCAAAGAAACCATCGATAAAGTAGCACCAACCGATGCACGTGTATTGGTAACAGGAGGTAATGGTAGCGGGAAGGAACTGGTAGCCAGATGGCTTCATGAAAAAAGCAATCGTGCTTCGGGTCCATTGGTAGAAGTCAACTGTGCAGCTATTCCCGGTGAATTGATCGAAAGTGAATTATTCGGACATGAAAAAGGGGCATTCACTTCAGCCATCAAACAACGCATTGGTAAGTTTGAACAAGCCAGTGGTGGTACTTTGTTCCTGGATGAAATAGGCGACATGAGTTTAAGTGCGCAAGCCAAAGTGCTAAGAGCCTTGCAAGAAGGAAAGATCACAAGGGTAGGAGGCGATAAAGAAATTTCGGTGGATGTACGTGTAGTAGCAGCCACCAATAAAGACCTTTTGAAAGAGGTAGAAGAAAAAAATTTCCGCTTAGACCTCTATCATCGTTTGGGTGTGATACTGATTCATGTACCTTCTCTTAATGAACGCAGAGATGATATACCATTACTCGTTGATAAATTTCTGGATGATATCGCGGGTGAGTATGGACAAGCCAAAAAAGGGATTGATAAAAAAGCATTGGAAACACTTAAAACCCATGATTGGACAGGTAATATCCGTGAACTCAGAAATGTGGTAGAAAGGCTCGTGATCTTATCAGGAAAAGAAATCACAGCAGCGGATGTAAGTGCGTATGTGTGATAGCAGATAGCGAATGCGGGATAGCTTATGGTAGATGTCAGATGTCTGATATCAGATGTTGGATAAAAAATACTGTACATACAATAAACTAAATCAGTCAAAAGTTTTCACCTAGCACCTAGCACCTAGCACCTAGCACCTAGCACCTAGCACCTAGCACCTAGCACCTAGCACCTAGCACCTCTTCACAAACTCCAACATCTCCGTCATAGACTTCAACAGTATAACTCCGGGAATACTTTGAGTAACTTCCTTGGTAAGTGGGCCAGACATGATGATCTCTTGCTGATTGAATTTTTGTTTTAATTTTTTAAGCAGGTCATCAATTGTTTCTTCGTAGAGATTCGTAATGGCATGAAAGAATAAATATTTAGGGCTTTTGATTCTTACATAAGTTTCAAGATCAGTAAAAGGAACGTCTACCCCCATATAAATACATTTCTTACCACTTGCTTTCATCAGGTAATGATTCAGCAATAACGGAATTTCATGCTGTTCTCCTTCAGGCGCAAAGATTACATAAGATTCAGAACTAGGAGAGGGCTTGGTCTTCAATGCATCCAAGGCAGAAATAATCTTTCTTTTGATGATATTACTAGCGAAATGTTCTTGCGCCGGGATAACATGATCTGTTAACCACAGTAAGCCAATTCTTTCCAGGAAAGCATACATCACATCAATAATGGTAACTTCTAATCCGAATTGTTGGAGTGATTGTTCGAACAACGCTTCAAAACGATCTTCATCAAAATCAATGGAAGCTTCAATGAGACGATGAATATAGCCATCCATGTTTTGTTTGCCCAAAGGCTGTTCCATGGCCATGGATCGGATAGAGGAAGCGGGTAGTTGAGCGATCTTTGAAATCTTAACGCCATTGTGGTACAACTGAGAAATGCGGAGGATATGCTTTAGGTCTTCATTATCGTAATACCGATGCTTGCTTTCTTTTCTCTTTGGGATGAACAACTGGTATCGCTGCTCCCAAATACGCAAGGTATGGGCCTTGATCCCGCTCAGATTCTCGATGTCTTTGATCGTAAAATGATTCATGGATAAGATTTGGAGGTCTGATATCGCTCAGGGCTTATAAAAATACGTCATTCAACAGGAAATCCTCTGTTTTAGCAAAAGTTTTAATCTGTTTGCTTCTAATTGTGTCTGAAAAGGATATTTTTGTTTCTACCAAAAAAGAAAATATGGGTTTAATTCTATTCATCATAGGAATTATTGGATGGCACGTAGGTATGTGGGGAATGTTCAAAAAAGCAGGTATTGAACCATGGAAAGCTTTGATTCCTTTTTATAACACCTGGCAGATCGTTGAGAAATGTCATATCCGTAAATACTGGTTTTGGTTACAATTGATTCCGATTGCCGGACAATTCATCACCATTTGGATCACTATCATCTTCGTGATGCATTTTAAGCGTTTCAATCTCATTCATCATACCGCTACGGTCTTATTACCATTTATCTATTTCCCTTATCTCGGTTTTTCCAAAGATGAAAAATGGGTGGGCTCAGAAGCATTCAAGTCTTACAAGAAGCCGGGTTCAAGAGAGTGGGTGGATGCAGGTGTATTTGCAGTGGTTGCAGCCACCATCATTCGCACTTTCGTTTTTGAAGCTTATGTGATTCCTACAGAAAGTATGGAGAAGACCTTATTGGTGAATGACTTCTTATTCGTGAATAAGATGAGTTATGGCGCAAGGATACCACAAACACCATTGTCATTTCCTTTCGTACACAACACCATGCCTTTTTCACAGACCACACCTTCTTACCTGAAATGGATACAGATTCCTTATAAAAGACTTCCTGCATTCACAGAAGTAAAAAGAAATGATGTGGTAGTGTTCAACTTCCCTGCAGGTGATACCATCATCAACAGACCTGAATTTGGAAGCAAAGTCACATACTACGATGTGTTGAGATTTACATTTAAGGGCAACAGACAAGAATTATTTGCGAGTCCTGAGTATCCGATCATCGTTCATCCGATGGACAAGACCGATAACTACATCAAACGTTGTGTTGCGGTTGGAGGAGATGTGTTGCATATTCGTAACGGACAATTGTATGTCAATGGAGAACCAGCCATGGTTCCGGGTGGCTCACAAACTGAGCATGTTGTGGTGACCAATAAAAAACCTTACGACATTGATTTCTTAAAAGAAGAATTAGGAATTGATCTGGACGATACCAAAGAACAACTTGAAATGATGAGTGACAGTAGCTATAAATTCAATGTAACACCGGAAGAATTAGCGAAACTAAGAAAGCTACCGAACTTCGTATCCGACTCTCCTTATACAGAGAATTATATCGGAATGACTTTTCCGGCAGATGAAGCGAATTATCCATGGAGTATCGATAATTATGGTCCATTACGTGTACCTGCAAAAGGAGATACATTGTTGTTAAACCAACAAAACATTTCATTGTATCGAAGATTGATTGCCACTTATGAAGGCAATACACTTGAAGAGAAAGATGGACAATTCATCATCAACGGAAAAAAGACCAACACTTACGTTACAAAATATAATTATTACTGGATGATGGGCGATAACCGTCATCGCAGCCAGGATAGCCGTTATTGGGGTTTTGTTCCCGAAACACATATCGTAGGAAAAGCATCCTTGATCTGGTTCAGTTGGGATAAAGGGCCGAGATGGAAAAGGTTGATGAAGAGCATTAAATAATTTAAGCTGCAAGCTGCAAGCCGCAAGCTTCAAGTAAATATTTCTTGCAGCTTGCGGCTTGTAGCTTGTAGCTTGCTGCTTGCAGCCCCCAAACGTTTTAACGATTTTATAATTTACTTTTTTCGTAACTTCCATCACCGAAAGGGTCCTCATGGCGTAAGCTTTGAGGACTTTTTTGTCTAAATGAGTTTTTATGAATCATCAACAGTACAAATTAGATTATGAAGTGTATGCTGATGCAAGTGCGTTGAAACAGGAAGATGCATCATTGTTGAATCAAGCGAGAGAAGTAACAAGTAAGGCTTATGCGCCTTATTCGGCATTTAAAGTAGGTGCTGTGGCAAGGTTAGCCAATGGCGCATTGGTGATAGGTACCAACCAGGAGAATGCTAGTTTCCCCGTAGGAATCTGTGCAGAGAGGGTATTATTGTCTGCAGCAGCTACCCTACACCCCGGAGTGGCCATTGAATCCATAGCCATCAGCTATAACAACACAAAGGGCAAAAGCAATCATCCCATTTCACCTTGTGGAATTTGCAGGCAGAGTTTACATGAATACGAAATACGAGTAAAAAATCCAATCAGACTGATCCTATCAGGTCTAGAGGGTAATGTCTACGTAATACCCCAAGCAGGAAGTTTATTGCCATTGAGTTTTACAAGCGAGGATATGAAATAGCGTATAGTTGATAGCTTATGGTCCATAGTCCATGGTGAAGAATATCCCCCGATCACCTAGTACCTAGTACCTAGCACCCAGCACCCGCCCCCTCAAAACAAAGTCTGCACCCCATGCGTGATCTTAAACTCATGTTGCAGCAACCATTTCTTTCGCCACATACCACCGGAGTATCCTACGAGGGAACGATCGCTGCCGATGACCCGGTGACAGGGAACGATGATCGCAATATTGTTTCTACCATTTGCACTGGCTGCCGCTCTGATTACTTTAGGATCGCCTAAGCGTTTGGCCATGTCCATGTAACTGATGGTCTTCCCATAAGGAATCTCTGTTAGTTCACTCCATACCCTTTTCTGGAACTCGGTACCTTCTTGATGAACAGGGATGGTAAATTGTTTTCTACTGCCATGAAAAAATTCAATCAGTTCTTCAGTACACTGATGCATGATCTCACTGATACCTGGTTCTCCATGTGTGAGCTGATCCGGATTATCCACAAAACTTAATTCACCAATGTATTGATCCGTACCGCCAATTTTGAGTAAGCCAACCGGACTTTCATAATAAGTATAATGGAGTTCACTCATTTTTATAGGTTTGGGGGAGATCGATTCTGTATTACAATATACAAATCCTTTTGAAATAGAGATTAACCGATCAATTGGCCATTGTCTACTTTACGCTCTGGTTGAAGTAATACGACTTGATTTTGCTGATCATAAACACCCAATACCAAACACTCACTGAAAAAATTAGCGATCTGTTTGGGCGGGAAATTGACCACTGCCACAATTTGTTTACCCACGAGCTCTGCAGCCGAATAATGATGTGTGATTTGCGCAGAAGATTGTTTGATACCCAACGGACCAAAGTCGATCTTTAGCTGATATGCCGGCTTTTTGGCTTTGGGAAAATCAGTAACTTCAAGAATCGTTCCGCTGCGTATTTCTATTTTTTCAAAATCGGCCCAACTGATCATACAAAACAATTTTTTCAAATCTAAAAAATAATCATCATGAAACGTCAAGCAACAGCCGTGTGGAATGGTTCAGGTAAAGAAGGTAATGGACATCTGACCACCCAAAGTACTACCTTGAACAAAACACAATATTCTTTCAACTCCAGATTCGCAGAAGGAGTGGGTACAAATCCGGAAGAACTGATGGCAGCAGCACATGCCGGATGTTTTACGATGAAATTAAGTTTTGTATTAGGCGCAGCAGGCTTTACACCAGAGTCTTTGGAAACACAATGCACGATAACATTGGAAGATGGTGTGATCACTTCCTCTCATTTGCATCTCACGGCTAAAGTGCCCGGCATCTCATCAGAAAAATTTCAAGAATGCGCCGCAGATGCGAAAGCCAATTGCCCCGTCAGCAAAGCATACAACATGGCGATTAGTTTGGAAGCGGTGTTGGGATGAGGGGTACTAGGTACTAGGTGCTAGGTATTAGGTATTAGGTATTAGGTATTAGGTTGTTCAAATATTTTTTCAGCTAAGAAAAAAATGAAAATTATTTTGACATCGAACACAATAAGTCAAAAAATCAGAAGTTTTTGCACCTAGCACCTAGCACCTAGCACCTAGCACCTAGCACCTAGCACCTAGCACCTAGCACCTAGCACCTAGCACCTAGCACCTAGCACCCAGCACCCAGCACCCAGCACCTACTCCTCTAACAACCCCGCCAACTGCAATAACTCTGCATGCTTATACGCATTCACAGGGCTGTCAAAACATTTGGCTACTTCTTCAATGAGTTGCTGAATGAGTCGCTTGTGCGATTGTGGCTTGAAATAAGAAGCAACAGGAGGTACAGATATTCTTTTGAAATAACTCTCAATATCTGCATGAGAGAACGCTTGTCCGGAAGTAGCATCTACATAGAAATGAATTTTCTCTTGCGGATGTCCCGGATGTATGGCCGGATCAAAATCAGAATGAAAAAATGCAATGATGCATTGCTTAGGTATATTGATGATCCTGGCATTGATATCTAACTGATCACAAAGTATCTGATAGATCAATCCATTGGAAAGTGTATTACCTTTTTTGCTTTCTAAAACTTTGTGTAAAAAGAATTCGTCCGGTTTTTCATAATTGATCTCAGAACCTTTCAGATTACAATAGTTGTATAAAATACTGGAAAGCACATTGGCTTGTTCAAGCGGCGTGAGAAAACTATTCAACTCTAACCAGATATTTCTTCTGATTTTTTCAATCTCTTCTAAAACAGGACTGGTTTGTAGTTCAGGATATTGAAACTTAGAAACCAGTAAAGCGCCAAAAAGAAGATCGTGGTAGGCACTGTTCTTCCATTCTGTAAAATCATTGCACAGATCTGTGAAATGAAGTTTGTGAATGATCATCTCAATTCTTTCCTGAACATCTTCACTGGGTGTTGTTTCCCATAAATGTTCCAGATTGGGGATAATACCCTTGCCATATTCAACGATTTTCTCAGAGATGGTAGAGTAGACTTCCTCATCCGGGTCGTCTATTAAGGTGAATAATGCGTGTATTTCCTTTGTTTCCTGCATAGCTGTGGTACTATTCCTATCCTTTATATATCAAACTAAATTAAAATCCCTGTATTTGTCAATAACAAGTTATTCAGTACCTGTGGAAATATCAGTTATTTGTCGAATAATATTGGCAACATTTCATCGTTCATTGCCACAGTTTGGTAAAAAACACGTTTTAACAGTGAAGTGTAAGAGAATTAGTGTTATTTTGTTGATTATCATTTTTTAGTATTCTCATGTCACAGGTCACTACACCCAAATTTCCCTCGGTTAAACAATCGCTTCACACAGAGTTAAAGAAAAGAGTTCAGCAGTATTTTGATGAGAGAGGTATACCGGCAACCGGAACACCTAAGCTTTTTACAAAAGCTATCACCATGGTCATCGCTTTTGTACTTGTGTATTTACATCTGTTATTAATGACTCCTGTATGGTATTTAGCTATACTAGAGTGTATCATATTAGGTGGACTCGTAGCTGCTATCGGCTTCAATGTGATGCATGATGGTAGTCATGGTAGTTTCAGTACCAACAAGTGGGTGAATCGCATTGCGGCTTCTTCCATTAGTATGTTAGGTGCTAATCACTTTATGTGGAATATGAAGCATAACATGATTCACCATAGCTTCACCAATGTAGATGGTGTTGATGATGATATCGAAGTAGGTATCCTCATGCGTATGGCACCTACACAAAAACATTATAAAGTGCACAAGTTTCAGCATGTGTATTTCTGGATCTTATACATGCTCTTGTATGTATTCTGGATTTTCTTTGCTGATTACAAAAAATATTTCTCCCGTAAGATCGGTTCTGTTCCTTTGAAAAAAATGAGCTGGAATGATCACGTAGAGTTCTGGAGTGTGAAAGTCTATCATGCCATTGTATTCATCGTACTTCCGATTGTAACGGTTGGATGGTTGTACTGGATGATCGGTTTTATCATCATGAGTTTCTTCGCAGGTTTTGTATTGAGTATCGTCTTCCAATTGGCCCACACAGTAGAACATACTGAATTCCCTGTTGCAGATATTGATACCAATAAATTACCGGATGAATTTGCAGCCCACCAAATTAAAACCACTGCCAATTTTGCTACCAAGAATAAACTGGTAAGCTGGTTGGTAGGTGGATTGAATTTCCAGATCGAACATCATTTATTCCCTAAAATATCACACGTACACTATCCCGCTATCAGCGAGATCGTTCGTAACGTATGCAGAGAGTACCAACTACAATACATCGAATACCCCACCATGCGTAAAGCAGTGGTAGCACACGTTAGGTTTCTGCGTCAGATGGGACGACCGTAGGTGGTACTAGGTACTAGGCATCAGGTGTGTTGGTTTTGATTAGAAATCTTTTCTGTATCCGAAATAAAAAAGAGAGGAGCACAATAAATGATGTACTCCTCTCTTTTCTTTTTACCCAGCACCCAGCACCCAGCACCCAGCACCCAGCACCCAGCACCTACTTCTTCTTCGCCACTTTCTTCGTCGCAGCCTTCTTAACTGCTTTCCTCGCCGCTTTCTTGGCAAAAGCATTTGGTACTTGAGCTTCGATCATTTGTTTGATGGGTTCTATTTCGATGGTGGCAAGCTCTTCGGCAGTGTATTTTTCGCCATTGGCTTTACGGCCCATCTTCAACATCTTTTTATTGAAGCGGATAAATGGACCCCAACGACCATTTTCAATACTGATCTTTTCAGCAGGCCATTGTTGAATGAAGCGATTGGCTTCTTTCTCCATTTTCTTCTCGATCAATTCATTGATATTTTCCTGCGTGAGGTTATCAAAATCATACGCCCTTGGAATGTTGATGAACATATCATTCCATTTAATGAAAGGACCAAAACGTCCTTTGCCTTTGGTAACAGGCAGTTCATGATAGAATGCAACAGGAGCATCCGCTTGTTGCTTTTCTTTCAGTAATTCAATCGCACGATCCAGTTCTATGGTATGAAGATCTTCACCTTTAGGAATAGAGATGAATTGATCACCCAACTTGATATAAGGACCAAAACGTCCCACATTCACAGATAACTCCTGGTCTTCATAGGTGCCCAATACACGAGGTAAAGAGAACAGTTCCATTGCCTCTTCATAGGTAATGGTCTCAATGCTCTGATTAGCTTTCAGTTTAGCGAAGCGAGGCTTCTCTTCGTCCTCCGCATGACCTATCTGCACCATCGGACCATAACGACCCATTCTCGCAATTACTTTTTTACCGCTCTCTTCATCCACACCCAATTCCCTTTCACCCTTGGCACGTTCTGCATTCTCAAGTGTATGCTCAATGTTCTCGTGGAATGGTTTATAAAAAGTATCGATCATGCTGCTCCAGCGTGTTTTGCCGGCAGCGATCTCATCAAACTCTTGTTCAATACGGGCAGTGAAACCAAAGTCCATCACTTTACCGAAATGTTGCTTTAGGAAATCTGTTACCACCATACCCAAATCAGTAGGGAACAGTTTTCCTTTTTCTGCGCCTGTATTTTCAGTGAGAATTTCTTTTTCTAGTTCCTGTTGTTGCGTAAGACGTAATACATTCACTTCTCTCTTCACACCATCTTTATCGCGCTTCTCTACATAATTTCTTTTGATGATGGTAGAAATGGTAGGCGCATAAGTAGAAGGTCGACCGATACCCAGTTCTTCCAACTTCTTAACCAAAGATGCTTCTGTATATCTAGGTGCAGGGCGTGTAAACTTCTCTGTAGCCGTCATCTCGCGGAAGTTGAGGGCTTGTCCGGCCGCCAATGGGGGAAGGATACCTTCAGTATCATCTTCATCTTCATCGTCTTTTCCTTCGAGGTATACTTTCAGGAAGCCATCAAATTTCATCACTTCACCGGTAGCACTTAGTGTATCATTATTGGTGGAGATGGAAATTTTAGCAACGGTTTTTTCAAACTCAGCATCGCTCATTTGAGAAGCGATGGTTCTGCGCCAGATGAGTTCATAGAGTCTGCGCGTGTCTTCATCAGCCACCGTTCTGTTATTCATGTAAGTAGGGCGGATGGCTTCGTGAGCTTCCTGCGCACTCTCATTTTTGTTTTTGTATTTACGAGGCTGATAGTACTCATCACCATAACTGCTTTCCACTTCTTTTCTGATATCAGCCATGGCAGTATCACTCAAATTGATACTATCTGTACGCATATAAGTGATCTTACCGCTTTCATACAGTTTCTGCGCTAACAACATGGTCTTACTCACACCATAACCCAGTTTACGTGATGCTTCCTGTTGTAGGGTAGAAGTAGTGAAAGGAGCGGCAGGAGTGCGTTTAGCGGGTTTCACCGTAACATCAATCACTTTATAATCCGCATTCTTACAACTCTTCAAAAATTCAGAAGCTGTTTGTTGGGTGCTGATCTTAGATGGGCCATCTGCTTTGAACACCACATCACGCTGATTGATATCTTTCGCAGCAAAATGCGCTTCAATTTTATAACTACTCTCAGGTACAAAATGATTGATCTCTCTTTCACGTTCAACAATCAATCTCACCGCCACACTCTGTACGCGACCGGCACTAAGGCTTCGCTGCATACCGATCTTACGCCATAATACCGGACTTAATTCAAAACCTACCAATCTATCCAGAATTCTGCGGGCCTGTTGTGCATTTACCAGGTCCATATTGATGAGACGAGGCTGCGCCACCGCTTTTTTGATAGCAGGGGCAGTGATCTCATGGAAAACAATACGTTTAGTTGTTTTTGGGTCTAATCCGAGCACTTCTGCCAAGTGCCAGCTGATACTTTCTCCTTCACGGTCCTCATCCGATGCCAGCCATACTTCATCTGCTTTTTTGGCCAGTTGACGTAATTCCTTCACCACGCGCTCTTTATCCTCCGGTACGATATAACGGGGTTGGTATTGATTGTTGACATCAATGCCCATATCATCCTTTTCCAGATCCCGGATATGGCCATAACAGCTTTTTACCTCGAAATCAGATCCGAGGATTTTTTCAATGGTTTTGGCCTTTGCCGGGGACTCAACGATCAATAAATTCTTTGCCATGTACAGTTCCGTTTCTGCCTTTAGGCAGACTTTAATTTGTCATCATTCGTAGGTAAATCCGCCTATTTCATACCTATATATATGGTATCAAATTGGGCTTTGCTACCCTGCAATATTAGGTGAAACCACGAAAACACAAAAAATGTGCACAAAATCAGGAGGTAGTACTGAGTGTTTCTTCCTGATTTTCGGGAGGTAAATATCTGTATTTACCTGCTGATAATGAATGATGAAGTAGGAGTATGGAACGCAGATTTGTTATGATTTGTTATGATTTGTTGTTTTATCAGCGAAAATCATAATAATCATAAAAAATCTGCGGCCCATCAATCACGTTACACTGAGTATCCCGATTACAATCTATTCCTCTGTTAAAAAACCAACAACTTTTTTAATCACCTGCTGATCCCGATAGATTTTATTGTGCCCCAATCCTTCAGTAATGTAAAAACGAACATGTGAATGGTTCTCTTTTTGAACAGGCAAAGTATCCGCATACGGACAAATACGATCATGTTGATCATGGATCCATAAAACAGGAAACTGAATATTTCGCATCACTCTTGTAACTGAAAAATAATCCATCGTTTTGCCGGCCATGCGTTCAATCATTAATTCAAATTCCTGTTGCACCTCTTCTTTGATTTTAAACATCTTATAAAATCCATTCACCGCAGTTCTTGTTTCAGTGGCAGGAGCAATCAATACCAGTTTTCTTTTTCCCTGTACTTCTTCCGCCAACAGAGACGTAGCAAGTCCACCCAATGAATGGGCAATAAAAGCATCCATTTGTCCGAACTGTTGATCAATCGCAGCTAAAAATCTTTTATAGATCAATGCATTGATGATCTTGCCTTCACTCAATCCATGCGCGGGTGCATCGAACAGGAAAACTTCAAAACCGGCAGATAAGAGAGGCTGCACATATTTTTCGAATTTGTAACCATAACTACTGAAGCCATGAACCACCAATGCTTTTTGTCCATTCGGCTTTTCGGGTATCCAATGAAAACCTTTGATTTCATTTTCTTCAAACGACCAGCGCTTGGCTTGGGCTTTGTGAAAAATAGGAGGCTGTTTTTGATGCACACCTTTGGTATAGGGTGTACAGAATATTTTAAAAGCCTGCTCCGCAGCCATACGCGGAGAGACCATACCGATGGTACGTAGTTTGGTTTTATAGTAGCCGATCACAACTCTTTGTGCTAATTTCATTTCCATAATATAAAGATATGGACGTCATATTGATAGGGGCAGGTAATGTAGGAACGGTATTGGGAAGAACTTGTAAACAAGCCGGACATACCATCAAAGCCATCTGGAACAGGCATCCTGAAAAAGCCCGTCTATTGGCGGATGAATTAGGGGCAGTTGTTATTGAACAACTTGATGCATTACCGCAAGAAGCTGACCTCTATTTATTGTCGGTCAGTGATCGATCCATTCAGGAAGTTGCGCAACAACTCACCATCAAAAAGGGAGTACTGGTACATGCTGCAGGTACAGTGTCAAAAAATGTATTGAATGGTGCTGCGGAGAATTATGGTGTGTTATGGCCGATGAAAATGATCCGCAGTAATATGCCAACCTTAGGCCCTTGTGCGATCATGATGGATGCCAACAATGAACAGTCATTAAAAATCATTAGTGAACTAGCCAATAGTATATCCGATCAAGTACACGAGGCTGATGATGCCAAGCGATTAAAAATGCATCTGATCGCTGCCATCACATCCAATTTCACCAATCATTTATACCACCTGGCAGCTGATTATAGCAAGGAACAGTCGATCGATTTCTCCTGGTTTTATCCATTGATAGAAGGCGGCATCAACCAAATCAAAACCCATCATCCTCAAAATGTACAAGCCGGACCGGCATTCAGGGGAGACCGCATAACGATCGAAAAACACCGGACATTATTGGCGGATGAGCCGGTTTTGTTGAAAATCTATGATGAAATGACCCAAAGTATCCTACACAAATTCGGTCATACGCAGTAGCGAGTTGCGAAAACCGATGATTTAGCCCTAAAAATCAGATTAGATGCCCATAAGAAACTGTTTTGAGATACTTTTGCACTCCAAACGGAACCGATATGTACACTATTAAGGTAAAATTTGAACAGAAAGGACTGGAGCCCGTTACTTTAACAGGTATTGAACCTGATCAAAGTTTATTGGAAGTTTGTCTGGATAATGGTATCGAATTACATCATAACTGTGGCGCAGTTTGCGCTTGCAGTACCTGCCACTTGTATGTTGAAAAAGGCATGGAGCATTTAGAAGAATTGAGCGATAAAGAAGAAGATTTCATCGATCGCGCCATCAACCCCAGACTGAACTCCAGATTGGGATGTCAGTGTGTATTACAAGAAGGATCAGGTGAAGTTGAAGTGACGTTACCGGATCAGACGCAGTTTTTGGGGGAATAGTGAGTGGTGAATTGTGAATGGTCAATAGTGAGTAGTGAATAGTGAGTGGTGAGGCCGCATAAAAGGGGATCATTCTAAAACAGTCCTTGTGGAACGGTCCCGACTTGGTCGGGAGGCCTGAGCGAAAAAAATATCGAAACGAAACATGATTGATTATTGCAGTGTGATACACTCAAATAACACAATCACTTAAAAGTTAAAGTTACCATGAGCCATTTTGAACCTCCGATACATTGGGCAGATCATGAAGATATTGCCATGAAACTATACGAACGTTTTGGTGATGATTTTACAGAAAGTAAAATCTATCGCATACGTTTTACGGATCTACTGGAATGGATCCTTCAAATACCTAATTTCGAAGGAAAGCGCGAAGAAAGCAATGAAGGACATCTCGAGATGATCCAAAGTGCATGGGTGTACGAATGGAGAGACAATCAAAAATAAAATCTGTCAGATCGATCGATTTACCGGCCTTAGAAAAAAAGCGTTAAGAAATTTACGTAGTGTGGAGTAACCCTGAGCTTGTTGAAGGGTAGCTTTTTTTCTAGAGCCTTGACCTTTTTTGTTACTTTTTTGTGTCAAGACAAAAAAGTAAACGGAGGCTAGCCTTTAGTAACGATGATTTAAACCCAAAGAATTCATGCTAAACGCCTTTCAACATATCACCACATTCGTCTTCGATGTAGACGGTGTACTAACAGATGGAACACTGTTAGTATTACCCAACGGTGTCATGGCCAGAAAAATGAACATCAAAGATGGCTATGCTTTACAGCTTGCTGTAAAAAGAGGATACCGTGTTTTGATCATCTCCGGCGGAGATTCACCGGAAGTAAAAGAGCGTTTGAATAAGTTGGGTGTTACAGAAGTGTGGATGAAGGCACACAACAAACAACAAATTCTCGCCGATTATCTGGCACAACATCAGATTCCAAAGCAAGAAGTATTGTACATGGGTGATGATATTCCTGATCTGGAAGTGATACAATTAGCAGGCTTACCCGCATGTCCTGCAGACGCCGCACAGGAAATCAAAGACAAATCGATCTATATCTCACATTTATCAGGCGGTATGGGATGTGCACGTGATGTGATCGAGAAAGTACTCAAACTGCGCAATGATTGGGGTGATGATACCAGCGTAGCATCGAAATAACGATTTGTTTTTTCTGCATTACTTATCTTGTGCTATAATTTTCTCTCTTGAAATTACTCGCCGCTTTTTTACGACTCATCAGATGGCCCAATATGGTGTTCATCATACTCACACAATTATTGTTTGAGTACTGTATTTATGAACGCATTTATGGTCCCGATGAAACTTCTGCCAGGTTGCAATTCTGGTTCATTGTCATTGCTTCTGTTTTTATTGCAGCAGCAGGAAATATCATCAACGATTATTTCGATCTGAACATTGATCAAGTGAACAAGCCCGATAAAGTAGTGGTGAATACCATTATCAGTAGACGATGGGTCATCTTCTGGCACATGCTGCTGAGTATGCTCGGATTGTTCTTCACTGTGTATGCATTACCTGTTTCACTGTACTGGCATTTGGTATTGGCAAACATGGGAAGCATTTTATTGTTATGGTTTTATTCCACCAATTTCAAAAAGCAATTGTTGGTAGGTAATGTGGTGATATCATTGCTCACAGCCTGGGTACTACTGATCTTGTTCTTCTCCAAACAACCATTACAGATCAAACACTTGCTTTCTGTCGGACATTCAGAAGTACGTTTCTTCCGTCTCACCATACTCTATGCTTCTTTTGCATTTGTGATCTCATTGATCAGAGAAGTGGTCAAAGACATGGAAGATATTGAAGGTGATAGAAGATATGGATGTAAAACATTACCCATCGTATGGGGCGTGAATGCAGCTAAATTATTTGTAGCGGTATGGCTAGTAGTATTGATCGCAGCACTTGTCATCTTACAGTTCTACGTATTACCGATGGGATGGTGGCATAGCGCTTTATATTGCTTCATAGCCATCATCGCACCCCTCATCTGGATACTCTTCCGCTTATTCAAATCCCACACCCCCGCCGATTTCCATCGCCTTAGCACCGTCATTAAATTGGTGATGCTAACGGGAATATTGTCGATGGTGTTCTTTCGATTGTATGAGTGAGGAGGGGAGAGATATTGGCTATTGGCTATTAGCCGTTAGCCATTAGCCAAAAGCCAAAAGCCAACTGCCAACCGCCAAAACCCAAGACCCAATGCCCCAATCTCCCCAACCCATCATCCTCGCTTCCCAATCCCCCCGCAGAAAAATGCTTCTCGAGTGGGCTGAGATTCCTTTTGAAGTGATTGTTCAATCGACCGATGAATCTTTTCCTGCAAGCATGACGATGGAAGAAGTACCTGTGCATATTGCACGCAATAAAGCCAAGGTCATTCGTGAACAATTGTCTGCTGATGATCAACGTTGGATATTGGCGGCTGATACGATTGTAGTATTGAACAATGATGTGATTGGAAAACCGGTGGATAGAAACGACGCCATTCAAATTCTGCAACGTTTATCCGGACAAACACATCGAGTCATCACAGGAGTGGTGTTGATGAAGGGAGGAGAAGAACATGCATTCTCTGATGTGACAGAAGTCGTGTTTCATCCCTTAACGGAAGAACAGATCATTTTCTATGTCGATAAATACCAACCCTATGATAAAGCCGGTGCCTATGCCATTCAGGAATGGATCGGTGTGGTAGGTATCCATTCCATCAAAGGTGATTTCTACAATGTAATGGGATTGCCAGTGAGCAGGGTTGTACAACTATTGGAACGCCTTCCATCTTAAATCAGGTAGAAACCGCAATAGCGACGCATTTATTTTTCAGGCAAAAACTGATCATGAATGAACGCTTGTTACAATACATCTGGCAGTTTCAATATTTTCATCAACAACATTTATTGACCACCAGCGGAGAGCCATTACAGATCCTGCATCCCGGCACTTTGAATACCCATCAGGGACCGGATTTTTCTGCAGCCAAGATTAAGATCGGGCAAACGATCTGGGCCGGACATATCGAATTGCACATTCGCTCTTCCGACTGGCATCGACACAAACACTCCAACGATGTCCATTACAACAATGTGATCTTGCATGTGGTATGGACAGATGACGGCGCCACACCCGCACATATTCCGGTTCTTGTTTTAGAAAATCGGATATCCACTTTATTGCTGGAGCGTTATCACACGATGATGCAAACGATCAGCACGGTGGCTTGTCATCATCATTTACCCGTATTGAATGAATTAACATGGTTTGCCTGGAAAGAAAGATTGATGATCGAAAGACTCGAAAGAAAATCGCAACTTATCATTCAGTTGCTACAACAAAACCAACAGCATTGGGATGAAGTATTCTTCTGGCAACTCGCATCCGGGTTTGGTTCTAAATTGAATGCTGCTTTTTTTGAGCGAGTCGCAAAATCTATTCCTTATGCCATACTGAAAAGACATCGTCATCACCTCGATGAAACAGAAGCACTCTTATTTGGACAAACCAACTTATTACACACCGGATTGAAAGACCCCTATGCAAAAGCATTGTTGCGCAATCATCAACACCTCAAAAAGAAATATGGATTGGATACTGTAGATGGAGGTCCCGTATTCATGCGCATGCGACCAGCCTCTTTTCCCACCATACGCTTAGCACAATTGGCGATGTTATTGCATCAACGCGAACATCTATTTGACCTTGTCAGACAACTGAATACTGCAGAAGAAGTGATGCGTTTATTCCAAGTGAAGGCAAGTCACTATTGGAATACTCATTTCAATTTTGATGACTCCGTAACAACAGAACCACGTTTTGTTGGAGAACAAATGAACCTGCATCTCATGATCAATGTAGTGGTACCTGTTCTATTCGCATACGGACATGAAAAAGGCAACACGCAACAAAAAGAAAAAGTGTTGCACTGGCTCTATCAATTAGCACCCGAACAAAACAAAATCACCCGCTACTGGAAATCCGCCGGCATCCCCAACCACAGCGCCCTCGACACACAATCCCTCCTCGAACTCCACACCCAATATTGTGTTAATAAAAGATGTTTAGATTGTAGTGTAGGCAACAGATTGTTGAGGGGATGAGTCATGAGGAGGCTACGAGCTATGAGCCACGAGCTTCGAGCTTTTTTACTTGAGTCTGAGTGTATCACCAGAACGAAAAAGCTCATAGCTCGAAGCTCGTAGCTCACAGCTTAATTCCAATGGAATTCCATATCCAACTCCATCTCCGGATGCAAACTCCGTTCCACGGGGCAAGTGCGGGCGGTGCGTTCTAGGAGTTCTTTGGTTTTGTCGTCGAGTTGGAGGGTGGATGGAAAATAAACATGGGCAATGATCTTACCGATTCTGCGGGGATCACTTAACATGATCTTGGTGGTATCCACACGAGTGCCATCCAGATCAATGTTCATGGTGCGAGCTTTGATGGCCATGGTAGTAACCATACAGGCACTCAAGGCTGTGGCAACAAGATCAGTGGGTGAGAAGCGTTCACCTTTACCCTGGTTATCAGTAGGAGCATCGGTTTCAATACTGGTGCCACTCTGTAAGTGGGTAGCGATGGTACGTAATTCACCTTTATAAATAATTTGTGAAGTCATTGCGTCAATTTTGCCATAAATTTACAAGTAACAAATCAAATGGAAGTGAAGAAGCTATTCATCGTTGTTGGTCTCCTGAGTTCAATGGCTGTTGTTGCACAGCAGCGTACACAGTCACCCGCTCAAATGGAGAAAGCCAGGAAAAAGGCAGAGAGAAAGGAGAAGATCAATCAAATGATCAAACAGGAAGAAGAAGGAGCCCTCGTATATAACAAACAAGGTGCATTCGGTTTTAAATTCAATACCGATGGATGGGGTATGTTCTATGAAAGAGGAAAATACAAAACCATCAATAAAACCAGTTTATGGTGGATCGAATTGGGTGAACACAAACATCCCAAAGAAGAAAAAGTACCCACCATCAGTGCTTCCGGTGGATTCCTCATCGTTTCTAGTTATATCTATGGCAAACGCAATAATTTCTACAACCTGAAACTCGGTTTTGGTGAACAACGTTTGATTGGTGGTAAAGGCAATAAAAATGGGGTAGCGGTTTCTGCCATTTATGGTGGTGGATTAACAGCAGGCTTACTAAAACCCTACTATATCGAGATCCAGAACCCCACCACCAACCAGCAGGAGCAGATCAAATACGATAACAACGATAATCTCTTCCTAGACCCCACCATTATCTTGGGCAGGGGCGGACTCACCAAAGGCTTTGGAGAAATGCAATTTGTACCCGGAGCACACGTAAGAACCGCGCTGCGTTTTGATTATGGCCGATACAATGAAGTACTCTCAGCCCTCGAGGTGGGATTGAATGCAGAATACTATTCCAAGAAAATGCCCATCTTACTGCTGAACCCGGAGAAATCATTCTTTTTCAACGCCTATGTCGCCCTCACTTTTGGTAAACGAAAGTGACCTATTTTTGTTGTTTCATAGTGAGAGGCAGTCCAAGTCGGAAACTGTCGTTAAAAAGAGGCGTACATGCAAGAGTTACCAGTAGTTGCGAAAGTAGATCCAACCAGTTCCAAGATACAAAAGCCATCCTGGCTTCGTGTGAAATTACCCATTGGAGAAAGCTATAAACACGTTCGTGGTTTAGTAGATACCCATAAACTGCATACCATTTGTGAGAGTGGCAATTGTCCGAATATGGGCGAGTGTTGGGGTGAAGGCACCGCCACCTTCATGATCCTGGGCAATGTATGTACCCGCAGCTGTGGCTTCTGTGCCGTGGCTACCGGTAGACCCGCACCCGTGGATTGGGATGAACCCCAGCGTGTAGCTGAAGCCATTCACCTGATGAAAGTAAAACACGCCGTACTCACCAGTGTGGATCGTGATGAACTGAAAGATGGTGGCTCTATCATCTGGTACAATACCATCAAAGCCGTTAAAAACCTCAACCCCGATACCACCCTTGAAACATTAATTCCCGATTTTAAGGGCAATGCTGATCAGGTACAGCGCATCATTGATGCAGCCCCCGAGGTGGTAAGCCATAACATGGAAACGGTGGAACGTCTCACCCGACAGGTAAGGGTACAGGCGAAATACCATCGAAGTCTGGATGTATTACGCATGCTCAAAGAAGGCGGTATGCGTACCAAAACAGGTATGATGCTTGGTCTTGGTGAAACCAAAGAAGAAGTGGTACAAAGCATGAAAGACCTAGTGAATGTAGGTTGCGATGTACTCACCCTCGGACAATACCTGCAACCGACCAAAAAACACCTACCCGTACAACGCTTCGTACACCCCGACGAATTCGCCGAACTCCGCGAAATCGGCTACGACCTCGGTTTCGACTATGTAGAAAGCGGTCCATTGGTACGCTCTTCTTACCATAGTGAGAAACATGTGATTAAGGGTTGGGGGAGGAATAAATGGATGGAGGAGAAGGCTGCGCTTTAGTGAATTTAGTGAGTAGTGAGTAATGAGTAGTGAATAGTCAGTAGTGAGTAATGTACATCTAAACTACTAATACCTAGAGCCTAGTACCTAGCACCTAACACCTAACTTCCTCTCTTAGATTTCATTTAATTCTCTTCAGTAACTCCTCAAAGAGTTTAGCCACGGCATTCTCATCGGGTATGGGTCTGTATGCAAATGCGGATAGTTCAGTTTGGTAGGTTTCTTTAAGTTGTTTCCATAAGTTCGGAAAATCATTTACCAGGGGAGATTCAGCGACCAATTTATGCTGCCAGCCTATTGGCTCTTCAAATATTTCTCTATCATGGTTGAGAATAGCATTAAATTCTTCTTTAAAAGAACTGGATGCTACAAATTGAATACACTCAGGGTTTTTCATCAAGTAATACAAATCATAAAAGTGTCTGATCTTTCCTGAAATACTTACAACTGTATTCTCCTGAAATGAAAATCGAATCAATGAAACCAATTTTTCTAATAGCGTTTGTTCTTTGTTCAATACGTTTATTTCAAAGGGTTGGAGATTGTATTGCTTAATGTAGTTTTCATTATTTGTTTGCATCAAAAAATCAAATACCATACTCTGAATGGTCAATCGTTGGTAAGGGAAAGGATTAGCAAAAGAGTTTATTTCAATAACCAATTTGTTATTTGCATTACCCTTTTGAGTGGTAGCATATTCAAAAACAGATTTTCTAAATCTCGAACCTTTGCTTGTTACTCCTTCTATTTGTAGTTCTTTTAAATCGGCAGTGATATTTTTTTCAATTGAGCGGATGATCGTTTTAATCTCATTACCTTTTTTGCCTTTGTCGTTGATGATAGCAATATCTATATCCTCTGAAAATCGATCGATCAGGTTGTATCCTTTGGATAGCGAAGTACCACCTTTAAATACGGAGGTGTCAACATATTTGCTTTTTGCTAAATGAAGCAACACTGATGTTATCCAATAGTCTTTTTCAACAAATTCTAGTTTAATGTGTAAGTGATCTGATGCAGCCCTCAATAGGTCAGAAAATAATTTTATGTCGTGGTGCAACTTCATACAATGTTCCATTTTTTGGTAGTGGATAATGCTTTTGCTGCACCCGGTAGTTTATATGTAGTAATAGGGTTCAATGATTTGAAAAGTAGTTCCGTCTTTTTTCCTTGTTGTGATTGTTCTAGCAACGCACCTAATAAAGCTCTTGTAGCAGGGGGGTATTTTAAAGCCAGGCGAACCGTGGTATTGATCTCTTTGTCGTTTAAGGATTTGATAATGGCTAAAAGTCGTTTGCAGGATGCTTCTATATTGGTATCAGGTATTTTTTTGATAGATCGAATGGCATCCAGTAACTGCAGCAAAGGAATATTTTCTTTGGTGATAGTGTTCCTTTGCTGTATAAAAGCAATAGTATAACGTTCTCTTGTAAAGCTGGAGCGAATTTGATTTTTCCCGATTTGTATGGTATTGCTTACTTGTGTGGTTAAGCCCAATTGGTTATACATGCTGTAACCTGTGAGATAGCCGGTTATTTTTCCATTTTCTTCTAATAAGTCTTTTACTACTTGTGCCTGATTAGGCTGAAGATTGCCAAAAGGCGTAGTTTCTGGTTTATAGTATTTGCCTTTTGACAGTTTAGCAATCTTGCCTGAACCCACCATGCGATTCAGGGCTTTTATCACTGCCTCCTTTCGATTCACCTCGGTAGTAAAATCAGCATAGGTGAATACATAGCCCTTAGGGAGCCTATCTATTGTAAGTGCTATGTATTCGGTAGTTTTCATTCTTTTATCGCAGTGCAAAGATAGTATATTTGTCCAGTTTATTATATAAAAAACTGGACATTTCGAGACTTGATTAACCATGAGTAACTTCGGTACGAAGTTACTCATGGTCATTTTTAATATTTGGATCTCAAAATCTCTACCACACGAATCAATGCTGGGGGTGACTTTTAGAAAGTTCCAAAAGTTGTCAGTTGGGTAGTGGTACTAACCAACTGATCGTTTGCCTTTTTAGTTTGGCTTTCAGTTATTGCGGGTTTTAGTGTAATCGTTTTCTTCGTTTAAGATACCCACTACATCCAATACACTAAACTATCACTTGGTGTTTTCATCATTCCACATTGCAACTATGTAGAAAGCGGCCCATTGGTACGCTCTTCTTACCATAGTGAGAAGCATGTGATTAAAGGTTGGGGGAGAGGGAAGTGGATGGAGGAGAAGGCATTGGGTTAGCAGGGTACATTTGGAAAGTTTTGCAGTTTTCCAAATGTTGACTAGTATGTGGAAGCTATCTTAGTAATATTGCTTAATATAGTCGTACGCTCTATTAAATAAGTCTTCGTCTTTAATTTGATACTTTGTCCAAAGTACTTTACGTAATTCCCTTTTTACCTCTCTTTCGCCAACTGTAGAGTTTTGCCAACCGTCAAAACGAACCACTCTTACTATTTCGTCAATGTCATTAACTATGCGTTCAACTATAGCAGGGGTCGTGTCTGTTTTAAGTTCTAAAAACAACTCTGTCAACGCAGCTTTAGCATTTTTTTGTTCTTCAACTGGTTCAAAGCCTTTCTCTGCTTGAAGTGTCTCCTTTGCTAATTGGCAAAGTTCTTTAATAAAGTCAATGGAACTTATAAGACCTTTCTCTGCCTTATCACGTATAGCTTCGAGTCTTTCACTAAGTCGTTTGAATGTTGGATTGTTACCGTGTTTGTTTAGTCGGCTGATAAGAATTTTTAAAACCTTTTCTGCTTGCTTCGGGTCTTTTTTATTCATCAAATCGTCAATCACTTCTGCATTCAAAATCATTTCGTCCATGTCGTGATTGATACCAGAAACGTGTATGTGTTCGTGTATTAACGCTGTTGTCTGAGCACCCAAAGCATGCCACAACAATCTGCCGTTGTCGTCTGATGATGGTTTAACAGAAGTATAAACCTGCGACAACCATTTATAATCTTTCTCAAATTGATTTAGAACAGGGTCTGGTGAAAGTGCTTCCCACAACTTTGTCAAGCTGCTGAAATCTTTTGCAAAGGCATCACGCTTTTCATTTGTGTTTATGCAGTCTTGTGCCTTTGATAATCCTTCAAAACCTGAAATTGTTCTGTCCACGCCTGCAAAATGGGTTAAGCATTTTTCCATCCATTCAGGCAATTTGTCTTTCAGTTCTTGTAAGTTGGTAATAACCAATTTTACGCTCTCTTCATCAAATGCAAGGGCTTTTGCTGTATCGTCAAATACGCCAAAGTAATCTACAATTCTACCGAATGTTTTATTCGGGAATAAACGGTTGGTTCTGCAAATGGCTTGTAAAAGTGTATGGTCTTTCAGTGACTTGTCCAAATACATGGTTTGCAAAATGGGTGCATCAAAACCTGTCAATAGTTTTGCCGTTACAATCAGGAATTTCAAAGGCGAATCGGCATCATTGAATTTCTCCACCACCTTTTCTTGTTTGTCTTTGTCCATTGCCCACTTTTGCTTGAAATCAAAATCGTCATTTGCAGATGAACTGATTACTACTTCGCTGGCTTCGGTGCTAATAAGTTTGTCTAATTCTTCTTTGTATTGCACACATGCGTAACGGTCAGGCGTTACAATCATCGCTTTTAATCCTTCGGGTTCAACGTGAGCTTTGAAATGTTCTACAATGTCGGCAACAATAGTTGTAACTCGTTCGGGCGATTTTAAAAATACTGCCATGTTAGCAGCTTTCTGACTCAGTTTGTTTCTGTCTTCTTCGCTCAGGTCATTTGCCATTTCTTTGAAAGCTATATCTAAACCTTCTTTGTCAATGTGATAGTTAGGCAAACGTGGCTCAAAGTGCAAAGGCAAGGTTGCATTATCTCTGATGCTGTCTTGAAACGTATAACGACTCATGTAGCCTTCTGTATCTTCTTCAGCACCAAAAGCCCAAAAAGTGTTTTTATCTGCTTTGTTAATAGGTGTTCCTGTTAAACCAAAGAGAAATGCATTAGGTAAAGCGTTTCGCATTTTTCTGCCCAAATCACCTTCTTGCGTTCTGTGGGCTTCGTCCACCATCACAATAATGTTTTCCCGCTTGTTCATGTCGGGATAAGCATCTTTGAACTTGTGAACCATTGTGATAATGATTTTCCGTGTGTCTTGTTCCAATAGCTTGTGCAATTCCTTGATGCTATCGGTAGTAATCATGTTAGGCACTTCGGCTGTGTTGAACGTGGCGGTGATTTGTGTATCCAAATCCACTCTATCCACCACAATCATTACTGTTGGATTATGAAGGACTTGCTGCTTTCTTAATTTTTGAGCTGCAAATAGCATTAATAAAGATTTTCCTGAACCTTGAAAATGCCAAATCAATCCTTTTTTGATTCTTCCTTCTTTTACCCTTTCTACAATAGCATTTGCTCCTTCATATTGCTGATAGCGGCAAACCACTTTTATCTTTTTCTTTTTGCTGTTGGTAGCGTAAACCGTGTAATACTGCAAAATGTCAAGCAGCGTTGATGGCTTCAGCAAATGCGTTAATTGTTTGGCAACATCTTGCAAGCCAATAAAATGGCTTAATTCGTCTTTATCATTTTCTATACGCCAGGGAGCCCAAAACTCTAAAGGCGTTCTTACACCACCAATGAAAATTTCTTTGCCTTCGGTAGCGAATGAAAACACATTGGGAACAAACAATTGCGGAATGGAATTTTCATACACCACATTGATGTCATGTGCACCATCAAACCAAGTTACAGCAGGTCGCACAGGGGTTTTGGCTTCGCCTACCACCAAAGGAATTCCGTTGACGAACATCACAATGTCAGGAATTTTGGTCTCTCGGGCTCTTAGTTTAAATTGATTGCATAGTACAAAACTGTTGTTCTTCAACTCTTCAAAGTCAATCAAACGTATGGCAACGTGTTCGTTGTTTTTACCTATAGGCAAGGAAACCTCATTGCGAAGCCATTTAGCAAATTCTTCATTGGCTCTTACCAAACCTACATTGTTAACCGTAATAAGAATGGCTCGTAGTTTATGGATAACTTCTTCGGCTTTGTCGGGATTGGCAGCAATAGCAGGATTGAGGCGGCAAAGGGCTTCTTTCAATTCCTTTTCAACAAACACTTCAGTAATGTCACGCTGCAACAAATCAGCTTGTATGTATTTCCATTTTACGCCACCCTCATATTCTACGCCATCTTCCTTTACCAGATTTCCTAGCACAGTATTTAAGTTCACACCTGTAAGTCGGTGAATGATAAAATGCTCTACGGTATTTTGTTCGTTGAATGACATTTATTCACTCGATTTTAATAACATCACTTACTCTAAGAATAAAGCCTGTTTCATCCTCAAATTGCTGACTAAAATTCTTGCCACCCGCTTTAAAATTAGGCCTTTGTTTATTTGCAATATGACCATAATGCCTTGAATATGTTGCAATACTTGCGTCTCTTTTGAAAAGTGTAATGGTATTAACTAGCTGGTCTCTTGCTTTTCCTGCCCATCTTCCGCCATCTCTGTCTTTCAACTCTATGAATGTAATTACATCATCATAAGTAATCATTGACTCACATCTTTCACCTTCTGTATCTGGTATCCCCAAACAATCGTCAATTGCCGTGTGTGTAATCTCTTTTTCATTTGGATTATCAACCCACACATTCCAATCATCTGAATTTGCAAATGAAAGAGTTGCAGGTGGGGCATCATAAATGCCAAAAACTGCTTCAGTCGTTTTAGTCTGGCATCCAGCCTGAAAAAAATCTATCGCCATCCTTTTTCAATTTCTTGTAGTTGAGCAAATAATTCATTTGAATCTTCAAGGTCACTATTTAAATAATTCTCATCAGATGGCAATCCTTTGTAATGGGGCAAAACCATAATCGAACCGTCCTCTACATTTAATTCGTAAATAACTAAATCAGCAGCACTTAACGTAGATTCCAATGGAACAATTTTAGATAGTTTATTTTTAGAATCATCGTTGGTAAGATTATTCTTTACCATTTCTGCTTTCACCGCCAATGTTAAATAATTTATCAAATAAGGACTATGTGTTGTCATTATCAACTTATTACCCTCATTCAAGTTATTAAAACCCAATAAACTATTCAACATTTGACGTTGGGAAGTAGGAAACAGATTTTGTTCTGGCTCTTCAACAATATTTATAAAACAGGAAGGAAAGTATTTTTTATCCACCTCTTTCAATAATGCTTCTCTTTCATAATTGGATAGCTTACTATTGGATTTAATGAGTTCAATTTCTTCTTTCCTTCTAATTGTTCGGTTTATTGTTGAAATTCTTATTGTATCATCATTAATGCTTTTTTTCACCTCGTCACATAAATATTTAGATACAGAATATAAAGGCACAAACGATTGATATCCGCTAGAAGCCTCTGATATTGGTAAATCAAGACTTCCAATCAGTAACGAAATTTTATCTTTATAGTGGTCGTATTTTAACTTTTCTTGACCGATAGGTAAATCTAAAATACCCTCATGCAGGGCTAGCATACTTTTTTTAAGCTCCTCTCCAAAAGTCTTTAATGTGGCTGGTAAATTCGTAACATTATAAGCATCTCTTACTACTGTAAGAAAGTTTCTTTCAGCAGGGACATACATTATTTTAGGTAAAAAAGTGAGTTGATTTTGCCTTGAAAAGTTAATCTTGCAGTTTTCTAATTTTTTTGAAATTATAATATGTGCAAACTCGCCTTTATAATCAATTAAAGTATCGTCTTGGAAATACGCATCTATTCTTTGGTATTCAAAATGTTCAGATAAGTCTTCATTTAAAAGATTTTCTTTTGTGACATCCCCACGACTTAATGCTTTCTCCATCCAGGTTAAGGTAGAGATTACTTTTGCCACAGTGCTTTTGCCACTGCCTTGATTACCAATAAACACGGTAACCTTTTTTATATCCAACCATTCATTAATCGTACCATCTGGTAAGGATTCTTTAAATCCTTCTTTGATGGGTCCGAAATTCTTTATTCTTAGTTTGCTCATTTGCTTAAAATTCGTGTTTCAAATTTAGTTATTATTCAAGTAGATAAAACTAAAACTCTTTATTCCAAGGAGGAAGATTGCCATGCACTTCAAAAAAACGCTGCAATAACAAGCCCTCAATATAACCCGGTAAATCTTTATGCTTTTCATCATAAGTTACAAACCAATAAATATCTAGTGCTTCAATCTTTTCTTCTTGTAGTTTTTGGTCAAAATATTGTTGCCGTTTTACGCCGTCATATTTATTATTTATTCTTCCCTTCAGCATTTGATCTTTAAATTCACCATTCTGGTTTATTATGCCTGATTTGCCGATATACACCAATTCGACTCTCTCTTTTACCAACTTTATAATGTAATAAACACCCGGAAGATTGGGAACATCTATACTTGCCACAGAAAGCATATCTCCTTTTTTGAAAAAGAAGTGACCATTGTTCTTGTATTTATTTGTTTCATCAAACATATTTACCTCAATATCTCATTCAATAATTTCTGCTTCAACAACTTTAAGGTAGATTTTTGCTGTTTAAGTTGTTGTCTTGTTTCGTCAAATTGTTTGAATAGTGTAACCAATTCTTTTTGTTTTTCCTTTTTTGGCAGAATAAATTCCTGCTGTGCCAGTGTTTTTACTTTGATGGTTGGTGAAAGTGAACCTTCTGAAATTTGAGCAGCTCTATTCATAAAAGTATTGCTTTGCATAAAGAAGGGCAGAAAATCTTTTTCAATATGCTTCTCGTTGGCTCTTAAAATCATACTGTGCGCTGAAGCGATACCATCAAAATGAGAAACAGCCACTTTACGTAAATAAGCTCTGCGTTTACCAAAAATGATGTCGCCCTTGTATATTTTAAGTTTGGTGCCAATTACATCATCAGGTGTTCCTGTTCGTTCAATTTTCAAATTGTCAGCATCTAAATGTTCTAATCCAACGTAAGTTGTCAGTTCAGTTTTCTTTGGTTCAACTCTTTCTGAAATGTTGATAGCAATTTTATCGAACCTTACCGTTTCAAAATCTTTGGCTGTTAAGTGATTACCAAACTCTTTTTTATCGCTGAATAAATCTCTCAGCAATTTATGTTTTAATTGTAGCAAATTCTTCTCCTGCCCATCCACCTGCTCCATAGCCGTTTCTATGCTTTGAAACAATGCCGCTATTTGTTTTTGCTCTTCGAGTGGGGGAAGGGGGATTTGGATTAGGTGAGCAATATTTCTGTTCAATCCAGGAACAGCAGTTGCCATATTCAGTTGGCGTAGATTGAAATTACTTAAAAACAATTCAAGCCATCTTAAATTTTCTTTGCAGACTGTTTCTTCAACATAATAAGTCGTATCAATTGGAAAGCATGGTATTTCAGAATAAAATACATTGCCAACTGAACCTTTTCTTCCTACAATCAATGTTGGAGAATTTGTCAAAGGTTTATCGTGCCAACCAACGACACCCGCTGAACCATACACAGGAACAGAACCGCCTTTTCGCATTTTGTCGGTTAAATTATTTCCGTATTCTAGTTTACAGATTTCACCTAATGGAGCAGTTCGCCATTTTTCCTTTCTCAACTTCATGCTTCTATTCCTATATTTTTCAGTTGAGTAAATAAGTTTTCCAAAGAAGAGTTAATCTGCTTTTGCCCTGTCTTTACAGCTGCAATCAGTTCTTCGGTGTTGTATTCAATGGTATTAGCAGCTTGCTTCACATAGAGTTGTATGCTCAGGTTGCCGTTGTTGTCTAATACTTCTTTGTTGTTAGCTACTTTAGCAAAGCCATCGGCATCTTTAAATTTCCAATAAGCATCGCTTATCGTTTTAATATGCTGTGGTTCCAGCCAGGCATTGGTGCGTTCTATGCGTAGCTCTTCTTTGGCATCTATAAAAATAATTTTACCTTTTCGCTCTTTGGGCTTTTTCATGCGGCACACCAGCAAACAGCTTTCCATGCTGCTGTTGTAAAACAGGTTTTTGCCCAAACCAATTACGGCATCAACATAATCTTCTTCAATCATGCGTTTGCGTATTTCGGCTTCGCTGTCTCTGAACAATACGCCATGCGGCCACAGCACTACACAACGGCCTGTTTCGAGGTTCAGGCTTTTCATAATATGCTGCTGAAAAGCATAGTCGGCACAACCTTGCGGAGGCGTTCCCCAAATATTGCGTCCAAAAGGGTCGTTCATCCATTTGCTTTGGCTCCACTTTTTTACACTGTATGGCGGGTTCGCCATTATCACATCAAACTTTTTCAGTTCATCATTTTCCAATATCTGTGGGCTATCTAAGGTGTCGCCCTGCACAATCAAAAACTCATCTACATTGTGCATAAACATATTGATACGGGCAATGGCAGAAGTAATCAGATTCAGTTCTTGTCCGTATAGTTTCAGCGTTCGGTATTCCTTGCCTTGTTCTTTTAGGTGTAAGGCGGCACTCAGCAAAATACCGCCACTGCCGCAAGTAGGGTCATAAATGCTTTCATTGCTTTTAGGGTCGGTAATTTGCGTCATCAGTTTTACCACCGTGCGGTTGGTGTAAAACTCGGCTGCAGTATGTCCGCTGTCGTCTGCAAACTTCTTTATTAGGTATTCGTAGCCTTCGCCCATAATGTCGTGGGGCACATTGGCTACACTCAAATTCATTTTGCTGAAATGCTCAATCAGGTCAAGGAGTTTTTCATCGCTCATCCTGCGTTTGTTGGTCCATTGAGCATCGCCAAACACATCGTGCAGTAATTCAAAGTTGGCTTTCTCAATTCCGTTAAAAGCCTTTACAAGGGCTTCGCCTACGTTAACGGTTTTCTTTCTTACGTCTTCCCAATGGCAACCTTTGGGTATTTGAAAACGGTGGTTTTCGGCGAAAGATGCATAATCCAAATCTCCATCGCTTTCTTCCAAAGCCAATTGAAATTCTTCATCATACAGGTCACTCACCCGTTTAAAAAAAAGTAAAGGGAAAATATATTGTTTGAAGTCTGCCGCATCAATCATTCCACGCAGAATATTAGCTGCTCCCCAGAGGTAATCTTCTAATTGTTTTTGAGTCATGTTCCATAGTAAATTCAGTTCGTAAAGGTAAGTTATATAGATAAACACCGTCTTCGAGTGTTTATGAAGAATAATTCATTAACTTTTTAGTATTGGGTATGCTTTTTTTAGTGAAAAATTAATATGAAACGTTGGTAATTATTATATTATCGGCTATTATTCTTGTAAACTTTATATCGGGAATCATGAGTTTACCTCTTCATCTTCTTCTGCTGCCATTTCGTCCTTTACATTTGTTTTATAAAAAATACTAGTCAAGTCAGAAGTTAGATAGTTGTCATTAAGTAAGTCGATAAAATAATTTTTTGAAATCTGTGAGTGAAATCGGAACATTGATTCAGTATCGTTAAATTTTAATCTTTTTTTCAAATAGGGGTGATTTTTTACAAAGGATTTTATCTGGTCAAATTGTAACTTAAGAACAGGTGAATTCGATTTTATACTTAATATCTTTCTTGCTCCTATCTTGTTTTCAGCAAATTCTTCAAGCTCTGTAATATTCTCAACAAAATTCAAAGCAGAAATTTCTAACATCTTATTTTTAGCATTATTTATAATGATATTATCAAATTTAAATTCTCTTTCAAGGCATTTAATGTCATATACGATTATCTCATTGCCTACTTTCATAAAATCAATTGAGAACGAAAATTTTAGAACTCCTTCTTTTGGTTTGACAAACCTTTCATTGTCTTTTACGAAATAAAAAACCTTTGCTTGCTTTAATAAATTTAAGTGGTAATGTTTTTTATACAAAACAACATGGTGGTCAACTGAAGATAATTTGATTAAGAAGGCTTTAACCTTATCAAGTTTGTCTACTTGAAAGTTGAAAAGCGCAGTTTCTTCTGCAACAAGTGGAGATTTGATGATATCTAATCCATCTGGCATCCCTTCCAAATCGTAATGATGAATTGTTGTTCTTAGAGGGTCGAGTTCGGAAAGTGGTTTTACCAAAGCGTCTTCATTCAAGTTGGTTCTTCCATTCAAATACTCTAAAAAGCCGTTACGTACCTCTGCAGGTAATGATCCATCACCTAAGTCAGCGAGTCTTAAGACTGTACCTTCATCTGTTTCAAGAACTAAATATAGCTCAATTCCTAAGATAGCATTGGGGTCGAATAAAAAACTAATTGCAGATTGTAGTTCTTGTTTATTCATGAAATTGGCTTTTGGGTGAAGTATACGTTTTCATCAATGTGTCTTGCAAAGATTTTGTCTGAAACAATTAGTTTTTCTCTTGACAAAACAATCGCCTTTTTGATAGTATCTTGGTCTTTATAGGTAATCCTATAAACTCTAAAATTCATTAGAGCCAAACTTGGATTTGTATAATAAAGATTTGCTTTAATGTAAACAGCGCCAATCGCGACCAATACGAGAAGTAACATAAATGCGTTTCTTCCCTCGTCAAGATGAAAATCTAAGTCGAAACAAAGAAGTGGAATTATATAGGTAGCCAAGAACCCTAGGTTTTCAAAACTTATATTTTCAATTTCTTCAATTTTCCAGGGTCCTTGTTTACTTGATTCAATTACTCTGTATTTGAATCTCCAAAAAGCAAAAAAACCGTAACCCATACCAACAATACAAATTGCAGGAATCCAATTTTTCTTCAAGAGTTCTAATGTTCCTATAAATTGACAGTTCTTTCCTAAGCACATCGGCAAGTCAATCTTATTTGCGAAAAGCAAAAAGAAAAGCAGCCAAAGGGATAGTATATATAGCTCTATTTTAAGCTTCATTTTTTATTGAATTCATTAAATTTTATTGTAGTTAATCGAATATGTGCTTCCTTATAAGTATTCGAATCATTAATAGTCTTACCAATTAAGGTCACTATCAATAACAATACGATTTTCTCTATGGGGGGGAAAAAAGATGGGGGAATACTAATATAGTGTTTTTTCTATATGTCGCTATCTTTTCTTCGAAAAAGTTTCGAACATGTTTCGGATATCGACCGTACCATCGCAGTATATCCTTCAGTCTTGCTTCGAGATTTCTTCGATGCTGCTTCGAGACTTCTCGAAGGATTCCCGAAGCGGCTTCGAGCATTCCCGAAGAAACCTCGAAGGATGTGCGTTGATAGTCCCTGTTTCATACGGCTACAGCTTTACACTTTTTGAGATCGTACTGTATCAGCTTTACAGTTTTCACTATTGTACTGATTTAGCTTTACATGATGGGTAGGAGGGGTGTTATGAACCGCAGATTTTTTAAGATTTGTTATGATATTAATCAGCGCATATCATAACAAATCTTAAAAAATCTGCGGGCTATCCTTCTACACCCAAACATCAAAACGCATTCTAAGCTCCATACAGCACTTGTATTTTTCAAACCATATCAATCCCCTAAAAAGAAAAGATCCTCGATTTTTATTCGATAAAACTACCCTTAGAATAATGATTGCAAATAAAAGCTGGCATCTTTTCCCGGTGATATAGTACACTCCACCTTATGATAACCTAGAGATACAAAGGGGATACTCAGGGGATACCGTATAGATACCCTAGTCTAGACCTTATCTCTTTTAGCAATTTTAGCAAAATGAAAAATCGGCTAATATTTTTAGTGACAAGCCAAAGATTTTGTATAAAAGAGGATCGCTTATGTAGGCATAGCCGCCTATTCTCTATGTGCAACCCCTCCGGGGTTGGGGGGAATCAAAAATTATTGGTTTTTCTACAGTCTGTTACCCCTCCGGGGTATTTTTTGGGTGTGAGAAACCTTGTTTCTATTTTCTTGCTTCTTGTATCTTCCTTGTTTCCTGTTCTCCGAAGGAGTCTTCTGAACCTTATTTCTTGTTTCTTATTTAAGATTACATTTATCACCCTTAAAATCGCATCATGAAAAAAATGAAGTGGATGATCCTGGTACTGTTTTGCATGAATACGATGCTGCATGCACAAATGCAATGGATCAATGTAGATAGTCTGTATCAACCCTTGCCTTCTTCCATACATGTCTATAAAAGCACCACACTATTAGACGGTAAACCCAATATCGCCTATTACGTTACTGCCAACTTAAGCGATCAACAACTCACATTCACCACAGCCGTCGGTAATGGCAAACGATATACGCCCACTCAATACTTTGAACAGGATGGTCAACGTCCATTATTGGTGATGAATACCACTTTCTTTGAATTTGTACGCAACAGCAATCTGAATGTAGTCATCAACAATGGAAAACTATGGGCCTATCAGCAACACAGTATCGCCGGCAGAGGAAAAGATACTTTGACGTATCGCCATCCATTTGGTAGTGCCATCGGTATCAATAAAAAACGAAAAGCAGATATCGCCTGGTTGTATACAGATACTGCCGCACGTTATGCGTATGCCAGTCAACAACCCATTGCTTTTTTCAAAGACAGTGTTGCAGATCATCCCGCCTCTTTCATGTTGCAAAAAGGGTCTTTCAAAAAATGGAAAATGCAAACCGCTGTTGGTGGCGGACCTGTTCTCGTACAAAATGGTGCCATCAAAATCACCAATAATGAAGAGATCAAATTCGCAGGTAAAGCCATTGATGATAAACATCCCCGTTCAGCCATGGGCTATACTGCAGATGGACAACTCATCTTCTTAGTCGTAGAAGGAAGATTCCCCGGCAAAGCAGAAGGTGCCACCCTCACACAACTCGCCCAAATGCTAAAAGACATCGGCTGCACCGAAGCCCTGAACCTCGATGGCGGCGGAAGCAGTTGTCTCCTCATCAACGGAAAACCAACCATTCAACCGAGTGATAAAGAAGGACAAAGGGCAGTGCCGGCGGTGTTTGTGGTGAAGATGCGGTGAGGGTTGAGCTGCAAGCTGCATGCTTCAAGCTACAAGTTCTTTCGGTGCCGACACCCCGACGCGTGCGTCACCTCGACGTTAGGAGTCCGAAGGATGCCGATCGAAGCATCGGTAAGGTCTCCCACTTCCAGCAGGTGTGCAAAAAACAAAACGATCAGCCCCTTCGTCGCCGACACGATCTGCGATCGTGAGGCTCCTCAGGGTGACAATCGTTTGAGTACTAAAAAAGTGGAGAGGATTGGCTTTGCCAATCCTCTCCACTTAATTTTATCGATCCTATTGTCACCCTGAGGAGCATTCATCACGCAGTGATGATCTGCGACGAAGGGCTTAATTTCTAGCGACCTTATGTCACCTCGACGTTAGGAGAGGTCTCCCACCTCCAACAGGCGTGCAAAAAACAAAACGATAAACACACCAACTTCACCTCAGATTGAGACTACAAATAGTACGTAGTACTAAGTGTTATTTTTAACGTGAATGTCTAAAAAGGGATACATATACTTAATGACGAATGTCGCGAGAACTGTTGTGTACATAGGTGTTACCTCAGATCTCAACAAGAGAGTTTGGCAGCATAAGCATCATTATTTCCCCAATAGCTTTACTTCAAAATATGCCGTAACAATTCTTGTCTATTTTGAAGAGTGGCCAAGCTTAAGAGATGCTATTTTCAGAGAGAAGGAAATTAAAAAATGGAGGAGGGAAAAGAAGCATTGGCTGATTGAACAAGGGAATAAAAATTGGGAAGAGATTGTTTTGGAGTGATTTATTTTATTCTAACCCTCCAGCGGTGAGAGATGCCTCCTTACGTCGGCATGACGTGTGCGTCACCTCGACGTTAGGAGAGGTCTCCCACCTCCAGCAGTTATGAATAAAAAAAACGATTAGCGTACACCCAAGCGGTGAGAGATGCCTCCTTACGTCGGCATGACGTGCAGCTTGAAGCTTGCCGCTTGCGGCTAACTCTTCTCCCACACCAACGCCGAAGCCCCTAAAATAGCAGCATCCGATTCTTTCAGATGACTCACCAATATTTTCACTTTATTCTGAAATACCTGAATCAGGTTTTCTTCCATGCTTTCACGTGTAGGTTTTAAGATCAGGTCACCGGCTTTGGTGAGTCCACCGAAGAGTACGATGGCTTCAGGACTAGAGAACATCACAAAATTGGCGAGTGCAAGACCCAATATTTTTCCTGTGTATTCAAAGATGGATTTAGCAAGTTCATCACCTTCCATCGCTGCATCATATACTTTTTTGGAATCGATCTCATCTACGGGGACATTACGCAACCAACTCGGCTGATCACTTTTTTCAAGTAATTCCAAAGTGGTCAAACGAACACCTGTGGCTGAGGCATAACTTTCCAAAGAACCTTTTTTGCCCGTGCCTTCGTGTAAACGTCCATCAGGGATGATGATGGTATGTCCGAGTTCACCCGCGAAGCCATCATGTCCGTAAACGAGTTTACCATTGGCAACAATACCACTACCTACACCGGTTCCTAATGTGATCATGATAAAATCATTCATGCCTTTTGCAGCACCATACATCATTTCACCAATGGCAGCAGCATTGGCATCGTTGGTGAGGGTAACGGGAAGCTTGAATTTATCTTCCATCATTTTAGCGAGAGGAATGATTCCTTTCCAGGGAAGATTGGGAGCATATTCAATCGTACCAGAGTAGTAGTTACCATTGGGGGCGCCCACACCAATTCCTTTCATGCGACCCACACCTCCGGCTTTAGCAATGAGATCAGCGAGATGATTGTAGAGCTCATCTATAAACGGTTCTACTTCCGCATGTTTGCGGGTAGACATTTCACTAGAGAACAACACATTCCCTACGCGGTCAACAATACCAAACTTGGTACCTGTTCCACCGATATCAATTCCTATTGCAAGAGGTTCCATTGCAGATGATGTAGTAGCCATACACAACAATTTTTATTCGAAAAATTAATGTCCGCTTCCGGTTGACTTTTCAGTTTCATAATCGATACCCTGTTTGCGTAGGATACCTTTTACAACCACTGCAAAGAAAACGAGGTAAGCAAAACAAAGTAAACAAACCCAATATGATTGGTGGATGCCATAACCTGCAGCATTTGCATTGGATGATTGCAGGTAATCGGCCAACTTTCCTTGAATCGGAGGAATGATACCACCACCTAAGATCATCATGATCAAAAATGCTGAACCTTGTGTGGTATACTTACCCAATCCTGCGATTGACAAAGAGAAAATACAAGGCCACATAATTGAACAACACAAACCACCACTTAAAAATGCATAGGTAGCGACTGTGCCTTTGCTAAAAATTCCAATGGCCATCGCTGTTACTCCGAGTACACTAAAAATAAGCAGGGTGCGAGCAGGTTTATCTTTACTGATATAAAATGCACCGATCTGAATCAATACACAGATGATATACCAATACAGAGGTGACATATCATATTGTGCAATGCTATTGGCGCCGATCACAATGCCAAAAGCAACCAATGGCACAATAAAAGTCATTACTTTATGGGTAGAACTTTTCAATTCAAAAGCACTTATAGCACCGGCCCAACGACCGATCATCAAGCTACCCCAATACATCGAAATAAATGGAGCGATTTGTGATGATTGATAGCCACCGAAATCTGCTTGCTTCAATAATTCACCCAGATTACTACCAATCGATACTTCCACACCTACATACACAAAGATGCCGAGCATACCCAATACCAGTTGAGGATATTTCATCGCACCCCATCCATCCGATTTTTTCTGTGCGGTGTAATTCGCTGCGATCAATCCAACTACCACTACTGCCAATGCACCAAACAACCATTTCATGCGATAGGTTTCCAGTTCATGTTGTGCAGCAGCACTCAAATCAGGAGCGAGGTCTTTGTAACTATTAAAGATGGGGACAAACATCACCACCAATAATCCGGTCATGATGATGAGTGTGGTCAATGCTTTATTCGCTGGTTCTGTTTTTTCTTCCATGATACCGGCAGGTACTTTCTTGGAAAAATGAAACAGTGCGGCAGCAGCAATGAACAATCCACCTACACAGCTATAGAGAACAATTACTTTACTTAAACTCAATCCTTTGATCTGCTCATCGGTGATCGCAGCAGTTGTGCCAAACAATGCAAGTGCCACTACAATAGGACCGATGGTGGTACCAAAAGAGTTCACACCACCCCCCAAGTTCACACGGCTGGTACCTGTAGAAGGATCTCCGAGCGTGATAGAGAATGGTTGTGCGGCAGTTTGTTGTAAGGAGAAGCCCAAAGCCACAATAAACAAACCTAATAACATGCCGGCAAACGTATTTGCATTCACGGCAATGATCATGGCCGCAGCACCAATGGCAGAGAATAAAAGTCCATATACAATACTTTTCTTATATCCCCATTTACCCACTAAATCCTTTCCACCGAAAGCACCATAGGCAAAAAGTCCGAGTGCACCGATATAATAAGCGAGATAAAATGCAAAATCAATCAGCTGACTTTGAAATTGATCGAGACTAAAATAATTTTTACAAAATGGGATGAAGACACTGTTACCTGCAGCAATGAAACCCCAAAAGAAAAATACGACAACGAGGGTAGTCAATGCTCCGGTATTAGTTGGTTGCTTTGGCTGGGTCATAACAATCGGAGGTTTTAATGAAGGATGTAAAATAATGAGAAAATGAAGATGGAAAAATTTTAAAAGTAGAATTTGATGGTAGCGTTTTAGTTCTTAAATTGAGAGCAAACAAGACAAACTGCAATTCATGGAGATTATTCATGTTAGCGCCGAGTGCTATCCGGTTGCCAAGGCCGGAGGATTGGGAGATGTAGTTGGCGCCCTTCCTAAATACCAAGTCAAAGCCGGACATGTGGCCAAAGTAGTCATGCCCATGTACCGCACGAAGTTTCTCTATGAAAATGAGTGGGTGGTTGATTTCAAAGGACAAACCAATTTGGGTAACTGGTTCTTTGATTATACCGTTATTAAAGAACCCACCAATAAATTAGGATATGATCTGTATCTAATCGATATCAATGGTTTGCTGGATCGTCAGAAGATCTATGGTTATGATGATGATGCAGAACGTTTCACTGCCTTTCAAATTGCATTTGTGAATTGGTTGGCCAGTTGGGAACACCGTCCGGATGTAGTCCATTGTCACGATTACCATACCGGTTTGATTCCTTTCATGATGCAGTATTGTTATGATTACAATACACTCAGACATGTTCCAACCGTTATCACCATTCACAATGCGCAATACCAGGGATGGATGGGATGGGACAAGAGTCGTTACATTCCTCGTTGGGATCTTTGGAAAAGAGGGATGTTGGATTGGAATGAAACGATCAATCCATTGGCATCAGGCATCAAATGTGCAGCTAAAGTCACCACCGTGAGTTGGAGTTATATGGATGAACTCAGAACGAATTCGAACGGATTGGAAAAGTTGTTTGAATATGAGCGTGGCAAATGCGTGGGTATCTTAAACGGAATTGATAATGAAGTTTGGAATCCCGCAACAGATAAATACCTTGAACATCATTTCACAGTAAAGACAGTAAAGGCAGGAAAAGAGAAAAATAAACAGATACTCTGTGAACGATTCGGATTAGATCCTGCAAAGCCTTTGTTTATTTTCATTGGCCGATTGGTAGGAGAAAAAGCGGCAGATATTTTACCACATGCCATACGCATGGGTATTGAACAAACACAGGGACAAGCTAGCTTTTTAGTATTAGGCAGCGGTGAGACAAGTGTAGAGTGGGAATTTCAACAAATGGCAGAACCTTATAAAGGTGTATTCAATGTAGTGATCGGATATGATGAAACATTGAGTCATATCATGTATGCAGGAGCCGACTTTTTATTGATGCCAAGTAGGGTAGAACCTTGTGGACTCAATCAAATGTATGCCATGCGTTATGGAACAGTGCCGATGGTAAGAAGTACCGGAGGTTTACAAGATACAGTAGTAGACATGGGGGATCCGGATGGATTTGGAATTCGTTTCAATCAGGCAACAGCCAATGATGTTACCTATTCCATCAGCAGAGCAGTGTCTGTCTACCAGGACTCAACACATATGGACTGGATGCGCCAACACATGATGCAGATAGACCATAGTTGGGAGAGTACAGTGGATGAGTATACGAATGTGTATAAAAGCCTGGGGTGATCTTTGATTTTTTGATCTTTGATTTCTTGATTTAGTAGAGAGAAATCAAAGTGAAAAGTCAAAAGTCAAAAATCAAAAGTGAAAAAAAATCAAAAAATCAAAGATCAAAAAATCAAGAAATCAAAAAATCACAGATCTCATGAATAGTATCTCAAAATCCGTATTAGCAGTGATCCTCGGTGGGGGAGCAGGTACAAGGTTGTATCCTTTGACAGCGAGCAGATCAAAACCTGCGGTTCCTATTGCCGGTAAATATCGTTTGGTGGATATTCCCATTAGTAACTGTATCAACAGTAATATCAACCGCATGTTTGTATTGACGCAGTTTAACTCTGCTTCATTGAACAAGCATATCAAGAATACTTATCACTTCAGTGCATTTAGTACGGGGTTTGTAGATATTCTGGCGGCAGAGCAAACACCGGATAATCCGGGTTGGTACCAGGGAACTGCAGATGCGGTGAGACAATCATTGCGTCACATCTCCAATATGGATTTTGAATACATTCTGATCTTGAGTGGTGATCAGTTGTATCAGATGGATTTCAGTGAGATGCTGGAAAGTCATAAAGCCAAAGGAGCCGATATCTCCATTGCTACCATTCCTGTTGATGAAAGAGATGCGCCTGAGTTTGGTATCTTGAAAGCCAATGATGAAAATTTTATCACATCCTTCATCGAAAAACCCAAGAAAGAATTATTACCGGAGTGGGTGAGTGATACCGGTGCTGACATGCAGAAAACAGGAAGAAATTACCTGGCTTCAATGGGTATTTATATTTTCAGCAAACATGCACTCTATCATTTATTGAACAATGTACACCCGAATGCAACAGATTTTGGTAAAGAGATCATACCGGACTCTATTGAGAATTATAAAGTGATTAGTTTCCAATACGATGGTTATTGGACTGATATCGGAAATATCTATTCTTTCTACGAAGCCAACCTGGCGCTTACACAAGAGATACCTCCGTTCAATTTGTTTGATAATAACAAAACGGTATACAGTCGCGCGCGCATGTTGCCGCCTGCTAAGATTAGTGGTACTACTTTGGAAAAAACCATCATCGCAGAAGGATCGATCATTCATGCAAGTAGAATAGAACAGAGTGTGGTGGGTATTCGTTCGCGTATCGGACATGGAACTACGGTAGTGAATAGTTACCTGATGGGTAATGATTATTATGAGACCATTGAAGAGATGGCAACCAATACTGCAAAGGGATTACCAAAGATCGGTATCGGAGAACGTTGTTATATCAAGGATGCGATCATCGATAAGAATTGCCGCATCGGTAATGATGTACGCATCAATGGTGGTACACATCTTGCCAATACAGATCATGCTTTGTACACAGTGAAAGATGGTATTGTAGTGGTGAAGAAACTCGCTGTTCTTCCTGATGGTTTTGTGATTTGATTTTTTATGTTAGCCACAGATTCACAGATTAAATTCCTAATCTGTGAATCTGTGGCTAATGAATAAATACCTCTAATAATTTATTAAACGATTGTCATGGCCAGTTCATCCCCCGTATCCGGTAGCTCAGCGGGTCTCATGCCCAAACCACGTTTGTCGCTGACGCAGATATTTTTCATGAGTTTTGGTTTCTTAGGTGTTCAATTCGGATTTGCGTTACAGAATGGAAATACGAGTCGCATCCTCCGTTCATTTGGAGCAGATGTAGAACACCTTCCCATGTTCTGGATCGTAGCGCCATTGATGGGGATGATTGTACAGCCGTTGATCGGTCATTATAGTGACAGAACCTGGAATCGTATCGGAAGAAGAAAACCCTATTTTCTGATAGGAGCATTGTTATCTTCTGCAGCATTGGTCTTTCTTCCAAATTCAGCAGCGATGTCATCCATCATTCCTGCTTTATGGATCGGTGCCGGTATGGTAATGATCATGGATGCATCTTTTAATGTTGCGATGGAACCCTTCCGTGCATTGGTGGCAGATAACCTTCCTGACTCTCAAAGAACCAGTGGCTTTGCCGTACAAACGTTTCTGATTGGCATAGGTGCAGTAGTCGGATCGGAACTGCCTTCTATTCTCGCAAAAAGTGGATTCTCACAAGAAGCAGGTGAATCGGGTGTAGCAGATAATATCAAATATGCATTCTATATCGGAGCGGCAGTTTTCATTACAGCGATTCTGGTAACTGTATTTCTATCGAAAGAATATCCACCGGAAGAGTATGAGAAGTACCATGGCAAGCAAGATGAAGCATCCAAAAAAGAAGGACTCGGTGCGATCTTCAAAGATTTTAAGAACATGCCCAAAACCATGAAGCAATTGGGATTGGTTCAATTCTTCTCTTGGTTCGCATTGTTCAGTATGTGGGTGTTTACAACCGATGCAGTTGCCACACATGTATACGGACTATCGCCTGATGATGCCAGATCAGTAGCATACAATGATGCAGGTAATACCGTAAGCTCTGCATTCGGAACTTATAATTTAGTAGCAGCAATCTATGCATTGTTCATTCCGATCGTTGCGAAATTTTTAGGAAGAAAAGGAACACATGCATTCTCACTGATTGCAGGTGGTGTAGGATTGATATCAATCTATTTCATCAAAGACCCCGCGATGCTAAAGTATTCGATGGTAGGCGTGGGATTGGCATGGGCAAGTATTCTGGCGATGCCTTATGTGATTTTATCAGGTTCTATTCCTGCAGGTAAGCTGGGTATTTATATGGGGATTTTCAATTTCTTCATCACGCTACCACAAATCATCAATGGTATTGGTGGTGGATGGATCGTAAAAAATATTTACGGCGGACAACCTATCTACGCCATCGTACTCGCAGGCTTCCTCATGTTATGCGGTGCGGTGAGTGTATTGTTTGTCTATGATGCCGGTGCTATACGCATTAAACAAGAAAAAGCATAGTATCAATAACCCTGAGCAGTTATTGTTGATTTACAAATTTTCGAATGTTATGAAAAAAATATGGTGTGCCGTAACGGTGCTTTTATTTGTTATCTCGTCTACAGCACAAGAAATAAGCATGTACCCCACACATTGGTTTGCAGGCATGAATCGAGATCGTGTGCAGCTGATCTTAAAAAGTGAAGACAGTAAGTTCTATCTCTCTACTGTTCGTGTACAATATCCCGGCGTGAGTTTATTGCGCACCCACCGTTTTAGCAATGGGAAATACCTGGTGCTGGATTTATCAATTAGTAAATCAGCGCAACCCGGCAATGTATCGATCATTACTACGGCGAATAAACAATCAAAAACATATACCTGGGCACTTAAAAAAAGAAGAGAAGGCAGAGGGACAAAATTTGCACAAGGTGTGACATCAAAAGATTTCATCTATCTCATCATGCCTGATCGTTTCAGTAATGGAGATCCTTCCAATGATCAGTTCGCAAATATGCATGACAATGGCAGTGATCGGAAAGATGTATTACGCAGGCATGGAGGTGATTTAAAAGGTATACAAAATCATATCGCCTATATGAAAGAGTTGGGTGTTACTTCTCTCTGGATGACACCCGTGATCGAAAACAATATGCCACTGAACAAAGAAGCAGCAGGTATGATGAGTGGCTATCATGGTTACTGGTTTACGGATCACTATCAAGTAGATCCTCGAATGGGTGGTAATAACAGTTATAAAGAACTCTCTGATTCATTGCATGCGAATGGTATGAAACTAATACAGGATGCTGTTTACAATCATATTGGTTCACACCATTGGATGGCGATGGATCCGCCTTCTCCTGATTGGGTGAATCGTTGGGATAAATACACCGGTAGCAATCACCGTGATGAAGCATTGTTTGGAAGATATGCCAGCGGAAAAGATAAAAAGCAAATGCTAGATGGATGGTTTGTTCCACACTTGCCGGATGTCAATCAACGCAATCCATTCGTCGCTAATTTTTTAATTCAACATGCGATCTGGAGTACCGAAGAATTTGGTGTGGATGGATGGAGAGTGGATACTTACAAATATTGTGATGAACCATTCCTTAATCGCATCAATGATGCTTTATTGAGAGAGTATCCAAAGCTTACCATCTTTGGAGAAGCGTGGACGAATACTGTTACAGGTAGCGCTTATTTCACTAGAAACAATATGGATGTTGCTTTCCGTCACAATGCAGAAGGTGTCACTGATTTCCCATTGAACAGTGCCATCATGGCTGCATTGAACCAGCCTTTTGGATGGACCGAAGGCGTGAACAAACTCTATATGACACTGGCACAAGATATTTTGTACCAGGAACCTAAGAACAATTGCATCTTCCTGGATAATCATGATATGGATCGTTTCTTATCTGTAGTGAATGAAGACATGAATCGTTACAAACAAGGCATTGCACTGTTACTGACACTTAGAGGGATTCCACAGTTGTATTATGGAACTGAGATACTGATGAAGAATTATAAAAATCCAAGTGATGCGATGGTGCGATTGGATTTTCCAGGAGGCTTTCAAGGTGATACAGAAAATAAGTTTATTCAACAAGGCAGAACAACTGCAGAGCAACAAGCATTTGAATATGTAAAAACCATTGCACAATATCGTAAAAAGTCTTCTGCGTTAACAAGTGGACGAACCATGCAATTCCTTCCTGCTGACGGACTCTATGTGTATTTTAGATATGATGATCAGCAAACAGTGATGTGTGTGATCAATACATCTTCTTCCGCTAAAAAATTGTCGTTGGCTGATTACACTGAACGCACGAAGGGTTTCTCTAAAGGAAAAGACATTATCTCCGGAACGCAAGTGGGTGAAAACTTTGAAGTAGCCGCCAACGGAACCATGATCATTGAATTGTCGAAATAAAAGAGTGGCTCAACAAATTGCACATATCAGTTTAGTAGTGAAGGATTATGATGAAGCCATTTACTTCTATGTAGATATGTTGGGCTTTACTCTAGTAGAAGACACCCAACTCTCAGCAACAAAACGATGGGTAAGGGTAGCACCCAAGGGATCGAATACATCATTGTTACTGGCAAAAGCAGATGGTCCCATACAAGTACAATACATCGGTAACCAAACCGGAGGAAGGGTATTCCTCTTTTTATACACCGATGACTTCGAACGTGATTTTAATCTGTACACCAACAGAGGAGTAGAATTTGTAAGACCTCCTCAAAAAGAATCTTATGGCACCGTAGCGGTGTTCAAAGACTTATATGGTAATCTTTGGGATTTGATACAGCCTGCATGAAGCAATCTAAATTGCCTTTTAGTTTATTAACAGGTCAAGAAAAATAATTTTTCATCAGTCCCTGTGGAAGGGCCTCATTGGGGTCGGTGTCAAGCGTAGCGAAGACAGATCAGATTGCGCGCAGCGAATCTGATCAGAGGCCAATGCAGCCCTGAAACAGGGACGGGGCCATGCGGCCCAAGAGCAATATGAGTTAAGAATAGTAGCAAGATTGTTTACCTAGACAACTTGTGAATCTATTAAGATATACTTCTATAAAAACAATTTTCAATTCTTATATTGCAGATATGGCCACATCCATCATCATTACTCTATGCATTCTTATTTTATTAGCATACCTGTTTGATTTGAGTTCTGCTAAAACAAGAATACCTTCTGTAATTTTATTGCTGCTCTTAGGCTGGATTATCAAACAACTAACAGTATTTTTTAATGTAGTGGTTCCTGATCTTTCTGGATTACTCCCTATACTCGGTACGGTTGGACTGATCCTCATCGTATTAGAAGGCTCTCTGGAATTGGAATTGGATAAGTCGAAGCTTCCGATGGTGAAGAAAGCTTTTTTTGTTTCTTTCTTCCCCATTCTTGCGGTTGGATTACTACTTGCAGGCTTGTTAAGTTATTACAGTGGTTACAGTTTCAAACAAAGTCTTGTGAACGTTATTCCATTAGCAGTCATCAGTAGTGCCATTGCGATACCTACAGCAAAAAATATGAATAGTTACAATAGAGAATTTGTAACCTATGAAAGCAGTCTGTCTGATATTGTGGGTGTGATCTTTTTCAATTTCGTGGCATTGAATGCTGTTATTGATGGGCATGCATTCTTTGAGTTTGGTTGGCAACTACTATTGATGCTGATTGTTTCTTTCCTTGCAACTATTGGGTTGTCTTATTTATTGGGTAGAATCAATCATCCTATCAAATTCATTCCCATTATGGTGATGTTGATCCTGATCTATACCATTTCTAAGATCTACCATCTTCCTTCACTCTTATTCATTCTCTTGTTTGGTATTTTTCTGGGTAATCTGGATGAGCTCAAGAAATACAAATGGATTGCACTATTGAAACCCGATAGTCTGGATAAAGAAGTACACAAGTTCAGAGAAATAGCAACAGAAGCGGCTTTTGTTATACGAACATTCTTTTTCATTCTCTTTGGTTACCTATTAGAAACAGCAGACCTTATTAACCTGCAAACACTTTTATGGGCAGGTATAGTGGTAGCTGCTATTTTCATCATAAGAGCCATTCAATTAAAAATATCAGGGTTACCGCTATTTCCTCTGTTATTCATTGCGCCACGAGGATTGATCACGATTCTTTTATTCCTTTCGATTTTACCGGAAGATAAAATACCTATGGTAGATAATTCTCTGATCATACAAGTCATAGTATTAACAGCATTGATCATGATGGGAGGAATGATGGGAGTGAAGAAAGAAAAGCCTGTTGAACCCTAACGCTACTCTTATTGTATCTCTCTATTCGCCACTTAAAAATGATTCTTTGATTTGTAAAGTCAATTGGTCATTCACCCGATCAGATAAAATCGATCTTCAATTTCTTGATATTGGATATATTTAGCTTTTTAGAAAAATTGAGATCATGTCAGACCATGTTACAAAACGGCAGGAACAAGCTAAAGTGTTGAGGATTTTCAGAAAGGTTCACAGGGTTACTGGCGCATTGCTTTTTGCTTTCTTCTTTGTAATAGCGGTTACCGGGTTGTTATTGGGATGGAAGAAAAATAGTAGTGGTGTGCTTTTAGCCCAATCATATAAAGGCAGTTCTATCTTATCTAAAGATTGGTTATCAGTAGATAGTTTGAGTCATCAGGCAGTGTATTATTTAAAGCAGTCTGATTGTACTTTATCAACCACCATCGATCGTATTGATTTCAGACCGGAGAAAGGAATGGTGAAATTTTTATTCACGGATCATTTTACTGCGGTTCAAATAGATGCTACTACAGGTGCATTATTACACATAGAAAAACGAAGAGCAGATTATATTGAGAAGATTCATGATGGTTCTCTTGTAGATCATTACCTGCATATTCCCTCCGGTACTTTTAAGTTGGTTTATACAACCATTATGGGGTTGGCTTTATTGCTCTTTACTATTACCGGATTTTGGTTATGGTATGGACCGAAGAGAATGAGGGCGAATAAATAATTGGATTGCCACTGTCCAAAGGAACTCCCTTCGGAGAAAGCATAGAGGGACACAGAATCATTTATTTCTGTGTCCCTCTGTGCTTTCTCTTCCAGAGTCTTTTGGACAGTGGCAATTATAAAAACATTAGAGCAAAGCGTTCCACAAAATTTTATCCGCCCCACGTCCCCAATCTTTCATGGCTTTGTTCAAGTCTGCAGATACTTGTTGCCAGGTTGCTTTCTTTCCTTTTTGTGTAGGAGAGAGCTGTGTAGGGGTGGGTTCCACAAGTTCCACTTTTGTTGCAAACCAGGTAGTATGTAATCTGGGAACGGCCAATCCTAAAATCATACCCGGTAAACCACTAAAGCTTTCAGGTCCGCTGTTCACAATGATTTGATCGGTATAAAAAGCCACTACATATACAGAATCACAAATACGGGTAACCGCTTTTTTACATTCAAATCCGGCAATGGTTCTGGTTTCATCCGTGATACGCCATTCTAGTTGGCGAAGACTATCTTGTATAATATAAGTTTGTTCAAATACATCTCTCTGAATCGATAAAGTTCCTTTTGAAAGGTCTTTTACTGCAACATCTGATTCGTTGGGTTTACCCATCCACAAATACTTATTGTCTGGATTTTCTTTCATGAGTTTGTAAACAGACTTTTCCTGATTGAATTTCAACTCATAAAAATCAGTCACCATTTTCGGGAAATTCTTTTTCATTTCAGCTATCCAGGTTCCTTCTTCTTGTCCTTCAAACTGACTGTGTTGATTGTATTTTCTTTCAAATTCGATTCTGCCTGCACTGATGAATCTCGCTTGTGAAAAGCTGTTCAAACAAGCAAGTACGAATAATAAGGTCATTAACTTTTTCATGGTTCAATCTTTTAGAATCCTTGTGTGGGTTTGCCGTTTTTACTGAAATTGTATGCGATCGTAAATAACCAAAAGCGTTGGATATTCTGCTGAATGGTTTCAGTGATGAAGTTGGTGCTGATATTTCTTCTGATATTCTGGTTGTTATTGAAAACATCATTGATAGATACTTTCATTTCCAGTTTATCAGATTTGCCAAAGGTTTTCTTTAATGAACTATTGACTATATAAACATTAGAGTTATTGGCAAATTGAGCTGTTTTTTGATACATTGTAAGTCTTGCATCGACCTGTAAGAAAAGCTTTGCAGGTAGTTTGAGTGATAAATCAAGATAAGAGGTATAAGACCAAAATCTTGTAATAATACTAGGTCTGATCGAAGACTTTGAATTGTTAAGCGATGCGTTGAAGAAGGTATAAAAACTCAGCTTCTTCTCACTCCAGTGACCAAGGCCAATATCAAAACCATAATTATTATTATTGCTAACGTTTTCTATACCATTCACTCTATTCACAAACCTGCTGATAGTTGGTGAAAAGCCAAAGTTTAAATTATACGTAGGGAAGATGTCGAAGCCATACCTGCTCCATAAGCTACCTGAATAGTTTCCATTTACATTGATAGCCTGATTTACCCTTCTGCCTAAACTATCGATAAAATTTGCATTGGTGATAGCATTGTTAGTTGTTGTAAAGTTGGCGCTTAGGTAAATATTTTTACTTTTTAAAACCTTGTAATCACTAAAATTGAAATTAATATTATGTCTAAACTCTTGTTTCAAATTGGGGTTACCAATGGTGATGTTTAGCGGGTCAATATTATCTATAAATGGTTGTATCTGTTGCAAGGTAGGGTTACGTGTATTACCGCTATAGTTCATTCTTATCCTCATTTGTTTTTTAGGATTGAAAGTAATACCTACTGTAGGTAAGAAGTTGGTAAACTGTATGCTACGTTTAGCACCGGTATTCACATCATCTAAATTGAATCTGGCCGATCCCAATGAACTACCAAATGAGATGCTGTATTTCTTTTCATTCAAACGAAATGTAAAACCTCCGGTGTGTGTATTATTGTTATAAATAAAATGATTACTCAGTGTATCAATAATGTTTTCATACTTGCCACCGGGAGTTATTTTCTCAAGTGTATTTCTCTCTGCATCATTCCTGTTCAATGAAAAACGATAATTCAATTCCAGGAAAGTATTTTTCCAAAGTGGTTCTGTATACGCCAGACGTCCGTTAACTCCGGAAAGGTTTTCTGTATTGGTTTTGAACTGATCCAGATTATCCTGACGAACCAAGATTCCATTCTTATCATAGAAATCATTCTTCGCAAATAAAAACCCGTCATTCTTTTTATTCATGATGGAGAAATCACCATTGAATGAGATAGTGCGTCCTCTTTTTTTCAATCTTTTTTGCCATTGTAGTGATCCCAATAGGTTTCTGTCTTCACCATCATTTGTTGTTGTACGGTCTGATTGGTTGATCAGTTGTCCTTCTTCACTGATAGATTTTCCTAAAAAGCTGTTGGCATTTCTATTATTGATGATTGAACCGGTCAATGTCATTTTCAAAGTACTTGTAGAATCAAGCTTCACTTCATACTTACTATTGATACGGTTACGTCTTCTGTCGCTTACAAAATTTTGGTCCTGTGTATTGAAGAAGGTAGTATCAGGTAAGATGGTTTGTGTATTGGTTTGATTACGGCCACGTACGTTCAAGTTATTGTATTGGTAAGAATTGTTGATATTGTGTTTGTCTTGGTTCCATTTGTTGCTGAACAATAGGCCACCTGTTGTAGAAGTTGGCAACCCTTGTCCATAACTGAAATCATCACCACCGTCAAAAATTGCAATACCTCCATCATCCATTACCATCATATTATCTGAGCCGCCACCATAATTATTTCTTTCATTCCAGTTGAGTGATTCAAACTTGGTATTGTCGTTGGTAATAAATGCGGCAAACTTTCTTTTTCCTTTGAAGGCATTCAACATACCCTTGCCATATCTGTAACGGTCAAAGTCAGCACCTGCTTCCACTTTGCCGAAATACCCTTTTTTGGCATCTTCCTTCATTTGTAAATTGATGGTTTTAGCAGTCTGTCCGTCATCGATGCCGGTGAATACGGCTTGATCACTCTTTTTATCAAATACCTGCACCTTATCAATCGCATCAGCACGTAAGTTTTGGGTAACTACAGCAGGATCATCGCTAAAGAATTCTTCTCCATCCACCAATACCTTCTCTACTTTTTGTCCCTGTGCTGTGATCTCACCTTTGCTATTCACCTGGATACCCGGCATACGTTTCAACAGGTCTTGTACGTTGGCATTAGGGCCTACATAAAAACTGTCAGCGCGATATTCTGTGGTATCACCTTTCATGCGAATGGCTGCAATACGTTGTTTAACGATCACTTCTTCGAGTAAATGGGCTTTGGTGGTGATGTATACATTGCCCATTGATTTTTGAGGCGTAGCAGAAAGGTCAATATCATCTACAAAGTCTGCATAATCGGGATAGGAGATCATCACGATGAATTTTCCGGCAGGAAGGTTGGAGATTTCAAATGCTCCTTGCGAGTTGGTTCTTACAAACTTGACCAAAACAGAATCTTTGGGTCTTAGTAGAGAAACAACGGCATTGTGGAGATTTACTTTATTGGTAGAGTCAACAACCGTACCTTTAAGGGAACCTGTTTGAGCATAGCTGAATGAGATGGTATAGAAACCGATCGCCAGCAGAAGAGCAGTTAGTTTTTTCATTGTTTGGTGCTTGCGGGTTAGATGCTTCTTAAGGCAAAATCCATAAAAAAAATTTAATAACTAAGTATATAGTTGTAAATTAATGTTAATAATTTTTTTAATTTGATCTCCTTGAACCCATGAACGATAAAATTAATAAGTCAAAATCAGCCTCAATATCAAATCTGTCAGAAGGAGTCAAAAGCGGACAAAAGGTTGGGAAGACGGATAAGAAATTTGAAGAGATTCATTTTGTAGACACCCAACAGCCGGTATGGAATTATTCTCTATTTTCTGATGAAGATGTTCGCAATTTTCAGCAGGGCACTCATTATCGTTTGTATGATTATTTTGGAAATAAACAAATCACCGTATTAGATACAGAAGGAACTTATTTCGCCGTATGGGCACCCAATGCCACATTCGTAAGTGTTACCGGATATTTTAATGAATGGAACAAAGCATCGCATCCATTAAAAGTGCGTTTAGACAATTCAGGTATTTGGGAAGGATTTATTCCCGGTATCAAGACAGGGGAAGCCTATAAGTATCATATCCACGGTTTTAAAGGAATCAAGCTAGATAAGGGCGATCCCTTTGCACATTTCTGGGAGAAGCGTCCCTATACTGCTTCCATTACATGGCAAACCAATTATGAATGGAAAGACCAGGATTGGATGAAGAAACGCTCTAAACACAATGCATTAGATGCCCCATGGTCTGTGTATGAGGTACACTTGGCAAGTTGGATGCGGCCCGATAAAAACAATGAAGAAGTTTATAATACCTATCAGCAAATTACGGAGCGACTAGTACCTTATGTGAAGGAAATGGGCTTCACGCACGTAGAGTTCATGCCGGTGATGGAACATCCTTTTGATGGCAGTTGGGGATACCAGGGCACAGGGTATTTTGCTCCTACGTCCCGCTTTGGTACACCACAAGATTATGCTGCGATGGTGGATGCATTTCATCAGGCAGGCATCGGTGTGATATTGGATTGGGTACCTTCTCATTTCCCTTATGATGCACACGGACTATTCATGTTTGATGGAACGCATACCTATGAATATGCGGATATGCGCAAAGGCTATCACCCCGATTGGAACTCTTATATTTTCAATTACAAAAGGGGAGAAGTAAAATCCTTTTTGATCAGTAGCGCTAGATTTTGGTGTGATCAATTTCATACAGATGGATTACGTGTGGATGCAGTAAGTTCTATGCTGCGTCTTGATTATAGTAGAAACGAAGGTCAGTGGGAACCTAATGAGTTTGGCGGTAATGGTAATCTTGAAGCCATTGCTTTTATCAAAGATTTGAATGAAACCTTGTATCGTGATTTTCCGGATATCCAAACCATCGCAGAAGAAGCAACAGACTGGCCCAAGATCAGCAAACCCACGTTTGAAGGTGGATTGGGTTTTGGAATGAAATGGATGATGGGATGGATGCATGATACCTTGGATTATTTTAAAATGGATCCCATTTACCGTCAGTTTCATCAGGATAAATTTTCATTTAGCATGATGTATTTCAATGATGAAAACTTCATGTTGCCATTGAGTCACGATGAAGTGGTGCATGGTAAGAGTCCGATGTTGTATAAAATGCCCGGTGATGAATGGCAAAAGTTTGCGAACCTGAGAATTCTCTATACATATATGTTCACACACCCCGGCGCCAAACTGTTGTTCATGGGTAATGAATTTGGAGCCACGAGTGAATGGAATTACAAGAGCGAACTGCAATGGGAATTACTTCAGTTTGTGAGTCATGGTGGCATGAAATACTGCGTACAAAAGCTAAATGAGCTATACAGGACAGAACCTGCACTCCATGAAAAACAATTTGAACCGGAAGGTTTTGAATGGGTAGACTTGAATCATAGAAGTGAATCGGTAATGGTGTATAAACGTAAAGGCAAAAAAGAAAAAGATGATGTGTTGGTGATCTTAAATGTTACGCCGGTAGTTCGTCAGGATTGGGAAATTCATGTTCATGGAAAAGGAAAATGGCAAGAAATTTTCAATAGTGATGCCAAAGAATTCTGGGGAACAGGAGATGTCTTCAACCCCGAAATCAAATCTGAACTGGTAGATAAGCCATCAAAATGCTATCGACTGAAAGTGCATTTGCCCGCTTTGGGGGCGGTGGTGTTGAGATGAGTAGCCGTGAGCTATGAGCTTCGAGCCACGAGCTTTCATTATGTTTATAGCATCTATATGATAAATTATTAGCTCGTGGCTCGAAGCTCATAGCTTGAAGCTAAAAAGTTCAAATCTCTGTAACTTTTCATTCTCTTCCCCGTTACACTCAAAAAACAAATCATTCATGAAAAAGATATTGAGTAGTTTATTAGCCCTTACTATGTTGTTTTCCATGGCTTTAGGTCAGGAAGTGGTATCGGGGGAGCATGTTCAGAAAAGAAGCGTGAGTTCCTTTCATGCGGTAAAAACTTCTGCCGGTATTCAAGTGATTCTAACCAAAGGAAATAAAGAAGAACTAGCCGTTACCACCAATGATGCAGACCTTTTGGACAGGGTAAAAACCACCGTAACCAATGGTGTTTTAAGAATAGGTAGAGAAAACGACGATTGGAAGTTTTGGGAGAGAAGAAGAAATTGGAAAGTGATCGTGTATGTTTCTTACAAGGATTTAGATGGATTAGAAGCCAGCAGTGGTGGTTCTATTCAAGCAAAGTCGGTTGATCTTGATAAATTGGCTGCAGACGTTAGCAGTGGTGGAACCATCACTGTATCCGGAAAAGCAGGTTCATTGAATATAGATGGTAGTAGTGGTGGTATTTTCCGTGGTTATGATTTGAATGTAACTTATTGCAAAGCAGATGTAAGCAGTGGTGCCGGTGTTCAGGTATCAGTGAACAAAGAAATCTCAGCAGAAGCTAGTAGTGGTGGTTATGTAAGATTTAAAGGGGAGGGGCTGATTCGTAACATCAATGTAAGCAGTGGGGGTACAGTGAAGAGACAATCAGATAAGTGAGATAGCAAATAGTTGATAGCTTATAGTAGATGTAAAATATCAGATCGCAGATGTCAGATTTTCATTTTTGACTTTTGATTTTTGACTTTTTAATTTACTTTACGCAAAAGAGCAGCGAACATCCCAAAAGTGTTCGCTGCTCTTTTATGACTCAAAGTGTACAGATCATATCTAAATTATCTTTCCCGTTGTAGGTGTAAGATCCAATGGATATGAAATTATTTTTCTGATAGTATTTGACCGCAATGGTATTATTGCTTTGAACACCTCCCCACAGTATCACACGTTTCTTTTGCAGTTGTTGTAAATACTCTTTTACAGTGTTCCATAATAATTTTCCTATGCCTTTTCCTTGCCAGTCATCTGCCAGTGAAGGAGCATAAGTAGCGTCGGTAGTGTGATTTGGTTGAAAATGGTAACCCAGTAATCTAGGAAGATCATGTTCAAGGTATCCCAGTTTTACAATGGCATACCCAATGATAAAAGTGCTGTTATTCTCAATGATCAGGAAACCTATATAATCCGGATGATGGTATACATGTTCCAACGCATCCATTGTAAAAGGATGCGGCCCGAAACGATCTTGCGTTACTTCACTTAAATGGAGGAGATACAATAAGAGATTGGGTAAATCACTTTCTTGCCATTGTCTACAGGTAATAGGATAAGCCACAGATTCACAGATTATACACAAAAAAATCGGGTAACAATTCCTTTACAATTTAATCATTGTATGGTTATGTTACAGTTGTCACTTGCAATAAATTATTTATTATGAAAACACGGTCATGTACCTTGCTGGTAAATGCTACAGGGCAGCTATTACAGCAGCACGCTTTTGATCATTTGTCGGATGAAAAATTATCGCGGATGAACAGTTGTTTACATCAACTGGGTAATCTGCAAAACAAGTCCGATCTCAGAAAAATTGAACATGAGTTACTGACCTATTGCAGGGAAGCCAATTTGTATGTAGACACTACCACGCCTCAATCATTACAACAATGGTATGCGGTGATGAGTAGTTATGGTGAGTCGTTTATGCCTGCAATGGAGATGCATCTTTCGGAAGAGGTAGAATGATTCGAAAGCTGGTTCCTTTACCACTTTCACTCCAACGAACAAAAAGTTTACCACCGTGGTATTCTTCCATGATACGTTTACTCAATGGAAGCCCAAGACCCCAGCCTCTTTTTTTCGTTGTAAAACCGGGTTTGAATACTTTGTTGATGTTCACACCACTGATGCCTTTACCTGTATCGGTCACATCAATTTGTAGCCCTTCATGTGTAGGGTGGGCTTCGATGGTTATGATTCCTTTGCCTTCCATCGCATCCAATGCATTCTTGATCAGATTTTCAATCACCCAATCAAACAACGGCGCACTGAATTTTGGTTGAACAGACAAAGGTTGCTTGGTGAATTCAAATTGAACTTGTCCGCCTGATCGCTTTTTCATGTAAAGGATCATCTGCTCAATCTGTTCATATGGATCACCGGGTTCCAATTTAGGTTGACTACCGATCTTACCAAAACGATCTGTAATAAGTTGTAGTCGTTTTACGTCTTTCGTTATTTCCGGAACAATCGACTCATTAGCTTGGTGTTGTTTTAGGATTTCCAACCATCCTTCCAAACTTGAAACAGGAGTTCCCAATTGATGTGCGGTCTCTCTAGCCATAGCAGCCCAAAGCTGGTTCTGTGCGCTTTTATAGTGAGATTGTACCGCCATGATAGCAATGGCAATAAACAATGCTACGATGATCAACTGGATCAACGGATACAGTTTTACTTCTTTTAGAAGCTTACTTTGTCCGTAGTAATAATGGTTAGCAGTGTAAGGGGTATCCCTGATGACCAGCACAATTGGTTTATTGTTGTATCGACGAAATTCTTCAAGCTTGTTTTTTAAATAGGTACTATCAGATGCAATGAGACTGCTATCTAAATTGAGATAATTACCAGTAATGCTATCTTTTTCATTGGTTTCAATGATGGGTATTTCCTGATTCTCTGAAGAAATAAAAGTAGCCAGATTGAGATTAGCCGTATCATATGGATTCAATATGGTTCTCTGTGCTTCTACCCATACGGTCACATATTTTCTTTCTTCTGTAGCGATTTTGCCTGCTACATACTGAGAATAAAAAATGGTTCCGCTAACCAGAATCACAGCAATCACCACCAATATGATCCGCCAATTAATGCGCATGGAATTGTTTGGGTGAAGATAGTATATAGCAAATAGTTCATGGCATATAGCGTATTTGATTTTTTTGATAGCAAATAGCTAATGGGCTATTGCCATGAATCTTTGCCATTGGCCATGAACTATTTGCTATATACCAAAAAGGCACCCTTTCGGATGCCTTTGGTTGGTGCTTGCTAATATTACCCCCCGGAAATATTACATGCTCAGATTTTTCCTAGCTCTTGTTACTTGTTCCTTTGTTCTTGAACCTTAACTAAACAATCCACCTTTTTTCAAAGTCTTTATACCTTCACCAATTTTGAAACCGTTGTTATAGATTTCGATTTTATAATTACCGGTTTGGTATTTGGTATTTTGCTTCCAGTCGAAACTTACAGGTGTTACTTTACCCTGCTCATAGTTGACAGATACTTTGCTGGTATAAGTTTTTTCACCTTCTTCACGGGTAATGAATTTGGTGCCTTCGCTGATCACTTTACCATCTGGTCCGGTAACGCATACATAAATATCTTTTACACCACTTGGCGCAATGCGGTTTGGATCAATAACAAATGAAATACGCATTAGATCAGCACGTTTTGCAGTTGTAGTCGTTTTTTCGCTACCACTGTTGCGGATATCGATGGCAGTGATTCCAATGTTTGATGCATGAAGGGTAGAAGCAACGTCTACTTTTTCATCCAATTCTTTTTTGGTAGCACTTAGATTCTGCTGCAGATTTTCTTTTTCCGAAGTCAGTTGTGTTTTTTCTGTGCTTAATTGCTCATTTGCTGCAGTCAGTTGTTTGTTCTCCCCCTGCAATTTCTCGATCTCGGCAAACAATCCATCGATTTTACCATTCAGTTCACTGATCATTTGCTTGGCCTGTGCTAATTCAGCATCAGAAGCGTTTTTGCGCTTTAGGATATTGCTAATGCTTCCTTTGAGTTTCTGAATCTCAGAACCACGATCGGCCAAAGCACCTTGTAGTTGGATATTGTTTTGAGTCAGTGAATCGGCTTTCGCAGATACTTCCAGGAATTCCTGTTGAATTGCATTGCGAGCACTGTCTACATTCGTGATACGAGTTTCTAATTGACCGATGGTTTCAGTAGTACGGCTTTTATCATAGAAGATATAGGCCCATGTAGCCAAAAGAGCTACTATCAGAATACCGTATATTACTTTACGGTTGTCCTTCTGCTGAGAAGCAGGATTCTGATCGTTGGTGTTGATGTTGTTCATACGTTGTAATTTTTCAGTTAACGGAATTTTAAACAGTACTTATGCTCAAGGATCTGTTATTGATTGATATAGAAACAGTGCCCGCCGTACCATCCTTTACAGAATTGGATCCTGTATGGCAATCCCTGTTTTGCGACAAAATAACTAAAACCGTGCCAGAAGATACAAATCCCGAAGAAGTGTATCGAAAGAAGGCGGGTATTTTGGCTGAATTTGGTAAGATTATTTGTATTTCTACCGCTTTCTTTCATCAGGATGAACAAGGGGTATGGCACCTCAAAATGAAGAGCATCGCTGGAGATAATGAGGTAGAAATACTGCGTATTTTCACTGATTTATGTGATAAGCTCTATCGTATCAATCCCAATTTTCAGTTTGCAGGACACAATATCCGGGAGTTTGATATCCCTTATATAGGTAGGAGGATGCTCATTAATCATCAGCCCCTGCCTCCTTATTTAAGAATTCAGGACAAAAAGCCCTGGGAAGTAAAAATGGTGGATACCATGAACTGGTGGAAATTTGGGGATCATAAAAATTATGTATCGCTTCATTTATTGGCTACGGTATTAGGGATACCTACCTCCAAAACCGATATCGATGGCAGCATGGTTCAGGATGTGTACTATCAGGAGAAGGATCTACAGCGTATCATCAACTATTGCCAGCAAGATGTAGTCGTTACTGCCAACATCATCCTTCGTTTCCAAAATCTCCCGCTTCTAAAGCCCGAACATATCCAAATTGTAACCTGAATATTGCAATAATGCACTAGCGTTTAGCGTTTTTCAATAGCCAATAGCCAATAGCCAATAGCCAATAGCCAATGAGCTCTACTATTAGCCATTAGCCATTAGCGATGTTCATAACTAAACCCTTACTCATTTTTTAAATCCTTCATCATCCTTCATCTTTGCAACCATGTCGGCGGAAAAGATCATAACAGAATGGAAAAAAGGAGTATTCAAGCCTATTTATTGGCTGGAAGGAGAGGAACCCTATTTTATTGATCAGGTGGTGAACTATGCCGAGCATAAGATCTTAGGTGAAGCAGAAGTTGGATTTAATCTCACCGTTTTTTACGGAAAAGATGCAGATTGGGCGGCAGTGGTGAATGCCTGTCGCAGGTACCCCATGTTTGCGGAAAGACAAGTAGTGATCCTGAAAGAGGCACAACAGATGCGCGATATTGAGAAACTAGAACCTTATATCGAAAATCCACTTCCTTCCACAGTGTTTGTCGTGAGTTACAAGGATAAAAAAGTGGATGGCCGTTCCAAATTGGCCAAGACCCTGAAAACAAAAGGGGAGATGCTGACCACCAAAAAAATGTACGAGAGTCAGCTTCCTGAATGGACGATGGAGATGGTGAAGAAGCATCAATTATCGATCAATCAGAAAGCGTTGATGTTGTTGGTGGATCATGTGGGGAATGATCTGAGTCGTATCGAAAATGAAATTGAGAAGTTGGCAGTGAACCTGGCCGGCAGAACCAATATTACTGAGGATGATATCGAGAAATACATTGGGATCAGTAAAGAGTTCAATGTATTTGAATTGCAGGAAGCCATTGGAAGAAAAGACCTGTCAAAATCTATTCGCATCATCCAATATTTTGAAGCCAATCCAAAAGCGGCACCGATTCAACTAGTGTTACCTGCTTTGTATAATTACTTTAGCAAAGTATATATGTTATTCGGATTGCAGAATCCTGATGAGAAATCAGCTGCCAGTGCATTGGGGGTCAATCCTTATTTCATCAAAGACTATCTAAGCTCTGCACGTAAATATGAATATACAGGCGTAGAGAAAGCCTTGCTCTTACTGCATCAATACAATCTTAGAAGTGTGGGTGTTTATGATGCCGGAACTTCTGATGCAGGATTAATGAAAGAGATGGTAGTGAAGATGATGCATTAATATTCTTCACACACGCTGTAAGTTTTTCTTTTAAGGTTCGTCCATAGTACAAACCTTACAATCATGAAAAAAGTTATCGGACTCTTATTGCTCGCTTTCATAAGTTCCACTGCAATACTCGCTCAGCAATCAGAAATTTTTACTGTCAACGGAAAAGCCATTCGTGGATATGATGTTGTTGCTTTTTTTGTTGCATCAACACCGGTGAGAGGAGAAGAACAATTTTCTTTTGTATGGAAAGATGCTACCTGGCTGTTTAGTTCCATGGAAAATAAAGAGCTATTTAAAAACAACCCTGAAAAGTATGCACCTCAATATGGCGGCTACTGTGCTTTTGGTATGTCTGGTGGCTACAAAGCACCTACTGTGATTGAAACATGGAAAATTGTGGACCAAAAACTTTACTTCAATTATAGTTTGAAAGTTCAGGAAATGTGGAGCAAGGACATTCCTGGACATATTCTAAAAGCAGATAGCAATTGGCAGAAAGTGAGGAATCAATAATGAATAATCAATAATCAATAATCAATGTTGGGGGGCTTATACCACTTTAAGTGCTTGTATTTTATCGTTACCTAATTGTGCTTTTAGAGCTTCTAACCCATCAAACTTGATCTCGTTACGCAATTGTTTCAATACATGAATACGCAATTGTTGTCCGTAAATGGTTGTGTCAAAATCAAAAATATTGACTTCAATCACTCTTTTCTTTCCATCAATGGTTGGACGTATACCAATATTCATCATGCCTCCCAGTTTTTGAGAAACGTTTGCATCATCGGATAAAAGTTCAACATGCACTGCATATACCCCATTACCCGGTATCAGTTTTTCTTCACTTCCGATATGCAGATTGGCGGTTGGGTAGCCAATGGTACGTCCTAGCTGATTGCCTTCGATCACCAATCCTTCAAAAAAGTAAGGGTAACCCAAAGCTGCATTAGCAGTGTCAATATCATTTTCAGTGATGGCTTTGCGTATCCGTGTAGAACTGACTGCAATCTCATTCAGCAACTGTTCTGTGATCTCTTTTACTTCAAAACCTAATTGTTTACCATAGGCCTCCAGTAGGTGATAGTCGCCTGTTCTGCCTTTTCCAAAACGATGATCATACCCTATGATGATGGTATATGGATGGAAATATTTGTAAAGAAAATCTTTTACATATTCATCTGCCGATTGATTGGCAAAATGATGATCAAAAGGAACTACCACCAAGTGATCGATCCCCGCTTTTTCCAATAGCAGCTTTTTCTCAGTCAAGGTATTCAGCAGTTTCACATCACCTGGAACTGATGAAACAATTTTTCTGGGGTGTGGATGGAAAGTAATGATGATGGTTTCACCGTTGATGCGAGCGGCTTCTTCTTTCATCTGCGCCAATATCTGCTGATGTCCCTTATGAACACCATCAAAAGTGCCAATGGTCACTACAGCATTCCTAAATTCCGGCAAAGAGCCCGCCAGTTCACGATGTACTTTCATAGAGGTGCAAAAATACAGAGTTCAAGGGAGATGGCAGATGGCAGATGGCAGATCTCAGATTTCTGATGTCGGATTTCTGATTTGAAATAAATACATCGTGACAAACAATAAGCATTGTTCGATGGTTCGTTATTTCTTAATCTGCCATCTGCCATCTGCCATCTGCCATCTGCCATCTGCCATCCATTACTTACCTTTGCCCCGAATCATAAATCTCACAATTCATGTCTCTCTACGCTCAACGTGGTGTTTCTGCTCAGAAAGAGGAAGTACATGCTGCGATACAGAAATTAGATCAAGGCTTATATGCACATGCTTTCTGTAAAATTTATCCCGATTTTCTATGTGGAGATAACGATTGGGTGAATATTATGCATGCTGACGGGGCCGGTACCAAAAGCATTCTGGCTTATTTGTACTGGAAAGAAACAGGAGATTTATCTGTTTGGGAAGGTATTGCCAAAGATGCCGTTGCCATGAATATCGATGACTTGCTTTGTGTGGGCGTTACAGACAATATTTTATTCTCTTCTACTATTGATCGCAATAAAGTCAGAATCCCAGGGGAAGTATTACAGGCTGTGATCAATGGAACACAATCTTTTTTTGATCAGTTAAAAGAATATGGTGTCCACATCCATTATCTGGGTGGAGAAACGGCAGATGTTGGTGACGTGGTTCGCACCATCGCAGTGAACGGAACCATGACCAGCCGGTGGCCGAAAAATAAGTTGATCACCAATGAAAAAATTACTGCCGGTGATGTGATCGTAGGTTTTGGAAGCGCAGGTAAAGCAGTGTATGAAACTGAATACAATAGCGGATTGGGAAGTAATGGATTGACCAGTGCTCGTCATGATGTGTTGGAAAAATATTATGCCAGTCATTATCCTGAAACTTTCGAGCCACAATTGTCTGATACAGTGGTCTACATCGGAAAGAATAAAATGACGGAACACCTTAACGTGCCAGGGTTTGGAGAGTTGGAGATTGGCAAACTGTTATTGAGTCCAACAAGAACCTATGCCCCACTTGTAAAGCAATTATTAGATCGTCATTTTGATGTGATACATGGAATGATCCATTGTAGTGGTGGTGGACAAACCAAATGCATGAAGTACTTGCCGGGGACATTTAAAATAGTAAAGGATCAATTGTTTGATATACCGCCTATCTTCCATCTGATCAGAGAGAATTCAGGTGCAGATATGCGTGAGATGTACCAAGTATTTAATATGGGGCATCGATTGGAAGTATTTACACCAAAAGAGGCGGCTCAATCGATGATCGATATCGCAAATACGCTTGGTATAGAAGCTAAGATCGTTGGAAGGGTAGAAGCCGCAGCGGCTTCATCACTTCATTTGAATACAGTAGAAGGAGAAATTGTTTACCAATATTAACAGGTTGGGAATCACATGATCCTTATTTTTGAAGTACGTTCATTATCATTACAAGGAAAACTAACTTAGCAACATGTCAGAAACAGTAGTCTCTATACGTAACGCCAAAATCTATCAAGGAAATAGCTTGATTTTAGAAGACGTTAATTTTTCCGTTAACAAAGGAGAGTTCGTATATCTGGTAGGAAAGACCGGTACCGGCAAAAGTAGTTTACTCAAAACACTTTATGGTGAGCTGCCGCTGACGGAAGGGAGTGCTTCTGTGGTTGGATTTAACCTTCGTGACATGGATTGGAAAAAAGTTCCTTTCCTGCGTCGTAATCTTGGTGTAGTGTTTCAGGACTTCCAATTGCTGACAGATCGTAATGTGCATGAAAACCTTCGCTTTGTTTTGAAGGCTACTGGTTGGCAAGATGAACGTCTCATCGAAGAGAAGATCAATGATGTATTGGATAAAGTGGGATTGAAAAGCAAAGGTTTCAAAATGCCTTTTGAAATGAGTGGTGGTGAGCAACAACGTGTAGACATTGCTCGTGCATTGCTCAACTCCCCCAAACTCATATTGGCCGATGAGCCTACCGGAAACCTCGATCCCGAAACCAGTGATGAGATCATGCAATTATTGATACAAATTGCCCGCGATTATGGTACAGCTGTTATCATGGCTACCCACGATTTTATCGTCATCAATCGATATCCATCTCGTATTTTGAAAACGGAAAAAGGTAGGGTGTTGGATAGTGCGGCGGTGGAGAGTTAGGTGTGGGTGATCAGGTGCTGGGTACTAGGTACTAGGTTTTTGTTTTTCTAGTGAAATGGCTCATTCGAAATTCGATATTCATTATTGGATATTCATGATTGTCCCGCTTCTCCCCAAATCCATCCAATCTGCATCTTAGCATTTCTTTCGTTGTTGAAAAGTGTATCCGTTAATGTTTTTCTGTTAGCTGTTTCTACTGATGTGAAAGGCGTAAAGAATAATTCTTCAATCTTATTACCAAATTCCTCGGGCGTTTCTGCAACATGGCAAGTAGACTCAAGACCGGAATTGTTGATAGTGGCTTGGTTCACGAGACAATGTCTTCCATTGAAAATAGCATTCACCAATTTGATCTTAATGCCGGTATGGGTATAAGAAGGTAAAATATTGATCTGAGCCTTGGCGATCATATCCTGCATCTCTCGGTCAGATGGATTGGCCACCAAACAGGTATGTCCCATGCTGTGCGCAAGTTCTTCCAATTTTTTAGAAGGATTTTGTCCGGCGATTACAAAAGGAAGTTCTACTTTACTGAACACTTTTTCCAATAACCATGTGGCGGCTTTTTCATTGGCATCAACGCTTAGATCGCCATGGTACAAACAGAAACTTCCATTGCCTACTTTTTCTTTTACCTGCCAATGTGGTGGTACATACAATGGGAGTTGTTCAATGTTTTTACAACCGAATTCTTTACGATACACATCATCATCAGCTTCTGTCATGCCCCAAAATGTAGCTTTCTTTGCGATCTTTCGTTCATAGCTTTTGAGCATGATGCTCTCTCTTTTGAAGTAAAGTTTTCGAAAAGCCGTTGATGCGTTTTTGTAAAGGTCATTGTAATACTGGTATTCTACATTGTGCAATCGAACAAAAAGTTTACGCTTATTGAAGCGTTCGTCAACGATCGGATAAGTGCAATGAACGCCTTCCATAAAAATGGGATACTCATCTTGCAATAAACGCTGAACCAGTTCCTCATTCTTTCTTGAAGCCACAATGTAAGGAAGCGCTGTTGAGATACCTTTATGTCCGGTATGTCGCTGATAATAATGAACTGATTCACAGAACTGGTTCAGTTCAGCCTGTTCCCCCCGACCATAATCAAAACAATGTAAGTGGATACGAACCCCTTGTTGCTGTAAAGCTTGTAGTTTATAAAATACATCATACACTCCACCCTGATTTACAGGATAAGGCACCGTAAAAGAAATGATGTGAAGATGCTTGTCCATTTACAATTGATTATAGAACTCCGCCAGTTTCAACTCCTCATGTTCCCAGTTCAGCACAGAACGTGCTTTTAATGCATTTTGTTGCAATTCCTGATATAAAACACTATCAGACAGCATTTTGTTCAATTCCCGGGCAATAGAACTACTGTCTGGTTCATCAATCATATGGGCAAATCCGTGTTGAGCATTGATCTTTTGGTATTCAGGGTAGTTTACACAAAGCTGAGGAATGCCCGCCATCATATAATCAAAAAATCGATTTCCAAGAGATTGGTACTGGTTAAGTCCTTTAAGACTGAACAAGGTTAGACCGATGGCTGCTTTTTGAGTGATCGGTCTTAATTTTTCCGGTGTAATCATACCCTTCAGGACCACTTTGTTCTCAAGCCTATATTGTTGGATCAGTTGTTGGGTTTGCTCCATGAAACTTCCGGTACCGCAGATCCATAAAGGGGCGTTAACGTTTTGCATGGCGGGTATCAGTGATTCAAAACAACGTCCTTCATTCACGGCGCCCTGATAAAGAATGTATCCTTCAGATGAATGTCCTTCCAATGAATAAGATGCAGGCATATTTCTTATGATACTGTACGTAACTCCGTATTTGGTTTTAAAGTGATCTGCGATGAATTGGTTCACTGTATAGCCAAATTGAAATTTCGGTACTGCAAAAGCTTCGATCCACGACCATATTTTCTGGACCATCGGTCTGCGAATGATTTCTGCTTGCTCGGTGAAAAGTTCATGAGCATCGTAGACCCTTTTTTGCCACTTCAAAATGGAAGAGAAATAGCAAGGAAGAATCGTATCCAGGTCTATTGCGCAAACAATATCAGCTCGGGTAAACAATAAGAACAGAAATAGGCGAAGGTTGTATTCGGCATAAAACAAGAAGCCTTTTTCGAAGAAGCAGAAGAGTCTTTTTTGTTGAAAGGGGTGGGGCCTTAAAACTGTAGATGAAGCTCTCTTTCTTCCCACCAAAAGTACCTGATAGCCACAGGCAGATAAACTACCTGCGATTCTTTGCATTCGCTGATCGTAATTCAGGTCGTTGGTAACAGTAAAAATAATCCTTTTCAATGTTGGGTGTTGTCTAACAAATATAGTCTCAGGGGATGGATGATATCACAGAAATATAAGCGATATTTTATTCTATTTAAATCACTTAAGTAGATGTTTATCAGTGATTTAAATTGATTGTTGAAGGATAAATATTTTTTGTCGTTCTTTTTCTCCACGTCTTATACACAGGGGTATAATCTTTCCGGAAAATCTTCCCCTTTTCATGTATGTTCGCAGGTACTTAAACTGAGGAAACGTGAGATTAAAATCATTAGAAATCAAAGGGTTCAAAAGTTTTGCTGATAAAACTGTGGTAAGCTTTGATGAAGGTATAACCGGCATCATTGGTCCAAACGGTTGCGGTAAAAGTAATATCATCGATAGTATTCGTTGGGTGATAGGTGAACAAAAGATATCGGCATTAAGAAGTGAAAACCTGGAAGCATTGGTTTTCAATGGAAGTAAGACCAGAAGTCCGAGCGGTCTTGCTGAGGTAAGTCTCACTTTCGAAAACACTAAAAATTTACTCCCTACAGAATTTAGTACGGTTACAGTTACTCGCCGCTTTTACAAAAATGGTGAAAGTGAGTATCGTCTGAATGATGTGACTTGCAGATTGAAAGATATCCATAACCTTTTTTTAGATACAGGTGTCAGCACCGACAGTTATGCCATCATTGAACTAGGAATGGTGGACGATATCATCAAAGACAAAGAGAACAGCCGTAGAAGAATGTTGGAGCAGGCTGCGGGTATCACCATTTATAAAACACGTAAGAAAGAAGCCAAAAATAAACTGGATGCTACTGAACAGGATCTGGCTCGTATTGAAGATTTATTGTTCGAGATCAATAACCAGTTGAAGACACTCGAAAACCAGGCTAAAAAAGCAGAGAAGTACTACGAGATCAAAAAGGAGTACAAGGAAGTATCTGTTGAATTGGCGAAAGCGGCTTTGGAAGGTTTCAACATTACTTACAAAGAACTGAATGAACAGCAGGAGCTGGAGATCAATAAAAAAGTACAACTCGATGCTGAGATAGCCATCGAAGAAGCTGCTATTGAACAAGAGAAAGTAGGCTTTATCGAAAAGGAAAGAGCTTTGCAGAGTATGCAGCACGAGTTCAATGACCTGTTGCAAAATCTACGTAGCAAAGAGAACGAAAGAAACCTCGCTACCCAGAAATTACACTACCTGAAAGAGAAAGAGACCAGCTTAAAGGATTTTCTGGAAAAAGCATCCGGACAATTAAAAACCATTGGCGACTCTATTGAATACACGCAAATGCAGGTGGGCGAAGAAGAAGCGAAGTTGAGTGAACTGCAAGATCGTGTTGAGACCGCTAAAATGGATATTGAGGATAAGCGCCGCCTATTTGATGAACGCAGAAGTGGCGTAGATGCGCTTCGCAATCAATACCAGCAAATTCAGCGTAACCAGTTTGATGCGGAGAAAAAAGTAGCTGTAGCAGATACTTCTATTCAAAACCTACAGCGAGCTCAGGCGCAGTTATCGGAAGAAAAGCAAAGCCGTGAAGCGCAGTTAGAGCAGTTGCAGAAAGAGTTGGTTGAAAAAGAAGAGAGTCTTGAAGCGCGTAGAATAGATCTGCAACAATTACAAGAACAGCATGAGCGTACGCGTGAGAATATCTTCGAAACGCAGGCGCAATTGGAAGTATTGCGTAATGAACTAGCAGAAGAAAACCGTAAGCTGGATTCTAAACGTAATGAATACAACTTGCTGAAAAGTTTGATTGACTCGATGGAAGGTTATCCGGAGAGTATCAAATTCCTGCACAAGAACCCAAATTGGAATCATTCTGCACCTATTCTTTCTGATATCATTTATGTAAAAGAAGAATACAGAACTGCAGTTGAAAATGTATTGGAGCCCTACCTGAACTACTATGTAGTGAATAATCTGGAGGAAGGATTACAAGCTGTTCATTTGTTAGATAATAATAACAAAGGGAAAGCCAACTTCTTCATGTTGGATAAGTTCAATGACCTTCGAGTAGAAACACATCAGCCTGCTCATACTATCCGTGCAATGGATGTGATTGAGGTAGATGATCAATACCGCAAATTGGCGGAATACCTATTAGGTAATGTATACATTGCTGAAAACGATGAAGCTATTACCAATAGTAATGGAGCAGTTGTATTAGAGAAAACAGGTAAGTACGTAAAAGGAAAATACACCCTCACCGGCGGTAGTGTTGGATTGTTTGAAGGAAAGAAAATTGGTCGTGCAAAAAACCTCGAGAAACTGGCAGAAGAAATTCTGGATCAGGAATCAGTGGTAAGCTTATTGAAAGCTGATATCCAAGCCAAGCACAATGAAGTGATAGCATTCAATGAGCAATTAAAGGAAAATGCCATCAAGCAAACGGAGAATGAGATCAATCAGCTTACCAATCAGGTGTTTGCTACCAGAAACAGGATCGAAAACCTGCAGGCAGCTCAGCAGAATGCTGTTCAGCGATTGGCTGATTTGGATATCCGCTTACAGGATGAGCAGGATGCTATTGCAGCAACCCGCGAAGAGTTACACGCATTGAATGATCAGTTGTTGCAAACTGGTGAGCAAATGAGAATGGTGGAGCAGGATTATCAGTTGGCGGAACAAGAGTATAATTTTGCTTCGGTGCAATACAATGAGATCAACCTGCAACTGACACGTCAACAGAGTAAGATCACCACTTTGAAGCAGGAGTTGGTATTCAAAGAAAATCAGTTGAGTGAATTACACCAGCAGATCGAAAGTAATACTGCACAATTATCTGAAGCAACGGGTAATATTGAAGAAGGGGAAAAGGCATTGATTGGTTCAGAAGAATTGTTATTAGAGTTGATGCGTAAGAAAGAAGAGGAAGAGAAGAAACTGAATGAAGCTGACCAGGCTTATTATAATCTTAGAAATGCTTTACAAGAGAAAGAAAGTGAGCTGCGTTTGAAAGTGAAGAGTAAGGAAATGATTGATCATCTGGTGACAGAGATCAAGGATAAGCTGAATGAACTGAAATTACAGCTGGCAGGAATGAAGGAAAGATTGAGCGTGGAGTTCAAAGTAGAGTTGGATGAAATTTTAGATCAGGCCAGAACCACAGATACTACATTGGAAGAATTACAAGCTACCAGTGATAGAATGAAGAAGCGTTTGGAGAACATGGGTGAAGTGAATCCAACCGCTATTGAGGCATTCATGGAAATGAAGAAACGTTATGAATTCATTCTCGAACAAAAGAATGACCTAGTTTCAGCTAAAGAAAGTCTTTTACAAACCATTCAGGAAGTAGAAGCTACAGCCAATCAGCAATTCCTCGATACCTTCAATCAGGTTCGTGAAAACTTCCAAAAAGTATTCAAGGCCTTGTTTACAGAAGAAGATACGGCTGATATGGTATTAGTTGACCCAACCAATCTTGCTGAAACAGGTATTGAAATCATTGCTAAGCCTAAAGGTAAACGTCCATCTTCCATTACACAGTTGAGTGGGGGAGAGAAGACCTTGACCGCAACAGCCTTATTGTTCTCCATCTATCTGATCAAGCCTGCTCCATTCTGTATTCTCGATGAGGTAGATGCACCGTTGGATGATGCGAACGTGGGTAAGTTCACACAAATGATCAAGAAGTTTAGTGATAATTCTCAGTTCATCATCGTAACCCACAATAAACAAACAATGGGTGCAGTAGACGTGATCTATGGTGTAACGATGCAAGAGCCCGGTGTAAGTAAGCTGGTGCCGGTGGATTTTAGAAGCCTTTCGAACTAAGATATCTGAGAGATAGTGAATGGTGAGTAGTGAGTAGTCAGTAGTGAGCAGTCAATCAACATTAACTCACTATTGACTACTCACTACTCACTTTTTTAACGCGTTAGATCACTTCATGTATAAGTCAATATTCACACTTTACCTTATCTGCTTCGGCTGTTATCTTCTATTCACCCGGCAGCCGGATTATTTTGATGGCGTGAAAGTGCCTGCCTTGATCGTTAAACAATTCGATAGCTCCAGCGGTAAACAAGTATTGAAAGCAGTTTTTAATACCGGAACCAAAGAATTTTCTGTTGAACCTCACTATGTTTTCAGAAATATTGTGGAAGGGCAAAACCGAACTGTGATCTATGAAACAGGAACGCCTGAGAAGGGCGCTGTATATGCATTTTGGGGCTATTGGATCACCTGGGGGGAATTAGCGATGTCAGTTATTCTATGCTTCTTATTGTTTCAAATAGCTGTATCGGTCACGAATAACCCAAGTCGGGAATCCCTGATCGAACAAATGGAATTTAAAGAAGAAAAAAAGAAAAAATACCTCGATTAGTTTCCTAGTAACTCGTGTATTGGTACTCGATTCTGCCTACTGTCAGCTTGCTTTTATCGCTACAAATCTCTTCTGATTTCAAACCTTTTTCATTGTACTTGTATCTCCAAACAAAGTAGTTGTTACTGCCCAATGAAAACTGGGTCATCTGACTTAGTTGATTGGATGCATTGTATTCGTAAATATAATCAGGGAGTAACTTTTTCGTTTTATTGTTGTAACGAACAATATCTGTTATTTGACGGCTATTGTTATAATAGTAGTAATACCTTTCAACAACTTGCCCATTTTTTCTCCAAACCTCTTCACCAATGTTCTGTTGGTCATCTTTAATCAATTGAACTACCAGTGTATCAGTATTGTTTTTAATTCTAAGCATGCTAGTGGGTGCACCATATTCATCATATGACCATTCATGCACTTCAGCAATAGTACTATTCATAAATGTATCGATGGTTGATAGAAGAACCTTGCTGATACGTCCTTGAACATCATAGTTATAATCTGTCTTACTGCTGATATTTCTATTGTTGGATTGGGTTCTCTTAAGAATGCCAAGATCATAAGCATTGATAGTGGTGCTTGTTTGATTATTGGTAGTGGTTGTGATGGTTAATTTTTTACCATCTCTGCTGATCTCTTGTGTTACAGAAAATCCTTCCGTGATGGTATTGTCTGGTTCATACGAAATAGCTTTGATAGTAGCTATTTTCTGCCCCCTTAAGATCTTGTATTGCTCATTTCCTTGCTTCACTGAAATGATATCATTAAAATAGTATTGTGCATTGGCGCTCATGGCCAGCAATAAACAGGTGAGGAGCTGAAGTCTTTTGATCATGGCCGTAAAAATACTTAAATCCGGCTGTTCATTTTTCAACATTCAAACAACAATGCCTGAAGATCTCTTGTTGCAACGGATTAGTTCTGTATTTTTAGTCAAACGTTAACAAGTGTCGCATTTACCTGAAAGAAAGGAAAAGATTTGTCTCAATTGTGGAGCTGCTCTGCATGGTCGTTTTTGTCACTATTGCGGGCAGGAGAACATTGAACCCAAAGACAGTTTTTGGCACCTGGTAACCCATTTTGTATATGATATCATTCATTTTGATGGTAAGTTTTTTAGTACACTGAAATACCTGCTTTTTCGGCCTGGTTTTCTTTCTCATGAATACCTGCGAGGAAGAAGGGCTGATTACCTACATCCCATCAGGATGTATGTGTTTACATCTGCATTTTTCTTTTTGATCTTCTTTAGCTTTTACCAAAAAGAAGAAGCTATTGAGATCAAAGAGAAAAATAATTCACCTATTGAGGTAATAAAGGATCTTCATACAGAGAAAGCGCGTTTAGAAAAAAAACTTGCTAAAGATACCAATTCCATTAGCGCAAACATTTTGAGGGAGAGGCTCAAACAAGTGAAGGCTGATATTGCTATGGTGCAACGAGATAACTCTTTGGTGGATAGTGTAAAGTCTTTATCAAATGGAGGAGGATTTACATTGGTGTCATTTGATAATGATAGAACATACAAAGCGTTAAAAACTGTAAAAGAGTATGATTCCATTCAAGCGTCTTTGCCGGAACATAATAGAGACGGGTTCTTGAGAAAAGCGATTAAAAGACAGGATATTCACCTGAATGAAAAATACAAAGGAGATGGCTCTGCGATCTTAAAAGCAGTGACCAATAAATTCATTCATTTCTTTCCACAAATGCTGTTTATTTCATTGCCTTTGTTTGGTCTTCTTTTATTGATGCTTTATGCCAAACACAAACAGTTCTATTATGTAAATCATATCATCTATTCCATCCATCTTTATTGCGCCTTGTTCATTATTATCTTAATTGGACTTTGGTTGAACAGTATACTTACCGCAATCACTCACTCAGAACATGATTGGATTGGAAGCAGCTTTACGTTGGCAGGATTTTTCTATTTGTATAAATCCATGCGAAATTTCTATGGACAGCGAAGAGCGATTACCATACTTAAGTACATATTCTTATTACTGTTATCTCTATTTGTAATGGTGTTATTGTTTGCTATCTTTTTCTTATTCTCAGCATTTATCTTATAAACAGTGAATTCAGCAAGTATGAAAGAATTGAGTGATAGTTTTCTGAAATTGGTGACCATCATGGATGAATTGCGAGAACAGTGTCCATGGGATCGTAAACAAACCATTCATTCGCTTCGGTCTATGACCATAGAAGAGACGTATGAATTAGCAGACGCAATCGATGTCAATGATTGGAAAGGAATCAAAGAAGAATTAGGTGATATGCTTTTGCATATTCTTTTTTATAGTAAGATAGGAACTGAGCAAAACCAGTTTGCATTGAAAGAAGTTATAGATGGTATTGCCACTAAATTGATCAATCGCCACCCGCATATTTATGGAGATGTTAAGGTCGAAAATGATGAGGATGTTAAAAGAAACTGGGAACAGATCAAGATGAAAGAAGGAAAGAAGTCTGTTCTGAGTGGTGTTCCTCAATCGTTGCCTGCAGTTGTAAAAGCGGCTCGAATTCAGGAAAAAGCAAAACAAGTTGGTTTTGAGTGGGATAATCGGGAAGATGTATGGAAAAAAGTAGAGGAAGAAACCGGAGAATTAGTAGAAGCTGTTCGCTCAGAGAAAAAAGAAGATATTGAAGAGGAATTTGGGGATCTACTTTTCAGCTTGGTGAATTATGCACGGTTTTTGCAGATAGATGCTGAAGCAGCACTGGAACGTACCAATAAAAAGTTCATCAACCGTTTTCAAGCCATGGAAGTTTTGGCAGCCGAGAAAGGACTTCAGCTCGGTGATATGTCACTAGAAGCGATGGATGAACTTTGGAATGAGATCAAAAAGAAAAAAGTACAACCTTGATCAGTACACTAAAAAAAGCAATTTATAAACATGGATACCTGATCATTACAGCTGCATGGCTGTATACATTTTCATTTATATTCATCAATTACTGGAGTTATAATGCTTCTCCCCAAAAAGTTCAATCAAAACTTTCACAGCGCATTATTCGACTTGAGGATAAGTTGGTTCATCTTTTTGGTGATACAACAAAGATCAAAGCATTGGTTAGCTCCCAAAACAATGCTCAAAAAGAAAAGATGGTCAAGGAAGACTATGGTCTGTTCATTTATGAATTGAATAAGCGAACAGATCCTGACCTTCTTTATTGGAACACGAATCAATATTATACTGTACCGGATGACTTATACAGACAAGATAGTAGCTGGTTTTCTGTGAAAAGAAATGGTGAATTTGAGATACTCAAGAAAACGATCAACTTGGAGGATAAGCAACTATTGGTATTGGGTATGATACCTATCAGATGGTCTTATTTCATCGAAAATAAATACCTGCATAGTGATTTTGCCGGTTATGAGGATTTGGATCAGCAATATGAATTACTGACGGTGCCTGGTGAAGGAGTATTGCCAATTTATAATGGGAAAGGAAATGAATTATTTAGTATACGACTTAAGCAAGGAAGATCATTCTTATCGTATGATAAGATCACTGTTTTATTACGTATCCTGGGGGTCGTTTTTTTATTGATCTTTTTGCATTCCATCTGTATAGAAGTGATGCAAAAAAATGGATTCAGAAAAGGGTATATCCTGTTGGTAAGTGCGGTGCTTTTGATTCGTTTGATCGCTTATCAATTCAATTTTCCATTTGATTATTCTAAATTACCATTGTATGATCCATCAATCTATGCATCAAATGCATTGCACCCATCTCTAGGGGATCTGTTGGTCAATGCAATTCTTTTGTTTTGGTTAATTGGGGTATACAAGAATTATACAGATGGAAAAACTTGGTTTATTCGCCCTTTACCTTTTAGTGTCAGAAATTATGGAGGTATTATTCTTCTGACTTTCACTTGTTACCTCATTGCGGAAGTGATTAAAAGTCTGGTTCAGGATTCTAAAATTTCAACAGATGTAACCAATTTCTTTAGTCTTGATTTTTACAGTGTCATTTCTTTTGTAATCTTATGCTTCTTAGTGCTTAGTTTTTTTGAATTTTCACAGATTGTTCTAAGACCTATTTCTGAACGAAAATTTTCTTTATTTGAGCAAGCGATCAGTGTAGCTGTAAGTGGGTTTCTTTGTTTGTTTTTATTTTATTCGAGTAAGGAGATACCATCAGGACTGGCGATACTCTTTTGGTTGATATTATACCTTGTTATTCTACACTTACGTAAATCAGATCTTCATATTCCTTTACTTCGATCGCCCTTTTTTATATTTTGGGTAATGTTCTTTACTTTTTCCATTGCAGCTGTAGTGATGTATGAAAACAGAGTCACCGAGTTTGAACAACGAAAAAGGATTGCTCAGAAACTGGCATTGCAACTAGACCCATCCGGGGAGAACTTGCTCAATATCGCAGCCACTAATTTCGATGATGAATTTTTGAGACGAAACTTTTATAGATTTCAAAGTGAATACACAAATAAGTTTATTAAAGACAGTCTTATCAATCAGAACTTTTCCGGCTATCTCAATAAGTATGATACTCGTATTTATACGTTTGACAGTCTGTATCATCCTCTCTACAATGAAGATTCTACCGATTATGCAGCCATCAAAACCATTGTCTTAAATCAAGCCAGGCCAACTGTTATACCGGGCTTATATAGCTATGACAATACAGGGGAAGGTTTCAGTTATTTGTATCAGAAAGAAGTTAAGGATCAAAAAAGTACGCTGGGATATATTTTTGTCATCGCTAAGTCTAAGCGATACAAAAGTGAAGCACTGTATCCCGAGTTATTCAATCAGGCCCAGGATCTATCTTCTGATTTGAATACAAACTATGCTTATGCTATTTACAACAAAGGGGTATTGATCAATTACTTTAATACCTACAGCTTTCCTTCAAGGCTGAATAAAAAAGATGTTCCTGAGTTTGAATATACTTATAAAGTAGTGGGAGATTATAGTGAGTTATGGTATAATAGTGGAGCCGATAAACAAGTACTACTGGTAAAAAGAAATACCTGGCTGGTAGAATCTTTAACTTTATTTGCTTATCTATTTTGTTCTTTTTTATTCATTGTTTTTATTTTTCATACCGGAGGGCAGTTGCTGATCGCCAGATTCAAATGGCGTGAAATAAAAAAGTTATTTCGATTCAATATCAGAACCCAGATACAATCAACCATTATATTCCTTAGTGTCTTTTCATTTGTGGTAATTGGTATTGCCACTATTTCTTTTTTTATTATTCGATTCAATCGAAGTAATGAGGAAAGATTGTCTAAGGCCATACAAGTCATGGGAAATGAGATCAATAGCAAACTCAATTCTCAATTTAGTTTTGATGATGTTTTGTCTGTTCAGAATAACATACTGACAAAAACATTGGAAAGAGACATTGCAGAAGTCTCAGATTTACACAATGTTGATGTGAATTTTTATGATGTGAATGGAAATCTGCTGGTTTCAACGCAGCCCTACATTTACAACAAGCACTTATTGAGTACCCATATGGAGCCCAGGGCCTATCAACAACTCCATTTTGATAATAATATCCGATATATCCAATCGGAAAGTGTTGGAGACTTTGAGTATTTAAGTATTTATGTTCCGCTTGTAGATGAGGTGGGAGAGAATTATGCATACTTGAACATTCCTTATCTCAATTCTCAGAATGAGTTGAATCAGGAGATATCAGGATTCCTAGCTACTTTGATTAACTTGAATGCATTTATTTTTCTGGTAGCAGGCGCTATTGCATTCTTCTTGACCAACAGAATCACATCATCTTTTAGTCTGATCGGTGAGAAAATGAGACAGATGAATATTGGTAAGGACAATCAGGAAATTATATGGACAAGGAATGATGAGATAGGATTATTGGTTGCGGAATACAATAAAATGGTAAAGAAGCTGGAACAAAGTGCCCAGGCTTTGGCAAGGAGTGAAAGAGAAGGTGCATGGAGAGAAATGGCTAGACAAGTAGCTCATGAGATCAAGAACCCCCTTACTCCGATGAAGTTGAGTATTCAATACTTACAGAAGTCGATTCTTGATGGGGCGCCGGATGTAAAAAAACTTACATCAAACATGGCTGTTACGTTGATTGAGCAGATCGATCAATTATCAAAAATCGCAGGAGATTTTTCACAGTTTGCGAATATTGGAAATGCGCAAATAGAACCATTGGATTTGCCTGAAGTGATAGAATCCGTTGTAAGATTGTATCGGACACATCCAGGCTTGATCATTCATTGGAGTTCAATGGAGCAGCCGATTACAGTACTAGCCGATCGCGTTCAAATGAGTCGGTTATTGACGAATTTGTTGCAGAATGCCTTGGAAGCAAGATCAACAGAAGAAACGGTACAAGTATCTATTCAGCTATTGTTAAAGAATGGAACTGTATTACTAGCCGTAAAAGATGATGCAGGAGGAATTCCTTTATCAATGCAGTCGAAAATATTCACGCCCAATTTCACAACGAAATCCTCGGGTACCGGCTTAGGACTTGCTATGTGCAAAGGCATAGTAGAAAACGTAAATGGTCGTATCTGGTTTGAAACCGAAGAAGGCCTTGGAACAACCTTCTTTATTGAGTTGCCTTTACATGTGGTATAAGTATCGATAAAGATCAGAGATTTTGCAATCGCTACGGTCTTTTTGAGTGTTGCTGAACCAGGAATGCCTCAAAATTTTCTCTCGAGAAACTGCTAAGATTTTGTTCTTTCGTTAGTCCGGCCTTTTGTGCAGTGAGTATTCCATATTTACAATCCTTAAAGCCCTCAATTGCATGTGCATCCGGATTAATGGATATCAATACTCCTTTGTCCAATGCTTTGCCAATCCATCGCCAGTCAATATCAAGCCTGCGTGGATGCGCATTCAATTCAATTACTACCTCATTTGCGGCACAGGCATCAATGATCTTTTCGTGGTCAACAGGATAACCATTTCTGCTTAGCAAAAGTCTGCCGGTCATATGTCCAAGAATGCTTGTATAGGGGTTTTCAATGGCATTGATCAAACGCGTCATTGCTTTCTCCTGTGGCATTTTAAGGTTCGAATGAATAGAGGCAATGATCACATCAAATGTTGCAAGGATTTCATCGGGGTAGTCTAAGCTTCCATCATTCAGGATATCGCTTTCAATGCTTTTATAAATGCGGAAAGGGCTAAGTTGCTGGTTGAGTTCATCAATTTGTTGATGTTGTGCCATTACTCTTTCAATATCCAGTCCACTTGCATAAAATGCAGACCTTGAGTGATCGCTGATCACCAGGTATTCCAATCCTTGTTCCTTCGCGGCTTTTGCCATTTCTTCTAGTGTATGGCTTCCATCGCTCCACTTGCTATGGCTATGAATGATCCCCTTGATATCTTCTGGTTGAATAACTTTCGGTAACGTGTTATTTTTTGCCTTCTCAATCACTGATGGGTCTTCTCGTAAATAGGGGGGGATATAGTTGAGGCCGTTTTTTTCAAAAATATCTTCTTCAGATGTATAAGAATTGTTTGTATCAATTGAATAGTGTTGTTTCCATGTAGATAGAAACATCTCACTACAGCTTGTTTCAAATTGTTTTTGAAAAATTGTAGTGGGAGATGCACAATGAAATCCAAGGGTTACATTTTCGATTGCTTTTACAGACAAATAAGAAGCTGTTTCTGTAACAATCGAGAATTGATGTTGGATAAAAAATGCCTTCAATTGTGCAATAGAGACCGTAGTAACCCATTCGAGGATATCCACAATTTCATGTTGTTTTCGGTAGGCTCCTGTGGATAAAAATTGTGCGCCCGGGAAGCTTTGAAAGAGTTTTTCGGAGGCTTTTGGCTCAAATTCTTCCATTTGCTGATAGAGATAACTTCCCAATGAGTTGAAATAAAATTCAATCGCGTCTCGAATATTGTTCTGTGTTTTTTCTCCAAAACCTTTGTATAGGGTCAAGCGATTTTCATTACAAGCATACAACAACTCACCTAAAGTTTCTATTTCCAACTCCTTCCAAATAGTGGCAATTTTTTTTGGACCGATACCTTTGATGCTTAACATTTCAATGATGCCTTCCGGTGTTTTTGAAAGATATTCATCTAAGGCTGATAGTCGTCCTGTTTCTAATTGCTCAATAATTTTCTTACCTGTACTTTCTCCAATACCTTTTTGAGTAAAAATTTTATCATGAGAAAGTGTCGATAATTCTACAGGAAGTTTGTCTATGCTGAAAGCCGCACTGGCATAGGATTTGGCTTTAAAAGCATTGTCACCATGTATATCCATGAGTTTGGATAAGAGTGAGAAATTAGCAGCAATTGCTTCGTTGGTCATATTCAAAATGAGTATAGTGGAGTGAAGTTAGCACAAAAAAAGTCCCGCAATTTGCGGGACTTTTAAATCTATTTTAGCATAAGCTAAACTAAGATTACTTCTTTTTAGCGGCTTTCTTAGCAGCTTTTTTAGCAGCTTTTTTAGGAGCGGCTTTCTTAGCAGCTTTTTTAGGAGCAGCTTTCTTTGCAGCCTTTTTAGGAGCAGCTTTCTTTGCAGCTTTTTTAGGAGCGGCTTTCTTAGCAGCTTTCTTTGGTGCAGCTTTCTTAGCAGCTTTTTTTGCAGTTGCCATGTTTTTTAGATTTAATGGTTAGTAAATAATACATTAAAAATAAAAACTTATTTGTAACTACAAAAAATTTTTTTTATGCAGTCTCTGCAACAGGACTAACTGAAACTGTAGTCTTGTCGTTTTTTCCTTTTTTAAATTCAACGATACCGTCTGATAAAGCGAACAAAGTATAGTCAGATCCAACACCAACATTTTTACCTGGATGGTAAACAGTACCTCTCTGACGAACAATGATATTACCAGCGATAGCAGGCTGACCACCATAAATCTTTACACCGAGACGTTTGCTCTGTGAATCGCGGCCGTTCTTTACACTACCTTCACCTTTTTTGTGTGCCATGGTTTATTGTTTTAAAACCTGTTCTACTTTCATACAACAGGAATTTGTTTTTTACTAAGCGATGCTTTCGATTTTAATACGAGTATAGTGGGTTCTGTGACCATGCTTCTTACGGAAGCCTTTCCTTCTTTTCATTTTAAAGGCGATCACTTTATCACCCTGTACCAGATCACTGATGATCTCAGCTTTCACGGTAGCTTTTACATTACTACCCGCTGCTACGGTACCGGCATTGTCGGTAAACAATACATCGGTGAACTCTACTTTATCTCCGGTTTTACCCTGCAGGTGAGGAACATACAGGCTTTGTCCTTCCTGTACCTTAAATTGCTGACCTGCGATTTTTACAACTGCTAACATAGCTATCCAAAATTAGGACGGCAAAGGTAGGGATTTGAAGGGGAATTTTGCAAAGATTTTTGAAATAATTCTATTCACGACGGTGGAAAAACAAAAATAAAGGTGTTTTAACTCAGACAAAGTATTATTTCTATTCCTTTATCGTAAATGATTTTTTATATCTATTTGATTTTGAATAAATTAGAATATTAGCATCCTTTCTCCTCATAAACCCCAACTTCTGTCTATTTTTGTCCATACCGGTTTAATGACCGTCTATTCGATATGAACCTGAAATCCTTATTGGCAAAACCTTTTGCCCAATACATCCATAAACAGATTAGAAGAAATAGTGCGAATGCCCTTTCAGATCAGGAAACCATCCTCAAACAACTGATCAAAGTGGGTAAAGGAACTGTTTTTGGGAAAGACCATCACCTGGAAGCCGTGAATTCCTATGAAGAATATCATCAAGCGATACCTATCAGAGATTATGAATTACTGAAACCTTATATCCAAGAAATCAAAGAAGGTAAAGAGAATATCCTTTGGAAAGGGAAGCCGATTTATTTCGCCAAAACCAGTGGAACAACAAGCGGAGTCAAATACATTCCTATTACCAAAGACTCCATTCCTAATCACATCAATACTGCCAGGAATGCATTATTATGTTACATGGCAGAGACTGGTAACAGTGCTTTTGCCGGAGGGAAAATGATTTTCCTGAGTGGTTCTCCTGAATTGGAAAGAGTGGGAGGAATCCCTACCGGAAGGCTTAGTGGAATTGTGAATCATCATATTCCTAGTTATCTCCGTACCAATCAGCTACCCAGTTATGAAACGAACTGTATAGAAGATTGGGAAACCAAGTTGGATAAAATTGTTGAAGAGACCATCCAAAAAGATATGAGTTTGATCAGTGGCATTCCACCTTGGATGCAGATGTATTTTGATCGTCTCATTGAAAGAAGCGGGAAAAAAGTAGGTGAACTATTCCCTCATTTCAGTGTGATGGTGCAAGGGGGCGTTAACTTCGAACCTTATCGCGCCAAACTATTTGAAAGTATTGGCCGCAAAGTTGATTGTATAGAACTATTCCCTGCGAGTGAAGGATTTTTTGCTTTTCAGGATAGTCAGAATGCAGAAGGTCTCTTACTGAATACCAACAGTGGGATCTTTTTTGAGTTTACTCCGGCGGGAGAGATCTTTTCAGAGAATCCAACACGTTTAAGTTTGAAGGACGTAAAAGTGGGAGAGAACTATGCACTTATCATTAATAGTAACGCAGGATTATGGGGCTACAATATTGGCGATACTGTTAAGTTTCTTAGTACAGATCCTTATCGACTGATCGTAACAGGGCGTATCAAACATTTTATATCGGCTTTTGGAGAACATGTGATCGGCGAAGAGGTGGAAGCTGCCTTGTTGAAAGCCGCGCAAGCCACCGGAGCAAGTATAGTTGAATTTACGGTGGCGCCTATGATCACCCAAGGTGAGGGTAAAAGCTATCACGAATGGTTCATTGAATTTGAAAAAGAACCGGCAGATATGGAGGCGTTTATTCAGCAAACTGACAATAATCTGCGTGATAAAAATGTGTACTACGATGATTTGATTCGAGGAAACATTTTACAACGATTACATATTACAAAGATCAGAAAGAATGGGTTTATCGATTATATGAGATCTATTGGAAAATTAGGCGGGCAAAACAAAGTACCCAGATTAAGTAACGATCGCGTATTGGCAGATGGTTTATCGCCTTTTAAACAACCATAAGTGAAAACAAACCCTTTTTTTAAGGATTACAACTCGGCTGATTGTTATGATGGTGTCAAAAAGTACCTGTCTTTATAAAGCTTGTTTTCGTCCTGTCGTGTCAACTCTGTTTTTTGCTATATATTGTGTAACTATGCCCGCAAATTGCGGAACACTCCCATGAATCAGAAAAGAATAGCCATATTCGGATCTACAGGATCTATCGGAACACAAGCACTAGATGTGATTGCTGCCAATCCGGATTTATTTTCCGCTGAAATACTCACAGCACAGAGTAATGATGAATTACTCATCAAGCAAGCATTGCAATTCAATCCCAATTTGGTAGTGATTGGGGATGAACGAAAATACCAGAACGTTAAAGATGCACTGTCCTCCACAGACATCAAAGTATTTGCTGGAGAAAAGGCATTGGTGGAAGCTGCCGCTATGGACTGTTACGATATGATGTTAGCAGCCATTGTAGGGTATGCCGGACTGAAGCCCACACTGATGGCTATTTCCAATGGGAAGGCGATTGGTTTGGCAAACAAAGAAACGCTGGTAGTTGCAGGTGATATTGTGATGAGAATGGCGTTGGAAAAAAATGTTCCGATCATTCCTGTTGACAGCGAGCATTCGGCTATTTTTCAGTGTCTTGTAGGTGAGGGGCGAAATAAGATCGAAAAAATCATCTTGACGGCTAGTGGTGGTCCGTTCTTAGGTAAGAAGCCCAACTTCTTGGTGAATGTAAAAAGAGATCATGCGCTTCAGCATCCAAATTGGAGCATGGGCGCCAAGATCAGCATAGACTCAGCAACGCTCATGAATAAGGGGCTTGAAATGATAGAAGCCAAATGGCTATTCAATCTAAGACCCGACCAGATAGAAGTGGTGGTGCACCCCCAAAGTATCATTCATAGTCTGGTGCAGTTTGAGGATGGTAGTATGAAAGCGCAAATGGGGTTACCTGATATGAAATTGCCCATTCAATATGCTATGGCTTTCCCTCAAAGAATACCCAATGGATTTCCGAGATACGATTTCAGAAAACCCAATGTGCTCACTTTTGAAGAGCCTGATACCAAAACCTTTAGAAACCTTGCATTGGCAACAGAAGCATTGTACAAAGGAGGCAATATGCCCTGTATTCTCAATGCAGCCAATGAGATTGCAGTATATGCCTTTCTTCGTAACAGAATAGGATTCCTTGATATGACAGAGGTCGTAGAACAAACCATGCGTAAGACGGCTTTCATAGAGCAACCAACATTGGAACAGTACTTTGAAAGCGACGGCGAGGCGCGTAATTTCGCAGCATCATTGATTCACCTGTAATCTTTTTCCTATTTTCACCACCAATTCTTTATTACTGCACGGGAGAAAGACTTTTGAAATTTAAAACACAGCAGAAACCTGTATGACTTTATTAGCAATTGACTGGAGTAGTGTGGCGGTTAAAGCCGGACAATTCATTTTATCTTTTTCTATCCTAGTAGTTCTTCATGAACTCGGACATTTCTTACCGGCACGCTGGTTCAAATGTAGAGTAGACAAATTTTATCTATTCTTTAATCCATGGTTCAGTCTTTGGAAAACCAAAAAAGGTGAGACTGAGTACGGACTTGGTTGGGTACCTTTTGGTGGTTATGTTAAGATCGCCGGAATGATCGATGAAAGCATGGACAAAGAGCAAATGAAATTGCCGCCACAACCATGGGAATTTCGTGCCAAACCGGCTTGGCAACGTTTGATCATTATGGTGGGTGGAGTAGTGGTGAATGTATTGCTTGCCATTATCATCTTCATTGGAATTACCTGGAAATGGGGAGAAGAATACCTGCCTGTAAAGAATCTCAAGTATGGTATACATGCCGATTCATTGGCTAAATCTATCGGTATTCAGGATGGAGATAGAATTGTGGGCATCAATCAAAAAGCATTGGAAAATTTTGGTACGCTTGAATCTGAGTTAATGCTGAATGATGCTCAGACAATTCAGGTTGAAAGAAATGGAGCAACAGTGACATTGAAAATTCCTGAAGGGTTTATTAAACAACTGGTAAAGAACAGAAGAGCAGGAGGAATGATTGTACCCCAATATCCTGCGATAGTAGACTCTGTTTCATCAAAAGATGCAGTATTCACACAAGACGAATTGAAAAAAGGAGATACTTTGATCGGATTGAATGGTACGTCGTTTCAATTCTATCATCAATACCAGCAATTGATCAAAGGATATGAAGATTCTATTGTAACCATCTCTGTCTTGCGTGGGATTGACACCGTAAATGTTAGAGCCAGAGTCAATGATAAAGGGAAATTGGGCTTTTTTGCAGTGTCACCTCTAACGATGTTTGGCACAGTTACAAAAGAGTTTACCTTGATGGAGGCTATACCTGTAGGGTTTAATCGTTGTTGGGAAACTTTAGATCGTTATATTACCGGAATCAAGCAAATTTTCACCGGTAAAGTAGATGCCAGTGATTCTTTGGGTAGTGTGATTAGCATCGGTAACACATTCCCGGGTGTTTGGGATTGGGAACGTTTCTGGACATTAACAGGTATCTTCTCGATTGTTCTTGCATTCATGAATATTTTACCGATTCCTGCATTGGATGGAGGGCATGCTCTTTTCACACTCATTGAAATGATCACAGGTCGTAAACCGGGTGATAAATTCATGGAATACGCGCAAATGGTTGGTATGATCTTATTATTAGGATTGATGGCCTATGCTTTAGGACTAGATTTCTGGCGCTTGTTCAAATAATCCATTGATATAATTTAATAAAAAAGCTCCGGATCAAATCCGGAGCTTTTTTTGTGGAGTCGAGGGGAGTCGAACCCCTGTCCAAACATCGCTACCATTAGCTTTCTACATGCTTATTTCATGATTATTTGTCGGTGTATTGCCGGACATGAACAAACCAACACTACACTTAGCTGGATGGTCTTATGCAACAGTCACAGCCTTCTGTTACAGCAACCTGTGTTTATTTTAAGTCGGCGGCGGCACCTGGTAACAGATCAACCTGTGCGGCGGCCCAAATGACTAACTAATCACTGATTAGGCAGCCATGGCATACTGTGTATTGCCATTTGAAGTTTGAATATTCAGATTAAAGTGCTAATTATCCAACGCACTGCATGCTTACACCAACCGTACCATATGCTGTCAAAACCAGTACGACCCCGTGCAAATGCAAAGTTACGATTATTCAGCTTGCCTTCTTTTCTGTTTCTGTTAAAGATCCCGCATAAAAAAAGTCATCCGCCTTAGGCGGATGACTTTTTATTGATAAGGTTTCATTTATTATTGTTGGTCAGGCTCAATCACATTGTTGTCTTCTGTATTACCTGATGAAGGCGGATTAGGTGCCACATAAATGGTTTGGTGATAGAACTTATTCGATGGTTTTACTTGAGACATTTTCTCTTGGAAAATATTCAAGTAATTATTGTCCTTATTGTTCTTGCCAAATACCTCTTTCAGGTGAGAGTAAAGATCCATAGAGCTTGACTCAAATGCACTTGTTTCAAGACTGATCAATTTAATATTGGCATCTACATATTGGTTCATTTCTGTATTGATGATCGTACAATGAATATTTCCTTTCAAAACAGAATCTTTACACAGATTCACTCGCAAGCCAAATACAGAGCCTTCAAATTCACCCTCTACTTTAATATCATTACAGATGATCACACCGGTCATTACACCTGATGGGGTAATATGTACAGTTTTCTTACTGTATAGCACACCATTGAAGTTGCCATCCAGTACAATATCGTTCTCAGAGTCGAGAACACCCGATACATTAGTGGATTTGGTAATGACCAGTTTTTCTTCAGAAAAAGACTGATTGCCAAAGTTGGTGTTGGGGTCATGCAATAACTGCTCCCTGAACTTATTCATAACAAAATCTGCTTAAAATGTAGAAATTATGACTTAAAATGAGGATAATATTACAACATTATTCCATTCTGAGTCAATAATATTTTTAAGTAAAGCTTTACAATTAAGCCTCTTTGAAGCCAAAGTATCCAAAAAAATGGGCTAACTTACTTCTCCCGTAATCACTAAAACCGGGTAAGTCCTATGTTTTCTCTCAAAAAAAGTAAAACCGAGCCCATGCTTCCGGCTGTTCAGGTAGTGTCCGGAGGTTTTTATTTTGGTATCATACGAACGATCTCCCCCATTCGTATTGAGGGCGACTTTAAAGGCATTATTTTCTGTAACAATAAGGTCATTATTGATAGCAAGGCCACTGTAAGTGGAGATATTCTTTGTCATGAGATTGTTATTGGCGGATTGGTTGAGGGAAATGTGATTTGTAAGAATAAATGCATGCTGAAAGAAAATGCAGTGGTAAGCGGCGTTGTTAGAACAGTATTATTTGAGAATGAAACAGATAGCTCCGTATCAGGGCCTGTGTATGTGAATAAGGAAAACAAACATATTGATATCGACGAATATTATGATCTCTTCAATAAAAAAGAGAACCTCGAAAAAATCAAAGCAGAATATTTTTCACTGCCACAAAAACTGATACTCATTACCTGATATTTGTACATGCATCCTACTGTAGCCAATTTGATTGAACGTTTTGGTCTGATACCACATCCTGAGGGAGGTTTTTATAAAGAGACGTATAAGAGTATTGAATCGTTCCCACATCGTCATTTACCGAATCGCTTTTCAGGTGACAGATATTTCTCCTCAGCCATTTATTTTTTATTGGAAAAAGGAAATTACTCCGCCTTTCATCGCATCAAGAGCGATGAGTGCTGGCATTTTTATGATGGAGATCCTTTATGGGTTCATATTATTCATCCCAATGGCATACTTGAAACGATAACACTAGGAAACCAACAAGGGAACGAGTATCAGTTTGTGGTACCTGCAGGTTGTTGGTTTGCATCCGAAACTGCTCCCGGCGGTATTTTTTCATTGGTAGGTTGTACGGTAGCGCCTGCTTTTGATTTTGCAGATTTTGAGTTGGCGAAAGCAGAACAACTGATGCATGATTTCCCAGTGCATACCGAAATGATAAAAAGATTATGCAGACAATAATCATCGTCCAGAATAAAACATGCGGATGACCTGGTAGGCGAGTATACAAAGCAGCAAAATCGTTACAATACTGATCAATACCCAGTTTTGATCTTTGATACCTTTCTTTAGTTTTCGCTTCTTTTCTTTTGCAGTTTGTTTTTTCAGTTGAAGATTTAACTGTGCTGCATATTGCTGAAGTTTTTGTTTGTCTTGAAACTCCTGAAGACCTTCTACTGCATCATTTACAAAATCAGAATCGGCCATTTTTTTCTCAATAGCGAACCGTTCCTCAGGGGTAACATTACCCTCAAGATAACGAAGAAGTTCTTCTTGGTTCATTTCTTCATCCTGACGCAATATGTCTTTTAGATCGGTCATTCAGTTTTGTTTCATTTTCTTTTCAACAGCGATTTTCAAATTTCTTTTTCCGTTTTGAATATGACTTTTTACTTGTAAAAGCGAATACCCGGTATGAGCTACTATTTCCTGGTAGCTCATTTTGCGCAGATAAAATAAAGTTACGCATGTTTTCTGCTCCTCGTTCAATTCTTGTAGCGACTGTTCTAGTAAAGTGAGACTTTGCTCTTTGTCTAAGAATACCTGCTTATCTGTTTCGGTTGCTGTGAGGTCATTTTGTGTTTCTGCAGATACAAAAACATGCTTGTCGCGTAACTTCATTAAGCAGTGGTTCTTGGCTATCATATAAAGCCAGCTTTTGATATAGGCGACCCTGTACTTAGCCAATTCAGTGATAGCTTTGAGGAAGATCTGCTGTACTGCATCTTTCGATTCTTCTTCATTTTTTAGGTATTTCATGCAAACCCCTAAAAGAAGATAGGTATATCGTTCTAATAATATTCCCAACCATTCATTATTCCCGTCTATATAAAAACGTTCCAGTAATTCTGTATCGTTGATATGGGAATACTTCTCAGAATGCACAATTCAAAATAGGTATTTATTATTAGATGCCCAACCTTCAAATTTCCATATCTTGACCACAAAAACTATCTCATGTCATATGTTATTCCCATAGTAGCAGTTTGTCCAATGAGACAAGAGTCTTCCCATCGAAGTGAAATGGTAAGTCAGTTATTGATGGGGGAAGCTGCAGTTTTACTGGAATCAACAACAGACTTTTTAAAAGTAAGATCATTGTATGACGAGTATGAAGGTTGGTGTCAAAGAAGCCAGCTTGCTCTTATTGAAGAGTTACCCACCAATAAATATCCATCTTTACTCAGTTGTGATCATTCGAATGTTGCAATCGTTGATAATACCCCAATGTACATAGGTGCCGGAACCCCATTGGGTTTGATCAAAAATCAGTCATGGGGTGGATATGCCTTTCAGTATGATGGGCATGTTTGGGATACCCAAAATGCTGCTTTTGATGAGAAGACGATTCATGAAATAACAAAATTATACCTCAATACACCTTATTTATGGGGAGGCAGATCCGTTTCCGGAATAGACTGTAGTGGTTTCTCACAACAAGTGTATCGTTTCTTTGGGATAGCATTGCCCAGAGATGCGCATCAACAGGCTGCATTAGGGGAGTCGGTAGGGTTTCTTCAAGAAACACGTTGCGGTGACCTTGCTTTTTTTGATAATCAAGAGGGTAAAATCACGCACGTAGGAATTTTACTTTCGTCTCATCAGATCATTCATGCATCCGGACAAGTGAGAATCGATAATATTGATAATATGGGGATCGTTCACAGTAAAACCGGTCAACGTACACATTCATTGAGAATCATCAAACGCTACCAATAAAAAAGCAACCATAAAGGTTGCTTTTTACTAAACTATATGTAATGGATTACATGATATCCATTGCTTTGGCGAAATAAGTAACAGTGCCGGGAAGTGCCAGCCAGAAAAACTCACGATATACAAACAACAAAGTGATCATTGCGGCTAACCAGAAAAAGCAGAGAGCCCAATATTTAGCAGTGGATGGTTTTGCTTCCATTTGTTATAAATTTTGGCAAAGATAAGGGCTGAATCATTTCATTTCAGCCTTTGTTATTCTTTTTTTCAGTTACTGTTGTCTGGTGATCCGATAGAGCGGTTTTCTTGTCCGGAGACTTGTCAAAAAACAGCATTTTAAGCGAGATCAGGAATAGGATCATTGCAAATACTTTCTTCATTTTTTCATCGCTCAATGACAAGGCCAGTTTACTGCCCATAAACCCACCCACTACAAAGGCTGAAGCAACAATCAACACATAGTTTACATTCAAATAACCTTGCTTGTAGTATTGGATTACTGCCAGAATTCCAATAGGCAGGAGCATAATACCTAAAGAAGTGCCCTGTGCCTGTTTCTGTGTAAAACCTAACAAAAGCACCAATGCCGGTACAATAATGATGCCTCCGCCGATACCCACCAAACCGCTTAAGAAACCTGCAGCAAGTCCAATGATGATGAGCAGAATGATGGTGGTTGTATTCATGGTTGTTTATTTAGGACCAAAATTCTTTTTATAAAAATCAATGGCTTCCTCTACAATACTTAAAGCCTTTGCTTTGTCTCCAAAATCTTCTACCACAACGGACTTATTCTCTAATTTTTTATATTCTTCAAAAAAATGTCTGAGTTCATCAAAGAAGTGTTTGGGTAATTCTTCGATATTGTTATAATGATTTACGCCTGGATCAGTAGCAGCTACCGCAATAATTTTATCATCCGGATCACCACCATCAATCATCTGCATAACACCAATTACTTTGGCATCCATGAGTGTTAAAGGCTGAACGGATAATGAAGTGATCACTAAAATGTCCAATGGATCTTTATCTCCCCCGTATGATTGTGGGATGAATCCATAATTGATAGGGTAGTAGAAGGAAGAAAAAATCACACGGTCTAATTTCAGTAAACCGGTGGTTTTATCGATCTCATATTTACAGCGTGATCCTTGTGGGATCTCAATTACAGCATTAACGATTCGTGGGGCATTTTCACCATAGTGAACACCGTGCCAAGGATGAAGAACATTTTGTTGCATGATTGATTGCTTTATTTGCTGCCTAATTAAAGGTTTGGATTAAATGTGTACTTAAAATCAACCAACCATACCTCTTTTTGTTTGATCACTTTGATCTTTAAAGGCTGCTGGTCAAAAGAATTACTGTAATAAATGATGGTTTGTACGGTATCAATGTCACTTACTTCACTAATGTTGATGGATGCGGTTCTCAGTTGTTGTCTGCCCTCTTTATCTAAGTTCCTGAATTTTGTCTCAGCACGATTCAAATGCCCTGTATTGGTACTGTCATCGAGCATATAAAATTTAGCTTTCGAAAAGTCGCCTTTTAAACAGGCATCAATGAATTCTCTGCCCGCATCAAGTGCGTTTTCTGCAGGTATATAGTTTTGTTCTTTTGTAGAACAGGCACAGATCCAAAATGCTGCTATTAATAACAGGTATTTCAAGTTGTTTTTTGTGTAAAGGTAAGTCGGTGATACGAATTCGATACATAATTCATCAAAACTGTCTTTTTAAGTGATACCATACATTGGTGAACAAATTATTGGTTTATAACGATTTAGGCCTATATTGTCTCATGACTGCTACCAAAACCAACTTTGTCTATTCGCAGACACCTGAACCTCATCGAGGCCGTACCAAGACAATTTTAAAAGAACATCCGCAAATCAGAAACCTCATTGGAAAAAATCCGTTTACCATCCTTCCGATCATTGGATTGGTATTGTTTCAAATGATAGGAGCTTTTTTATTGTCTGAACAACCTTGGTGGGCGGTTATTGCGGCAGCTTATTTGTTAGGTGCATTTGCGGATCATGCATTGTTTGTAATGATTCATGAATGTTCACACAGATTGATTTTTAAATCACCTGTAGCGAACAGGTTGTCGGGCATATTGGCAAACATACCATTGATCTTCCCTAGTTCAGTATCCTTTGAACGTTACCATATTAAGCACCATTCTTTTCAGGGTGTGCATGAACTGGATGGTGATTTACCCAATCATTGGGAAGCAAAACTCATCAATCACTATTTTATCGGAAAAGTGATCTGGTTATTGTTTTATCCGTTCTTCCAGCTGTTCAGAATATCCAGATTAAAAGAGATCAAACCATTTGATGGATGGATTGCATTGAATTGGATAGTGCAGATCATTTTTGTAGGTGGGATAGCTTTTTTGTGGGGACCTAAAGCTTTGATTTTTCTTGTCTTGAGTTTTTTCTTTTCAGTAGGTCTTCATCCTTTGGGTGCCAGATGGATTCAAGAACACTATTTGACCCACGGCGAACAGGAAACTTATAGTTATTATGGTGTTTTGAATCATGTAGCTTTCAATGTGGGCTATCATAATGAACATCACGACTTTCCATCTATTCCTTGGAATCGTTTGCCCGCTATTCGAGAAACAGCCCCAGGATTTTATAACTCATTGTCCTACCATACTTCATGGACCAAACTGTTTTTTCGCTTTCTTTTTGATAAAGAAATCAGTTTGTATTCAAGAATAGTACGCAAAAACAGGGGAGCAGTACCATTAACTGACCAATCAACACCAGATATCGCCACTCAGCACGTGTAAGGACCGAATTAACAACTAATTGACAGTTTTATTTTTCTATGAAAATAAAACGCTGTACTTTTGCACCCTGAAAATGAGCAGGTAATAACATCTCGCGGGTTTGCTTTGATTACTGCACCAACGATTGACTACATTTCCCCCTGATTCTGCTCAACTGAATTTTATTGTAAAGAATAAAACGAAATATTATGAAGAGTAATGTAATGCCTTCTATTGTACAATTAGAAGCAGAAGAACTGAAAGAACTGGTAAGAGAGGTAAAAGAAACTGTAGCCGTTGATGTGATCAACACTAAAAAGGCAATTGTAAGTGCTCCTTTTGGAGCAATTGATCTCTGGAAAGTGCGCAGAAATGTAAAAACTGCACGTGCCTCTTTCCATTGGGAATATTAATCTCTTAGCTAATTCATTTCACAAAGTCCTTGCGCGTTGCGTTAAGGACTTTTTTTATTTCATAAAAGGATTTATCTTGATATAAGAAAATTGTATCTATGAAAATCCTTGGAACTTTTGTATGCTTATTCGCATTCTTATTGCTTTCAGCACAATCTCCCTCATCGAAGATTACATTGAATGCATCCTCTATTATCAAAGACTCCTCCGGGATGATCTATCCATAAGCCATTTGGCAAAAGCTTTTACAAACAGGTGAGTATAGCATTCGTATCATAGATCCCAATGCCAATCCAATCGAATTTCTTTTAGTCAGATTGAGTGAAACTGAAAAAGCAGCACGTGACGCGAAAGCGCCCAAGCCTCAGGAAAGCAAATTTTTCAAAACCGGAAATGCCATCTCCAGTGCAAAATTGGTAACAATGGATGGTAAAAAATATGTACTAAAAGATTTAAAGGGAAAAGTTGTGGTTTTAAACTTTTGGTTCATCAATTGTCCACCTTGTCGTATGGAGATACCTCATTTGAATACAATGGTTGAGTCTTACAAAGACCGTGAAGATGTTGTTTTTCTTGCGGTTGCTTTGGATCAGTCGTATGAACTCAAAGAGTTTTTGAAAGAGATGCCTTTTCAATATGGGATTGTAGATGGAGGTTCTTATGTAGCATCACAATATGGAATCAATCTATTTCCAACACATGTTGTGCTCGATAAAGATGGTAAAGTAGCGTTTCACACTTCAGGATATGGTACAGGAACAGTGCCTTGGTTGAAGAAAGCCATCAATGAAGCTTTACAGCCCAAGACTTTATAGTATTATAGACCATCTATCCATATAAAATCATCGCTTTTAGGGATGGTGTTGAATATTTCTATGAAAGTATCAGGAGGCACAGCAAGTTTTCTTTTATGTGTATCAAGCCATGCGCCATCAATATGAATGATAGCACTGAGGGTATCCTTGTTTTTCCATACTTCATGTTTCATGGTCCATCTACTCATATCACGTGTAGACTTGCATAAGTGCAGTGAAAGTTCAACAGGATCATTAAAGCTGATTTCTCTTTTGAATACACATTCTTCTCTGAACAGGATCGGACCGATATGATATTGTTGCAACAGGGAAGGTGTAATACCATTCTCCGTCATGAAAGACATACGTACATATGCTCCCCAGTCGTAATAAACAGAATGACGTAAATGAAAATTCGGATCTAGATCACTCCATCGAACTTCTACTTTTTTTGTATAAACGGCAGACATGGTGTATTGTATTTAAAAGAATTATTGTTAGGTTAGAATCATAAAACAAATGTATGCGTGAAACAGAAAGAATAGCTGATTTGCTGAAAGCTTTTTATGAAGGAGACTGTTGGATTGGGTTGAATTTTAAACAAGCCCTTCAAGGTGTCGATTTTGTGAAAGCTGCTCGAATGAAGGAGCCTTTCAATAACTCCATTTGGCAATTGGTCAACCATCTGATCTATTGGCGTAAAACGGTCATCATACGTTTACAAGGCGTATTAGGTAACCCGCCGATGAATGATTTTTATCAACCTAAGGACCTGTCTCAAAAAGAATGGGAAGAAACGCTTCAACATTTTGAAGAAGTCAATGAAGCATTGATAAAAGCAATTGAGTTGTTCCATGATGATCGTCTTGATCAACCCTCGCCTATGAAGGGACAAACGTTTCATGACCTACTGATTGGATGTATGCAACATGATGCATATCATTTGGGGCAGGTGGTGATGTTGAAGAAGTAAGGGGAGAAGTGAAAGGTGAAACGGAAAAGGTGAGAATTCTTTGATTTTTCACTTGACAATTACTGTGCCTAGTTGATCTGTGATGGCTTTTTCTGCTTCTTTTAGTTCTTTATGGATCTCCAATAATTTTTTGAAATCATCCATAGAGGCATTTTCAATGTCTCTTTGATTTTCTTCGATCATTTTTTTGATCCTTCTTAGTTTGTAAAAGAAAATACTCATAATAACATCCTGTCTGCTGGTGTCTCGATTTACTATGTTCATTCCCTCTAATACCTCATCCCATTTTTGACTCAATTCAAAAGGAGTGACTGAGATGCTTATGATCAGATTCCTGATATTTTCATCATCATGGTAGAGCATAGATTTAGTAGTAGGCTCAAGACCTTTGTGATAGGCGTCTTTATACTCTTCAAACACCTTTTCAAGGATAGGCGTTTCAAAATGGAAGTGATCTAACTCTGAAAAAATATAATCAGCAACATTGTTTGTTTCATCCCATGAACGAAGACCATACTCGAGCAATACACGGAGAATATTGCGCTCATGTGCTTCATCTTGAATGAGCAGACGACTCGTGTCATCCAGTACATCTTCCGGTTGTTCAGCTTGTTTTACTTGTTGATTGAATTCTTCCTGTGCAAGCCCTTTCTTTTCTTCTTTAGAGATTTTATCTCGCTTGTACTTATTGACAAGATTGGTCAGTCCCGCTTCATCAATTTTTAGCAAACTTGAGCATTGGCGGATATAATCCTGCTGGCGGGTAAAGTCTTCTGCCTTATTGATCTTGCTCAATGTTTCTGCTACTTGATTGACAACTGCACTTTTCTTGCTAACGTCTGTACCTACTTCTTTGAGCATCACCTCCAGCTGAAAAATGATGAAGTCTTTTTTAGATCTTGCAACAAAATCATTGAAAGCCGTGACCCCTACTTTATTGACATAACTGTCCGGGTCTTCATTGTCAGGAATTAATACCAGTCTTACATTCAAGCCTTCTTCCAAAGCCATGTCAAGGCCACGTAATGCCGCCTTTACACCTGCACTGTCTCCATCATAAATAATGGTAAGGTTATCTGTATATTTTTTGATGAGCCTGATCTGATCAGTGGTCAAAGAAGTACCTCCACTGGCTACTACATTTTCAATTCCTGCTTGGTGAAGACTTACGACATCGGTATAGCCTTCTACCAATAAACATTCTTTTGCTTTATCAATGGCCATTCTAGCCTGATAGAGACCATACAAGATCCTGCTTTTGACATAGATCTCATTTTCAGGTGTATTGATGTATTTAGGTCCACGATCACTCTTACCAATTACACGTGCACCAAAGCCAATGATTTTTCCTGTATTTCCATGGATCGGAAAAATGATTCTGTTTCTGTAATTGTCTACCAGCTCTTCATTGTTTCGTAAGGCGGATAGTCCGCTTTTCGGAAGTAACTCAGGATTGAATTGATTGGCTAATAACTCACGGGTAAGTGCATCTCTATGATCGGGGTTGTAACCAATTTGAAATTTATGAAGGATATCATCTCTGAAGCCACGTTCTTTCAGATAACTAAGAGCGATCATTCGCCCCTCATCTGTTTCGAATAATTGTTGTGTAAAAAATTTTTGAGCGAAATTATTGATGGCATACAAGCTTTCGGAAGTAAGTTGTTGCAACTTTTGTTCCGGACTCGTTTCGGTTTCTTCAATTTCAATATTGTATCTGGCTGCTAACCATCGAAGCGCTTCAGGATAGCTGTACTTCTCATGCTCCATGACAAAATCAATGGCGCGGCCACTTTTTCCACAGCCAAAGCATTTATAGATTTCTTTGGTAGGGGAGACGGTGAAAGAGGGTGTTTTTTCATTGTGAAAGGGACAGTTTCCAATGTAGTTGGTCCCTCTTTTTTTGAGTTTCACGAATTCTCCCACAATGTCAATGATATCGACACGATTAAAGATTTGTTGTATGGTATTTTGAGAAATCATGGTTGTGAATTGTGAATCGTGAATCGTCAATGCGTTATTTGATCATTATTCACCATTGACCATTCACCATTCACGAAATCTGATTCAGAGTGACGAAAATACAATTTTGCGACCATGCAATTTGGTTATTCAGGCATTTCCTTATTTTTAACCATGCTTAAGAAAGAAAGACAAGCTTATATCATACAGCAAATCAATATCCATAATAAGGTATTGTCCTCTGATCTGAGTGTACAACTTGATGTTTCTGAAGATACGGTAAGACGTGATCTGCAAGAATTGGCTGAAGAAGGAAAGTTGATCAAAGTGCATGGTGGTGCTTTATCCAAGTCATTTCACTTTACACTAGAGACTAGCAGTATTTATTCATTGCCGGAGAAGAAGAGAATTGCCTATAAAGCAGTGGAATTGATCAAAGACGGTATGTTCATTCTTTTGTCAGGTGGTACCACCATCCGTGAATTGGTGAAGGCATTACCCCCTGATTTAAGCGCTACTTTTATTACTGTTAGTGTACCCATTGCGTTAGAGTTACTTGAACATCCCAATAGTGAAGTGATTTTTTTAGGAAACAAATTATCCAAAACCGCACAGATTTCAGTAGGTGCAGAAGTGATTCAGCGGCTATCAGGTATCAGGGCGGATTATTGTTTTCTTGGTACCAACAGTATGGATGCAGTAGATGGTATCACGGATCTGGAGTGGGAGATCATTGAAGTAAAAAGAGCGATGATACGTGGAGCTCAAAAGACCGTTTCTTTAGCTATATCAGAAAAACTAAATACCACACAAAAATTACAAGTCTGTAAACCGGAAGAGATCGATATCCTAATAACAGAGTTAGACCCTTCAGACCCCAAGCTTGTTCCTTACATTCAGAAGGGGATTATGGTATTATAAACGTATTTATCCTACAATTTCAGAAAAGCTTTTTAGCTCAACTTTCGTTTTTTAGCGGGTTTATCTCTTTGAACCACTAAAAACTACCTGTTTGTGCCAGTAATGCAGTTTTTTGCGGAAATCAACAATATGTGGGTGATGTGTGAAAAAAATAATGATTAAATATATTCGAAAATATCACATAAGAACTTTAACATTGCTTTATTATTCCGCTTTTCGATAATTCACTTGATTTTTTGCAGTTTTTTGCGGCATTAAAATCCAGATCAGATGCATTGTTTTGCGGGAATCTATTGTCTTAATTGAGAAACCCGGGATTGCTATACGAAGGTTCCCGATTTTTCTGTTTACGAAACCAAAAAAACTGTTATGAGAAATTTTGTCTCAATCATGAAAGTAGCTGTAATGCTGCTTTTGCTGTTTTCACTACCGGCCATTGGACAGGGGCAGACGGTATCGGGAACCATTACCGATGCTGCTTCTAAGTTGCCATTGGCAGGAGTAACCATTAAAGTAGTTGGAACTGCTTCCACTGCTCAAACCAATGAAAAAGGTGTTTTCACCATCCGTGCCAATGTCGGGCAATCTCTTCAAATTTCCTATGTAGGTTATGAAGGGAAACGTGTACCTGTATCGGGTGCACAGTTGAACATTACCCTTTCTGCTGAAGTTTCCGAATTGGAAGAAGTGGTTGTAGCGATGGATATCAAACGTAAACCTCGCGAGTTGGGTTACTCTGTTCAAAAAGTAACAGGTAAAGAAATAGCGGAAGCACAACGTGAAAACTTTGTAAACAGTTTACAAGGAAGGGTTGCCGGGTTGGCCATTACTCCAACAGGTGGACAAGCAGGATCTTCTTCTTCTATCGTGTTAAGAGGGTTCAACTCTATGGCACTTAGTAACCAACCATTATTTGTGGTTGATGGTGTGATCGTAGACAATGGATCTGTCAATGAAAGCGGTGGTGGTGCTACCATTGGTCTTGCATCTGATCAGCCTAACCGCGGACAAGATTATACCAATCGTATTTCAGACATCAACCCTAATGATATTGAGTCTGTTACTGTCTTGAAAGGACCTGAAGCAACTGCGCTTTATGGTAGTCAGGCTAGCTCAGGAGCTATCGTAATTACAACCAAAAAAGCAAAAGCTGTTGGTAAGATCAGTGTAAACTATGATAACAGTTTTCGTATTCAGCAATTGACTCGTCTGCCAGAAGTTTCTCATAAATACAGCCAGGGTGATAATGGTGTTGCTGATAACTCTGTTTTCAGATATTTTGGTCCGGCTTATAATGTAGATCAAAGAATTTATAGAAATCAAGTTGAGGATTTCTTTGAAACCGGTTTTGCACAAACGCACAATGTTAGTGCAGACTATGGAACTAAAAATGCTTCATGGCGTTTTTCCGGTTCTGCTTTTGATCAGAGTGGGGTAGTGCCAAACAATAAATTCTCTAGGTATAATCTTCGTTTATCAAACAGTACCAAGATCAATAAATGGATCGATATTGCTCCATCTATAAGTTATATCAGAACTACCAACTATAAGCCTCAGCGTGGAGCAGGATCTTATCTGTTGAATTTGTTGACATGGCCTTCTAATAATGATGCAAGTCAATATCTCACAGATGATGCCAGAAAGATTCGCTTGGGTAATGATGAGTTCGATAACCCATATTTCAATGCCAACTTTAACAGAGGATACGATGTAAATGATCGTTTCCTAATGACCATGGGCGTGAACCTGAATCCTTTCCCTTGGTTAAGTGTAGCAGGTCGTTTTGGATATGATACTTATTCAAATGATGGATATTCTGTAATGGACTCTGCGTCTTCTTCAAGATTGCCTACAACTTTTGGTGGTGGTATTGTAAGCACAGCTAGAGGTTTTCAGGATAATTTCTATCGTAAATACAAAGGATACAACCATACCATTACTGCAACAGCACGTAAGAGCTTAGGAGACTTTAATGGTCGTTTGATGGTTGGTACCATGTGGCAAGATTATAGAACAGAAATGTATGCGGTTTCCGGATCTCAGTTGAAAGGCAATTATCTCAGTGGAATGGATAGTAACAATACCAATCCTGCTACCCGTATCCGATTGAACAATGCCATTCGTAATGGTGGACCCAACTATGTGTTAAGTCGTCAGGTTGCATTCTTTGGTGAGTTTGCGCTTAACTACAAAAACTTGGCTTTCCTTACTTATTCTCATCGTTTTGAAGAGTCTTCTATTTTCCCTAAACAGTTTAGAAGTTATAATTACCCTGCAGGAAGTATCAGTTTTATAATGTCTGATATCCTTCCATTCATTAAAAGTGGTAATGTGTTGAACTACTTCAAGCTTAGAGGTTCATTAGCGCAAACCGCAAGATCAAGTGCTCCTTATGCTAATCAGTCTGTATTCAATTTTGTACAGTCTAGTGGCGGTGGATTCGCTTACGGCTTCTCTAATAATAACTTCTTCTTGGAGCCTGAAATTCAGAAGACATATGAAGTGGGTGCTGAATTCAAATTCTTCAATAATAAGATCAACTTAGATGTTACTTACTATAATACGCTGAATGAAAAGCAGATTGCTGAAAACTTCAGAGCTAGTTATGGTACCGGATTCGTATTGAATACCTTGAACGTAGGTTCTACCAGAAATACCGGTATTGAAATTGCATTGGATGCGACACCGATTCAAAACAAAGACTTTAGTTGGAGTACACGTGTGAACTTCAACAGAATGCGCAATAAAGTATTGAGTCTGCCATCAAACGTACCGGAATTTTATATTTCTGATACATGGGTATTTGCAAATGCTCGTGGTGGTTTGATCACAGGTGGACCAAGTACTTCAATTACCGGATTCGGATATCGCAGAAATACAGCAGGACAAATCTTAATTGAGCCTTCTACCGGATTACCATTGATCGATCAACGTTTCTTGGTTCGTGGAGACAGAAACCCTGATTTCAGTATTGGCTTCAATAACAATTTCCGTTATAAGAATTTCAGTCTAAGCTTCCTATGGGATGTCAAAGTGGGTGGAGATATTTTCAATGCGAATGAAATGTTCCTCACACAAAGAGGTAAAAGTTTGAGAACTGAAGATAGAAAAACATCAAGAGTGATAGAAGGGGTTCTTAGCGATGGTTTAGAAAATTCAGCAAATCCAACCAAAAATACCATTGCTATCACTCCATATAATTTGCAGACTTATTACACTGCGAGAATGCCTGAAGAAGAGTTCATTGAAAAAGATGTGAATTGGGTTCGCTTGAGAGATATTACGATCAGTTATATGTTCCCTGCAAGAGTGATTCGTAAAGTTCAATTCCTGAAAGGCTTGAGTGTATTTGCAACAGGAAATGATTTGATTCTGATCACTAATTACACAGGTGCAGATCCGGCAACCAGTGCCAATACCTCTGCAACAAGAGGGGTAGGTGGTTTCGGATTTGATTATGGAAACATTGCAACTCCAATCAGTGTAAACTTTGGCTTAAGAGCCGCTTTTTAAGGAGCTAAATAATCGTATAACTACAAAGACAATATTATGAAACATACATTCTTTAAAAAACTACTTATCGGAATGACACTTACCAGTGTGATCGCCGTTTCATGTAGTAAAAAGATCGATGAAGCTTATCTGAATCCCAATGCAGATGTAAAAGTGCCACCTGAGCAATTATTGCCGGGACTTCTTGCAACCATGGTGGGTAACGGTGCCGGACATGGTACTGCTAATGATGCCCGTTTTGCAGGTCGTTACATTCAGAACTGGCATTCAATCAGTGCAGGTACTGCTGCTGATGCTTATGATATGATGGGTGGTACAACAGGTGCCAGTGATAATGCTGCATCTGTTTGGAGAACACATTACTATGATCATGGTCAAAACCTGTTGCGCATGATTGATTGGGCAACAGAAGAAAAGAAATGGGACTATGTTGGTGTTGGACAAGCCATCTTCGCTTGGAGTTGGTTAACCTTGGTTGACTATCATGGTGAAGTGATCTTAAAAGAAGCATTCAATACCAGTCTCATCACTTTTAAATATGATGAACCTCAAGAAGTATATACTTATGTGAGACAATTGTGCCATGCAGCTCTTGCCAATCTCAACAAGACAGGCGATGGTGTTAGCCCGGCCAACCTTGCAAAAGGTGATCAGTATTTCTATGGAGGTGATGTAAACAAATGGAAGAAGTTTGTATATGGAGTGTTGGCACGCAGCTTTAATCATTTGAGTAATAAAGCTTCTTACAATGCAGATTCTGTAATTGCTTATGCGAATCTGTCTATCACAAGTAATGCTGACAATGCAACTTTGAAATACGCAAATACAGGTATCTCTGCCAATGCGAATTTTTTTGGTCCATTAAGAGGTAATGTGGGAACATTACGTCAAGGTGCATTTTCTGTAAACCTGTTGAATGGTACCAATCCTCATCCTTCATTTACCGGAGTGGTTGATCCTCGCAGATGGTATTTGTTCAGAACGAATCCGAACGGAACATTCGTAGGTCTTCAGCCCAATCTTGGAAATGCAGGGATCAGTAATGTGAATGATCGACCTGAAAACTTCTGGGGTGGTGGAAGTGCCATCACAACCGGTACAGCAGCCAATGAAACAACCAATAGATTCATTTTCAGAAATGGGGTAGAGTTTCCTGTAATGACTGCCAGCGAAATTCAGTTCATGAAAGCAGAAGCCGCATTCAAAAAGAATGATAGGGTAACAGCGCTTGCAGCATTTCGCCTAGGTGTAAGCTTGCACTTTGATATGTTGACTGAAAAGTACAATACGAATGTACCGGCTGCCAATCAAATAACACCTGCTATGAAAGCCACTTACATGGCAAGTACTGCAGTGCCTTCAAATCCTTTGACTTTGACGTTGAGTCATATCATGTTACAAAAATACATTGCACTTTGGGGGCACAATACCCTTGAAAGCTGGGTGGATATGCGTCGTTATCATTATACCGATGTTGATCCTGCGACTACTTTACAAGTATATACAGGATTTACACCACCAAGTGGGATAAATATGTGGGTTGATAATGCCGGCAAATTTGTGTACCGTGTGAGACCTCGTTACAATTCTGAATACGTATGGAATTTTAATGAATTGATTCGTATTGGTGCGGATAAATTAGATTATCATACCAAAGAAACCTGGTTTTCACAGAAATAATTACACCCTCAAAATTTAACCGATGAAAAAAATAATTTCTTATACAGCAATGCTCGCAGCAGGTGTAATGGTGTTCACTTCCTGCGAAAAACAGGCTGATCGTACGGCTAATTATACAACGCTAGAAGGAAAAGCTTTTATACGAGTGATTCATGCATCACCTTCTTTTCGTCAAGTTTTCAATGCACCCGATTCGATCAATATCTATGTAAACAACGAAAAGGTGAACGGACCATTGATTACATATGGTGGTTTATTTCCTACAGCTGCTACAACAGGGTTTGGCTACATAGCTGTGCCAACAGGATTACAAACAGTAAAAGTTACTGTAGCAGGAAGGGTAACCCCGGATTCTATTCAATTGGCTGTACTTACCAATCAAGCGACTGCAGGACAACGTTATTCGATCATCCTGACAGATAATATCAAATCAACAAGAGATTCATCTAAGATGATCCTTCCTGATAATATTACACAGCCAACAACCGGTAATTATCGCATTCGATTTGTAAATGCTATTGCCGCAGATACTGCCGGTACTACAGTTAGTATTTTCTCAACAAGAAGAAATGGCAACATCTTCAATAGTATAGCGCCTGGTCAGGTAGTTGATTTTCAAACCCTTCCTTTCAACAGCCAATTGAGTGATACTTTGTATGTGCGCAGACCTGGTAGTACTTTTAACTTGGCTACACTGAATGGTGCTTCTTTTGGTAATCAGCGTTCATATACCATCATCTATCGCGGTTATGGTGGAACTGTTACTACAGGAACTAAAGGAAGAACACTCGTGACTTATCTTGATGAATGATTCCTAGAAGAATAATTTTAAAGAAGCGCATCATTTATGGTGCGCTTTTTTTATGATAAGTAGATCAAATAACACAATAATACGGCAATAACTAAGGCCACCACTATCTTGTATTTATCCCAATAATAATTTCTTTGATAGCTGATGATAAACTGATCGATTTGTTTTCTCAATTTAGGGGTTAATCCATCCAAAGCGTATAACGTGTGGGTCAATCTCAAACAATCTGATTGATCTACATTTTTTAAACAAAACAAAACATCTTGAATCAATAATTCATTTTGTTTTTGATCCTTCCATTTTTCTAGTAACTGTATATGGTATACAGATAAAACTGCATCCAGATCAATCACCAATTTATCCTTATTGATTCTTTCAGGGTTCAGGTTTTTGATTCGTCTTACAAGTTCTTCACTCATCCATCTCACTTCTTCCGGTGTAGTAGCAATACGGGTCGTTTGAGCAGATTCATGGAAGCGTGTGGCGTCATATTGTTTCCTTTGTTTTGTATCGCTAAGGATAGCATATGCTTCTTTGATCAATGTGAATTGTTCAGCTGCTCGTATGCTTGCATTTCTATCAGGGTGAAATTCCATGACCAATTGACGATAAGACTTCTTGATCTCAGCAGTAGTAGCAGTAGGTAAGACCCGCAGTATTTGATAATAGTCTTTGTTAGGCATACGAGATGGCAGATGTCATATGTCAGATCTTAGATGTGTTTTTAAAATCTGAGATCTGACATCAAACATATTTTACTCTTGTTTGTCAAATTCAAAATCATCTCCATCCATCAACTCTCTTTCAATCTCTTCCATTTGTACAATATCCCAAGCTTCACTTTCAGTAGGAGTAATGTTCATAAAATCCAATAACTCCTCTTGTTCAAAAATGGCTTCTACAGGTTCTTTCAGATTACATAAAACAAAGGAGGCGCTATTCTCATAGAAATTTTGTTGAAGCAAGGCAAATGTTTTCGCGGCTTCAGGTTCAATTTCGGTAACAGGCTCAAGGTTTAAGACGATATTTTTTACCTCTTTTTCCAAAAACCGGGAGCAGGTTTCCGCCAAATTTGCTGCTATATTGGCAGAAACGGCGGGGGTAACCGGTGTTACAACGGTGAATTTCTCTTTGGTATCAATTTTGACTTCCATTTTTACGTATGTTACGTTAACAGCTGTGTATAACTGTTACACAACTTCGCTCAAAAATATTCGTTATAATTGTATAAATCCAATTTAGGTTATGGATAATAATTTTTCAGCACAGGTAAAAGAGATCATCTCTTTCAGCAGGGAAGAGGCTTTGCGGCTCGGAAACGACTTCATTGGCACAGAACACCTGTTATTGGGTTTGATCAGAGATGGCGATAATACTGCCATCAAAGTATTGAAACAACTGAACGTTGATCTGTACGAACTGAGGAAGGAAGTAGAATTAGCGGTTAAGGATAAGACCGGTAAGAATATTGCCAATATCAATAGTTTACCCCTTACAAAGCAAGCAGAGAAAGTCATTCGTGTTACAGTTTTGGAAGCCAAGGCTTTGAAAAGTCCGTTGGTGGAGACAGAACACTTAATGCTCAGTATCTTAAAGAACAAAGAAAACATTGCCACTCAGATATTGAATCAATTCGATGTTGATTATGATCTGTTTAGAAATGAACTGGGTATGGTAGGATCTACCAATCCCAATCCTCGTGCAGAATTCAGCGATGAAGGAGAAGATGAATTTGATGAAGAAAAAAGAGGATCCGGTTATCAGCAACCAAAATCAGGAGCTAAAGCTGGTGGAAATGCTAAAAGTAAAACACCTGTTCTCGACAATTTTGGCAGAGACATCACCAAATTGGCAGAATCAGGGTCCTTGGATCCTATTGTAGGTCGCGAAGAGGAAATCGAAAGAGTAAGTCAGATATTGAGCCGTCGTAAAAAGAACAATCCTATTTTGATAGGTGAGCCGGGTGTGGGTAAAACAGCCATTGTTGAGGGACTGGCATTGCGTATTGTTCAGCGTAAAGTAAGCAGGGTGTTATTTGATAAGCGTGTTATTTCCCTAGACCTTGCTGCATTGGTGGCAGGTACGAAGTATCGCGGTCAGTTTGAAGAGAGAATGAAAGCCATCATGAATGAACTGGAAAAAAACAGAGATGTGATCTTGTTCATTGATGAGATACATACCATTGTAGGTGCGGGTGGAGCTAGTGGATCTCTTGATGCATCAAATATCTTCAAACCTGCATTAGCTAGAGGTGAATTACAATGCATCGGAGCTTCTACTTTAGATGAGTATCGTATGTACATCGAAAAGGATGGTGCATTGGATAGACGTTTCCAAAAAGTGATTGTTGAGCCACCAAGTGTGGAAGATACCATTACCATCCTCAACAATATCAAATCTAAATATGAAGACTTCCACAATGTAACATATGGAGATGAAGCCATTGATGCTTGTGTAAAGCTGAGTGATCGCTATATGACTGACAGACTTCTACCTGATAAAGCGATCGATGTATTGGATGAAGTAGGCGCCAGAGTGCATTTAAAAAACATCAATGTACCGCAAGAGATTGTTGAGCTGGAAAAGAAGATTGAGGACATCAAAAATGAGAAGAATAAAGTAGTGAAAAGCCAGCGCTTCGAAGAAGCTGCTGCATTGCGCGATACAGAGAAACGACTTGGTGAAGAGCTGGAGAAAGCCAAGAATCAATGGGAGGAAGAAAGCAAACACAAACGTTATCCGATCAGTGAAGAACATATAGCTGAGGTTGTAAGTATGATGACGGGAATACCTGTAAAAAGAATGGTCCAGGCTGAAACAGAGAAGCTACGCAGGATGAGTGAAGATATGATGGGTATGGTGGTTGGACAAAATGAAGCCATTCAGAAAGTTGTAAAAGCGATTCAGCGTAATCGTGTTGGATTGAAGGATCCCAAAAAACCAATTGGTACATTCATTTTCCTCGGTCCAACAGGTGTTGGTAAAACAGAATTAGCACGTGCATTAGCTCGTTATATGTTTGATTCAGAAGATTCACTGATACGCATTGATATGAGTGAATACATGGAAAAATTCACTGTAAGCAGATTGATTGGTGCTCCTCCGGGATATGTGGGATATGAAGAAGGTGGACAATTAACTGAAAAAGTAAGAAGAAAACCTTATTGTGTTATTCTGTTGGATGAAATCGAAAAAGCGCATCCGGATATCTACAACATTTTATTACAAGTATTGGATGATGGTCAGTTAACGGATGGATTGGGTAGGAAAGTGGACTTTAAAAATACCATGATCATCATGACTTCTAATATTGGCGTACGTCAATTGAAAGAGTTTGGTGATGGTGTGGGTTTTGCAACTGCTACTCGTATTCAGAATGCAGAAGAGAATAACAAAGCAGTGATCGAAAAAGCATTGAAGAGAACATTCTCTCCTGAATTCTTGAATCGTATTGACGATGTGATTGTATTCAACTCTCTGAGTCAAGAAAATATTTTCAACATCATTGATATTTTGATGAAGGGCGTTTCCAAGCGTTTACAAAATCTTGGCTTCTCCTTAGAATTGACAGCAGCTGCTAAAGAGTTTATTTCTGAAAAAGGATATGACTCTCAATTCGGAGCTCGTCCATTACATCGTGCCATCCAGAAATACCTGGAAGATCCGTTAGCAGAGGAGATACTCAATATGAATATCAAACAAGGAGATGTACTGATCGCAGATGTAGATAAAGAATCAGGCAAACTCAAATTTGATTTTCAGAAAAGAGTAGAAGAAGGAGAGAACGCTCAAGTATAAGAGAAGGTAAGTACTCGATATAAAGGCCCTGCTGAAAAGTGGGGCTTTTTTGTGAATGGTGAATGGTGAGAAAGTGAATAGTGAATAGTGAGTAGTCAGTAGTCAGTAGTGAACTGTCCTAGGGTTATTCATACTCACCATTCACTACTCACTATTCACTTCTGCCCCCATCTGAACGAATGCTGCTCCAGTCCTGCCAGATCCAACACACGATCCACTACAGTGGCGGCAACTTCTTCAATGGTTTGGGGTTTGCTGTAAAAGGACGGTGTGGCCGGACAAATAATTCCGCCTGCTAATGTGACCGTTTCCATGTTTTTGATATGGATGAGATTATAAGGAGTTTCGCGCACCATTAAAATGAGCTTTCTTCTTTCTTTTAAAACCACATCAGCAGCTCTGGTAACAAGATCATCGCTAACACCGGCTGCAATACGACCCAATGTTCCCATACTGCATGGCGCTACAATCATCACATTGTATTTGGCAGAGCCGGAAGCAAATGGGGCATTAAAGTCATATTTCTCAAAATAGCGAAAAGGGTAATTGTTATAATCCTCGTTTCCTAGTTCTGTCTTCCATACCTCTTTAGCATTTTTGCTCATTACAATACCTACTTCCTGATATTGGTCAGGCATAGCCTGTAATTTATCAAGCAGCAACTTGGCGTAAATGGAACCGCTGGCTCCTGTAATGGCGATGGCTATTTTGTTTTCCATACTTTAGAAACAAAGGTACAGGGAAATAGTTCTACAGCTAAACTCCTTTCAATGCCATTCTGTGTATTCAGTGGGTCATTCATTTATTGCCCGTAATTTCGCAAAAAAAGGCACAAGGGAAAAACCTTGTGCCTTGTATTTTCTTTGTTGAATCTTCTATTTATACATGATCTCATAGTACTCATGCGCCATCCTGTTACTATCGAACTGGAAGCGAACATCTCTCATACCATTCTTGGTGATTTGTCTCCAAGTATCAAAGTTGTCATAGTACATAGGAATGATCTGCTGTTCCAGGATTTCATAAGCTTTATTCAGATCGTATTCATCCTGGTCATGTTGGGTCATGTTGGCATAGTCTGCCTTTGGTACTACAAATCCATTGTTACCATGGTTAATAAATTCCGGGATCCATCCATCATCTGTTGAGAAGTTCACTGCACCGTTCATGGCTGCAGTCATTCCACTGGTTCCTGATGCTTCTCTAGGTACACGTGGGTTATTCAGCCAAACATCTGCTGCTTGTTTCAAGCGTTTACTCAATCCTAATTCATAACCAATTAATACTGCTACATTCTTATAGTTCTTACTTAAATGAACAAGGTTATTGAATTGTGAAATGGCAGGGTAGTCAACCGGATAAGGTTTCCCAGCCCAAATGATCTGTACCGGTCGCTTAACACTATTGAGCATTTTTTCAAAACGCTCCATGTCATAGGTCAGCATATCTGCACGTTTGTATCCTGCAAATCTTCTCGCCCAAACAATCGTCAGTACATTTGGATCAAATACTTTTCCTGTTTGGTCAGCTACGATTTCAAATGCTCTCTTTTTCAGGTATTTTTTTCTATCATCAAATGCAAAATCATTGCCTTCCTCCATGGCGCGATACATTTGTTTGTCTGCCCAATAACGCCAGTTTTGTGCATTGGTGATGGAAGTGATCGGACAAATTCCTTCATAATTCTTCCACATGTCACGACTCACATGTCCATGCAAAGCAGATACACCATTGGCTTTTCGCGCAAAGCGTAAAGCGGCAAGAGAGTGATTGAATTGATCATCTTTAATGCCCGTAAGCTTGCGTACCTCATCAATGGTAAGGCCACAGAAATAACTCATTTTATGACAGAGATAGATGTCATGTTTTTCGTTACCTGCTTCTTCAGGGGTATGTGTTGTGAAAACCAAGTGCTCTTTTACCTTCTCAACACTTTTGAATTTATTGAGCAGATAGAAAGCTGAAGAAATACCATGCGCTTCATTTAAATGATAGACATCAGGATTAAAACCTAATTCATCAATCAATTTGGCGCCACCCACACCCAATAAAATAAACTGAGCAACTTTTGTTGCAACGTTTGCATCGTACAAACGGTGTGTGATGGTTTGAGAAACATAATCGTTCTCCGGTAGGTCTGTGCTCAATAAAAATAGGGGAGCACTATTAAAGGTTTCTGGGTTTAGGTAATAAGCTTTTACCCATACCGGATGTTCGTGAATTAAAATTTGAAATTTAATACCAGTATCTTCCAGGAAGCTATAAATTTTTTCCATGAAAGTAACCTGTAATGTTTGATCCTGGTTTCTGGCTTGATCATAGTATCCATATTTCCAAAGGATACCAATACCGATCATATTTTGTCTGAGTTCATAGGCACTTCTTAAATGTGAGCCTGCCAGAAATCCTAAACCGCCACTGTATATTTTTAAAGGTTGATGAATTGCAAATTCCATTGAAAAATAAGCAGCTTTTTTACTGTACTGCTCATTAATCTGATAAGGGACATGATAGTTTCTAAAATTCATAAATGCTCGTTTGGTGATCAATTAGCGGTTGCAATATAGGGGTATTTCAATAAAATGTACTTTTTACACATTAGAACTGTGGGTAATCAGTGGGAAGATAATCAGCTTTGTACAAACAACCGTTAGGATTCAATATTGTATGCCACTCGCAAACGTTTTCGATGATCGATAATGCTCAAAGAGTGCAATTATATTAGGATGTTTTTTTCTTCTTTGGTTTCGGCTCTTTCTTTTTTCGATATGCATCATCAAAGAAACATTTGATGCCTCTGTGATTTCCGCAACTACCTTGTTCCTTTACATTCACATAATTTCCTGAAAAAGTAAAATCGATGACACATGGATCTCCATTTTGAAGATACTTAGCAGTGGTAGCATTTTTAAGTTTCAATTCTCCTTTCAACTCACCTACACAAGCCCCTTTGTCTTTTTCAAAATGAATAAAAAATAGGTAGGTATTTACATCTTTGCCGTCTCGAATAGCGATATAATTTTTATCATTCTTTACATAGTCTCCACTCAACTTATTTTTTCTAGGTAGTGTATCGATTGGGTTGATCACTGCTGTTTTTTCCGGATCCTCATTACTATCATTGATTACCAACATAAAAAATCCCTCAGTATTATAGACCCAGCCAGCACGCGTAAATTTTACAGTATTATCAGTTGCCATTTTTTCACGATTGATCATGAAAGTGGGCTCTTTGTTAATGGAAACAAAGCGATAATAGTTGTCTGTTTTTTGATTGGTAATTAACTCTTTCGAAGCGAGGTAAGACAGTTTTTTGTCTGTTACAAAAACAACCCCGGTCGTCTTCTTTTGTTTGGTAAAATTGAGTAAGAGATAATTTTCATTTTCTTTTTCTATGATACCAACCGGGCGAATAACTGTTTTTTTATCCTTCCCTACATAGGTCTTTAAAACAGAGTCAGGAATGAATTGAGCAAGTGCTTTGTAACCAATTATGGTAGTATCTGCTTTACGGATGAGATTGGAATCTGCAATTAAAAACGAGCTGGTGATTTTGGGAAATACCGTGATAAAATCTTCCGCTTTTAGTGGTACCTCACCAGATAAATCAATTTTCTTGTCTTTGCAGGCAAAGCAAATGATTAGCAAGCATACAGGTAACCAACGTTTCATGAACCTAATTTGACTTAAAAATAGTGTTTTCAATGGAAGTACAACTATCTGTTGCAAATTAGCAGATAAAAATTTAGATTTGTCTAAAAATAAATTTAGGGTCATGAAGTTTACCATGGCAGAGGAAAATTATATCAAGGCAGTATATCACCTTCAACATGGGCAAGAAGTGGTTACTACCAATGCCTTATCCGCAGAGTTGCAAACCAAGCCTGCATCTGTTACGGATATGCTGAAGAAATTAAAAGCCAAGCGAATTATTAGCTACGAACCATATCGCGGTGTGAAGCTTAGTACCGAGGGTAGAAAAGTGGCATTGGGTATCATACGTAAACATCGATTATGGGAATATTTCCTTGTTGATAAGTTGCATTTTGGGTGGGATGAAGTACATGAAGTAGCGGAAGAACTGGAACACATTAGCAGTTTAAAACTGATTGATAAACTAGATGAATTTCTTGGTCATCCAAAGTTTGATCCACATGGTGATCCAATACCTGATAGTAAGGGTAAAATAACCGCACAGCCTCAGGAACCATTATCTACTATACCTGTAAACACATCTGTTGAAATTACAGCCGTTGGTAGTCAGTCTACAGAATTATTGGAATTATTAAAACACAAAGGACTACAGATGGGTACTCGATTAGAGATCAAAAAATTATTTGAGTTTGATGGGTCAATGGAATTAAAAATTAAAAATCAGCAAACCATTACAGTGAGTAGGGAATTATCATCTGTATTATTTGTTAAACCAGTGTGATATGAAGCAACATAAAGAATCTGTTTCTTTGAGTGAAGTACATGAATCGGTAGATACAACGGTGCCACGTAAAGGATGGAGACGTATACTGGCTTATTTAGGTCCGGCTTATCTGGTTAGCGTTGGTTATATGGATCCAGGTAACTGGGCAACTGACTTACAAGGTGGTGCCAAATTTGGCTATCAGCTCATATGGGTTTTACTCATGAGTAATCTCATGGCATTGTTGCTACAAAGTTTGAGTGCCAGATTGGGTATTGTACGAAGAAGAGATCTTGCACAAGCTAACCGTGAAACCTATCCGCCCGTTGTAAATTTTTGTTTGTATGTATTGGCTGAGCTAGCCATAGCTGCAACTGATCTTGCAGAAGTTGTTGGTATGGCTATTGGCCTTCATTTATTAACAGGACTACCATTGATGTGGGGTGTAGCCATTACTGTACTGGATACTTTCTTGTTTTTATTGTTGCAACGTTATGGTATCCGTAAAATGGAAGCCTTCATATTGGCATTGGTGGCTACTATCGGGGTATCTTTCTTAATTGAAATATTATTGGCAAAGCCGAATCTAAGTGAGGTGGCTACCGGATTTATTCCATCGATGTTGAGTAATGAGTCGCTGTACATCGCTGTTGGAATCATAGGTGCAACAGTGATGCCGCATAATTTATACCTGCACTCAGCATTGGTGCAAACCAGAAAAATTGGAGCCGATTCAAAAAGTATCAAGCGTGCTTTGAAATACAATTTCATAGATAGTGCCATTGCATTGAATGCAGCTTTCTTTGTGAATGCAGCTATTCTTGTTTTAGCGGCTACCGTTTTTTTTAAAACAGGTAATACAGAAGTAGCAAGAATAGAAGATGCGCATAAATTATTGCAACCACTTTTAGGAACAGAACTGGCTCCAATATTATTTGCAGTAGCTCTGATTGCAGCAGGGCAAAGTTCAACGATTACAGGAACACTTGCCGGACAAATTGTAATGGAAGGCTATCTGCGTCTGCGTTTGAACCCTTGGTTGCGTAGACTGATCACTCGTTTGATCGCTATTGTGCCTGCTGTATTAGTGATCGGTATTTATGGTGATGATAAAGTGGATGATCTGTTAGTATTCAGTCAGGTGATACTGAGTTTGCAGTTGGGTTTTGCAGTCATTCCCCTGATACATTTTGTGAGTGATAAGGAAACAATGGGCAGTTTTGTGATCAAGCCATGGGTGAAAGTGGCAGCTTGGACAGTAGCTTTCATACTTGTATTCTTAAACGTGAAATTAGTTGCGGAAGAAGCATTTACAGTATACGATGCACAAGGTGGATGGGGATTAAAAATATTGGTGAGTGTTTTGATATTGGTATTCTTATGGCTTTTTCTCACGATGACCTTTTTACCTTTCTTTAAAAAACGAAGAGAGCAAAGAGATGCAGCCATGCATGGTGAATGGGCAGAACTAAGTAATCTTTCTGTGACTGCTACCAGGAAAATCGCAATTGCACTGGATTTTACCAAAGCAGATCAAAAACTCATAGCTCATGCTTTAGCACAGGGAAATAAGGATGTATCCTTTTTGTTGTTACATGTAGTAGAAAGTGTATCTGCTAAATATTTAGGTGATGCAAGTGATGATGATGAAACCCGATTGGATAAAAAAAGATTGGATCACTATTGTGAACAACTAAATGCTCAAGGCTATCAAGTAGAAGCTGTCTTAGGATATAAGAACCGGGTCAGAGAAATCATACGTATCGTTAAAGAGTCAGGAGCAGACATGGTGGTGATGGGGGCTCACAGACATAGTGGATGGAAAGATTATCTTTTTGGGGAAACCATTGAAGATGTTCGGCATGAGTTGCAAATACCGGTTTTGATCGTAAATGTCTGATTCAGCCATCGTGGATAACCCAAGGATTCATTTAGCCTGAAATAGCCCGAATTCATTACATTTGTGCCCGTTTTATCATTAAAATAAACCGTAATGACGCAAAAAATCAAAGTAGTAAATCCGGTAGTAGAACTGGATGGTGATGAGATGACTAGAATCATCTGGAAATTCATTAAAGAGAAATTGATCCTTCCATATTTGGAACTGGATATTAAATATTATGACCTGGGAATGGAATATCGTGATGAGACCAATGACCAGGTAACCATCGATGCTGCAAATGCAATCAAGCAGTATGGTGTTGGTATCAAATGCGCTACCATTACTCCAGATGAAGAGCGTGTAAAAGAATTCAAGCTCAAACAAATGTGGAAGAGTCCTAATGGAACCATTCGTAATATCCTCGATGGAACTGTTTTCCGTGAGCCGATTGTTTGTTCGAATGTACCAAGATTGGTTCCTAACTGGACAGCACCTATTTGTATTGGTCGTCATGCTTTTGGTGATCAGTACCGTGCTACCGATTTTGTAACCAAAGGGAAAGGTAAACTGACTGTTAAGTTTGAAGGTGAAGATGGAACTGTTCAAGAATTCGAAGTATTCAATTTCAAAGGTGATGGCGTTGCGTTAGCGATGTACAATACGGATGAGAGTATCAAAGGTTTTGCTCGTGCTTGTTTCAATCAGGCATTGAGTAAAAAATGGCCTTTATACTTGTCTACCAAGAATACCATCTTGAAAAAATATGATGGTCGTTTCAAAGATATTTTTGAAGAGATCTATCAGAATGAATTCAAAGCGGCATTCACTGAAGCAGGTATTACTTATGAGCACCGTTTGATCGATGACATGGTTGCCAGTGCATTGAAGTGGAATGGTAATTTTGTATGGGCTTGTAAGAACTATGATGGTGATGTGCAAAGTGATACAGTTGCACAAGGTTTTGGTTCTTTAGGTCTGATGACTTCAACCCTTGTTACTCCTGATGGAAAAGTGATGGAAGCAGAAGCTGCACACGGAACGGTAACGCGTCACTATCGTGAGCATCAGAAGGGTAAACCAACTTCTACCAATCCAATCGCATCCATTTTCGCTTGGACCAGAGGATTGGAGTTCCGCGGAAAATTAGATGGCAACCAAGAATTGATCAATTTCTGTCAGGCATTGGAGCAAGTATGTATTGAAACTGTAGAGAGCGGAAAAATGACCAAAGACTTGGCAGTATGTATCCATGGAAATAAAGTTAATCATGGAGAACACTATCTATACACTGAAGAGTTTCTGGAAGCGTTGGATCAGAATTTGAAAGTGAAACTCGTTAAATAGATCTTTGATTTTTTGATCTTTGATTTCTTGATTTATTTATTCAAATCAAGAAATCAAAGATCATCGAATCAGACTTTATTTTAAAAACCGCTTGATTTCTTTTTGAACATCCCTGTCTTTAATGGTTTCACGCTTATCGTGAAGCTTTTTACCTTTTCCTAGTCCTATTTCTATTTTCACTAGGTTTTTATCATTTAGGAAAACACGTAAGGGTATTACAGTATAGCCTTTCTCTTTTAGCTTCGCCTGTATTTTTTTTAGTTCTCTTTTTTGCAAGAGTAACTTTCTGTCGTGAACAGCGATATGATTATTGGCTGTGCCATGAGAATATTCGGCGATATACAATCCACGTACCCATAATTCGCCATCGTCAAACAAACAGAAAGCATCATTGAAACTTACTTTGCCGTCGCGGATAGATTTCACTTCCGTTCCCAGCAATACAATACCAGCCACATATTTATCTTCAATGTGGTAATTGTAATAAGCCTGCCTGTTGTTCATTTCTTTTGCCATGGCAGTGTGTAGGTGAAATCCTCGTTCTTATTTTCTGAAATGCATGGCTAGTTGAGCCAGTTTCTGTTTCAGTTGTTTTCTCTCAACAATAAAGTCGAGAAATCCATGTTCCAATAAGAATTCACTTCTTTGGAAGCCTTCCGGAAGATCTCTTTTGATGGTTTCTTTGATCACACGCGGACCTGCAAAACCAATCAGAGCGCCGGGTTCAGCAATGTTAAGATCACCCAACATACCAAAGCTGGCAGAGATACCACCAAATGTAGGATCGGTGAGTAATGAAATATAGGGGAGACCTGCATCACTCAACTGAGAAAGTTTACCGCTGGTCTTAGCCAACTGCATTAGACTGAAAGCACTTTCCATCATACGTGCACCACCACTTTTACTGATGACCAGGTAGGGCAGTTTGTGCTTAATACAATAATCTACAGCGCGACTGAATTTTTCGCCCATTACACTTCCCAATGAACCGCCAATGAATTCAAAATCCATACATGCGATCACAAAACCTTCTCCATCTACTTTACCGGTAGCTACACGCATAGAATCTTTCAGATCGGTCTTGGCATGAATTTCATCCAGACGTTTCTGATAAGGTTTCAAATCGGTAAATCCAAGGGCATCTTTACTTTTGATCTGGTCAAAAAGCTCTGTGTATTCGCTGTTGTCAAACAAGAAGTCGTAATAATCAGCACTACCAATTCTGTGGTGGTGATTACACTTTGGACATACATAGAGATTTTCAGCCAATTCTGTAGTGGTACAGATATAATTACATTCCGGACATTTGTTCCAAAGTCCTTCAGGTGTTTCCTTTTTATCCGCAGTAGAAGTTAGGATCCCTTTACGGATACGCTTAAACCAACGAGGTTTGGCATCATCTCCCTGGGGACCTTCTCCGGTTAAATTTGCTTCAAAATCTTCTTCACGTTCTTTTTTCATAACGGGGCAATAGATTGGGCGGCTAAGATAGGGAAAAGTGAGTAGTGAGTGGTCAGTAGTGAGTAAAAGATATCACTCACTACTGACTATTCACTATTGACTATCAGGCGTTTCTATTGATACAGTTCAAATCCTCAAACGCCACTTCCAAACGCTTTGCGAAGTTTTCCTCGCCTTTGCGAAGCCATACGCGAGGGTCATAGAATTTTTTATTGGGCTTGTCAGCTCCTTCAGGGTTACCTAATTGTCCTTGTAGGTAGGCTTCATTCTTTTTATAGAAGTCTTTGATACCTTCCCAGAATGCCCACTGAAGATCTGTATCGATGTTCATTTTGATGGCGCCATAACCAATTGCTTCACGAATTTGGTGTTGCGGAGAACCACTACCTCCATGGAATACAAAGTAAACAGGCTTGGGACCGGTTTTCAGCTCCTTTTCAATAAATATTTGGCTGTTGTTCAGAATTTCTGGGCGCAATTCAACGTTACCCGGACTGTATACACCATGAACATTACCAAAGGCGGCAGCCACAGTAAACAGTTTGCCTACTTTACTCAGTTCGGTATAAGCATAGGCAACGTGTTGTGGTTGTGTGTAGAGCTTGTCATTTTCAATACCGCTGTTATCAACACCATCTTCTTCACCACCGGTAACACCCAATTCAATTTCAATACTCATACCAAGAGGAGCCATTCGCTTATAAAATTCAACGGATGTATGGATGTTTTCTTCGATTGGTTCTTCAGATAAATCAAGCATATGTGAACTGAACAAAGGCTGACCTTTTTCTTTATAGAATTGTTCACCGGCGTCGATCAATCCACTCACCCATGGTAACCATTTTTTAGCAGCATGATCTGTATGCAATACAACTGGAACGCCATAATATTTTGCAACATTGTGAATATGTAAAGCACCGGAAACACCACCGGAAATATTTCCTTGTAGTGCATCATTCGGCATACCTTTTCCGGCAACGAATTGAGCACCACCATTGGAGAACTGTATGATCACCGGAGAATTTACTTTAGCAGCTGTTTCCAATGTGGCATTGATGGTATTGGTACCAATGGTATTCACAGCAGGCAATGCAAATTGATTGTCTTTTGCATCATTATACAATGCTTCTAATTCTTCACCGAATAATACCCCGGCTCTGTACTTTTTCATGGTTGGTTTATTTTAGATGTGAATTGTGAATGGTGAATGGTCAATGATAAATAGTAAGATATTCACAATTGACCATTCACCATTCACATCTATGGTCTTAAATCGGCGGCAAGATACTTTACAATCCGCAAACGTTTGTTAGCTTTTTGGGGTTGTGGATGAACTGTTGATTGTGTTCCATAAACCGCAAAAAAAGGCAGGTGAATGCTGTAACCTGCTACCATACCAACTGAACATTTCTCCATCTGTAAGTAGGATGATTGCATCTGGAAGATGTTTTTGTAATTCAGCAATATGTTTTTCTTTGAAAGGATAAGGTTCAGAAGATAGCAGAATGATTTCTGGCGCCAATGATTTTATTCGTTCAATGGTGATGCTAGGATAACGTGTTTCGTTGGCTACAACATTCTCAAGTTTACAATGTAGCATCATATCATGAATGAAAGTATCTCCACCAACAGACATGTAAGGGTCTTTCCAGATCAGGTACAAACAAGTTTTGGTTGTTTGTGGATGTAGCTGTTCTGAAAGCATTCTAAATCCGTCTTTGATGTTGCGGATGATCTCTTCTGCTTTTCTACTTGTGTTAGTGAGTTTGCCTATTTCCTGCATCATATGATAGGCATCTTCCAATGTGCTAATGTCTGTTGTGTAAATTGCTGCGATGGATGCTAAAGCCTCCACCTGTTCTTTTACATTTTCTTCTTTATTGGCAATGATAAGTGTAGGCGTCAAAGCTTTTACTCGATCGAACTTTACATCTTTTGTACCACCAATTCTGGTTTTATTTCTGAACCAATGTTCGGGATGAATACAGAATTTGGTGATGCCAACGACTTCATCTTCCAATCCCAAATCATACAGCAGTTCTGTTTGTGAGGGGACGAGGGAGATGATGCGTTTTGGGTTAACGGACGATTCTTTTTGTGCGTACATACTTGCTTTATATCAGTTCTTTTTTGTTATAGGTTGAAGTCGGTGTAACATTTTTTCATTACTGCGATTTTGAAGTTGGTCAGCGATAAGGGTTGAAAAAGGCTGAAACTCTGAAGTTAAAAGTAAAACGTAAAATCGAACAGTAATGAGAACTTTTCTAATGGTAGTTTCTTTTTTTATAGGATTTGCCAGCGTATTTGGTCAGCAAAACCTACCTATTAAAGGAGTGGTGAATGATTCTTCTAATAAACCTATACAGTATGCAACTGTTGGCATCTATAAGAATAAGGATGGCAAACCATTGAGTGTTACGTATACAGATGAAAAAGGAAGTTTTACACTGAATTACTCATTTTCCGGTGAGCATTGGTTGTTGATAAGTCATGGCGGGTATGAAAACTATTGGCTGAATCTGTCGGCTGAAAAGAATCTTTCACCTTTACAAATTCAATTAAAAAACTTGGTAAGTGAACTGCAAGGCGTAACTGTAAAAAGTACTAGGAGACTAGTTACAATGCGGGAAGATGGGATCAGTTATAATGTTGAAAATGATCCAATGGCCAATTCTGATAAGGCATTGGATCTATTACGGAAAACACCCATGGTGAGTGTGGATGGGGATGGGAATGTGACGGTGAATGGACAAACAAGTTTCAGGGTATTGGTGAATGGACGCGAGACTGCACAATTTGCGAGAAATGTGACAGAAGCATTGAAAAGTTTTCCAGGGAGTATCATTAAGCGAATTGATATCATTACAAATCCATCCGCGAAGTATGATGCAGAAGGAGTGGGTGGGATCATTAATATTATTACCAAGAAAAATGTTGTGGGATATAATGCTACTATAAGTGCATGGACAAATTTTTTCAATCCATTTGATTGGAGTTCTAACGTATCGCGTGGAGGTAACGCTACATTGAATATGAAGAAAGGGAAAGTAGGAATTGTTGCTGGCTTAGTATATGATGGTAATCAAAATTTTAATTTTCGAATAACTGAATCTATACAACCATTGATACCCTCTACTTTTTCCAAAAGAACTGGGGAGGGACTCTCTGCTAGTAGTACTTATTCTCCGGAAGGTAATTTGGAACTTAGCTATGAAATCGATTCATTGAATATCATCAGCATTTACGGTACGTTAGATAGGACTAGACTTGAAAATGGAAATAAAAAAGATTTTATACTTTTTACTTCTTCAGGTATAACTCCGATCATAAGCACGTTTGACGATAATCAAACTCGCCGATCTATTGATTGGAGCACAGGGGTTGATTATATTAAAAAGTTTAAGAGTAATTCTCGAAAAGAGTTCAGTATCAAATTTTTTGGTGTTTTTGGTGAATCAAACCTTAGTAATACCAGTGAACAACTTAGCAGCAATGGAATTAATCGATTTATCTTAAATGAAAATTATTCAAATGACAAACAGTACACCATACAAACCGACTATACCATTCCTGGCAAAAATTCAAGCACTTTAGAAATTGGAGCTAAAGTAATTTTACGTCAAGCTCTCTCTAATTATGATAGTTATATAAAATCTGTAGTTACTAGTCCATATATAGTCAATCTTGCAAACTCGGATAACTTTAGATATGATCAAAATGTGTATAGTACCTATTTCAGTAAAAGATTTCGTCTTGGTAAGTTTAATTTCAGAACAGGGATACGTATAGAACATACATTGATTGATGGAGATTTCATTCGTTCCAATACAACTGTTGAGCAGGCTTACACAAGGATACTGCCTAATTTGTTAGTTAGTGTCCAGTTGAAAAACACCCAGCAAATAACATTTAGTTATGGCCAACGGCTCGGAAGACCTTATGTTTATTTATTGAATCCATTTATTAACAACATTGATTCTCTAAAAGTAACTACCGGAAATCCAGATCTGGGACCGCAGCTAACGCATGTATTTAATTCGCAGTTTAGTATTAATTGGAAAAGGATTTTTGCAACATTTAATATTGGATATAGCTTTAGTAATTCAAACATTATTCATGGGTATATTTTTAATAAAGCCACAGGAGTTACAGCTTGGAAACCTCAAAATGGTGGTAGAAATAGACTTGCATTTCTTAATGTTAGTTTAAGTGCAAATCCAATTAATCCACTTAGAATTAATCTGAATGGAAATGTTTCTTATCAAAATATTAGTAGTCCAAGTTTAGGAGGACAATCTAATAAAGGATTTTCTGGTCAATTAAATATGAATGGTTCATACAATGTTGGGAATAAGGTATCCATAACCTGGTTTTCAGGTTATTATTTTCCCGTATTGTTGCTACAAGGGAAAGCAGACGCATACTATTCTTATGGGTTTGGAGGTAGGTATGCTGTAGTAAAAGATAAATTGTTTGCAAATATTAGCCTCAATAACTTATTTAATAAAAATGGAGAGTTTATTCTTGGGCGAAATTTTTCAGATGAAAATTTTGTTTCTGAAAATAAAACATTTTCACGTTTCAGAGGCGTTACTTTTTCCTTGACTTGGAACTTTGGTAAATTGAGTGAAGGGGTGTCTAAGAAGAAAGGGGTGAGTAATACTGATTTGCTATAAAACTACAGTAAGCTAAAACTATTTATAAAAATAAAAGCCCTGAATTCAATCGTTCAGGGCTTTTTGTTAACTCAATTCTCTTACTTCGCCAAACTCTGTATCACATCATACTTCGTAATGATATGGAAATCTCCTTTCTCATCTTTCGCTAACACCGCACCATTTTCTTTGTTGATCAGTGTGCCGATCTTTTCAACAGGTGTAAGGAAATCGACAACAGGGTAGGGATGTTCTATCACGCTTGCAACAGAGGCATCTTTCAATTCAGGATTGCTGAATATTTTTTGGAACAGTCCACCTTCACTCAGTGAACCTTTGAGTTCGCCGTCTTTCAATACAGGAATTTGTTCGATATCATATTTCTTCATCAACTCCACTGCATCTGCAACCGTATGTTCCGGTGATACAGTGATGAGTTTTTGTCCGCCTCTTCCGTTGACAATGTCTTTGAAAGTCTTTACATCCAAGAAACCACGTTCCATCATCCATTGATCATTGTAAACTTTGCCTACATAGCGACTGCCATGATCATGAAATACACAAACCACTACATCGTCTTTGGTAAGACTCGCTTTCAATTGCATCAATCCTTGTAAACAACTACCTGCACTGTATCCACAAAACAAACCTTCTTCTTTGGCGATACGACGCGCCATCACAGCACCGTCTTTATCTGTTACTTGTACAAATTCATCGATCACACTCATGTCATAATTCTGAGGAACAAAGTCTTCTCCAAAACCTTCTGAGATATACGGATGCACTTCATTCATATCGATCTCACCGGTCTTAAAATATTTTGTCAATAATGAGCCATATACATCCACAGCCCATACTTTAATGTTTGGATTTTTTTCTTTCAGGTACATAGCAGTTCCTGTGATGGTACCACCTGTTCCTGCTGTACAAACAAAATGCGTGATCTTACCTTCTGTCTGTTCCCAGATCTCAGGTCCGGTAGATTCGTAATGGGCCTGACGATTCGCCAAATTATCATACTGGTTCATGTACATGGAATTGGGAATTTCCTGTCCGAGTCTTTTGGCGACACTATAATAACTACGGGGGTCTTCGGGGAGAACGTTGGTTGGACAAACGATTACCTCAGCACCAACAGCTTTGAGGATATCTACTTTTTCTTTTGATTGTTTATCGGTGGTAACAAAAATGCATTTATAGCCCTTTACACAGGCGGCCAATGCCAGTCCCATACCTGTATTTCCACTGGTACCTTCAATAATGGTACCTCCAGGTTTCAGTTTACCTTCTTTTTCAGCCACTTCTACCATTTTCAAAGCCATGCGGTCTTTGATGGAATTACCCGGATTGAAATAATCAACCTTGGCCAGCACGGTGGCAGGAATGTCTTTAGCTACTTTATTGAGTTTGATCAGGGGGGTGTTGCCTATCGTTTCGAGGATATTATTCAGCCACATGCGAAAACTAACATTTGTTTGTGGCAAAGGTAAAGTTTTGCTACGGCTGTTGAACAGTTCTGCCGTTTTTAAAACGAATATGTGAATAAACGATAGCGAAAAGGGTAGTGATGTACTTAACTGTACCATGTAACACCACTGCCCTTACTGATCTGCAGCGATGTACGTTGTTGAATCATCATGTTAGCATTAGAAGCTTTTCACTAAATGGATCATGCTTCCAGCATCTTGGATATTGATTCCTTTGCGTACAATTTCTGTTTTTTCAGATTCTTCTTCCGTGGTTGCTTTATCTGTATGCAAATAAGCAATGGTAATAGCAGGGATCAAAGCGATCATCGCGAAAATCTGGAGGTTGTTGACTAACTTTTTCATAACGGTTGTTTTTGTGTTTTTTTAATTTGATAGATCAAAGATAAGTCAACTTTTGGTACTATGTAACACATAGTACCATCTTAAGGAAAGTAATGTCTGTTGCAAAATAGCTTAGTAAGCTTATTAGTTATTAATAATCAACGAATTAGATTCTTTTCGTCTTAAATTCTATCTTTTGTGAAAATGATGAACGGTAAAAGGAGCTGATGAATACATTTAAGCGATCGCTATAATGGGCTAATCGAGTGGTTAATTTTATAATAAAGTGAAGTAGGTTGCTTTATCTAATATTCCAAAGCATTTTCTCAATCATAGCGCTTCTGTTCTCGGACATGCTGTTGAAAACCTGCTGATCATTCCATCCGGCTAGTTTAGCCAAGATTAAATAAGCTGGGAATGCATGACCATTATTACGCCATAATGCCATTTCTTTTAGCGAGGATAGTGACTTTTTTCGCAGTTGTTCTGCTAATACCTGATTGTTATTGTTGAAAGCTGCAGACAGAAACAAGGAACTTTTGTTCTTATCGGTCCATTTATTTGAATTCAGCAGGGTTACCATATTTGTTAGGTCATATTTACTGAAATCAATTTTTAGTTGGTTACTATTTGCCATTGAACTCAACGAACGTAGGGTATTGTTCCTGACCTGTTCATTTGGATCATTAGATGATTGAAGCAAAACCGGAATGACGTTTTCTTTCTTTGGGTAATAAGCAATTATATAGGCTGCGATCTTTCTTTCTTCAGGATATTTTGAATGCAGAAGTATAGTTTTTAGTAACGATGCATATCTTTTTGCCAAATCAATGAATTTCAACTGGATCTTCTTGGCAGGATCATAATTCATCAGTGAATAGCCTTGTGAAAGGTCCTCGTGTGCATCTCTAGCCTGTACAGCAAATTGAATTTGTTTTAGCAGGCTGTCGTATAGTTTATGAAATAAAACAGGGAGTTTCTTATTGGAAATATATTGAGTAGTAATTTTTTGAGGTGATGTGGTATCGATCCCTACATACATCATCCAACTACCAGATCCTTCTTCACAACAAATCAAGGATATGTCTACATTCCGAACCAATGGATCGCGTATAATACATTGGGTGATTTTTTGTTTGAGTAATGTAATGGAATCCTGATCAACGAAAATTTCAGTTTTATTTTCAAATAAAGCCAAACAATGATTATCGACAATCAAGTTTTTGCGGCTACCAAAAACTTCAGGTGTAGATATCGTTATTTGGGATTGTGCGTAAGATGAAATGAATAAAGCATTAAACAGCAAAATATATAAGCATACCAATCTCATCATACATGTGTCGTTACATCAAAATTACAGATGTCCATTTATTTATTACTGACATGAATATGTGATACCTCAGTTCATCACGAAAGTTAATTTTGAGGTATTGAATATTCTTTAAAGTCAATGATGAAAAGTGAATTAGAAGTCATGTGGGAAGATCTATACGAAGGTCTATATGCCTTTATCAGAAGGAAAATTCAGGATGATGAGCTTGCGAAAGATCTATTACATGATGTATTCATTAAAGTGCATGAGCATATTTGTACGCTCAAGGATCCTTTAAATATTACATCATGGGTGTATCAGATTGCCAGAAATACAATAATCGATCACATAAGACGTCAGAAGAGTATTAGTGAGTTAAAAGAAGATATTATTTTACCTTTAGAAGGAACATCAGACCCTATTTATCATTCGCTGCATGATTGTTTAATGGGGAAGATTGCATTGCTACCTCTCAAATATAGAGAGGTTATTATTTTAAACTCTTTTGGAAAATATAGTCAAATGCAATTATCCAATCATTTAAACCTTCCTTATTCAAGTGTTAAAACAAGAGTTCAAAGAGGGAGAGATCAACTCAGAAAAGCCATTTTTGCTTGTTCAAATGTTAGCAAAAACCCAAAAGGTGAAATTGTAGCATTTAACTTGTAATCTTTTGAGTCTTTTTTATGCTTTTCTCGTCTATGGGATGAATCAACAAGGAAAAGCATGATTAAGACCAAGTATGTTTCAGTTAAAATTATCCAAGCTTTTATTGACAATGGAAAAGGGGGGAATACCGCAGGTGTTGTTTTTGAATCTGACCACTTGAGTAGTTATGAAAAACAACAAGTGGCAACTGCAATGGGACTCTCAGAAGTTGCGTTTGTATCAGCATCAACCATCGCTGATTTCAAACTGGATTTTTTCACACCTATCAGACAAATAGCGCATTGTGGTCATGCCACTATCGCTGTTTTTTCTTATTTATCTCAAACAGGTAGAATCAAAAAGAGGGTCTCATCAAAAGAAACCATCGACGGTTGTAAACAAATCTTTCTCGCTGGGGACGATGCATTTATGGAGCAGTCAAAACCGGTTTATACAGATGTAAATCAAGATCTTGTATTGCACTCGTTAGGTTTAGTTGCATCTGATTTGATAAAAGGACTGCCCATTCAAAAAGTTCATACAGGTAATGGGTTCATCATTGTTCCACTCAAAAACATAGAGAAATTAAGCTCACTTGAAGTCAATTTTGAAGCGGTTGCTTCTTTTAGTAATGAATTTGATGTGATTGGTATCTATGCATTTTGCTTGCCGGGAAAAGAATCACAAAGACAAGCAATCTCTAGGATGTTTGCTCCCGCATACGGGATAATAGAAGAATCGGCCACAGGAATGGCCGCGGGTCCATTAGCTTGTTATTTGTGGGATAAAGAAGTGATTAAAAGAGAACAAATATTGATTGAACAAGGGAGCTTAATGTCTATACCATCTCCAAGTTTAATTACTGTTGATTTGGTGATTCGAGATGGTGAGATTGAAAGTTTAATCGTTGGGGGTAAAGCTCATTTCAGAGAAGAAGTGATCATCGAAGTCTGATCTGTGAATAGGAAAGGAGAAGGGATGTGAATTTTAATTGGTTTCCGTGATGCTAAAACTGTTGGTCATCTTTCCACACAAATCGGTCTTAATCATTTTTTCAGCCAAAGCGATCATATTCATAAAGGCTTTATCGTTACTGATACCATGACCTATAATCACAGGCTTGGCTACGCCCAATACCGGGGTGCCGCCGTAGTTCTCATAATGGAAACGACTAAAATAGCTATCTGAGGAGAGATTTCTTTCTACAGCAATATCGTAAATAGACTCGGCTAGTTTGAGGATGATATTACCTGTAAAGCCATCACATACCATTACATCGGCCTTGTCCTGGAAAATATCGCGACCTTCAATGTTTCCAATAAAATTGATTTGTGTATTTTCTTTTAAGAGAGGGTAGGTGGCTTGTGCAAGAATATTGCCTTTGCCTTCTTCTTCTCCTACATTCATCAATCCAACACTAGGATTATTGATGTTGAGAATATGCTGTGCATACAAACTTCCCAATAAGGCAAACTGATTGAGTTGTTCCGGTTTGCAATCGGCATTCAATCCAACATCTACCAATAAACCGGTTCCACCTTTTAATTTAGGAATGATCGTTGAAATGGTGGGTCTGGCAACGCCTGCAATAGGCTTTATGCTGTACATGGCTCCCACCAACATGGCACCGGTATTTCCGGCACTTATGAATGCATCTATTTTCCCGGTAGCAAGTAAATGAAAACCAATGGCAATGGAGGAACGTTGCTTTTCCTTTAATGCCTTAGTAGGGTGTTCATGATAACCGATTACTTCAGGGGCATGTACCAAATGCAAATTAGGTGATGAAACTTGATACTCCTCCAAAAGAGGATTGACCAATGTTTCATCACCTATTAAATATAGTGAGGCAGCAGGTGTACTGGTAGACAGATAAAGCTTCAGCCCCTTCACCGCTTCAAGCGGTGCAAAATCTCCACCCATCATGTCTATGCCAATATTCATGCGCGGTAAGCTTGGTTAAACTGTACTAAAAGGATTAAGCTTTCAATGGTGCTTTTTCAGCTACCAATTTCCCTTTATAGAACAATTTACCTTCGCTCACGTGTGCACGATGGCGTACGTGTGTTTCACCTGTGGTGCTGTCTTTGCTCAATGTAACTTCCTGAGCTACGTAGTGCGTTCTTCTCTTTGCGCTGCGCTGCTGTGAATGTCTGCGTTTAGGATTCGGCATATCTCGAATTTTAGAGTATCAATAATGTTTATTCTAAGTCTTTAAATTTCTCTAGTCCCTTCCAAACTGTTTTGTGCTGGTCTTTCTGAGCTTCCTCTTCCATCTTCTTCAATTTCTCCAACACTTCTTTGTTACAGAGTGGACCACCCGCTTCACTTTCTTTACACATTTTCTGGAGCGGAATACTGAGGTTAATGAATTCATATATCCAATCGCTCAAGTACAAATGGCTTTCTCCACGACTGATATAATACACATCGGGATCTTCTTCCTGCTCATTCATGATCTCCGGATCATCCACCATTTTTACAATGATGTTGAATTCGTCCCAGAGTTGTAAAGGCAGTTGATTACCACATCTGTCGCAAGAGGTTTCCAATGTACCATCAATATCAAACTTAAGTTGCATGAAGTTGTTATTCTTCTCCAGACTCAATTTTATATTGGCGATACAGTTGTTGAAATCCTGCTCTCCATAGTTTGTAAAGAACTTGTCCTCAATACGGTATTCGTATACATGAGTCCCCGGCTTCAAACCCACAAAAGCTATCTCATATTCCCGCCGATGACTCATAACCGATTTTTAAGGGCTTGCAAAGGTAGTCTATAATGGCGGAAATGCCAAGAGAAAATTGCCTTTCAGGGCTTTTGACTTATCAACAGACCTGAATCAAGAGGAAATCCCATATTTGTAACTATGAACCAAGGTAAGAATTTGTCTCCGCTGATCTGGGGCAAACCGGCAATCCTGTTCTTTATAGCGCTGGTGTTGCATATAGCGGGCTATTTCCCTTCTTTTATTGAAAACTGGTATAGTGCCGGTATTTACAAGGGGATATCCAACATTTTAAGAGCAATCACAAAATGGGTACCTTTTAGCGTGGGGGATGTTTTATATATCTTATTGATTATCAGTCTGATATTTCTCCTTTTGCGCTTCATTATACAATTGGCAAAGGGACATTTGAATCGTTATTCAATGATACCTATTGGATTGAAGATCATTAGTAAAATTCTATCTATCTATATCATTTTCAGACTTTTATGGGGACTAAACTATGATCGGTTGGGCATTGCTCATCAGTTGAAATTATTTCAAAGTAGCTATAAAACAGAAGAAGTCATTCAATTGACCAACCGCCTGATCGATAGTTTGAATGCCTGCCGTTTACGATTATCTGATACGGTGTTACCTGAACCACCAATAGACAGTATTTTCCGGATGGCAGGAATCGGATATGGGCGATTGTCTGATCAGTATTTTTTTCTGAATTATACCCAGCGTTCGCTGAAATCTTCTCTCTTTACACCCATTGCTGATTGGTTATCCTTTACCGGTTATTATAACCCCTTTTCCGGAGAAGCGCAGGTTCGGACGGACATGCCCCGTGTTTTGGTTCCTTTTGTATCCTGTCATGAAATCGGGCATCAACTTGGATATGCGAGTGAAAGTGAGGCCAATTTCGTAGGGTTTCTCGCAGCTTTGTCAACCAACGATCCCTATTTCCGTTATTCAGCTTTCAACGAATTGTTTAGCTACGCTCAAAGAGAAGAGTTATTCATGCTTGCATTAGCAAAAGATTCTGTTCGATTTGAATCAGTAATTCAGCAGAATCGAGATCGATTGGATACATTGGTTCGTAAGGATCGTAAAGAGATAAGAACATTTTTCCAGCAAAGAAGTAATAAGATATCTCCTGCAATGAACGATCTTTATGAAAGGTATTTGAAAGCCAATGATCAGTATGCAGGATTGAGGAGTTACGATGAAGTGATTGGATTATTAATAGCATATATCAATAAATATGAAAAGATCTGATGTAATCAAACTAATCACTTCAATTGTACTTTGTGTATCGTTGGGGTCTGTAGGTGGACTAGTAACTGTGAATGAAATACCTACTTGGTATGCATCTCTTAATAAACCTTCGTTCAATCCACCTAATTGGTTATTTGGTCCGGTATGGTCAACCCTTTATTTGTTAATGGGGATCAGTGCATATCTGATATGGAAACAACCTGTATCCAAAGAAAGAAATAAGGCGTTGCAATTATTCATTTTGCAATTCATACTCAACTTTTGTTGGTCATTTATTTTCTTTGGAATGCATGCTACCGGATGGGCATTCATTGAAATGATCGCACTTTGGATTTTAATATTCTTGACCATTTTACATTTCGCTAAACACTCCAAAATAGCAGCATGGTTATTGGTACCCTATATCTCTTGGGTAAGTTTCGCGCTGTTATTGAATGGAGCGATATGGAGGCTGAATTAGTGAGAAGTGAGTAGTCAGTAGTGAGTTAGGCATTGAGAATTGTGAATTGTCAATTGTCAATGAGTAGTTAGTTAACTCATACCAACATTCACTCACTACTCACTATTGACTATTCACAATTGACCATTCACCACTAAAATTTATTCTTCCACATCATACTCTCCACCGGCATATTGGGTTGTCCGCTGTATTTGGCGTTGGATTTCTGGTTGTATTTTACTTCGATTTCTCCTTCAACAGGGAAGTAGATGAGTTGTCCGATCGGCATGCCGTGATACACTCGAACGGGTTGTTTACAAGAGATCTCTAGTGTCCAGTTACCACAAAAACCGACATCGCCTTTTCCCGCGGTGGCATGTATATCGATTCCTAGGCGGCCGGTAGATGATTTTCCCTCCAGAAAAGGGACATGTGCATGTGTTTCTGTGTATTCTAGCGTTACGCCTAAGTAAAACTTATGAGGTTCTAATACAAAACCATCATCAGGAATATCAAAGTATTCGATTTTATTATGCTTTTTTGCGTCCAATACTTCATCTACATACACTGCCAGTGTTTTCCCTAGATGCACATCATAACTGTTACTGCCCAGATCGGCACGATTATAAGGTTCAATTTTAATGGTGCCTTTGTCCATTTCCTCTAGTATGCGCTTATCTGTCAGGATCATTATTCTTTAGTTTTTTGGGTTGGGATGCAAATAAATCTTAAATCTGCAATCTAAAACGCATTCATTCGCCGTGCCTTTGTTTTATCAACAAGATATCAACCAAGATACCCGTTTAGCAGTATGGGAGATCAGTGAAGACGAATCTTTTTTCTTGGAAAAAGTTTCATTGCGAAGAGAAATTGCTCACCCTCATAAACGCTTACAGCATTTGGCCGGTCGCTACTTGTTGGTGTATTTGTTTCCTGATTTTCCTGCCGAACTGATTGAAATAGCCGATACAAGAAAGCCTTTTCTACCGGATGAGCAATATCATTTTTCCATTTCCCATTGTGGAAATTTTGCAGCAGCTATTATTAGCAGAACTGAAAGAGTAGGAGTCGATGTTGAACTTTTAACTCCACGCGTTGAAAAGATCAAACATAAATTTTTACATCCCGATGAATTACAAATGGTGGATGAAGCAACTATAAATAGAATTCAAATACTCACTTTGTTGTGGAGTGCCAAAGAAGCCATGTTCAAATGGTGGGGAAGCGGGGACGTTGATTTTAGTGAGGTGTTACGGATTTGGCAGATGCCTAATGAATTAAACGGAAAGATCAATGCCTCTTTTCAAAAAAATGAAGTAGATGTTGCATTGCATTTGGATTATCGTTTGATGAATGAGTTGACTTTATGTTGGGTAAATCAAACTTATTCTTAGTTTCTTAATAAAAGCAGATTATCATGATGATCCGTGTTCCATTAATACCTTCATTAATCATCAAATCTGCTCTTGGTTTTCGGAATCAATAACAAATTATTCTGTAAAGTCTGCTTCAATTGCCTTTTGACCAATTGTCCCATGGTACGCGCTTTCGAAAATGAAGCGCCGGCTTTGAAGTGAAAGGATAACTCTGTTTTTAACTGTAGTAATTTTTCTGGAGTTGAGATGGTGTCTTTACTCATAATATCCAGCAACTCTTTGATACGATATCTAGATGAGACCAATCTGTATGTCATCATTGTTCTTTCTTCTGCCTGATATTGAGCAATTGAATCAGTATTGAGATGTTTTAGCACAATATCAACCAACGCGCGATTCTCTTTAAAAAATTGTGGCAAGTATAAATTTTTTCTGCCTTCATAAGATTGCTGGTCAAAGTCAATAGCGCGAATCCTGTATTGGAAATCTTCAATATCGGGAATGATGTTCACAACAAAATTGTAAGAACGCATATCGCCGAGTAATTGAACAAAACATCGTTCATTGAATTTGACAAATTCTTTGGCGAGACGAATCAGATTGGTATTGTTGCTGTGTAAATGATCATTGATAAAAATGTCTCCAGGAATACCCGGAATATGTTCTTCTATCAAAGTATCTCTGTCTGTGAAATAGGTCATACGGTTAGGGGAGAGGAGGTGTTCTAATTCCAAACCATAAACCCTGCTGGCGTCTGCTTGTTTGATATAATAATGATCGTAGTTGTCGTTGAATTTGTTTACGATGCGAATTCTAAATGGTTGACTATTTCCGAAATAGCAAAAATCAATTCTGGCAACATCCAGGTGATTGATATAACTCATGTCACCTTCTGTTTTTAAAATGGCATAGATACGAACTAGATTTTCACGGAGATAATTCCATTCATGCATGTCATAAGAAACTTTTTCCCATGACGTATCATTACCTAATCGATCTTTTAATGGAACAGAATACGTATAACGCTGTAAGTCTCGATAACTAACAGGCAATTTCACCTCTCGACTGTACTGTGTAAGGTATTTTCTCAACTCGTCATTGACAGGAAAGATGGGTTTCTTTTTGGAAGGCTTTTCTGCCTCATCCGTCTTGCTGATATGTCCGAATATGTTATTCAAGGATCAATGGATCATTATCTTCTAACAAATTAAGATTCACAGCATCGGCACCAGCAATTCCTTCAATAGAGCCTTTGATATGTGCAGCATTCAGTAATACTTTCTCCAATTGTTTTTCTCTGGCTTTCCAAAGTTTCTCCATGGCGTCTCGTTCTTTCTGAATACTTAGTTTCATGGTCATAAAACCTTCTCTGATAGCTTTCCATTGTTCGCTGAATTCAGAACCGATCAAGTAGTCATACAACATCACCATTTTATCACCTTTGTTTTCCTGGCTCTTTTTAGCGTCAGCAATTTTGAGCAATGCATTTCTTAATAATAGTGCTACACTTCTTACCTCATTGAATGTACAGATATACACGCCGTCTTTCTCTCCAAAACGATCCATGTCTTTAGGAAGCGTTTGTGTAACGATCACTGCAACGTCTGCACCCAGATTACGCATATCGGTTTTTAATTTTTCGATCCAGTCATTGGCAAAGTCTTTGGTGCGTTTACTTTCATAGATGATCTTACCCGCTTCATTGCCAAACTGATTTCTGACGGTTTGTATACAATCAGCCCCACGAACGCCTTTTCCTACTTCTTCAATTTTATCAAAAGGGAAAGTGGTTTGTAACAAAGATTCCAGCATCAATTCCTGTACTTCACCTTGCAGTTGCATACTTCCTTGCTCAGATTTGCGACGCATTTCTTCCACCAATTTTTTCTGGTCTTCGATCTGCTTTTCCAGTTCCTTCGTTCGTAGTTGATATTCTTGTTCTTTAATACTTAATTTATCGGCCTCTTCTTTAGCGAGTTGCTCTTTAAGTTTTTCTCTTTCTTCCATCAATTGTCTTTGTAACGACAATTCCAGCTCTTCCTCTTTGGTTTTGAGTGCCTGTTCTTTCTGTAAGAATTCCAATTCCTTTTTTCGAGCTTCCTTCAGTTTTTCTTCTTTTTCTTTGTCTGCTTCCTGTAATAGTTTTAATCTATTTTCATATTCATTAGCAATATCTTTCTTCAGTGTTTCCTGCACTTCTGTTGTAATTCTCTGTTTTTCTTGGGCTAATTTTTGAGCAAATATTTCATTTTCTCTTTTTCTCTTTTCTTCAAATTGTTTTTGCTCTTCTGCTAGTCGCTTCTTTTCTTCCTCTATGTTTTGCAATGAAGAATTAAGTTTTTCCTGAAATTCCTTTTGGTATTTCTGTTCTAGTTCAGCGGATAAAACATTTTCAATATCAAATTCATGCCCACAATTCGGACATTTTATATCAGATTGCATACTTATTTTTTTACAATATAAGGTGAAGCTACAAAATTAACCTTCCTTTTGTTTGTTAGCAGATAATGCCCAAAAGAAGGGATCCATGCCTTCAACTTCTTTGTAAATGCTTGAAAATTCTTAAGCTAGTAGGCTTTCTATTTTCTTTATTACCTGTATATTTGCGACCCTAATACTTGCGGAGGTGGCGAAATTGGTAGACGCACTACCTTGAGGTGGTAGCGCCTTTTACCGGGCGTGGGAGTTCGAATCTCCTCTTCCGCACAAAAAACCCAGACTTAGATCTGGGTTTTTTAATTTCTATGTAAAATTCAGTTTAATTACATTCTTTCTGGTACCCTGATACCCAATACAGACATCCCATTTTTCAGGGTCTGCGCCGTTAATTGTGACAAAGCAAGTCTTAATCTTTTTTTCTCTTCATGCTCTGCATTAGCAATGGAATGTTCTGTATAAAACGAATTGAACGTTTTCGCCAAATTGAACACATAGATCGCCACTTTTGAAGGATCATGTTCAGTTGCAGCTTCATTCAGTACTGTTGGGAACTGTTCCAAGGTGAGGAGGAGTTCTTTTTCCAGAGGCAACAGTGAAAGGTGAAAAGTGAAAGGTGAATAATTGACAATTGACGATTCACCATTCACACCAGCTTTCCTCAAGATGCTCTTAATCCTCGCATGTGTATATTGAATAAATGGACCCGTAAACCCATGGAAATCGATGCTTTCCTCCGGGTTGAAAATCATTTTCTTTTTAGGATCTACACGTAATAAGAAAAACTTTAGGGCACCCAATCCAATAATATCGTAGAGATCTTTTAATTCTTCAGTCGTGAAATCTTTTACTTTTCCTAATTCCTCTGTTTTCTGTCTGGCAATATTCACCATTTCCTCTACCAGATCATCAGCATCTACCACCGTTCCTTCGCGACTCTTCATTTTCCCGGAAGGCAATTCTACCATGCCATAACTTAAATGATAAATACCATTTGCAGAAGGCAATTGTAATTTCTGACAGATCAGTTTCAGGACTTTGAAATGATAGTTCTGTTCATCGCCTACTACATAAATGCTTTGCTGCGCATTGAACTCTTTTTGTTTTTGCTCTGCTAATCCAATGTCCTGTGTGATATAAACGGATGTGCCATCTTTTCTTCGAACCAATTTTTCATCTAATCCATCAGCTGTAAGATCGATCCACACACTGCCATCTTCTTTTTTAAAAAATACGCCTTTCGTTAAACCGGTTTCTACCAGATCTTTTCCAAGCAGGTAGGTGTTACTTTCATAATAGGTTTTATCAAAATCGCTACCAATACGTTGATAGGTTTGATTAAAACCCTCATATACCCATCCATTCATGGTGCGCCATAGCTCCATCACTTCAGGTTTTCCGGCTTCCCAATCGATCAACATCTGTTGGGTATCTTTCATGATCGGCGCTTCTTTTTCGGCCTGTTCTTTATTCATGCCTGAAGCCACTAATTCATCAATTTCCTTTTTATAAGCATCATTGAATTTCACATAATAATCACCCACAAAATGATCACCCTTCATGCCTGTACTGGCAGGAGTAGCACCATTGGCAAAACGTTGCCATGCGATCATACTCTTACAAATATGTACACCACGGTCATTAACGATGCAGGTTTTCGCTACATCATGACCTGTTGCTTTTAATATCTCAGCAATACTCCATCCTAAAAAATTATTGCGTAGATGACCCAGGTGAAGTGGTTTGTTGGTGTTGGGGGAGGAGTACTCAACCATTACCTTTTCATGAATGGCGGTATTAAATCCAAATCTTTCATTGGAATGTTGGTCAGACAAGAATTGAAACCAATATGCATCTGTGACAGACAGATTTAAAAAACCTTTGATGATATTGTAGTTGCTGAATAATGCAGGAAACTTTTCGATCATGGCTTTACCGATCTCTTCACCCAACGCATCAGGTGATTTCTTAAGCTGTTTGACCAACGCAAAAAGTACCACTGTATAATCACCCTCAAATTCAGGTTTGGTAGCATTCACCAATATATCAGTAGGTTGTACAGGTATTTGATACAACCCTGTAATCGTACTTGCTGCTGCCTTTTTGATCTGTTCTACAACACTCATTTTCTTAATGGTTTCGGGCGCAAAAGTAATTAATTAACACCTACCTTAGCGGCTTCATGCGAAACTTGCACGAACATATCCGAGCACTGATCCTTTCCGTGGTTGACTTTTTCTATCCAATTTTTCGAAAGTTCATGCCACTTCAGACCTACCGTTATGCCGCTTGCGGTGGGTTCAATACCCTTTTGGATATTACACTTTTCTTTGTTGCCTATAATTATGTGTTTGATAAACAGGTCATTCATCTTCCTTTTATATCTGTAAGTGCCCATATCGCTGCATTTTTAGCTGCATTTACCATCACTTTTCCTGTAGGATTTTACCTGAGTAGGTATGTGGTCTTTCAGGAAACATCTGTTGCTAAAAGAAAGCAGATCAGCAAATATTTTTTAGTGGTCTTAGGTTGTTTACTACTGAATTATGCCTTCCTGAAATTATTTGTAGAAGTGTTCGGATGGTATCCAACAATATCAAAGGTGATCACTACTTTTTTTGTGGTTGCCTTTAGTTATTTTTCTCAAAAGAACTTTACGTTCAAAGCTAGTGGCTCTTGATCTTCTGTTGAAACATGGGTTTCTCCTCTTGTTTTTTCTGTGGATGGATGTAAAACATCAATGTGGCGATACCTGTTCGTTCAGCATGAATCACTTTGAATTCATGAACACCTTTACTGAGTTCCAATAATCTTCTATGATGGGTTAATTCATCCAGAGCTGTGTATTTCGGGTCCCATGCATCAATGAATAGTTTTCCATCAACATATACTTTAACATAGTCATCAGCAGTAATGCCAATATCATAAAAACCGGCTTCTGTTTCGATATTTGTAGATGCTACGGTTGCAAAAGAATCTGCCGGTAAATTTTTACCAATAGCTCCCCACCAGGTAAAATCCAATTGATCGTAAGTACTTTGATGAATAGGAGCGGACGTAAGCGATTGCATAAAAGCATCCTGCTTTGTCAAAGGATCGGTTGATTCATTCCATGAATACCATTGTACATTCCAGTTTTGTTTGGGTTGATATTGTTCAAACCCAAATAAGCTGCCACTACTACCTGTTTTTCCAAATTGATCTATAAATACATCACCTGAATATTCAAGTCTGATCTCTTTAAAAGCCATATCAGATATGGGTTTGGCCACTAAATGAGAAGGAAAGCTGTCCACCCCTTTATCTGTAATTTCAAATCCAAGTGCACCATTGACTTTCCAATTGCCGGATGGTGCTAACACTTCAAAATGATACAAACCTGAACTGTCTATTTGTTTCAACCATAACAATGGGTACTCGAAATTATACGGACCCCATGGTGTGATACGGATATTATCTTTTCCTTTCGGAAACACGCTGTTCGGTCTTTTTGTGACCGGAATTTTTTTGAGTCGTTCATCCGGAACATAATCCATATCCAGTGGATCATCTTCTCTTGAAGTATCAATATCATTGGTTCTGTCTCCTAACTTTAGACCGGTAGTATGGGCCATTTTCAGGTTACCACTGAAAGCCACAGTATCGGTTCCCATAATGTCATACACGGTTTCGGTAGCTGTAAACTGATTTACAGCGATCCAATAATTCATACTCCTGGTATCTCTTACTTGTGCATATTTCCAATCGGCTGGCTGCTTCTCTCTCGACCATAATTTGATGGCCGTTTTATCATACAAAAAACGGTTAAGTGCGATGTTATTATTTTGTCCATGCTCAATTGCAATCCCTATTCTGTTGAATGCAAAATCATTATCTGTAAAATCACTCTCATAACTATAGCCACCCCAAATGCCATGATCACAATCACGCATGACATTTTTCATGATCAAATTGCGACTGAAAGTCACTTCTACGCCATTCGTTGGTGCATAAGAAAAGTCATTGCCATAAACAAAATTGTCATTGCAGCCGCCTTCTCCCGTATCCATGGTATGTTGTCCGGCCCAAAGAAAAAAGCCATCTCCACTGTGAGTAGCGCTGTTGAAAGCAAAAATGTTGTGGTTGCATTGTTCAAAAACAAGAAATCCGGCACTGTCTTGTCCGCGTTTGTATTTACCATGACTATAACCTCGTACATTCCAATCTACTCGGTTATGATAGATCAGGTTATAACTGCTTCTGTATAATCCGATACCAATCCCTGAATTGAAAGAAAAGTTATTGTCTGACACAGTTACGCTATCAGATAGTGTCATCATCAATCCGCATTGTCCGTTGGTGACGGTATTGCCGATAATCTTAGCATTGTTACATTTCCTAAGATAGATACCAGCACCATAGCGCATCCATTCATTCTGTTCATTTTTATGGTAACTCATCCAATCGCTGATATCCTCTCTGTCGAGGTTACTTTTCAGATGTTGTCTATAGTTAAAACTTAGATCGCAATTCTGGATAGAAAGTCCGACAACACTGTCGGCCAGTATGGCAATTTTGTATCCGTTAATATGGGCATTTCTGATCTGAATATTTTTAGAACCCGGTGTAACCTTGATGGCAATACCTCCAAATTCATCAGGTCGCTGCTGATCTGTATTTCCCTTTAGGATAACACCTGTAAAATCTACTTGAATGTCGCTCCCGGATATTTCAATCAGAGGCTGCTCTTCGGAAGCACTAAGTTGATATACCCCAGGGTTGAATCGACCTGAATGGTGAATCATAAGCCCTTTCTGAGGTGTGATCAAGGGGAGATCCTGAGCCGAGGCCGACAAAACTGATATAACCAAGACTAAAAAAGCCGTCCATTGGATTCGCATACTTAAAACTAAGGTTTTCTCAGATGTAAGATGCCTGGCTACCATTTTTACATATCATACTGTCAGAAACGCATTGATTTGTAAGGATTTCGGTAAAGGCAGCAGGCAGTTGGGTGATATTCTGACATTTTTTCACTTATTGCTGTCATGGCATAATGATTGACAATAGAAAGCCGATTATTCACCTGAAATCAATAGTTATGGGCAAAATAATAGGCATTGACCTTGGAACAACGAATAGTTGTGTGGCCGTTATGGAAGGTAACGAGCCGGTAGTGATTGCAAACGACGAAGGTCGCAGAACAACCCCTTCCGTAGTGGCGTTCCTGAAGAACGGAGAGCGTAAAGTAGGAGATCCTGCCAAACGTCAGGCCATTACCAATCCGCAAAACACTATTACCAGTGTTAAGCGTTTTATGGGTCGTCGTCACGACGAAGTGACCGAAGAGATCAGCCATTGGAGCTATAAAGTAGCGAAAGGTGACAATAATACCGTTCGTGTTGCGATTGATGATCGTTTATATACCCCGCAGGAAATTTCTGCTATGGTACTTCAGAAAATGAAGAAAACAGCAGAAGATTACCTTGGACAAGAAGTAACAGATGCGGTAATTACCGTTCCTGCATACTTTAATGATGCACAGCGTCAGGCTACCAAAGAAGCTGGTGAGATCGCTGGTTTGAATGTTCGTAGAATTGTGAATGAACCTACTGCTGCGGCATTGGCCTATGGATTGGACAAGAAAAATGTAGACCAGAAGATCGCTGTGTTCGATTTAGGTGGTGGTACTTTCGATATCTCTATCCTGGAATTGGGTGATGGCGTTTTTGAAGTAAAATCTACCAATGGTGATACACACCTCGGTGGTGACGACTTCGATAAAGTGATCATGGATTGGTTAGCTGATGAGTTTAAATCTCAGGAAGCGATCGACCTGCGTAAAGACCCAATGGCTTTACAGCGTTTGAAAGAAGCTGCAGAAAAAGCAAAAATTGAATTGAGTTCTTCTGCAGAAACAGAGATCAATCTTCCTTATATCACTGCTGTGGATGGTGTTCCTAAACACTTGGTATTAAAACTGTCACGTGCTAAGTTTGAAGCTTTAGCAGATAATCTATTCGCACGTTGTTTGAAGCCATGCGAGGCTGCTTTGAAAGATGCGGGCTATTCTACTTCTCAAATTGATGAAGTGATCCTTGTAGGTGGTTCTACACGTATCCCTAAGGTTCAGGAGATCGTTGAGAAATTCTTCGGTAAGAAACCTAACCGTGGTGTAAATCCTGACGAAGTAGTAGCTGTAGGTGCTGCAATTCAGGGTGCGGTATTGACCGGAGAAGTAAAAGATGTATTGTTGTTAGATGTAACCCCATTAGGATTGGGTATTGAAACCATGGGAAGTGTGATGACAACCATGATCCCATCTAATACAACGATCCCTACGAAGAAAACAGAAGTATTTTCTACTGCTAGCGATAATCAACCGGGCGTACAGATTCATGTACTTCAGGGAGAGCGTCCAATGGCGAATCAGAATAAGAGCTTGGGTATCTTTAATCTGGATGGTATTCCACCTGCACCAAGAGGTGTTCCTCAGATCGAAGTAACTTTTGATATTGATGCGAATGGTATTCTGCATGTAAGTGCAAAAGACAAGGGAACCGGAAAAGAGCAAAAGATCCGTATCGAAGCAGGTAGTGGCTTGAGTAAAGAGGAAATTGAAAAGATGAAAGCTGAAGCAAAAGCCAATGAAGCATCTGATAAAGAAGCTCGTGAAAAAGTAGAGAAGCTGAATCAGGCAGATAGTCTGATCTTCCAAACGGAGAAGCAATTCAAAGAGTTTGGTGATAAGATCCCTGAGGATAAAAAAGCTCCGATCGAAGCAGCGCTTACCAAACTGAAAGAAGCACATAAGAATCAGGATATTCCTGCGATAGATGCTGCAATGGCTGAGATGAACACTGCTTGGACGGCAGCCAGTGAAGAAATTTACAAGGCACAACAAGCTGCTGGAGCACAACCGGGAGCAGATGCTGCTCAAGGTGCTGCTGATCAGTCTAACGGAAATCCAAAGAATGATACAGTAGAAGATGCTCAGTTTGAAGAAGTGAAATAAGCTGAACTGAAAACGATACAAGCCCTGTTCCGAAGATTCGGAACGGGGCTTTTTTATACCTGTTGAATCATTTTGCTATTGCCATGTACTTCATCGACTACTGTAGCATGATCGTTGGAATGGAGAATTTGATATTTCTCTGTGGGACTCAATCGCTTCCACCAATCTTTAGCAGTTTCTCCAAATATGATCAAAGCTTTGATCTCCATAAACAACAATTCACTGGTAGAAAAGACCCTTGCCTCACGATAAGGCTTATATGCAGATGAATGTCTGTAAGTATACATGTTGAACCTTTTCTCAAAACTATTTTCTTTGATTGTAATTCGATGTTTTGATAAGAAAAACAGGTATAAATTCAGGTAGATATACTTATTGGTTGATGGTATGCAGATTTTTATGATTGAAGTCCAATATCGGCGCCAATCATAAAAAATCATAATAATCTGCGTACCATAAAAACATATTCAATATTAAGGGCTCTATTTAGTAACCCTGTAACACCACCTCTTCAATTTGCCTTCAAAATCAAAAGGCGTGGTAGCTTTAGTAATATCCTTGATCTCTGTTGCTTTGATCTCTTCTGTTGCCAATACAAACTTGGTGAAATTGGTACTAAAGAAAAGTGTTCCCCCCTTGGTCATCGCAGCTAATACATCATTGATAAGTTCCACATGATCTCTTTGAATATCCAGAAAATCCTTCATCCGCTTACTGTTACTAAAAGTAGGCGGGTCCATGATCACCAGGTCAAAACTTTCAGGCTTCAGTGTTTTCAGATATTGTTTCACATCCGTATGAACAAAGAAATATTTATCCTTATCCTTGAAACGATTGATGACCATATGATCTTCAGCCCAATTCAAATAGGTCTTAGACAGGTCAACAGAAGTAACGGTTGATGCACCACCTGCAGCCGTATACACAGAAAAAGAACCGGTATAACAAAATAGATTCAGTACCCTTTTCCCCGAAGCCAATTCTTTGGCCATTTGTCGGGTAGTGCGATGATCAAGGAATAATCCTGTATCCAGATAATCCGTTAGATTCACCAGAAACTTTAATCCGTTTTCCTCTACGGTAAAGAATTCTTTTTTGCTGTCTATCTTTTCATATTGCTCATCTCTGTGCGACATCTTTTTTCTTTGTCTCACAAAAACATGTTCTTTCTTGATACCTGTGATCTCACTGATCACTTCAATACAAGTATCCAACCATGCATCATGTTCTTCATCCGTCATCCCATGTCTGCGTAAGTATTCAGCCAGATAAATCCTGTCTTCATAAAATTCTATTGCGAAGGGAAATTCCGGAAGGTCATGGTCATATACACGGTAGCAGGAGATATTCATTCTCTTGGCCTGCTTATGTCTGTGTTTATAGACTTTCAGCAAGCGATTATAAAACATTTCCAGTTTTGGATTCTCTGACATCATGCAAAGATACTATTCGATATCTCTTCCTCCATTCACGTAAAAGGAGTTTTATAAGTCAGGGTTTACAGTATATTTAGTACCCAAAACTAAATTGCATGCGAAAACTATTGTTTACGGCACTGTTATGCTATACTGCAGGTTCAGTACTTGCGCAGGATTACAGCAATGCCAATGAACAGGCTAACAGGCTGAATGCGCTTGTAAAAGCCTATCCACAAACAGCATCTCTAAAATCACTTACAAAAACCAATGGTGGAAAAGACATTTGGCTACTAACGATTGGTACCGGTAAAACCGAGAGTAAACCTGCTATTGCAGTAATCGGTGGCGTGGAAGGAAATCATTTACTGGGTGCTGAATTGGCTATTGGCTTTGCAGAACAATTGCTCAAAGCTTCAGCTACAGACAGTATCAAAAATTTACTTTCTCGAACCACATACTATGTGTTCCCAAATATGAGTCCGGATGCCATGGATCAGTATTTCTCTAAATTACGCAATGGACGTATAGGCAATGCCACTGTCACCGATGATGATCGTGATGGTAAAACAGATGAAGATGGTTGGGATGATCTGGATGGCGATGGTAAGATCACTTTCTTACGCATTGAATCTGTTACCGGTGATTATAAACTTCATCCTGATGATGCACGTGTGTTGATCAAAGCAGATATCAGTAAAGGTGAAAAAGGTAAATACAAACTATTGACAGAAGGGATAGATAACGACAAAGACGGACAATTCAATGAAGATGGTGAAGGTGGGATTGCGTTCAATAAAAACCTCACGTACAATCATAAAACCTTTGCTCCCGGAGCAGGTGATTATCCAGCATCAGAAAAAGAAACCAGAGCCATGCTCGACTTCCTGTATGATGCATTCAATGTTTATGTTGTAGTAAGCTTCGGCAGTAATAACAATCTTTCTAATCCCATACCCTACAATCCACAAGCTGCTGCACAAAGAATAGTAGCAGGGTTGTTGGAACCGGATGCCAAGGTCAATGGGATGGTTAGTGATTTGTACAACAAAGTGACAGGCACCAAAGATGCTCCCAGAAATAATACAACGGGTGGTGATGTTCTTTCCTGGGGCTATTTTCATTATGGCCGATACAGTTTTAGTACACCGGGTTGGTGGGTGCCTAAGACCAGACCTGATACCACTAAAAAAGAAAAAGCGTTTACTGTAGAAGATGTAACAGCCAACTATTTGCGCTGGGCTTCTCAACAAGGTATCAACAATACATTCACTCAGTGGAAAACGATTCAGCATCCTGATTTCCCCGGACAAAAAGTAGAAGTGGGAGGTATTGATCCTTATGTGATGATGAACCCTCCATACAAAATGGTAGAGCCTGTAGTAAAAAAGCATACAGACTTTTTAGTAAAGCTTGCTTCGCATCAACCAGAAATTGATGTGATCAATTTAAAAACTGAAAAGCTTGCGAATGGGTTAACTCGAGTGAGTTTAGATGTAGTGAACAAAGGCGGAATGTCTACCCATAGCAAACTGGGAGAAAGAAGCTATTTCATCAAGAAGATAAAAGTAGCTGTTCAAACTTCCGGTAAACAAGAAGTAGTAGGTGGAAGAAAAATTCATCTGCTCAACAGCATTGATGCCAATGGATCAGAATCCTTCAGCTGGGTCATCAAAGGAACCGGCAAACTGGTTATTGAAGCCGGTTGTCCAACAGCAGGCAATAAATCTATTGAGGTAACTCTTTGATCATCACAAATCATTCAACTATGAAACGTTTTACTATTAAAATATTTGCAAGCCTACTGGTACTTGTTACCGGTATGTCAGTTCATGCACAATCGCCAGATCAGGTATTCAAAGCTGCAGGTTCGCCTGTAAACCCAAAAGTAACGGTGACATGGAATCGTTATTATGATCATGCAGGCATCAGTGAGATCTGTAAAAAAATTGCAGCTGCTTATCCTGATTTGGCCAAACTACAATCCATAGGTAAATCATTTGAAGGCAGAGACCTTTGGTGCTTGACGATTACTGATTTCAAAAAAGGAAATCCTGATCGTAAGCCCGGAATGTATATTGATGGTAATATTCACTCCAATGAAATTCAAGGTGCTGAGTTTGCTTTATATACCGCATGGTACTTAACCGAATCATTCAGTGACACGAAATTCATTCAGGAATTATTAGAAGACAAAGTATTCTATATCGTTCCAACCATCAACCCTGATGCAAGAGACAGCTATATGCATAAACCCAATACTAGCAGCTCTCCTCGTTCAGGTGTGATACCGGTGGATAATGATGGGGATGGACAAGTAAACGAAGACAGTTATGATGATATCAATAATGACGGGCATATCACCATGATGCGCAGAAAGAATCCCAATGGTCGTTGGAAGTTGGATCCAAAAGATCCACGTAACATGATTCAAGTGGGACCGGATGAAAAAGGTGATTATGAATTATTAGGCATCGAAGGAATCGATAATGATGGTGATGGAAGAGTGAATGAAGATGGCTATACATTCGAATACGACCCTAACCGTGATTGGGGTTGGGGATGGCAGCCGAACTATATTCAAAATGGAGCCTACAAGTATCCATTCTCTTTACCTGAAAACAGAGCAGTGATGGAATTTGTGATGAAGCACCCGAATATAGCTGCTGCACAATCGTTTCACAATGCCGGTGGTATGATTCTTCGTGGTCCGGGTGGACAAGAAGATGTTGGAACTTATAATGCACAGGATATTGCTGTGTATGATGCCATTGCCAAAAAAGGGGAGGAGTTGATTCCCGGATATAAATACCTTGTGGTATACAAAGATCTTTATTCTGCTTATGGTGGTGAGTTGGATTGGTTTTATGCAGGCAGAGGTATTTATACTTATTCAAATGAATTATGGACACCCTATTTGATGTATATGCGTGATGCGACGCGTGATCCGTTTGACAATACGAGTTATAGTTTTGATCGTTATCTATTATTTCAGGACGCATTTGTTTCTTGGAAAGAATACGATCATCCACAATATGGTAAGATAGAAGTAGGAGGAATGAAGAAAAATTTTGGTCGCGCACACCCAGGATTTTTATTGGAATCCGATGCACACCGTAATATGGCTTTCAGTATTTATCATTGCTTCCATACGCCTAAACTCGAAGTGTCTGAGATTACTGAAAAAGATTTAGGTGATGGATTGAAAGAAGTAACCGCAGTAATTTATAATGGTAGACTGATGCCTACTCACAGTAGTCAGGATGCAAAGAATAAAATTGAACGCCCGGATTATATCACGCTCACTACTTCAGGTAAAATACTCAGTGGTATGCAGGTGGAGAACAGAGATCTGAACCTCAGTAAAGAACAACAAAACAATCCTCAAACCATAGAAGTGCCTAATATTCCTGGTTTAGGAGCTGTGACGGTGAAATGGATTGTACAAGGAGGAGGGAAATATACAGTCAATGTAGACAGTAAAAAAGGCGGTACTGCTACCGCCTCAAAATAGTATCATCTGCGAATCTGCGGCTATTGTTTGGCCGCAGATTCGCAGATTTTTTATTTCAGTTTTGCCAATGCTTCTTTGATTCTTCCCCAAGCTTTTTCAATATTCCCCATACTGTTCGCAAAGGAGAAACGCACACATTTTGGTTCGCCAAATGCATCTCCCATGACAGAAGATACATGTGCAGTATTTAAAATGTACATACTAAGATCGGATGCATTTTGAATGGTTTGTGTGCCATCTGATTTGCCATAATAAGCGCTTACATCCGGAAACACATAAAATGCGCCTTCAGGTTCAAAACATTTGAAACCCGGTATTTCACTTACGAGTTGAAGTGTTCTTGCTCTTCTTCTTGTAAACTCTTCTGTCATTTCCATAGATGGACGAAGATCTCCTGTCAATGCAGCCACAGCAGCTTTTTGTGTGATAGAGTTAGTGCCGCTGGTAAATTGTCCTTGTAACTTCTCACATGCTTTGGCGATTTGAGTGCTGGCAGCAATGTATCCCAAACGCCATCCGGTCATGGCAAAACCTTTACTCAAACCATTGATCAACACCACACGCTCTTTTAAATCTTCAAATTGTGCAATGCTTTCATGCTTCCCAACAAAATTGATGTATTCATAGATCTCATCAGAAATGATAGCAATATTGGGATGTTTACGAAATACCGCTGCCAGTGCTTCCAATTCGGTTTTGTTGTACACAGCACCGGATGGATTACATGGCGAAGAGAACATGAATACTTTTGTTCTTGGAGTAATGGCGGCTTCCACTTCCGCAGCAGTTGCTTTGAAATGATTCTCAACACTTGTTCTGATCTCCACTACTTTACCTCTGGCTATTTTCACCAATTCAGAATAGGTTACCCAATATGGCGTGGGTATGATCACTTCATCACCTTCATCAACCAATGCTAAGATGGCATTAGCCAGACTTTGTTTAGCACCTGTAGAAGTAACAATATTTTCAGGTGCATAATCAAGATGATTATCACGTTTGAGTTTGGTGCAAACGGCTTCTCTTAGATCCAAAAAACCTGGAACAGGAGTATAGTGACTCCAGTTATCGTTGATGGCTTTGATTGCAGCGTCTTTGATATGTTGAGGTGTATCAAAATCTGGTTCTCCTAAACTTAGATCGATCACATCAATGCCTTTGGCTCTGAGTTCACGACCAAGTTTGGCCATCTTAAGGGTTTCCGGTTCATTAAAACGATTGAGAAGCGATGATAATTCCATGATACTTTACATTAACTAAAATCTGTACATGATTTTTTTGCGAGCGAAAGTTCGTAAAAACTATGCAAACGCCTGTAAGTTTTAAGGAAAATGCCCTGTTTTGGTTAAAAAATGTGAAGTATTTGTTCATCAACGCACATTTATACCTGTACGCCATGATTTTTTATTCAATAGTTGAGAACGAACTTATCTAAATTGGGTAGTCGCTTTTTCTTTCTCTTGATTTCGTGTTCATAGATCAATTGGCCAAGATCCCTGAGAAATGGGTATCCAATACTATCATAATCATAACGGTCATCATTAAATATACCGTCACTATTGCAGTGAATAGTGGCACTGAGCATGAATTCTACCTTATTCTCCAGATCAACGATGTAGGCGATGTCTGTAAGAAATCCATAGGCGCCGCCAATTTTGTTAAAGATGCGAATATGTTTTGGTCGATCACCTTTTGCAGCACCATACAACAAGAATTTTACGGATGCATCCCAAACTTCATCCTTTGGATACAGTGGATATTTGCTTTCAGGTGGAAAACAACTCATAGCTGCATAAAGAAAATCATAATCAGTTTTTTTTAATTTAAATCTGGACTTTTCAGGAAATGACTCCGGAAATAAAACAGATTGTAACATGCTATGAAGGTCATTCAAATAAATGCGATTCTTTTCAGAGAAGTTGAAAGGCTCTTGTATCAAAGTGTTGCCTGACATATACCCTTTACCTAGTTTACAATCAAATGAAGGAAAAACAGCATTGCTCTTAAGCGAAGGCTGCTCATACAACAATTTACCGGTGTCATCTACAAAGTAAACAGGGTGGGTGTTTCTGTTTTGCTGCTCAGTTCTACTAACACTCAACCAATGCCTGATCACTGCATCCGGATATCCCTTCTCGGTTAACTTTTGCTGAATATATTCTTGACCAAGAAATTCATACAATCGGTTATAAGCATCATTATCGCTTACTAAAAATATCTTTCGAATGAATAGTGCAATACAAGGTCTTTCTTGTGCATCATTTGTGATTGTTGTATGGATGTATTTAGATGCATCAATACTATCAGTGACCATGGTTGTATGTAAGTCAACACCGGGGATATTTAATTCATTTATTTTTTCCAACGCCAAAAAAGCAAGTGGCATTTTTACAGTACTGGCTGGATAAAAATATTGATCTGGCTGAAGGTTGAAAGAGTAGTCTGTGAACTTTGGCTGATTCTTGCGATCCCGATCGATTTGTGTATACCTGATCTGTAAGATCCATTCTTTTTGATGTCTGAGTGCTTCTCCGAAAAGATCGGGTTTCGTTTGCATGAGTTGTTCCAGAAAAACGGTATTCATGGTCGATGCTTTTTTAGACTGCCCAATCGCAGCAGATAAAGTAATTGAAAGGCTCAATAATAATAGTAGGCGCATACTCAAATGTAATAAATGACATAGAAATGGCTAATGTTAGTCTATCAGTACGTTAAAGCAGTTGTTAAGTCTGGAATAGGCTATCACTATATGTATTACATTTGATGCACAATTTCTTTTGCATGCCACACGAAGCGATTTCTGTTTTTGATATGTTCAAAATTGGTGTCGGACCGTCCAGTTCTCATACCCTTGGTCCATGGAGAGCTGCCATGCGTTGTGTTGATACAATCAAGGCTAAAGGCGAATTGGATCAAGTACTTTCTGTAACCGTATTACTCTATGGTTCTTTGGCTAAAACAGGAAAGGGACATGGTACCGATATCGCAGTAATGCTTGGCTTATGTGGTGAAGATCCTGTAACGATCGATGTAAATAGCATTACTCCTAAAATCCAACAAATACAAAGTTCACAACAGTTATTATTGGATGGATCGCATAGTATTCAATTCGTATTGCCAGGTCATCTTCAGTTTTTATTCAATGAAACAATGCCATTTCATCCAAATGGACTTTCCTTTTTGATTGAACTGAACAATGGTGAACATTGGAGTGAGACTTACTATTCCATTGGAGGAGGATTTGTGGTAAAGGAGGGTGAAGATAAAAATACACAACAACAGGTCGAGCTCCCTTTCCCCGTAAATACTGCAGATGACCTCTTACACTGGTGTATGAAAACTGGGATGTCGGTGAATGAAGTGGTGATGGAAAATGAACAGGCATGGCGTTCCGAAGAAGCTACCCGTTCAGGTGTGTTGAATATATGGCATACCATGCGCGACTGTATTTATCGCGGTTGTCATACCAAAGGTGAATTACCCGGCGGATTACAAGTGAGAAGAAGAGCATTTGATCTGAATAAAAAACTGATACAACAAAATGCTTACACAGATTATTCATCCTGGATCGAAGCCATTCGCAAGGGGGGTAATGATTTTAAATACATACTAGATTGGGTTAGTTGTTTTGCATTGGCTGTAAATGAAGAGAATGCCTCATTCGGAAGAGTGGTGACTGCACCTACCAATGGAGCAGCAGGTGTTATTCCGGCTGTATTACAATATTTCATTGCATTTTGTGATGGACTAGATGATGAAAAGATCATTCGCTTCTTGCTCACTGCTTCTGAAATCGGTAGTATTTTCAAGAAAGGAGCTACTATCTCTGCAGCAATGGGTGGATGTCAGGCTGAGATCGGTGTGTCTTCTGCCATGGCCGCCGCCGCATTAACAGAATCTTTGGGTGGAACGCAACGCCAAACTCTTATGGCTGCTGAAATCGCGATGGAGCATCATTTGGGATTGACCTGTGATCCGATCGGAGGATTGGTTCAAGTACCATGTATCGAAAGAAATACGATGGGGGCAATTAAAGCAATCACCGCTTCTCAATTGGCATTACAAAGCTCTCCTGATTATGCCAAAGTGAGTCTCGATAAAGTCATCAAAACCATGTGGGATACCGCACTGGATATGAGTAGTAAATACAAAGAAACTGCAGATGGGGGACTAGCCATTCATATCCCGATCAGTTTGCCGGAGTGCTAAGTTTGATTTCTTGATCTTTTTCAAATCAAAAAATCATAGATCAAAAAATCACAGATAAAATGACTTCCCGAAACCGATTTCTAAGCTGTAACTTTGCCAGAAATGCACCATGGCGAAACAAATCATCATTCTCGGTGCCGGATTTGCAGGCTTACAGTTGGCTCGCAGACTGAAGGGAACAAACTTCGAGATCACATTAATTGATCAATATAATTTTCATCAATTTCAGCCTTTATTTTATCAGGTGGCTACTGCCAGACTTGAGCCCAGTTCTATTTCTTTTCCGCTTCGTAAAGTTTTTCAGAATAAAACCCATGTACATGTTCGTATTGCCACGATCCAAAAGATAGATCAGGTTGCAAAAGAAGTGCATACGGACGCTGGTATTTTTCAATACGATTATCTTGTCATTGCAACAGGCTGTTCTACCAATTACTTCGGGAATAAAAATATTGAACGATTGTCTTTCCCGATGAAGTCTACCACAGAAGCCATTGCCTTACGTAATCATATACTGTTAAACTTTGAAAATGCGCTCAATGCTTCAGGGGAAGAATTAAAAGCCATTATGAATATTGTGGTAGTAGGGGGCGGTCCTACAGGTGTAGAACTGTCGGGATCCTTGGCAGAACTTAAAAAGAATATTCTTCCACGTGATTATCCTGATATGGATTTTTCCGGGCTGAATGTTTTTTTACTAGAGGCAGGTCCTGCTTTATTAGGTCCAATGACAAAGGTTTCACAAGAAACAGCAAAGACTTATCTAGAATCTATGGGGGTGCAGGTGAAACTCAATACAATGGTCAAAGATTATAATGGGCAGTCTGTTTTATTGGCTGATGGAACGCATATTCCAACCAAAACATTGATATGGGCTGCAGGTGTAACAGGTAATGTTCCATTGGGAATAGATACATCCACACTTGTTAGAGGGAATCGAATCAAAGTAGATGTATTTAACAAGATGGAAGGGGCGGAAGATGTTTTTGTTTTAGGTGATATCGCTTATATGGAAACAAATACTTTTCCAAAAGGACATCCACAGTTGGCCAATGTAGCGATTGCACAGGCTAAAAACCTGGTTGAGAATCTGAAGCGATTAGCGAATGGAAAATCACTCGTTCCTTTTGTATACAAAAGTCCGGGTACGATGGCAACGGTAGGTAAACGAAAGGCTGTGGTGGATTTACCTTTTATAAGTTTTCAAGGACGTTTTGCATGGTTTGTATGGATGTTTTTACATCTTATGCTGATACTTAGTGTGAAAAACAAACTTTTCATCTTTATCAACTGGGCCATCAGTTATTTTACGAATGATACCACTTTACGTTTAATACTATTACCAACCAAGCAGCAAACGAATTTGTATAAAGAAGCACAAACGCCTCTTGAGGAGAGGATGCACCATCTTTAAATTTGATCTTTGATTTCTTGATTTTTTGATTTGTGATTGAACTGCTTATTTACAATTATAAATCAAGAAGTCAAAGATCAAAAAATCAAAGATCAAGAAATCAAAGATTCCGAATAGTCTTTAATCTCATTGTATAAAGTTCCTCTCTCTACCGGTTGTCTGTTCACTTGTTTGATCAGTCGTACCAATTCTTCAGTAGACATGGTAGGAGTTTGTTCTTCGCTACCTGCCATAGCATAAATTTTGGTAGAGTCATCAATGGTACCATCGATATCATTGACACCAAAAGATAAAGTCAGCTGGGCATTTTGTCTACCCAACATTGGCCAATAAGCTTTGATGTGAGGGAAATTATCCATGTACAAACGAGTTACAGCATACATCCGCATATCTTCTACTACCGATGATTCAGGAATATGACTCATGTCATTGTCCTTGTTGCGGAATTTGAGTGGGATAAACGTGTTGAATCCTCCTGTTTCATCCTGCAACTGACGTAATCTCTCCATATGATCGATGCGATGCCAGAATTGTTCGATATGTCCATACAATAAAGTTGCATTGCTATGCATGCCTAATTGATGGGCTGTTTTATGAATATGTAACCAACCATCCGCATCTACTTTGTCTTCACAGATCTGTTTACGGATTTCAGGATGAAAGATCTCTGCACCACCACCCGGTAAAGAATCAAGTCCGGCCTCATGTGCCAAACGCATTCCTTCTTCCACACTTACTTTGGCTTTGCGGAACATATAGTCAAGTTCAACAGGAGTAAAAGCTTTGACATGCAAATCCGGACGATGCGCTTTGATGGTTCTCAATAATTCAAGGAAAAAATCAAGATTCATTTTAGGATGAACACCCCCTACAATATGCACTTCAGTTACAGGCTTGCCATCATAGCTCTTAACAATATGCATCATTTGTTCAATGCTTAGTTCCCATCCTTCTTCACGATGTGCATACAAACGAGAATAGGAGCAGAACTTACAAGAGAAGACACAAACATTCGTTGGCTCAATATGAAAGTTGCGATTGAAGTAAGTCTTATGACCATGTTTCTCTTCTCTTACCCAATTGGCTAGGGCACCTAGAAACGATAATGACCCCTTTTCAAATAGGGTAACACCATCTTCAAAACTGATTCTTTCCTTTCTAAGGATCTTTTCACCAATATTTTGTAATTGAGAGTCTGATTGGGTAGCCACTAATGTAAAGGGGTCTGAATGTCTCGAAATCATCTTCACTAATTTGAATGCAAAAGTACGGGTTTTGAGGTTTTAGGTACTGGGTACTAGGTGCTAGGTATTAGGTTTAAAAGTTTTCTCTTGAACAACCGTTCTCTTCAAAACCCAGTACCCAGCACCTAGTACCTAGGAACTAATACCTAACAGTTTCCTGAAGTTCATGAATTTTATATAGATTCGTAGGTCATGCTATTAAACAGTATTACACATAGATGGTTCATCACTAATCGCATAATTTATGTCAATTAAACTAAGGCTGACTTTTTTAAGTTTTTTTCAGTTTTTCGTTTGGGGGGCCTGGCTCACTACCTTAGGGTCTTATGGGTTTGGATTTAAAAATTGGACAGGAGCCCAATTTGGTGCCGTTTTCTCTACGCTGGGACTTGGTTCCTTGATTATGCCGGCGTTGATTGGGATTATTGCAGACCGTTGGATGAATGCTGAAAAGCTATATGCTTTATTGCATATTTTTTATGGACTTACACTTTTTGCTCTCCCGTATATTGATGAACCCAACACATTTTTCTGGGTACTATTGGTGAGCATGTGCTTTTATATGCCAACCATCTCTTTGTCGAACTCACTTTCCTATAGAATATTGATCGATAATAAAATGGATGTTGTTAGAGTCTTTCCACCCATTCGTGTTTGGGGAACAATTGGCTTTATCGCAGCCATGTGGACGACCAATCTTCTCAGTGATCCACAATCACCCTGGGAAGCAGGTAAGGTATTGGGAGAACAAATTGCGACTTTGACAGGGCATGCCATCAATGCGAACCAATTTTATATTGCCGGAGTATTTGCTATTGTGCTAGGTATCTATTCGTTCTTCTTACCTAAATGTCCACCGGAAAACAAGGGTAGAGGAGCAGGTTCATGGATGGATAACTTAGGGTTAAAAGCCTTTAAGTTGCTGGGTAATTATAAAATGGCGATATTCTTTTTGTTCTCTATGTTTTTAGGTGCCGCTTTACAGTTGACCAATATGTATGGAGATACTTACCTGAAAGATTTTGAGAAAATAGAACAGTATGCTGATTCATTTGTGGTGAAATATTCAACCATGATCATTTCTATCTCTCAGATATCAGAAACACTCTTTATTCTGGCCATTCCGTTCTTTATGAAAAGATTTGGTATCAAAAAAGTGATGCTGATCTCAATGTTTGCATGGGTATTGCGATTTGGGCTGTTTTCATTTGGTAATCCGGAGGGATTATTTTGGATGATCATCTTGTCGAATATCGTATATGGAATGGCATTTGACTTTTTCAATATTTCAGGTTCTTTATTTGTAGAAACCTCTATTGATCCTGAGATACGCTCATCTGCGCAAGGGTTATTCATGATGATGACCAATGGTTTTGGTGCTATTATGGGTAGTGTATTAAGTGGCTGGATGATTGATGGTTATTATTTATTACCGGATGGTAGCAAAGATTGGCCGGGTATCTGGATGGTATTTGCAATTTATGCATTATTCATCGCCGTCTTTTTCGGATTATTATTCCGTCATAAACATAACCCTGCTGTGGTTCAGAATGTGGGGCATTAGAAGCTACAAGCTTCAAGCTGCAAGCGGCAAGTTGTAACTTATAATATAAAAAAAACCACTGATCTCATTGATCAGTGGTTTTTTAGTCTAGTAAGCTTATAGCTTGTAGCGTGCAGCTTGGAACTTGAAGCTCGCTACTTAAATATGCGCCTGAATCTTCTTATCCAATACAGATTTAGGTACTGCACCAATTTGTTTGTCAACGATTTGTCCGCCTTTAATGAAAAGGATCGCAGGGATAGAAGTGATACCATAATTCACACTCAGGTTTGGATTATGGTCAACATTTACTTTGCCCACATTTACTTTGCCATCGTATTCCTTGGCCAGTTCTTCAATAACGGGTCCGATAGCACGACAAGGTCCACACCACTCAGCCCAGAAATCCACTACTGTCAGTTTATCACTATCCAGCACAGTCGTCTGGAAATTTGCGTCTGTTAATTCTAAAGCCATTGTTTTTTATTTTTAGATGTTTATTATTTTAAGTTCTTGGGTTATAGCGTATGGTTCATAGCTAATCGTAGAACCATTTGCTATGAACCATACGCTATAACCTATAAGCCAAGAAACAAATTTAAGCCCAAACCCCCATCTCTGCCCCTTTGACTTTTCCACCGCTGTTATTAATGACGTATGGACAGGAAAAACCTGACAGTGGGGCATTTAATGAGGATAGCTTAGATAGTGCTCAAGTATATTGGGGGATTTTTATTAAAATATTTTTAAATATGGATGAGGCGATACTACATTTTCCTGATGGATCGAAGAATGTCAAGATTTTATTGGCATATAACGTAAGTTGATTTGACATGTTACGGTTAGAACCTTAGCTAGCATTTTACCGGTTGTCTAATTATCTATCGTATTCCTTTTATCCTTTATCATGTTATTGGAATTTGCCGTGAAAAATGCAATGAAAGAAATAAAGGAGAAGATGACTAGCAATAAATTACATTACTTAGAATAATAAGTCAACTTACATCAATCTATAGTAATACAATAAAGTGGGTTGGTGAGAAACTAATAATTAGAGGGATGAATAGATGTCCATTTCATAAATAATAACTCTAATAGTTGAAAGCTATTTTTTTATAAGCTTCCCACTGCCATTTCTTACGGTTTCTATGTTTGGACTTCCCCAATATGAAATATTGCCACTGCCCCAGATTTCTGCCTTTAAAGTGTCTGAAACTTTAATATATGAGTTGCCACTTCCATGTACTTGTACAAGTGCTTTTTTAACTTCCAATCCACTTCCATTTATATGACCACTTCCATGTATTTGAAAATGGCTATTGACGTATTTGCTATTATTAAAAAAAATGGATCCACTTCCGTGAATTATTGCTTCGATAGAATTGCCATTTAAAAAATTCCTGATATCGATATCGTTGCTTCCGTGTATAGTTACTCTTTCAAGAGAAGGTATTGTTATAATAGCATTTATTTTACCATTTCTCACTGTATTGTAGGTGTTATTATATTTCAATTTTAAGGTGCTGTCTTCTACCTTAAAATCAATAATGTCTAGAATATTTTCATATCCATATGCTTTTAATTCTTGAGTAGGGCCAGATGTAATAACTGCTTTTATATCATAATGTGTCTCGATATGTTTAAATGCAGATACATTTATAACTCGTTCTGATACCGGTCCTTTTCCTTTAATTATATCTTTTCTGCAACTCGAAAGTGCACATATAGTTATGATGATGATTAGTGTAAATTTTCTTATCATTTTAGGTAGATTATAGTATTAGGAATATCGAATGTAAAGTTGGGTTATTATGGTCTTACCAAAAACCGCACAAATATGTGAATTGTCTGCAGTTAGGTATGTTTAGATCTGTATCATATAATCTCTTGTAACTTTTGTACTAATTTCAGTATTGAGTATATGATAGTGTATATAGTTTGTAGGTGCAAGATGTTACCAAACCTGCATAACGTAGCTGCATGAGATGGGTAAATAAGGTTGGCCGATAAAATATTATTTATGACTATTGAAGAAATCTTTGCCGAATTAAAGTCTCTGAGTAACTCAAAAATGATTGCCATCAATACTAAAGCCGGTGCAGGAACAAATCAGTTTGGGGTGAAGATGGGCGATATCAGGAATATTGCTAAAAAATTAAAGACCAATCATGAACTAGGTTTACAACTGTGGAATACAGGTAATATAGAGGCCCAATTTTTAGCTATATTGATCATGAAACCCGATATGCTCAATGTAGTGCAGTTGGATGCAATGGTACAGCAAATCGATTTTACACATGTAGCAGACTGGTTTAGTTCTTATATTCTGAAAGACCATATTGCAAAAGAAGAACTTAGAATAAAATGGCTAAAGTCTAAAAACAAATGGGCTTTACGTGCCGGCTGGAGCTTAATGGCAGGTAAGATCGCTAGAAATGCAGATGATTTAGATATTGCAGCTTTATTAAAACAGCTACACCAAGAAATGCCTAAAGCAGAGAAAGAGGTTCAATGGACCATGAACTTCGCATTGGCATATATAGGTATACATCACCCTAGTTATCGGAAACAGGCATTAAGTATAGGAGAGGAGTTGGGGATTTATCGAGATTACCCTGTTTCGAAAGGTTGTACTTCGCCATTTGCACCCATATGGATCAATGAAATGGTTAGAAGGCAATCCAAATAAAAAATCAGTATCCATATTCTTTGGTTTACAAAGATTATCTAAGACACGTTGAAAAAATATAGGTAGCGGTTGATTTTAGTTGCAACTGTTCCGCTAAATCACGAGTTTACAATCAAAATCATCAAAATGCTTACACAGATTCATCCCAAATTACCCATGCGGAATTCAATGGCTACAAAAGCTTATTATATTCAACAGCTACAGTTTCGCGAATTGAGTGATTATGGTGATTACCTGATCCTTCAAAAAGATGATATCGAAATTCATTTCTTTAGCTTCCCAACATTGAATCCATTAGAGAATTATGGACAGGTATACATCAGGTTAAATGACATTGAAACCTTTTATCAGTCATTGTTAGACAAAAAAGTAGCGATTCATCCGAATGGAAGTCTACAAATCAAACCTTGGGGACAAAAGGAGTTTTCTTTGTTAGATCCGGATCATAACCTATTGACATTTGGTCAGCCAGTATGAATTATTACTTAGATGAATGTAGTTAGCTGATTCTATAACAAATTTGATTCAAATCATCATTTTATTATCTCAGTTTTCTAAAATAAATAGATTGGAATAAAAATCTATACACTTTATGCTAGTAATAATTTAGAGTGTAATTGAATAGTTTTTTTATTTCTACATATTAATCAATATCCCAAAACCTAATACCACCCTTTAAATCCACTGAAACCAATTGTGTTCCAAACTTAGAAACTTTCATTTTATTAATGGTTGCTTGATGACCTGTTAAAGAATTCACCAATTGCCCGGTTGACTTATCCCATATTCTAATAGAGCGATCTATACTAGAGGTAAATATTTTGTTTTTACTAAATCTAGCATAGGTGATTGCCATTTGATAATTTGGATCTTCAAAATAACCATTACTGACTTTTAAACCTGCAGTTCTTGCAGCATCTTCACCTCCAATGGATTCCACTTTTCTTAGCCATGAAGGATGCTGTAAAGTAAAAATTGATTTATTATTTCTTGTAGAGTACAGCTCACAAATATTAAAGTTGATGCTTAGTATATTATCCTCTCTATCTATATCTCCAAGTTTTGCAATCTGGATAGGTTTTTGTTCGATGATCTTTTCATGTTTTAAATTCCATCTGATAAGATTATTGGATGTGATAATCGTGAAAATATCATCTGTAATAGCAATGATAGATCCTTTTGGCATTGCGTTAGGTAATTGGACCGGCTTATAATTGCTACCAACATTCCATACAAATCGATTACCTCTTTGGTCATTTGCAAACAAATATTTGAAATCAGTAGAATAATCCACGCGTAAAGACCATGTTTCTATTAAATCAAGCTTGTTGATGATTTTTCCGTTTTCCTTATTGATGATGAGTATGCCACTTTCTAAAGTACTTGCTGCGATGTGTTTTTGTAAAGGATTGTAAGCAAGGACATAGATTTCATCATTGATTTGTGAAATTATTTTTTCCTTTTTTGTCTGTCTGACATATTCGCTAATTCTTCCGCTATAAGTGGATACTAAAACAGTGTCTTTGATGCCGGTGAAAATCACATCTGTATAGGAGGTAGGATTGATGGCTGTCATTTTTGAAATGAAAATACTCTCCATTTGTCCATAAGCAACGCTATTCAGGAGTGCAAAAAGTAATATTTGATAAACGATATTAGTTTTTATCTTCTTCATAGAGCTTTACTTTTTTATTATTCTTAATAATTTCAAGAGATGCATTTTCTGCATTGACTCCCATGCTGATTTTGTTGCCTTTATCCCACATCACAAGATTGGCGCCACCTTGTGGCTCTGATATTAATAACAAGTGCTGTTGTGTTTTTGAATCTAATGTTAAAAAAGCATTGCCAAATCCATCATCCGTTACATAACCACCTCTTTCTTGCCCTTCATGATCATAGATCATTACACCTGATACAGATCCCCCTTTTCCTCTTCCGGCAATTCTGTGCCCATTTGCAAAATTTGGTTCTGGAAGATGTGAACCTACAATGACTCTTTCAATTCCTAACGAGTCTACTACTACAATGCCTCGGACCTTTAATATTTTATCTGAGAAATTCATGCTGAAATCTTCTTTTGTAGAAAACGAAATGAAGCACATACAAAACATTAATAAATTCACGGCGCTCAGAAAGTATAGAAATTTCGGTTTCATTTTACTTGTTTTAATTGATTAATGTTTATTCGTTTAAAATGTCTCTTTTTTAATTCTATATCTGGTGCAATGTCATTTAGATGCAACATACTAGAGGGGATTATTCTGCAAACAGGCAGAAATATCCGATGAGGAATATTGGTACATACAATTACTGCTTAAGCGTTTGTAGAGTAATAAGGCTACTTTGCAGATAAAATTTCCTTACTGATAGGCGTATGCTAAAAAACGCGGTCAAAGAAATAACTTAGTGATAGTATGAAAAGGAGAACCCTCATTTTAGTTCATGTAACCTTTTGGCTATATACTTTTTTCTTTATGGAAATCGCCTTACAGGTATCTTATGGACGATCTTGGGATGTCGTATTTAAAATTTTCAATCCGCTTGGGCTTTCGAACTATTTAATTTTATTAATTGTTTTTTACTTAAACTATTTGCTTGTTTTGCCTAGGTTGATGAATCGATCCAGATATTTTCAACTCTCTTTAGCTTGGCTAATACTAGTGTCTGGTTTTGTTATGTTGAGATATTTTATCCAAGAGGTTTTTTTACTTCGGTATTTCAATACTTGTAATTATTGTGAATTCGAATTGCACAGGTATATTATTTCAAATTTTTTTCAAGCTATTTCATGGATATTATTGCCTGGTACTGTGATATGGCTCTTAGACTCAAAGCTAAAAGAGGAAAGGAAGAACATTGCATTGCAGGAAGAAAAATTAAAAAGTGAAAGGGCTTATCTGCAAGCACAATTGAATCCGCATTTTGTATTTAATAGCCTGCATACCATCTATTCTATGGTATTTCATAAAGCTGAAGAATCATTGGATGCTATAAAAACCTTTTCAGATATACTTCGCCACGCACTCAATCCCACAAAGTCTGAATTGGTTTCTCTTGAAACGGAATTAACACATTTGAGAAAATACATTGCTTTACAAGAGTATAGAAACCGAAATCCGACTGTATCATTTATCATTGAGGGCAGTGTTGAGAATTTTAAGATTCCCCCTCTATTGCTTATTACTTTTGTAGAGAATGCTTTTAAACATGGGGTGTACACAGATCCTTTATACCCAATACTGATACAAATGAAAGTAGATGAGTCGACAATGTACTTTTCAGTGAAAAATAAAATTAATATGAATAGACCACAGAATTCAACCTCTATTGGCTTGTCAAGTATGAGACGAATACTTGAAATCACATACGGAGATAAGCATAACTTAGTCATTAAAGAAGAAAATGGATTTTACGATGTTTTTTTAATTATAAAACAAGCCTGATGATTCGTTGTGTAATTGTAGATGATGAGCCTTGGGCTTTAGAACTACTGAAAAGTTATATTTCGGGTGTAACTAACCTGGAATTATCCTTTGCAACGCAAAATCCAGTTGAAGCGCTAGATTATATGAATAATCACTCTGTTGATTTGCTGTTCCTTGATATTCAAATGCCGGAAATGACTGGTCTTCAATTGATGTCATTGGCGAATAAAAATCTGCCTATTATCATTACTTCTGCATACAGTGAATATGCATTAGAGGGATATTCCTTTAATGTGGTAGACTATTTACTTAAGCCTATCGAGTTGAGCCGATTTATGAAAGCTGTGCAAAAGGTGCAGGACTTAATAGGACTATATTCAAAGCATGACCCGTTACCAGCAAAAGAAAAGACGAATCCTTTCTTTTTTATTAAAACAGATGGAAGGTTGTGTAAAATATTGATCCAAGACGTGAATTATTTAGAATCTAAAAGGGATTATGTACAAATACATCTCCAAGAAGAAAGCCTTTTAACACTTGATAGCCTTAATAATTTTGAGTTGCAACTAGCAGAGCATGGATTTATCCGTATCCATAAATCATATTTGATCTCAATACAAAAGATTGATTTTGTGGAAGGGAACCGTGTTAAAATAGGAGATGATTATCTTCCAATTGGTGAGACGTATAAGAAAAAGTTCCTCCAATTTATTTCCTCTTGAGCTGTGACTATTCTCTTTATCAACCAACTACCCCTACTGTCACATCCAAATCTGGATTCTCCAATAAGAAACTAGCCATCTCTTCATTCATCATGAATCCTTTTTCCAAAGAATACATACTCACTTTCAGTTGTTCACGGGGTTCATAGATGTTAAAACGCAAAGAAGACTTTCCGGGATGTTCCTTTACGTTTTTATCAATGAAGGTTACAAAATCAGGGGTCACAGATGCAGGATGCATGTTTATCTCTATACTTCGCGTAAGATTTTGTTTTACGGTTTCTAATAACGACATCACTGTTACTTTGAACTCAAAGTTATTTGGTTGATTGAATCGTGAACGGAAGAAACCTGTTAGCAGAATATTTTGCCCTTTCTCTAGATAATTCTGAAACTTGATATAATCCTCACTCCATAAAATAAAATCAGCCTTGCCGCTAAAGTCTTCAATGACAAATGATCCAAAGTTCTTTCCCGTTTTGGTTACTCTATGCTGTACATCAATCACCAAACCTGCCACTCGAATTTGTTTGCCCGGGTTGGGTTGTAAATGTAAGGTCTGTTTGATCTCATTAAAGTCATTGATATTGGTGATACCATAATATTTCAATTCAAACTTGAAATGATCCAGTGGATGTCCACTCATGAACATGCCTGTAACATCTTTTTCATGATCGAGTAACTCGGTGAGAGTCCATGGTTCTACATTCGCAATTTTAGGTATGGGTACCTGCATGGCGGATGACATATCTCCAAACAATGTATTGGTACTTGCGGCGGCGGCAGATTGATTGGCCTGACCATAGTTGATGATCTTTTCCAGCCCTGATATCTTCTCTCCATCAGCTACATGGAAATATTGTGCACGATGGTATTCTTTGAAGCAATCAAATGCACCGGAATAAGCAAGGCTTTCCAATGATTTCTTGTTGACACTTCTTTGGATCACTCGTTTGATAAAATCAAAAATGTCTTGATACCAACCGTTCTTTTCTCTTTCTGCTATAATACTTTCTACCGCAGCTTCTCCTACACCTTTTAATCCTCCTAAGCCAAAACGTATTTCGCCATTTTTGTTTACCGCGAAACCTTTCAATGATTCATTGATATCAGGTCCCAGTACCTTAATGCCCATTCGTTTACACTCTTCCATGAAGAAGGTGATCTTTTCAATACTTCCCGCATGGTTCAAAACCGCAGACATATATTCTCCGGGGTAATGCGCTTTTAAATAAGCAGTCTGATAAGCTACAAAGGCATAACAAGTAGAATGCGATTTATTGAATGCATATTGCGCAAACGCTTCCCAGTCTGTCCATATCTTCTCCAGTTTATCAGAAGGATGTCCTTTTGCAGTAGCACCTTCGATGAACTGGGTTTTCATTTTATCCAGTACCGACTTTTGTTTTTTACCCATGGCTTTACGCAATACATCCGCGTCGCCTTTGGTAAAACCACCAAGACTCTGACTCAATAACATTACCTGCTCTTGGTATACTGTGATACCATAGGTTTCAGCCAGGTATTCTTCCATTTCAGGAATGTCATAGGTTACAGGCTCTCGACCATGTTTTCGATCAATGAATTTTGGGATATAAGCGATAGGACCGGGACGATAAAGGGCGTTCATTGCAATAAGGTCATCAAACTTATCCGGCTTTAGATCGCGCAGGTATTTTTGCATACCAACACTTTCAAATTGGAAAGTAGCATTGGTCTCACCACGTTGGTATAAATGGAATGTTTTTTCATCATCCAATGGGATATTATCCAGATCAATCGTTACTCCATGATTTTGTTGAATGAGTTCCAATGCGGTTTTCAAAATGGAGAGGGTCTTCAAACCCAAGAAGTCCATTTTGATAACGCCCGCATCTTCAATGATGCTTCCCTCTATCTGTGTAACCCATAAGTCCGAATCTTTAGCGGTTGCAACAGGTATAAGCTCTGTAAGATCTTTCGGTGCAATGATAATACCTGCTGCGTGAATGCCTGTATTTCGAACAGATCCTTCTAATCTCTCTGCTTCTTTTAATACTTGTGCACGAATGTCATTGCCTTGATAGATCTCTCTCAGTTTTTTGACATTCTCAATATCTTCTTGTTGATAGGCTTCTTTTTCTTCAAGAGATTTTTCTCCGTCCTTAGCAGTAAGCGGAGCATGCAAAACCCTGCCTAGTTCTGTTCCAGGCTTATCAGGAACCAGTTTAGCAAGCATATTACTTTCTGCCAATGGCAGATCTAGTACACGTGCCACATCTTTGATACTCATTTTAGCAGCCATGGTACCATAAGTGATGATCTGCGCAACTTGTTGTTTGCCATATTTGTCTACTACATAATCAATCACTTTCTGGCGACCTTCATCATCAAAGTCCGTATCGATATCGGGCATGCTCTTACGATCAGGGTTCAGGAATCGCTCAAACAGCAGATTGTATTTAATTGGGTCGATATTGGTGATGCCGATACAATACGCCACCACACTTCCTGCTGCAGAACCACGCCCCGGGCCTACGAATACGCCCAGTTCTCTTCCGGCTTTAATGAAATCACTCACGATCAAAAAGTATCCGGCAAATCCCATGGTTTTGATCGTGAACAATTCAAAATCAATACGCTCCTGTATCCCCGGTGTGAGATCTGAGTAGCGCATTTTCGCACCTTCCATGGTAATATGTCGAAGGTATTCCCACTGGTTCAAATTGGCATCTGTATGAATTTGAAACTCTTTTGGAATCGGGAAGGCAGGAAGTAAGATATCTTTTTTTAGATTTAATACTTCAACTTTATCAACGATCTGATTGGTATTGTCTAGTGATTCAGGTATATCACTGAATAGTTTTCCCATTTCCTCAGTCGTCTTAAAATAAAACTGATCATTGGGGAATTTAAATCGTCTGTTTTTGATCTGGGCATCATCATTCACAAAGTCATCAAAACCCGGGGTGCTTTGTTTCTCACCGGTATTGATACATAGAAGGATATCATGCGCATTGGCATCATCCTGATCTACATAGTGACTATCATTGGTAGCAATGACCGGAACCTTGTATTTCTTGGCAAACTTTAGTAAAGTCTGATTGATGAGTTCCTGCTCCTTGATATTGTGACGCTGTATTTCGATATAATAATCTTCTCCAAAAAGGTCCAACCACCATTTGAATTCCTGTTCGGCTTTTTCTTCTCCATCATGTAAAATGGTTTGCGGAACATAGGCACCAATACAACATGTAGTAGCGATTAGTCCTTCATGATATTGTTCAATCAGTTCTTTATCGATACGGGGATATTTGCTATACATCCCTTCAATAAATCCAAGTGAAGTAAGTTTTACAAGGTTCTCGTATCCTTTTTTATTTTTTGCAAGCAGCACTTGATGGTAACGTTCATCCTTTACTTCTTTGGTAAAGTTTTTGATATGTCTGTCTTTTACCACATAAAACTCACAACCAACAATTGGTTTTACCAATGGTGCAGTGATGTCTTTCCCATTGGCATCTTTTCCGATGACTTTGGTATTCTTCCAGGCCTGACTTACAAATTCAAAAGCGCCAAACATGTTACCATGATCAGTGATGGCCAGTGCCGGCATATTATCTTTGGCTGCTTTCTTGTACAAACTATCGATCGCTGCAGCACCATCGAGCAGTGAATATTGTGTATGAACGTGGAGGTGAGAGAATGCCATAGGAACAAATCGGATGTCTGATGTCGGAAGCCTGATTTGGGATGGCAGATATCAGATTGCAGATGTCAGATGTATAATCTCTGATGTCTGATGTCAGATGTCTGATTTTATAGGTCAGTCTTCCAAATTCCGAACTCCAAATATCCCATTTTACAAGGTTTTTTTGCACCACCAATTATCCACATCAGACCCAAGGCAATATATCTTAAATCCGACATCTGACATCAGACATCTGACATCTGAGATCTTTTCCACATCACTTGGCATAAAAACCGTAGCAGGGTATATTGCAGCTATGATGAATAGATTTGTTTTGCTGATAGGATTGATGAGTTTACTGGTACTCACAAGTTGTAAATCATTGAGTAAACTGACTTCAAGAGATAATTCTACGGCTAAAACGGCACCTGCCAAAACAACAGCATCACAACAACGTAGCTTCTTAGATCAAATAGAAGTGACGCCGGGTTCTGTTGTGACTACCGGACATAAAGCCAGTACTACCAATGGTAATGTAGCTTCAACATCAGGTGCAGCAAAAAGAAGTAATACCGGGAAGTCAGATATGAATGCCTTTAATATTGAAAGAGCAGGCTATCTGCAACTTAAATATGCCGTAATCATAGATGCTACGGTTGAAAAGTTAACCAATATTCCGCTCTTGGAAACCATCGACAAATGGTGGGGAACGAAGTATTGTTTAGGAGGGAATACGGAAGATTGTATTGACTGTTCTGCTTTCACTCAAGTGGTTATGAGGGATGTATTTAGTACTATATTACCCAGAACAGCTCAGGAACAATTTGATAATAGCGAAAAGATTGAATTGGCAGATCTGCAAGAAGGAGATCTTGTGTTCTTTCATACCTCTGGCCGAAACAGAGATATAACACATGTTGGGGTTTACTTACTCAATAACAAGTTTGTTCATGCAGCTACGAGTGGGGGCGTAATGATCAGTGATCTCAATGAAAAATACTGGCAACCACGGTTCAGGGGTGCCGGACGAGTCGTGAAATGATTTTTTAAGTTATCTAAATAACGCTTGCACTGTTTCCTTGGTCTTTTGCAAAAGCACAATTTCCTTTCCTTCTAACATTTTGTTGAGTAGTGATTCCTCATAATGTCTGATGGTAAGTAATTGAAGATTTTTTTCTACTTGTACATCAAATAAACTACCTGCCTGAGCAGCGAACTGATCTGTCTTATCTTGTTTGTCATCCATGCAGATCTGTACGCCAATAGCACCGGTTTGAATTAAGTTAGGACGCACTCTTGTTTGTGCAAAAATGGCATAAAGTTGTCGCATTGGTTCTTCCCCCATAAAAGAAAAATCTCTGCTCTTCAGATGAACCAGTATTTGTTTCTCTTTGATCACAAAGATGGGGGGTAAGCCTTTTATATTTTTTTTATGGATGATCGTACCAGGTAGAGATGGGTCCAAGAAACATTTTACATACATCGGAATACCCTTATTCTGAAGCGGTTTAATGGTTTTCGGATGGATGACCTGTGCACCATAAAAAGCCATCTCTATCACTTCGTTGAAATTCAACTCTTGAATCAGTTGTGCTTCCGGAAATTGTTTGGGATCCGCATTCATCACACCTTCTACGTCTTTCCAAATCGTTAGACTTTCGGCATTTAGCATGTTGGCAAATAGGGCAGCAGTATAATCACTGCCTTCACGACCAAGTGTTGTACTTTCATTCTCATCAGTAGAACCAATAAATCCTTGTGTAACAATCACATTAACACCATTATCAGTGATCGATTTCCAACTATCTTTTATTTTCTTTTCTGTAAATGAAATATCAACTCCTGCATCTCTGAAATTATCATCTGTGCGAAGAATATCGCGAACATCCAACCATTCATTTGCTATTTTTTCTTCTTTTAAGAAATGACTGATAATAGCAGTACTCAAGAGTTCTCCCACACATACTACCTGATCATAGTAGTAATCGAATTCTCTCACCGGCTTATCATGTAATAGCCATTCTACTTCTGTGAAGAAGTCATTCAATTTAGCAGCGCATGTATTGTATTGAGTTACTAATAAATATTTAGCCGTAGTCAGGTGCTGGTTTTTGATCACTTCAAACAATTGAAGTGCTTCGTCTTTTTTGCCGCTATAAAAAGCTTCTACTACTTTTTCAAGTGCATTGGTGGTTTTCCCCATGGCCGATATGATCACAACAAGGGGTTCATGTTTGTATTGTTGAACGATGGCGGCTAGATTTTTAATACGATCTACACTGTTGACACTTGCGCCGCCGAATTTGAATACTTTCATTAGATAACTGTTCTATTCAGCAAAACTAAGGGGAAGCAGGGTGTAAACAACTGACAAAATTCGCTGGTGAATAATAAGTGTATAGCATAAACAAAATAAGGGTAGGAAAAGTTTTCACGATTCTTTTCAGGTACGAGATTAATTTGGTATAGTTGTTGTCTTATAAGGAAAAAAAGTATTCTATGCGAGTGTTTCGTTTGATTTTAATCAATGTAGGTGCGTTATTGCTTCCCTTGTTATTGTTATCCTGCAATCGCAACTTATCAGCGATTGAGAGATCCAAGCCTGCGGTTGTTGTATTCAATGCTTCTTCAATGACACGCGATATTTTATACCATGTCAATGAGTACCGCAAAAAGAAAGGGCTGGGAGTGCTCAAAATGATCGCCGTAGCTGACGAACAGGCAGCATTGCACAGTAAAAATATGGCGCTTAAAAAAACTGCTTTTGGCCATAATGGTTTTGAAGAACGTATTCAGTTGATCTCGAAAGCAACAGGCAACATTTCTGCAGCAGCTGAAAATGTAGCTTATGGGAAGTTATCTGCAGAAGAAGTAGTCAAAGGATGGATCAATAGTCCCGGTCACAAGAAAAACATCGAAGGAAACTTTACACTAACAGGAATTGGCGTGTACGAAGATGAAACAGGTGTTATCTTTTTTACACAGCTATTCATGCGTCAATGATTGATTTGAGAATGAGTGCTTAGCAATTGTAGAGTGTGTAACAATTACACATAAAATAGTGGATATTTTCTAAGCGAGTGAAATTAGATACCTTCGCCAAAACGATTGCCCTTAAGCCATGACTGTAAACAGAAGAATCCTAACCCTGGATGAATTTACCCTGCAACAATTAAGACAATTTCCTACCGCTACAGGTGAATTGAGTAGTTTGTTAAGAGATATCGGTCTCGCCGCGAAACGCGTGAATGTAGAAGTTAATAAAGCCGGATTGGTAGATATACTTGGAGATGCCGGCACTATCAATGTTCAAGGGGAAGATGTAAAGAAACTAGATATCTATGCCAATAATCAATTCATGGGTGTTTTACAACATGGTATTAGTTGTGCAGGTATTGGAAGTGAGGAGCTAGATGACTTTGTAGTGTTTGATGATGAGGTAAGTAATCAAAGTAAATATGTGGTGATGTTCGATCCACTGGATGGTAGTGGAAATATTGATGTGAATGTTTCTATCGGGACCATCTTTAGTGTCTATCGAAGGGTGAGTGAGAGAGGGGGTCCTTGTACCAAGGAAGATTTTTTACAGCCTGGTAATAGACAGGTAGCAGCAGGTTATGTTATTTATGGATCCAGTACCATGTTTGTATATGCTACCAGAAGAGGAGTTAATGGCTTTACATTGGATCCATCCATTGGTGAGTTTTGTTTAAGCCATCCGGATATCAAATGTCCTCCCACAGGAAAATTTTATTCTGTCAATCACGGTAATTTCTTTCAATACGATGAAGGTGTCAGAAAATATATTGATGCTTGTCAGCGTAAAACAAAAGAGACCGGTGGACCATATACGCAACGCTATATTGGAAGTATGGTGGCTGATGTACACCGTAATCTCATCAAAGGAGGTATTTTCATGTATCCGGGAACCACAGATAAACCTAAAGGGAAACTAAGATTATTGTACGAATCCAATCCTTTTGCGTTTATCCTTGAAGTGGCCGGCGGAAGAGCCACTGACGGAAAACAACGCATTCTTGATATACAGCCCACTGAATTACACCAAAGAACACCTCTCTTTATTGGAAGCAGAGAGATGATGGACGAATTGGAAAGTTATTTGTAACACAAGAACAGAGAAATATTCAATATCCAACTTTTAAGTTCGAAATTGGATATTGGATATTGAATATTTCTCTGTTCTTCTCTTTTCCTTATTTTGTGCAAAAAAATGCCCCGCTTTCTTTCTATCTGTTCTTTTATCTTGATCTGCTCTTTTGTTCAAGCTCAACAACGTCTTGAGCCAGGACAGATGCAATACATTGTCAATCCCAAGCCCAATAGTATTTTGTATCGTGATACTTTGTATAAGGGAAGTAAACAATTCATGCATTTGTTTTATCGTACACGCGATCAGCAAATCATTGATCTATATCTTAAACATCAATCCAACAAAGTAGCCGGACAGATTTTGGGCTTAGCAGGTAGTTTCGCGATTATTTTTGGTGTCAGAAACTTATCCGAAGAAAATAAGAAAGGAGCAGGTTGGGCGATGATTGGTGGAGGTTTTGCCTCGTTGGTAACAGGAGGGTATTTAACATTACAAGGACAAAGAAATCTGGCTTTAGCCGTAACTTTATTCAATCAACGTCATAATAAAGCCGTTTTGGGTGTTGGTGTTGCTCAGCAACAAGCCGGTTTTGTATATAAATTCTAAACATGAGTCAACCAATTATTAAGGTTACTGACCTGCATAAAAAGTATGGTGATTTTGAAGCCGTTAAAGGGTTGAGTTTTGAAGTACTTCGCGGAGAAATTTTTGGACTGCTTGGTCCTAATGGTGCAGGTAAATCCACTACACTGGAGATCATAGAAACCCTTCGTGAAAAAACAAGTGGTAAAGTATGGGTAGATGGGTTTGATCTGGATAAAGATCCTAATGAAATTAAAAAGATCATTGGTGTACAACTTCAAACATCGGGTTATTATCCCGGTTTGAACCTTGTGGAATTATTGCAACTATTTGCCGGACTTTATAATCGATCCATTGATCCATTGACATTGTTGGATACGGTGAATTTACGAGACAAAGCAAAAGCCAAATTCAAAGACTTAAGTGGCGGACAAAAACAAAGGTTTTCCATTGCTACTACTTTGATCAACGAACCACATATTATTTTTCTCGATGAGCCTACTACAGGATTAGATCCACAGGCAAGAAGAAATTTGTGGGATTTAATCAGGCAGATTAGAGATAAAGGCACAACGGTCATTATTACTACCCACTACATGGATGAAGCAGAAATATTATGTGATCGTGTTGCTATCGTTGATAAAGGGAAGATCATTGCACTAAATTCTCCTGATAAACTTATCGATGAATTGGTAGCGACAGGTTTTGAAAAACCCAAAGAAGTAAAACAAGCAAATCTGGAAGATGTGTTTATTCAATTAACAGGGCATGCGTTGAGAGATCAATAGTTTGTATATTTAATAATAGTTTCTTTATTAGAAATGGCATGAGATTTTTGTAAACTAAAAAGTATGCCATTATGCGATTCTTTTATTCCATTTTATTCATTCTTCCTTTCTTCTTTCAATCCTGTTTTTCTCAGTCAAAGGCCGAGCTAGCACTGCTCATTGACGAAAAGGATTTGATACCTGAGTCAATTGCATATCATGCTGGCTCTAAACAATACTTTATAGGCAGTCTTTATAAACAAAAAATTATCGCTATAAAAGATGGGGTGGTTAGAGATTTTGTACCTGCCGGTTTTAAGGGTATGGGGTCTGTTTGTGGAATGAAAATAGATGCATCCACTAATATTTTATACGCTGTTGTTCTGAAAACCAAATACATCCCTGTACAAGTACCACAGGATGTTTCGTGGTATACAGCTGTTGCTGCTTATGATGTATATTCCGGTCAGTTGTTACATGAATATGCTGCAAAAGATTCAGCTTTATTCAATGATTTAGTAATTGCTGGTGATGGGAATATTTATGTTACAGACCCAATTGGGGGATCGGTGTATGAATTAAATCTTAAAACGGCTAGTTTGCATAAATTCACCCCGGCTAAAACATTCATAGGGCCGAATGGAATAACTGTACACAACAATGATTTGTTTATAGCACATGCAGAGGGAATCACCAAGATGAATATTAGTAGTGGCCAGAAGCAATTACTTTCTTTTCAACAATCAACAGATACAATAGCTGGGATAGATGGTTTGTATTTTTATCAAAACACATTAATTGGGATACAAAATACTGTATCCCCCAAAAGGATACTTCAAATGCAATTGAATGCATCAATGGATAAAGTAGCTGCTATGCAGGTCTTAGATAGCAGTAGTCAACCTATCCGCAAATACAGTCCTACCACTGGTACTATTGTAGGAAGTGATTTTTATTTTATAGAGAATGCACAAGTCAGGGCTTTTGACAAAAAGGGTATCATTTTCCCTATGGAAGATTTGGATCCGGTTCGAATCAAAAAAATAAAGCTTCGTAACTGATTCATTACCGACCAGATTTTTTATAATTTTAGCTCTATGAATCAAGATCCTCGTTATCCCATCGGAAAGTATGAGCCTAAACCTTTCAGTGAGCAGCAAAAGAAAGAATGGCTTGCAGATATTCAATTTCTTCCTGAAGAAGTAGAGCGCGCTATTGTAAATTTAGATGCTGCTCAAATACAAACACCTTATAGAGATGGTGGATGGACCGTGCAACAATTGGTACATCATATTGCAGATAGTCATATGAATGCTTATATCCGTTTTCGGTTAGGGTTAACAGAAGATAATCCTGTGATCAAGCCCTATGATGAAAATGCATGGGTGAAGTTGGCAGATATTGAAACAGTTCCGATCAATGTATCCTTGACAATACTTCATGGTATTCATCAGCGCATGTTGGCTACTATTAAAGATCTAACACCTGAACAGTGGGAGAGAAAGGTGACACATCCCGAACATGGTAGGGAAATGTCTATGTGGTTCTTATTAGGCCTTTATGCTTGGCATGGTAGACATCATACGGCTCACATTACTACATTGCGTGCAAATAAAGGCTGGTAATGAGAGATCTTCGATGGAAAAAACTTGCATCCCAAAAAGTATACAGTGATCGCTGGTTTCAGGCTCGTGCTGATAAATGTGAATTTCCTGATGGGCGTATTATTGAGCCCTATTATGTTGTGGAGCTGCCCAACTGGTCTATTATTTTCGTTGTAACGCCAGATGAAAAAATTGTATTGGTTCGACAATATCGTTATCCGGTCGATCAGGTTACTTATGAATTACCAGGTGGTGTGATTGATAATGGAGAAGATCCTAAGACCGCAGCTATTCGGGAAATGCAGGAAGAAACAGGGTATCAATCTGATGAAGTAGAGTTTCTTTGTCAATTGTGTCCCAATCCTGCGATCAATGATAACACTGCTTATTTTTTTCTAGCTAAAAATGCTATACCAGGAGAGAAAAAGAATTTTGATGCATTTGAAGACATTGATATCTGCCTATTCACAAAAGAAGAATTTCTCCAATTACTTCGTGAGAACAAATTGCAACATGGAGTTCAGTTAGGTCCGGTATATGAGGCTTTGCTCAAATTAAACTGGATGAAGATTCAATAACAACAAGACCTCATCTTTCGATGGCTATACAGGTAAATTTACTTCTCCTACTAAAAATACACTTCCACAAACAAGGATCAAATCTTTTGGGGTGCTCTTTTGGAGTGTTTCTTTCAAAGCGGTATTTACATCTGTATAACAAGTTCCTATCAAACCAAACTGCGAAGCTTGCTGTTGTAAACTTATTGCATCCATCGCTCTTGGTATCTGAGCTTGTGTAAAATGATAAGTTGCATTTTTAGGTAAGATACTCAGCACTGTATCGATGTCTTTATCCTTTACCATACCTATAATGATGTGTAAATTTTCATACTCCACATATTTCAACTGTTGGTTGATGGCTTTGATTCCATCTTCATTATGTCCAACATCCAATATCACAGCGGGATTTTGATGAATGATCTCCCATCTGCCATGTAATCCGGTTATTTTTTTTACTTGTGGTAAAGCCAATTGCATCATCTCAGTGCCTGTATTCCATCCTTTAATTTCCAATTGATGTGCGGCTTCTTCTACAGTCAAAATATTCTTTAATTGATAGATGCCTGGTAGATCTGTTCTATAGGTATGTTTCTCTTTTGTTGAATGACGTATCGTTGTTACGTGTAATTGATGATGTTCATAGCTCCATTCAGAGATGGCTCTTTGTTTTGAAGCGTAGATCAAAGGAGTGGAAACATGAGTTGCTGTGTTTTCGAATACTTGTTCGGTCTCAGGAATAACTTCTCCAATGACACATGGAATCCCTGCTTTCATGATACCTGCTTTTTCTCCTGCGATTGCAGAAAGGGTATTACCCAACATATTCATGTGATCCATGCCTATATTGGTAATGATACTCAGTTCCGGTTGTATGATATTTGTACTGTCTAATCTTCCCCCTAATCCCACTTCAATCACTGCCATGTCTACTTGTTGTTCTGCAAACCAACTAAAAGCCATGGCAACAGTGATCTCAAAGAAAGAAGGCTCGATTTCTTCAATCAATGGCTGAATTTTTTTGGTGAAACGAATCACAAATTCTTCAGAACACATTTCCCCGTTGATTTTAATACGTTCTCTGAAATCTTTTAAGTGAGGAGAAGTATACAATCCAGTTTTATAACCACCAGTTTGCAAAATGGCTGCCATCATATGGCTAACAGAACCTTTGCCATTGGTTCCGGCAATATGAATAGATTTGAACTGATGATGCGGATTGCCCAATGCTTCGCATAAACGTATGGTATTGGTAAGATCTTTTTTATAGGCAGCAGCACCAATACGGCTGAACATCGGAAGTCGGGTAAATAGATAGTCGATCGTTTCTGTGTAGGTCATTGCAAGCCTCAAAACTGTTGTCGACAAATGTATGAAACTATGTGATAGTGATACATGAAGCCGCAGATTCGCAGATTTAGAAATCTGTGAATCTGCGGCTTCATCTTATTTATTAGGATAATTAACCTTTTAATTTGAAACTAAATACCAATGTGCCTGTTTGCTCATCTGCACTGCCTGCATTTAGTTTAAGTGATCTGGCTTTACGTAAGGCAATGTTTCTGATATTCTGATTGGTAGTAGTGGTGCCTCTTGGATTTACCACAGCCATGGTAACATTGCCGGATTTATCAACAGTAATATCAACCGCTACTTTTGCATTTTCATTAAAGTCGTCTTCAAATGAGGGAATACTTCTAAAACTTCTACCGGTCAATCCGCTGCGTATGCTTACGCCGCCAGATCCACCCGCACCGCCATTACCACTAGCAGCATTACCCTTATAGCTATCTGAATTCGGGTTGCCATTCGGATTGCCTTGATCTCCCTTTCCTCCAGCAATTCCTTGATTTTTTACGCCATTGTAACTATCAGCATTGTTTCCACTACTGGTAGTACTTGAACCTCCTTGAAAAACAGCTTTGGGTTTTGGAGCAGGTGGGGTAGGATTACTAACCGTATTATTGTTAGGTTTTGTGATCGCAGTTTTATTCTCGTTCAAAGGTTTGGTAATCGGCTTATTGATGTTTTTATTGACTACCGGTGCATCATCCGCCTCATTTTCATCTCCGGCTATATTAGGCTGATCGCTAATGGCTGCAGATTTAGAAGGTGTTGTCGCATCTTGTGTTTCAGAAGGTGCGCCTGGTATTTGTGGAGCAACATCACCCAGTCCTGTTTCACTATTACCAAGATTTACTTCAATGCCTTCACCAAAATCAGGTTGAGGAATTTGTGGTAAACTCCACTGCAACATGAAGAATAGTAAAAACAAAGCTCCGCATATAGCAGCTGTAATGAGCGATGCTTTGATATTTTTTTCTTTCTCAAAATCGAGGGTCATGTATGCACGGTTATTCATATAAAAATACAGCTATGCTTTCAGCCATTCTACAATGTTGAAAATTACAGCCATAACCATGCAGTAATCCACTTTTGGAGTATAAAGAAAGGTTAATTGTCGGCAGAGCTAATAGGGAATAGCTTATAGATCATGGCAAATGGTAAACTTTTAATAAAAGAAAAGCACCATTTGCTATGATCTATAAGCTAAAGCTCACCTCACGCCTCCACCAAATTCTTTCTCGGATCAATAATGCGGAGGACACCATCGATGCCGGGTTGATTGAAGCCTTTATAGCCTTGGTTCCTCTCGAGATTCTCAAAATGTGAACCAATGGCGCCATTCAGTCTGAAATCTTCTGCTTGTTCTTGGGTAATGAGTCCTTGTTTTTCAAGTGCATCTACTTTAGCAGGATCTACAGGCCACCATTCACCCACCGTGAGTTCTTGGTACAAATGCGGGAAATTTGAAAATGGATTCATCATTTGAATACCTAACTGATGAAACTGCTCTCTGAACTTTTTTTGATCGAACATGCATTCAAGGTGATTGAGACCTGCGTCCAACATTGATTCACCATGCAATGCGGTCCATAAACCTGCTCTTCTCATATAATGTAGTTCAGGAATACTGTTGTGTGCGAAATCGCCTTCCAGTTCTTCAGGCGAAAGATCAATATCGGTGAAAATGATACTTCCAATGACAGGTTGTTCCAAAATCTGCGAACCCCATCCTGCATCTGCACCGGCATAAAAACGTTCTCTACAAACAAATCCCAAAGTTTCCAACACTTTAATATTGCGATGAAACCATGTTCTGGAACTATCATAGGTATGATGGTCTTGATTGGCCCATCCAATACCCATCTGATCTTGTCTGCTCTTTTGTACACGCCCTGCATAATTACGTGTCATCCAGAATTCTCTCTCTGCTCTTAAGAAAAGATCACAAGCCCAGTGCTGATCAAGATCTGCCACTGCTTTTTGAACAATCTTATCAGTATAATCAAATCCTTCACCCGGATTATTGAATTGACGACGTCTTGAGCGGAAAGTTTGTAAATGAATTCTGGATAAACGCAATTGTTCATCTGAAGGGTCATTCGCCTCAAAAGCCAATGAACCATTTCTTTGTACCACCCAGAATGATACAAGATCGTTTTGCCAAATCTTAGCACGTTGAAAGGGTGCATAGGCTTTTCCTTCTACAGTTGCGGATAAGCGATGTGTTTTTACAAAATCTCTTACATGCTCTACTTTAAATGCAATGGCAAATTGTTGACCGGATAAAATAGCAGGAAAGAGTCCGGCAGTATTTCTTAATACATTACTATCTGTTTCATCAACCGTCCATCCATGAGCAAGAAACTCAGCTCTGGACACCATTGATTCCGGAACAACCATATGATCTAGTATATCTCTTAATCTCACTGCACATGTATTTAACAGCTGAATCCTGAAATCTTCTGCTTCTGCTGAAAAAGATAATCCTTTGTTCAATAAAGAATGAATGAGTGTATCTGCAGCTGGATTGACTTCCCACTTTGGAAATAAAATAGGTTGATTCATGACTTATAGTTTAAGATGAATGAGATTAAAAACTCATTTTCAAAAGCAAAATAGCTGTTTGATTTTTTATGAAAGGCCGATTTAGTACTGCTTTTGCAGTGAGATCAAAGCAGTTCATAGGTGATATTAATTTGTTTGAACGGCTATGATTGTCAATCGTATTTTTTTTGTTTTTTGGTTTGTGGATGACTGTAATTTGATGCCCCATCGCTTAATCATTCAATGATATGACCATCTTATCAACTCAATTTTTGGAAGAATTATCTTCTTGTCTTTCACAACCCATCAGTTTGCTTGAATCGGAAAGGTCATCTCATGTTTCAAGTTTGACCTATCATAAAACCATGATTCCGGATGCAGTGGTATATCCTGTGTCGACAGAAGAAATAAGTAAGACGATGATTTGTTGTTCCAAATATCAAGTGCCGGTTATTCCATATGGTGCAGGTACTTCGGTAGAAGGGCACACTGCTGCTGTTCACGGAGGTATTTGTTTGGACCTAAGCTTGATGAATCAAATAAAGCAAATTGATCAGATCAATTTTTGTGTAACATTAGAAGCAGGTATAAGACGAAAAGCATTGGATGAAGCATTGCAAAATTCCGGATTCTTTTTTCCTGCCGGACCAGGCGTCAATGCAACCATTGGGGGAATGGCAGCTACAAGGGCATCCGGTATTTATGCTGTGAGGTATGGTACGATGAAGCAAAATGTACTCAGTATGACTGTTGTGTTGCCGGATGGCAAAATCATCAAAACAGGAAACAATGTAAAGAAATCTTCTGCCGGATATGATCTTACTAGTTTGTTTATAGGTGCTGAAGGTACATTGGGAATCATTACTGAATTGACAGTAAAGTTGTTTCCAGTGCCACCTTCTATATCCATGGCGGCTGTTTCATTTCCCTCTTTTCAATCGGCAGTAGCTGCATCTATTCAAGTGATCACCAAAGGTATTCCGGTGGCGAGTATTGAGTTATTGGATGAAATCACGATTGAAGCAGTCAATCATTACTCTTCCTTAGATTATCCGTTGATGCCCGTTATATTCTTTGAGTTTCATGGTCGGGAAGAAGAGGTTCATTCCCATATTCAGCAAGTTGAAAAAATAGTAACACCACTTGGGGGAACACATATTCGTTGGGCAGCTAATGAAACCGATCGGATTCGTCTGGCCAAAGCAAGAACCGATGCATTACCGGCAGTGATGGAATTAAAACCCGGATCTAAAATTATTGGGACAGATGTATGTGTGCCTGTATCGGAATTGGCTGCATGTATCCTTGCTACTAAAATTGATATTGATAAGTCCGGGCTTATTGCGCCGCTGTTTGGACATGTAGGCGATGGAAATTTTCATTTGGCTATACTTGTAGATCCAAGTGATGCAGATGAAATGCGGAAAGCAAAAACACTGAATGAAAGCATGTTAGCTGGAGCTATTGCCATGGGAGGAACTTGTACAGGAGAACATGGTATAGGTATCGGAAAAATTCCTTTCATGTATATGGAACACGGGAATGCTGTTGATGTGATGAGTGCTATTAAAAAAGCGATAGATCCAAAAAACATTATGAATCCTGGCAAGATACTGCCTCAGTAAAATCAACTAAAGACTTAACGGAAAAAAACATCGTAACCAAAACGTATCAATGTTGCAGTAACAATGATGAGGAAAAAGATTCGTATGAATTGATTTCCTTTCTTAACCGCAAGCGAAGCTCCAATGATACCACCTATTGCATTGCTGATAGCCATGGGGATAGCAACTGTCCAGAGAATACTGCCTTTTAATAAGAATAAAACAATGGATCCTAAGTTAGTGGAGAGGTTTACAATTTTTGCATTGGCACTGGCTTGAAGAAAATCAAAACCAAGTATTGCAATGAAAGCCAATACGAGGAAACTGCCGGCCCCCGGGCCAATAAACCCATCATAAAACCCGATCACCAAACTGATCAGTAAGCTCAGCCAAAGAATATTTTTTGAGCTATGTTTTTTGTGTACTTGTTGCCCAAAATCTTTTTTGGTGTATGTATAAATCGCTACGAGGATCAGTACAATAAAGATGACCGGTTTCATGTAACGATTACTCACAACAGTCAGTAACTGTGATCCTGCGAATGCTGCTATAAAAGCAGTCAGGCACATCAAGGAGGTCAGTTTCCAATTCAATTGTACTCTTTTCAGGTATTGTCTGGCCGCGAAAAAAGTACCGCTGAATGAAGGTATTTTAATGGAACCGATCACTGTTGAAACAGGAAGATCGGGTAAGAGTACCAATGCTGCAGGTGTTTGTATCAATCCGCCACCGCCAACAATCGCATCCACAAATCCGGCTGAGAAAGCAGCAACACATAATAGAATCAAAGTGAATGTATCCATGAAGGGATGAAGATAAGTGGGTGATTATTTTTTTTCAAGTAATGGTTTCATATTGATCAAGCCAAAGACAGGCCCCAATGCTAATATCGGTAAAAGCCAATATTTGGGTAAGTCAACCGGCAGTAATCGATTCCATATCAGGTTCAAAGTTTCAATACTTACAATCGTAATCGCGAATCCTATAGACGTCACCAATGTTAATGCGGTTCCTTTTGTTTCAGGAGCAGCAGTTTGAGACACCAATGCAGAGAATTGTGGTGAGTCAGCGATCACAAAACATCCCCATACCATTAGGCCTGTTAGAAATATACTTGGAGACGCATAGAAAAAAAGAGGGGATAGCAGACAGCAAATACCGGATACAATTAAAGAAACCCATGCCACTTTAGCGCTGCCGATTTTATTGGAAATAGATCCACCAATGATACAACTAATAGTACCAATGCCAATGATCACAAACGACCAAAAAGAAACAGGGATAGAGCTTGCATGGATCTGATTGTACCACATGATCATCAAGGGAACAAAAGCCCAGAACGTGTAGAGTTCCCACATGTGTCCGAAATAGCCGAATGCAGCGGCTTTAAAAGATCGGTGTTGAAATAAACTATCGAACTTGACTCTTTTGAGACTTGTAGATTTGGTTCTGTGTGGGCCATTCTTTAGCAAGAAGCCAATTAGTAAACCACCTACTGCTGCAATAGCAGATGTGATCATCATCACTTGTTCCCAATTGGATACTTGTATAGTGCTTTTGATCAAGTGTGGTATTGCTTTACCTGCCACTAATGCACTCACCAGAAACCCCAAGGCTTTGCCCAATCCTTTTGCATACCAATCTGCAGCGATCTTCATTCCAACCGGATAGACACCCGCCAGAAAAAAACCAGTAAGTACCCGGCAAGCCAATAGTATAGGAATATCATCAGCGCTCCATATCAAGATTACATTGAATACCGCTGCCAATAAAGCACACCACATAAAAAGTTTGACAGGAGAAAATCTATCAGCGATACTTAGTAAGGCAAATACCAATGTCCCGATAATAAAACCGGATTGTACAGCAGTAGTGATATTACCCACAATGCTATCAGGTAATTGATACTGCATTTTTAATGCAGGTAATATCGCATTACCGGCAAACCAAACAGAAGTCCCAGCAAACTGAGAAAAAACGATCAAGGGCAGTACATAACGCGGAACAGTAGAAGATGCCGGATGCTTCATGTCGTAATTTACTGTTTTATGCGATTACGGTTCTGCATAGTGTTAGCAATGACGAGTCCGCCAATCACTATTAATCCACTCATCAGATGAATAGAGTTGATCTTCTCACCCAATAACCACACTGCTTCCAGTGTACTGAAGATTGGAATCAGGTTCCCGAAAAGTACGGTAGTGCCTGTTCCTAATTTTTGTAATGCTGCATTCCAGCAGAGAAAAGAAATGACAGAAGTTCCAAGTCCTAAATAAATAATCGAACCAATCACTTGATCATTCCATTGAAAGGGGGCGGTTACTAATGTTTCTGTAACAAAAGCTGGTAACAATAGGATCGTGCCAGTGAAAAAGATGACAAATAAAAAATTAACAGGTGAAATGCCTGATGGCTTTTTTCTCACCAAAATATTATAGATCGCAAATGACAAGGCGCCTGCCAGGCTCCATAGATCACCCGTAGAAAATGTAAAAGACGAAAGATTATCCCAACTGCCTTTTGACAATAGCAATACAATTCCAGAAATACATAAAAGAATTCCGATGATTCTGAATGCATTTAATCTTTCTTTCAAAAAGATTACTGCCATGATCGTAGCAAAAATGGGAGAGGATGTAGTGCCAATCAATGCCATGTTGATCGCAGATGTATAATGCCCGGCAACGTACACAAACGTATTGAACAAAGTAATGCCGGTGAGTGCAACCCAGAAAAGGTATTTCAAGTTTTTACGGACTACTTCTTTTTCTTCTTTGAATTTTTTGAAAGCGAGCGGGGCAATGAGTAGGGTTGCGAGTGACCATCTGTAAAAGGCAAGGCTAACAGGTGGAATTTGCTGACTCACGCCTCTTGAGATCACGAAATTGCCTGACCATATCAGTGTTGCCAGTACTGCAAGTGCAATACCGGAGTAATAATCTTTTTTTGCAACAATCATTCTCTTGTGTCTGTAAAATGCTATCGATATAACTTAGCACCTGCGAAGTGCTGATCATAATTTCCTTTGATACGTTCCATGGGTGGATTAAAATATCCAAATCTTACCTTAGGAAACTCTTCGGCGATCAATGACATCAATTGTTTTACACCTAACATTTCGCCAGTTTCATGCACACCAATTTTACCCATGTACCAATCGGGATCAATGTTGAAATTACGCCATTGTATCATAGAAAGATCCGTATCGATGATCAGTTGGCGCAATGCTTCATATTCTTCTACGCTATCGGTCATTCCCGGAAATACAAAGTAATTGATACTTGCCCAGCCACCATAGCTGCGTACTACTTTCAGACTTTCAATGATATCCTCAAATTGATAATTGTTGGGACGATAGTAAGGTTCATAAATATGTTTACGCGCAGAGTTGGTACTTACGCGAATACTATTCAGTCCAGCTTCACATAAAGCTTTTACAGCATCCGGTTTTGATCCGTTGGTGTTGATATTGATGTTGCCTCTGTCTGTATGTTTTCTGATTTGTACAATCGCTTCACGAATGGTTTCCCACATCAGTAATGGCTCACCTTCACAACCTTGACCAAAGCTGACGATAGGAAACGGAGCATTCATCAAATGAGGAACTGTAAACTCAACGATTTCTTCCGCCATCGGTTTGAAAGTGAGACGATCTTGTGTAGATACGATTGTTTCTTCTTCAGGTTGAAAAGAAATACATCCAACACAATTGGCATTACATGCAGGAGAGGTTGGTACAGGACATTCCCATCTGGAAAGAGAAAAGTTTCTTGCAGCCGGACAATTATACGTCATGCAGCAGTTTTCCATCAGGTGTTTGACAAGACGGTTATCAGGATAATTGTGCAGTAATTGCTGCGTACCTGTTTCTATCTTTTTTGCATCATAGCCAGCACATTCTTGTCTGATATCTTTTTCAATTCTTACAGCCGGTACATACGTTTTTTCATTGAACCATCCTGCAGCTGTATAACAGAACAATGGGAGGGTGGGAGCTTCCGGTAAAGTTTCGTATGCTGCAATGTATAAGCCTGTGTGAGCCGGAGGAATAAATGCAGCTACAGCCCATCCCTTTTCACATAAACGCATCTCGCCTGTAACTACATCAATACCAATACCACGTCTTCCAGGTAGTTCATATAGATTTCCGCCATCAGGTAATTCAATCCATTCATCTAAAGGAATGGGAAATGCATCCCAACCTGCTCTCCCTGTGGCATAGAGACTAGTATCTTCAAATATATTACCATTGCCATCAGAGTAAAGTATGTATGGAGATTGTTGAATTGTCATCGTTGTTTGATTTAAGATACCATCCCAATATTAAATAACATTTATGAAAGTATCCGGTAAGCACAGATTGGAATCTATAGCTTTATTTTATTTCATCTTTCGACAGAATCGATCTACAGAATTCATTGAACTCTTTCTCTAACTGTGGGGTTGTCTGCGAATCGATTTCTTTCTGAAGTAGTTTGTTGTTTTTGAAATCAAGTGTCAATAAGCCATCTTTCAAAACAACATTGCTCAAGTCATCCCACTGATAATGTTTGCGAGGAAAAGTATTGAATACCACTTCTGTTTCATCAAATGCGATCTCTCTAGGAAATTTCACTTGTTTTTCCATGACTGCGGCAATAACATACACTGCGAAGATCCACACATAAGGAGATTTTAGCGTGATGAATAAGCCCCAGGCAGCAAACAAAAGTCCGATTCTATAATAACCTACTTTGCCATTGCTTTTTTTGGCATAAGTAAAAAGGATCCAACCAAGTATGAGAGTGGCAACTGTGAATGGCATTACTGATGCATTTGAAAAAGGAGTCAATGCATCTTCTAAAAGAACGATCACTGCCAGTAACAACATCATGATACTGATATTGTCTACCAATTTAAAACTGCGTTGTTTCAATACAACGATATAATCAAAGGTTTTTGCAGCCATCTTATTATTTGATCATCAGGTTACAGAGTCTCCATAATAAACGAGCTCCTACGTTGCTATCCCAATCTGTTTGTCCAACCCCGATCTCTACCAGATCAAATCCGATCAATTGTCTACCGCTCTCTTTAACCTTTTTGAAAAGATACAATACTTCTTCGGTCTCAAAACCACCTTGAACAGGCGTTCCGGTGTTCGGACAATATTTGCGGTCTAATCCGTCAATGTCAAAACTGATGTATACTTTTTCAGGAAGATGATTGATGATCTCATCTGCAATATGTTTCCAAGTATCGCCTTCGAATTTTCTTTCCTGTATGTTCTTGTCGAAATAGGTAATGACTCTGAAATTACTGTTGCAGATATAATCCCATTCTTCCTCACAGAAATCACGAATACCCGCTTGTACCAATTTAGTGATCTGAGGAATTTCATTCAATGCATTGTACATTACGGATGCATGGGAGTAAACGAAATTTTCGTATGCTTTTCTCAAATCGCAGTGAGCATCTATTTGCAGAATACCGAAATCGCCATGTTTCTCAGCCAATGCTTTCATAAAACCCAATGGTGTACTATGGTCGCCGCCCAATAATCCAACCAGTTTGCCTTTGTCCAACAAAGCTTTTGTTTCTTCATACACCCACTGGTTCATCATCAAACTGCCTTCATTGATCTCTTTCAGGCTTTTGCACATGAACTTATTCTTTTCTACTTCGTCACCGTGAGAGATATAGTCGATGTATAATTCAGCTTCCTTACGCAGGTAGTCACTCTTCAACAATATCTTTTTGTTGGTCTCTTTCATGTAATACCCTTGCTTCCATCCGCCGGGAACATCAGCATCAAAGAGGTCAACTTGAATACTGGCTTTTAAAACATGTTCTGCAGCGCGAGCTGTTCCTGCTCCATAACTTACTGTTACTTCCCATGGAACGGGTAGAATGACAAGGCGAGCATCTTCTTCTGCAGAAGGAAGTCCGAAAATGTTGTTGTTGGGATTTCCAACTGTGTTGGGGTCAAACTGTGATAAATCGGTCATGATATTTCTTAGATTGCAAACAGGGCGCAAGTTAGGCGCATTTTTCGGAATTACAGCTGTTTGTGTCACCCCAGGCTATTATTTGACCGTGATACCTAGTTTTTCATGATTATTTAGGTTCATACTTTTCCATGAATGACTTAAACAGGTATTCCCAGGAAACAAAAGGGATGAGGTATAAGGTATAACCCGGAATGGCCTTCACGGATAAGGGTAGCCACCAAGCATGTAACAGTAAACTGATCAATAAAATCCATTTGAGCCCCAACCAACCCTCTAAAAACCAGCGGTCAGGCAATGCAAAGGGAATTAAGACCCATACAAAAGCAGGATTAAAAAGGGCGCGTCCGGTGTATAAGTAGGTATAGATGAAAAATCCCATTAAAAAAGTCAGAATGATGGCGGTATAACGTCCCGGCAGGATCAAAAAAATGAGCAGAAAGGTGGAGGTAAAGATCCATTTCCAGACATCTATTTGGAAGTAACTGGGGTCAATGTATCCTGGAAAATCTACATGGTCAAAGGGGAGTGCATTGAACATCCAAAGGCATAAAAAGATCAGGAATAACCAACCGGCAATGATTCTGGACATGAATCTTTTGTATTCCTGTAAAGTGTCTTTTCCTGAAGGCTTCATTGGCTCCATGTCCTAAAATTGTGGAAAGAAATCTGTTTTAACAAGAATGCCTGACAAACATGAGGCGTTGCTTGTTCATTTTGGGCTACTTTTGCACCGTAAAAAAGGTAGACATGAAAAAAACACATATTATCATATTGGTTCTTATAGCCGCTGCGATTGTTGTACTGATCAGTTATACAGGCGATTTGACCACTTATGAAACCATTGCATCAGCGAAGCAGAAAGAAGGAAAGTTTGTGAATTTGATCGCTAAACTGGATAAAACCCAACCGCTGGAGTATGATGCCGTTAAAAATCCGAATTACTTGACCTTTACTGCAGTGGATACATTGGGTAATAGCATTAAAGTGGTGTATCATAATAATAAGCCAACAGACATGGAAAAAAGTGAGCGTCTTGTTCTAAAAGGAAAGATGCAAGGTGATCATTTTGAATGCAAGGATATTCTGTTGAAATGTCCATCGAAATATAAGGATGATCCCAAAGCCATGCAACAACAGCCTGAGATGAACAAAGAAGTGGTTAACTAATCCATATCACTTCACCATTTTATTCCCTGACAGAATTCTATCAATCATGCAATATTTAGGAGAACATTTACTACCCGGACAGGCAGGACATTTTTTTGCAGTTTTATCATTGGTAGCATCACTCATTGCTACCATTGCTTATTTTAAAGCAAGTCGCATCAGTCTGGATAGTGAAAGAGTGGGCTGGATCAGAATGGCACGAGTGGCTTTTTTGGTAGAGACCATCAGTGTTCTTGCCATGTTTGGAATTCTGTATTACATCATCTCCAATCACCTCTTCGAATACAAGTATGCATACAATCACAGCGACAGAAGTCTGCAGATGGAGTATTTATTGAGTTGTTTCTGGGAAGGACAAGAGGGTAGTTTTATGCTGTGGAGTTTTTGGCATTGTGTATTGGGTTGGATCCTGATCTGGCGTGCTAAAGCCTGGGAAGCCGGTGTGATGACAGTGATGAGTTTTGCTCAATTTGCTCTTGCCACCATGTTATTGGGTGTGTATATTTTCGGAGTGAAGATCGGTAGCAGTCCATTTGTGTTGTTAAGAAATGAGTTTGATTGGCCGATCCTTGAAAGACCTGATTATCTGAATTTGATCAAGGATGGTACAGGACTGAATACATTATTACAGAATTATTGGATGGTGATTCACCCGCCGATTCTGTTCTTAGGTTTTGCATCCACCATTGTTCCATTTGCTTATGCCATTGCCGGGTTGATGAGTAAGAAACATGAATGGGTAAAACCATCTTTGCCATGGGCTTCATTCTCTGCTGCTGTATTAGGAACAGGGATTATGATGGGAGCTGCATGGGCTTATGAAAGTTTATCTTTCGGCGGTTACTGGGCATGGGATCCTGTGGAGAATGCTTCATTGGTACCTTGGTTAACTTTGGTAGCGGGTTTGCATACCAATCTTATCTATCGTCACAGCGGTTATTCCCTTAGACCTACCTATTTCTTTTACATCATTACATTTTCACTGATTCTGTATTCAACCTTCCTTACTAGAAGCGGTGTGTTGGGTGATACCTCTGTGCATGCGTTTACAGATCTGGGCATGAATACACAATTGCTCTTGTTTGTTTTGGTATTCTTTGTGCCCGCACTGTTGTTGTATTTCAAAAATTACAAATCCATTCCATCGATTAAAAAAGAGGAGAATACTTATAGTCGTGAATTCTGGATGTTCATCGGGTCATTGGTGTTCTTCTTATCGGGGATGGTGATCATTGCCAAAACTTCTACGCCGGTATTCAATAAATTATTCGGAACCAATATTGCGCCTCCGGAAGATCCTGAATTCGCACATAATCAGATTCAGATTTTTGTAGCCATCATCATCGGACTACTGACTGCTTTAACGCAGTACTTGAAATACAAAGACACGCCCAAACGTTTCTTTGGTAAACATATTTGGGTTCCTACGCTGATCACTGTTGTCATTAGTTTGTGCATCAGTTTCTTTGGTGAAATAGGTTATGATAAAAAAGGGCCTGGATTTCTTTTTGCAATTCATTTGGCCATATTCGCTGCTGTGTATTCTGTCGTAGCTAATTTCTCTTATATCTTTTTAGGATTAAAAGGGAAGTTGAAAGCGGCAGGAGCTTCTGTTGCTCACGTAGGTTTTGGCTTGGTATTGGTTGGAATATTGATTTCATCTGCCAAGAAAACAGTGTTAAGCTGGAATACAACCGGTGTAACACCTCTAAGACAAGAAGACGCTAAAGAGCGAGGTAATCCTGCGGGTAATCCTGCTGAAAATATCACACTGTTCAAAGGTGTTGCTACCGATATGGGTCGATACATGGTGACCTATGTAAAAGACACTTTGAATGAAAGAGATCGTAAACGTTATTATGAGATATCTTTTAAAGCGAAAGACGGCAATGATGCGTTCAGTCTCTATCCTGATGTAATCAAGAACAATAAGGGCATGGAGGGGTTTGCTGCTAATCCGGCTGCAAAACATTATTGGCATAAAGACATCTTCGCTTATATCACTTCTTTTCAGGAAAATAGTACAGAAGATACCACCAGTTTTACGAATCGTGAGATCAGTGTAGGCGATACTTTGTTTTACAGCAATGGATTACTGGTTCTGAATAAAGTATCAGTAAATCCAACTGAAAAAGCAAATTTATACGGACAAGGAGAAACAGCTTTATTCCTTGATATTGCTGTACTTTCCAAAGATGGACGTAGGTATACCGCTACACCTGGTATTGCGGTTACTGGTAATGAGTTCAGGGCTATTCCTGATACAGTTACTGCACAAAGCTTGATCCTTAAATTCAACAAAGTAAAGGATGAGAAAAAAGGGTTGTTGGAAATAGGTATCAAAGAAAGCGGAGCCATTACTGATCTGATCACACTCAAAGTATATGAATTCCCGATGATCAATGTATTGTGGTTAGGCATTGTGATCATGGTGATCGGTTTTGTGATGTCTATCATTCAAAGAAATCGTCAATCGAAGAATACTTTAAAAGTGGCTTCTTAAAGAGTCCTTATCATTACGGTTGCTGCTTGGTGCTGATTTTGATCGGTATCCGGCAGCAACCGATTTGTTAAAACTGTTCCTTCTCCCGGGTTACTTTTCCTCACAGGCAGCATTAATTAGAAAAACTAGTTCTATTTTTAAGTAATGCGTATCCCTGGCAAACATATCATATTGACTATGCTGGTTGTTGTATTGACCAGCTTTGCCTTATCTGCTCAGGAACGTGGTCCTCTTGATACTGTTCGTGTATATGCGTATATCACACCGGAAGGAGATACCATTCCGGAAAGTATTTTACCCCCTGTAGAAGTCATTGGAAAATTAACGGGTAAATGGAAACGTCATTGGGCAGAATGGACACGCTTACGTAATGCGGTGTACGTCACCTATCCCTATGCCATTGCAGCCAGTAAAGTAATGAATGAGATCAATGCACGGTTGGTGAATGTATCTGATAAGCAAAAGCGTAGAGCGATTATCAAATCAAGAGAAAAAGAATTGAAGCGTGAGTTTGCGGATAAACTAACGAAGCTGTCTGTTTATCAGGGTAAAGTATTGATGAAGCTCATCTATCGTCAAACAGGGAACAACTGTTACGAGATCATTCAGGAATACAAAGGCGGTTTCAATGCAGCATTTTGGCAAACTATTGCAGTGGTATTTGGTAGTAACCTAAAACAGAATTACGATCCTTATAGCAAGGATCGTGATATGGAAACGATTGTGAGGGATGTAGAGGTCATGTACGGCTACAAAAGCTAAAGAACTCCTCTGCGCAAACTCAGCGTCCTCATGTTCTCTGCGGTGCACTACTCGAATATTTACCGCAGAGAACATGAGGAAGCAGAGTTTACGCAGTGGAAATGCTAAATATGTTGTTTAAGCAACTGAATAAAATGCGCTCTCGGAATCATTTTTGCACCAAGACTTTCAAGGTAGTCGGTATGTACCTGACAATCGATTAGTATGATTCCTTCTTGTTGTAATTCTCTGACCCAGTGAATAAAAGCAAATTTGCTGGCATTACTCACTTTACTGAACATGCTTTCCCCAAAAAAGAAAGGCCCCATTTTAATACCATACAAGCCGCCTACTAACTCATCATTGAACCATGTTTCCGCAGAATGTGCATGTCCAAGTTGATGTAGTTCAATGAAAGCCTCTTTTAATTCCTCTGTGATCCATGTCCCATCCTGGCCTTTTCTGGGGAGTGATTGGCAATGCGTAATGACATCACCAAAAGCAGTATTGGTTTTGAATGTAAATGTTTTCTTTTTGATGAGTTGTTGCATACTCTTGCTCACTTTCAACTCATCAGGCATCAATACAAATCTTGGATCGGGGCTCCACCACAATGGGATGGTATCATCATACCATGGAAAGATACCATTGCGATAGGCCAGTAATAATCTTTCAACGGAAACATCGCCACCCATGGCCAATAATCCATCTTCCAAAGCATCTGAGACAGGAGGAAACCAGAGAGTGGAAGTGAGAGCGTGTAAAGGCATAAATAAGGAATGAGAAATAAGGAATACGAAATAAGGAATAAGAAATGAAATGAGTTGCTTAAGCGAAATACTTTCTCATTTCTCTGTTTCTTATTTCTTATTTTATGTTTTCTATAGTTGCTCCAATACCTCGGTCAGTAATAGCATCGCACATCGGTTTCAGGGTGTCATAATCGCCTTTTTTGACCGCATATTTTCCTTGGAAATGAATGATAAGCGCACTTTGTTCTGCCTGTTCATGAGAATGGCCACAGACTTCCATTAATGTTTCAATGACCCATTCAAAAGTATTCACTTCGTCATTCCATACGATCAACTGATAAGGCGTGGTGGTTTCAACCATCACATCTTCATCCTGTGATTCCCATGGACGGGGAGAAGTATTATTGAAGAATAAAGCCATATCGCAAAAATAGAGATCGTAGCAATAATGGAGAGGTAAAATGGATGAATAAAAAAACATCCGCCAGAGGCGGATGTTTTTTTCTGTGGGAGCACACGGGTTTGAACCACGAACACTCCCGACTGAGGTCGGGATGCACAAAATCAACTGAGTTCGTGCATAAAAAAACCATCCACATGAAGTGAATGGCCTTTTCTTTATTTTGTGGGAGCACACGGGTTCGAACCGCGGACCCTCTGCTTGTAAGGCAGATGCTCTAAACCAACTGAGCTATGCTCCCGTTTTGTTGGGAGTGCAAAAATAGGGTCTGAAACATTACTGCCAAAAAAAGTTTTAAGATTTTTCAAAATTAGTTGAGTTGCAAGGCCGGAAGGCGATAGTGCTGACTATCATACACAAACAACTCCTCGATCTCATAGGTCCAGTATTTGTACAAGGGCGATTTTACCAATAATTTGTCTGCTTCCTCCTTACTCTCTGTGTTCAATGTGATCCAGCATGTTTGGCTTTCCATACTCACTGCATAGCTGTCAATAATACCTTTGTTCAATAAGAAATTCACATAAGTACGATGGGGTGGAACCAGCGACATAAAATCATCATCCATCTGAAACTTAATGATCGCCTGAAACTTTTTCATACTTGCCTGTTTTAATAGCTAAACCAGTACAATATCCATGCTGATTTTTCATGGCGTGGCATTCTGACAATCTTCCTGTTGTTTTCCTGCTGATATTGCAGTTGTTTACTGCCACATTCAAATCGAATCTATATGATCAAAACCATTTTGTTGCTTTTAGTTTCTAATGTCTTTATGACTTTTGCGTGGTATGGCCATCTTAAACAACAAGGTATGCCTTTGTGGAAGGCGATCGCCATTAGTTGGGGAATCGCTTTTTTTGAATATTGTTTACTGGTTCCTGCCAATCGCACCGGATATGCCAACGGCTTCTCAGGCTTTCAATTAAAGATTACTCAGGAAATCATAACGCTGCTTGTGTTCACCGTATTTGCAGTTTTTTATCTGAAAGAGCCTTTTCAAACCAAATACTTGATCAGTTTTTTATTCATTTTAGGAGCTGTTTATTTTGCTTTCAAAAAATAAGGAGTACTGATCCGCACAGTACTCCTTTTCCGTATTCAAAAAAACAACAATGAACGTTTTTAGGTATTGATTTATCCAATCCTGCGTCTTAACATTTTTCTTTGTCCGGGATTCAAACTATCGGCTCTATTCCTTGCTCTCTCTTTGATCTGTGCTTTTTGTTCAGGCGTCAATTCTTCATAACGCTTACGCATATTTTCACGCATGGATTTTTTTTGTTCAGGAGAAAGACTATCATAACGTGCCCTCATTTCTTTTTTTCTTTCAGGTGAAAGCTCATGTCTGCCATGCTTTCTTCTTTCCTGTAATCTTTCTTTTTGTTCAGGAGTAAGGCTGTCTGTACGTTGACGAATTTTTTCTTTGATCTCTTCTTTATTCTGTGCAACTGCTGTATTTGTTTGAATGGCGATACAAAACAATGCTACCATACCAATGAGAAAGGTCTTTTTCATGTCTTAAAGTTTTTAATAAGACATGAACTATTGAGAGGGGTTTAACGCAGTTAAAATTATTTCAGGCTTTTAACTTTTTCTATAATAGCTGTACCAAAAATGCAAAGACCGCTATTAAAAACTATGAGGGAAGCAGTACCATACCAGAACCAGTTACCACCGCTGGCTTTTACAGATCCTGCATCAATGGCCATGGATAAACCCGCGCCTACCAGAACAAGTCCAATTGGTGCTAAGAGTAACCATTTCTTTTTGTGTGTATTCATGGCATTAAGGTAAGATCAATTGTGCGATTCTTCCATTGCCTCCGGCCAGAAAAATGACTTTGCCGTTTCTAGCTTTTTGTACAACATGGAAACTTTCTTTTGAAATGAATTGCCATGTTTGTCCGCCATCTTTTGAAACATCGATACCTGATGTACCACAAGTCACAAGTTCTTTTTCGTTAAGATAGATAACACAAGAACGATAACCATGAGGAGGAATCGAGGGTTTCGAAAAAGTGGGTTTCCCTTTTTTGAATGTTACGAGTACACAATTATCAGTAGCAATCGTATCTTTCGAAAAATCACCTCCAACAATGACGGCAGTTTTTGTTTTGCTCCAATAATCAATAGAGTTCGCACCTGTAGATGTGCCGCCTTGCATCATGGGTAAAGAGTCGTTGAATGAATGGTAATATAGATCCTTTATACTTGCTTTACTTCCACCAGTCACTAGCAGTGTCGGGGTTCCGAAATCTTTTTCAGGGATCAATTTAATGTTAGTACCACTGGATGCAAACATGGCTTCGGTATCCTGAACCTTAAGAATATTTTTTTTCAAGTTCTTCATTGATAGTTTTTGCCAACTGTCACCTTTGTCCATAGACATTGCTGCATACAGATTTCCTTCAATGGGGTCGCCAACAACGATCATCGTTCCGTTTGGGTATTGATCCATTGCATCCAGAAACATACCCTTCGTGGTATCTTCAAATACCTTTTTCCAATTTTTACCACCATCTGTTGTTTTCAATATCACTGCGGGCTCAGCAATGGCCATGATAAGAGCTGTATCAGCACTAAAAGCTTCGATATCACGGAAATCCCTTTTTTCATGCCCCGGAACAGGAATCCATTGCAAGGTTTTGCCCCCATCTGTTGACCTTACGACAGATCCATTGCTTCCGCTAGCCCAGAATACCTCGTCAGTCACCACACTCAATCCACGAAAACTTACTCGTTTACCTGATTCCAAGACCTTAATTTGTTGGGTATTCCCGGCATAGGACAAGAGTAAGCATAAACTGGAAACAATTATTTTATAAAACGACATAGCTGCTACATTTTTGTAGTTTGAAGTTAGGGGAAATAGGAAATAAGAAATGAGGAATAAGAAATAAGGAACAAGAAAAGAAATCAAGAAATCAAAAATTCAAAAAATCAAAGATCACATGATACCTTATTGGATGAGTCGGACACAACTTTTACTGGGGGATGAGCCGATTGAAAAATTAATGACAAAAAATGTGCTGGTGGTTGGACTGGGTGGTGTTGGGGGTATTTGTGCTGAAATGATTGCCAGAGCCGGGGTGGGTAAGATGACGATCGTTGATGCGGATACTGTTGATTTGAGTAATTGTAATCGTCAGATTCCGGCTTTACACTCTAATGGGGGAAAGTTAAAGGCGGAAGTGATGGCAGAACGTTTAAAAGATATCAATCCTGATCTTGATCTAACCGTTCTTACAGAGTTCATACGTGATGAGCGCACCAACGAAATCTTAGATCAAGGTAAATTTGATTACGCAGTGGATTGTATTGATACACTTTCCCCAAAAGTATATTTCATCAAAGCATGTATTGATCGTGGGATTCCAATTGTTACTTCTTTGGGTGCGGGTGGTAAAGTAGATCCATCACAGGTGATGGTTACAGACATTTCCAGAACACACCAATGTAACCTTGCAAAATATGTTCGCAAAAAATTACACGGATTTGGGATCTATAAAGGATTGAAAGTTGTATTCAGTCCGGAAAGAGCAGACCAGAGCCGTATCATCGAAACAGAAAAAGCCTATCCCAAAAAATCGATTATCGGTACGATCAGTTATATGCCGGCTATTTTCGGCTGTGTTGCGGCTAGTGTTGTGATAAGAGACCTTTATGGGGATGTCAGATCGCAGATGTCAGATGTATGATGTCAGATCGCAGATGTCTGATTTGGGATGTAGTTATTTCTCTCTATTTATCCTGAAACACAAAATCTAATACCACACATCTGACATCTGCGATCTGACATCAAACATTAATACAGGATCGCTTTTTGCACCATTTCCTTCCATGTTCTTGCATTCGTCTGTTTGGTGATGGCTGTGATGAAAGCAGCAAAGGGGAGATCAAATAGTTGCTGACTGTTTGAAATACCTGTTAATTTATCTAAATGATTTTTACCTGATGGATTAACACTGGTCGGATAGATATCCCATTCAAATCTTTCCGGATGTAAGGTTTTGATCAGCTTTATACAGATCATCCCCGTTAATACAGGTTGAAAACTGATCCTGTCATGTACTTCCAAACCAACAGCCTTACAAAGCTGTCCTTTGAATTTACTATGTTCGGGTGTAAATGTGATAGCATGCGCGCTGAATTCCCCTCCTGAAATATCATTCAACATGGCTGCAACTCTTTCAGCATGTAACCATGGTGCTCCAATAGCGGTAAAACTATGAGCTGTGCTTCTTCCTTCTGAAAGATTGGTGGCTTCTAGCAAACATAATCCCGGATACAACAACATAGATTCGAATGATTGAATAGCCGGTGATGTAGGAACAAAGGGTAGTTTCCAATCCGGTTGGAATTGCTCTCTGTTCCATCCCTTGCAGCGTATCACATCTATATTAGCTCCAATCTTTTTTGCTTCATTAAAATACAATGCCAACTCACCCAATGTTAAACTATGTCTGATGGGCATTTCCCATCTACCAATAAAGGAACTATTCACTTCATTTAAAAATGGACCTTCCGCTAATTCTAATATTCCCGAAATAGGGTTAGGTCGATCTAATAGAATGAATAGCTTTTGAAACTTTGCCGCAGTTTCCATTATATGGGTAAGTGTCCACAAATAAGTATAGAATCGACTTCCAACATCTGGTACATCAAACAATAAAACATCGATGTTTATTAGGTGAGATGCTTCCGGGGCCAATCGCGCACCGTATAGGCTAACAACGGGTAATCCAGTAAGGGTATCTGTTCCATCGCTCATGGCCTGGCCATCGGCTCCTTTTACATCTAATCCATGTTCAGGGGAAAAAAGAGAAACTATGTTAAATCCATTTTCGAGTAAAGCTTTTCTTGAGGGTATGCTGTCACGTGTTGTTGCTGCTTCATTGGTGATCATACCGATGCGCAGTTGTTTCCAGGATGGGTCTAGTTGAAGAAGTTGATCTATTCCGAATTGTAGCATAGGAAAATTAAAAAGTAAAAAGTAAAAAGTGAATTGTCAATTGTGAATTGTGAATGGTGAAAGACAATTGACAATTCACGCCTCTCTCTCAAATCCCATTTCATCTTTCATATCTTCCACAATATTAAAAATGATGGGGCAACGTCCGTAGTGCATGAGCGTAGTAAATAATCTTTTTGAGAATCCGGGTAAATGCATGGCAGGGAATTCCCTACATCCTTCAAAGCGATGTTCGTATACATTGCACCGATTCGCTTCCAGAAAAGTACAGGGTATAGCATTCATCAACATCATACCGTTGCTTCCTTTTTCCAAATAAGTGTCATCAAAAGAGGCTCTGGATACCTGAAGATGTGAAGAAAGATTATCTGCTTCTACTTCTGATACATTGATCATCAAACTGCGGCAACAATTGCCACATAGGGTGCAATCAATTTTTTGTTCAATATCCTTGTTAAGTCTGTGAACCACCGCATCCATTTGGTCAGCTGAATTGGCTTTTACCTCACGGGCAAATCGGTCATTCTCCTCGAGTCGCTCAGCGGCAAGAATAGCGATCTGTTGTAGATCCCGAATGGGGTGTTTTTGAAGGGTGTTGATGCGGTAAAGGTAGTCAGAAGGGGTTAAAAACGGTAAAATCAACATTTTTTAATGTTTTATCCACATCAAAATGGCATTTGTAGAAAAGAAAAATTGTGTCAGGTGTACAGGTGGTTAGATTTGCGGGTTGGAGGGATGTTAATGTGTGGAAGTCAGCGTATTAAAATGAAGAACTATGGCAGAACAGAAGAACTTGAATGAGTATAATGAAGAATCGATACGGTCCTTAGACTGGCGTGAGCATATTCGACTGAGACCGGGGATGTATATCGGTAAGCTGGGTGATGGCTCGGCAACCGATGATGGTATCTACGTACTCATCAAAGAAGTGATCGACAACTGTATCGATGAACATACCATGGGCTATGGTAAGCAAGTGGAAATCACCATTGAAGGAAAACAGGTAAGTGTACGCGATTATGGTCGAGGGATTCCTTTGGGCAAAGTAGTGGATGTAGTAAGTAAGATCAATACCGGTGCGAAGTATGATAGTAAAGCCTTCCAAAAAAGTGTGGGTCTGAATGGTGTGGGTACCAAAGCGGTGAATGCTTTGAGTCAATATTTCAAAGTAACCTCTCATCGTGATGGAAAAGAAAAAACAGCTGAATTTGAAAGAGGTGTACTTGTAAAAGATCATAAAGAGCAAAAAACAGATGAGCCTAACGGGACATTGGTAACATTTATTCCTGATGAAACCGTTTTTCGCAACTTTCACTTTATCCATGAGTACCTCGATAGTCAGCTTTGGAACTATTGTTATTTGAATGCTGGATTATCGATGCATTTCAATGGCAAAAAGTATGTGAGTAAGAACGGTTTGTTAGATCTCCTGGAACGCAAAACCAATGCTGATGAACTGCGTTATCCCATCATTCACTTAAAAGGAGATGATATTGAAGTGGCCATTTCTCATAACAATGATTATGGGGAAGATATTTTCTCTTTTGTGAATGGACAGTATACCACTCAGGGCGGAACACACCAACAGGCATTTAGAGAAGCATACATCAAAGTCATAAGAGATTTCTATAAAAAAGATTACGATGCCGCAGATATTCGTGGCAGCATCGTTGCCGCTATTTCTGTTCGCGTACAGGAGCCTGTGTTTGAGAGTCAGACCAAAACCAAATTAGGTTCACAAAATGTATCAGAAGGCGGTCCATCCATGAAAAAGTTTGTGGAGGAATTTTTGGCAAAAGAATTGGATAACTATTTGCATAGAAATCCAACCGTTGCTGATGCATTACGCAAAAGAATTGAGCAAAGTGAGCGTGAGCGTAAAGAACTGGCAGGAATAAAAAAACTGGCCAATGAGAGAGCCAAGAAAGCCAATTTACACAACAAGAAGCTGAGAGACTGTCGTGTGCATTTGAATGACGATCTTCCTGCAAAGAATAAAGAGGAGTTCATTGCCTTGCAAAAGAATTCAACCATTTTCATTACTGAGGGTGATAGTGCCAGTGGAAGTATCACCAAATCAAGAAATGTAGATACACAGGCTGTATTTAGTTTGCGTGGTAAACCATTAAATGCATTCGGACTTACTAAAAAAGTAGTGTATGAAAATGAAGAGTTCAATTTGTTGCAACATGCATTGAATATTGAAGATGGTATGGAAGGATTGCGTTACAACAACATCGTTATTGCTACGGATGCCGATGTTGATGGTATGCATATTCGTTTATTGATGATGACTTTCTTCTTGCAGTTCTTCCCTGATCTGGTGAAACGTGGGCATGTATACATTCTTGAAACACCGCTTTTCCGTGTTCGAAATAAACAGGAGACCATCTATTGCTATGACGAATCTGAAAAGCAGGCTGCCATACAAAAATTAGGAGGTAAGCCGGAGATCACCCGATTCAAAGGATTGGGAGAAATTTCTCCGGAAGAATTTGGAAGATTCATTGGTGCAGAAATGCGTGTACAACCTGTGATATTGGAACAAGGTGACCATATTCAGCAACTACTTGAATATTACATGGGTAAGAATACCATGGAAAGACAGGATTTTATTATCAATAACCTTAAAGTAGAATTGGATCTGGAAGTAGCAGCTAACTGATCCAAATATTAAATAGTATAAGATGATTCACATTGTTTTTGACACTGCAAATGTAACAGTACTGCAACATGCCATTGAGTTAGATGAGACCATTCAGGGAACGATTTTGGAAATCAAAGATGATTATGCGGTAGGCCCCTTGGGTAATATTTATGAAACGGAAGGATATCAGGAAAGGAGAGACTGGTGGAAGCAATTGCTAGAATACTCTCCGTATACCGAACAGTTAGATCTGGTGGATGATAAATTGGCTGTTCATCAACTATTGAAACAATTGGATGAAGAACCCGAGGCAGAAGTGTGGATATGGATGGCTCAAAATGCACATGATGTTTGTGGGTATTATTGGTTGATGACTCAGTTGAAAGAATATCAAGGTAGGGTGCATGTACTATACTTGAATAACCTGCCATTCATTAATGAGAAGGGACAAATATTCTACCCATCGTATCTCCACGAGATTCAGCCGAAAGAATTTTTAAAGGCGAAGCGATTGGCCAGACCTATTACGCTCAGTGAGTTTGAAGTAGATCCGGATGAATGGAAAAAACTTTGTCAGGAATCAGCCATGGTGCGTTTCCTAGAAGGCGGCAAAAAACTGATCGGTAAAGAAGTAACTTTTTTTGATAAAGATATTTTAGCAAACATCAATGCAGAGCCCCAAAAGCTGAGTAAAATATTGACAAATACATTGAGTAAAATGAAAGTGAAGACAGGTGATGTATTTCTGGTATGGCGCATCCGCGAACTCATTAATGAGGGAAAATTGGAGGCTCTGGGTGATTGGAATAAATCATGGAAAGACATTAGCGTAAAAACGCATGGCGGCAAGGCTCAAGAGACAAGTAGTGAAACTGTTGTGTAAGATAAGAGAAGTGTTATTGAATATGCATGATCTAAAATTAAACATCAAAAATGGTTGATATCATTACTGTAGATAAGATAGGAGAAGATGAAAGAGGTGCTACCCACTATTTCGATACCGATAGAACGGGACAATTCATTGTTGCTTATCGAAAAACGGGTAGTATCAGTGGTCGACATTATCACAAAGGCACAGCACCTGCAAAAAATCCGGAACAGTTGATTCTGATGCAAGGTGAGGCAACAGTGAACTGGTTTGATACAAGAACCTCAATAGAGGGATCTCTTAAGGTAAAGGCGCCGGCAAGAATACACATACAACCATGGGCATGGCATGAAGTCATTGCCGATACAGATATTATTATTTTGGAGCTGAATGGTCTTGAAGATGCGAAAGATGATACATTCAGAATTGAGAAATAGGGTGGGGATCGAACACCATTAACAAACGAAGAGAAGATGGCCAAGGAAAAACAACCAAACAGGGTTTTTGAGAATCAATCAGGTGTACAAGGACAATACCGGAACTGGTTTCTGGATTATGCTTCATATGTGATATTGGAGAGAGCCATTCCTGCTATTGAAGATGGGTTAAAACCCGTACAACGCAGGATACTGCATGCAATGAAAGAAATGGATGATGGGCGCTTTAACAAAGTGGCAAATATCATTGGACAAAGCATGCAATACCATCCACATGGGGATGCCAGTATTGGAGATGCTTTGGTGAATCTCGGACAGAAAGACCTGTTGATTGAAACACAAGGTAACTGGGGTGATGTAAGAACAGGTGATGATGCAGCAGCTTCACGATACATTGAAGCTCGCTTGTCTAAGTTTGCATTGGAAGTGGCATTCAACAGTAAGACCACCCATTGGCAGTTGAGTTATGACGGTAGAAAAAATGAACCCATCACTTTGCCCATGAAGTTCCCCTTGTTATTGGCGCAAGGTGCTGATGGGATTGCGGTTGGATTATCTACTAAAATCCTTCCTCACAATTTCTGTGAACTGATCGATGCCTCTATCAAATACCTGAAGGGGAAAAAGTTTGAGATCTATCCCGATTTTCAAACAGGAGGAATGATCGATGTGGCAAACTACAATGAAGGGAAAAGAGGGGGTAAAGTACGCGTGCGTGCACATATCGAAGAGTTGGATAAAAAGACGTTGGTGATTCGTGATGTGCCTTTTGGTGTGACTACTACTCAATTGATGGAGAGTATTACCAAAGCCAATGACCAGGGTAAGATTAAGATCAAGAAAGTAACAGATGTAACTGCGCAGGAAGTAGAGATACACATCGACTTGGCTGCCGGTATTTCTACCGACATTACGATCGATGCTCTGTATGCTTTTACTGACTGTGAAGTGAGTATTTCACCCAATGCTTGTGTAGTTGTAGATCAAAAACCACAATTTTTAGGTGTTCATGAATTATTAAAAGTATCTGCAGAGAATACCAAGACTTTATTAAAAAGAGAATTGGAAATCCGATTGGCTGAGTTGGAAGACAAATGGCATTATACTTCATTGGAAAAAATCTTCTTTGAAGAAAAGATCTACAAAGAACTGGAGCAAAAACATGCCACCTGGGATATTGTGATTGAAGCCATCAGTAAAGCTTTTGATCCATTCAAGAAAAAGTTGAAGCGAGCAATTGAAAAGGAAGATATCTTAAAGTTAACGGAGAAGCCTGTTCGTAGAATATATCGTTTAGACATCAATGAACTGAATGAACAGATCAAAGGGATCGAAGCAGAGATCAAACAAGTGAAATTCGATCTGGAACATTTAACTGAATTTGCAGTTGCCTATTTTGAAAACTTGCTCAAGAAGTTTGGTAAGGGAAGAGAAAGAAAAACAGAGATCAAAGAGTTTGACACCATTCAGGTGAAGCAGGTAGCGATCGCTAATACCAAGTTATACCTCAATCGCGCAGAAGGATTTATTGGAACATCCTTGAAAAAAGATGAGTTCTTATGTGATTGTTCTGATTATGATGATATCATCGCATTCACCAAATCTGGTACCATGAAAGTGGTGAAAGTAGCAGATAAGATCTTTGTCGGAAAGGATATTATTCATGCTGCCGTTTTCAGAAAGAACGATGAACGTACCACTTACAACATGATCTATCTGGATGGAGCCAGCGGAACAAGTTATGCCAAACGTTTCAATGTGACAGGCGTTACAAGAGACAAAGAATATGATCTGACAAAGGGTTCCGATAAGAGTAAAGTACATTATTTCACAGCCAATACAAATGGAGAAGCAGAAGTAGTAAAAATCGTATTGAGTCCTAACTGTACTGCCCGTAATAAAGAATTTGATTTTTATTTTGAAGAGTTAGAGGTCAAAGGCAGAAGCAGTATGGGTAATCAGGTAACGAAGTATCCCATCAAAGCTGTTAAACTGAAAGAAGCGGGAAAGAGTACGCTTGCAGGAGTAAAATTATGGTTTGACGATAAGTTTGGGAGATTGAATACGGAAGAGAAAGGCCAATATCTCGGAAGCTTTGAAGATGAAAAATTACTGGTGATCTATAACGATGGTAGTTATGAACTTACGGATACAGAAATGACTCAACGTTTCGATCCTGAGAAGGTAACCTTGATTGAAAAATTTGATCCTAACAAGACCATCACGGCAGTATACTTAGATAACGACAAGGGGCAATTCAATATCAAACGTTTCAAAATTGAAACCAGTACATTAAAAACTCAGTTTCTATTCATTAAAGAGGGTGAAGGCAACAGACTGGAAGCCGTTACAACAGATGAAGAACCAATATTGGTTGTTCAAACCGGAAGAGGTGCACAGGTGCGAAAAGCAAAATTCAAAGTAGCCAAAATGGTGGAAGTAATGGGCTGGAAAGCAGTAGGTGCAAAGCTTACAGACTTCAATAAAAGTATAGAAATGGAATGGGAGCAAAGACCCAAGGATGATAACCCAATGCCGGAGTTGTTTTAGTGCTAATAGCTAATTGTTCATAGCAAATGGTAAAACAATGAGCTGCCATTTGCTATGAACTATAAGCCATATCCCATAAGCTATTTCTTCTTCAATCTGATGGTCGCTGTCTTGTTAAGATCACTCGTGAGAATCAGTTCGTGTCTAGTTTCACCATCGTAAATGATCAATGCTGCAGTATTTGGCGGTATGTTTCCCAAGTTGATAGCAACCATACTTAATTCATATACAGAGGTTGTACTATCTAATGTGATGGTTCTCCTGATGGCACGGTGTGTTAGCTGTGAAGGAGGAATGATCAATCGGTCGTTAAGGTAAACAGCGACTGAATCATTGTCTACAGAACCATTATCATACAGATCAATTCGGATACTGTTGCCGTTAATCGATACTTCTCTTACATAAATTTTTTCTCTGTCTGGCAATACAGGGTCACTCACTATCTTTTTGATAACTGTATCTAAAGATGGAGTTGACTTGGCTATTGTAATTGGTGTATCTATATCCTCTTCGGGAGTGCGATCATATTGTAGGCTTGCGGTATCAGTAGAATATTTAAACCTGAATTGTATGTCAGGTGTAGTATATCGATGCGCATCATCGCTTTCAAAAGCCCCGGTAAGAATAGATTCTGTTCGATTGACTAAGAGTGTAAAATTGCCAGATAACATACAATCAATCCCCGTCTTTGTGTTGGTAGACAGATAATAGATAAAGGGAACCGGATTCAAACTTAGTTTTCTCGTATTGTTGTTGTATGTGCCGTTTATTTTTACCTTGAAAAGGCTATCCCTGAAATAATACTGTAGCTCACCTTTTACAACTGTTCCCTTTTGTTGAATGATCAATTCAGACAAATAAGCGCTATGTTCACCTGGAACAGCCACTTTTCCTACACCATACCAATGACCAGTGACGTTCTGCGCCATGGATTGTAAAGCGATGATACTGAATAATAGTACCCCATACATACCTTTCATGCGATGAAAATATTAAAGCCTTCGGGATCAGTCTTTTAAAGTTGCTAACAGTGGTGGATACCCTCAAAAAAATCGATTCAATCGTTTATCTTAAAGCATTCGGAGAAACTAACCTATTTTTGCCGATTAGGATTTTTATGGAAATAGTTCAGGTAGGGCAATACAATACCCTTAAAGTATCAAGAAAAGTAGATTTTGGTTTTTACCTCGAAGATGGGGGAGATGGCATTTTATTGCCAACCCGTTTTGCTCCAAAAGGACTTCGAATTGGAGATGAGATCACTGTATTTGTGTATCATGACTCAGATAACAGGTTGATCGCAACCACACAGAAAGCCAATGCTTGTGTAGGAGAGATCGCTAAAATGAAAGCGGTAGCTGTTACAAGACAGGGGGCGTTCTTAGACTGGGGATTGATGAAAGACTTGTTCGTTCCCGCTTCCAAACAATTAGGCGGAATGAGGGTAGGTGGAGAATACCTGGTCAAGCTTTATATCGATCAAATGACAGGAAGGGTTGCTGCTACAGAAAAGATCGAGCAACTGTTAAGCAACGATGAATTGACGGTGAAAGAATTGGATCAGGTTGATTTATTGGTCTATCGTCAATCAGAACTGGGTTTTGTGGTCATCATAAACAACTTGCATACCGGTATCATTCACAGTAATGAAATTTTCACAGAACTGAAGATCGGGGATAAGTTGAAAGGTTTCATTAAAACCATCCTCCCTGGAAACAAAATCGATGTAGTACTGGGTAAGCCCGGGTTTCAAAAGGTAGAAGATGAAGCGGAGAAAATACTTCGATTGTTAAAAGAAAACGATGGATACCTGCCTTATCATGATAAGTCAGATCCTGAAGAGATCTATGCATTCTTTGGCATGAGTAAGAAAACTTTTAAAATGACCACCGGTAATCTATACAAACAAAGAAAAATCGAATTTACCCAAACAGGATTCAAGCTCATCAACGAATAATCGAAATTGTAAAAGATGTTAATTCTTCTTTTGTATTAACCAGGTGGTATCCGTAAAAACACTATTTCCATTCGGCGCTTTTAAAGTGGTGGTTCCTACATAATAGTCGTCAGCAATCTCTTTGATATCAAAATAAAGGATGGTATTTTGATAAAGCCTTCTTTCAGCATCATCCTTAGGTCCGGCACCTGATAAATAGGATGCTGCAAATCTGCAGTTGCCTAACCAATCAATTTTCCAGTAGGTAGTGTCCTTGGTGCTCATATTCACATCTTGTTGTATTCCGTCAATTCTTGTGATTTGAATATGATCTCCTTTCTTGGTATAACTATGAAATTGTCCCACTCTTAATGTATTGCAGTCTGGGGAGGCCATATAAAATGAACTAGCCATCAACAAGATGACAATCAAACCATAGAAGATAAAGGCCTTGCGTTGCATAATTTTTTTGCTAATATACTATGCTTTCTAGGTTGAAATTAACCATTGAAGCTAACGATTGTTAGTATGATTGCCCTATATTTGCGCTTCAATTCAATCATATGTCAAATAGAACCGTATATATCGTATCAGCTGTCAGAACTCCAATGGGGTCTTTTGGTGGAAGTCTGAAAGATTTTTCTGCTCCTCAATTGGGTGCCATTGCCATCAAAGCTGCAGTAGAAAGAGCAGGTATTCAGCCCGATCAAGTGCAAGAAGTATTGATGGGTTGTGTGATACAGGCCAATACCGGACAAGCGCCTGCTCGTCAGGCAGCTAAATTTGCCAGTTTGCCTGATAGTGTCATTTGTACAACCGTTAATAAGGTTTGTGCCAGTGGTATGAAAGCGATCTCACAAGGTGCTCAGGCAATTTTATTGGGTGATGCAGATGTAGTAGTTGCTGGTGGAATGGAAAGCATGAGCAATGTGCCTTTTTATTCACCCAATCTTCGTTGGGGAAATAAATATGGTAATGTGCAAATGATCGACGGTTTAGCAAAAGATGGTCTTACAGATGTGTATCATAATTACGCCATGGGTAATGCAGCAGAGCTCTGTGCTAAAGAATGCAATATCTCTCGTGAAGAACAGGATGCATTTGCCATTGAAAGCTATAAAAGAAGTCAGGCTGCTTGGAACAACGGAAGCTTTGATGCAGAAGTAGTTCCTGTTCCTATTCCTCAAAGAAAAGGAGATCCGATTTTGTTCGCTAAAGATGAGGACGCATTCAACGTAAAGTTTGATAAAATCCCCGAGTTAAAACCAGCCTTCATTAAAGATGGAACGGTTACAGCTGCCAATGCTTCTACGATGAATGATGGTGCTGCAGCCGTAGTATTGATGAGTAAAGAAAAAGCAGATGCACTCGGTATCAAGCCGCTTGCGATCATCCGCAGTTATGCGGATGCTGAACAGGCTCCTGAATGGTTCACCACTACACCTGCGATGGCTGTGCCAAAAGCAGTAGCGAAGGCTGGATTAGAAATGAATCAGATCGATTACGTAGAATTGAATGAAGCTTTCTCTGTGGTTGGTATTGCAAACATCCAGAAAATGAAACTCGATCCTGCCAAAGTGAATGTACATGGTGGTGCTGTTTCTTTAGGACATCCATTAGGTTGCAGTGGAGCGAGAATCATTGTTACATTATTACATGTATTGAAACAACATGGTGGAAAAATAGGGGCTGCCGGTATCTGTAATGGAGGTGGTGGTGCCAGTGCCATGGTGATTGAAAATATTCCTGCTTAATACATTGAAACGCTTACAGATTCAAACTGCCACGGCTGATGATGCATCATTGATCGCATCCATCAGCCGTGAAACTTTTTACGACAGTTTTGCAGATCAGAATACAGTTGCTGATATGCAACTCTTTCTCGATACACAGTTCACAACAGAAAAACTGATAGCAGAAGTCCTCGATCCTTCGAATATTTTTTTTATGGCTTTTGCAGATGATCAACCTGCTGGATATTGTAAGATGAGACCGGGATCTCATGAACAATTACATCCTTCAACAGATGCCATTGAAATTTGTCGTTTTTATGCCAGAAAGAATGTCATTGGTAAAGGAGTAGGTAAAGCCATGATGGTACATGCGTTATCCTATGCAAAATCAAAAAACAAACAGTATGTGTGGTTAGGTGTGTGGGAAAAGAACCAACGTGCTATTGACTTTTATCGATCTTTCGGGTTTTCAAAATTTGGTGAGCATGATTTTTTATTGGGTACTGATCTGCAAAGAGATTGGTTGATGATGAAAGACTTGACGCTCTAATATTTTATTCTTCAAACATTACAGCCTACTAATACCTACTCGCTGTTTCAAATATTGTTGCTTTTCTATACAAGCGATCATGCTATGTGCCAAATCTCCGGCTGCTATTTGATAATGATTGGGTTTCGGAGCATAGTTCGCAGCAGTGATGTATTGACCGGTACCTGCTTTATTCAAAATATCAGGGGAACAAACAAAAGTCCAATCAAGAGTAGATGCAGCAAGCGATTGATAAGCTTTCAAATGTTCTTGTCCAACGGGTAAATATTCTTCAGGATACCCCGGTTGTTCTATCAATAAACCTTCTTCCGGTTCATCTGCGTTCAAAATACCCATGCCTCCCAATGCTACGATTCTTTTCACACCGGTTTGTTCCATCTGTTCAACAATATTTTTCATCCCTAAACTTCTGGTCTTGTCGCTGCCGTCAAAACTACCGCCTAATGCAGATAGCACAGCATCTGCACCCATGATTGCATCCCTTACATTTGAGGCATCAAAAACATAGCCTTGTATAGCAGTAAGAGCACTTGAGTCCAGATCACGATCGATCAAATCAGTGACATTCCTCCCAAAAGCACGTACTTCATAACCCAACGCTATTGCTTGCGATACAATAAAACGCCCAACTTGTCCGGTAGCGCCAAAAACGGTGATGATCATGTGATTTTTACAGCAATGTACAAAAAGCAGGCATGTTTTCCTATGCTGTTTGCGCAGCTTGCTCTGCAATTTCATCCATACTGATGCCATGATGACTTTCATCATAGATACATTCCCCATTCTTGATAAGTAATACCTGTGGAGATTCGTGGTAAACAGCAAAATCAGCGGCTATCTGATCAGAGATCGGGCGATAGGCGAGTAGGTCTAGGTAATGAAATTGAACTTGTTCCGGTGCAGAACTTCTTTCCAAACGATTCAATACCATGGAACTGATACTGCAGCGGGTACTATGTTTGAATATAACTTGAGGAGTTTGAAACGACTGTTGTTTGATCTGTTCTAATTGATCAATGCTTGTGATAGGATTCCAGTTCATCTTTTTTTCTTAAAAACAATACAAAAGCCAATAGGTTCAAAAGCATTAAGGCTTAAAATAACGCGGGTTGGTAGTAGGACAGCCTCTACTTTTGGATGATGTACAAGAACTGATAAACACTGCGCTCAATACGAGTAAGAAAAGAATAGCGGTTATCTTTTTCATGTGTTGCATTTTAAGTTAGCGTTTTGACTGTATTTTGCGCTGTAACAAAGATACTGATTTGACACAAATTGTTGCTTACAGACAGTTGTTAAACAGTTAATTTGCATAAAACGGTTGAAATCAAAGAATTATTATGAAGGTTCACTTTATTTCGATAGGGGGCAGCGTGATGCACCAATTGGCCATTGCACTCCATAAAAAGGGATATCAGGTAACAGGAACAGATGATGAAATATTTGAACCTGCCGCTTCTAATCTAAAAAAGCAGGGACTTTTTCCATCCTCAATCGGCTGGAATCCGGCATTGATCACTCCGGATCTGGATGCTGTGATATTAGGGATGCATGCGAAATCAGACAATCCTGAATTGCAAAAAGCAATCGATCTGAAACTCAAGATCTATTCTTTTCCTGAGTATATCTATCATGAAAGCAGACAAAAAATGAGAGTGGTAGTAGGCGGTAGTCATGGTAAGACCACCACCACTAGTATGATCATGCATGTATTGAAGCATACACAGCAAAAATTTGATTATCTGGTTGGAGCAAAAGTGGAAGGTTTTGATCAGTCTGTAGACATTACCGATGCGCCGGTTATTGTATGTGAAGGAGACGAATATCCTGCCAGTGCCATTGAAAGAAAACCCAAGTTTCATTTTTTATTTCCACATATAGCGATTCTTACAGGTATTGCATGGGATCATATCAATGTGTTTCCCACTTTTGAATTTTATCTCGAGCAATTCATCACTTTTATTCATAAGATCGAACCGAATGGATTATTGATCTACAATGAATCGGATCCTGTACTAAAAGAATTGGTACTAAAACATAAAAGGGATGACATCCGTTACCAACCTTATGACGTACCTGCACATACCATCCTGGAGGGAAAAACAAGTATACAATTAGAGAATGTATCAGGAACTTTAAAAGTGTTTGGTAATCATAACCTGCTCAACTTGCATGCAGCTTATTACGCATGCAAGGAATTGGGATTATCAGCCGCTGAATTTGTTGAAGCGATTGGAAGTTTTACCGGAGCATCTAAGCGTTTGGAATTGTTATCGAGTAATGATCACACAGCGATTTATCGTGATTTTGCTCATGCCCCAAGTAAAGTAAAAGCAACGATCGAGGCAGTAAAATCACAGTTCCCCGATCGCAAACTCATTGGCGTACTTGAGTTGCATACTTATAGTAGTTTGAATGAAGCATTCATGAAAGAATACAATGGTGCTCTGGAACCGGCAGATTTAGCGGTGGTTTTTTATTCTAAACATGCATTGCAGATCAAACGATTACCTGAATTGCCGGAGACAGCTGTTCAGCAAGGATTTAATAAAGCAGGGTTACTTATTTTCACAGATGCTAGTTTATTAAAAGAATGGTTATTCTCAGTGAATTACCGGAACAGCAACTTGTTGTTAATGAGTAGCGGTAATTATGATGGGATGGATGTTCTGGAGTTGGCAAAAGAGATCATCTCTAAGACAGATACCGATAATTAGAATTAATATATTTACTTCGTACCATGAAATTGCAACTTACTCGTCCACTTGCTTTTATTGACCTGGAAACAACCGGTGTTAATATTAGTGCTGATCGTATTGTAGAGATAGCTATTGTAAAGATCAATCCCGATGGTACTCAGCAAGTAAAAAGAAAATTGATCAATCCATTGATGCCGATACCAAAAGGAGCGAGTGATGTTCATGGTATTACTGACGATATGGTTAAAGATGCACCTACATTCAAGCAGGTGGCAAATGAGGTCAAGCAATTTATTGATCATTGCGATATTGGGGGGTACAATAGTAATCGATTCGATATTCCAATGCTGATAGAAGAATTTTTGCGTGTAGGGATCGATTTTTCTACGGACGGAAGAAAGTTGGTAGATGTACAGAAGGTGTTTCACATGATGGAACAAAGAACACTCAGTGCCGCATATAAATTTTATTGTCAGAAAACATTAGACGGTGCTCATAGTGCAGAAGTAGATGCTACTGCAACATGGGAGGTTTTGGAAGCACAAGTAGAACGTTATCCACAAATAGGAAATACAGTAGAGAGTATTGTAAAATTCACCGGTGAAGATGATATTGTAGATTTTGCCCGTCGTTTCATTCGTGAGAATGGGGTAGAAGTGTTCAATTTTGGAAAGCATAAAGGTAAACCTGTGACCCAGGTACTGAAAGAAGAACCTCAATACTATGACTGGATGATGAAAGGCGATTTTCCAATGAATACCAAGCAGAAACTCACCGAAATCCTCAACCGAACCCTGTTAAAGAAAGGATAAGTTCGTCATTTTTCCATTGTATTTTCCGCAATTATTCAAACGGCATAACGATTAATCGTTATGAGTTGTATTTTAGCGCAGCAACCGAACACCCCCTTGATTGGAAAAATTAGTCATCATACCAACCTACAACGAGAAGGAAAATATTGCATTGATCATTACTGCTGTATTTGACTTGCGTTCAGAATATCATATTCTAGTCATTGATGACGGTTCTCCCGATGGCACTGCTGCTATTGTCAAAAATTTGATGCAGGAGTATCCCGGACAATTATTCCTAGAAGAACGAAAAGGCAAACTTGGACTCGGTACCGCCTATATTCATGGCTTTAAATGGGGTATCGCAAAAGGGTACCAGTACATTTTTGAAATGGATGCTGATTTTTCCCATAATCCCAAAGATCTCGATCGTTTATATCAAGCCTGTAAAAATGAAGGGGCAGATGTTGCAGTAGGCAGTCGTTATGTACCGGGTGGAAGTACTGAAAATTGGCCATGGGATCGCCAGTTGTATTCTCGTGGCGGAGCTCTTTACACCAAAATGCTTACTTGGATGCCCGTAAATGATCCTACTGCCGGATTTGTTTGCTATAAGCGACAAGTATTGGAAGCGATCAATCTGGATGAGATCGAGTTTGTGGGCTATGCTTTCCAAATTGAAATGAAATTTGTTTCTTGGAAACTAGGCTTCCGCATTAAGGAAGTGCCCATCACATTTATCGACCGAAAGATTGGGGTGAGTAAGATGAGTAAGGGAATCATTAAGGAAGGAGTACTGGGTGTTATGAAAATACAATGGCATAGCCTTTTTAAAGACTACAAGAAAAGAGTATCCAGTGCTTCTTGAGTAAGAAGACCTGTTGCAACAAATTCATCACCTCTTTTTCCAAAGGAAATTACTCTAAATAGCAATTTTATCTTTGTTTGAATTAGCTTTAGTGTCATGAAAGAGGCACTTATCAAGCTACACATCTCCGTTTTTTTAGCCGGCTTTACGGGCGTATTAGGAATACTCATTCAAATGAATGAAGGACTGTTGGTTTGGTATCGTATCATGATCACTGTTGTGACCTTATTTGCACTACTAAAATGGAAGAACCAGCTACAGCAAGTATCTTCTTCAATGGTTTGGAAATTACTGGGAATAGGAACTTTGATCGCACTCCATTGGGTATTTTTTTATGCAAGCATCAAAATGTCAAACGTTTCTATCGGGCTTGTTTGTTTTGCATCTACCGGATTATTTACAGCATTACTTGAACCTGTTTTCAATGATCGTCCATTTAGTTGGCCTGATGTTGGTCTTGGGTTGCTTAGTTTGTTAGGGATCATTCTCATCTTTCAATTTGATACCAGATATCGGGATGGAATTATTGCAGGAATCGTTTCAGCTATATTGGCTGCTCTTTTCTCCGTTTTGAATAAGCGACAAATACAAAAAGTAGAGCCAAAGACTATGATGATCTATGAATTGAGTGGAGGATTACTCTTACTTACGTTGCTCATGCCACTTTATCTGCATTATTATCCTGTTGAAACGATCTTCCCGACTATGTCAGATTGGTTTTGGTTATTCATTTTGAGTTGGCTGTGTACCATATTGGCCATGGATTTAATGTTGCAAGCACTCAAGAAAGTTTCTGCCTTTACACAAAATCTTAGTCTCAACCTCGAACCCGTCTACGGAGTATTACTAGCGTTTATCTTGTTTCAGGAAAATGAAAAGTTAAACGGTAGTTTTTATGCCGGTGTTGCTTTGATTACTGCTTCAGTATTTTTACAAATGATTAGGGTCATTAGGAAACATCAAATAAACAGTCGAACCGCATAAGATCACTCATGTCTGGTATTTGACACGATCTTTTGAATAACGGTATCTAGTCTGGAAGCACTTACATTTAGTAATTCCAATACTTGTAAAATCTCAGGATCATTGGTTTTCTCGGTATATAACATCAATACGTTGATTAATCCGAGAATATTACTCAGTGGAGCGCGAGCTTCATGGGATTGCAAATAAGCGATCTCACGCATACGATCATACTGTTGCAACAATTTCATTTCTGCTTTTTTCCGAGCATCGATATTGGTGATATTCATAGCTACTCCCAACAAATCGCCTGCTTCGCTATAAACAGGATAATATAAAAATTCAAACCATATTACATCTCCATTCAAAAGTGCAACAGGGCGTTCAGTCGTTAGTTTTTCTCCGTTAAGTGCTCTTTCAAAATGTTCTCTGAAGTAGTGACCAAGCTCATTAGGTACATACTTGTTGAAATCAGCGCCAATATAGAGTTGTGCATTAAAGTACTCTTTAGAAAGTAGATCGGCAGTTCGGTTAAAATTCAAAACCCTTAGATCTGAACTGATCAAAATATTAATATCGGTAGTACTATCAAGTATCGCCTTTAGCTTGATCTCACTGGCCAGTAATTCCAATTGCTGTTTCTTCTGTAGAGAAATATCTATGAAGTAACAAATGATGCCTTCTTTTGATGGTGTCGCAGAAACTGCAAAATGATAATCAGGAGGCCAAGGCTGTTCAAACGTGATGGCCTCCTCCAGATCAAATGCTTTACGCATGGCTGCTGCATAAGGCTGTTCATCAGTATCAGGAAAGAAATCCCAAAAATTCCTTCCAATCATTTCTTGTCTTGATAATCCGGTAACTGATTCAAAAAAACGATTCACTTTTAGAAAAGTCCAGTTTCGATCTAAAGCGAAAAAGCCATCACTGACACCATCCAAGTATTCATTGAATTGATACACATATCGGGATGTTGAAAAATCATCTAACGGATCACCACTTAACAATACACCCATAGCTTGTACAACAGGTTCACCCTGCTGATCTTCAATGCAACTGATTTCCCATTGAATAGTGTGTTGGTGTTCATCGATCAGATAACGAGCGGTTATTGATAATTTATCCTCTTTATTTTCCAATGCATGGAGAAACTGCTGTCTGAAGAATTCAACATCTGCATAATGAATTTGCTCATCATATTTTCTTCTTGATATCAAAGATCTTTCCCAACCTGTGATAGAGGACATTTTTTCATTAATGTAGCGGTAATGTCCCTTTCGGTCAATAATCACGTACATGAACACATGTGAGTGTTCAAACACAGCGATCATTTGTTCAATAGAAGACACCTTATTCATACTAACTTCAGGACCTGCTTTTTATAAACTGAGTAATATCAGTTTTTTCATCAATATAACACTTTGCTGCGAATTAAAATGCTATTAATTGTTCACCTGCTTATTTTTCTTTTGTTGAGTGTACCAATATGATTTAGCCTTATCGTGTTTAAACTTTTTCACTAAAGTAGGGTAAACATTTGTATCTAACTCATATTCACCCATTGGTCATTTAATTCTATTAACACATGATATGAAGAGATTTGTTTGTTTAACTTAGAAGCCACTAAAATTATCGCTATGAGAAATTTAATACTCGCTTTTTTATTATTGCCGGGTATCTCAACCTTTGCTCAGAAAAAGCCATTGGATCACACTGTCTATGATCATTGGCAATCCATTGCAGAGCGGGTAATGAGTAATGATGGAAAATATGTGGCATATGCCGTAAACCCTCAAGAGGGTGATGGAGTTGTGTATTTACAAAGTGTATCCGGGAATTATACCATGAGTATTCCACGTGGCTATAGTGTTTCAATCACAGAAGATAGCCGCTTTCTTGTGTGCCGAATCAGGCCTTTTTTTAAAGACACACGCGAAGCCAGAATCAAGAAACGTCGTCCGGATGAAATGCCAAAAGACAGTTTGGCTTTTGTAGAATTAGGAACTACAAAAATCACCAAAATACCAAGGATCAAAAGTTACAAAGTACCTGATGACTCAGGTCTTTGGTTGGCCTATTTGTTAGATAAGCCCTTGCCGGAAACAGGCAGACCTCAGCAACCTGATTCTTTGACCAGACTCAACAATATGCTCAAAATGGCAGATAGTCTGATGCGTGCTGCAGACAGTATCCGAAATAAAGCCAATGAAGCCAAAACAACAGGGATGTCTGTTCTTCAAAACAGAAATGGTCGAACCAATGCGCGTCCGGCTGCCGAACCTATTGAAGAAGGAACCGTATTGGTGTTACGCAATCTTCAAACTGGTGAAGAACGCAGATTTGAACTGGTAAAAGATTATTTCTTTAATAGAAAAGGAAATGTTCTACTTGTTGAAACCACCAGAAAGAACAGCGATGAAAAATCACTGGCAACAATTGTGAAAGTGAATTTGGACGATAATTCCACTCGAACCATCTTCTCTAAATTCAATGAAGCCAAGAGTTTCAGAATGGATGAGGAAGGAAAGCAAGTGGCTTTTGTAGCGGAGAGAGATAGTAGCAGTAAAGCCTTACAGAAATTTTTCAAATTATTCTATTATAAGGATGGGATGGACAGTGCTAAGCTGTTGGCAGATAACAAAACAAAAGGTTTGCCAGCCAACTGGACCATCAGTGATAATGCAGGAAGCATTGTATTCAGCAAATCGGGTAATCGTTTGATGCTGGGAACATTACCTATTTGGCCAGTACGTGATACCACTGTTCCTGAAATGGATAGGGTAAGTGTTGATGTATGGCATTATAACGATGATTATATTCAACCGGTTCAATTGCGTAATCTCAATACAGAGTTAAGAAGAAGTTACCTGGCATATTTTGATCTCGCGAAAAATGAAATCATTCAATTGGGCAATGAAAAGTTGCGTAATGTATTACCTACTCAGGAAGGAGACGGTGCCCTGTTTTATGGGGTTTCTGATTTTGGAAAACGAGTAGCCACCCAATGGCAAGGATTTAGTTTTAACGATGTGTTCAGCATCAATCCATTAACCGGGCAAACACAGGTGATCACCAAAGACCTGAAGGGGGGTAATTTACAACCATCTTATACAGGTAAATATTTGGCCTTTTTTGATGAACGTAAACAAAAATATTTTGTTTATAACAGCGCCACAGCTCAAGTATATCAAATTGCGAAAGATATCAAAACAGCATTAGGGGATGAAGAAAATGATGTGCCCGATGATCCTAATGCTTATGGTATCGTTAAATGGATGGAAGGAGATCAATCGGTTCTAATCTATGATCGTTATGATATCTGGCAGGTAGATCCTGAAGGCGTGAAACCTTCTGTGAGTTTAACTTCAGGTAGAAAAGATAAGACCATCATCAGGTATGTAAACACCAATCCTGATGAACGATTTATCACACCTTCACAAAAGCTACTTCTTCGTTTGTTTGATGAAAAAGATAAAAGTGCGGGACTTGCAACCTTGGATCTTTCATCAAAAAATTTCAGTGTTGTATTCAAAGAGAAAGTAGGATTGGGTATGGCTATTCAAAAAGCGAAAGATGCTGATGTTTTGAGTTATACCAAAGAAACCTACCAACTATCTCCGAATGTTTATGTTCATGTGATGGGCTCAACACCCAAACAAATATCGAATACCAATCCGCAGCAGGCTGAATATAACTGGGGAACAGCAGAACTCTTCAAATGGAAAGCCTATACCGGTAAAGAAGCGGAGGGAATCGTCTATAAACCTGAAGATTTTGATCCTAAGAAGAAGTATCCGATGATCGTTTATTTCTATGAAAGAAGCAGTCAGGGTTTGTATGGCTATGTACCTCCTTCACCAACACCATCCCGACTCAACATCTCTTTCTTTGTGAGTCGCGGTTATGTAGTGTTTGTACCGGATATCTGGTATAAAAAAGGATACCCCGGACAAGGGGCCTATGATTATATCTTAAGTGGAACAAGAGCAGTGGTGAAACAAGGGTATGTAGATAGTACCAAATTAGGTTTACAAGGACAAAGTTGGGGTGGTTATCAGATTGCGCATTTGATCACTAGAACCAATTTATATTCTGCTGCATGGGCAGGCGCTCCGGTAGTCAACATGACCAGTGCATATGGTGGTATCAGATGGGGTACAGGTTTAAACAGACAGTTCCAATATGAACAATCACAAAGTCGTATTGGAGCAACATTGTGGGAGAAGCCCAATTTATACATGGAGAATTCCCCACTGTTCTATTTGCCTAAAGTAAAGACGCCACTGGTGATCATGGCCAATGATGCAGATGATGCAGTGCCTTGGTATCAGGGAATTGAATATTATACTGCTATGCGCAGACTGGGTAAAAAAGTATGGATGCTGAATTATAATAATGAAGCACATAACCTGGTAGAACGCAAAAACAGAAAGGATATTCAAATCCGCGAACAACAATTCTTCGATCATTTCCTGAAAGGTGAAAAAGCTTCCAAGTGGATTGCGGAAGGTGTGCCTGCAACCTTGAAAGGGAAAGATATGGGACTCGGCTTTTGATCTTTGATTTTTTGATCTGTGATTTCTTGATTTTTTATCGATGTAAATCAAGAAATCACAGATCAAAAAATCAAAGATTTATTAAACCATCTGCGTAGAGATATACCTAACCAAACTTCTCTTTGCAATTGGCAATAAGGTTTCTTCTAAAGGCAGTGTAAGTTCTGTTTCTACAGAGTAGACCGCGGGGTTGGGGAGATCAGATCTGTTTCTGATCAACTCTGCTTTGATGTTTTGATAAGAATTCACAATACTTCTCTGCCATACATCTACAAACTCGGTTTTAATGCTCCTGTATTTTTCGTCGTGTTTTTCAAAAATACTGAGGCGGTATTGGTATACCCATGTGTTTCTGCATGCACCTTCACATAAAAGAAAATATCCTTCATTATGATCCAATGGAATTAAGCCGATAGGTTCGATGGTTAATTTATTTTCTACAAATTCATAGATCTCGGTTCCACTAGTGATGGTTTTTTTCATATTGGAAGAAGCATAATTGATGATCTCTTCCAATTCTTGCATCAGTTCATCATCTTCTACCATCGATTCGTATAAGAGCTGTAATTTCTCAATCTGCAAACCGGTTAATCTTTTTGGAAACTGTTCCTGTAGGTATTGTTTATTCTCTTTGAATGCAATGAGATTGTTGTAATGGAAAATGATATCTGCCAGCTGCGGATACAATTTGTTCTGACAGAAATAACGATTGATTTCCTGCAAATAAGCGAGAAGGGTATATTTCTTTAATTCAAAATCAATATAACCATCCGCAAACCAGGTTTGTGATAAGGTCTTCATACTGATCCGTTTTGTTTTCTGAATTTACTGATTCAAAAACGGATTTGTATGGGTTGTTTATTAACAGGATGTGAAAATGGGGGATAGGGTATGGCCAGTAGTTAATAGCATATGGTAAAACATTTACTATTCGCCGTATGCTATTAACTATTGGCTATATGCTAAAGGTACTGGAACCACTGACGTTCAGGATCCCATTTCTCGAATTCTTTGGCCACTTCTGTGAGGAAGCTTGCTCCAATACTACCATCAACAATACGATGATCGTAACTTAAAGAGAGGTACATCATATGTCTGATACCAATGGTATCGCCTTCTTTTGTTTCAATGACCATCGGACGTTTCTTAATAGCTCCAACAGCTAGAATTGCTACCTGAGGCTGGGAGATGATCGGCGTTCCCATCAGACTACCGAAAGTACCCACATTGGTCAATGTGAAGGTTCCACCGGTGGTGTCATCTGGTTTTAATCTGTTATTTCTGGCTGCATCTGCAAGACCGTTAACGGTTTTACTCAATCCAACGATGTTCAATTGATTGGCGCCTTTGATCACGGGAACGATTAGGTTGCCCGATGGCAAGGCTGTAGCCATTCCAATATTGATATCTTTCTTGATGATAATCTTATCACCATCAAGCGAACAATTAATCAATGGATATTTTTCAATGACACGAGCAATACACTCGATAAACATTGGAGTGAAAGTGATTTTGGTACCTTCTCTCTTCTCAAACTCATTTTTTACCTTTTCTCTCCACTGAACCATATGTGTTACATCAGCTTCAGCAAAACTGGTAACGTGCGGACTCGTATGTTTACTGTCAACCATGTGCTTGGCGATCAGTTTACGCATTCTGTCCATTTCGATGATCTCAGTATTGCCATTAACAACTACCGCAGATGGATCGCTCAGTTTACCGGAAGGTGCACTAATGTTGATCGTTCTGTTTTCAGTAGTAGGTGTGTTAACGGTTGAAGCTTTAGCCGTAGTTTCAAATCTAGGGGCAGATTGAACTTGAACAGCAGGTGTATCGGCAACTACAGGTACTTGGATGATACCTGATTTTTTATCTGCTACATATTTAAGGATATCTTTTTTGCTCACCCTACCATCAATACCAGTGCCCGGAATTCTTTCTAATTCACTCAAACTGATGCCTTCACTATTGGCAATATTAAGTACCAATGGCGAGTAAAAACGATTTGCAGCAGGTTTGTCTAGCAGTTCTACAGTTGTTGAAGCAGCAGGTATGAAAGGAATGGCTTCTTCCACTTTTTCTTCCTGAACGATGGGTGTAGATACAGGTGTAGGTTCAGCAGGTAAAGGAGCAGGGGTAGCAACTTCTTCCACCGCAACAGCCGTTACAGGAGCAACTGTTGCAGTTCCATTTGCAGATGTATTAATTCTGGCGATTACTGTACCAATAGGTACAACATCATTGACATTGAATAATATTTCGGTAATCACACCTTCTGCAGTGGAAGGTACCTCACTATCAACCTTATCTGTGGCGATATCCAATACCGTTTCATCTTGTTTCACATGATCGCCCACCTTTTTATTCCATTTCAAAATGGTAGCTTCCATGATACTCTCGCCCAATTTGGGCATCACCAGTTCAGCAATTGCCATACAGTTCGTAGTGTTTAAAATAATGATCGAAAAATCAGAAAACCCTTAACAATCTCTCATGATATCCCCCGCAAAACTTACGCCTGTTTGTTTTCAGGGGGCAATATTAGTGAGAAAATAGACAATTTAGGGCTGAAAATCGAAAAATCTGCTTCTTCTTTATGCACAGGAATTTACAATGCAATATCCATAGGCTTTTCAGCGATCGTTAAAGCCTACCCAAGATCAATTGTCTTAATAAATTCAATGCATTAATAGCCGTCAATTCAATATTTCTGGATCTGTCAAATCTAAACTGAAAAACCTGCGTTACCGTTTTTTCCGCGGAAGCTGCAGCCACCCATACCATACCTACGGGTTTTTGTTCCGTTCCCCCTTTAGGTCCCATGATACCGCTAACCGCCAAAGCATAATCCGTTTTCATGATCCTCCGAGCGGTTTCTGCCATAATTCTTACGGTCTCTTCGCTTACAGCACCTTTGGTTGTTAAAATATCATTGGGCACCATCAACAGATCTTCTTTCACCACATTCGCATAACTGATGATACTACCTTGATAATAAGCAGAGGAACCATTGTGTTTTGTAATAAGATGAGCAATGTATCCACCTGTACAACTTTCAGCCGTTGTCATGGTTTGTTTTCGATCATTTAACAACCTGCCTACCACTAATTCCATAGGAATATCATCATCAACAACTAAGTATTTTTCAGTGCGTTGTAAGAGTTGTTGAAAATAAATTGCGATTTCATTTTCCAATTGAATCGGATCTGAACCGGTACCACTCAATCTTAATCTCACCATTCCATAGTTAGGTAAATAAGCCAGTTTGATGTGTTTGGGAAGAGATGCTTCAATGTCTTGTATCATTTCAGCCAGAAAAGATTCTCCAATACCGGCGGTTAACAATGTTCTATGTCTGATGGAGCCCGTACTGAATCTTTTCTGGATCAAGGGAATCACATGAGCGGTCATGATCCATTTCATTTCATGCGGCACCCCGGGCATGGAAACAAAAATGACCCCTTCTTTTTCAAACAACATACCGGGCGCTGTTCCTCTTTCATTTTTCAGGACAGTACAAACATCTGGTACTTCCGCTTGTTTCCTGTTGCGTTCAATCATGGGGCGCTTCAGGATCCTTTCAAAAATATCAGTTACATGTGCCAATGTGGCTTCATCCATGATCATTTTCCCACCAAAGTATTCGCATAAAAGGGGTTTGGTGATATCATCTGCCGTTGGACCTAATCCGCCCGTGATCAAAACGATGGATGCTTTTTTGCGTTCTGTTTCCAATGCATTCCAGATATCTTCCCAAACATCACCCACCGATACTCTGTTTTTTACCTGAACGCCTGCTTTATTAAGCTCCTGTGCAATCCATGCACTATTGGTGTCGATTACTTGTCCGATCAACAACTCATCACCGATCGTTATGATCGAAGCAAAAACTTTTTCCATACTTTACAGAGACTTAATTTTAATGCAAGGTAAAACGCATTTATGAGAAGACTTGTTTACGGGCTTATTTGTTTCTTTTCTTTTATAGTATCTGTTCCGGCTCAATCAGTAAAAGATCGATTGAACAAGACTTTTCAGCAATTGCTGAATGATCCGCAAATGCGTTATGGAACAGTTGGTATTTCAGTTGTAAACAGTGAATCCGGGCAAACAATATTTGAATACAATGGAAATGTTGGATTGGCGCCGGCCAGTTGTCAGAAATTAGTGACCAGTGCTACCGCTTTTGAGTTATTGGGGGCTAATTATCGTTACAAAACAGAATTGGGTCATGATGGCGATATACGTGATGGTAAACTCAAGGGCAATCTTCATATCACAGGTTATGGAGACCCCACTTTGGGTAGTTGGCGATATTCGGGTACAAGTGATACAGCCATCATCAGGGATTGGCAGAAAAAGCTCCAAAATGTTGGTATCAAAAGTATTGATGGAAAGATCGTTGTACACAGCGATTCTTGGGAAACAGCTTCGGTACCCGGTGGTTGGCCATGGGATGATATCGGCAATTATTATGGTGCAGGATCTTATGGACTCAACTGGAGAGAAAACCAGTATGACCTTGTGTTGAAATCAGGACCCAATCCCGGTGATAAGGTCATGATCGCTAAAACGATTCCTGTACTTCACAATATGATCTTTACGAATGAGCTTAAGGCAGGAAAAAAGGGGAGTGGTGATAATGCTTATATCTATGCTGCACCTTATAGTGAAAGAGCGTTCATCCGTGGAACCATTCCTCCGGCTCAATCTGCTTTTACCATTTCAGGTTCAATGACACAGCCGGCTATGCAGTTGGGATATACTTTGGCTGAAGCGCTTGTGAATGGTGTAGGGAAACAACCGGGTGTTATTGAACAGCTGAATTCCAATAAGATCAAATCCATTCATGTACAATATTCACCTGTATTAGATAGTATTAACTATTGGTTCATGCGTAAAAGTGTGAATCTTTTTGGAGAAACATTCGTGAAGACATTCGCTTTTGAAAAATCAGGAAAAGGTATAACAGAAGAGGGTTTAGAGATCATGAAAGATTTCTGGAAAACAAAAGGTATAGACGCTGCATCCTTAAGAATGATCGATGGGAGTGGATTATCACCCCAAAATCGAGTGACAACACAAGCATTGGTGAAAGTGTTGCAATATGCACGTTCAAGACCTTGGTATATGCAGTATTCGGCTGCTTTTCCCGAATACAATAAAATGAAATTAAAAAGTGGAACCATTGGAGGGTCAAAAGGTTTTGCAGGATACCATACTTCCAAGGAAGGAGTGGGTTACACAGTAGCCATCATTGTCAATAATTACGATGGGTCTGCAAATGAGATTGTTCGGAAAATGTTTTTGGTATTGGATGAATTAAAATAATAATCTTTAGCATTCGTCTTGTTTAGAGGCGCTATTATCACAAGAAAATAAGCATTATGAAAGAACAAAGTTTTAAACACCACACCCGCTATGTGCCTTTATGGCATTATGTTACGGCTCCAGCCATTTTAAGTTTACTTATTGGGTCACTCTATAACCTGAAAGACGCATCAGACAGTAATCTTTATTCGGCTTCTTTGATTTGCTTGATTGCTGTGATACTGGTGTTTGTTTTCTGGTATGTAAGAGCCTTTGCACTAAAAGCGCAGGATAGAGCCATACGTGCTGAAGAGCAGTTTCGTCATTTTATATTAACTGGAAAACCTCTGCCCAAAGAATTAAGGTTGAGACAAATCATTGCCTTACGTTTTGCTTCCGATGAGGAATTTCCTGCTCTAGCAGAGAAAGCAGTACGCGAGAAAATGGGTAATAAAGAAATCAAAGCTGCTATTCAACAATGGCGTCCTGATTATAGCAGGGTCTGATCCTCGAAATAAGGCAACAACTTTTCTCTAAGGGTTTCCGGCATGGAAGCCCTTTTGCTTGTATGACTATTGATGAAAAATAAAGTGACCTTACCCGTTGTAAGCAATTTGCCTTTTTCATTGTATACCTCATTGAAAAAACAAATACTATGATCCGAAGGCAATTCCTTTAAAATGGTTTTGATCGTAATGAGATCATCATAATGTGCCGGACGTAGATAACGTACTTCCATTTCCACAACAGGCATACGAATACCCATTTCCTCCATGCTTTTATAGGTAAAACCTAATTCGCGAATACATTCTGTTCTTCCCACTTCAAAGTATTGCGCATAATTGCCATAGTACACAATATCCATTTGATCTGTTTCTGCATAGCGCACTCTTAAGTTGGTCACATGTGTGTACATAGTTATCCTGATTTGTTGACAAACTTACACCCTACATCTGTTTTTCCACAAATGCTTGTTAAGTCTTTCCTTACAAAACGCTAATACTACCTTTAAACAGGGGTTTTCGCTTTTCATTAAGAAAGAAACAAAAATCTTTGTTACCAAGCAGACCGAATATTATGAACAGATTCTTTTCTATATGCTTGCTCAGTGCCGGTCTTATCACCGGTATTCATGCCAATGCACAACTCAGTCAACAATTACAAGATCCTGATGCTGAATTTAAGCAGGCCAAGGAAATGTTTCAGAATGATCAGTATGGACTGGCATATCCTGTATTCAAGAAAATTTATAGCCATGGTACTGCGGCTACCAATTTGTCTTTTGCGGTTCAGTTAGAAGCCCGTTACTACTATATTTTATGTGGTTTAAAACTGAATGATTCTACAGCCGCACCTATGGCTGTTGATTTTGTTGAGATGGAGAATGATGTTCCGCATGTACAAATGATGCGTTTTCATCTGGGAGAATATTATTACCGCAGGAAAATGCTGGCAGAAGCAGTGGCATGTTATGAAAAAACCAATATTGCCAATCTTAGTAACCGCGAGATAGCAGATATGAAATTTCATCAGGCCTATGGTTATTTTACCATGGTACAATTTGATAAAGCCAGGCCACTTTTCAATGCGATTCGCCAGATACCACAAGACCCCAACTATATTGACGCTAATTATTATTACGCTTTCATCGCTTTCAATGACAAAAAGTATGATGATGCCATTGTAAGCTTTCAAATTGCAGAGCAATCACCCGATTATCAAAACGTAATCCCTTTTTATCTGACCGAAATTTATTACTTCAAAGGCGATAGAAACAAAGCTTTGGAGTATGGAGAGGCGGCCTTAAATAAAGGTGGACAATATTATGATCTTCAACTTAGACAATTGGTTGGTCATTTGTATTTCGAAAAAAGACAGTATGCAAAAGCGCTTCCATACATTGAAAAATATGTAGCCGGAACTCCGAAAGTGAGAAGAGAAGATATGTATGAATTAGCGTATTGTTATTATGAAGCCAAAAACTGGAATAAAGCCATTGACGGATTGAAACAGTTGGGTGGAGGGGAAGATTCTTTGGCACAAAACAGTATGTATCTTCTCGCCGATGCGTATCTAAAAACAAACGATAAACAAAATGCACGAAATGCTTTTCAGTTCTGTGCCGACAATAACAGCAATGCTTTACAAAAAGAAGTCTCTCTTTTCAATTATGCCAAACTCTCTTATGATTTAGGATACATGGATGCGGCATTGAAAGGGTTTCAAGCTTTCACAGCTGCATATCCTTCTTCCAATATGTTACAGGAAGCAAGAGAGTTATTGGTTAGTACTTTGGCAAATACCAGTAATTACAAAGATGGATTGGCGTTGTATGAAAGTTTGTCGGTGCGAAGTGAAAATGCGATGAAGATCTATCCGAGATTACTGTACGGAAGATCTGTAGAATTGATCAATGATCAGCAGATCAATCAGGCGGAGCCTTTATTGAATAGATTATTGGAAGTGCCTTACAACAACAACTTGGTGGCACTTGCACGTTTCTGGAAAGGAGAGATTGCTTACCGCAATGGGAATAATGAAGCTGCTATTGCACAGTTTTCAGAATACATTAAAAACCCATTGACCAATGGTGAGGTCAATGTGGTGAATGCTCGTTATAGTTTGGGCTATGCATTGCTGAAAACAGAAAACTATCCGGCAGCCAAAGAGCAATTTGAAACCATCGCAAAAAATATCACCGTTAATTCTTCCAACATTGAAAAAGATGCCTATCTGCGTGCTGCCGATTGTTATTTTATGAACAAAGAGTTCAAGAAAGCATTGGGGATGTACGATTTGGTATTGAATATGCAATTGAATATGGCTGATTATGCGTTGTTCCAAAAAGCCGTGATAGCAGGTGCGATGAATCAAAATACTGAAAAGCTGAAACTGCTGCAAAGTCTGGAAACACGTTTCCCGTCTTCTGTATACATCGCAGATGCAGCATTGGAACAAGCGAATACTTATTTGGCAGATGAAAACTATGAAGCCGCTTTGATCCCATTGAATAAGATATTGAAATCTGAAAAAGCAGCCAGTCTTCATCCGGAAGCATACCTTAAGTCAGGTATTGCATATTTCAACCTGGATAAAAATGAAGCGTCTTTGAGTCAGTTTAAAACGCTTGTATCTAATTATCCGAATTCAACTGAAACAGATGCGGCAGTTGAGTATATACGGAATCTGTTTATTGAACAACAGCAACCGGGAGAATTTGTTTCGTTTATGCGTACGAATGGCCGACCTGTTACTTACAATGAAGAAGATTCACTCACATTTAAATCTGCCATGTTACGTTATGATGTAAAGGATATGTCGGGTGCCAAAAATGGATTTAAAGATTACATCTCAAAATTCCCTGATGGTCGTTATGCTATTGAAGCAAACTATTTTACCGCAGAGATTTTTGTTACAGAGAAATCACTGAAAGAAGCGCTGCCTTTTTATACAGCAGTTGCAGAAAAAGGGGTGAGTACGTTTGCTGAAAGAAGTGTATTACAAGCGGCTCGCATCCACTACTTTGAATTGAAAGATTATGCCAATGCTGAAAAGTATTTCAGTCAGTTAAAATCCATTGCTACACAACAAGAGAACAAGTTAGAAGCCATGCGCGGACTGCTTCGCTGCCAATTCAAATCACAGAAATGGGCAGAAGCTGCACCAAATGCAGAAGATTTGTTGAAAGAAAGCGGAATAGCTACAGATGACCGCATGATGGCCAGTTTAGTTGTAGCTAAAAATCATCAGTTGAATAAACAGCTTGATTTGGCGATTGCTGCCTACAGACAAGTGATGCAAACGGGCAAGTCGGAATATGGAGCTGAATCGCAATATCGAATTGCTGAGATTTTATTTCAACAGGAGAAACTAGCGGAGGCAGAAACAGCTGCTTTTGATGTGATCAAGAAATCCGGTTCCTATGAGTTTTGGGTAACACGTAGTTATTTATTGTTAGGAGATATTTACTTCAAGCAAAAAGATCTGTTCAATGCAGAAGCAACTTTTAAAAGCATTGTAGACAATGCCACGGTCATTGAGTTAAAAGAGGAAGCCCAGCAAAAGTTGAAACTGGTACTTGAAGAGAAAAATAAAACCAATAAAGTAGAACAAGAATAAATAGGCATACATGACGCGTACAATATATACATCCTGCTTAGTTTTCATGGCCTTACTCATTGTGAGTAATGTAGATGCGCAACGCAGACGTACCACCCGAAAAAAAGTAACGGTTACCAGAAATGAAAATAAGGCTACTACATCTGACCAAACAAGTTTAGATGCAAAAGCTTTAGGCGATACTTCATCCCCCAGGGTGGTGACCATTACATCTGCTTTTAAACCCTCGTTGAAAAATGCGGCGAAAATTAATTTTACAGCAGCATCTACCTATGTTGATTCTTCACGTACGGCAGTGACTTATGCAGTGCCGGCGCAGAATTTATTTTTCTCATATCAACCTGTACCCATCAAGCCATTGGCCTTGCCTGTAGATACTGGATTTCATTGGCAAAATGATCATTCCATTCGTGCGGGGTTGGGTAATTTTAATAGTTTTCTTTTGGCCGGCTCTTTTTCTTTTGGTGATGGTGTCAAAAGCAATACGATCGTCAATGCTGATTATCTTTCTAATAAAGGAGATCTCTTTGCGCAACAGTATGCTAAACTTGGACTGAGTGTGTTATCGGTGTTTAATACCAATAACAACAATGAATGGACCACCAAAGCCACCTATAAAAATACCACCCGTTATTTTTATGGTTTTGAACCTACAACACTTAGTTTCAAGAAAGAAGACCTGTTACAAAGGTTCAATGAGGCAGGAATAGAAGTTGGTTTAAGGAATAAAAAAGCCAATGCTTTTAATATCACCTATGCGCCCAAACTCAGTTTGAAATATTTTGCCGATAATCGTCAGGGTAAAGAATACAACGCAATACTAGATGCCCCATTACGAAAGTCTTTTGCAGATAAATTTGCCATAGATCTAGGTATCGTAGCAGACATTGCCAGCACATCCATTCCATTCATTCCACGTACCCTTAAGATCACAAACAACTTATTTTATGTTAGTCCGTCGGTACAATTTCAGTCTTCCGTCTTCAAATTGAATGCAGGTCTCCGCCCATCATGGGATAATGGTAAATATGAGACCCTCCCAAATATTACAGCGGAAGCAAAGGTTGGAGAAACCGGATTATTGGTAGAAGCAGGGTGGGTGGGTTATTTCCAAAAGAATGGATATCGTAGTTTAACGGATATGAATCCATGGATCGCTCAACCTACCAATTTACTTAATACTAAGATTGGCGAACAGTATGCAGGAATTCGTGGAGCTGCGGGTAATCATATTACTTATCGAGGAAGATTATCATTCATGCGTATGAACAATCAACCCTTGTTTCCCAATCAAGCAGGAGATGGAAAAGCTTTCAATGTATTTTTTGAACCGGAATTAGATGTATTACAGATACATGGAGAGATCGGGTATACATTACAAGAAAAATTGTCTCTTCTAGGAGGCCTCACTTACCGTCAATTCACTTCTTTGCAAACGGCTGAAAAAGCATGGGGACTCTTACCTCTTGAAATTACCGGTGCATTACGTTGGAAAATGTTCAAAGATTTACAATTAAAAGCCGATGTATTCCTATGGGATGGTAGCCATTACCGCAGCAGAAGTTTGAGCACTTTAAAACTAGATCCGGCTGCAGATCTTAATATTGGTGCGGAATTCTCTGTAATGCCAAAACTGAACCTATGGGTGCAACTGAACAATGTATTGAATAACAAATACCGCCGTTGGAACCAATATGAAGTTCTTGGCTTGAATGTTTTAGGCGGAGTTGTATATTCGTTCCGGTAAATGGTAACCATGATACAACAGTTACTGATTAAATACCTCATTCAAAATGGGAGACTAGGAATACCTGAGATAGGGCTATTTCAGGTTAAGCGTGTACCTGCGCAGATCATAGCACAGGGTACAGCGATCAAAGGTCCTGAGTCAGTAATTGTCTTCACTTCGGAAATAGTGACCGCCGATAAACATCTTTTTGAATTTCTCTCTATTGAAACAGCAACCGATGAAGTTGCCGTGATTGGACAATTCAACACTTGGGCGCATGATTTGAAACAAAAAATAGCGAATCATCAATCGGTTGAATTGCCCTTTATTGGAACACTTTCTTTGGATCAAGATGGAAGTATAGTTCATACTCATGCTTTGACGGATATCAAGTTTTCTACTGTTTCGTTACCTGAAGGAGTGTCTCTTCAAGAATTTACAGTAACAGAAGAGGAGGATATTGACTCCTCAGATACTTCATGGTGGATCTATGCCATCATTTTATTGTTATTAGGAGTAGCTGCTATCGCTTATTATTATCTCTAAAGATCAGCCAGTATGAGCGCAACCTTAGTTTATTATCAGGATTGTCCTTTTTGTCATAGCCAGGATATTCACCCTTTATTGGTTGCAAAAGATCATACCGTAAGTAAAGAGAATTTTGAAGTGTGGCATTGTGGACAGTGCACCAATCGATTCACACAATCTGTTCCTGATCTTCATCACATTGCACCTTATTATCGTGCAGAAGCTTATGTATCACATACAGATACCAATAAGGGATTGATCAATCAATTGTACCATTGGGTTCGCTCTTATACCTTAGGTAATAAAAGAAGACTGATAAAACGCATCAGTCATATGCAGCAGGGAAGCCTGTTGGATATTGGAGCTGGTACCGGTGCATTTGCGCATACCATGTCAGAAGCAGGATGGCAGGTGACCGCTTTAGAACCTGATTCTGTTGCACGCCAAAATGCAGCCAATAAATATGGATTGCAACTTCGTTCGGCAGAAGAGATCTATACATTACCGGAAGCGTCTTTTGATGTCATTACATTATGGCATGTACTGGAGCATGTACATGATCTCCATGGATATTTTGACCGATTCAAAACTTTATTGAAGTCCGGCGGGAAATTAGTGATCGCAGTTCCGAATTATACGAGTAAAGATGCTACCATTTATGGACAACATTGGGCTGCTTGGGATGTACCCAGACATCTGTACCATTTCTCTCCAGCAGGTTTACAACACCTTGCGCACCTAAAAGGGTTTAGCATTACTGAAATGTACCCGATGTGGTTTGATGCTTTTTATGTGTCCATGCTGAGTGAACAATACAAAACAGGTACTGCTAAATTGGTATCAGCCTTCTGGAATGGATTGCGTTCCAATATCAAAGCATTAGGCGATCAACGAAAATGTAGTTCTGTTATCTATATCCTGAGCCGAAACTAATACTTGCATTTACTTAGTTCAACTTGATCTCATACAAAGCCGGCCATTTTTTTCCGGTGATATAAAAGCTATTGGTAGCATTATTGAACGCAATACCATTTAATACATCTGTGTCTTCTGTAGTGGGTTGTCCGGTCTTTTGTAATAAGCCGGTTAAGTCAAGTCTGCCTTCTACCAATCCCGTTTCAGGATTGATCTTTGCGATATAGTCTTTCAAATAAACATTCGCATAGATACTACCATTCACCCATTCCAATTCATTTAGATTAGAGAGGTAGCCATTGTTGTCGTACACACCTAAGGTTTTTTCAATAGCGAAAGTTTCAGGGTTCACGAAATAGATATTGCTATCACCAGTGCTGATCAGCAATTGTTTGCCATTATGTGTAATACCCCAGCCTTGCATGTTCCAATCAAACTCTTTGATCTTTTTGAAGGTGGCAAGATCATAAACAAACACCTTGTGTTCTTCCCAAGTCAATTGATAGATCTTATCATTTAAGATGGTAATACCTTCGCCAAAATACTCTTTAGGGATATCAATTTTTTGAGTTGCCTGTCCTGTTTCAAGATTTATTTTCATCAAACGGCTTTCTCCTTTCATTCCTGTTCCTTCATACAGCGTGTTATTGAACCAGATCAAGCCTTGTGTATAAGAACTAACATCATGTGGATAGATCTTCACGATGGTATATCCCATATTTGCCGGAGTTGGGATTGCAGCAGTGGTATTATCTGTAGAAGATTCTTCCTTGGTATCATTACAAGCCAGCATTAATACCGGCAACAGGAGCAGGGCTATTTTTTTCATATTGGTAGGTTCACTTCAAAAATAGAATAACTAATAATAGCATACCGTTAAAAATCCTGCAAAACGGTTGCTGCTATTTCTTCTGCAACCATGGGTGTTAAAGCAACCCCCATGCCATTACAAGACAATGCTATATAAACTCCATTATGATAACCACTATAAGGTTTCTTATCCTTTGTAAATCCCATAATGCCACTCCAGGAATCAGCGATTTCAAATTGCAGGGAAGGGTGTAAGTGTGTTTTTAGAAAATCGGTCAAGGCATGTTGGATGATTGGGGTGTTTTCCATGATGGAAGTTCTCTCACCTTCAAAATCTATGTTTCTTCCGCCTCCCAATAAAATACGATCGCCAAGGTGGCGCCAATAATAGAATCCTTCATCAAAATGAAAAGTGCCTTTCATGGAAAGGCCAGAGATGGGTGTTGTCAAAATGATCTGACCTCTCCCAGGTGTTACGATCTCTTCTTGCAACAACTCATCTGTAAATGCATTGGTACAAAAGATCAATCGTTTCGCTTGAATACTGGTGCCTTCGGTACTAGTAATTTTTGCATATTCTTTATCTGCCTCCCAGTTTTTCACACAGTAACCATCTAATATCTGTACACCTTGTGCACGAACCACAGCAGTTAACGACTGTACCAATTTGCCACTGTGCAGAGCCGCTTCGGAACTGTTCTCTACCAATAGATCAAAGCCTATCAGTCCCAATCCCGACATTTTCTGTCCTGCATATTTGAAAATGGATCTTTGTCCGGTAATATCTTTCAATAATTTGTTCAACTGACTTACCCTGTCATCAAATGCATACCAATACCTGGAGTCTTTGTTGATACATTCATAACCGCCACAATGCTCGTAACCGATAGCACTTTCTGTAAAATTCGATTTGATCTTTTCAATACCCTTGTAGCGCATTTCAACGATGCGTAACATCTCTTCAGTACCCATTGTCTCCATATCGCTCATCAACTCCGTCGGACTGCCAAAACAAGCGAAACCGGCATTACGGGTGGATGCTCCTAATGGGGTTGTATTTCTTTCTACAATGGTGATATTGAGGTTCGGGCTTCTTTTCTTGAGTTCATACGCCGTCCACAGTCCCATCAGTCCTCCGCCAACGATGATGATATCCTGCGGGGCATAAAAAGATTCTTTCTCCCAGATAGACAAGCTGATCATACACGAAATTACAAATCTCTGCGTAACCTCCATTTCTCTTGTTCTCTGCGGTTCATAATGTAGTATAAGGAACCGCAGAGGAAAGGAGGGCGCTGAGTTGGCGCGGAGGGGTTATACGTTGAATCGGAAATGCATGACATCTCCGTCTTTTACGATGTATTCTTTTCCTTCAATTCTTAATCGGCCATTATCACGGCAAGCGGCTTCACTACCATACTTTATAAAATCATCGTAAGCAATGACTTCTGCTTTGATGAATCCCTTTTCAAAATCTGTGTGGATCACACTGGCGGCTTGTGGTGCTTTCCAACCTTTGTGAATGGTCCAGGCACGTACTTCCTGAACACCGGCTGTGAAATAAGTATCGAGGTTCAATAATTTATAAGCACTACGAATCAATCTGTTCAAAGCAGGTTCTGTCATCTTGTATTCTTCCATGAACATCTGCTTGTCTTCTTCAGACTCCATTTCAGCGATTTGTGCTTCAATATTATTACACATTACAATCACTTCTGCGCCTTCATGCTTCACTGCTTCTTTCAGTTGTTCTGAAAACTTATTACCTGTGTGCATACTGGCTTCATCTACATTCGCTACATACAATACAGGTTTATCGGTCAGTAAGAATAAATCAGCAACAGCTACTTTTTCTTCTTTGGATAAGCCGAGCGAATAGATGCTCTTACCAGTTTCCAGATGTGCTTTACAGCGGGAGAGGATCTCAAACTCAGCTTTTGCCTTTACATCTGTTCCAACACGCGCCATCTTCTCTACACGTTGCATTTTCTTTTCAACGCTTTCCAGATCCTTCAACTGTAATTCTGTATCGATGATTTCTTTATCGCTCACTGGGTTGATTGCGCCTTCTTCACGCAATACATTCTCATCTTCAAAACAACGGATCACATGAATAATAGCATCCACTTCACGGATATTTCCCAGGAATTTATTTCCCAAGCCTTCTCCTTTACTGGCACCTTTCACGAGTCCGGCAATATCCACGATCTCCATTTGTGTTGGAACGATCCTGTTAGGCACTACCAATTCAGCTAATTTGGCCAGTCGCTCATCGGGTACGTCTACCAGTCCAACATTGGGCTCGATGGTACAGAAACGATAATTACTTGCCTGCGCCTTAGCACTATTACTCACCGCATTAAAAAGGGTTGATTTTCCCACATTGGGCAATCCCACGATACCTGCTTGTAAAGCCATACATCTTTTTTTCGAGCCGCAAATATAGGCTTTTGTGGGTTAGTGTATGGTAGAATAGCCAATGGCTAATGGGGCATAGCTTATAGTAGGAAAAGTTTAGTCATTTTGTTAGAGATAAGTACGTTTAAATAACTCTGAAATGGATGTATGTAATTGACCATGAACTATATGCTATAAACTATACGCCATGAACTATTAGCTATCTCCATTTCTCCCTATATTCACTCCATAATTCATTCTCATGGCACTCAACATTGTATGGATCGCGTTTTTTGTCATTGCATTTGTCATTGCGTTGTATAAGTTCATTTTTTTGAATGATACTGAGGTCTTTAAGACACTGGTGGATGGAATGTTTGACAGCGCCAAAAGTTCTGTGGTAGATGTGGCATTCCCTTTGACCGGTGCAATGGTGTTCTTTTTGGGATTGATGAGTATAGCTGAAAAAGCGGGTGCCATCAATTGGCTGGCACGTATACTCAATCCCTTCATGAAAAGATTGTTCCCGGGTGTTCCGGATAAACATCCTGCCATGGGACAAATGGTCATGAATTTCAGTGCGAATATGCTTGGATTGGACAACGCAGCTACGCCTTTTGGCTTGAAGGCAATGGAAAGTCTGCAGTCCATCAATCCAGAAAAAGAGAAAGCATCAAATGCGCAGATCATGTTTTTGGTCTTGCATACGAGTGGACTTACCTTGATACCACTCACCATCATTTCATATCGATTGGCATCGGGATCCAAAGAGTCTGCCAGTGTATTTATTCCATTGGTGTTGGCAACGATATGCACCACATTGGCATCAATTTTCATTGTTGGATTCTGGCAGAAGCTAAAATGGGATAAAGTATTGTTTGCATGGATCGGCGCTTTGTTGGGTTTGGTTGCATTGATGTTGTATTGGGTTCAGTCCATGGGACCGGCTGAAAAAGAGATATTCAGTCGCATTACCGGTAACTTAATACTGTTGTTGATCGTGGTGGCCATCATCCTTGGTGGTGTGTGGAAAAAAGTCAATGTCTTTGATGCCTTTATTGATGGTGCGAAAGGTGGGTTTGATGTGATCTTAAAAATATTGCCTTATCTGGTAGGTATGTTGGTTGCGATCAGGGTATTTAGAGATAGTGGGGCATTGGGTTATATCGTAGAAGGACTTTCATGGGTACTGATGCAAACAGGTATGAATACTGAGTTTACTCCCGCATTGCCGGTAGCGATCATGAAACCATTCAGTGGCAGTGGTGCCCGCGGATTGATGCTCGATGTGATGCAGGTATATGGACCGGATTCTTTTGCAGGTAAACTGGCTTCCACATTTCAAGGTTCTGCTGACACCACTTTTTATATCATAGCGCTGTACTTTGGAAGTGTAGGCATTAAAAAAGTACGCTATGCCATCTGGGCAGGCATGCTTGCAGATCTCTTAGGGGTGGTGATGGCGATTGTGATTGGATATATCTTTTTTAGATAAGAAACAGAAAAATCAGGAATAAGAAATGAGGAAGTATTTGAAAAACACTTTCTCATTTCTTATTTCTCTGTTCCTTATTTCTTATTTAAAATACGTTGAAGTGTTTTCACCCCTTCTGATGCTGTTGCTTGTATTGGGGTGATGAAAGCGGTATCAACCGCCGGTATTTGTTTGTCGATGATGTATTTGGGGATGGATCGGTGTACGTAGTCTAATAATCCCGCAGCGGGATATACAACGAGAGATGTTCCTATCACCAAAAAAATATCAGCGGTTCTGGTGATCTCGATGGCTTCAGCAATTTTTGGTACAGGTTCTTCAAACCATACAATGAATGGTCGTAATTGATGACCATCTTCTGTGGTATCACCTAATTGAATATCATTGTGAATAGGGTAGATCAAAGACTCATCTCGCTCACTTCTCATTTTAAAGATCTCACCATGTAGATGGAGTACATTGGTACTGCCGCCTCTTTCATGAAGATCATCAATGTTTTGGGTGATGATATGAACATCAAAATCTTTCTCTAATGCAGCCAAACCTTTGTGTGCATCGTTTGGCAGGGCATTGGCAATATCTCTACGGCGCTGGTTATAAAATTCAAGTACCAATGCTGGATTCTTTTTCCATCCTCGGGGAGAAGCAACTTCATATACATCATGTCCTTCCCATAACCCATCACTGTCGCGAAAGGTTTTGATGCCGCTTTCTGCGCTGATGCCTGCACCTGTGAGCACCACCAATTTCAGTTTCTTTCCCATGCTTCACTGAATTTATCTCTGCGATACCTCTGCGTTCTTCTTTCTCTGCGGTATTTTTTCACCACAGAGAACAAGAGAAAAGGAGTTGCGCTGAGAGGGTTTATTTTGTTCCGGAAAGTTCCATAATGATCTTCCATTCCTCATCTGTCACAGGTTGTACAGACAATCTACCTAGACGAACGAGTGCCATATTTGCCAAACGTTTATCGCTTTTGATTTGTGCAAGTCCTATAGGCTTTTTCAATTTTTTAAAGGGAGCAAAGTCAACAGCCGACCAAGTTTCATCATCGATGGTAGGGTCGGGGTATGCTTCTTTGATCACTTTGGCGATGCCCACGATTTCGAGACCTTCATTACTGTGGTACCAAAAAGCAAGGTCTCCTTTCTTCATCGCACGTAAATTATTACGGGCGGCATAGTTTCTAACGCCATCCCAAAAAGTACTTCCGTCTTTTTCAAATTGCTCCCAACTATACTTGAAAGGTTCTGATTTAATAAGCCAGTATGCCATAGCTAGATGAAATTTTTGATCATTCAAATGAAGCTAGTACGTCTGCAAGATGTAGCACTTTTAATCCTGAGCCTTTGTGTTTGATACAGCCATCTATGTGCATCAAACAACTCATATCCGTACTAATGATATATTCCGCCTCGGTTGCTGCAGCATGGGTGATTTTCTGATCACCCATTGCAATGCTGATGGGTTCAAATTTAACGGCAAAGCTTCCTCCAAATCCGCAACAGGTTTCATTGTCTTCCATTTCCACCAATTCCAATCCCTTTACATGGCGTAATAATTTTCTGGGTTCTTCTTTGAGCTTACATTCACGAAGGGCAGCGCAACTATCGTGGTAAGTTACTTTGCCATTGAAGGAGGCTCCGAGGTCTTCCACTTTTAGTACATTCACCAGAAAATCAGAAAGCTCATAAATTCTTTCCGTGAGTTTTTTTACTGTTTGTTGCTGTGCTGATGATTCATACAGTTTCTGATAATAATTTCTCACAAAGCCAACACAACTGGCACTGGGAGCAACAATATAATCTGAGCCACTAAAGTCTTGAATGAATTTATTACAAACATCTTTCGCTTCTCCCCAGAAACCTGCATTGAAAGCGGGTTGTCCGCAACAAGTTTGGTTGGCGTTGTATTGAACCGTACAACCTGCTTTTTCCAATACTTTCACCATATTGAATGCAACAGTCGGATACAATTGATCCACAAAACAGGGTACGAATAACTGAACTTGCATCTCTTACTTTTGGTTCTTTAATTTACGATTCAATGCAATCATTTTAATCGCAGTGATGGCGGCTTCTTCGCCTTTATGACCGTGTTTGCCTCCGATTCTTTCTATCGCTTGTGCTTCGTTATCAACGGTCAATACACCAAATACAACAGGTACATCCAGTGTAAGGTTCAATTGAACAACACCATCGGTCACAGCTTTACACACGTAATCAAAATGCGGCGTATCCCCGCGAATAACAGTACCTAATGTAATATAGGCATCGGGGGGTGTTGCACTATATGCGTAATGATTCTTTACCGCAAATGGAATTTCAAAAGCGCCCGGTACAACCAAGGTTTTGAAACTGATACCTTGCGCCTTCAATACTTTTTTCACACCAGCTTCAAGCTTATTGATGATATGCGCGTTCCATTCCGTTTTCACGATAACAACAAAGGCATCCTTTGTAACAGGGATGCCTTTGTTCAATGAAGTATTTCCTTTTGTTGCCATTAGTTAGCTCCCAGATCGTTTTTTTCTATGCTTAAACGATAAATATATCTGTCTGCCTGAAAACCTTTATCGGTTTTAGGGTATTTCGCTTGGATATCTTTAAAGAGTTCCAATGCTTCCGCACTTTTACCTTTTGTTTCCAGTAAAAGCGCTGCACGGAAAAGATATTCTGCAGAGTTATTATCGTCTTTTTCAAAAATAGTACCTGCTTTTTTATAATAGCTAACAGCATCGTCTGTTTTGCCCAGTTCAGCATAAGCATCACCTAAAGCACCAAAAGCCAGTAACTGAATTTGTTGTGCATCAGTTGAAAAGTCTTTGAGGTATTTCACTGCATTGTTAAAATCTCCAAGTTTCAAATAGCTGATACCTGCATAATAATGAGCCAGGTTAGCAGCTTTTGTACCACTGAAGTTTTTGATCACATACAAAGCTCCGCGACTTTGTCCATCACCGTTCAATGCCAGGTTAGAAGAATCCATTCTAAAATATTCTTCTGCTTTGAAGAGTGCTTCTGACGCTTTTTCTTCTTTAGGCTTTACAATGAATTCACCGTATGCATACCAGCCACCAAAGCCGATCACAACGGCAGCGATACCACCGATGATGATCTTTTGATACTGTTTCCAAAATCCTTGTGCTTTTGCGAGGCCCTGATTTTCTTGCATCACTTCTTGCTTATCACTCATGTTAGTTAGTTGTTCGTTTTTGAATGGGATATATTTCTAAAAAAGGTTAGTCAACAATAAAAGGATAGTTCTGATCGATGTATACATCTTTCAATACTTCGTTGTCATCCGGCCATGGACTTTCTTCTGCGAAGCGAACGCTTTCTTCAACAACAGCATCAATGCGTTTGTCAATATCGTTCAGGAACTCTTCAGTAGCGAATCCATTTTCAAGAATGGTGTTACGTACTTTGGTAATAGGATCTTGTTCTTTGTACTCATCCACTTCTTCCTTGGAACGATATTTCTGAGGATCAGAGATGGAGTGCCCCTTGTAACGATAAGTTTTCATTTCCAAGAGGGTAGGACCTTCACCAGCACGGGCTCTTTTCACCGCTCTTGCTACACCTTCATGAACAGCTTCTGCAGTCATGCCGTCAATTTTATCGGCAGGCATATCATAAGCATCGGCTAGTTTATAAATATCGGTTACGTTACTGGTACGTTCAATAGAAGTACCCATAGCGTAATTGTTGTTCTCACAAATAAAGATTACAGGTAATTTCCACGTCATAGCCAGGTTGAATGTCTCATGCAACATACCTTGTCTGGCAGCACCATCACCAAAATAGCAGAGTACTACATTTTGGGTACCCTTGTATTTTTCAGCGAATGCCAATCCGGCACCGGTACCAATTTGAGCACCTACGATACCGTGACCACCAAAAAATTTATGTTCCAGACTGAAGAAGTGCATACTACCACCTTTACCCTTGGCACATCCGGTTGCTTTACCGTACAGTTCTGCCATACAAGCATTGGCGCTAACACCTTTGGCTAAAGCCAAACCATGGTCGCGGTATGCGGTAATAAAAGGATCGTCAGGTTGCGTAGCGGTCAAACACCCTGCGGCAATGGCTTCCTGTCCAACATAGGCATGGAAGAAACCGCGGATCTTACCCGCCATTTTATACATTTCCTCGGCTTTCAATTCAAACTGGCGAATCAGCTGCATCAGCTCATACCAGTAGAGATAGGTTTCTTTTGAGAATTTGGTCGGCACTTGGTCAAATTTTGAGGAGCAAATATAGGGGTTAAAACCCAAAAATACCTGCCACGTGGGTAACAGGCTTTAGCTGTTGAAAACATGAAAATTCATTGAAATTCAGGGGGTGTTGAACAAAACAAACCCGATTACCTGATTCAGGCAACCGGGTTTCTCATTTTAGCGATATAATATCAAGCATGTACGGGCTGTAGTTCCTCTTTCTGCTCAAAAGATGGTAATGGAATCTGTTCAATCAGTTGTTCCTCCAAAATATCAGCATAGGTTCTGAAATAGAGGATCACATCCGCACGTTGATTTCTTTTCAACCAACCAAAACCTCCAGGTAAGGCATTCAATACTGTTTTATCTTCTAAATACTCCAGGTTATGAATATCGGTTGGTGTCAAACCCGTTTCTTGTAATTTCTTCAACAATAAACTAACAGGCGCATCTGTCACCCCACAATATTCTTCTGCTAATTCTGTCCACTCTCCAATACCGGAGTGAGCATAAGTCAATATTTCTTCCTTTGAAAGATCCGTGATCACTTGTAATAAATTACCACAATTGCAGGATCCATGATTACCCCATGCGTAATGGGCTCCTTCTTCTAAACGCTTAGCAGTTTCACGCAGCGCTTCGATCAATGCTAAAGTTGGATAGGCCATGTGTTATCTTTTTGGTTATAACATATTTGAGTGGGGAAAGGTTGAGAGGAGTTGGGTGCTGGGTACTAGGTACTAGGTATTTATTGTTAAGTGTTATGTTGAGATGACTGTTATATCATATAAAACTTCTAATACCCATTACCCATTACCCATTACCCAGTACCCAGCACCCAACACCTCTCGTTTAACCCAACACCTTAAAAAACTGAAAACATTCAACACTCCTGTTAAAAAATTAAAAAAGAAAAATTTAATCGAACTGTTTCATGCGCATACATGTAGTTCTCTTCACAAACTATAAAAACTAAAAACATGAAAATGAAATTTTTCTCTTTTGCCATCGCTTTGTTGATGGGTGCATTTGCAACAGTATCTGCGCAAAAAACAGTTGTAGACATTGCTGTAGGTTCTAAAGCCCACACAACATTGGTTGCGGCTGTTAAAGCTGCAGGATTGGTAGAAACTTTACAAGGTGCCGGTCCATTCACAGTATTCGCACCGGTAAATGAGGCATTCGCAAAACTACCTGCAGGTACTGTAGAAAGTTTATTGAAGCCTGAGAACAAAGCTCAATTGGCTAAGATCTTAACTTACCATGTTGTTGCAGGTAACTTAGATGCTGCTGCAGTAGTAAAAGCAATTCAGGATGGAAAAGGTAAGGTAGTAGTGAAAACCGTAAGTGGTGGTTCTTTAACTGCTTCTTTGAAAGATGGTAAAGTAATTCTTACCGATGAAAATGGTGGTGTATCAACTGTAACTGCAACTGATCTGAAAGCAGGTAACGGTGTGATCCATGTGATTGATAGCGTTGTGTTGCCTAAATAAAAATTTAAGAGACAAGAAAGAAGGGGCAGGGTTCAAGGAAGAATTAAGGAATCAAGTAGCAAGGAATTAAAAAGAAAGGGAGATGCGGACAATAATAGCCGCATCTCCCTTTTTGTTTATAATGCAAAAGTCAAAAGTCAAAATTTGACATCTGACATCCAAAATTGCTTTACGCTTCATTCATAAACGGATACTTATAATCCACAGGTGGGTTATAGGTTTCCTTGATGGTTCTGGCGCTTAACCAACGATAGAGGTTCAACATACTTCCGGCTTTATCATTCGTACCTGATGCACGTGCACCGCCGAATGGTTGTTGTCCTACTACAGCCCCGGTTGGTTTATCATTGATATAGAAGTTACCTGCTGCATTACGCAATTTATTGGTCGCTAATTCTACTGCAGCTCTATCTTGTGATAAGATTGCACCTGTTAATGCATAATCAGAAGTATTATTCACCAGATCCAATGTTTTTTCAAACTCATTGGCTTTGTAAGTGTAGATGGTCAATACCGGTCCAAAGATCTCTTCACACATGGTTCTGTATTTCGGATCAGAGGTTTCAATAATGGTAGGTTCAATAAAGTAGCCATCTTTCTTACTGTAGTTACCACCGGCAATGATCTTTGCTTTTTTATCTTTTTTAGCGCCATCAATATATTTCGTGATGCTATTGAATGCTTTTTCATCAATTACGGCGTTGATAAAATTGGTAAAGTCTTCAACCGTTCCCATTTTCATGGTCTTCAAAGTAGCAACCAGTTTCTGTTTTACTTCTGCTGCGATATTATCCGGCAGATATGCACGTGAAGCAGCAGAACATTTTTGTCCCTGATACTCGAAAGCACCTCTGGCCAACGCCGTTACAACAGCATCTACATCGGCACTTGCATGAGCGATTACAAAATCTTTACCACCGGTTTCACCAACAATGCGTGGATATGAACGATACTTGCTGATGTTCTCACCAATTACTTTCCACATATTATTGAATACACCTGTTGAGCCGGTAAAGTGTACACCAGCAAACTCACGATGATTGAAACATACTTTTCCGATGGTCGGGCCATCCACATAAATCAAATTGATTACACCATCCGGTAAACCTGCTTCTTTCAAAATACGCATGAACAATTGTGCAGAATAGATCTGTGTATTCGCTGGCTTCCATACTACTACATTGCCACACATTGCAGCAGAGGTAGGAAGGTTACCACCAATCGCTGTAAAGTTGAAAGGAGTTACTGCGAGTACAAATCCTTCCAATGCACGCCATTCCATGCGGTTATGCATGCCGGGTGCTGATACCGGTTGTTGCTTATAGATCTCACTTAAGAAGTGAACATTGAAACGTAAGAAGTCGATCAATTCACAAGTACTATCGATCTCAGACTGATAAGCATTTTTGCTTTGTCCGAGCATGGTACTTGCATTCATCATATAACGGTATTTCGTAGCCAGCAAATCTGCCGCTTTCAAAAAGATATGTGCTCTGTTCTCCCAACTCATTTCAGTCCAAGCATCCTTTGCTTTCAATGCCGCATCAATGGCTTGATGTACATGTTTTTCCTCACCTGCATGAAAATGTCCTAATGTGTGAGCAATTTCATGTGGAGGGTGGATCGCCACTTTCTTGCCGGTCTTCACAGATTTGCCACCGATATACATAGGGATATCCAGTGTTTTCTTTTTGAGATCAGCAATGGCTTTTTTCAGTGCTGCTTTTTCCGGAGTGCCGGGAGCATAACTATTAACAGGCTCATTGGCCGGACTTGGATAGGAGAAAGTACCAAAACTCATATGGATAGATTTTGAGGCTGCAAGGTAGGGAAAAGTCAAAAGTCAAAAGTGAAAAGTCAAAAGTGAAAGGGTGGCGATGCCGTTTAACACTTTTTGAGGTTGTTTTTATCAACAGGTGGTAGATTAGTCATAAATATCATTCTTATGAAACCCGTTTTGTGCATCCTATTGGCCATATCCATTTCGATCACTTCATTTGCAACATCCAATCCTGTTCCTGTTTTAGTGGATGCGCAATGGCTAAAAGAGCATCGGACAGATAAAAATGTGGTCATTTTACAAGCCAATTTTATCAGACTCGATTTTGAGAAAGAGCATATTCCTGGAGCTCGTTTTTTATGGCCCGATTGGTTGGCGGCGCATTCACCTGAAGGTAATTTCAATGCCCCTGCAATTGAAGTCGCCAATCGTGTTTTACAATCTTTGGGTATCAATAAGGAATCACATGTGGTGTTGGTTTTTACCAGAGCAGATATCACTGTTACTGCCAGAATGTTTCTTACCCTTGAGCATTTGGGATTGTATGGACAAGTAAGTTTATTGGATGGTGGACTAGAAGCATGGAAATACTTTCATTATGATGTGGTCACCGGTGCTTCTCCTGTTGTCAATAAAGGCAACTTCACGGCTAAGTATATGCAGTTATTGGTAGACAAAAACTATGTACAAAATGCATTGCTTAAAAAGGATAAACTAGTAGTGGATGCCCGACTTAAAAGATTTTATGATGGAGACCCAACAGGCAATCCTCGTGATGGACATATTACCGGTGCGTTGAATCTACCTTTCCCTGATTTGATCGATAGTTTCACCTGTATCAAACCGGTTGCTGAATTACAAGCCTATTTTGATAAAGTAAATACGGATAAGAATAAACAGATGATCGGGTATTGTTTTATCGGACAAACCGCCAGTGTGGTGTATTTGGCCGGACGCATACTGGGCTATCCCATGCGCATTTATGATGGATCTTTACAAGAATGGAGCAGGTTGCCGGATTTGCCGATGGAGAAGAGTAAGTAGTTTTTGATTTTTATTGCCACTGTCCAAAGGACTCCCTTCGGAGAGGGTAATGAAGTACACTGAATATATTGTCTGTGGCCCTCTGTGGCAATAAAAAAGTCCTTGAGTATTATTTCAAGGACTTTTCATTTGAGAAGAGAATACTATTCCGGTAACAAAATCAACTTCACCAGATTATTCTCATTGAATAATTTATTTGCCAATTCTTTTGTTTTGTCCACTGTGATCAGTTTGATCTTATCAGCTGTTTGTAAAATCTGTGTTGGATCAGTGCCACGGAAGAAATTCTGTTCGAGTCTAAAGCGCCAGAAATTATTCTCTTTGATATCATTTTCCAGACTTCTGGTTTGTTCTGCTACTACTTTTTCAATATTCACAGCAGGAACACCATTGGCTTTGGTATTTTTGATTTCTTCCATTACCAATGCCACCAGTTTGTCTACATTTTCAGGTGCACAACCAAATTGAATGGTAATACCATAACTGTTGATGGGTTCACGGTTGAAACCTCCTCCAACACCTACACCATACACACCGCCGGCATCTTCACGTAATACTTCTCTTAATTTGATCGCAAGTGCTTTGGTTAGTTGTCCCACCTGCATTTCATCCAGATCACTGATCTCGCTCACTTCTCCGGTAAATGCCAAACGTACACTGGCTTTGGGCTCTTTTCCTTTTCTGATCACTTTCGTGACAACACCTTTGGGATAACGAATGCCTACATCTTTCCACTGTTCTTTTTTATTGGTTGATGGGAGAGAGGCGATGTATTTCTCTACGAGTGCTTTGATATTCTCCAACTCAAAATTTCCAACAAATGTGAAGGTGAATTGTCCCGCATTGCTAAAACGTTCTTTATAAATGTCAAATGCACGATCCAATTCCAATTGTTGCATCGTTTCCATCGAGAATGGTTTTCTTCTCGGGTGGTAGTTGCCCATGATATAGTTCACAGAATCTGCAAAAACAGAAGCAGGGTCTTTGTCTTTATTCGCCAACTGCACTTTCATTTGTTGTTTGATCACTTCAAACATATTGGCATCCTTTCTGGGTGCTACAAAATAACCATGCAACAATTGGAAAGCGGTTTCAAGGTCTTTGGTGGTACTGTTACCATTCAATCCCTGCATGTAGTTCGCAACTGAAGGCGATACAAAGCAATTTTTCCCTGCCAGTTCTTTTTGTAAAGCCTGAATGTCAAAATCTCCAATACCACCAATAGAAGCGATAATAGATGCATTGGCTGCATTGACATAGTCTTTGTCGTCATACAAAGAAGAACCACCCCAGCTGATGGCAGAGAACTGTACTTCATCATTTTTGAATTGGGTGGGTTTCAATATCACTTTTGCGCCATTGGATAATGTCCATTCAGTGGTTTCGATCGAAGGATATTTTTTCTCGCTCACCACTTTTCCTGCAGTAGGTTCAACCGGTAATAAAGCCCCTTTGGTTACTTTATCAACATAGGCATCCAATTTACCAATGGGTTGATTGAGTAAAGCAGTAACCTGATCAGCCGTCATCAGATCTGCTTTTTCTTTTTCAGGAGCAGTGATCACAACAGATCTATTTTCCGTAGTGATCCAATCTTTGATCAAGGCATTCACTTCTGCCAATTGAATGGTTGGCAGGTATTTCTGATGCATTTCAAACTCTTTCTCAATTCCCGGAATCGATTCGTCTTTCAAATAGTTTCTAACATATTCTTGCAAGAGCTCTACTGATTTGGTTTTATCTCTTTCATTGTACATATTTTCCATGCGAGATAAAGTGCTTTTCACAGCGCGATCCAATTCAGTTTGCGCAAAACCATATTGTTTCACTCTTTCATTCTCTGTCAATAATGTTTTGATGGATGCTTCAATATCTTTAGCCGTTTTCGCAACAGCGATCAAACTAAAAGCATCTTTATCACCAATAAAAGAGCCATAGCTACTGCTGCCAAACAGGAAGGGAGCTTCCGGTTTTTGTGCGATCTCTTCCAAGCGACTGCTGATCATCTGATTGAACAGATTTCTCACCATACCGGCTCTATATTCTTTTTCAGTTTTAGAAGCTTTGATCTCTGGACGTAAATAATACACTTGCACAACATTATACGGCTGTTCAGCATCTGTAAGGATAGAGGTTCTGGTTTCAGGAAATGCAGGTACGCCGAATTTGGTTCTGGGTTTAGGTGTTTTGGCAGCAGGAATTTTACCGAAATGATCTTGAATCATTTTTTCAGTTGCTGCGATATCAATATCACCTACCACGATCACCGCTTGCAGATCCGGACGGTACCAGTCTTTATAGAATTTTGTTAGTTCACTGTAAGGAGATTTTTCAATGCTCTCTTTGGTTCCAATGGGTAAGCGTTTAGCATATTGAGAACCTTTCAGGATCACAGGAAAAAATTTATCACGAAGCCTTGCATCTGCACCACGTCCCAATCTCCATTCTTCAACGATCACACCACGCTCTTTATCAATTTCAACCGGTTCAAAACTTACCTGATGTGCCCAATCTTCCAATATCTGCATGGCTTTTTTAAAGACCTGGATACTGTCTGTGGGAACTTGAAGCTCATACACTGTTTCATCAAAACTGGTATAGGCATTCAGATCGGCGCCAAAGTTTACGCCACTTTTTTCCAGAAAATCTACCAGTTCTTGTTTCTTGAAATTCTTGGTACCATTGAAAGCCATATGCTCCACAAAGTGAGCGAGACCGAGCTGCTTGTCAGACTCTAGTATCGATCCGGCATTCACTACCAGTCTTAGCTCTGCACGGTTTTTTGGTTCGATGTTCTTACGTAGATAATAGGTAAGACCATTACTCAGTTTCCCAATTTTGACTTTAGGATCGATACCCAGTTTGACATCTGATCCTGACTGAGCTTGTACCAATAGGGCTACAAGCAAAAAGACGAGTGTTTGTCTGATACGCAACATGACAAGGGTTTAAGAATGATGAATTAAATTCAGAAACAAATTCCTTAATGGGTTTGTTCGTTAAGCATTACAGTTTAACGATCGGAAGGGGATGTCTAAGATAGGTTTTTTATTGCCACTGTCCAAAGGACTCCCTTCGGAGAGGACACTGAAATACACAGAAAAATTTCAGTGGACTTCAGTGTCCTCAGTGGCAATTCCTTACAACTGAAAACCGAGATTACGAATCAAGGTATCCGGTAGTGCGGGTAGTTTTTTTCTTTCGATGAGATAGGTAGACAAGCCGGATAGATCCCGGTAAACATAATGTTTATTTAATGCGCCTTCGAGGTATCCGGCACCGGATGTGTTTCCGGTACCCACACGCATACCGATCATTCTGCGAACCATGATGAGGTGTTTGTGACGCCAGTTACTCATCAAATGGTCAATCTCGATCAATGCATCCAATACCTGATAAGATGTTTGGAACAAAGGGAAATCTCGATACAACATGATGAACAATGCAGAACGTAAAGCAGTAGGAGAGAAACTGGTTTTCAATGAAGCCAATTGTTCTTCGGAAAAACCCGCTGCATTGTCTTCAAAAAAGACCCAATCAAATTCATGTATCTTATTTTTTTCACGCTCGGTTAACCCGGCAGCATACACCGCTCTGTAATCGTTCCAAAAAGGATGGTGTTTACCATTAGGTGTTTTGGATACATACCCTTGCCAAAAATCTTCTCTGAAAAAAGGGATGCGTTCTAACCAATTGTTGACCAATGTTAGCAAATGTGGTTTTTCTTCTGTATCGGTGATGTGTTGATAATCGGTTTGTGTAAAACCTCCTTCATTGGTACGCTTGTAATAATCTTTATGGTGACGATTGTCCAGCTCCAATCCTAGTCTCGCTTCGATGAGTCTGAATTGTTTGCTTTGAAAACCGGAAGAAGGAGTCAATAAATTCCTGAACTCCAGAAAATCAAGTGGGGTCATGGTGTCCAGAACCTCCACTTGTTTATTTAATAGTTGAAGAATGTGAATGATACGATGTAATCTGTGACGTACCAGATTCATATCTTCTGAGTTATCGTTGATTTTCTCTTTACTGAAAACGCCGGTGATATAATCCAGTTCAAATAATATTTGTTTGAACCACAGTTCATAGGCCTGATGAATAATAATGAACAGCATTTCATCATGCGCAGGCTCATTGCCGGACTGAAAACTTACGGGATGTTGGGCATCTAACACCTTATCCAATCCCAGATAAGTGCCGTAATACATCGGTTGTTTTTCCATTCTGAAGGGTTTAGGTGCAAGATAAGAAACATGAAATAAGGAATGAGAAATAAGGAATAAGGAATAAGGAATGAGGAATGAGGAATGAGGAAGTGATTGGATATGCTTATTTATTTTTAGGTAATACGGGTATGTCAGCCTTTCTGATTTCTTATTCCTTATTTCTTATTTTTGTGCATGACCCGCCAAGAACTAGTAGCCCAAATACGTTCCAAGAAATCTTATCTCTGTGTTGGATTGGATACTGATCCGCTGAAAATCCCCAAGCATTTACAAGACCAACAGGATGGTGTATTGATCTTCAATAAAGCGATCATTGATGCCACGAAAGATCATTGTGTTTCTTATAAGATCAATACGGCGTTTTATGAGTCGCAGGGTATCAAAGGGTGGGAGATCATGCAGGAAACATTAGCGTATATTCCATCTACACATTTCACCATTGCAGATGCAAAACGCGGAGATATTGGCAATACTTCTTCTCAATATGCCAAAACCTTTTTTGAGATATTACCTTTTGATGCCGTTACAGTAGCTCCTTATATGGGAGAAGATAGTGTTCGTCCATTTTTAGAATACAAAGACAAATGGACGATCGTACTCGGACTCACATCCAATGCGGGCAGTTTTGATTTTCAGCGTTTGTCATTGGCGGAGCAACAAGGGAAACAATTGTATGAACAAGTATTGGAAACCACATGCAAATGGGGATCTCCTGATAATCTCATGTTTGTAGTAGGTGCTACCAGAGCCAGTGATCTGGCTGATATTCGTAAAATAATCCCCGATCATTTTTTACTCGTGCCCGGTGTTGGCGCACAAGGCGGCAGTTTGGAAGAAGTATCCAAATATGGATTGAATACAGATGCCGGATTATTAGTCAATGCCAGCAGAGCGATCATTTTTGCTGATGGTGGAGAAGATTTTGCTTTGGCCGCAACTAAAGTGGCTGCTGGTTATCAGTTGGAAATGGCGAAATATTTGAAATGATTTTTACCGCAGAGTGACGCGGAGTTGGGCGCAGAGTAACGCAGCGTTTATTTTGGCTCTGAAAATTTTGCAGTATATGAAATAACCTCTGCGAAATCTCTATTTCTCTTATTCTCCGCGGTGAAAAAACGGGTCGTAGGATAAGCTGTCCGAAGTAATTGTATGCTAGCCTAAATAAATCCCCACATGAATAGAAGAAACTTTCTCCAACAATCAGCACTTTCAGCTGCAGCAGTTTCCGCTTTGCCTTTGAGTGGATTGGCTGCCACCAATGCCAAAGCTGCCATTCGATTTGCTTTTATGACGGATGTACATATCAAATCGGGTGCGGTGCCTGAGCAGGGGATGCAGCGTGCATTCAAACATGTGAATGCATTAAAACCTAAGGTGGATTTCATTCTCAATGGCGGTGATGCCATCATGGATGCGATGAAAGCTACCAAAGCCAAAGTAGAAGAACAGTGGGCTTTGTGGAATAAAATATTGGCGGAAGAAAATAAGTTGCCCATGTATCACTGCATTGGTAACCACGATGCATGGGGCTGGCAAATGACAGAACCTGAGATCAAAGCAGATCCTTTGTACAATAAAGCATGGGCCGTTCAACAACATCAAATACCCGGACGTTACTACAGCTTTATCAAAGACAACTGGAAATTCATCATCCTGGATAGTGCGCATGAAAACAATGGCGGATACATTGCCAAAATAGATGATGAGCAAATGCAATGGCTAAAAAATGAACTTGCAACAACAGATCCCAACATCCATATCTGTATTGCCTCGCATATTCCCATCGTATCATTTGTATCCGGATTCTTTTTTGATAAAACAGAAGACAACGGTGATCGGAAAATTTCAAGAGCCTTATTACATACTGACTCTTTTGCATTAACAGAGCTGTTCCGGAATCATCCAAACATTCGCTGTTGTTTGAGTGGACATATTCACTTACAAGATGTGGTTGAATATCGTGGCATCCATTACTACTGCAACGGCGCCATCAGCGGCAACTGGTGGGGCGGAGCCTTCAAAGGATTCAATCCAGCTTATGCAATCTTCGAATTCTTTAAAGACGGATCGGTGAAACGAGAAATGATCGAGTATGATCTTTGATCTTTGATTTTTTGATCTTTGATTTTTTGATTTTTTGATTTTTTTAATTTTTTTTGACTTTTTACTTTTGAATTTTGATTTTCTTCAATCAAAAAATCAAAGATTCTTTTCAATGGTGCTTGCTACTTTTTCTGCCCACACTGCGTGAGATTTGTCGGAGTAGTGAAGTTTGTCTGATGCCAGCAGACTTTCATCGTTTTTGGCTAATCTGGTTTGGGTGGTGATATCAATAAAATGTCCGCCGAGTTTTTTGACTTTGTCTTCGCAGACTTTATTGAATGCATCAATCTCTTGACTGATCTTGTTGGTGTCTCTTTCTGCTGCGAAGGGAGTCACACCCCAATCAGGAATAGAGAGTACAATGACTTTTTCCGGTTTATTGTTGGCGAAATAGATGGCTTTCTTTAACAAGTATTCAAAATCATTTTCAAATTCACTGATTTGTAATCCTCTGTATTGATTATTGACACCGATCAGCAGACTTACAAAATCATAATGCTCATTCAGTTGTGTGTGAAGGATATGATCTGCCAGTTCAAAGCTTGTCCAGCCGGTCTTAGCCACTACTTCAGGTGCATGGAAATGCAAACCCTTTTTTCGTAAGCGTTGTACGACTTGATAGGGGAAGCCCTCATGCAAGGGAACCGATTCTCCAATGGTATAAGAATCTCCTAAAGCGAGGTAGCTGAAATAATGTTTTGTCATGGTTTAAAGATACAACCTGCTATTGTAAACTCAAATGGAACACGGATTATCATGATCATCATGATGATCATGATAATCTGCGTTCCATTTATAACGTGATTGAATTATAGTCAATGATCAATTTGTTACACAGCATGAATATCAAAAACTAAAAATTAGTCTTCAAAATCTCATAAAACCGATACACATCTTCAAAGCTGCAATACATAGGGGCTGGAGCAACACGGATGACACCGGGCTCTCTGTAGTCAACAATGATGCCGCTACTGATCATCTTATCATGGATTTCTTTTCCTCTTTCTTTAAAATACAAACACAACTGTGCACCTCTCTGTTCAGGATCGGATGGAGTAATGATCTCAAAATTTAATTGCGGTAATTGTTGCAATAGATACTCCAGATAAGCCGTCAAATGCAAACTTTTCTTTCTCAGGTTATCGAGGCCTGCTTTTTCAAACAATTCCAAAGAAGCTTTGAGTGCTGCTGTATTGAATACCTGAGAAGTACTGATATTCCATCCACTGGCATCGGTCTTAGGAATAAAACCTTTTTCCATTTTGAAACGTGTCTTCTCATCATTGCCCCACCAGCCTGCGAGTCTAGGAGTGTCTGCATTGCCGGCATGCTTTTCATGCACAAAGACACCACCAATGGCACCCGGACCGGCATTCAAATATTTATAAGAACACCATACGGCAAAGTCAACATTCCAATCATGCAATTGCATAGGAACATTACCAGCCACATGCGCCAAATCAAACCCGGCAATGGCGCCCGAGGCATGTGCTGCTTTGGTGATGGATGCCAGATCGAAGAGTTGTCCGGTATAATAGTTGATGCCGCCAAACAATACCATCGCCAAAGAATCGCCGGTAAATTGAATGAGCGAAAGGATATCTTCTGTTCTTAATGTTTTTTCACCAGCTCTTGGTGCGATCTCAATGATGGCATCATTCGGATCAAACCCGAAATGCTTCACCAATGTCTCCACTGCATATTGATCGGAGGGAAAAGCCCCTGCTTCCATGATCACTTGATAACGAGTAGCAGTTGGTCTATAAAAACTCAGCATCAACAAATGAAGATTCACTGTTAGTGCATTCATCACCGTGATCTCATTCTCTTTAGCACCCATCATTTTTGCAAGGGTAGGGATACAATACTGGTGATAATACAACCATGGATTGGTACCATTGAAATATCCACCCACCGCCAACTCACGCCAGGTAGTCAATTCTGTTTCAATAGCAGATTGTACCAAGCGAGGTTGTAATCCGAGTGAGTTGCCGCAGAAGTAGATCACTTCACGCCCATCTTTTACCGGAAAATGGAACTCCTTTTTAAATCCCGCCAATACATCAGCAGCATCCGCCTGTTGTGCATAAGATCGATCTGTCGTAAAAGCAAACATCGTTGTGAATTTGGGTGTAAACATAGTGTTTTTGGGAATTGGGTGCTAGGTACTAGGTGCTGGGTACTAGGTATGGGGTGGTCGGGATTATTCAAATATGTAACCCGCCGCGCAAAAAAACTCTACCCAGAACCCAGCACCTAGTACCTAGCACCTAGCACCCATCACCCATCACCTGCCTCTCCGCCTCCTTCACCGAATTTTCATCCATCCAATTGGGTCGTTTAAAACGTTTGCCCTAATTTTCAGCTCGTCAAAACGAAATAACTGTATGAGAAAATTCCTGCTGTTGTCAGTATGGCTGCTATTAGCCTTTGCTGTTACTGCACAACAAACACCTGTTACCAAGGCCAACTATGCATTAGCGGCCCGTTTTTCTCCCAAGAAGTTGGGCAAAATGATCTTCAGTACGGCTGTTGATCCACACTGGCTCAAAAATTCAGACAAATTCTGGTACATGTATGAGACCACAGAAGGTAAGAAGTGGTTCATCGTGGATCCGGTAAAAGGAGAGAAGAAAGAGTTGTTCAACAATGCAGATCTGGCTGCTAAGATTACCCGTATCGTAAAAGATCCTTTTGATGCGCAAAACCTCGGACTCGACAGTATGCGTTTTGTACGCGATGAAAACTGGATCCAGTTTGAAGTAAAAAGCACGCAGGATGAAGTGAAAAAAGATACGGCTACCACCGGTCGTCGTGGTGCTGCCGGTGCAGCTGCTGCTACGCCTGCGAAGAAAGTATTTTATTTTGAATACAACCTGCAGACAGGTGAGCTGATTGAACTGTCTGATTTCAAGAAGCCAAAAAGAAAACCTAGTTGGGCGAATATCTCTCCTGATGGTAACGTCATTGTATTCGGTAAGAACTACAATATCTACTGGATGGACAAAGCCAATTATGAGAAAGCGCTGAAAAATGAAAACGATTCTACCATTGTAGAATATGCATTGACTTCTGATGGTATTGATGGATACGGTTACTACAACGATGGTAATCTTTCCGGCAGTGGTATGACCGATGATGAGAAAGAAAAAGAAGCGAAAAAAAGAAAATCCATTTTCGCGCTCTGGTCTCCTGATTCTAAATATTTCACATTACGTCGTGTTGACAACCGCAAAGTGAAAAACCTTTGGGTGATCAATAGTGTGGCGAGTCCTCGTCCAACATTGGAGACGTATAAATATTGGATGCCGGGTGAAAAAGAATCACCTACCGATCATCTGTATTTATTTGATGTTGCGAATAAGAGCAGCAAAGAATTGAATGTGTCTCAGTTCAAAGACCAGGCAGTAGCGGTATGGTCTGATCCCGGAAAAGTCAATACCCGTGATGATGACTGGAGACCTTCTGTATGGTTAGGTACCAAAGATAAATTCTACTTCACCCGTACCAGCCGCGATCAAAAGCGCATTGATGTTTGTGTAGCAGATGTGGCTACCGGTACTGTGAAGCCTGTGGTAGAAGAGCGTTTCAATACCTATATCGAGATCGCCCGTATTGGGTTGATCAATGGTGGTAAAGAATTCATTCACTGGAGTGAGCGTGATGGATGGGCTCATTTTTATCTGTATGATGAAAATGGTAAGCTGAAAAATCAGATCACTTCAGGTGCATACCACTGTGAAGCTATTTTGGGTATCGATGAAACCAAACGTGTATTGTATTTCTCTGCCAATGGTAAAGAAGCAGGTGAAGATCCTTACTACTTACATGCTTATCGCGTGAATTTTGATGGTACCGGATTGAAACTGTTGAATGCAGGAGACTTCGATCATGCCATGCGTATGAATGATGGCAATAGTTTCTTCATCGATAACTTTTCTCGTGTGAATACCGTTCCTAAATCGGTATTGTACAATGCAGATGGTAAGAAGATCATGGATCTGGAGACTGCTGATTTCACCTCTCTCTTTGCTTCCGGATACAAATTCCCTGAGATATTCAAAGCAAAAGCAGATGATGGTATCACCGATATCTATGGTGTGATGTACAAGCCATTTGATTTTGATAGCACCAAAAAATATCCATTGATCGAGTATGTATATCCCGGTCCACAAACAGAAGCGGTGAACAAAGCTTTTGGTCGTGGTTTTGATAGAACAGATCGTTTGGCGCAAATGGGTTTTGTGGTGATCACTTTGGGTAACCGTGGTGGACACCCTGCTCGTAGCAAATGGTACCACAACTATGGTTATGGTAACCTGCGCGATTATGGTTTAGCGGATAAGAAAGCAGTAGCAGAACAACTCGCTGATCGTTACAAATACATCGATATCGATAGAGTAGGTATTCATGGTCACTCAGGTGGTGGCTTTATGAGTACGGCTGCAATGTTGGTATACCCTGATTTCTTCAAGGTAGCAGTATCATCTGCAGGCAACCATGATAACGCAGTTTACAACCGTTGGTGGAGTGAACAACACCATGGTGTTAAAGAAGTGATCAGCGATAAAGGCGATACTTCTTTCTTGTACAGCATCGAAAAGAATCCTGATCTGGCGAAGAACCTGAAAGGAAAACTGATGTTGTCGCATGGTGATATCGATAACAACGTACACCCAGCCAACACTATTCGTATGGCGAATGCATTGATCCGCGCCAACAAACGTTTTGACCTGGTGATCTTACCCGGACAACGTCACGGTTACGGTGATATGACAGAATATTTCTTCTGGAGACAAGCCGATTATTTCGCAGAACACCTGTTAGGCGATAAGACCGGACGTTCTGAAACAGATATTGAAGAGATGAATAAGGAAGTGGAGCAGAATGGACGTGCTGGAGGGAGGAGGAATTAGGTGCTGGGTGCTAGGTACTGGGTACTAGGTATTTTATTGGCTGTGGCTCTCTTTGGGGGAGCCACAGTTTTTTTTGCGTCACCCCGACGAAGGAGGGGAATAAGGAACAGAGAAATAAGAAATAAGAAATAAGGTTTCTCACACCCAAAAAATACCCCGGAGGGGTAACAGACTGTAGAAAAACCAATGATTTTTGATTTCCGCCAACCCCGGAGGGGTTGCACATGGAGAATAGGTGGCTATGCATCGATGAACAACCTTTTTGTATCAAAAATCTACGTTCTCCGGCTAAAAATGTTAGCCGGTTTTGCATTTTGCTAAATTTGCTAAAAGAGATAAGGACTAGACTAGAGTATCTATACGGTATCTGTACGGTATCCCCTGAGTATCCCCTCTGTATCTGCTGGGTATTGTTAGGTGGAGTGTACTAGGTAATCTCAGAATGATAGGCTCTTTAATCTGCAACAGTCATTCTAAGGGTAGTTTTATCGAATGAAAATCGAGGATGTTTTCTTTTTGGGAGCTTGATATGTTTTTGAAATTACAACGGCTGTATCGGGCTTTAAATGTGTTTGCATTTTTTGTGCTAGGAATGGAAAAGGATGGACCGCAGATTTTTTATGATTTTTTATGATGTTCGCTGATCTGTTTATCATAAGACATCATAAAAAATCTGCGGTTCATCCTTCGCTTTGCTCAGGATGACTGAATTACATTGTACATGCGAATAAACTTTGCTACACATGATATAAAGCTACATCAGTACGATTGTGAAAACTGTAAAGCTGATACAGTACGATCCCAAAAACTGTAAAGCCAGAGCAGTATAACATCCCTCACCTGTAAAGTTTTTTCAGTACAAGACAGTATAAGACTCTGGGCGGGCATGGATATTAGCTGTATTTCAGCCGTAGATCCTTCGAGGTTTCTTCGAGAATGCTCGAAGCCGCTTCGGGAATCCTTCGAGAAGTCTCGAAGAACTCCCGAAGAAACCTCGAAGCAAGACCGAAGGATCTGCGAGGATGGTACGGCCAATACTTTAAGCCGCTTCGGAAATTTTTCGAAGAAAACATACAGACATATGGAAAAAGTATTACATTAGTGTTCCCCCATCTTTTTTCCCTCCCCATAGAGAAAATCGTATCGTTTACTACCGTAACGGTTAAACCAACTTGTGTATGAAATTATTCAAACAACAGGAAGCGCAGTCTATTGTAGTGCATGGCAAAGCATTGGTATGCCCACATTGCGGACATGACCGTTTTTGGACCAAAAAAGTTTTACTCAACAGCTCTATCTCTGCCTTCTTTGGTTTTGATTGGGCAGACCGCTCTGCAAACTGCTTCGCTTGTGAAGAGTGTGGGAGATTGGAGTGGTTTGTGAGAAGGTGAGGGGTTGGTTGAATGATCAACAAAGGCGAGAGATATTGTGTGATTGATTAAGGGTATTGAAGGTTCGCGCATTTATGAATTAGCATGTAATAATATCTAACAACATTAATCAAATATGTACACAGGAAATATTTTAGACCCAATTCATGGATTAATAAAATTATCAGAAATTGAGAAATGGGTACTAGGCCAAAAGCCCTTTAATAGACTTAGGAGAGTTAAACAAAATACTTTTTTATACCTTGTTTTCCCAAGTGCAAATCATACAAGATTTGAACATTCTATTGGGGTAATGAATTTAGCACACCAAATTTACCTGAATTCTAATGATAATTTTGAAACAGGTTTTTATAAAAAGCAAAAGTATAAAGTTCAAGAGACAACCGACTTTAAATTTTTCTCAACAAGAAATGAGCTAGGTGATAATGAAGGCGTGTTAATTCAAGAACTTAGACTTGCAGCCCTACTTCATGATGTGGGTCACGGTCCAATGTCTCATAAGTTTGATCAATATACGATTACTGGTGAAAACTTACTCGAAATATTAAAAACTGAAAAAATTTTTGCACCCTACATAAATAATTTTGAACAACTTTTAAAGGGGGATGAGAAATTAAAAATTGAACACGAAGTTGTTTCATGCGTTTTCATAATTAAAATTCTAGATGATCTTAAAAAAAATACAAGTCAGTCAAACGGAAAATTTAATGAAGCTCAAATATCTCTAATAAATGCACTAAATCCAGGTCGAATTATAAAAATGATTGAGCCTAAGTTTAATGCAATAGAAAAGATTGAATTTAATGGTATAGATTATACTGATTTTTTTAACTCGATAATATCTAGCTTTCCCTTGGATGCCGATAGAATGGATTATTTATATCGAGACAGTTATTTTTCAGGTGTAAAGTATGGGCTTTATGATTTAAGTAGGCTTCTAATGTCATTTATTCCAGTATACTATAAAGGCAAAGTAAATTTGGCTATTAAAGAAAGCGGGATTGACTCGGTTATAAGATTTATACAATCAAGAACTCATTTGTATAATCAAGTATACTTTCATAAAACAAATAGGTCGGCAAATTGTATGCTAGATTTTGCTTGTAGAAAACTTGATAGTTCTAGACCAATTTTACAAGCAAAAAACTACTTTGAACTTGAATCGTTCTACTGGGAATATTCTGATGAGCTTTTTTTATGGAGTTTACTTAAAAAAAATATTAAGACAGATAAAGAGTCAAAGGTTTTAGATGAACTTCTAAACCGAAGATTGTGGAAACGGGTTTATCAAAAAAAGATAGTTATCACGCCAGATAAGAAATTTGATATAGGTCAAAAACTCGTAGATATTAAAAAAACAGCTTTTGAAGTTGTTTCTAAACTTGAAAAAATAGGCATAGATGCGACAGTAGATATTTTCCCAAATAAAGTTTTTAAGGATTATGAAAAGTCTAAAATTAAAATAGTTAGAAAAGTTGATTCTGATTATCGATTGGAATCTGATTGGAAGACTTTTAATAAGGAGCTACAAATACTTGAATGTGAAGTTCATGTATTGAGAGTTTATTTACGAAGGCAATTTAATAGTCCCGAAGAGTTTATAGCACAAAAGAGAAAGGTATTAGCTGAGTTCAGCGAGATAATAATGACTTTAGATAGTTTTGAATGAGTACTACTCATGTTAATGAAAGTTATCCATTTGGATCGGATTGATTAGAAAATTGATACTATCGAATTTTATTTAGCTTTGAAAAGCTTGATAATTTTTTTCTAAAATACTAGTAGGCCTGAAATAAAAAAACTTTAGATGCAACTTTTATTACTTTAAAAATAAATAAATATTTGACTCAATAAGTTAGATTTTTTTTACTTATAAATGCTTGATTTAAACATGTCAATATGATTGAAAAACGTTCGCCTTTTTTTGCATATAGATATTTAGTTACTCCTATTCATCAACAATCTTTGTTCCCAAATGAAATTAATAAAAGTAAAGAGGAGTTAATGAAAGAGTTTGTTGCTAGTTTAGCTAACAATACTAAAACAGAATGGCGAAAGGGGAGTAAAAGATATCTATTCTATGGATTCCAAAACACTAATGATTTATTTATTGTTAAGTATGCTAAAGAAACATATGAGAATATTTATGTTGAAGGCGATAGCGATATTGAGGTTCATAATATCAAAGAAGCGAAATACGTTTATGTAATAATTGATACAATCAATCAAATTATTTTGGTTGAAAGAAATGTATCAGTTTTCCAATCAATTGAGAATTCTGTAGAGGTGCTTGCAGACTATTTTCGAAGTAATATGAGGGTATATGATTATGTAGTAAATATTTATCCATTAGTTTCAAAAAAGAAATTTTGGAGTTATGTAGAATCTGCGGACGAAATATTTGAGCTTTCTCTTGTATTGAATGCTCCAAATATGCCTTTTTTTGGTCATCAACATACACGAGATATTTTACAACAAATTAAAGACACGACAAATAACGAGGAATTTGATATATCTTTTAAAAATAAGGAAGGTAAGCTAAGAGTTGTGAAAGAGGCCTTAGGAGGCTGGATTGAATATGTTCGTGAAGTTGGAGGAAAATATCTTCTTAAGTATAAAAAAAATGGGGTAGTAGAAACTAAAACTAGCGAAATCGATACCGCAAAGACATACATCGAGCGAAAAAAGGAAGAAAGATATACTGATGAAGAATTAAAAAATATATCGGATAAACTTGAATCTATAAATAAACTTGAAACGAGAGAAGATGAAGAATAATAAGATTCTTTTAACTGTTTTTATTTTTATAATAATTAGTATAATATCAAACTTTATAGTTTGTAACACATCGATTTCGTCCTACTCAGTTTTTGATACTACAAACCTTTTTACATATTTCGGCGTCTTAATTGGTTTTGCGTTGACAATTTATACATTTGGGTTGTCAATGGTGTCTGACTTAAAATCTAAAGTTGAAAGTGTTGAAAAGTTTACTCCTGAAGATAAAATGGAAATTTATAAGAAACTTGTGTGCGGGTTCAAAGAAATAAAAGGTGATATTTGGCTAATTTTTTATTCAATTATTATTGTTATTTATTTTACTATCGCTAGAGAAGTGACTAATCCTTTTGGCTGGGATGTTGAAGAATTAAAAATACCTGAAACCGTAAACCTAACTCTTTTTATTACTAGTACAATCGCTATGTGGGATATCATGCGAACACTCTTTAATCTTTCAGAAATAAATTTGGAGTTAAGTAAAAACGATAAAACAAGTGTCTAATATTTCTTCTCTGCATGGTCTTACCAGAAAAAAGTTCTCCGCAATGTCTCACGAGGTAACGAGGAGACGTTGCGAATCAACTTTTGGAAAGTTCCGAAAGTTTCCAAAAGTTTTTGTAAATAGGATGATTGTGTTTAGTTGTAAGTTTCAATTTGTTGACATTTGCCTTTCACCCCAACTTTTCATTTGAGCAATAAACGGAATTAATTCTTTTCCTGTATCCGTAAGTGAATATTCAACTTTCGGCGGAACTTCTAAATAAACCTTTCTACAAATCAGTTCATCGGCTTCCAATTCTTTGAGCGTTTGGGTAAGCATTTTTGGTGTGATACCCACCACTGCTCTTTTCAATTCCCCATATCTTAAAAAGCCATCGCGCAATACCCATAAAATTCGGGCCTTATACTTTCCACCGATGCGTTGGAAAGCATAATCAACTGCACAATGTGCTTTTTTGATATTATTCTTCATCTATTTCAAATTTTAAAATACTGATAATCAACAATACTACCTTTTTGGTATGTAGGCTACTTTATTGTACGTACTTGCCATAAAGGTATTAAGGAGTTTTATTTGTATAAAATTTTTAAATACAAAAAATCAAAAGAAACAATGAATGCATTAATTAAAAAAGTGTTGCATTTCCCAATCGTAAAAATTATCATCGGAATTGTCGTTTGCTTTTCAATATTTGTAGTTGTTCAAAACTTTGTTTTAAAACCTTTTTTCTATAGCATTATTCAAGATAAAAACATTGCTGACCCCATTATTCACGTTATTTCCTTTCTGGTTTTACTTGCTGCGTATTACTTTTTATTTCGTTTTTATGATCAAAGAGAAATAACAGAGCTATCCATCAAATATTTACCTAAAGAAATGTTTGGAGGATTTTTATTCGGCTTTCTTACCATCTCATTATCCATTTTCATTTTATACTTATTAGGGAATTATCGAGCTTATGGTATTTCAACATCTAACACTTCAGTACGATTTTTCACCATGCTATTGTTTGCAGCCATCGTTGAAGACTTGTTTCATAGAGGGTTAATACTAAGGGTATTTGAAAATTGGTTAGGTACGCATGTAGCCCTTGTCATTGCGATGTTGGTAGAACTTCAACACGTTTATAATCCCAATTCCAGCCTAATTAGTTTTGTTTATTATTTGGTTTGGGGCTTTACTATGGGAATGATGTTTGTTTATACTAAAAGAATATGGTTGCCTTTTTTCTTCCATTTGGGCTGGAATTATTCGCAACCTTTTTATGGTTCAAATCTCACAGGGCTGGATGATATCGGCAGTATCATTCAATCAAAATTCACCGGTCCTGCAATATTAACAGGTGGTGCGGTTGGAATTGAAGATTCCATTTTTACAGGATCTTTTTTGTTGGTTATTGGGATCGTATTTTATTATCGAGCAAAAAAAGAAGGGAAGATTGTAAAAGGCAAACTATTTAAAAGATGAATTTGAAAGATGCTTTCTTAGGTCTAGACAGCTATTTTTCACCAAGAATTATTGGTGAAGTCAATGACCAATATATTAAAGTTGTAAAAATAAAAGGGCAAGAAGTCCCCTGGCATCATCACGAACATGAAGATGAATTGTTCTATGTTGTAAAAGGGACACTTCTCATGGAAATTGAAAATCAGCCTGACCTGGTATTAAAAAAAGGCGACTTGTTTGTTGTTAGAAAAGGAACAAATCACAGGGTTTCCTCCAAAAGAGAGTGTCTCATTATGCTTATTGAAACTAAAACCACGGAACATACAGGTAAAATAAAGTCAGCAATAACAAAGTCGGTGGGGGAGCAAATGCATTCCTTCTCCGTAGGGACTACTCAATAAAAATCTGCCTGTCATCCTTCGCTGCGCTCAGGATGACACGTTTAGTTTAATTAGATTTCACATTGAATGCAAAAAAACACTTGCGAAACGACAACGGAACCCTTTCACAGCCAAAATACTCCGTTTATCATATTTGTATACAATACAAGGTACTGTGTAATACATTAGATTGCTTTATTCTATAAGTTAGCGTTTTCACTATCTCACAATAGAATTACTAAATGATGAAGCACCTATTGATCAACTTGAAAGTAAAAGCTATATTTCTTTTTTTAATCATTGGCAACATCTCTTTTGCACAATCACGAATTCAAAAATTAGATCTGCTATTTGACTCTCTTTTCTTGCAACAAAAGTTTAACGGCAACATATTAATTGCGGAAAAAGGTGAAATTATTTTTAACCGTAGCTACGGAGTTGCAAATGAAACCACAAAGGAAAAAATTAACCAAGAATCAATTTTTGAGTTAGCTTCTTGCTCAAAGCAGTTTACAGCTATGGGAATTGTAATTCTCAAAGAAAAGGGTAAGCTAAATTTTAACGATAAGATTTCTAAATACATTCCTGAATTATCTATGTATAGTGAGATCTCAATAAAAAATCTATTGCATCATACAGGTGGACTTCCTGATTATATGCCAATGATGGATACCATTTGGGATAAATCCAAAATTGCAACAAACAATGACATCATTCATATTTTCAGCAAGTACCAACCAAAAGTTTTGTTTCAACCCAATACTAAACATGAGTACAGTAACACCGGGTATGCACTACTCGCCACAATAATTGAAAGGGTATCGGGTTTGACCTATGCTGATTTTTTGGCAAAACATATTTTTACACCTTTGAAAATGAAAAACTCTTTTGTGTACAATAGAAGACTTTCACCAAAAGAGATTAAAAATTATGCTCTTGGGTATTTGTTCATCAAGAGTCAGAATAAATATATTTTACCGGATGATTATGAGAGAACAAAAATGGTCTATTGGTTAGACGGAGTTGTAGGAGATGGAACAGTAAACTCAAATGTTATTGACCTTTTGAAGTGGGATAGGGCCTTGTACACAACAAAATTGGTTTCAAGTGAAAGTATTAAAGAGATCTTTTCAAATGGGCAATTGAATGATGGATCAATCGGAAAGCATGGATTTGGTTGGAGGATGGTTGATACAAAAGAATTTGGAAGAATTGCAAAGCATAGCGGTGGTTGGCCAGGATATATCACTTACATTGAAAGAAACTTGGATCATGACAAGACAATTATTATCCTTCAAAATCATTACCAAGCAATAGTGCCGGCAGATGAGATCAGAAATATTTTGTATAATGTTGAGGTGAGATAATGCAAGCGAAAAAAATGCGAATCTGCGAGTCCTCCTGAGCGCAGCGAAGGATGACAGGTTTAGTTCAATCTGCGAATCAACTTTTGGAAAGTTCCGAAACTTTCCAAAAGTTTATTCGCAGCTAAAAAATTACACGAATGAAGACTAATAGACTTCTACGACACGACACTTACAATTCATAAGGCAACTGATAAGTTTAATGAATTAGGAGTGGACACAATTAAAAATAAAGTTGACCTTGAGGAGTTTGAAAAATATATTTTGGATTACTTTTATGACGGTATTAAAACAAACGAGAATTAATAACAGTAGCCGCCAACAGGCGTTTGGCTCAATGGTGGGTGACGTGGTTAATTAAACACTCTACCTCGCATCAACTTTTGTGGTAAGTGCAACAAGACACCGTTCCAAATGACAAAACAGAAAAATGAAGGAAATTTATATCACAGACAAAACCTTTGACCGAAATGATACGCTTACAAAAGGCGAATACGAAAACTGCATTTTCAGCAGTTGCAATTTTGCCGACAAAGACCTTTCTGAATTTAAGTTTTCAGACTGTACATTTAACAGTTGTAATTTGAGTTTGACAAAACTCAACAAGACAGCGTTTCGAGATATAAAATTCAAAGACTGTAAAATGTTGGGGCTTCGATTTGACACCTGCAATGAGTTTGGACTTTCCTTTTCGTTTAACGGTTGCCAGCTAAATCATTCTTCGTTTTACAAGACAAAAATTAAAAAAACCGTTTTCAAAAGTTCGCAATTACAAGAAACAGACTTTGCGGAAGCAGACTTGACAAGTGCTATGTTTGATAACTGTAATTTGGAACGAGCAATTTTTGACCAAACAATACTTGAAAAAGCGGACTTGCGGACTTCTTATAATTATTCTATTGACCCAGAAATAAACCGAATTAAGAAAGCAAAGTTTTCAATTTTGGGCGTTGCAGGTCTTTTAGACAAATATGACATTGAAATTGAACATTCTAATTAAAAAAATATGACACCAAGAATTGAAAATTTATCCGATAAAAAACTAATTGGCAAACGACTAACTATGAGTTCAGTCAACAATAAGACTGGCGAACTGTGGCAAAATTTTATACCCAAACGCAGAGAAATAAAAAATAATGTTTCTAATGATTTGATTTCAATGCAAGTTTATAAACCGAAACATTTTGTGGATTTCAAACCAACCAATGAATTTGAGAAATGGGCAACAGTAGAAGTAACAAATTTTGAAAGTGTGCCGACAGAAATGGAAACATTTTCATTGGCAGGCGGACTTTATGCAGTATTTGACTATAAAGGTTCAAGTAACGACCCAAGTATTTTTCAATACATTTTTGGGACTTGGTTACCAAGTTCAGAATACTTATTAGACGACAGACCTCATTTTGAAGTTTTGGGCGATAAATACAAAAACAACGACCCAAATTCAGAAGAAGAAATTTGGATACCAATTAAACCGAAACAATAAACACCTGAGAATTAACTTTTGGAAAGTTCAGAAACTTTCCAAAAATTTTTAGAGCTAGGATAATTGTGTTTAGTTGTACGTTTCGACATGCTACATCAAAGTGCTAGAGAATAACCCATTGTTCGGTTCTCTTAGTTCGAGCCCCTAATTTTTGCCTTCGGCAATAGAGGGAGACGATGTGGGGAACTCAAAAATCATAACTAATCATAAAAATCTGCGTACCATCCTTCGCTGCGCTCATCCTTCGCTGCGCTCATCCTTCGCGATGCTCAGGATGACACGCTTAGTTAAATCAGATATCCTACATTCTCTTCATTTTGTGAAATTTATTTTAGTTTGCGTCTTCAGATCTTATGTAAGGTTCGCATATTGGGTAAGGCAGCCTAAAACGATGCTAACAGTAAGCAATGGAAAAGATTAAAGAATATTTCCAAAAAACAGTTGCCATAACTGAGAAGGATTGGCAGCTCTTCTCTTCAAAACTTTCCAAACAAACATTTTCTAAGAAAACAATTCTGCTAAGCAAAGGGAAAATCGAAAACTATCTTTCATTCATCGAAAAAGGAATCATTCGGTATTACCTTCCGGACGATGAGAATGAGTTGACTTTTTCCTTTGCTTTTGAAAATGGATTTGCCAGTGCATACGATTCTTTTTTAACGAGAAGTCCATCTGTGTATTGCGTTGAGACGTTATCTCCAACTGTACTCTGGCGAATTTCTTTTGAAGATCTGCAGACCATTTATCAAGAAACAGATATTGGAAATACGATTGGGAGAAAAGCATCCGAAGATTTGTTCATCCGAAAATCGAGGAGGGAGCTTTCATTGCTCACACAATCTGCTGAACAACGCTATTTGAATTTATTTACAGAACAGCCTCACTTATTACAGTTGATTCCACTTAAATACATTGCCTCCTACATCGGTATCACACCACAAGCGCTCAGTAGGATCAGAAAACGAATTTCTTGATCTGCATTCATTGTTTCTGCTAATAGTGGTAGTGGAAGCGTTGATAGCAGTGAAACTAAATAGTGGTATTTTGCAGACTATTATAGAATATACGCATGACAAATAATACAACTATTGATCCCAGGAATGCCATTTATGAAATTGTGATGAAGTACATGGCAGGTTTGGAATTTGACACTACACACCTTGAGTACGATAAGTTCGAGAGGCACAAACAAGTGGTAGAAACTTTGGCCGGATTGAGTAACTCTTCTATTCAGATATTCGATTTGAATGTAAAGCGAATTGTTTTTTTCTCCCAAAATTATGCGCACATTTTAGGTTATAACCGAGAGGAATTCGAGGCGTTGAATTATGCTTTTTTCGAAGCGAAAATTCATCCGGATGACAAATATGATTTGGCGATGTTTGGATTATCGACCCTGAAGTTGTTCAAAGAGTTGTCGAGCGATGAGAAACTCAATCATAAAGTCGTATATGAATTCAGGATGCAGAATGCTAGTGGAAATTATGTTCGGGTGATTGATCAATACCAGATATTAGAATTGGATACTACCGGACAAATCTGGCTAATGATGAGTACATTGGATTTGTCGCCCAACCAAGAGGAGGAGTCCTTGGTGAAATGCCAGATTCATAATTTTAGAACCGGCAAGATTTTACCTTCAAGAGTTGATCATAAACCCAGCTTGGAACTCACCAAGCGTGAACTGGAAGTACTTACATTGGTAAAACAGGGCTTATTGAGCAAAGAGATTTCTGATAAATTATTTATTAGTGTGCATACTGTGAATACGCATCGACAGCGTTTATTGGAAAAATTAGGGGCCAACAATACCATAGAAGCCATCATTTTCGCTACAAAATATGGGCTTATTTAGTAGCCTATACTGATTAATCAGTATTTCCTCAGGTTCGATGTGCAGATAGTTTTGCATCATTCAAAATTTGTTTTAAATGATGAGAAAATTATGCTGCGCACTGTTAATCATGATGAATGTTCATATCGTAACTGCGCAATCTACCCAAGTGATCAGTGGGGTAGTTATGGATAAAACCACTTTACAACCGATTCAGTTTGCTGATGTCATTCTATTGAACAGTTCTCCGGTCATTGCTGCTCTCTCAGATAGTTTTGGCGTATTTCGGTTTTCGAATATCCCTGTAGGTCGATATAGTTTTAAAGTATCTTTTATAGGGTACAAAGAGCAGATAGTTGGAGAAGTGCTGGTAGTGGCAGGTAAGCAGACACAATTGACTATTGTGCTTGAAGAAAATCCTGTACAACTGGGTGAAGTAGTCATCAAACCTACATTCAATAAGCAAAAAGCTTTAAATCCTTTTGCCAAAGTGAGTGCAAGGATGTTAAGTGTAGAAGAGGCTTCCAGATTTGCAGGTGGATTTGATGATCCGGCACGATTGGCCTCGGCTTTTGCAGGGGTTGCTTCTAACAATAGTAACAATGGTATCGTAGTAAGAGGTAATTCGCCCCGTTATTTACAATGGCGTATGGAAGGGGTAGAGATACCAAGCCCCAATCATTTCAATGATTTGCGTTCTTTTGGTGGTGGTACATTAACTGCCCTAAGTGCGCAAATGTTAGCCAATTCTGATTTTTTAACAGGGTCATTTCCGGCAGAATATAGCAATGCGCTTTCAGGAGTGTTTGACATGAACTTGAGAAAAGGGAACACCGAAAAAACAGAAAGAACAATTCAGCTAGGACTTATAGGATTGGAATCATCCCAGGAAGGCCCATTTAAAAAAGGTGGAAAATCATCTTATGTGTACAATTACAGGTACTCAACACTGGGGTTGTTAGCACCTCTGTTACCGGATGGTGCTTCTTCTATTACATATCAAGATCTGTCCTTCAAACTCAATTTTCCAACGAAAAAGGCAGGCGTGTTTTCAGTTTGGGGATTGGGATTGATCGATGGCGCAAACAATGATCCTAAAAAGGACACTGTTGACAGAAAATATACTGATGATAGTCAGGAAGATAAAATACGAATGCGGACAGGCGTTTTGGGGATCAACCATAAAATTTTTATCCAAAAAAATACCTATTTACAAACAGCATTAGCGATAACAGCTAACGAAACAGATTGGAAAACAAGAGCACTTGATCCTTTAGGGCAGTTGGTGCCTTATAGCCATATTTCTAATACCAATTGGGAGTACACACTATCCACCTTTGTAAACAAAAAGTTCGGTTATAAACATACCAACAGGACAGGGGTAAGGGTGAGATTTTTAAATTATGATCTGCTGTTAAACAAAGCCAATAACATAGGCCAAATTCCCACAGAAATTGTAAACACGAGTGGAAGCAGTATGTTGTCTTCTGCATTCACTAACTCATCTCTCTATCTGACTCCCACAGTAAGGCTTAACCTAGGAATCACAGCCCAGCATTTTTCGCTCAATAATAACTATTCCATAGAGCCACGCGTGGCGCTTACGAAAAGTATCAACGAAAAGCACACTTTGGGATTGGCGTATGGGTTGCACAGCAGAATAGAGAGTTTGTACATGTACTTTAATAACTCATTGTCTACGGGAGAGAAGGCGGTGAATAAAAAAATGGATTTCACCAAATCTCATCATGTTGTTTTGAGTTACGATTGGAATATCACAGATGTGCTACACTTAAAAGTAGAGCCTTATTACCAACAGTTATGGAATGTGCCTGTAATAGCAGATAGTTCTTTCTCTGCTGTTAATTTTCAGTCAGATTGGTTTTTTGCTGAGAAATTGGTCAATCAAGGTGAGGGAAGAAACTATGGCGTGGATATCACCATGGAAAAGAATATGTCGAATGGGGTTTATTATATGGCTACCGCTTCTGTTTTTGAATCAAAATACAAAGGTGGTGATGGTGTGTGGAGAGACACAAGGTTCAATAGGAACTATGTAGTGAATCTATTGGCCGGTAAAGAATGGAAGGTGGGTAGCGATAAGCAGAACACATTCAACATCAATGGTAGAATTACATTTCAGGGGGCAGATAGATTTTCACCGATTGATATACAAGCCACAAAAGCGAGAAGGGCGATTGTATATGATGAAGCTCATGCTTACACTGTTCAAACAAATCCAATCACCAATGTGCATTTAACCATAGCCTACAGAAAGAATAAGCTGAAAAGCTCAAGGGAGATAGCCTTGAAAATAGTTAACTTAACACAACAACCAGATTTCTTCGGTTATCAATACAATTTTAGAACAGGAGGGATCGATAAAGACCTAGAAACAATTCTTCTGCCCAATTTAAGCTACAAGATATTTTTTTAGAACTGATGTTTCTTTAACAACACAAAAGAAAATAATCATTCCAGAGTCAGAAATGTAATTTCTTAACCCGGGTTCATTGTTTCCAATCAAGCAAGCAGTCACCTTTGTAGTTCAAAAATCAGGTAACAAATGAATAGGATATTGAAACATTCACTAATGTTAGCGTTTGGGACATTCGCTCATCTTCTTTCTTTTGGTCAAGAAAACTATCAAACGGTAAAGATTACGAATCTTGAAAATAAGAAGGGGAATCTATACATCGGCTGGTACAATCAAGCAGCTACATTTCGAGTAAATGACAAAGCGATCTACCGTGAAAAAGTGGTAGTGGGTCAACAAAAAGAAGTGTCTGTTATTTTTAAAAACATCCCCAAAGGAAAGTATGCCATTGCAGTTTTCTTGGACGAGAATGACAATTATAAATTGGATAAAAATATGTTTGGAATTCCAAAAGAAAAATATGGGTTTTCAAACAATCGGTTACCGGCGCTAAGACCAGCTACTTTCGAAGAATCTGCTTTTGATTTGCAACAGCAAAATGCTATCATTCATATAACATTGAAATAGAAAGATGAAGCCATTAATCGTTTTGGTAAGTGTATCTCTTGTTTCAATTTTTATTATAAAGTTGATCACCAGAAAATATGATGTCTACCTGTCTGCAAGAATTGGAATGTGTGCAATGTTACTATTCACTGCTATAGGACATTTCATATTCACAAAAGGTATGACAATGATGATACCACCCATCATACCATTCAAAAATGAAATCATATACGTTACTGGTTGCTTAGAAGTGATACTGGGTATTTGTCTGCTTATTCCCCGCTTGAGTGTATATTCAGGCTGGGTACTAATGGCTTTTTTCATCTTTCTTCTTCCAGCCAATATTTATGCTGCCATAAAGCATGTTGATTATCAAAAAGCTAGTTTTGACGGTAATGGTCTAAGCTATTTATGGTTTAGAATACCTTTGCAATTTCTATTTATTGCATGGACACAGTTTTCGATCATCAAAAGATAATATGCAAACATCGAATCATACCATTTTAATAACGGGAGGAACGTCAGGAATTGGGCTTGAACTGGTTAGGCAGTTTTATCGGCTTGGAAATAATATAGTGGTTGCATCAAGTAATGCAAAGAAGTTAGCGGAATTAAAATCTGAATTTCCGAAGATTGAAATTATTTCGTGCGATTTAGGCGATAGTGTCTCTGTTCGTGAACTGATAGACTATTGCTTAACCGAGTATAAAGAGATCAATATTATTATCAACAATGCGGTATTCAACATAATTATACATGGGTAGACGAAGCAAATGGATATCAGAAAATAGAAGATGAGATTCAAATCAATTTTACAAGTCCCATGCAAATTATTTACGGACTGCTGCCCTTATTGATTGAAAAGCCGAATTCGGCCATCGTAAATGTTTCGTCGGGACTTGCTTTTGTTCCAAAAAAATCTGCTCCCATTTATTGTGCTACCAAGTCAGCCATTCATACTGCAACGAAAGCGCTGCGATATCAGCTTGAAGCAACTTCAGTAAAAGTATTTGAGATCATACCTCCTTTGGTTGATACCGCCATGACGAAAGGACGTGGCAAAGGAAAAATTTCGCCAAAGCAACTTGTTGACGAGTTTATGAGAAACTTTGAGAACGATCATTTTGAAAGTAACATTGGTAAAGTCAAACTATTGCGATTGATTCAACGAATGTTACCAAAGCTGGCTGACAATCTATTGAAGAATAGTTGATAAAGTTTATACCTGATAGCTAATGCCTTTTCGGCAATGTGGCCCCTCCTTCGTCAGGTGACACTCGTCATGCCGACGTAAGGAGGCATCTCTCACCTCTAGAGAGTTTGCGAGTTGTTTTGCTTTAACCATACCTGTTAGCGGTGTGCGACTCTACCGATGCTCCGATCGGCATCCTTCGGACTCCTTCGTCGGGGTGTCCTTCGCAGCGCTCAGGATGACTTGCGAATCCACTTTTGGAAAGTTTCGAAAGTTTCCAAAAGTTTTTTACATGACTTTATTTCTCATTACTCAACTTCAGTACAATATCCCTACAGTTACTTACATTGATAAACTCTTCTTCGAATTGAGTCCACTCAGCGTTGCTGATGCCTGATTTTAATGCACATTGTTTTAAATATTCGTAGTTAGTCTTTGTATTTTTTTCATTCAGTATTTCTCGTAAGAATGAATATATTTTTTTAATACCAACGATCTTTTCAAGACCAACAATCAAAAATGGGGCATATGTATATCTATAGAAAGATGATATTTGTTCAGGATGCGTGATCTTATTGAGTGGTATCACTCTAGCATTTGCAAAAGCTTCTTCGGGTATTTTCATATATACATTTTGATAGGAATCTCCATAAAAATGTTCTGTTGCTTTAAATGACATGTATTCTGCTAGTGATTCAGTAAAAAACCAATATAAATTATCATTAGGCTTTAGTACAGTTCCGAAATAATAATGCGCTAATTCATGCGCATAAAACTTATGCGTTGCCGTGTCATTAAATCTGTTTCCTTTAGTATCAATTTGACTATTGAAACCTTTGCCTGCAATAGCAAAAGTTGGGTAGGTTGCAAAACCCCATGTTGCCTTTGGGTGCATGGGTTTAATAGGTTGGTGTTCTAAGAAAACTAGATTTTGTGTGTATGGTAAATTAAGTTTTGCAACATAAAATTCTTGGATTGATTTTATTATATCTGCAAGAACCTTCTGTTCAAGACTTGAAATATTGGCATTGAGAAGTGTTAATCCACTTTCTTTTTTTACTGAATAATCACCGGCAAATAATAAAAGAGGTGTTGGGATAGAAGAACTAACCTGTGCAGTATTTGAAGTAACCGGGTCAGACCCATTCACATAAATATTTGAACAATCTGTGCATGTAACCTTTAGATCATAGGTTACATTGCCAAGCATTCTATCATTGATCTTGTCATAGATGACAGGATACCAAAGTGATTGTTCTGCAGCTCTTAAGGTTTTTCCATTAAAGGCAATCAGTCCTTTAAAATCAAATGAATGCAGTGTGTCTGTATATACGGGAAACCCTCCTGTGTAAGAAATGTAAAATTTTGATGGTAACGGTAACGTGTCTGCATACATTCCCAGTTTGTAGATTTGGCCATCACGTCTCATTTTGCCATCGTACCAGCCGGAATACGTCAACACTTTGCCTGTACTGTCTTTAAAGAATTTTATATTCATGCCTTTGTTAAGCAGGATTTCATAACGATGTTTAAGATCCGGTAACTCAGATATGGTAAGATTGCATGTTAGTTGCCCTGTTTTTGTTGAGATCACAATATCGCCTGCTATATGAGGTGATTTCTGAGCGATCGAAAAAATAGAGGAACAAAAAAATAATACGGTAAGCGCAAATACTAATACTTGATTTCTATATCTCTTTAGTTGCGGTTCAAATGTAATAGTCATCATTTGGATTTTGATTAGATATTATTATTGAATCGACTACTCTTGATAATTGTTACACTACAATGAAATATCTTTTATGATTTTGAAGTGATTTTGTAAGACCGCGTTGAATTCGAAAACCTACTAATGACGTCTTTTATATGCTGAATGGATGTTTTTGATGTTTAGATGCTTAATTGTGAAAGATTCCTTCTTCGCAGAGCCTTACCTCAAAAGAACTTCTCCGTATCGTCTACCGAGGTAGCGAGGTCACTTAGCGGAAAATTATTTAAATGTAAAATCTACTAACGATAGGCAGCGAATTGCATCATATTAAGCTCACTATGGAGCAATAAATTTATCTGAAATGAAAACATGGGCAGTTTTATTATTACTTGTTTCAACCACTTGTTATTCACAAAAAAAATTCACTACTCATGTTGGATTAGGAATGGGTGGAGTATTAGAAAATAAAAATCAAATACCTAATTGTACTTCGAAGACGTCTCTAAGGGTTGCAGGCTTTATTGGTCAGTATTATAAAGTGAATGATAAAATCTCCATTGGCTTGCAGGTATTAAGCGGTGGAGACTTGATCGGAACAGGTAAATGTTCACAGTACAACGCCACCACCAATACAAGAATTGTCAGCAGTAATTCCATGTCGGCAAGTAGTTTTCTTTTGAGAGGCAGGTATTTTATGAGTAATGCCACTAGCATAAAACCCTATTTCGATCTAGGCATTGGTACTACTTCCTATTCGTATGGTTCTATCACTGCAGAAAAAGGAAGCATATCAAGATCAAGTTTCGCTCTAAGCAGTGAAATAGGAGTTGAAATAGCAGAAAAGCTTAACATTGCTCTTGTTGGAATTTTCGGCGGGAAAACCCCTTCTTTTAACGGATTCGATAGTTTTAGTAATGAAAATAAGGTGCTGCAATCTATCAAATCACAACAGATGTATTTAACGGTAGGTTATAGACTGTTTCGATTTTAAGTTTTCTTCTTTCTATGGTCTTACCTCAAAAGATGAAATGAGGAAAGAATGAAGAATCGAAGCCCCATCAATCTTATTACATTTGATACAAATCTGCATGATGAAATGTATCGCAATCGTATTCTGTGTGCTCTTAACAGGGTTTACCTATCCGTTCCCAACAACAGTAACAGTGCCTGTTCTACAGCCAAGCATGGATACCATTCCTGCAATACTTCCTGCGAGTTTTGTAGATGATTATGGCATTAAATACAGTATCAACGATTCTTTATGGCTGCAACATCCATCATCACACTATTCCATTCTTCGCTGGAACAAAGACCAGCAATACATCATTGCCAAAAATGGAGCACAAAATAAAACAGATGCAGGGCTATACACCCGCATCGACTATATGAAGTTCACCGGAATGGAACCTTATACCTGGGGTTTCTGTCTGAGTGTGTACAATGCTGTTTCAGATTCCATCGCAGAATTTGGTTCCAACAAAACAGACAGAACCAATCCAAGAAAGGGGTGTAATGGTTTCCCATTTTCAAGGATGAAAAAAGTGGAGTAGGGAAAGGCGATATCCGTGTTCCATCCTTCGCTGCGCTCAGGATGACGGGGTTAGTCTAATCAGACATCCTTCGCTGTGCTCAGGATGACGGGGTTAGTCCAATCAGACATCCTTCGCTGTGCTCAGGATGACGGGTTTAATCCAATCTGACATCCTTCGCTGCGCTCAGGATGACGGGTTTAATCCAATCTAATATCTGACATCTGCCATCAATCTATCTCTCTTCTAACTCCTTCAAACGTCATCTTCACACGGCGAATGCTTCCATCTTCATTGAAGTACAATCGATCGATACAAGTTACCCGATGATCTCTATCCAGATTGGGGATGGGTCTGCGGTGATAGACGATGTACCATTCATCGGTTCCGGGAATATTGAGAACTGAATGATGTCCGGCACCGGTGGCGATGCTGCTATCGGCTTCGAGTATGGTGGCTTCTCTTTCAAATGGACCAAAGATAGAATTGGCTCTGGCATAGGCTACTTTGTAAGTGCCATTCGTCCAGCCACCTTCAGACCACATGAGATAGTATTTTCCATTTCGAATAAAAGCAGTCGGACCTTCTACATATCCTTTGGGTGTGATCTCTTGCACCAATGATCCATTGGGGAAGGGAACCAGTGTGGTAAAGTCTGCATTGAGTTTGCCGATGTTGCAACGACCCCATCCGCCGTAGATGATGTAGTATTGTCCGTCAGTGTCTTTGAAAACATATTGATCAATGGGTTGTGCATCATTGTAAAACTGATTGATCAATGGTTTGCCCAAATGATCTTTGTAAGGGCCTTCGGGTTTGTCGGCAACAGCAATACCAATACCCCCATTGTGATCATCTTTTGTGCCGTTTCTTTTTTTGCTTTGGATATCATTGGCAGAGAAGAACAAATAATAACGCTTGTCTTTCTCTACAATCGACGGAGCCCACATGGCCATATAAGCCCACTTGATGATAGAGGTGTCGATGACACGAGGATGTTTTGTCCAGTTCACGAGATCTTTGGAAGAGAAGGCATCCAGAAAAACCTGGTCTTTGTATTTAGCTGAGAATGTTGGGAAGATCCAATATTGTTTATTGAGAAACACACCCTCGGGATCAGCATACCAGCCATCGATGACAGGATTGCCAGGAGCTTTCTGTTGAGCCATAAGAGTGGTTTGTAAGAAGAGATAGAGTAGGGAATAGCAGATGAGTTGTTTCATGGGTGTGTTGCTGGTAACAAATATAGGGATGGTAAATGTCAGATGGCAGATGTCAGATGTGGGATTTTCTTCGGTGCCGTGTTTCAGAGTTATTGTAATTCGTTAATGGAACACGGATTTTCATGATCATCATGAAAATCAGCGGTGAACTTCAAAAATGCCTCTCTGCGTAATCTCTGCTTCTCTTCTTCTCTGTGGTAAATTTTATAAGTGTTAACCGCAGAGAACTTGAGTAAAGGAGGTAACGCAGAGAAAATGCCTCTCCGCGCAATCTCTGCTTCTCTTTTCTCTGCGGTAAACCTTAAAAGTCACTGGGTTGAGAATGAATATATTGGATATGTTTTATTTTTTATTAAAATAAATTTATTGTTTTTCAATAAATATTTTCTATTTTTGGTGCATCATTTAAAACATACCCAAGATGATAACAACCAACAATTTTGTATTCAAAGCCCTTACCATCATTGCCTGGATCATTTTTATTGGTCTTTGTATAGAGGCAGGTGGACTCGTAGTCAATTGTATTTTCACGATCATTAAACCGGAGATGGTAGATCGACTTTACCAGAAACTGGATTTGACTGATATGTATGCTCGTAGTAGATGGGCTTTCTTTAGTATGTACAGTTTTATTCTTATGATTGCTTTTTTGAAAGCAGGTCTATTTTACAGTCTCGCCATGCTGGTAACCAAGATCGATCTGATGAAACCTTTCAGTGATTTTACCGCCGGGCAAATCTTACAGATCAGTTATTACACATTATCAATTGGTCTCTTCAGTTATGTTGCCCGTCAGTCTGCGAAGAATATGCAGCATCATGGTTTTCTTACGGAGAAGTTGAATTCATTTTGGGAAGATGCGCAAGCATTTGTGTTAATGGCGGCAGTCGTGTATGTCATTGCACAGATATTTAAAAGAGGTCTTGCACTTCAGAAGGAAAACGATTTAACCGTATAATCCATGCCCATTATCGTAAACTTAGATGTCATGATGGCGAAGCGTAAAATGTCGCTGAATGAATTATCCGGTAAAGTGGATATTACACTTTCTAATCTTTCCATTCTTAAAACAGGAAAGGCTAAAGCTATTCGTTTTAGTACGCTGGATGCTATTTGTAAGGCATTGGATTGTCAGCCTGCGGATATATTGGAATATTTGCCTGCCCATTCGTCGCTTTGATCAAATGTTTCTCTCATCCTCTGTTGTGAATTTGTGCTGATAATAACCGCAGAGAATAAGAGGAAAGGAGGTAACTCAGAGAAGAATACCTCTCTGCGCAATCTCTACTACTCTTCTTCTCTGCGGTGAATTTTGCAAATGTTAACCGCAGATTTCCTCGTACCTCGAAGATTTTTCGGAGAACTTTAAGGTCATAGTCTTAATTATTTTTTAATCTTACAATTAATAAACAACATCTTTCGCTGTTTCAAATAAGTCTATGTAATAATGAACGTCATAACAGTCATCTGTTGTTGATTTTCCGTGTATTTACGAATCTCTATTTAGCTACTTTAGAGTATCATTCTTGATATTGATACGATGACTTTCATCTATGTACGTATTTCTAAATTGAATTTTATGCGCAACTGTAAACTTATACTGCTATTGTGTTTTTTTAGCATTACTATTAGTTTGAATGCTCAAAATACATTTACCAATACACTATCTCTTTCAGACAGTCTTAGTTCCCCTAAAGCGAGCTTAAAAGATATTGCTTGGATACAGGGGCATTGGAAAGGGAAAGCTTTCGGTGGTATCACTGAAGAAGTATGGAGTCCGCCATTGGGAGGATCGATGATGTGTATGTTTAAATTGGTGGTGAATAATAAAGTAAGTTTTTATGAATTAGTAACGCTGACCGAAGAGAACAATACATTGATGTTGAGATTGAAACATTTTAATGGCAATCTGAAAGGATGGGAAGAAAAAGATAAAACAATCGATTTCTCTTTGGTGAAAGTCACAGAGAATAAAGTGTACTTTGACAAATTCACTTTTGAGCGTGTTAGTGATACGGAAATGAATATTTATGTGGTTGTTTCAAGCAAGGGGAAAGAAGATGAGATAAAGTTTGCTTATCAAAAGGTGAAGGAATAAAAAATCCGCGTTCTATCATTTGTCATAGAGAAGGTACACAGAAAGCTTACATCATACATCTGACATCTGCGATCTGCCATCACACATCCTCCCCAACATATTCCTTCTCACTTTTTGCAATCACCAAAGTGGCTACACCATTGCCAATGATATTGGTGATGGCTCTGGCTTCACTCATGAATTTGTCTACACCGAGTAGGAATGCGAGTCCTTCGAGTGGTATGGTTTTAATGGCTGCAAGGGTAGAAGCGAGTACAATAAAACCACTGCCAGTAACACCAGCAGCGCCTTTTGAAGTGAGCATGAGTACCAATAAAATAGTCAACAACTCACCCGGACTCAGATGAATATTATATAGTTGTGCAAGAAAAATAGCAGCCATCGATAAGTAAATAGAAGTGCCATCCAAATTAAAAGAGTAGCCGGTGGGAATAACGAGTCCAACAACCGATTTACTACATCCCATTTTTTCCAGCTTACGCATGATAGAGGGGAGTGCAGCTTCTGAAGAAGAAGTACCCAATACGATCAATAATTCTTCTTTTATGGATTTTAGAAATGCGCCGATCCTGAATCCATAATACCGCATGATACTTCCCAATACGAAGAAGATGAATACAAACATGGTTAGGTACACACAAGCCATCAATTTTCCCAATGGCACCAAAGTTTGTAAACCGAATTTTCCAACCGTGAATGCCATGCCACCAAAAGCACCCAATGGAGCGAGATACATGACATATTTCAGTGCAAGGAAAACATAGTGGGCAGTACGACCTAACCAATGTATGACCTTGAGTCGGTGTTTGGAGTAATTGAGGATGATACCAATCACGATGGCTCCTGCCAATACTTGTAAAGTGAGATTGGATTTGAAAAATGCAGACCAGCTAAAACTGCTGCCTGCCTGGTTGGTATACTTACTTGCATCCTGCAATTGTAATCCGGTTCTATCTATATTACCCGGCTGAACAACAAGTGCTACAACGATGCCAATACCCAATGCCAAAGTGGTCACTATTTCAAAATAGATCAATGATTTGATGCCGATGCGACCTACTTTTTTTAGATTCCCTATACTACTGATGCCTAGTACAATAGTGAGAAAAATAATAGGTGCGATAAAGAGTTTGATGATGTCCACAAAAGCCTTTCCGATCCATTCTGTTTTAATGGCAGTAGCAGGTGCATAATGTCCGAGCAATATGCCTGTAATAATAGCGATGAGTACATAAAAAGTGAGATTGGTAAGTATTGTATGGTACCATGTTTTTTTCTGTGTCATCGTATCTGTTTGCAAAGTAACTACTTTAGTAAATCACTCTGCGTAACTCTTGTTCTCTTGTTCTCTGCGGTAAATTTTTCGCCGCGGAGAACAAGAGGAAACGGAGTTACGCAGAGGGGAATTATAAGACGGGTTTTTGTGGTTTGCCGGGTGTGAAACTGCCCGTAGGTGCGGTGTACCATGGTCTGATATCAGCTACCAGTCTTCCTGCAGCGATAGCGGGATCTGTTTTTAGTAAGGCTTCTACTTCTTCTTTGGTAGCACAATCAAAAATGAAAATGCCCTGCCAATCTTTACCATCACCAAATGGACCGGCTACTTTTAGTTTGCCGTCGTAGTACATTTTATCCATGTTATCCATATGCCCTTTCTGGATTTTAGCAGCAGTGGCAGAATCCTGATTGCGCACCGGACCTTTCAGTAACATCACAAACCAATATTTTCTGATCTGCTCTTCGGGTTTGGTGTTATTGTTTTGCGATTGAACTTGTTGAATGACCAATAACAGCAGGACGAGGCATAGTATTTTTTTCATACCGGTGATTTGAAAGGGAAGTTAAACAAAACTGTGTACTTATCTTTCTGGTAGGTATGAAAATCACAATAGTGCCGAATGAATTTATTGTTTCATTTTCCTGAGTTTATAATTTCCTGAATGTTCTTCTTTGACGGCTTCATAACCATCTGTCAACTCTAGTTTCCAGCCATCGCCTGAGATGATCTTAGGTGTGATGGATAGAGGTGCACTGATGGATATTTTATTCCAGTTTGGACTCATCAGTGCTCCATTTTCAACAGTAAGAATTCCCCATTGATCACTCACCCTGATATTAGGGTATACAGTACCCTTATTCTCTAATGGAAAAATATTCCTAGGATCAAAGGATACATTCATTTTTTCAAAAGCAATATCAAAGTGTGCATCCTCTACGAATTTTTTTAAGTAAGCTATTTTCTGTTGTTTGATTTTTTCCGCCCTGATTTTCTCAGACTCAAAAATAGAGGACCCATTATAAGCCAATGCTTCTTTTTCTATTGCGGACTCTGATGCTTTTTTAGTAGCGACCTTGAATTGATGAATCAAATAGTTGGTGAGATCAGTGCGGGTGTTTATTTCTTTGTTCCAATACTTTTTTTGCTTGTCTAGCAGATAACCATAAATGGGAATAGTTTGATAAGCAAAGGATCTTACAAACGAGGGGTTTGACAGGAACTGATCTATGCTAGTTTCAAAATGCCTTTTTACTGCATCTTGCTTCCTTTCCGTGCTTGAAATTGCTGTGTATTCTGCAAGTCCTTCATTTAATTCCAGCATATTCTCTGTGCTATCTGCACCGGCAAATAAAGTATGTCTAAATTTTCTAAATAGTAAAGCGTTGGATAGATGTTTTTTTTGTGAAGAAAGCTTATCTGCTAAAATAGCCTTTCGCAATGCTTCTAGTTCAAGTCGCAGATAAATTCTTCCTTTCTCCTCATTCAAATGAGGATTGTCTGTATTGAATAGCGTAAATCCAAGTGAGGGTTGATGTAAATGAAATAATTCATGAATCAATAGGTCTGTTTTTTTGTGTTCATCAGTTGGCAATGGTAACATGATCATAGCCCATCTTACTTTGTTCCAGTCCAGGGCTGTATTCGCGATATTGATATTATTGGGAAGTATTCCGGTATATATATTGCCATCTTTACTGAGTACGCCGGCACTATCTGCAATATTGCTGTACACTTTTCTTGATTTAGGCTCTATCAACATGATAGGCCCATACAAATCTTTCCCCCAAAGTTGATGATGTTTTGCTGTTACGGCTTTCAATTCATGAAAAGTAGCAGCAATTTGCTCTTTCAATTTTTCCGATTCCTCTTGTTGCGCATTTGCAATCAATATAGAACAGAGGTATACAATTGTAAATAGTTGTTTTTTCATGGCAAGAAGGAGTTGGGTGTAAATGGATGATTGGACTAGTAGTGAATAGTGAGTAGTGAGTAGTCAGTAATGTCGCTAAACGATCTACTCACTCACCTCACATCAACCTCACCGACCCAAAGCTGCTTTTGATGTTGATGTTCATATCGCTTCCATTTCCGATCTTACCAACATAATGACGGTTGGGGCGGAAGCTGGGTCTTTGTCCGGGGGATGTTGGTTTCTCTTCTTCTAATACAATATCACCTTTGCCGGTAGCGGTTGCATTGCTGGTGGCAATATCATAACTGATGCCGTTACCTTTTGGTAACAAGAGGTACAAACTGGTATGACTATTTTTCAAGTCAATATTTTTTACTTTATCGTTGATCGGCAGATCGATGCTGTTGCAAAAATTAATGGTGCCTTTCAGATCGCCGGTCACTTCTTCAATATCAATGCGTGTATGACTGAAGTTCACTTCTGCATTCCCCAACTTTGCAATCTTGGCTTTCCCGAAGTTGACTTTTAATGATTTGAGGTTGGATAGATGTCCGGCAGTCAATGTACCATGGCTACTGGTAATCGTTGCTTCACCACTGTAATCACCTATTTCCATCGGACCAAAACTGTTGGTTGCATTGAGTTTGGCTTTGGCAGGAACATACACGGTATAATCGATGTTCATTTTGCTGCTTTGGTTAGTGCTCCATCCTTTCTTCTCATCACCGATCTGGGTTCTAAAACTGATCTCATCGGCTGTTTTTTCATCTTTCACCTGAATAGCATCCAGTAAATTGGTAGCAAAATCGTCTTCCTGGGTGGAGACAACGATTTTCACATCTACTTTGATTTCATTCTTATCCCAGGTCTTGATCTCCATTTTCCCGAATTGATTTTTCAGGGAAAGGGTTTCATTGGAGACAGGATAGGATTTGCTGTAATCTTTTTGCTTAGTGACTGCCCATTTATAGTTATCCTGAGCTTGTGTGTCGTTGTTGTTCATCAAGACCATGCAAATGAACATGCATAGTGTTGAGCGTAATGAAGTTATTGTGTGTTTCATACTGCGGGTTGTTTTTCAGGAATAAGAGAGACAGATCCGAAAAAGGTTGGAAAATGGAAGGTTCATTGAATGTTAAAAACTTGAAAAGAAATAAAAATGCCACAAAACAGGGCTTACAAGGCACATCGCTGTAAATTTGCCGCGTTAACAGGCGACCGAACCTTAAGAACGAAATTAAAACCTAACATCTCATGGCTGCCAGAACCGATTTATTCCAATCGCCCGATTATTATCAGTTGGATGAGTTATTATCAGAAGAACATAAACTCATTCGCGAATCCGTGCGGAATTATGTCAAGAAAGAAATTTCTCCCATCATTGAAGACTATGCCCAACGTGCTGAATTCCCCGAACATATAGTAAAGCAAATGGGAGATCTGGGTTGCTTTGGTCCAACCGTTCCTGCTGAATATGGCGGCGGTGGATTGGATTATATCAGCTATGGTTTGATGATGCAGGAGTTGGAGCGTGGCGATAGTGGTGTGCGAAGTACTGCCAGTGTTCAGGGTAGTCTGGTCATGTTTCCTATTTATGCTTATGGTAATGAAGCGCAGCGTCATAAATATTTACCTAAGCTTGCGAGTGGTGAGTGGTTGGGTTGTTTTGGTTTAACGGAGCCTGATCATGGAAGTAATCCGGCGGGTATGTTGACCAATATCAAAGACGCCGGTGATCACGTGATTTTGAATGGTGCCAAAATGTGGATCAGCAATGCGCCTTTTGCACAAGTGGCCGTTGTATGGGCGAGAAATGAAGAAGGTGATATTCAGGGAGTGATCGTTGAAAGAGGTATGGAAGGATTCAGTACACCTACCACACATGGTAAATGGAGCTTACGTGCATCAGCTACCGGTGAGTTGGTGTTTGATAATGTGAAAGTGCCGAAGGAAAATATTTTACCGAATGTAAAAGGACTGAAAGGTCCATTGGGTTGTTTGACCAAAGCCCGTTATGGTATTGCATGGGGTGCATTGGGTGCAGCGATGGATTGTTATGATACTGCATTGCGTTACAGCAAAGAAAGAGTGCAGTTCGATCGTCCGATCGGAGGTTTTCAATTGCAACAAAAGAAATTGGCCGAGATGATCACCGAGATCACCAAAGCACAGTTGATGGTATGGCGATTGGGTGTGTTGATGAATGAAGGAAAAGCCACTCCGCAACAAGTAAGTATGGCGAAAAGAAACAGTTGTGAGATCGCTACTAACATCGCAAGAGATGCGCGTCAGATGCTAGGTGGTATGGGCATCACCGGTGAATACAGCATCATGCGTCACATGATGAACTTAGAAAGCGTTATCACTTACGAAGGAACCCATGATATTCATTTACTGATTACAGGTATGGATGTTACGGGGTTGAATGCATTTAAATAGTGAGGTGCTGGGTGCTAGGTGCAGGGTACTAGGTAGTAGAAGTATTTTTTTGTACGCTTATTTAACTAGTCGCAAATTCTTAGTAAAATTTATATACCCAGTACCTAGTACCAAGAACCTAGCACCCATTACCTAACACCCAACACATGAAAATATTCCTCATAGGCATGATGGGCTCCGGGAAATCTTACTGGAGTAGGCTGTTGGCAAAGAAGTTGAAGACCGGTGGATATGATCTCGATTTTCTGATTGAATCGCATGAAGAGAAAACGATCAGTGAAATTTTTGAAGAGGAGGGAGAAGAATATTTCAGAAAATCGGAAGCCAAAATCCTTCGCTGGTTCGGAGAGAAAAAATCTTTTGTACTAGCGACCGGTGGAGGAACCCCCTGTTTTTCAGACAATATGGAATGGATGAACAAACAAGGGATCACCATCTGGATTGATGAAGCCGTAGAAGTATTGGCTGAAAGATTGAAGCTTGAAAAAGCCCATCGTCCGTTGATTCGTGATCTTTCTGATTCAGCATTGCTTGAGTTTTTGTACAACAAATCAAAGGAAAGAGCAGCTTTCTATTCGCGGGCAAAACATCATTTGTCGGGAAGTGCGATTACAGAAGCCAGTTTTAAAAAAATCATCCAACAATATGCATAAAGGATATTTGGTCATCGCTTCTTTTTTAGGAGCACTTTCAGTGGTACTGGGAGCTTTTGGTGCTCATGGATTAAAAAAGATCGTTTCTGCAGAAGCCCTCGTTACTTATGAAACGGCGGTACGTTATCAGTTTTACCATGTGTTTGCACTGGCTTTGACGGGATTGGTATTTGCATCCGGACAACCATCGCTGATGAAAGCAGCAGGTATCTTATTCATGGCAGGTATGTTCCTGTTCAGTGGGTCATTGTATTTGCTAACGTATAAGTCTGCAGCCCAGTTACAGGGACTTTCATGGGTAGGCCCGGTAACACCTTTGGGTGGTACATTATTGGTAGCAGGCTGGATTTGTCTGGCATTGGGTATCAGTAAAGGCGCTTGATGAAAAGTGGAAAACTCTGTTGCTGTTTACCAGTTTTGCACATAGGTGGGTAGTAGGGTTCGTTGGGCATGGGCATGACTTATATTTGTTTTCATGGCAAACCGCTTGAAGAAAAAAATACCACCACCTCCCAATCCGGAAGAACTAACGCCCGATAAAGAGACGGAAGTTACCGTTACCGAAGTGGTGAAAGATGAACGTACTACCAAAATCATTGGAGCCTCCAGTTTATTATTGACCATCTTCTTGTTTGTTGCCTTTACCTCTTATTTATTTACCTGGCAGGAAGACCAGGATAAAGTACACCAATTCGGTATCCGCATTTTTGCTACTGATGATGTAAAAGTCAATAACCTGTTAGGGGTATTGGGTGCTTATGTGGCGCATAGTCTTTTCTACAAAGGTTTTGGATTGGCTTCTTATCTCTTTTGTACTTTCTTCTTTGTACTTGGAGTGAATCTGTTGTTTGGTAAAAAGTTATTTAGTCTGGTTCGTAATATCCGTTATGTGATTGTGGGTTTGGTGGTACTGAGTATGGCATTTGCTTTTGTATCACGCGCCAGTGCTTTTTCTTGGGGCGGAGGTGTAGGTGAATTGTTGAATGCCTGGTTTGTAAAATGGATCGGTAATGTAGGAACCGGGGCATTATTGGCGTTATCTGTATTCAGTTATGTGATCTGGCGTTTCAATCCTACTTTCAAATGGCCTGAATGGAATTTTTCATCTCCTGCTGTCAACAAAGCGCATGAAGATGATTTCAAATTATCCATTGATGATGAAGTAGCCGTAAAACAAGAATGGGATGAAGCAGGTGCAATCAAAGAAGATACAGAAGAAGAGGAATTACCTGTAAGTCAGAATAAACTCAAATCAGATGCAGGTGGGGTAGTGGTAATCATGCCTAAAGATGAGGAAGAAGAAGCTGATCCCATGAATGAGTTTGATGTTGTAGAAAAAGAAGACGACGAAGAAGAGATCGAAGAAGAAATAGAGGAGGGGGAAGTAGATGATGAAGTGATCGAAATGGAAGAAGAAGTGATTTCAAAACCGGAACCTCTCATCAATGTCATACCTCCTAAAAAAACACCTGTTGATACAGAAGGTCTTGAGTTAGAGATCAAAGAAACACCTGAAGAAGAAGAAGAGTTGGAAGTGGCTCCCGTAGCTACACCGGGTAAGTTGAATACCAAGTACGATGCTACATTGGATCTGAAAGATTATAAATACCCCGGATTGGATTTATTGGAAACACATGGTAGTGAGAAGATCGTTCATGACCCAACAGAACTGGAGACCAATAAAAACCAGATCATTGCTACACTCAAGAACTATGATATCGCCATTCAACGTATTGCGGCAACTGTTGGTCCAACAGTAACTTTATATGAGATCGTTCCTGCTCCGGGTGTGCGTATCAGTAGAATTAAAAACCTGGAAGATGATATTGCATTGAGTCTTGCGGCCCTTGGTATCCGTATCATAGCACCGATACCCGGTAAAGGTACCATTGGTATTGAAGTACCGAATGTGCGTAAGACCGTGGTGAGCATGAAAACTTTGTTGGCGAGTGATAAGTTCCAGAACAGCACGTTTTCATTACCGATTGCCATTGGCAAAAAGATCGATAATGAGAATTTCATCGTTGATCTGGCTAGCATGCCACACTTATTGATGGCGGGTGCTACCGGACAAGGTAAGTCGGTGGGATTGAATGCCATATTGGTTTCTTTATTGTATAAAAAACATCCTTCACAACTCAAGTTTGTACTGGTAGATCCGAAGAAAGTAGAATTGAGTTTGTATCGTGTGATTGAAAAACATTTTCTGGCAAAACTTCCGGGAGAAGAAGAGTCGATCATTACTGATACCAAAAAAGTAGTACACACTTTGAATGCGCTGTGTATTGAAATGGACAATCGTTATGATCTGTTGAAAGAAGCGGGTTGTAGAAATATTCGAGAATACAATGAGAAATTTACGGCCAGAAAACTCAATCCAGAAAAAGGACATCAATACCTTCCTTTCATTGTATTGGTGGTGGATGAATTTGCTGACTTGATCATGACAGCCGGTAAGGAAGTGGAAATGCCGATAGCGCGATTGGCACAGTTGGCACGAGCCATTGGTATTCATTTGATCATTGCTACCCAACGTCCATCCGTTAATATCATCACCGGTACCATCAAAGCGAATTTCCCGGCACGTATTGCATTCAAAGTGTCGAGTAAGATCGATAGTAGAACCATTCTAGATGCAGGTGGTGCTGAACAATTGATCGGTAAGGGTGATATGCTTGTGAGCTACAATGGTGAGATCACACGTTTGCAGTGTGCTTTTGTGGATACGCCTGAAGTAGAAAATGTGTGTGAATTCATTGGCGATCAAAGAGGGTATCCACAAGCCTTCTTGTTACCGGAATACGTGGATGAAAAGGAAATGGAAGGAAAAGATTTTGATGCCAGTGAACGTGATCCATTGTTTGAAGATGCTGCTAGGTTGATCGTACAAAGTCAGATGGGATCTACTTCTTTGATACAAAGAAGAATGAAACTGGGTTATAATCGCGCCGGACGTTTGATGGATCAATTGGAAGCAGCCGGTGTAGTAGGTCCTAATCAAGGAAGTAAGGCCCGGGAGGTTTTATTTAAGACCGATATGGAGCTACAGGAATTCCTCGATTCTATGTCATAATTCTGCCATTTCACCGATTTATAACAGCATCTTAACCCATGGTTATAAACTAATTGGCATGCTTTCTGTCATACAAAGCAGTAAAACTTATATTTGCGCCTTTAATTGAAAAAAATGAAGAAATTATACCCCCTAGTGATTGCGGTCTTTGCTTTGATGGTACAGGTACATGCTCAGAATGATCCGAATGCAAAAAAAATACTGGATGCTGTAAGTAATACTGTTAAAAATTACAAAACGATCTCTGCAGGTTTTACGATTACCTCTTTAACCAGTAAAGGAAAAAACAACGGTACTAAAAAAGGAACCATTGTTACCAAAGGACAAAAATATGTGCTGAAAGAAGGGAAGAATGAGATCCTTTGTGATGGAGTGAAAACTTATAACTACGATGGTGCTAAAACCATTACTGTTTCAAGTCTGGATGAAAGCGGACAAACATTAAGCCCACAAAAAATATTGTCGGGTGCTTATGATAAAGACTTCACGTATAAACTCATTGCTACCAAAGGTAATTTTCATGAGATAGAAATGAAGCCGTTGGATAGCAGGAAGAATTTTTCCAAAGTGAACATCTTTGTAGACAAAACCAAAAACATGATTGCTCGTGCTGTTATTTTGGATAAAGGAAACAATACTGTTCAGGTAAGTTTCACCAACATTGTTCCGAATAAAGCAGTGGCTGATAATGTGTTTGTCTTTAGTGCTGCGAAGTATCCTAAGGATGTTGAGATATTAGATTAACCCCTTGGTGGTGATGATAAGCCGCAGATTCGCAGATTTATTTACCATAATCTGCGAATCTGCGGCTTTATTATTTTAACTATTTCGATCCGTAATACACACAAGAGTTTTGTATTTTCAAAACATGAAGCAACTCATTTTACTATTCGCTATTCTTTTTGCTCTACAATCGAAAGCCCAGTTTACCGTTCGTGTGATTGTGAATTCAGTAGCTACCAAAGAAAATGATGATATCTATGTAGCCGGCAACTTCAACAATTGGAATCCCAAGGATGAAAACTATAAACTCAAACCTTTTGGCGGTACAAGAAAAAGTATTGTGTTGCGTAATATGGCTCAAGGCGTGTATGCTTTTAAGTTTACGCGTGGTGGATTTGATAAAGTAGAAACAACTTCCGATGGACGAGATATTGCAGATCGTGTTCTTGAAGTCAATGATGATGTAACCCAGGAGTTGGTAATTCCAGGATGGAAAGACAGCTATCCTGATGTGCCGAAAAGATATACGGCCAGTCCGCAAGTGCGAATCATAGATACAGCATTTAAGATCCCTCAGTTGAATAGAAGCAGGAGGATATGGATCTATCTGCCCAAAGGATATGCCAATTCAACCAAGACTTATCCAGTATTGTACATGCAGGATGGACAAAATCTTTTCAATGATCAAACTGCATTTATGGGGGAGTGGGGTGTAGATGAATGTTTGGATACTTTACAACAAAAGTTGAAGAAAGAAATGATCATTGTGGGAATAGATAATGGAGGCGAAAAAAGAATGACAGAATACAATCCATTTGATCATCCGCAGTATGGTAAAGGGGAAGGAAAGGTCTATGCAGATTTCTTGGCTCAAACGTTAAAGCCTTATATCGATTCAAAATATAGAACACTCAAATCTGCACCCAATAATTTTGTCGCAGGAAGTAGTATGGGTGGATTGATCAGTCTGTATACAGTATTGCAATATCCGGATGTATTTGGCGGTGCAGGTGTTTTTTCCCCTTCTTTATGGATATCCAAAGACATTTATTCACTTGCAGAAAATTTCAATACGCCGGGTATGCCTGCTTTTTATTTTTATACAGGTAGCAAGGAGGGAAGTACGTCTGTGACCGATCTTCAAAAGATGAGTGACATCCTTCAGAAAAAGCAACGGTATATCATTAGAACTGTTATCAATCCGGTTGGACAACACAATGAAACCTACTGGAGACAAGAGTTTCGTGACTTTTATAAATGGATGGTTGCGAATGGAAGCAATTAATAGGCCGCAGATTTTTATGATTGGTTATGATCATAATCAATCATAAAAATCTGCGGTCCATACTTTGATTGAATGAAAAGTTTAAATCAAATAAGTCGTTCCTTCGATCGCCAATTGAGTGTTGGGAAAAACAGATTGTGCTTCAGTCAGAAAATCATCCAATACTTCGTATTTGCTACTAAAATGACCGATCAGTAATTTTTGTGCTCCGGCTTGTTGTGCAATGGATGCTGCTTGAACGGTGGTAGAATGATATCGAGCTGCGGCTCTTTCTTCCAGGTCTTTCAGGTAAGTGGCTTCATGGTACAGCGCTGTTACCCCATTTGTTTTTTCTGCAATTTGTAGATCATAAATAGTGTCTGCACAAAATGCATAACTTCTACCGGGTGTATTGGGAAAAGTAACCCATTCGTTTTTGATGATCTTTCCATCTCTTGTTTCATAATCATCTCCATTCTTCAAACGTTCATAATACACGGAAGGAATCTCATAAGACAGGGCTGCTTCTTTGTTGATTTTTCTTGGTTTCTTTTTTTCACGGATGATAAAGCCGAAACAGGGAATACGGTGTTGGGTTTTAAAACATTCTACAGAAAATTTGGGATGATCTACGATCAAACCTTCCGAATCGAGAGCATAAAAATGTAAAGGATAGGGAAGCGTAGTAGCGGCCACATCCAGTTGCAGTTGAATGATCTCTTTGAGTTGTGGTGGTCCGTATAAATGAAGATCTTGTTCACGTCCGAGTAATCCCATGCTGGTCAATAGACCGATGAGTCCGAAATAATGATCTCCATGCAGGTGAGAAATGAAGATATGGTTGATCCGGCCACGCCTCACTTTGTACTTGGCCAATTGCATTTGGGTACCTTCGCCACAATCGATCAGGAATAACTGTTCATTCAGGGTAATGGCCTGAGAAGTGGGATGCCTGTCATAAGCAGGAAGGGCAGAATTATTACCAAGTATGGTTACTCCAAACATTCGATGCGTTTGTTTAAACAACAAAATAACCGCTATTCTGTTGTAAATCAATAAATTACTTACAATTTTCCCTCTTTTGGGATTTTGGCAAACAACTTTTAGCAGCGGATGAACAGGTACGGGAGGATGCTGTATACGCCGGACGACAAATCGGGTGAAAAATCGAGGATTAAAATTATCGATTTTCCATGATATTACCTACCTTTGCAGCCGATAAAAATAAAGAGGAAAACATTCCGGAGTCTATTTAAACATTTTCAGATGTCTCATTTAACAACAGAAAAAAAAGCCAGCATTTTTGCTGAATTCGGTGGTAAAGCCACTAACACGGGTTCTATTGAAGGTCAGGTTGCATTGCTGACTGAGCGTATTGCCCACATTTCTAAGCACTTACAAGCCAACAAAAAAGATCATTCCACTCACCGTGGTTTGATGCAAATGGTAGGTCAGCGCAAGCGTTTGTTGACTTATATGCAGAAAACAAACCTGCAAGGCTATCGTGCACTCATCGAGAAACTGGGTCTGAGAAAATAATTTTTCAGTCTATGATACATGCTATTCCCAACTGATATTATTAACGGTTGGGAATAGTTATTTGTGTCTATACCTGTTTTTCGGTAAAATCCCTTTTAACCAAGATCCTTTCAGCACGATTTCCCGCCTTGTGTCTGATCGAGGTCTTCACAAATTTTGTTTATGTTATCACAACCATTAAGTGTAAGTTTCGATATCGGTGGAAACCGTATTGTTACCATAGAAACCGGTAAGTTGGCCCGTCAGGCCGATGGTGCCGTAACTGTTCGTCAGGGTAATTGCGTATTGCTCGCTACAGTTGTTGCTAATAAAGAACCTAAGGAAGGACAAGATTTCTTCCCATTGAGTGTAGACTATCAGGAGAAATTTGCTTCTGCAGGTCGTATCCCTGGTTCTTTCTTCAAGCGTGAAGCACGTTTGAATGATTATGAGATCCTGACCAGTCGATTGATTGACCGTGCCTTGCGTCCATTATTCCCTGAAGATTACCTGTGTGATGTTCAGGTATTGGTAAGCCTGATCTCTAGTGATGATGAGGTAATGCCTGATTCATTGGCTTGTTTGGCTGCATCAGCTGCATTGGCTGTTTCAGATATTCCTATCAAAGAGATCATCAGCGAAGTTCGTGTTGGACGTATCAATGGTGAGTACATCATCAATCCAACTCGTTCTGAGTTAGCAAAATCTGAATTGGAATTCATTGTTGCCGCTACTGATAAAAACCTGATGATGGTGGAAGGTGAAGCGAAAGAATGTTCCGAAGCAGATCTGATCAAAGTATTGGAAATGGCGCATGATGCCATTCGTATTCATATCAAAGCGCAAGCTGAATTGCGTGCGAAGAAAGGCATCACTACTGTTCGCGACTACAAAAAACCTGAACAGAATGAAGAATTGCGTGAGAAAGTATATGCATTTGCAAAACAGCGTGTATATGAGATCTCTCGCAAAGGATCTGCTAAGCATGAGCGCAGCGATGCATACAGTGCATTGAAAGAAGAACTGATTGCCAGCTTAGGAGAAGAAGCAACGGATCTTGAAAAGAAATTAGCAAAGAAATACTACGAAGACCTGAAATGGGAAGTGGTACGTAGCATGATCATTGATGATCGTTTCCGTTTGGATGGTCGTAAGTTGGATGAAGTTCGTCCATTAGCGATGGAAGTAGATCCATTGCCAACGCCACACGGTTCTGCATTGTTCACCCGTGGGGAAACACAATCACTGACCACTGTTACTTTCGGTACCGCATTGGATGAATTGTTGGTAGAGAGTGCAGCGAAATCTGTTGAGTCTAAGTTTTTCTTACACTATAATTTCCCTCCATTCAGTACCGGTGAAGTGAAAATGATGCGCGGACAAAGCCGTCGTGAAGTAGGTCATGGTAACCTGGCACAACGTTCATTGAAGCAGATGATGCCGGATAGCAGCACCTATGCATACACAGTTCGTGTGGTGAGTGATATTTTGGAAAGTAATGGTTCATCATCTATGGCTACCGTATGTGCCGGTTCACTGGCATTGATGGATGCAGGTGTTCCTGTTCCTAAACACGTGAGTGGTGTAGCGATGGGATTGATCACACGTGAAGATGGCAAGTATGCAATCTTAACGGATATCTTAGGTGATGAAGATCATCTGGGTGATATGGATTTCAAAGTAACCGGTACACGTGATGGTATTTGTGGTGTACAAATGGATATCAAAGTAGACGGACTGAGCATGGAAGTAATGCGTGAAGCATTGGAACAAGCCAGAAAAGGACGTTTGCATATTCTGGATGCGATGTATGAGTGTATTCCTGCACATCGTCCGGATGTGAAACCACATGCACCACGTATGGTGAAACTGATCATCGATAAAGAATTCATCGGTGCAGTGATTGGACCGGGTGGTAAAGTGATCCAGGAAATTCAGCGTGAAACAGGTACAACCATCAATATAGAAGAAGTAGGTAATACCGGAGAAGTAAGCATCTTCTCCGCTAGCAAAGAAGCGGTTGATAAAGCAGTAGCATGGGTACGTGGTATCACTGCAGTGCCTCAGGTAGGAGATGTGTATGAAGGTCCGGTGAAAGGTATCAAAGAATTTGGTGCTTTCGTAGAATTCATGCCTGGTAAACAAGGATTGTTGCACATCAGTGAAATCAGCTGGAAGCGCTTAGAAAGCATGGAAGGCTTGTTCAATGAAGGCGATATGGTGAAAGTGAAGTTGGTAGGCCTGGATCCTAAAACCGGTAAATTCAAATTGAGCCGTAAGGTATTGATGCCAAGACCGGAAGGACAGAAGCCAAGAGAAGAAGGGAATAACGCTTCTGAATAAATGTGGATAAAATATCTCTATATAAAAAGCTCGCACGAATGCGAGCTTTTTTTGTATCAAATAACAATTGTTACGTCCTAAATGCATTCGATTAAAACCTTCAAGCTCTTCAACACGGTTAGGGGATGTCCCACATTCATATAATTCCATTTTCTTGCGGTTGAATTACTATTTGAAATGTAAGAACGCTAAATAAAAGAATATGGAACATGAACTCAGGAAACACATAAAGAATATTGTAACAGAAACAGTAAATAGAAAGAAATCTATTTGGAAACGTATCGCAGATATCGCGCTCGAATGTTTGATCATTGTATTTGCTGTCAGCTTTGCGGTATTTATGGAAAGGCAAAGAGAGCATAAACACGAACAGCAAGAGGCAAGTGAATTTCTACAAGGTTTGAAACTTGATTTAAAAAATGATATAGCAGAAATGAAGAATGATAGGAATGCATATATTAATATGGGGATTTCTTACAGTTATTTTTCAAAGAATGAGAAAATGAATGCTGATTCAGTTAATAAATATTCTTGGGCACTTGGAGAAATCATTGCGTTGCTACCCAATATTGGAAGATATGAGGGGTTTAAATCGGGCGGTAAGATCAATACTGTTGAAAATGGAGAATTACGGAATACCATTCATGACTTGTATGAAGAAACTATACCTGCATTGCTTGGTAGTACAACTTACTTTAACAATCGTAAGCGCGAAAATGAAAAGTTACTAGTTGAATACGACTTAGATATCAATAAGGTGGTTAGCGACCGGCGCTTTAAATCTTATGCCCGTTTAAATAAATGGGAAAGTCAGATTATCGTAAGGCGATACAATAAGGCGATAAACGAAGCAGAAAAGATTCTCAAATTGATAGAAAAGGAGAATTGAGGTTTTGTAGATAGTGAATCTTGATAACTTGGTTTATTTTCGCCATTCATTTTTATTGCATGGATCAATACACCAAGATTGAAATCAGTGTCGACGACGAGGCCATCAGAGAAATCCTTATCGCCGAATTAAGTGAAATAGGGTATACCGGTTTTGAAGAAACAGATACATCATTGAACGCTTATATTGAGGAAGACAATTATAATCAGTCAAGATTAGATACCGTTGTAGACAAGTATCAATTACCCCATTCAAAATCCATCATCGAAAAACAAAACTGGAACGCCCTCTGGGAATCCAATTTTGAGCCGGTTCAAGTGGGCGATTTTGTAGCTGTGAGGGCCGGATTTCATCCCCAGATCGCTGGCGTGAAGCATGAGATCATCATCACCCCAAAAATGAGTTTTGGAACCGGGCATCATGGGACCACTTATTCAGTGATGCAATTGATGGAAGCCATTGACTTTCAAGGAAAGTCCGTATTCGATTTTGGTACCGGAACAGGTATTCTCGCCATTCTGGCTGAAAAGTTAGGGGCAACTGAGATCCTGGCGGTAGATAATGATCCTTGGTGCATAGAAAATGCTTCAGAAAATAGTTTAATTAATCAATGCAAGTGTATTGATATTCACCTATTTGATACTGCTTTTACAAATCAGCGATACGATATTGTCATCGCTAATATTAACAAGAATATCATACTTGATAACCTGGCTTTATTGGGTAAAGCCGTCAAGCCGGGGGGCGATATCCTACTCAGTGGCTTATTGGTGATGGATGAATCGGACATACTAACTGCTTGTAAAACATTGGGTTGGACACATCAGCAGACGCTCACCAAAGAAGGGTGGATAGCTTTACACCTGAAGAATTGATTTTCCCCATTGGGGTCTGTTAAGAAATCATTATCTTCATTTTAGCTATATTTGTAGCTCCAAACTTCAACCACCCCCCGATGAACGAACTATTGCTCATTGTATTGGCATATTTAATTGGATCGGTTCCCACAGCTATTTGGGTCAGCAAAAGCTTTTTTGGTATTGATATTAGAGACTACGGAAGCGGCAATGCCGGTGCTACCAACACCTTCCGTGTACTCGGCTCTAAATGGGGCAGTTTTGTGATGATGGTGGATGTGATCAAAGGTGTGATTGCAACTTCTCTCTATATTCTTCTTCCATATTATTTAACCAATGAATGGGATAGAACCAACCTGATGATCGGTTTGGGTCTGGCGGCTGTATTGGGACATATTTTCCCTATCTGGGCCAATTTCCGTGGTGGTAAAGGTGTTGCTACATTATTAGGTATGGCGGTTGCCATTCAGCCAGTTGTTGCTCTTTGCTGTATTGGTGTTTTCTTGATCGTTTTATACCTGACTCGATTTGTATCCCTAAGTTCTATTTTGGCAGGGATTTCATTTATGGTCTTTATTCTTTTCATTTTCAATGAGGAAGAAACGCTGTACCGCATTTTTGCAGTGTTGGTTGCCTTGATGGTAGTATTGACCCATCAAAAAAATATTTCCCGTATCCTCAAAGGCACAGAAAGTAAAGTGCCCATCCTGCGTCATCGCGATAAAAGAAGAGTTAGAAGAGATCGCTTCAAGCAATAATCACGCGTGATACATTTAAATTCACTGAAGCCATTCTACATCTTCTCTATCAATTTTGTATTTATATACAATTGATGAACGATTGCATCTTTCACAGTTCTCACTTTTATAATACAGTTCAGTAAGCTTAAGGGTTATCTTTGTAAGGATATTCCTGCATTCCTAAAACTTGTTGGTATGAAAAGTTATCTAATTATCATTTGTGCAATTTCTTTACTGGTTGCTGCGTGTCACCGTAACAGTATAACCGGTCGCAATCAGTTGAGTTTGATTCCTGAGTCTGAAGTACAGGCTATGGCTTTTACCCAGTACAAAGAATTTATGACTGCTAATCCCGCAGTGCCGGTGAATACCAGTAAGGAAGCCATCATGGTGAAGAATGTTGGAGATCGTATCATTGATGCCATCAAAAAATATTACACAGAAAAAGGACTAAGCAAAGAGTTGGAGAATTTTCAATGGGAAGTGAATTTGGTCAATAATAAAGAACCGAATGCCTGGTGTATGCCGGGAGGGAAGATCGTGGTGTATACCGGTATTTTGCCCTACACTGCCAATGAAGCAGGCTTGGCCGTAGTAATGGGACATGAAGTAGCCCATGCATTAGCAAGACATGGTAACGAACGTATGAGTCAGGGTATGTTTCAGCAATTAGGCGGTATGGCTTTGTCTGCGGCTCTGGCTTCTAAGCCGGCGGAAACCCAGAATATATTCATGATGTCATATGGTATCGGATCGAATGTAGGAGTGATGTTGCCTTTCAGTCGTAAAAATGAATTGGAAGCAGATAAATTAGGGTTGATGTTTTCAGCCCTCGCAGGTTATGATCCTCGGGAAGCCATTGCTTTCTGGAAAAGAATGTCGGAAGCTTCCGGTGGTAATAAGCCTCCTGAATTCCTAAGCACCCACCCGGCCGATGAAACCCGCATTGCAGAACTCCAAAAGATCATGGATCAGGCAGTGTCGCAATATTATAGGAAGTGAGTGGTGAATAGTGAATAGTCAGTAGTCAGTAGTGAGTGGAGCAGTAGAGGTGTTATTAACTCACTACTGACTACTCACTAAAATAAGTAAGCTTCACATTGAATTTTTTAATTATATCACAGCAAAATCAGCCCTTTTTCTGTTAAAAAACGGTCGTAAACACAAAATACCCACCAATTGTTTGCGTAAAGCAGTAACATTTTTTTAACTTTGCACTTCTTTTGTTCATCCTTGTAAATTTCTCTTTAGGCATGTCAAATCAGACGATGTTAGAAAAATTACAGCTGAAGGATGAGAAGAACCTCTTAATCCAGGGTCTTCCTTCAGCGATTGAAAAACAGTTTGCCAAATTAACCTACGCCAAAAATGTGACCCCACTTCTCAGAAGTAGAAAGGTAGATTTTGCTTTGGTTTTTGCCATCAGTCAACAACAATTGAATACTGTTTTGTGTGAAGTAGTTCCTGCCCTGCATGAAGACAGCAAATTATGGGTAGCCTATCCAAAAACAACCAGTAAGATCGTTAGCGATCTCAATCGCGATTGCAGCTGGGATTGTTTGACCAAAAAAGAATATGAATCTGTTCGTCAGGTGGCATTGGACCATGTATGGAGCGCGATTCGTTTTAAGAAAACTGATAAGATCCCTAACCGCTCCAGAGCCTTCTCTGAAGTAAAGAGTCAGGAAATGGGAGTGGATTTTGAAAAACGTTTGGTAGTTGCCCCGGTAGAACTGGAAAGACTGTTCACCAAACACGAAGAAGCCAAAGAATTTTTCAGCTCTTTATCTTTCACTAACCAGAAAGAATATGTAACCTGGATCCAGGGTGCTAAAAAAGAAGAAACCCGTCAAAGAAGATTAGAAACTGCGCTAGAGAAATTATTGGCGGGGAAGAAGAATCCTTCCGAGAAATAATAAATATCCAACTGAGGAATAATGATTGTCGAACGTAGAAATATGTTCGACATTTTTTTTTAATCATAACCGATCATAAAAATCTGCGGTCTATAGGACTTGATCTAATGCCTGCTCCATCTTCTCTTTTTGATCTTTTGAAAGTGAGGATTCACTATGCAAGTGTTTGGCATGTTTGGTAATGAATTTGGATTGCTGTTCAAACAACCGACACAAACTACAAATCGCCATATGCGAACGCAATTGAATACTTTCGATCCAATTCAACTTACCTTCTTCCTTTTTGGAAACCAAATAAGTGGCTTTTTTACAACTGATAGTAAACAATCCCATAGTGACTAGGTTTATTTCAGGTTGATCCAATTTTTCTCCAGGCACGCCCTTAGTCCAAGCTTAGCTCTGTGTATCAATACCCAATAGTTAGACGGTGTAATGTTTAGTTCCTTACAGATATCTGCTGCATCCAGGTCTTCCATATACTTCATTACAAATACAGCTTGTTGAAGGTGTTGTAGTTTTTTCTTGCATCCTTCCAATACTGTAAGAAACTCTTTTTGTTGTAAGGAGTCCAATCCATCAACACCCCAATTCAGAGGTTGGTCTTTTTCTGTCCAATGTTCTGCTTGATCAAAAAAGTCATCAGTGGCATCTTTTGCTGACGCTGACTGAACGATCTCTTTACTTTTTTTGCGATAATGATCGATGATCTTATGCTTCAAAATGGTAAACAACCAACTTTTCTCAGAAGCTTCTCCTTTGAATCCATCTCTTGCTTTCCAGGCACTTAAAAAAGTCTCCTGTACCAGATCCTCGGCTAACTGCGCATCATTCACTCTTGGTTTTGCATAAGCATAAAGAGCATCAGCATAATTAGAAACCCAAGTTGATGGAGAGAGGTTCATTTTTGATCTTTGATTTTGTGATTTGTTTCTTTTCGAATTCCTTGCACTTTTGACTTTTTACTTTTGATTTTTGACTTTTCAAATTAAATCAACAAATCAAAGATTTCCCAAAGCTTTCACCAACGCATCGAGTTCCGCCGTTGTTGTATACACATTGGGTGTGATACGGCAGCCCTGTACATTGGCAGTGGGGTTGTCAATTGCAACCGTATAGATCTTGTATTGATTCAAGAGTGTTGCAGCAAGGTCTGATGGTTTCATTCCTTTGATACCCACATTGGCAATGGCACAGCAACGATTGGGATCTTCAGGGGTATTCATGATCACTTTGGGAAACTTGCGTACTTGTGTGGTCCAATATTGTTGCAGGTATTTCAATCGTGCTTCTTTTCTTTCTCTTCCAATCATTTGATAATGCTGAATCGCATACGGAATTGTAATGTCGGTTGCTACCGGATGTGTACCTGTATGATTCAATCGTGCAAGGCTTTTTTCTTCGCCTTCTGATGGTCCGAGTAATGGCCAATTCTGATGTATCAGGTCTTTCTTGACATACAAAATGCCTGCACCCAATGGTACACTCAACCATTTGTGTAAACTGGCACCATAATAATCGCAATGCAGATCCGGTATTTTGAAATTCAGTTGTGCAAATGCATGTGCGCCATCTACCAATACCTGTACGCCTTTACTATGTGCCATGTCGCAGATCTTTCGAATCGGCATGACATGTCCGGTGATATTGATGACATGACAAACCATTAAAAGTTTTGTCTTTGAAGTAATGGCGTTGGCATATAGCTCAACGATCTCTTCATCCGATTGAGGATTATTGGGAACCGATACCAACTTATTCACTACTCCATGTCTTTTCGCAACTAAACGAAACATATCCAGCATGGCACCGTAATCCTGATAAGCCATTACTGCTTCATCACCCGGCTGCCAGGGATAACCACCAATGATGGTATCTAAAGATTCAGTGGTATTTCTTGTGATGACCAATTCTTCTTCACTACATCCAGCCAATTCGGCTAGTTGTACGACACTTTTCTTTTTGTTCTCTCCCTGCACGGTGCGCATATAAAAGGCCCCTTGTTTATTGACCTCTCTGATATTATTGATATATGCTTCCAGAATATTTTGGGGAAGAAAATTATAATAACCATTTTCCAGATTGATATAATCAGTTTTTAGTACATATCCAGAACGGATCACTGACCAGAAATCTTCTTCACTAGCCAACTTATCGGCAGACATAAATTCATATTTGCTCACCCATTTTTCCATGGCAAGTCCGCTAAAAGGTAATGAGATACCGGCTAATGAAAGGGATTTCAGGAAGTCGCGTTTATGCATGAAAATTGTTTCATGTAAGATATTAATTATTGTCGTGATTGTAAGGGGAGTGGTAGGATAAAAAAAGCAGCAAACATATTTGCTGCTTTTGTGCCCAGAACAGGAATCGAACCTGCACTACCTTGCGATAACCAGATTTTGAGTCTAGCGCGTCTACCAGTTCCGCCATCTGGGCTTTTTATTGGGCTGCAATGATACGATAAAATTTGAAAATTTTACACTTTTCAGATTTTATCCAAATACTTCTTTTTAAAATAGTACTCTTTCACTTGCAGCAACTCTTTTTCGGTAGTAATACCCTCCTGATAATTTGTAATAATCGCTTCAACAGGCTCATAAATCTGTTTTTGTAGTTGATCAATAGTGGCGGTAATACTATCGGTATCACCTTCTTCCCTCAGCTCATTCAACTCCATCACTTCCATCAAAAAATCGGGGGATAGCTGGTATTTTTCCTCGTCTTCCAGCAGTCCCTTTAGTTGTAATACATATTTGATGGTTTCATCACGATCCTTTAAAGTTTTGAAGGCTTTATTGATCTGTGCCGATACCTGCAATGCCTCTTCCTGCTCTTCCTCTGAAGCTTGAACAAAACGATCCGGATGATACTTTCTCTGTAACTCAAAATATTGTTTCGACAACTGACTCGTATCAGGTTGCAGGGTAATCGGTAGGTTGAATAATTCGAAATGGTTCATATAAGTAGTGAGTAGTGAGTAGTGAGTAGTCAGTTGAGTGCTTTTCATAAAATACTCACTATTGACTACTCACTACTCACTATCTTGCCCAAAATTACTCCAATGCTCGTTATCGGACTTATCAGAGAGGGAAAAATTCCGGCAGATAACCGGGTGGCGCTTACGCCCGGACAATGCAAATGGTTGCAAAAGAATGTACCTGACCTAAAAATACGGGTGCAACAGTCGCCCAACCGCTGTTTCACAGATCAGGAATACAAAGATGCCGGTATTGAAGTAACCGAGGATCTGTCTGACTGTTCGATTCTTCTGGGTATCAAAGAAGTACCCGTAAGCATGCTGATTCCGAATAAAACCTACTTGTTCTTTTCACATACCAAGAAAAAACAACCCTATAACCAGGCTTTGTTACACGCCATGATGGATAAAAACATTACGTTGGTGGATTATGAATGTCTGGAGCATACGGATGGACAACGTATCATTGGCTTTGGATTTTTTGCAGGTATTGTGGGAGCGCATAATGGTATCATGTGTTATGGTAATAGAACCGGTGCTTATCATTTAAACAGGGTAGTGGAAGTAAAAGATTACCGTGAACTGATCCATACTTATTTTGGACTCAAACTACCCAATGTCAAAATAGCCGTAACCGGAAGTGGGCGTGTAGCACATGGAATCTTAGAGATCATGAACCTGATGGATGTTCAGGAAGTAGAGCCGGATGAATACTTGAATCGCTCTTTTACTTATCCGGTATATGTGCATTTAAAAGGAAGCGACTTGTACAGACATAAAGTCAATCGAACCTATCAGCGGGATCATTTTCATCATCATCCGGAAGAATATGAGTGCATCTTCAAACAGTATTGTGCAGATACCGATATTCTGATGAATGGTATTTACTGGGATCATGATATTCCACGTTTGTTTGAAATGGAAGACCTACGTGCCGCTGATTTTCGTATACAAACCATAGCAGATATTACAGATGATAAAGGGGGAAGTGTGCCTTGTAATTTAGGTGATGGTAGTATTGATGATCCTGTTTATGGAGTGGATCGATCTTCATTTGAAAAAACTGCGCCTTATTTGTCTAGCAGTGTAGATGTAATGGCAGTCGGCAATTTACCCAATGAATTGCCTCGCGATGCGAGTAAATATTTTGGTGAACAATTGATCAAATATGTATTGGATGATATCAGAAAAGGCGGTAGTGAAACTATTGATCGCGCTACGATCCTTTCCAAAGGGAAACTGACTACTTATTTTGATTATTTGTCGGATTATGCTGCTCATTAATTTGATTGCCACTGAGGGCACAGAAATACACAGAAAATATTTTCAGTGCCCTCAGTGGCAATCAAAACGCCAAATAATAATCTTTTAATAAGCCCACAAAATCTTCTGTATACACTCCATTTTCTTTGATGCAAATGGTCTTTTCTTCAATAGAAGTAGTATCGGATTTCTCAAACCAGTACATCACTCGGAAAGGAGTATGTTTTTCTGTCTGACAAACTTTTATTAATTCAGAAGCTGTCCAGCCCCATTGCTTAGCCAACTCCATTGCTTCTGTTTGTCTATGTGCCGGCAATAACAATGCGAATTTCCCACTGGGCTTTAGTAATCGAGTGACATTCTCAAATAATGAAGTCAAGGTTAATCCTGTATCGTGTAAAGCCAGATTTCGTTGGATATCCGGACTTTTTAAATCCTTTTCATAAAAAGGGGGATTGGATATGATCAGATCATACGACGACGCCTGCCAATTGGAAAGATCAGCGTGGTGCACATGAATGCGTTGGCTCCATGCAGCATCAGAGGCATTCGCTGTTGCTTGTTGTGCAGCATCCGTTTGAATATCGATGGCATCAATGAGACCATCAAACTTTTGAGCCAGCATAAGCGCCAGTAACCCGGTACCCGTTCCAATATCCAAAGCACGATCATTCTTCCTGTCAACTGCCATCTGTACACTACTCACTTTCTTTCCTACCCAAGCTCCGAACAAACAAGCATCGGTGCAAACTTTCATCGCACACTGATCCTGATGAATCGTGAATTGTTTGAATTGAAAATAGGAGTTGGGCATAGCACAAAGGTAAGATTGCACGGTTTTCAAGAGGAGTTATTATCTTAGAGAAGATGAGGACAAGCTTTTTCAGTAAATACAAAACGATTCTATTGTATGGTCTATCGTTGGCTGTTCTGTTACTGTTATTAAGATGGCTGGAATTGAAATTTCTGATCTATGCGCATTCTTTTGAGATCTATGCTGGGATCATCGCCTTATTTTTTACCGGATTAGGGATATGGTTATCCAGAAAATTGACTCAACCAAAAACAGAAACTCGCATTATTGAAAAAACAGTGTATCGCGATCCCGCTCTTCCATTTGAGGTGAACAGGAAAGAAATGGAGGCTTTGGGTATCAGTGAAAGAGAATTGGAAGTTTTGCAATTAATGTCAGAGGGCATGAGTAACCAGGAAATAGGGGCAACTTTATTTGTATCTCTCAACACGGTTAAGACCCATGCAGCAAGGATTTTTGAAAAACTAGAAGTGCAAAGAAGAACACAAGCCGTTGAAAAAGCTAAAAAGATCGGTTTAATCGCCTGATCATTCATGCTTTGGGATGATTTTTACTATTGGTTTTCAAAAATCACCCGAAAGTATGAATAGAAAGAAGCATAGCCATCCGATTTTAGCGGTTCATTCATCACCCAAACCAACACGATATGAAAAAAGTTATTCTTGTCAATGGCATCATTGCCGGATTGATCGTTAGTGTATTGATGGTAGCTTCTACCATGTATTTCAAATCATCAGGCGATCATGAAAATGGAATGATCTATGGCTATGCTTCCATGATCTTAGCGTTCGCTTTTATTTTTATTGGCATTAAAAGCTTCCGAGATCGATATAATGACGGATTGATCAGTTTTGGGAAAGCCTTTAAAATTGGTTTATTCATTGCATTGATCGCTTCTACTTTTTATGTGGCTACCTGGCTGGTAGAATATTTTTATTTTTTCCCTGATTTTGCAGAAAAGTATGCCGAGATAGAACTCGCAAAGGCAAAAGCTGCAGGAGCAACGGAAGCGGAATTGGCTAAGCAAACAGCTGAAATGGCCAGTTTTGCAAAATGGTATAAAAACCCACTTTTCAATGCTTTAATGACCTATGCAGAAATTTTACCGATAGGGTTGTTGGTTTCTTTGATCAGTGCTTTGTTGTTGAAAAGAAAGTAGAGAGCTGCAAGCCGCAAGCTTCAAGCTGCAAGTAATAAAATGAAGAGAGCATCTGAATTATCAGATGCTCTCTTCATTTTATTCAAATATCAGTACCCAGAAGTATCAATATCAAACTTGTAGCTTGAAGCTTGCGGCTTGAAGCTCTTTACTCCGCCGTCAAACTCGCCATCAAATATTCTTGATTCAAACGAGCGATATTGCTGATGGAAATTTCTTTCGGACAGGTAGCTTCACAAGCGCCGGTATTGGTACATGCACCAAAACCTTCTTTATCCATTTGAGCTACCATGTTCATCACACGTGTTTTACGTTCAGGCGCTCCTTGTGGTAACAGTGCCAGATGAGACACTTTCGCACTAAGGAACAACATTGCTGAACTATTCTTACAAGCAGCAACACAAGCACCACAACCAATACACATCGCCGCTGCGAATGAACTATCTGCTTTGTCTTTTTCAATGGGTAGGGCATTGCCATCTACTGCATTACCGGTATTGACACTGATATAACCACCAGCTTGAATAATGCGGTCGAATGCAGAGCGGTCTACCATAAGGTCCTTGATCACAGGGAATGCATTGGCTCTCCATGGTTCAACAACGATAGTATCGCCGTCTTTGAACGCACGCATGTGCAACTGACAAGTGGTATTTGCTTGCCATGGGCCATGTGGTTTTCCATTGATGTACATAGAACAAGCACCACAAATACCTTCACGACAATCGTGGTCAAACGTAACCGGATCTTCTCCATCACGAATGAGTTGTTCATTTAACACATCGAACATTTCCAGAAAACTCATTTCTGAAGAAATGTTTTCAACTCTGTACAGTTTAAACTCTCCTTTGCTGGCATTATTTTTTTGCCTCCATACTTTGAGATTCAGATTCATGTGATAATGTTCCATATGCCGATGTTATAAGTGTTTCTTGTATTTATTACTAAAGCCCCTTCTTTTAAACTGCGGTGTTTTTCCAAAGTTAAGCAAGAGTCCGACTTCTATATTAGTTGCTTTCAAATAATTGATCAATTGTGCTTCATGTATTTCAATCAACCCTTCCACAGTTTTGACCTCAATGATAACTTCATTTTCAACTACTATATCCGCAAAATAATCACCTACTTCTATCTGATTATAAAAGACTTTTAATTGAGTTTGTCTAGTGGCACTAAAGCCTTCTTTTCTAAGTTCTATTAAAAGTGATTTCTCATAAACCTTCTCTAAAAAACCAAATCCTAGCTGATTATAAACCGTATAAAAGCATCTTATTATTTTATTTGTAAGAGCTGTGTGCTTAAAATTTTCATCCATTGATAAGAAATTTATGGTAAGTAATAAAATCACTTCCCTTTTCTTTCCTATGGATTATTTATTAACCGCAGATTTTTATGATTGATTATGATTTTAACCATCATAATCAATCATAAAAATCTGCGGTTAATCATCTACTTGTAATTACGCTGACTTGGCTTAATCACATCATAATTCAATGCCTCTTTATGTAACTCCCACTGGTGTTCGCCTTTGAATTCCCAAGCAGCTACATACATATAGTTAGCATCATCACGTAAAGCTTCACCTTCTTCTGTTTGTGATTCTTCACGGAAGTGACCTCCACAGCTTTCATTGCGGTTCAGTGCATCGATACACATCAATTCTCCCAATTCTATAAAGTCTGCAACACGATTGGCTTTGTCCAATTCAGGGTTCATTTGTTCAATTTCACCCGGAATACGTACATCACTCCAGAATTCTTTTTTCAATGCCTGGATCTCAGCGATGGCTTGTTTCAATCCTTGTTCATTTCTTGCCATACCACATTTATCCCACATGATCTTACCCAAACGTTTATGGAAACTTTCTACGGTTTGTTTTCCTTTGATATTCATCAACTGATGAATACGATCATTCACCGCTTTCTCTGCTTCAGCAAATGCCGGATGATCAGTAGCAATCGCTTTGCTGTAGATCTCATCTGCAAGATAGTTTCCGATGGTATAAGGAATCACAAAATAACCATCTGCCAAACCTTGCATAAGGGCAGAAGCACCCAAGCGATTCGCACCATGATCACTGAAATTGGCTTCACCTAGTGCATACAATCCCGGAACAGTGGTTTGTAATTCATAATCCACCCATAATCCACCCATGGTATAGTGAACAGCAGGGTAGATGCGCATTGGAACTTCATATGGATTTTCACCTGTGATCTTTTCATACATATCAAACAGGTTACCATACTTTTCCTTTACCACTTCTTTACCCATGGCAATGATCTCTTCCATGCTGGCATTACTCTTTCCCTGCTTGTTAGCTTCGGTACGACCATATCTTTCAATAGCAGAAGCATAATCCAAGTAAACAGCTTGTTTAGAAGAACCCACACCATAACCTGCATCACATCTTTCTTTCGCAGCACGAGATGCTACGTCTCTAGGTACAAGGTTACCGAAGGCCGGATATCTTCTTTCCAGATAATAATCTCTCTCTTCTTCAGGAATATCCGTTGCTTTTCTGGTATCGTTTTGTTTTTTAGGCACCCAAATACGACCATCATTACGGAGTGACTCTGACATCAATGTCAATTTAGACTGATGATCTCCACTCACCGGAATACAGGTTGGGTGAATCTGCGTAAAGCATGGGTTACCAAACAAGGCACCTTGTTTGTGTGCTTTCCATGCAGCAGTTACGTTACTTCCCATGGCATTGGTAGACAGATAGAATACGTTACCATAACCACCTGAACACAACAATACAGCATGACCAAAGTGACGTTCTAGTTTACCACTCACTAAGTCGCGAGCAATGATACCACGTGCTTTACCATCGATCTTAACGATCTCCAGCATCTCGTGACGGCTGTACATTTTCACATTACCCAATGCCACCTGACGCTCTAAGGCCTGATAAGCACCTATCAATAACTGCTGTCCGGTTTGTCCCGCAGCATAGAAAGTTCTTTGTACTTGTGTACCACCGAATGAACGGTTGCTCAATAAACCACCATATTCACGTGCAAAAGGAACACCCTGAGCTACGCACTGGTCAATAATATTGGCACTCACTTCAGCCAAACGGTGAACATTGGCTTCACGTGCACGGTAATCACCTCCTTTAATGGTATCATAGAATAGACGGAAAACACTGTCGCCATCGTTCTGATAGTTCTTAGCAGCATTGATGCCACCCTGTGCAGCGATTGAGTGTGCACGACGTGGAGAATCCTGAAAGCAGAAAGCTTTCACTTTATAACCCAGTTCGCCCAGGGATGCAGCAGCAGATGCGCCGGCAAGACCGGTACCTACAACAATCACTTCCAGCTTACGTTTGTTGGCAGGATTCACCAACTTACAATGTCCTTTGTAATCTGTCCATTTACTTTCTAAAGGTCCTGCGGGAATTTTCGCATTCAGCATACGAGACGATTTTTTGAGTGAAAAAGAGAGTGGTGAATTGTCAATTGTGAATTGTGAAAATTTTCATTACCCATTTCACAATTGACAATTCACCTATTGAATCCATTTAAAATAAAAACTGATAGGCATCATAGCAAAAACCAGTGGAACGATCACTGAGAATCCGTATCCAATGCTTACCAGCATTCTGTTGTATTTTTTATTGTGAACTCCTAAAGTTTTGAATGCACTCTGGAAACCATGTGCAAGGTGATAAGCCAATGAGATACATCCGATCACATAGACGATCACTACCCATAACACACTGAACTCAGTTTTCATTTTTTCATACAGATTGATCTCAGGTCCTAAAAGGAAACCTTGATTCGATCTGTTAGGAAACCAGAAATGAGACATGTGCATGATCAGGAACAAAAGGATCAGTGTTCCCAACAATCCCATACTGCGGCTATACCATTTGCTACCATCACTGTAAGCAACTGCATAACCTACAGAACGTTTTTTTCTGTTCTCGATGGTTAGTAAATAACCTTGATAGATATGTAGGATGAAACCCACAAAAAGTCCGATCTCAAGAATGCGGGGAACCCAGTTACCACCCATGAAATGGGCTGCATGTAAAAACATTTCACCACCGTCATTGGCCCAGATACAGGCATTCAATCCGGCATGAACGATCAGAAAGAGGATCAGGAAAATACCGGTTAGTCCCATGACCAGCTTCTTTCCAACTGATGAAATAAATACTTGTTTCCAGGTCATATCGCAAGTTTATGTTTTAAGAAATCGCTGCAAAAATAGCACAGAAGGTGATAGCTATTTCTCAAACGAAAAACTTTTTTCATGCATAATGTTGATAAACAACATGAAATGAGCAATTGTTCTCGCTTTTCAGGCAGTTTTTTGTGTTGTTGAACTTGCTTTCGCCTAGTTGCCATCCTCTTTGAACATTCAGGGCATTCGCTGCCTATTTTGGGAAGCATCCATCCATAAAATTCTCGCGATTCATTCCTCTTCACACCTTACATTTGGATATGTTTAAACTGCTCAGCATTTTATGGAACAGTTTCCGAATGGCACTTCAGGAACTACGGGTCAATAAATTGCGCACTTTTCTGTCATTATTCGGGATTACTATCGGCATTTTCTGTATCATAGGTGTATTAGCAACTGTAGATAGCCTTGAGCGCAAAGTGCAAAATGATATCAAAGCATTTGGAAGTAATACCATTTACATTGATAAATGGGACTATAGCGGCGGTGGTCCGGATTACCCTTGGTGGAAATTTGTGAAGCGACCTGCGATGAAGGAATCAGAAATGAGCTTTATCAAAACCAAAAGTCAGCTGGCCAGCAATATTGCTTTTTTTGTTTCTACCACTTCTAATATTAGTTATAAGGACAATATTCTGAGTAACATCAATTTATACGGTATTACACAAGAATATAATGCTATTCAAACCATAGAAATAGATCAGGGACGTTATCTGAATGAAGCTGAATTTTTACGGGGTACCACATCAGCAGTGATCGGTTTTTTTGTAGCGGAACAATTGTTTGGATCGCCACAAAAGGCAGTTGGTAAACAAATCAGTTACAATGGGAAAAGGCTAAATATTGTTGGTGTTGTCAAAAAACAAGGACAAAGTTTTATTGGAGGCTTTGATTATGATCAATCTGTGCTGGTTGCTTACAATTATTTTGCCAGTGTCTATAATCCTGATTTGAATAGCCCAGTGATCATGGTTCAAGGTAAACCTAATGTATCTTCTGTAGCACTTGCGGATGAATTAACCGGTGTTATGCGTCAATTAAGAAAATTGAGTCCGGCAGAAGAAAATAATTTCTCTTGTAATGATGTTGCGCAATTCAGTGAACAAGTAAGTGGTTTCTTCGGACAAGTAAGTGCCGGTGGGTGGGCCATTGCTGGATTGAGTTTAATTGTGGGGGCATTTGGTGTAGCCAATATCATGTTTGTGACCGTTCGTGAAAGAACCAGTCAGATTGGATTGAAAAAAGCCATTGGAGCTAAGAAAAGAACCATCTTAACAGAATTCTTATTGGAGAGTGCATTTCTATGTATCATTGGTGGCTTAATCGGATTAGCTCTGGTATGGTTGATGTCATTGGTTTTAAGTGCAGTTCTTCCATTTCCGATATATATCGCGCCGAATATCATTATCCTCGCGTTAAGTATTTGTATCATATTGGGGATCATTTCTGGTATCATTCCCGCATCTATTGCAGCAAGAATGGATCCTGTAGTAGCTATCAGAACAAAATAATAGCGAGAACTATTTTCTTAGCGTTAATTTTGCAGACTCATTTTAAATGAAGAGTCATTAGTCAATCAGTTACCATATTAGCGATTGAATCATCCTGTGATGAAACATCAGCATCTGTATGTGTTGATGGTAAGATATTATCCAATTTTATTGCCAACCAAACAGTGCATGAACAATATGGTGGTGTAGTTCCCGAACTAGCCAGCCGTGCTCACATGCAGAACATAGTACCTGTTGTTCATCAGGCACTATCAACTGCCAACTGTCAACTATCCTCCATCAATGCAATTGCATTTACACAAGCACCGGGGCTTATTGGTAGTTTGCTGGTAGGAGCCCAGTTTGCAAAATCCATGGCACTATCATTGAATGTTCCCCTGATTGGGGTGCATCATATGCAGGCGCATGTATTGGCCAACCTGATTATGGAACCATCTCCCACATTTCCTTTTTTATGTTTAACAGTGAGTGGTGGACATACACAAATCGTATTGGCACGTTCACCCCTGGATTTAGAAGTAATTGGTGAAACCATTGATGATGCAGCAGGAGAGGCGTTTGATAAAACTGCAAAGCTATTGGGATTGCCGTATCCTGGCGGACCATTGATTGATCAATATGCAAAAGAGGGAGATGCTAAGAAATTTGCTTTTGCAGAACCACAAATACCGGAGTTGAATTTCAGTTTCAGTGGACTAAAAACATCGGTGCTCTATTTTTTGCAAAAGCAATCACCCGACTTCATTCAAAACAATCTTGCGGATCTTTGCGCCTCGGTTCAATATACCATTGTTAATATCTTACTCAAAAAGATAAAAAAGGCGGTACAACAAACGGGAATCAAACAAGTGTGTATTGCCGGGGGTGTAAGTGCGAATAGTGGTTTGCGAAAAGCTTTACAGGAGGCGGGAGAGAGACATGGCTGGGAAACTTTTATTCCTCCATTTGAGTATTGTACCGATAATGCAGCCATGATTGCTATTACAGCGTACCATAAGTATCTTCAAGATGATTTTATTGACTTGGATGCCAATCCGAGCGCGAGGGCAAGTTGGTAGCCAACTTCACACAAAAACAAAGGGAAATCCCAACCATTAGCCGTAATTTTGCCGCCTGAAAAACAAAGCAAGCAATGATCAGTGCAAGAAATATCACCCTGGCTTATGGTAAGAGGGTATTGTTCGATGAAGTGAATATCAATTTCGTAAAAGGGAATTGTTATGGTGTTATTGGAGCCAATGGAGCCGGTAAGTCTACTTTTCTTAAAATATTGAGTGGCGAAATAGAACCCAATAAAGGGTCAGTTGAAATTACGCCGGGTGAGCGTATGTCATTCCTCAAGCAGAATCAATTTGAATTTGATGAGTGCACAGTTCTTAACACGGTTTTGATGGGACACAAAAAAATGTGGGACATCATGCATGAGCGTGAATCCATTTATGCAAAAGCCGATTTCTCAGAAGAAGATGGTATTCGCGCGGGTGAATTGGAAGCAGAATTTGGAGAAATGGGTGGTTACACGGCAGAAAGTGATGCTGCTACATTATTGAGCAGTTTGGGTATCAAAGATGACATGCACAATAGTCTGATGAAAGACATCCCTTCCAACATGAAAGTGCGTGTACTATTGGCGCAGGCATTGTTTGGAAATCCTGATATCTTATTGTTGGATGAACCTACCAACGGTCTGGATATTGAAACCATCGGATGGTTAGAAAATTTCTTAGCTGACTATGAAAACATCGTTTTAGTAGTCAGTCACGACCGACATTTTCTGGATACCGTATGTACCCACGTTGCGGATGTGGATCGCTCGAAGATCAAAGTGTTTACAGGTAACTATACTTTCTGGTATGAGTCATCACAGTTGATGAGTCGACAGATCAATGATAAGAATAAGAAAGTGGAAGAGAAGCGTCAAGCTTTGTTGGACTTCATCGCTCGTTTCTCTGCGAATGCATCGAAAAGTAAGCAGGCGACCTCCAGAAAGAAAGCTTTGGAGAAATTAACCATTGAAGAGATCGAACCATCGAATCGTAAATATCCTGGGATTATATTCCAGCCATTACGTGAAGTTGGTAACCAAATATTGAATGTTGAGAACTTAAAAAAGTCAGTAGACGGACGTGTGCTATTTGATAAAGTGAATTTCAGTATCAATAAGGGAGAGAAGATTGCCTTTTTAAGTAAGGATCCATTGGCGGTAACCAGTTTCTTTGAAGTAATCAATGAAAATGCACAAGCCGATGCCGGAAAATTTGAATGGGGTACTACGATTACTAAAGCCTACTTGCCGGTTGAGAACAATGAATTTTTCACTGAAGGATTGAACCTGATGGATTGGTTACGTCAATATGTTCCCTCTCATGTAACAGATGCAGATGAACCATTCATTCGCGGATTCTTAGGTAAAATGTTGTTTAGTGGTGATGATATCATGAAGAAGACCAATGTACTGAGTGGAGGAGAGAAAGTGCGTTGTATGGTGAGTCGAATGATGTTGCAGAATCCAAACCTGATCGTACTGGATCAGCCAACTAACCACCTGGATCTGGAAAGTATTCAGAGTTTCAACGAAGGTTGTATCAGTTTCCCGGGTATTGTTTTATTGACTTCTCATGATCATACTTTCATGCAAACTGTTGCCAATCGCATCATTGAATTGACGCCTAAGGGTATCATTGATCGTTTGATGACATTTGATGAATACATGGAAGACAAGCGAGTGAAGGAATTGAGAGAAGAATTGTATGCCTAATTCGCTTCTCGCGAATTACGTTACCGTATTTCCCCCAAATCTTTTTGGAAGGGTTGTTTAGAAGCAAATACTATTTAGTTTAGCTCCTAAATAACCCTTTTATATGTCTGTTATAAAAATTCCATTACTGTTCACCGGATCACTCGGAGAAAAAAGATTGTATACTTTATTTGATAGTGGAGCCAACCTTTCTTGTATCCATCCTGATTTTGTATCTGGACTAGAAATTCCAACAGAGCTAAGTGCTACTAGAAAACTTTTAACTGCTAGTCAAGGTCATTATATCGAAGTTTCACATCGTATTACTGTTGATTTCTGGATAAATGATGTGTATGTAAGTGATGAGTTCTTAATCGTGCCCGGTTTAACTGAAGAAGCTGTAGTAGGTGCAGTCACCATGCAGAAATGGCGCATGAAATTGGACTTTGATCACGACACTGTTCATGTTGATCCCAAAGTGATGATCATGCAGTTGATCTGATTTCTTTTGGTGTTCACCTAATTGGCCATTCAATTCGAGAATGGCTTTTTTGTTTTCACTATCTTAGGCAACTTAAATTGCTATCATGAGAAATTTGCTCTTAGCTGTTGCGCTGTTTTGTACTATCGGTCTGCAGGCACAAAATTTGGATTACTATTTACCCAAAAATGTTCGTTACAATCCGTCTATTCCCACACCATCCTCTGTGATTGGTCATGAAGTAGGGGAGTGGCATGTAACGCATGATCGTTTGGTGAATTACATGAAAGCTGTAGATGCTGCATCCGATCGTGTAACCTTACAACAATTGGGCACTACTTATGAAGGTCGTCCGCAATTGGCGCTCATCATTACATCACCCAAGAATCATCAGAACTTAGAACAGATACGTCAACAACATGTACAACTGACGCAAGTAAATCAGTCAGGTAGTTTGAATGTAAATGATATGCCCGCTGTGGTTTGGATCGGACATAGTATTCATGGCAATGAAAGCAGTGGTTCGAACGCATCATTATTGACCACTTATTATTTAGCTGCAGCTCAGGGGCCTGAAATAGATGCCCTTTTAGATAAGACAGTTGTATTATTAGATCCGTCATTCAATCCGGATGGATTGAATCGATTTGCAACATGGGCCAATATGCATAAGAGTCAGACATTGGTATCAGATCCTCAGGCAAGAGAATTCAATGAAGTTTGGCCTGGCGGAAGATTCAATCACTATTGGTTCGATTTGAATCGCGATTGGTTGCCTGCTCAGCACAGAGAGAGCCAGAATCGTTTGCAGTTATTCCATCAGTGGAAACCAAATATTCTGACCGATCACCATGAAATGGGAAGTAATGCTACTTTCTTCTTTCAACCGGGTGTACCATCAAGAGTGAATCCCAACACACCGGCTAAGAATCAGGAATTGACAGCAGCTATAGGAAATTATCATGCAAAATTCTTTGATAGCATTGGCTCTTTGTATTTCACCAAAGAAGGCTATGACGATTTTTATTATGGTAAAGGATCTACTTACCCGGATATCAATGGAGGTGTAGGTATTCTTTTTGAACAAGCCAGTAGTCGCGGTCATGCACAAGACACTGAAAATGGATTACTGACATTTCCTTTTACTGTGCGTAATCAGTTTACAGCAGCGTTATCTACTTTGGAAGCAGCCAAAAAATTGCGTGTAGATATGTTGAAGTACCAGCGCGATTTTTATAAAGAGGTGGAAAAAGAAGCCGCAGCTTATCCGGTAAAAGCATTTGTGATCGGCGATCAATTTGATCAGACACGTACCAATATTTTTGTTCAGATGTTACTCAGACATCAGGTAGATATCTTCCAATTGAAACAAGATTTCACTGCCGATGGAAAACAATTCAAGGCAGGAAAAGCATTTGTTATACCCGCAGCACAACAACAATTCAAGATCATCAAAACTGTTTTTGAAAAAACCTTTGAGTACAAAGACAGTTTGTTTTATGATGTTACTGCTTGGACGATGTCATTGGCTTTTGGATTGCCAACAGCAGAACTCAAAACAGGATTTGATCAGCTTTTAGGAACCAAAGTGATCAATGCGGTACCATTGAGTCAACCGCTCATGAATTTATCTGCCAACGCTGCTGCCTATGCTTTTCGTTGGGATGATTACAATGCACCTAAAGTGTTGTTTCAATTGCAATCCAAGGGTATCAAAGCCAAAGTGGCAACACAGAAATTCAAGATGATGGTAGATGGGAAAGAGGAGTCATTTGATTATGGAACCATCGTGATTCCCATGGGAACACAAACCATCAAAGGAAAAGAATTGGCGACAATGATCGGTTCTGTTGCTGCAGGAACAGGCGTAGAAGTGGTTGCTATTCCTACAGGATTGGCAGCAGGGGGAATTGATTTAGGAAGTGCCAGTTTGAACAATGTGAAAACACCACGTATCATGATGTTTGGCGGAACTGGAACCAGTGCCACAGATGTAGGAGAGATCTGGCACATGATCGATATCCGTTATCAAATGCCGGTGAGTATTGTAGATGTGGAGCGATTCAATTCCATCAATGCGGATAAATATAACGTGATCATCATGCCATCAGGTTCATACAATAACCTGAACAAATCTGCCCAAGACAAGCTGAAAGAATGGATTAGTGCAGGTGGTACGCTTGTTGCCACAGAAGATGCTACCAAATGGCTCGCTACCAATGGCTTTACCAAAGTGATCTTCAGAAATGCAGAAGAAAAAAGAGATACCACATTACAATTGCCTTATTATCTCCGTTCAGATGAAATGCGTGCAAAAGACATGGCAGGCTCATTGTTTGAAGCGCAATTGGACTTGACGCATCCATTGGCATACGGGTATCGTTATCCGTCTGTGACCATTTTTAAATCGAATACCTTGTTCATGGATCAAAACAATAATCCATATGATTCCCCTGTGATGTATACCGATAACCCGTTACAAAGTGGGTATTTGTATAGGGGGTATAAGGAAGTGGTGAAGAAAAGTGCTGCCATCAACATAGATGCTATCGGTAGGGGTAAAGTCATTTCTATGGTCGATAACCTCAACTTCAGGGCATTTTGGTTAGGGACTTCCAAGTTATTCATGAATGCCGTGTTTTTCGGAGACATTATCAGACTTTAAAACTTATTTATATGATTTTCAGTGCTTTCAGTGGCATTTATTGCCACTGGATACACAGAAAATCACAGATTTTTTTTGAAAATTTAGACGAAGGAAGGCGTAAATGTGGAAAACCCGCCTCGAAAAATTGCTTCCAAATGAAATTTATACGGGCTGTGTGAACAAATTCATTAAAAAAAGAGAATTTCATATGGATATTTTGGAGCATTTCCCTACCTTTGCCGTCCCGAAAAAAATTGAGTCATGGCAAGAGTATGTCAGGTTACTGGAAAAAAGCCGATCGTAGGAAATAGTGTTTCTCACTCAAACATTAAGACCAAGCGTCGTTTTTTACCGAATTTACAAAAGAAGCGTTTCTTTTTTGCTGAGGAAGACCGTTGGGTAACCCTGAAGGTTTCAACTGATGCTTTAAGAACCATCAATAAGAATGGTTTGGCAACTGTGATCAAAGAAATGAGAGCCCAGGGCGCTAAGATCTAATTAACAAAAAGAAAAAACTACCTAATACAATGGCAAAGAAAGGTAACAGGGTACAGGTGATTTTGGAATGCACTGAGCATAAGACTACAGGTCTGCCAGGTACAAGCCGTTATATCACTACCAAAAACAAGAAAAATACGCCTGAGCGTATGGAACTGAAGAAGTTCAACCCAATTTTGAAAAAAGTAACCGTTCATAAAGAAATCAAATAATCATGGCAAAAGCAGCTTCCAAAAACGCGAAAGTAAAAGACCAGAAAGCAGCCGCTGAAGCTAAGAACTGGACTAAAGTGATCAGAGCTGTACGTAGCCCGAAGACAGGTGCTTACACCTTCAAAGAAGCTATTGTACACAAAGACAAGGTTAAAGACTTCATGTCAGAGAAGTAATCTTTCTGACCTTATCATATTAAAAGCTTTCTCTTTTACGGGAAGGCTTTTTGTATTTAATTGCATCCTTAAAACAAGGTATCATGGGTTTGTTTGATAAATTATTCGGGAAGAAAGAAAAGGAAAGTCTGGATCAAGGATTACAAAAGACCAAGGAAGGATTCTTCTCTAAAATTACCAAAGCGATTGCCGGTAAAACAACCGTAGATGATGAAGTATTGGATAACCTTGAAGAAGCATTGGTGAGTGCAGATGTAGGCATCGATACAACCATCAAGATCATTGAAAGGATTGAGAAAAGAGTAAAGCAAGACAAATATTTGGGTACTGCTGAGCTCAATCAATTATTACAAGAAGAGATTGCAGCTTTATTGGTAGATGCACCGGAACTTTCTTATCAGGATTTCGAGATCCCCGTAGGGAAAAAACCTTACGTGATATTAGTTGTAGGTGTCAACGGTGTTGGTAAAACAACCACCATCGGTAAGCTTGCTCATAATTATAAAAAGGCTGGAAAAGATGTCGTACTAGGCGCTGCTGATACCTTTCGCGCGGCTGCAGTAGATCAACTGACCATTTGGAGTGAAAGGGTAGGTGTTCCCATCGTAAAACAAGCGATGGGTTCTGATCCAAGTGCTGTTGCTTTTGATACCGTTAAAAGTGCGGTGGCACGAAATGCAGATGTAGTGATTATTGACACTGCAGGTCGTTTACACAATAAGCTACATCTCATGGATGAACTCAGTAAGATCAAACGAGTTATCCAAAAAGTAATTCCTGATGCACCACACGAAGTGATGCTGGTATTGGATGGTTCTACCGGACAAAACGCATTGGAACAAGCCAGACAATTCACGGCAACAACAGAAGTAACTGCATTATCCATTACAAAATTGGATGGTACCGCCAAAGGGGGCGTTGTACTTGCAATAGCCGATCAATTCAAAATTCCTGTAAAATATATTGGTGTAGGAGAAAAAATAGATGACCTGATCATCTTTGATAAACATGCGTTTGTTGAAAGCCTGTTTAATAAAACAGAGAAATAAAAAATATGAAATTAGGAATCAGAAAATAAATACTATTTTCTGATTCCTAATTTCATATTCCTCTGTTTCTTATTTAAAAAGTATATCGAATCCCAATTCCTCCCCAACCACCTTCAAAATAATTGTATCCAACAAAATTGAATGAGGGTTGCCAGTCAAAGCTAAGGTTAAGCGGAGCTCCTTTGACTTTATAATCAACACCCAATACGCCATCTACACCAATTGCTAGACCATCATTACGTGTTGGGTAACGAGTACGCCAACTATCGCTCCATACGCCGATATGTCCACCACCACCGATATACCATTTTAATCCATCTACGCCGTTAAAATCACCATGGTATTCATACAATCCCGTTAAACGAAATCCATCATTGGATATGTATCCAAGTCCTTCAAGCGCTACATTGCTTTTTGTAAAATGCTTTACACTAATGGCTCCGGGATACACTTTCACACCTAATGCCGTTTTATAGGTAGAGCCGGTACTTTGAGACATAGCCGCATTGGCAGCTAAAACAATCAGGGTTAACAGAACTATTTTTTTCATATCAGTGTTTTTGTCAGTATATAATAAAATCGTGCCAAAAATAATCCTGTGATTCCGGAAGGAATAGTTAAGGTTACTTTTGGTTTTATATTTAGGTTTGTAGTATGCACAGTTTTAAAGATTTAGTAACAAAATTCGCTGACCATTTTGCGGTCAGACATTTTCCTGAAAAGCCCGCTAGTTTATATGAGCCCAATGAATATTTTTTATCATGGGGTGGAAAAAGGATCAGACCTGTCATGTGTTTGATGGGGAATGAATTGTTTGATGAGATCCATCCCGATAGTTGGGAGTTAGCAACTGCTATTGAATTGTTTCACAATTTCACGCTCATTCATGATGACATCATGGATGAAGCTCCTTTGCGTAGAGGAATGGAAACTGTACACATGAAATATGGGTTGAGTACAGCTTTATTGGCCGGAGACGTGATGTTGATCAAGGCTTATGACTACCTGAATAAAATACAACCCCAATACTTGCATCGCATCATCCATCTTTTTAATAAAACTGCGAGAGAGGTTTGTGAAGGACAACAAATGGATATGGACTTTGAACAAAGTAGCTCCGTATCATTGGATGACTACATTCACATGATCAGTTTAAAAACCTCGGTCTTGTTGGCGGCGAGTCTGGAAATGGGAGCTATCATCGGAGGCGCCAGTGAAGGGAATTGCAAACATCTATATGAATTTGGTAAAAATCTAGGTATTGCATTTCAGGTACAGGATGATTATCTCGATGCTTTTGGTGATCCTGAAAAATTCGGAAAAGATGTTGGAGGAGATATTCGTCAGAATAAAAAAACTTTCTTGATGTTGCACGCATTGGAAGTAGCCAATCAGGAACAGAGCAATAGATTATTGCAGTTGATGCAATCGAATCCACCGGATAAAGTTGAACAAGTATTGCAGATATTCCGTGACTGTAACATAGATGAGTGGGCAAAAGCATTAAAGGATAAATACCTGCAAACAGCCCTCCAACATTTGGATGCCATTGCGGTTCGCTCTGTTCGCAAAGAACCCTTACAAGAACTGGCTAATTTCCTGATACAGCGTGAATATTAGCAGGATTCATTTATCTTGTCATCCATACCAAATGGTGATAAGCCATTTGTGTTTATACAGATTGCTTTATACCAAAACCAACAAGCATGTCAGGTTCTTTATTCAGAAGAAAATCAATCGATAAAATTGCTGCTGAAGCTGCAGCAGGTCATACAGACGGTCATGGTACCGGATTGAAAAAAATACTGGGGGTACGTGATCTTACTTTCATGGGTATTGCCGCAGTGATCGGAGCCGGCATTTTTTCCACTATTGGTACTGCAGCCTATAATGGTGGCCCCGGAATTGCTATTCTATTCATCATCACGGCCATCACTTGTGGCTTTAGTGCCCTTTGTTATGCTGAATTTGCAAGTCGTATTCCTATTGCCGGAAGTGCTTATACCTATGCTTATGTTTCTTTTGGTGAAGTGATTGCTTGGATCATCGGTTGGGCATTGATATTAGAATATACCATCGGAAATATTGTCGTTGCCATTAGTTGGAGTGGTTATTTCAACAATCTACTAGAAGGATTTGGAATACACTTACCCGGATGGTTAGCTACCAATGCTTCCAATGCCCAATTAGGCTATGAGGAAGCCATGAAAGGAATGTCTGAAGGAAAAACCCTTGAAAGCCTTACCAATCATGCCAGAATGGGATATGATGCCATCATCAATGCACCCGTGATCGCAGGATGGAAAATGATCATTAATATTCCTGCTTTTGTAATCGTAGCCTTAATAACCGTATTAGCCTATATTGGAATTAAAGAAAGTAAGAAGAGTACCAATGCCATGGTATTATTCAAAATTGGAGTGATCATTTTTGTGATCGTGTTGGGATTCTTTTATGTGGACACCGATAACTGGACTCCCTTTATGCCCAATGGATTTGGTGGCGTATTAGCCGGAGTATCTGCTGTGTTCTATGCCTATATTGGTTTTGATGCCATCTCTACTACTGCAGAAGAATGTAAAAATCCACAAAGAGATCTTCCTAAAGGAATGATTTATTCATTGTTGATCTGTACCGGGTTATACATACTGATCGCATTGGTATTAACTGGAATGGTTCATTACAGTGAACTGAAAGTGGATGATCCATTGGCATATGTATTTGATAAACTGAAAATGAATAAGATAGGTTACATCATTTCTATCAGTGCGGTGGTTGCAACCACAAGTGTATTATTGGTATTTGCACTCGGACAACCACGTATCTGGATGAGTATGAGTAGGGATGGATTGTTACCTAAAAAATTTGCGCAAGTTCATCCTAAATTTCAAACGCCTTCTTTTGCTACGATCTTAACGGGTTTGATGGCGGGTGTTCCTGCATTGTTTGTATCAAGTGGAACGATGACCGATCTTACCAGTATCGGTACATTATTTGCGTTTGTTTTGGTATGTTTTGGTGTATTAGCATTACCACGCCTTGCAAAAGCAAAAGGCAGTAATGCATTTTCATTGCCTTACATCAATGGTAAATTGTTGATTCCTGCATTGGTCGGCATCTTTGTTTATTTCTCTTGGAGTCGCATTATGACTGCTTTCCAGAATATTGGTACGGAAGGCTATCAGGAAATTTTATTCCTTGTATTTGTATTGATTGCCTTGATCACAGCAGTGTATAGTTTCCTTAAAAATCATTCATTGATTCCTGTATTGGGAGCATTGTGCTGCTTGTATCTCATGATAGAAATACCTGCTGTTAGCTGGTTATGGTTCTTCGTATGGATGGGTATAGGACTCGCCATTTACTTTCTATATGGACGGAAACGAAGCAGATTGAATAATGAATCCTGATAGGATCTGATTAACTTTGCAGCGAAATTGGAGTGACATGAAGTACCAGGTTGGTGATGATATTATCGTCTTGCATAGCAATGAAGAAGGAAAAGTGATCGAACTGATCAATGATAAAATGGTCATGATCGAAGTGAGGGGCGTAAAGTTTCCTGCCTACATGGATCAGATCGACTTCCCTTATTTTTATCGCTTTACCAAAAAGAAACAGGAGCCAGAAAAGAAAGTAGCTCCCAAACAATACATTGATCAGGTTCCGAAAGAAAAACCTAAACCCAATCAGATACAAGTAGCAGATGGGGTTTGGCTATCTTTCATTCCCAAATTTGCCTTGGATGATTTCAATGATGAAGTAGTAGAATTACTGAAAGTACATCTCGTTAATAAAACTTCAGACGCGTATCAGTTTACTTATAAACAGTTCTTCCTGCACGATCTGAATTTCGAGTTGGTGAATCAAGTGCAAGGCTTTCATGATTTTTATCTGCATGATATTGATTTTGAAGCGGTGAATGATAGTCCATCCTTTTCAGTAGATTTTTCTTTGCTTCAACCCAAAAAGGGCAAAGCCACTCATTACGAATCACAAATAAAACTAAAGCCTAAGCAGATCTTTCAGCGAATTGAAGCTTTAAAAGAAAACAATGAACCTACTTTTTCTTATCAGTTGTTTAAGGAGTATCCTGAAAAGCATGAAGATGATTATGTAGACTTATCTAAACTATCCAACAAAGGGTATAAAATTTACGATGCTTCTAAAGTTCGTCAAAATCTACCTCCGGCAAGGTCAGTGGTAGATCTTCATATTGAGAAGCTGACAGATAATTTTGAGCATCTAAGTAATTTGGAGATCATCGGTATTCAACTGGCTGAATTTGAGAAATGGTTCGATCTTGCTATAGCACATCATCAACCTTCATTGATTGTTATTCATGGTGTTGGGAAAGGAAGACTTCGTGAGGAAATACATGATATCCTCAAAACCAAAAGAGAAGTCAAGCATTTTATCAATCAATACGATCCCCGGTTTGGGTATGGGGCTACAGAAGTGTTTTTTCAGTACTGATTAAAAAATCAAAAGTCAAAACAATACCCTTTTTTGACTTTTGATTTTTGACTTTTGAATTGTTTGCCCCTCACCTCGTTTTAAGTTAACTTTGTATTTGCATAAGCCCGAACCATCGCTTCTCTCGCCTTAGGCGAGAGGGGAGGAAAGTCCGGACAGCATAGGGCAACCCACCGGTGAATAGCCGGCTCCCCGCAGAAATGTGGGGACGAGAAAGTGCCACAGAAAATAACCGTCCCCACAGTACTGTGGGGGTAAGGGTGAAAATGTGAGGTAAGAGCTCACGTTCTGTATTGGTAACAAAACAGAAGGGTAAACCTTGGGTGCTGTAATGCCATGTATAGGAGTCTTTGAGGGCGGCTCGTCCGATCTTATCTCGCCTCAGGCGAGACGGGAAGATTCCAGGGTAGGCAGCAAGATCTCAACAGTAATGTTGGGGCTAGATAAATGATGGTATAGGAACAGAATCCGGCTTACGAGGCTTATGTTTTTGATCTTTGATTTCTTGATTTTTTGATTTCTTGATTTGATCAAATGATCTCACGAGAATCAAGAAATCAAAAAATCACAGATCAAGAAATCAAAGATCAAAAAATCATAGATCCAAATGACACAAGAACAAATCAAGAGTATGAGGGACCGTGTGGTGGTCCTGAGGAGGTTTCTTTGACGTCGATAATCGTAATTACAAAGTAGATACAGATCGACAACTCTCTCTCTCGCCCGGCTTCTGGGATGATAATACCCGCGCTACGGCCATCATGAAAGAAATTAAGGTGAATGAATACTGGCTGCGTCTTTACAAGCAAGTAGAGACAGCAGTGGAGGACTTTGCTGTGTTGTTTGATTTCTGGAAAGGAGGTGACGCAAGTGAAGAAGAAACCAAACAATCGTATGAACAAGCTTTAGCGGCCATTGAAGATGCCGAATTCAAGAGCACTTTAAATAAACCTGAAGATGAATTACCTGCCATTGTACAGATCAACTCCGGAGCAGGTGGAACAGAGAGTCAGGATTGGGCGGAGATGTTGTTGCGCTTGTATCGCATGTATGGCGATAAGCAAGGCTGGAAAGTAACTGAACTTGATTTTCAAGAAGGTGATGGGGCAGGTATTAAGAGCGCTACCCTTCAGTTCGATGGAGACTTTGCTTACGGGTTCTTAAAAGCAGAAAGTGGTGTTCATCGATTGGTACGTATTTCACCATTTGATAGCAATGCACGACGTCATACATCCTTTGCATCTGTATTCGTATATCCTTTGATCGATGATAGTATTGAAATCAATGTTAATCCCGGAGATCTGGAATGGGCTTTCTATAGAAGTGGAGGTAGTGGCGGACAAAACGTGAACAAGGTTGAAACGGCTGTACGTTTAAAACATATTCCTAGTGGGTTCATCGTAGAGTGTCAGCAAGCGAGAACACAAGGAGAGAACCGAGAATTGGCACTGAAGATGTTGAAGAGTCGTTTGTATGAAGAAGAACTGCGCAAGCGTCAGGAAGCCATGAATGCGACCAATGCCAATAAGAAAAAGATCGAGTGGGGGAGTCAAATCAGAAGTTATGTGTTCCATCCTTATAAAATGATCAAAGATCATCGTACCGATTATGAAGTAGGCAATGTAGGCCCCGTCATGGATGGTGAGATCGATGGGTTCATCAAAGCATATTTAATGATGGAGAAAGAAGGGTAGAAACAGAGGAATAAGAAACATGAAATAAGAAATGAGAAAGTGTTTGCAATACTTACTTTCTCATTTCTTATTTCATGTTTCTTATTTCTTATTTTTTATTTTTTATTTACTATTTCTTAGCCACGCATAACCTCCTAACATGGCAATGAGTGAGGCTAATAAGACTGATATTTTTGCTATGTCTTGTTCTGCAGGATCACTAAATGCAAGTGTCGAGATGAAAATACTCATAGTGAAACCGATACCTGCTAGTAGTCCGCCACCAATCATTTTCATCCAGTTTGTACCTGAAGGAAGGTCTGCCAGTTTTCTGGAAACAAGAAAATAACAGGCAGCAGTAATACCTACTGGTTTTCCGATACATAACCCAATGATGATACCCCAACTTAGGCTGCTATTCAATGCACTAAGGCTATCTGTTGGAAATCCAATAGCAGTATTGGCCAAGGCGAAAATGGGCATGATGATAAAGTATACCGGTGTATGAAACTTCAACTCATAAGCTTCTAGATTTTTCACAGGAACCATGAACGCAAAAATCACACCGGCAACGGTAGCATGAATACCTGAATTGAACATCATGTACCAAAGGAGTATACCGAGTATCCAATGAAATACTCCAAATGGAATTTTTCTTTTATTCAAAAACCATAAAAGTGTAATGATGGATGCTGCACCAATGAGATAACCGATAACAATTTCTCCACCATAAAAAAGTGCAATTACGACGATAGCCCCAAGATCATCGATGATCGCTAATGCTGTTAAAAATATTTTTAAAGCTACAGGGACTCTTTTACCAAGTAAAGAGGCAATTCCCAACGTAAATGCAATATCAGTAGCCGTGGGTACAGCCCATCCTTCCATGTAAGGTGTTCCTTTGTTGAATAAGCCAAAGAACAATGCAGGTGCTAACATTCCACCAATGGCTCCAAAAACCGGTAAGGCTGATTTTTTAATAGAAGCTAGCTCTCCACACACCAATTCTCTTTTGATCTCCATTCCGGCCAGAAAAAAGAAAGCAGCCATCAGGGCATCATTAATGATCAGCAGGGGGGAATTGGGTAATGATAAATAACCTAAATGCGCATGGTGAGCATTGGTGCCATCAAAACTAATGTTCCACATACTTCTATATGCCTCACCCCAATCACCCCAGTTAGCAGCAAGTAATGATACAGCTGTGCAAACCAATAATGTAATTCCAATAGCACGACTATCATGAATAAATTGTCTGAGTGGGTGGATCAATCTGGTATGAACAAACTTTGGTAAGATCATACCGCAATTTACAAAAAAAGGAGGGAAGCCTTATTGCGATGAAAGGATATCGTACCTGCTCTTAGGTCTTTTATCATCCAACCAGCGGAAATTTCTGAGTTTTAATTCTTCATGGTTGACTTTACGCATGGGATACATGGTGCCATCAACACCATTGATCAATAATACACGTTTGGCTTTGCCATCAGCAAACCTTATTTCGACTACATCAGAACTGTTTTTATTGACACCAATAAAATTGCCTTCTTCATCAGTCGCATAATACACATTTTCTGAATTTCCTTTTGATCGAAGGAATTGTATTTGTCCTGTTGTATCAAAATAAGCATTGATCGTATTGCCTTTTACCTGGTTGAAATAAATGGTACTATCTACCTGACTCAATGCCATTGCATTTTCAAACACATACAACCGTTCCGGTTTACTTTTTTTAAGATACATATAGATGGTATCTCCTGTTACCTGATTGGCCTGAGCCCATACTACAGGTGATTTGAACAAACGAAAAACCGAATCTTTCAAAGCATAAAACAAACTGTCTCCAACACTTTGCATGGAGTCTGAAAAGATCTTTACATTGTAATATGCTTCGAAATACTTATCCGTGCTATCTTCTTTTGTAGAGTCCGTCAAAAATGTAAAATCAATACTATCTCTTACCCGTGGTACATTTTTGATCTTCAATAAATCAGAAAGTTTTGCGGAGTAAAATGTGTCTGCTGCGATATAAATGGAATCTCTGTCTTGTTTTAAAAGCAACAATGGGCTCTGCGTGGCTAATAAAGAGTTTTTCTTATTGTTTGTTCTGATGTTGTTAGCGATCAGATCGAAACCCTTTGTCGAATCTTTTCCTCTGTAAACAGCATTTCCACGAAATTCACCTAATCCACTAATGCTATCCAATGCCATATCATCTGCGGTCATGGTATAAGTACTGTCATCAATAACTGGACGTTTGTATAATTCAGCACGCTTATTTTTTAAGTCATAAAATCCGGATCTGGTTTTGATGACCATTTTTTTATTGTTGCGAATGGTTGTTGGACTAGTAAACGTGGCGATTTCCGTATTGGTATTGTATTGAAGAGTGTCCGTATCAATCTTATAATCAGGATTTACCAGTTTTACATTTCGTTTAAAAATGATATCTCTGGTATCACCATAATAATAACCTTCTGTACTGGTAAGGGTTGTTTTTTCATTGACTACTTTGCCTCCTTTTAGATACGTGCCAATTTTTACGGTCACATCATATTCAAGTTCATCAGTAGTCAGAGTGCTTTTGCCGTCTGTTAGTCTTACTCTTTTTTTGAGGAAAGCTTGTTTTTCTTTCGCAAGGTATTTGAGGTATTGTGCATAAGTATGAACGCTATCTGCATCATTGATATGAATGTTTCCAAAGGCTTCGAAAACATTGGTGATCGGATTCAAGACTGCACTATCTGCATAAAACAGTGTTTTTGCTTGTTTGATCCTAACTTTACCAGCGTATGAAATGAATTGATTAACAGAGTCTATTTTTTTGATATTCTGTGTTTCTGCATACAAAAATTCCAATAATTGTCCAGCCGATGGTTGAGAGACTGTGTCTGTTTTTTGTTGTGCGAAACACAATGAAAATGAAAACAGGAACATCCCGCACAATAACAGGCAGATATATTGAGACCTTTTCAACATTATTGTTTAGCCTTGGTAGAATCTAATGGAGCCATCAGTGGACCTGTTTTGTCTTTTTTGCCAAAGACAGAAATATTTACGTAACGTTTGGGATGCACACGTAAATCATCCATTAAAATGTTGGCGCTTCTTACAGTATTGGTCAGGTTATCGTAAAGGGCTTTGTCGTTCAATAATTTTCCAAGCGAACCATCTGTTGAAGACATTTTACCAAGAATGGTATTGAGTGTTTCAATCGAATTTTTTAATTGAGAAACGGTTCCATCAATATCAGCTTTGGATAAATTTTCTGTCGTCTTCTCCACATTTCCCAGCATTTTGGTCACTTTATCATTATTATCAGCCAAGTTTTTAGTGAAGCTGTTCACATTATTCATCGAAGCAGTGATAGCACCAGTTTGCTGATTGAGCATTGCTTGTATGGAAGCTGAAGAAACCACCAGGCTGGCGGTTGTTTTGTTGATATTAGCAATAACATCTTGAAGATTATTTTTCGTAGCAGGATCAAAGATGGTATTGATGTTTTTTAGCACGCTATCCAATGACCCAACCGTTGTTTTGATTTGATCGCCAACTGGTCCTAACTTATTCATTACATCTCCAAGTAATCCTGCATTAGAAGCAGTTAATATGGTATCGCCTGATTTTACATAGGTAGCAGCATCTCCAAGAGCAATGGTAATACTGGCATTCCCAAGTGGGTTCTCTTTGATGCTGGCAATAGAATTGGCAGGAATGTTATAGTTGTCTTTTAATTTAATCGCAACTACGATGGCAGAAAGATTTTTATCAGCATTTTCTATATCATAAACAGAACCAACCTGAAAACCATTGATGAATACTCCGTTTGATACCATAATGCCTTTGGTATCGGTATATTTTGCATAAATGATATTACCGGTTTTGAAGAGTGTTTTCCCTTTCAGAAAATTGAATCCGAGAATCAGTAAGGTAATGGCCACTGCTGTTAAGGCACCTACTTTTGTTTCATTCGATATCTTCATATACCGCAAAACTAAGATTTATTGTGGTACGCCTCTACGATGTATGTTAAAGGGAACTTATTTCCTTGTACCGCCGCTCCCGGAAATACCTATTTGATTCTCCAGTGAGTTCTTGTACAATCGAATGGAGCGGGTAATCACCTCACAAATTTCGATCTGTCCTTTCTCACTATTCAGATAGTCTTCTTCTTCAGGATTGGAAATAAAGCCTGTTTCTACAAGCACTGCGGGCATATTTACAGCCTGCAATACCCAAATACCCTTTTTACGCTGTTGCGCTTGGCGACTGATGCGTCCTACTTTCTGAAATTCTTCCTCAATGGTCAGAGCTAACTTAGCACTACGTTGGAAGTATTGTTGTGTGAGGATATTGGCCAACATGGTTTTAGTAGGGTCATTAGCATCCGAGCCCTTTCTGGCTTGCAATATTTTTATTGAAACGCTATCTAGGTATTCATCCAGACCTTCGCTGGCCACCGCCTTACGCTCATCCGTTTTATCAACCCCGTATATATAAGTCTCCGTTCCTTTGGCAGGGTTAGGGGTTGTCCAGGTTCTGTAGTCTTTCACTCTTTGTTTAACAGATTTCCCTTTTCTCCTGACAGTGATGGTTTTATAACCTACAAACTCTCTGTGTCGAGATGGAGCCGCTGAATTCACGTGTATACATACGAAAAGATCGCCTTTGGCTTGATTGGCGATATCAGCTTTTTGAATCACTGAATGGAATATATCAGTACGGCGGGTCATAACGATATCCACATCCGGCAATGCAGCCTGTAGCATCTTTTCAAGCTTTAAAGCTACTTCCAATGATATTTGGCTTTCGGTAGAATACCTGCCACGAGCACCAACATCCTCACCACCATGTCCGGCATCAATAATAATTCTCTTTAATACCTGTTTCTGCTGTGGTTTACCAACAGGACCCGTAAAAGCACTCAGGAAAGAGATCCCTAAACTTAACAAAACAAAAGCAGCATATTTAACACGCATCATATCAATTCGTTAAAGGATTATACCCAGAGTTCGGTTTACACGCTTCAAACACTATTTTTGTCAAGTGAATATGAGCAAACGCTGTAAAATTAACGCAAAAACCATGCTTACTATTGTGGCGTGTGGATATTTGCTCATATTAACATTTCTTACGCAGACAGAGGTTGCGGCTTTTTATACACCCAGTCACTTTGTTCAATCATTCCAAGACACGAGTAAGCCTTCTAAAAAAGCAGATACCTCCCGTACAAAGTCTGACAGTCTTTTACAAAAACAACGACCTGATTCTGTTTCCAGAACTGATACCATTAAGATCTCTAAAGATTCAATTGACGCACCCATTAAATATACCGCTACTGATTCCGGTGTTTTGATCATTGATACCAAGGAATTTTTGTTGTATGGGAAAGCAAAAACGGAATACAAAGACTTGCTTATGGAAGCAGCGACCATTCGCTATGACCAGCAATCACAAATGGTAAAAGCGTATGGATCTTTGGATTCTACCGGTAACCCAATGAGTAAGCCACAGTTTACACAGGGAGAAATGAAATCGGTAAGTGATTCCATATTTTATGATATGCGATCGGCCAAAGGATTGACCAAGAATACTTTTTTTCAGGAAGGAGAGATCTATGTAAATGCGCAAAAATTAAAAAAAGTCAGTGCTACAGAAGTTTTTGCGAGTAAAGCTCGTTTCACAACCTGTAACTTAGATACACCCCATTTTGCTTTTCGAACGGGAAAGATGAAAATCATCAATAACAAACTGGGTATTTCCAGTGCTGCTTTCCCTGAATTTGAAGGCGTTCCAATGCCCGTAGGTATCCCCTTTGGTTTGTTTCCCTTGAATAGAGGAGCTCAATCCGGTTTGATGGCACCTGCTTTTACTGCAAGTGAGGATTTTGGTCTGGGGTTGGAAGGACTTGGTTATTATTTCCTCATCAATGAGTATGTAGACCTTACGACCAGAACCAACTTTTATTCATATGGTGGCTGGATGGCAAATTTTAACTCTAAGTACATCAAGCGTTATGCATATACGGGAAATTTCAATCTAACCATTCAAAATACAAAAGCCTTGAATAGGGGTGGTATTTCCAAAGAGGAATTCAATCGAAGCCGTTCATTCATGATCAACTGGTCTCATAATCGTGATAGCAGGGCTAGACCGGGTACCAGTTTTTCCGGTAATGTGAACTTTGGTAGCACACGCTTCAATCAAAACTTATTGAACAATCCATTTCAGAATTTTCAGAATCAGTTAAGTTCATCTGTTAACTACACTAAAGATTGGAGAGGGAAATACAATCTTTCCGTAAATGCCAATCATAATCAGAATAACAATACCCGTTTGGTAAATCTGAATTTACCGACGGTGAATTTTAACGTCGTGACTTTTTATCCATTCCAAAGGAAAGAACAGATAGGGACTTCAAAATGGTATGAGAAAATTGGTATTGGGTACAGTGGCAACTTGCAAAATCAGTTATCATTCTATGACACGGCCTATAATTTCAGGCGCATGTTAGATACCATGCAATGGGGTGCTCAACATAATATACCTATTACACTCTCTTTACCTTCTTTAGGGCCTATTACTTTAGCACCAAGTGTATCTTATGAAGAGCGTTGGTATGGACAAAGAATTTTTAGGAATTGGAATAGTGGAGCGAAAAAAGTAGATACCACTATTCAGCGTGGCGTTTATACAGCCAGACAAATGGCGTTTGGTATCAGTGCAAATACACGGATTTTTGGTACGTATAGTATCAAATCAAAAGATGGGGGTAAAACCATCAGGCATGAGGTTAGACCCAGTCTGTCTTTGAACTATAGACCTGATATGGCGAAGAAGTATTATTACAATACTCAAGTAGATTCTACAGGAAGGCAGCTTCGCTTTTCTCAGTTTGAAGGTGGTATCATTGGAGCATTTTCGGAAGGTACTTTTGGAGGTGTTTCATTTGGTGTAGATAATCTCCTAGAGATGAAAGTGAAAGATAAAACCGATAGTACCGGTAAAGCAACAAAAAAAATAAAGCTGATCGATGGTTTCGGATTCAACTCATCGTATAATTTCTTGGCAGACAGTTTTGCGTTAGGCAATTTCAATATCTATGCACGTAGTACTCTTTTTGATAAAATTAATATCACGGCCGGGATGAATCTGGAGCCTTATGATATTGACAGGCAAGGGTATCGTGTGAATCGTATTCTTTTTGATCCCGCAAAATTCAAGTTCGGAAGAATTACCAGTGGAAATCTTGCAGTATCCACTTCATTTTCCAGCAAACCAAAAGATGGTAGCTCGGAAAAAGATAGAGATATTCCCATTGATCCATTCATGACCCCAGAGGAGCAACAAAGACAATTACAATTTGCCAGAGCAAATCCTGCAGAGTTTACAGATTTTAATATACCCTGGAGTTTGAATCTTGCTTATTCACTCAATTTTAGTCGAGTATTGAAACCGGATTTTTCAGGATTTGCAACACAATTATTTTCGAGTATTAATTTCAATGGAGATTTTAGTCTTACCGATAAATGGAAATTAGGAGGTAACGGGTACTACGATATCACGCAAGGAGGATTGCAGCAATTCAGTATGTTTATTACCCGAGAAATGCACTGTTGGCAATTGTCTGTAAACGTTACACCCATTGGATTGTTCCGCTCTTTTAATATCACAATCAATCCTAAATCGGGTATCCTTCGTGATCTCAGAATCAACAGAAGTCGTGTCTTCTCTAATTCAGGCTTTTGATAAATGGGTCAAGCATTTTCCTGATAATAGTTCCACATAATAGAGAATAATTCTTCTTTTAATGCAGTAGCAGATTTCCCTTTGGATTCAATTGGAGGAAGGAAATGCATTTCAAGTCGATGTGGCATCAAATAGAAAAAAATATGTGCCGGTAAAACTTTTTTAGTGTGTAACAAAATGACCGGCAGCATTGGCTTTCCGGTATCTGCAGCTAATCTGAAAGCTCCATCATAGAAACTTTTCAAAGGATCTGGAGTTCTATTTCGGGTTCCTTCCGGATAGATCAGCATATCTAATCCGATCGCCAACATTCGTTTCATTTCTTCATAACTCTTTCTGCGGCTCTCATCACTTTTGCGATCAACCAATACACTTCCAAAAGTATAGATCCAACCAAAAAGCGGGATCTTGGCAAAACTTTTTTTTGCAATGGTTTTATTGGGCCTGGGCATGAAAGGCGTACTGACGGGAACGTCCATCAGACTATTGTGATTACATACGATGACAAAATTGGTATCATTTGTAAAATGTTCTTTTCCTTTTATGCTTAATGGACAGCCAATCAGGTGCAGGTAGATCCACATCCAGACACGAGATACATGTCTATGCCAGCTTGCTTTTGCAGGATCATTCAGCAAAAAACAGGGTAGATAAAAGATGATGGCTGGTATCATGGTGGCAATAAATAGTACCAATGCGTAAATCGCAATGATTCGTCCGAGTATCAGCTTCCAAACAGGTGTGTTATTTGTTTTTTTCATGATGTTGTTGCTTCTGATGATAAATCCCAGTCAATAGGAGACAAACCTTGTTTCATTAATAGTTCATTGGTTCTACTAAAGTGTTTGCATCCAAAAAAACCTTTATCTGCGCTGAATGGCGAAGGATGTGCTGCTTTTAATACATGGTGCTTTGTTTCATCGATCAAGATTTGTTTCTCTTGTGCAAACCTTCCCCATAATAAAAAAATGATTCCTTCTTTTTCATCCGATATTTTTCGGATGACAGCATCAGTAAAGTCCATCCAGCCAATCTTAGCATGACTTGCAGGTTCGTTGGCCCTAACGGTGAGCACTGCGTTCAATAATAGTACACCCTGTTTGGCCCATTTTGTAAGATCACCAGTTTTCGGAATGGGCATACCAATGTCTTTATTCAGTTCTTTGTAAATATTCACCAATGACGGCGGAGGGGGAACTCCTGCAGGTACCGAAAAGCTTAATCCATGTGCTTGTCCCGCTCCATGATAAGGGTCTTGCCCCAAGATGACCACTTTCAATTGATCAAAAGGGGTAGAAAAGAATGCATTAAAAATAAGTGAGCCTGGCGGATAGATGATAGCACCGGTGGCCCTTTCTGTTTTCAGGTGTGTGGCTACCTGTAAAAAGTAAGGTTTGGTGAATTCATGTTTTAGAATTGCTTTCCAAGATGCTTCGATCTTTACGTCCATAAGGCTGGTCTTATGAAGCGAAAATACAGAATCATTTAGGGATAAAGAGTTAGTAAAGTACTGTTATTGTGCCGGCTACCGGGCTCAACTTAGGAGAAGCTTTGATGACATAATAATAAACACCTACAGGAACAATTTTTCCTTCATTGGTTCTGCCATCCCAAACACGAGAATAACCTTTCGATCGATAGATAGATTGACCATTTCTGGTAAAGATCTCTATGGTTGATTCTGGATAATATTCGATCAATGGAATGACCCATGTATCATTGATACCATCTCCATTTGGCGAGAAAACGTTGGCGGGTTGAAGTATGGCATCTTCAATTTTGACAGTAACAGGCTGTATCACAGTGCAACCCTCATTAGTTGTTGCTTTGATGAAATAAGTTCCTGATTTAAGAACACGTTCAGGATTCATCAGAACTTTGGTGGTGGCACTATCTTCCCAATAGGTATAACGCCATTGTTGACTAGGCGGTACAGTGCTGCCTAAATTCACTGTTTGTGGTATTCGTACAGTTGGAGGTTCTTTGACAGTGAAATCAGGATATGGATGAATCGTTACCTTGGCAGGCTTAATAACAGAGCAACCGCCTGACGAGGTTACCCTGACGTAATAATCGGTTGTAACAGAGAATAAGTGTTGGTCTGATAGTTTGCTTGTTGTGGCTGCTGCATCATTCCAATAACTAACGGTTGCAGTAGGATCACTACCCAAAGCAGGGTTCACGGATGATAACAACAAGGAGCCACAGGCGGTGAAATTATTGATTACAGTTGAAGGTGCAGGTGTGATCACAACTTCTACAGCTTGCATTCCTGTGCATTTATATATGTCGGCTGCTTGTATATAATAAGTGCCGGATTTATTGATAGAGGCGGCATTTATCAATGGTTTTGTAGCCTCTTTATCTTCCCAAAATGAATACGTAAGATCAGACCTATTGCCTGCAACAATTAAAGGATCTTTTAGATTTACTGTGTTAGGGATACATTCAGCTATACTACTAACTGCTTTTATTGTTGGATTGTCTCTGATGGTTACGAAAATTGATTTCGTATCGGTACAACCTGCTTTATTGTTAGCTTTTATATAGTAAGTACTGGAATTGATAATGGCCTTAGGATTGGTAACAAAAACAGATTCCTCACTGTCTGCAAAATAGCTATAGGTCATATCCGGAGTACTACCATTGACCAGTGCTGGCTTAGTAAGATCTAACCCCGGAAATCTACAAGCATCGATCGAGGCAACCAGGTTAAATTTAAATGGATCTAATGATTTTGTGATGGTGGTATACAATGTGTCCAAGCATCCTTGATTTGGAAAAGGAGTGATCTCTAATGCCAATCTGGTACCTACAGGAGGAGCAGGATTGAGTTTCAAGGTGTTTTTATCTCCCAATGATTTTGAAAAGTCATCAGTAAACCAACGATAGCCTTGAAATCCATATGGTGCGGTCAATGTCATGTTGGTTGCATCGGTACAAAAAACATTTCCGGTAATCGGAGTGGTACAATTTTCATTGATATCAACATAGGCATAACCAAAATGTCCTCCAAGGGTACAATCATTGACTGTAAACTCTAATCGCAACGTTTTGCCTTCGAAACCGGGTAATTTTAAAGTGATGGGTGCCCAATCTTTATAGTAAACATTCGGTCTTCCGGCAGTAGAGAGTTTAAAACCGGGTAGATTAGCTGCTGCAATAAATTGAAAAGATCCACAATTCTCGTATTTATTGTCAGTTACATTGAACACTTTTACACTAAATAACGGTTGCTCATGTGGCTGATGTGGTGGGTTTTCTAATACAACTGCATAGTTGTAAATGATGCTATAATCACCGCTTGTTTTTGGAACCACAAAAGTATAATTAAGTCCATGCGCATCTCTTCCTCCTGTTGCCATACCTAATCTTACAGAATAGCCACTTCCATTTGGACACACAACAGGAAATCCACCATATTCATCTACCAGTTTGCCATCTGCTGCCGCACTCATCATGACATGATTGCCAGGATCAGGAACTTGAGCAGACATGGTGATGTTTCCAGCAGCATCGATAGCGCCCTTCAATGTTTCCCAGTTATCAAAATTGCCCTTTTCAAAGCCAATATTGGGAGGGCATTGAGCATTTGCCTGATACCCAATTGTTAACATGCATACTAAGAACAACCCTAGCATTTTCAATTGGATATGTTGGAATCGCAACAAAGGGGTCATGTTATTTACTTCAAATACATACGTTAAGCCAGACAACAAAGTTGTCTGAAGAGTTGCATAAGTTGGATTTCAAGCAGGGCAGAAAAACGATGATAAAACCTTAAATAGACTTCCTAAATTAATAAAAATTATTACATGAGTTTTATTTGTGTAGAACATTTAAATGCTTTTTAGGATGATCGGTTGATCATGAAGTTTTTAAGTGTGAGAGCAGTCTGATTATTACATCATTCCCTTTTGGCATCATTTTTTCATATCATCTTTTAGATACAAAATCAACAGGTATGAGAAACTATGCAATATGGGTTCTTCTATGCTTGGTCGTTGCCTGTAAAAAGAAACGACTTTTATTGTCCTATCCAGTCCTGTAGGTATCAATGACCACCGAAATGTAGGTGCTTCTGCAGCTGAGTTATTTGAAAATTGTCAATTCGAGTTATCTTCTTAGATATCCTAATGCTTTAACATCTTCAACGTTTTTAGTTAAAATAGTTCGACCATTGGACAATACATACAGACTGTCTGCTATGTCGAGTATATGTTGATAGAGATGATCTGTAATCAATAGTCCTTTGTATTTCTTTTCTTCAACAAGCAGCGCTTTCACTTTCTCAATTTGTAATGGGTTTAACATTGTGAAAGGCTCATCTAAAAGGATAAATTGTGTAGCTGATTTAATGATTACATATAATTCTATTAATCTTCTTTCGCCACCGGAAAGCTTTTTAATACTGGTTTTTTCTCTCAGCGAAAACTCGGTGAAATGCTGCTGAAACAATCGGAAATCCACATTGAAATCCTGAAAGATGCGATGCAATGATAATGAACGAGGGATGAAATGAAACTGAGGCAAATATCTGATTAGATCTGTTCTTTTAAAACTTTCACGTATGGGCATAAGATCGAATCGGATAGATTTTTCACAAGGTAAAATGCCATATATACTATTCATCAAACAGGATTTTCCTTGGCCGTTTCTGCCTAATAATCCAGTGATGCTCCCCGTTTTGCATTTAATATAGATGTCTGATAAGATTTGTCTTCCATCAAACTCTAATTGAATGCCATCTGCTTCCAGTATATGATTCATAATAGTTTATAGGATAAGACAAGTAGAAGTATGAATAAAATAAAGTCGAACGATAGGGTGGCAGCCCAAAGTAGTGTTTTCCCTATACCTTGATTGATATAATAGTAATACTCTTTCTTTTTGATGTTGTGTACAAAGAAATAGACTACTGCAAGACTTAATAATTTAGCCCAAAAAATACCGAAAAAAGATACGAATCCATATAGCCAAAAAGATCTCACTAAAAACAAAGTAATGATAGCAGAAAATAATATAAAGCTTTTATAAAAAGTCCAAAGTAATTGTATCGTCTTGAAATGTTTGGGCATAAAAAACTCTAGGAAAATACAAAAGCTTGATCAGTGAGTGCATCAATGGTAAGTTAAAACCAGTTCACCATTTCGTTATTTACTTCAGGAAAATCTGGATAAGTCAAAAAGCACAGCAAATTAGGAGGCCTATGTGAGCCGGATTACCTCGATTCATCGTGAAAACTCATGACCTTTCCGACAGTAGTCGGGATGCTCTATCCCAATGCAAATAAAAAGCCCCACAAATTTGTGAGGCTAGTGAACCGGATTGGATTCGAACCAATGACCTACTGCTTAGAAGGCAGTTGCTCTATCCAGCTGAGCTACCGGTCCTTAATAGTCCTGATAACCAGGAAAATTAATTTTTTCAGAGCCGCAAAATAAAGAAAAAAACATCAGTTCATCAAATCAAATGGCTTTCTCTTCTCCTTCTCCCAAAACCCCCTTACTTTGCGGCAAAGGATTGCTTTCATGAGCTATAATTACTTGCCCTTAGACAGAAAATGGCTGCATTTCAGTCAAATTAAGAATTTGCTGGACTTTCACCAGCATGTTTCCATCACTTTCGACGCTCATGAGCGGATATTGGCCTGTAGAGAATACCTTGACCGCAAAATGGCGGAAAAAGACCGTCTATTCTATGGCATCAACACCGGATTTGGCTTTCTGCAAAATGTGAAGATCGATGAGGATCAGATTGGTCAACTACAATACAATTTATTGGTATCTCATGCCTGTGGAATGGGAGAAGAAGTGCCTGCCGATATCGTAAAATTAATGCTCATGCTCAAGATCAAATCATTGAGTTATGGGCATAGTGGGGTGCAAATCGACACCGTAAAACGTCTCATGGAGATGTACAATCATGAAGTACTTCCTGTGATCTATACCCAAGGCTCTTTAGGAGCTTCGGGTGATCTCGCTCCCCTCAGTCATTTGAGTTTGCCTCTGATCGGTCTTGGTGAAGTGTATTTCAAAGGAAAAAAAGTGCCTTCATCGACGGCCCTCAAAGAATTAGGATGGAACCCCATTCAATTACAGAGTAAAGAAGGATTGGCACTGATCAACGGAACCCAATTCATGAGTGCTTATGGATTATACTGCCTCAAAAAAGCAGAACACCTGTTGCAAATGGCTGATCTGATCAGTGCATTGTCTTTTGATGCATTTGATTGTACCACCGAACCATTGAAAGAGCAAATACACGCCATCAGAGCGCATGCCGGACAAGTAGCAACAGCTACTGCATTGAGAAGATACCTTACTGAAAGTGCTATTGCAAAACAATCCAAGCAACAGGTACAAGATCCTTATTCCTTCCGCTGTATCCCACAAGTGCATGGTGCATCGAAAGATGCTTTTGAACATGTACTTTCTGTTTTCATCCGAGAGATCAATTCAGTGACGGATAATCCCAATATATTTCCTGATGATGATCTTATCTTAAGTGGAGGTAATTTTCATGGTCAGCCACTTGCCATTGCACTCGATTATTTATCTATTGCAATAAGTGAGATCGGTAACATTGCGGAAAGAAGAACGTACCAACTTATCAGTGGACAAAGAGGATTGCCTTTATTCCTGGTTAAAAACCCCGGATTACACTCCGGATTTATGATCCCGCAGTATACCGCCGCTGGTATTGTGAGTGAAAACAAGCAGCTCTGTACGCCGGCATCGGTAGATAGTATCTCATCTTCCAACAACCAGGAAGACCATGTGAGTATGGGTGCCAATGCGGCCACCAAATGCTTTAGGGTCATAGAAAACGTAGAAAAAGTATTGGCTATTGAATTGATGAGTGCCGCACAAGCATTGGATTTCCGTCGACCATGCCGAAGTAGTGCCTATATTGAACACTTGGTTGGTGCCTTCCGAGAAAAAATAAGCTTTAATGAGCAGGATAGGGTCTTACATGATGATATGTTGGCATCTGTGAATTTCCTTCGTAACTACCATATTCCGGAAGACCTCAGTTGACCTACAAAGCTTAACTTTGCAGGCCTAACTAAGTCGTATGTCTGAAGAAAAGAGCCTGAATTTTATTGAAGAGATCGTTGAAGCGGATCTGAGCAGCGGTAAATACAAATCTATTGTTACCCGTTTTCCTCCTGAACCCAATGGGTACTTGCATATTGGTCATGCCAAAAGTATTTGTTTGAATTTTGGATTGTCCAAAAAATATGGGGGGACCACTAATCTTCGTTTTGATGATACCAATCCTGTTACAGAGGATACAGAGTATGTGGAAAGTATTAAAGATGATGTACGCTGGCTTGGATTTGAATGGGCAGAAGAAAGATACGCATCTGATTATTTTGAACAGTTGTATGGCTTTGCAATCAAACTGATTGAAAAAGGATTGGCATATGTAGATGATAGTACCAGTGAAGCCATTGCTCAACAAAAAGGTACACCTACACAGGCTGGAACGAATAGTCCATTTAGAGATCGTTCCATTACAGAAAATCTTGAACTGTTCAAAGCCATGCGTGCCGGGCAGTTTAAAGACGGTGAAAAAGTATTGCGGGCTAAAATAGATATGGCACATCCGAACATGCATATGCGTGACCCGATCATTTATCGTATCAAGCATGCACATCATCATCGTACAGGTGATCAGTGGTGTATCTATCCAATGTATGATTTTGCACATGGACAAAGTGATGCCATCGAAAACATTACCCATTCGGTTTGTACACTTGAATTTATTCCACATCGTGCATTGTATGATTGGTTCATTGAACAACTGGAAATTTTTCCCTCCAAACAATATGAATTCGCACGTTTGAACATGACTTATACGGTCATGAGTAAACGTAAGCTGTTACAGTTGGTGAATGAAAAACATGTCAATGGATGGGATGATCCGCGCATGTCTACCATCAGTGGTATGCGTAGGAGAGGTTATACGGCAGAAGCTATTCGTGAATTCTGTGATCGTATTGGTGTTGCAAAAAGAGATAATTTGATTGATGTTGGATTACTCGAGTTTTGTGTACGGGAACATCTGAATAAAGTTGCTGTTAGAAGAATGGTGGTATTCGATCCATTGAAAGTGATCATTACCAATTATGATGGGGATGGTGAGATGCTGTTGAGTGAAAATAATCCTGAGGATCCTAATGCAGGGAATCGTGAAATTCCATTCTGTAAAGAACTCTATATTGAAAGAGATGATTTCATGGAAGTAGCGCCTAAAAAATATTTCAGACTGGCTCCCGGACAAATGGTTCGTTTGAAAAGTGCTTATATCATTCGCTGTGATGAAGTAATCAAAGATAATGATGGTAATATCACTGAGTTGCATTGTACTTACATTCCAGAAAGTAAAAGTGGATCTGATACTTCAGGAATCAATGTAAAAGGCACATTACACTGGGTTAGCGCCCGTCATGCAGTGAAAGCAGAAGTAAGATTGTATGATCGTTTGTTTAAAGTGGAAGATGTTGGAAATGCGGAAGGAGATTTTAAAGATCATATCAATACTGCATCTCTGGAAGTAATCAGTAATGCATTTGCAGAACCTGCTTTGGCAGCTGATTCGAGTGAGAGTCGTTATCAGTTTCTTCGTAAAGGCTATTTCTGTTTGGATAAAGACAGCACGAAGGAGAAACTCGTCTTCAACAGAACGGTAACATTGAAAGATACCTGGGCGAAAGAAGTTAAAAAAGGGTAGAGGATATACCATTATGAGTTTGCTCCAAAGCTTTCAACGAAAATGCAAGATCCAGTTCCCCTGGTTAATGCCAGAGCATTGTCATTTACTGGTGGCAGTGAGTGGAGGGGTTGATAGTGTTGTATTGACGCACTTATTAAAATGCTCCGGATTTCATATTACTGTTGCACATGTAAATTTTCAATTAAGAGGACAAGAAAGTGATCGAGATGAAAGTTTTGTAACGCAATTGGCAGAAGCATGGGGCTTACCCTTAGAAATCAAACACTTTGATACAAAAGAATTTGTTTCAACACAAAAAATTTCCACACAGGAAGCTGCAAGAATATTGAGATATGAATGGTTTGAACAGCTTCGACAAAAGCTGGCTAATAAGTATTCAAGAAATGTATACTTGGTAACAGCTCATCACGCTGATGATAACAATGAGACAGTTCTCATGAATTTATTCAGGGGATCCGGATTAATGGGGCTTACCGGTATGGATCATTTTAAGTCGGAACAAAGACATCTGAGACCTATATTATCTTTTACAAAGCGCCAATTACAGGAATATGCCAATGTTGAGGGGCTTCATCATGTAGAAGACTCTTCAAATCAGCAGAATGATTATACTCGTAACTTCTTCCGCAATCAAGTATTGCCTTTGGTTCGCACACAATACCCTGCAGCAGATGAAAATTTAAAACATTCCGTGTTGAGACTACAGGAGGCCTATCAATTGTATGAAGATGGCTTACAAGTACAATTAAAAAAACTGGTTCGTCAACAAGGAAACGAAACCATCATTCCAATTTTAGCATGGAAAAAAGCACGTCCATTAGTGACGGTTTCTTATGAATTATTAAAACCATACGGATTTACGTCCGGTCAAACATTTGAAGCAATCAAATTATTGGATGCTGACAATGGAAGTGTATTGAGTTCAGATACTCATCGTTTGATCAAGAATAGGAACCACATGATTCTTTCGCCGGTCAATACAGAGAAGACTTCTATTGTAGTAATAGAGAAAGATACGAAAGAAATTCATGCAGCATCTATTAGGCTTACCATTCGTAATACGAATGATCATACAATTCGCTCAAGTTCAAATGAGGCATTGATCGATCAAGATGAATTGCGTTATCCGTTGGTGTTGCGTAAATGGAAAACCGGGGACTATTTTTATCCTTTGGGGATGAATAAGAAAAAGAAACTGAGCCGTTTTTTTATCGATCAAAAGTTGTCATTGACAGATAAAGAAAGTGTTTGGGTTTTGGAGTCCGATCAACGTATTGTGTGGGTAATTGGATATCGAATTGATCATCGCTTTCGTATTACACCTTCTACACAAAAAGCAGTTCTATTTCGTTACGAGAAATAATCTTTTACTTGATTGAGGAAATTTATGATGGGGTTGAATTTTGTGAGCATCAAACATGTTACAATAACAAATACAACGCCCCATACAGCTCCCCAAAAATGTGCAGAATGATTGATATTGTCTCCACCGCGTTTTGCCATATAAGCTGATAGTATCAAATACAAAGGCCCAAATACAAAGCCGGGAATGATAGGTGGGATAATGAGTAGTCCGATTTTGATCGTAGGGTCTAAAAATATTCCTGCAAAAACAACAGCAGATACAGCCCCGGAAGCGCCTAGACTTTTGTAATGATAATTGTCTTTGTTCTGTAGATAGGTAGGTATTAAACAAATCGGAAGTGCTGTGATATACATAGTGAGAAATAGCATCTTACCCCTTTCATCAAACAACGCCATAAAATATTTCTCAACAAACTCTCCAAACATGTAAAAGGAGAACATATTAAATGCTAAGTGAGCAATATCAGCATGAATCACTCCATTGGTAACAAAACGATACCATTGATTTCTTTGTGTAATGGCTGGAGGGTAAAAGATAAGATCATCAATGACCCTCTGATTGGAGAAAGCTGTAAATGAAATGATACAAGTGAGTATCAGGATAATAATGGTGATCGATAACATACTTGCAATTTAAGCGTTTTCAAACATGATGATATTTTTCATTTCGTAAAATTGTGCAAGCACGATAGAGTTGTTCAGACAAGATCAATCTCACCAACATATGTGGAAATACCAATTTAGAAAGACTCCATGTTAAATTGGCTCTTTGGATAACTGTTTCATCTACACCATAAGCTCCTCCAATCAAAAAGATAAGTCGCTTTGTACTTTCATTGGCTTTTTTTTGTAAGATCTCAGCCATTTCTGGTGAGCTGAATTGTTTGCCTCTTTCATCCAGTAAAATAAGGTAGTCGTCTTTTTCTAGTAATTGCAGAATAGAAGTTGCCTCTGCTTTTTTTAAGGCGACATCGGTCATAGTAGCCGCCTGTTTGGGCGCTGGAATGATCAGCCATTGAACGGGAAAATAATTTCCCAATCGTTTGGTAAAGTCATCTATTCCAGTTTTAACGTAGGGGTCATGAGGTTTACCTACCGACCATAACTGAATTTTCATAAAATAAAGGTAGGGTAGAGTATGTACAGAAAAAAGGCCGGATATTCATCCGACCCCTTTTTCTATAAACCTTAAAACCTACTAAAAAACATTATTGCGAGTCACGTTGTGGCTCTTTTGAGCCTTGTTTGGCCTGTTCTGCCATGATTTTTTCCAGAATTTCTTTGTATTTCTCTGCATCATTATTAGCCGGATCTAGCTCAAGAATCTTGTCATATAGCTGTAATGCTGTATCATACTTTTTCTCGGCATTTACTTTGTAAGCGGCGATGTATCCATAGGCTTCAATCAACCATTTTTTGTTGTTTGCATTTGTAGTGTCTTTCATGGCAACATCAATCATGTCTTCATAATGTGGAATGGCAATACCCATTTCCATAGCGGTATCTATGGCAGCATTGCTTCTTGCTCGCCAATAATAGCCAAAAGTTTGATCTGGATATTTGGTTGCATAGATTCCAAACACACTGTCTGCCATTTGATAATTCTTCGCATTGTAATGTGCTACACCCCAGTTGAAAATATCTACATTGGTTAAGGGAGCGTTTAAGCGATAAAGCTCTCCGTTCCAATTAGCTTGTTGTGTATAATTTTTTTCTGCTTTATACAATGCCGTAATCTTTTTTACATAATCAATTTTGGCTGTGGTATCTTTTTCTAACTGATAGGCTTTTTCATACCAAATGGCAGCACCATTATTTTCGTTTTTCTTTGCAACGATCTTTCCCATCAAATCAAAATCTTTGGCCACATAGTTGGTGTCGTTTTCTTTTTCAAAATAGTCTTTCATCCACTTTTCGGCATTATTCATGTCCTCAAGTCCATCATAGCTATATGCCATTAGCTTATAGATACGTGGTTTGACATTATCACCTTCTTTTTCCAATATTTGTTGTGCTGTTTGAATGGCTTCATTGTATTTTTTGGATACATAATACAAGTCCGTTAGCATGTATTCATTTTCAATACTGTAATCTGTTTTGCTGATATATGTTTGGAGATATTCCAATGCCTTGTTTACATCTCTGAAATAATAATAGTAGTACAATGGATAATAGACCGGTGCAAAATCAGGGTCTGCTTGAATGGCTTTGTTATAATATTCGTTGAATACCTCTACATTGTTTTGGGTTTGATAGATCTTTCCGATTTTGTAATAAGCTTCTGCATTTCTGTTATCAGCATCAATCGCTTCCTGATAAGCTTTTACGGCTTCTGAACCATTGTATAATTTACGGTATGCGTCACCAATGCTTAGGTGAATCCAGGTGTTCTTTTTATCTCTGTCAGCGGCTTGATTTAGTAGCTCAATAGCCTTTGTCAGGTTTCCTTTCGGGGCGTCGATCATGGCATTAGCAACCGCCAATTGGATCGCAGGATCTTTCTTTCTTTTGGTACCAATTGCTTCGGTAAAAAGTTGTAGGGATACCATTGAGTCTTCTTTTTGAAGAAGTATAGCGCCTTGAATTACTTTGCCTAATGGCTGTGATTTTAGATCAACAGGCATTTGTTCTACAGACAAAGTAGCACTGTCTTTATAACCTGCCGCTAATTGTGAACGAGTTAACCAATACCAGCCATTGATATCCTGAGGGTTAGCTGCCGTTACTTTTTTTAGTACGTCAATCGCACTACGGTATCTTTCATATTCAAATAATTTTTTTCCCTCATCAACTGTTTGTGCACCTGCTGTGAGTGTGATAGTAGCAAGTGCTAGTACTGTGCTCCATAGTTTCTTCTGCATAACGTACATTTTAGATGGTTCTTTTCAAATGGGGTTTCAAAGTCAGAATATGAAGTGCTGAGAGAGGGTTTAGCATATCTGTTATCTTTTGATGCATAAGACCCGGCATTCGTTTCTTTTTCTCTGGGTTTACTAAAATCATATCAGCCTTAATTTGATCTGCGTAACGTAGCAAAGCAGCATCACTATCTGCGCCTTGCAATATTTTATACTGAGGTGCATGTCCATATTCTGAAAGAATTTTATAAGTGAGATAAAATGCATCTACCCTTATTTTGGCGCTGCTATCATTATTATCAAGAAGTGTGACTAAATGGATATGGGCATTGTATCGCTTCGCATAAGCCAGCGCAACTTGAATTTTTCTTTCCGGTACAAATGATTTTACAGGTAGTAGTATTGATTTAATAGGATGATTGAGACATCCCTTTGTTACGGTTAATACCGCTACACTTGCTTTTCTGGCCAATTCTTCGCTCCAGTCTTTTTTGAACCAGTTAAAACGACTCACTGTTTTTCTTTGTGTATTGATAACAAGATCAATCTCATGATTCATTGTATACCTGATCAGGTTATCACTGACAGCTGTTTCTATAACGATACTGCTCTTTACAATTGTTGATGGGGCAATTTGTGCAATTCTGGTTTTAACGGCTTCATTCTTTTTATCTGCTAACGCTTTTCTTTTGGTAAAATAGCGTTGTTGCTTTACAATGGCTTCTGTGTACAATAATCTTTGCCAAAACGAATTAAATCGAATCACACTAACTAAATGAATACAGGTTTCATGTGGATCGGATAGCTCTAAAGCTTTTTCAGCAGCAACTTGTGCATGATGTAAAGAATCAATGGGTATTAATATGTTTTTGTAAGGTATCATGATTACACATCAAACCTAATGGGGGTTAATTAATGGGTTATTAGTGTTGAATTAGAAGAATATTAGAATGTTAGTGTACAGCATATTCCAGTAAGGGTGTAAAACTTTCCTTATGAATCAGAAGATCTGCTGTTTGTTTGAGATACTCATTTTTAGAACGGAAAGCAACTCCAAAACCAGCTTTTTTTACCATACAGATATCATTTTCACTATCACCCATGGCTATACAATTACCATGTTTGATTTCATATTTGTTCAAGATATGATCTAAGGCATTGGATTTGCAAATGGTATGCAGGCAAGAGCTTTTTTCATGATGAAAAAAGAATGAAGGAATTTTTACCTCTCCAGTTGCCACACTGTTGGAAAATTCAAGTTCATTTGCAAGTGAAAAATCAGCACCTATTTTATGGCGTATGTGATTTGCCACAAAATCATAGCTGTCTGTAATGATGCCTACCACGTATCCTCTTTCATGTAATTCTTTAATGACAATAGCTGCATCATTAACCAGTGCAATACTGTCTATTGTTTCCATTAATTCTCCAAGGTGTTTTCCTTTGAATAATTTTGCTATTGCTTTGGTACGAAGTGTGCTATCAGTAACTCGGGTTCTAATTTCCGTAAGTTGTTCTGTAAGATCGAATCGTTGGGTAAATGTGTCTACAAACCTTCCTTTAAGAATGGTGTCATCCATATCCAGGACTACCATTTTCTTAGCATCTTTCAGCTGTTCCGTGAAAGCCATTTCCATTTGATCTCGAATGATATTTATGGATTGAAACTCTTCCATAGAGATCGCATTAGTATTTTGACTAAATGCTTTCTTTAGGATAGCGCCTGCTACTTCTTTGCTCATTTTGCCAAGTTCATGGAGAGGTTTACTGTCGTTTTCAATGTATCCGATGTTTACTTCTTCAATTCTTGCATTTTGGGTGTGCATATCAATGAGAATGCCTATATCTACGCCATAATCGTTAAAGAATTCGATGGTTTTAAAAAATTTCTTCTTACCAGAAATCATGCCACTAAGCGGTTGTGAATAGTGGGAGAGCGCTGGGAAAAACATGCTGAGTAATGGTTTTGCTACTAATTCGGTAACTCTACCACTATTTCTTGCAAATGAAGCTTTGACAAAATCGCTTTGATCTTTCAAAATTGGATCTGTCATTTGTTCGATCATTTTTTCCGGGTATGGGTCAATATCGCCATCCAGAAAAACAATAACATCATTTTTGGCACATAATAATCCGTCACGCATGGATGCACCTTTGCCTAGTTTGGTACTAGTAATGACTTTAGCACCTGCTTCCTGTGCAAATTTCACAGTATTATCAAATGATTTATCATCCACCACTATGATCTCAGAAACTGAGGGTTTGGATAAGCAATACTTTACAACACTTGCAATCGTTCTTTCTTCATTCAGTGCAGGTATAATTATTGTGACCATCGTTCGATTTTTGGGTAAAATCAAAGGTTTCGCAGACCCCTTAAAAGCGAATTAGTCTTGAATTAGAAGTAGATTATAATTTGATGGTATGAAAAAACAAAGCCACTCTTAGACAAGAGCGGCTTTAAACTAAACCCTGAGCAAATAATAACAGTCTTAAATATTTTGAATGCAATTTCTTTCCCCCCAATTAAGCGATGATTAAGACAAGATTAGAATAATATTAGAATAGAAGCGGCAAAGATGCTTTTAGGCACAGCATTAAATCTGATGAAATTTTCGAGCAATAGGCAATGCAATCGTGAAAACGCTACCATTTGGTTCATTGTTGCTCAGATGAATATTTCCTTTGTGAAGCTTTATAATTCTTGAAGCCAACGAAAGTCCCAATCCAAAACCTTCTGTTGATGACTCATGATTACTTCTAAAGAATGGCTGGAAAACCAATGTATGCTCTTCCTGTTTAATTCCGGGGCCTTGGTCAGTAACTACAATCCTAAGTTCATAGTCTGAAAAGTTAAGTCCAACATTCGCAGTATGATCATCAGAATATTTGCATGCATTTAGAACAATGTTTTTAACAGCGCTTTCCAAAAGATCGGCATTCCCAAATACTAATAATTTGTCTTCATCTTCAGGGAAGGTATCGAAGTGTAGTTCTACTTTAAATAGCTCATTGGTCTTTCGTAATTCCACCGGAAGTTTCATTAATATTTCATCTATTCTTACAAGCGATAGTTCCATTCCGTCAGTGGTGCCGCTTGCTTTGGCCAATTCAAGTAAACTTCTTGTTAATCTATTCAGATTTTTAACATCGTCGTATACGGAAAGTAAAACGGTCTTATATTCTTCGGCCGTTCTGCTATTCTGTAAAGAAATCTCTAATTGACTTGAAATAGAAGTGAGAGGAGTAGAGAGCTCGTGAGACGCGTTGGCAATGAATCTTCTTTGAATTTCAAACGATTGTTGAAGTCTTGTCAATAATTCATTGAAAGTTGAGGAAAGCTCATACAGCTCATCTTTTGTTTCATTCAAAATAATTCTTCTGGAAAGATTTTGAGATGATATTTCTTTTACCTCATTGTTGATTTTTTTAATTGGCACCACTAAACGAGTAGAGAAAATTAGACCCGATAGAAGAGTGATTAATGTTCCACTTATAAAACTTACTAATAGTACAAATCTGAGCTCCTTCATTTTTTCAATTCCTTCTTTGTCATATGCCGCAGCTACAGATATATATTCTAGGCCACTTGCGCGATATTTGATGGCAATTACATCTCTATTTCCTTTTGTATAAACGTATTCGCCATTTTCTCTAGCGTATTGCAAGACGATGTTAGAAGGCCTTTCGAATTCAGCCCCAGTGTCTTTGAATCGGTAAACCTCTTTATTATTGTTATCGTATACAATTACACTTTTATCACGCAATGAGATAAGCATGTTTTGATCAATACGCTGCAATAATTCTCGATCTATTCCTTCTACCTTAACTAGTAAGCTGATGGTAGATAGCGCTCTATTTCGGAGTCTTCTTTGAAAATCTAATTGTCTGTTTAAATCTGAGAAATAGTAAATGGAAGCGCATACAAAAAAGAGTATGAATGTAACCAGTAAAGTAAATAGAATCGTGATTCGATATTTTATTTTCATCAGTTACTCTCTTTCATGATGTAGCCCATACCTACTTGTGTATGTATAAGTCTGGTGTCAAATTTTTTATCGATCTTATTTCTGAGATAATTCACATATACATCAATAACATTGGTTTGTGTATCAAAATCAATTTCCCACACTCTTTCTGCAATATCTGCTCTGGAGAGTACCCGATTTCGGTTGCGCATAAAATATTCCAATAACTGAAACTCTTTAGCGGTAAGTGTAATGGGTTGATCGGCTCTTTTTACCTCTTTGGTATCTAAATTCATTTCTAGATCGGCTACTTTCAAGATATTACCTGTAGGCAGTTGCTGATTCATGGTTCTTTTAAGCAGTGCGCGAATCCGAACCAGTAATTCTTTGAATTCAAAAGGTTTTATGATATAATCATCAGTTCCTGTATCAAAGCCTTCGATCTTGTCTTCTGTGGTATTCATAGCAGTCAACATAATAATAGGGATATGTTGATTGGTATTTCTAACAGCTTTACATAACTCATATCCGTTCAATCCAGGAAGATTAATATCCAGGATGAGGAGGTCATAATCGTTTGAGTCAAATAATCTTTTGCCAATAAGTCCATCAAATGCTAGGTCAACATGATAGCCGTTTTCAACCAGCCCTTTTTTGAGGGTGGTGGCTATCTTTTTTTCATCTTCTACAATCAATATTTTTCTTTCTTCCATAAGAGAGTATTACTCTTTAAGTAATGGCAATTTACATAAACAATGCTAGCTGATGAGTCTCTAATCTGATTCTAATTTCCTGTACAAATTCATTTGGATCAAACTGATCGCTTAAATTTACAAATAAGACATCATTCAAGCTATTTTATGAGAAAGCGATCACGTCGATCTTTTCTTACCAGTTCTATACTAGCAACAGCTGCTACTGTTGTTGCACAACCTACCATCAATATGAATACATCTTCTTTAGTGATTCACCAGGTCTTTTTCTGGCTAAAAAATCCTGGGTCTGTTACTGATAGAAAGAAACTGGCTGAGGGACTTCAAAAACTATCTGCAATACCTCAGATCAAGCAATTACATATTGGATTTCCTGCGAGTACGGAGAAAAGGGAAGTGGTAGATAATAGCTGGGATGTTTCAGAATTGATGTTTTTTAAAAATTTAAAAGATCAGCAAGAATACCAAGACCACCCGATACATAAGACATTCATCAAGAACTATGGGCATTTATGGTCTAAAGTAGTTGTGTATGATGTTAGAACCATTGAATGATTAGAAGTTGTCATGTATTAGATAGTCAAAAAAAACCAGTGTATATATGCTGGTCTTTTTTTGTGACCTCGTCATCCTCGGTGGCGGAAAACCTGAAACCTTCTAATTCGTAGCCAGATGCTCTACTCAGTTGCTGGTATATGTTGTTTCAACCAATCTCTTCCTTTACCAGATGTGAAAAACTTTTCTCTTGTCATGGCATCGCTTCTTGTAGAAAATACTTCATGGTGAACAAGTATCTATGGGCTATATTTTTTTGTAAAATCAACCCATCCTTCATTATGTTGGATAACTCTTAACTCAAGATTTTCGGTAGAACCTTTGTATAAAATATTCTTTTGCAGTGATCTCAAAACGTAAGTGTAATACATGGATGATGACATATTAGGTACATAAAAAAAGACCAGCAGTTGCTGATCTTTTCTTCTAAGTGACCTCGTCAGGATTCAAACCTGAAACCTTCTGATCCGTAGTCAGATGCTCTATTCAGTTGAGCTACGAGGCCATTCCCTTAATCGGGCTGCAAATATAGGTGCAGAATGATTATTTTCAAAAAGCTAAAGGGCTTTTTTCAAAAAATCAATCCAACTCATATATACCTGCTGCCGTTTTTTCTGCCAGCTTTTTGGGTAATAACCATACTAAGAAAGCCCCTAGTTGATTAATAAAACCCGTAATCACTTCCGCTTTTTTGCTGAACATGGCGTTCACCGCAATTTTTGCAACTGCTTCCGGCGTCATATTTACTTTTTCTGCTGCTTTTAATCCTTTTTGTCCCACTTTGGCTCTAGTGGCAAATCCAGTATCAGTTGAACCGGGACTTACAGCGGTTACAGAAATACCTTTTTTCCTCAATTCATAGCGTAATCCGCGACTAAAACTCAACATAAATGCCTTACTGGCAGCATAGGTGCTCAATCCGGGTACAGATTGGTAAGCAGCAGAGCTAACAATATTTAATATATAGGATGGTTGATTTTGTTTTAGGTGTGGTAATAGGATAGAGGTCAATTCAACAGGTACATTCATATTCACTTGCATCATATCCTTATGTTCTTCTGCTGAATAAGACTCAAAAGGACCACTTAATCCATATCCGGCATTATTGACCAAAATATGTATAGGTGTATTCTCTTTTATGACCCAATTGTACAATTGTTGAACTGCATCGGCTGCTGATAAATCTATTGTAAAAAAACGGACATCAATATTGTGTTTTACCGATAACTCTGATGATAATTGCTCAAGTAAGAACTTATCACGAGCTACGAGCAATAAATGAACACCTCGTGAAGCCAGTTCTTGGGCAATGGCTCTGCCAATTCCTTTACTAGCTCCGGTAATTAATGCGTATTTCATGTGGTTATTCGTTGAATAAAAAAGGTCAACCAAGGTTGACCTTTAAAGATTGTTACTTAATAATTAGTGATGTACTTTCCCTGTAAAACGGTGATAGAAAGGCGTTTTACTATTTTCATTTTTCGGCTTGTATTTACCTGTTACAATAGGTACATACATTACTCTTCTACGACTTTCTTCTCCAAATTTAGGAGACTGCTTCACTCGATGCCATAAACGACCATCATGTACGGAAAGGTCACCTGAGAAAATATCAAAACCTACTTCTCTAGGGTCATCATTATTATCAATAAAATATTTTTTACCAAACAAAAGTTTGAACATTCCTTGCTTATGTGTTCCTGGCAATACTCGTAACCCCCCGTTCTCAAATAAACAGGTGTCTAAATGAATACCCACATTCAACATCGGCATGATCTTTTGTCCCATGAAAAGATCACGCGGACTATCCGTGTGCCATCCCATTTGGGTAAAAGTACTGTTAGGTGTATTGATGTAATTGTTAATCACCAATCCATCTTTTTCATTCTCTGCAATACGCCCCTCGTAAGGATGTAAAAAAGAGGTGAGGGCTTTCAAACGTTCGTCGCTCAGTAATGCATGAAGTGGATTACTGTAAAGAGAACTAAAGCAAAGACGTTGAATAGTAGTATTCCCATGTTCGTCTTTGCCGAACTTTAATGGAATACCATTGATTTTGTCTTTTTTCTCATCCAACCACTGCTTTTCCAGTCGCTGTAATTCGTTAATATAAGTGGCTACCTTTTCCTTATCTAGAAAATTACGGAACACGATTACTCCATGCTCATCAAAAAAATCCAGTTGCTCGGGGGTTACCGTATCGCCAAGCTTAAAATGACTTTCCCATTTTTTCATTCTGATCCGGTTCAGTTTTTGTGTCTGTAATGTTAATTATTTATTACAAAATTGTAAAATCATTACACTTTTGAAACAAGCAAAAATAAGCAATTTACTCCTAGAATTTTGACATATAAAGGTTCAACGGCTTATTTTGCATTTATATGACACAAATTATCAGGTTCTTAGTGCTTTTTTTGACAGTTCTTTCGTGGTTATCCACATTAAATGCGCAAGACAGTACACAAAAAAATAAGAACAAATTTGTGGCTTTCCCGGCAATGACACGCTCTATTGAGACGAGTTGGGCCGCTGGTGGGGCTGCTTCATATACTTTTAGGCCTTTTAAGGACGATACCCTCTCTCGTACGTCCAGTATTCAATTAGGAGCTATTTATTCTCTTCGTAAGCAATTAGTGGCTTCCATTAAGGGTACCCAATACCTTCGAAATGAAGGCTGGATATTGAACGAACAAATTTCTTTTAGTTCATTTCCTGACAAATTTTGGGGTATTGGAAAAAATACAAAGGACATTGATGAAGAGGATTATGAGTTCAAACAGGCTTATCTCTATCTCCATTTCATGAAAAAAATTGCTCCGCGATTATTTGGAGGGATATTGTATGAATACCAGCGTGTTTGGGATATCAAATATCAGGCAGGCGGATTATTTGATCAACAAAATGTATTCGGTAGAACCAATTATCATGTGTCAGGTTTGGGAATGAGCGTTACTTATGACTCCAGAAACCATGCTTTTTGGCCTGAAAAAGGGTTGTTCGCTCAGCTGTATTTCAATCATTTTAGTAATGTTACTGCATCTCAATACAGTTTTACAAATTTAGTGGCTGATGTGAGAAAGTACATTCCTGCCGGAAAGAATGCTGTCTTTGCCGCCCAGATCTGGTTTTTTGGGAATATCGGTTCACATGTTCCATTGAGAAGTCAGGCAGCATTTGGAGGGGATAATATCATGAGAGGCTACTATCATGGACGTTTCAGAGATAATCAACAGTTGGCTGTTCAGGGAGAATACCGCAAGGATATCTACAAACGATTTGGCTTGGTGGCATTTGGAGGTTTTGGAAATGTAGCTCACACAGTAGGTGGACTTAATTTCAGCGGCTTAAAATATTCTGTTGGGGGAGGTGTAAGATATGCATTGAACAAGTCTGAAAAACTGAACTTGCGTATTGATTATGGTTTAGGGAAAGGGATCAACAGAGGTCTATATTTTCAACTGGGAGAAGCGTTTTAATGCGAGGCAGTTAACTTACCAATCCTGAAAATCAAGTAGGTAAATAGAAATGCAAACATAACATCAACAGTATAATGAACATGTTGAACCAACACTAATACCGCTACTGAAAGCGAGGCGATTAATCCCAATATTTTATCAGATCTTTTTTCCAAACATAAATACATCAGAAACATGTTCGATGTGTGTCCTGAAAAGAAAAGATCCTTCGTAATGAATTTATCCTTCCCACCATATACCAAACTAGTTAATGGATCGTTTAGTCGGATGAGTCCATCCGGTGGGTCTAATGGAACCATGGTAATACTTACCATTCTAGCCAAACATAGCAGGGTGAATGACATCAGCATCAATAATGCAAACGATGGTTTTTGAATGCATCTTACGATGACAAAGCCACTCATAGACCAAATGATCAAAAAAGTAAGAAGTGAAACATCCGCAGCAGGTATGTGTTGCAAGATGAGGTCATGCAGGTATGCACCTTTCCTTTGTTCGATGTAGTTAAAAAAAGTCGGAAGAGAAATAATGACAATGATGAGAATGACGAGGGTACTGATCATCTTTCTACGAAAAGTCTTATTGGTAGAAAAGATGTCCTGCCATTCGTCAATAACACCCGCAAAGCCTGTCATTTCCTTCTGCATGCCGCAAATATAAAAGCAAACAGATGTATTCAATCAGGTCTTTTCGTTCAACGGTAAGCCTAGTAATGCCAGCGTACAAATGCCTCCATGGCTGCATATTTGGTCATCCCTAATGCTGCATATAAGTTGGCAGTATTGGCATTACGGTCTTCGGCCCTCTGCCAGAACTCTCTACTATCACTTCCCTGAAAGGGTACCATGTCTTTTTGTGACTGGTGAATGAAGATGCCGAATCTCTTTTTCATTACCTGATCCGGGCTCATTGGAATGGCCATTTCAATTTCTGAGATATCCCATTCCTGCCATGCGCCCTTGTATAACCAAACCCAACAGTCTTTGATCCAAGGTTCTCCGGCTTGTTTTAATCTGCGAAGACTTTCAAATATGATGTCAAGACAAACCTTGTGTGTGCCATGTGGATCAGCTAGGTCACCTGCACAATAAATTTGCTGGGGTTGAATTTTTTTAAGCAAATCCATGGTGATTTGAATATCTGCTTCACCCATTGGATTTTTTTCTACTGTTCCTGTTTCATAAAAAGGAAGATTCATAAAGTGACAGCGATCGTCCGTTAAACCCACGTATCTGCAAGTTGCTTTTGCTTCACAACGGCGAATCAATCCTTTAATGGCACGTATCTCGGCAGTATCACTTTGATTCTTTTTCTTTGCAGCAATGAAACTTCTTGCTGCCTGAAGTATATCCTGGCTTTTTTGGTTGTCAATACCAAACATGTCTTCAAAGCCTACCGCAAAATCGATAAAACGTGTCACGAATTCATCTGCAACAGCAATGTTTCCGCTTGTTTGATAAGCAACATGTACTTCATGTCCCTGGTCGTGTAAACGCATGAATGTTCCTCCCATACTAATAATGTCATCATCAGGGTGAGGAGAGAAGATCAAACATTTTTTGGGATAAGGCGTGCTTCTTTCAGGATGTGCAGGAATTATAGCATTGGCTTTTCCGCCCGGCCATCCCGTTAAGCTATCGCGAAGCATATAGAAGACCTGAAGATTCACTTCATAAGCTTCTCCTTTTTCAACAATTAGATCTGATAAACCATTTTCGTTATAATCATGCTCAGTTAAACTGAGGACTGATTTATTCAGCTTTAAAGCCAGGTGGATGACCGCTCTTTTGATCATTTTAGGTGTCCACTCACATTCTCCCGTTAACCAAGGTGATTTTATTCTGGTGAGTTCTGTTGATGCAGCTTCATCGATCACAAAAGTACAATCTGCATGCTGTTGCAAAATGCTCGCAGGTACTTGCTCTGTCACATCACCTTCAACAGAACGAGCAATGATCTTTCCTTTCATGCCCCATCCCATCAACAATATTCTTTTTGCTTTCAGGATAGTACTGATACCCATGGTAACAGCTAAGCGAGGAACTTTAGAAATATTCTGAAATTCGTATGCATTTGCGATACGTGTTGTGTTATCAAGATTTACCAATCTTGTTTTTGAATAAATACTAGAACCCGGTTCATTGAAACCAATATGTCCATTGTTCCCAATACCGAGTATCTGCAAATCAATACCTCCCGCGTCTTCAATCATCTGATCATATTCCGCACAGTATTTTTTGATCTCTTCTTTTGGCCATTGTCCATTTGGAAGATGGATATTCTCTGGAGCAATGTCTACATGGCTAAACAAATGTCTGTGCATAAAGCTCCAATAGCTTTGAAAAGCATCTTTTTCAATTGGGTAATATTCATCCAAATTAAAAGTGATGACGTTGGAAAAACTCAAAGCTTCTTCTTTGTGCATGCGAACCAATTCTGCATACAGACTGATGGGCGTGGAACCGGTGGCCAAACCTAACACGCATTTTTGTCCGGTCTTCTGCTTTTCACGGATCAATTGAGCGATTTCATTGGCTACATATCTTGAACCTTCCTTCGAATTCGCATGAATTTTAACAGGGATCTTTTCAAAAGAATCAACCATGACTGACATAGCATTTGTGTTAGACGAAAATACACCGATAATTCTAAAAACGCAAAAACCTGCACTATTTTAGCGTTATTATTTAGTTATTGACTAATAAATAAGCCTGTTTTTGCAATAATCGATGTTTTCCGGATGAATAATAGGTTGATAGATATTATTTTAAAACGGGTAAAATGAGTTTAGAGTCATGGTGATAAATGCGAATAGTTGCTTTTTTAAAGTCACTATCCTTGGCTTGATAAATATCCATGAATTGCTGTGGATTTCTATCTACCAATGGGAACCAGCTACTTTGGATCTGGATCATGAGGCGATGTCCTTTTTTGAAAGTATGTGCCACATCCGGTAACTCATATTTTACACGGGTAGGTTTATTCGGAATAAAAGGTTCGGGTTTTTCAAAACTGTTCCTGAATTTTCCTCTCATCACTTCTCCACGAACTAGCATCTGATAGCCATTCATGACATAATTATTTTCTTTTTCATAAGCGAAATTATCCGGAAACACGTCGATTAGTTTTACCACAAAATCTGCATCTGTTCCCGAAAGAGCCACCATAAGATCTGCTGTTATCGGACCGGCAAGAGTAAGATCATTTTCGAGCGGTTCTGTTTGAAATACCAATACATCAGGTCTTCTTGCAGCAAAACGCTGATCATCGGTCATGTATTCTCTTGTTCTTCCAAAATGAACATCTTCTGTATATGGAACCGGTTTTGCAGGATCGCTGATGTATTCTTGCCAACTGCTGAGCGGGGCGATCAATGGAACCTGTTTTGAAAGATATCCTCCTTTGCGCAACGCATAGCTTTCATAAGAAACCTCATCCAAAGGCCACTTGGGTAAATGCTTCCATTCATTGGTACCGGTGAAAAAGACAGTTGCTTCCTTTAACTGATCAATGCTTCCTTTTTGTTTTAAATAATAATTGAAGAACGGCAGTTCCACATTTTTACCATACCATTCTGTTGTATTGCTTCCCCATTGAACATTGCCGAGAAAAGATCCATCTGATCTAGCCCATTGACCATGATACCATGGCCCCATCACGATCTTATTGTTGTTCTTGGTTTTCTTTTCAATGGCTTTGTAAAGATTCCAGGCTCCATAACAATCTTCCGCATCGTACAACCCACCAACAACAAGTGTTGCAATGTTGGGTGAGATGAGTTGCACATTGGCACGTGCATCCCTGGCTCTCCACCAAGCATCATAATTGGGATGTGCCATCAAATCTTTCCAAAATTTGATGCTATCACCCATTAATTTGGTGAAATTGGTGAGTGCACCGGTTCTCAAATAAAATTCATAATTGTCTTTGGTAGGAAAATCAAATCCTCTTGGTCCTACAGTGGTGGGTTTGGGTCTGGGTTTTCCAAAGCCTGAATAAAAAGCAAAACCATCCATCAGCATAAAAGCACCGTTGTGATGAAAATCATCGCCCAAAAACCACTCTGTTACCGGTGCTTGCGGACTCACGGCTTTAAGAGCAGGATGATTGCTCAGTGCAGCCATTGTTGAGTAAAAGCCCGGATACGAAATGCCAAAGACCCCAACATTTCCATTGTTGTCTTTCAGGTTCTTTACCAACCAGTCAATCGTATCATAAGTATCACTTGCTTCATCAGTATCATTTCCTTTTTTATTGGGATTGTATGGACGAACATCTTCAAAAATTCCCTCACTCATCCATCTGCCTCTTACGTCTTGTTGAACGTAGATATAATTTTCTCTCATAAAATACATCCTTGGGCCATTCCAGAAAGCGGAAAGTTTATCTTCTCCATAAGGTGCGCAAGAATAGGGTGTACGTGTTAGAAGAATGGGATGTTTTTCTGATTCGTCTTTTGGCATGTAGACAGTCGTAAACAACTTAACGCTATCACGCATGGTGATGTACATTTCTTTTTTGGTGTAGTTGTTAACAAACCAAGTTGAATCGTTTTGTTGAGAGAAACCAACAAATGAGATTGAAAGAAATAATAGAATAATGATCTTCTTCATGGCTACAGCAGTGTTTTAATTCATACAATATAAAAAAAGATTCCCGAAGGGGAATCTTTTCATGATAAAATATGATGATCAGTAATGGATGTTTAAACCACCTTGGTCAGCTTGATAACATTGGTAGGAAGATGCTGTTCTACAGGAGTGCTTCCTGTATTCACAACTACATCACCAGGCCTTAAGAAACCTCTTTCTTTCAAGATATTGATCTGGTCAAAAATGATATCATCCAGACTGTCTTCTTCTGCATAATAAAAGGCACGAACACCCCAACTCAAACTCAATTGGTTCACCAAAGATTTTTCTTTTGTGAAAATATAGAGTGGGGAAGAAGGACGATAACTACTCAGCATGAAAGCGGTGTAACCACTTTGAGTCATCCCAACCAAAGCGTTGGCTGATACATCTTCAGAAATCTTACATGCATTGTAACAAATCGCATCACTATGAAAAGAGGGAGAGTGAGGTTGTGGCTTCAGGTCTTCCGAACGGTTGTATCGATACTCTTTTTTCTCTACTTCCAGAATGATCTTGCGCATGGTTTCAACTACTAGCGCAGGATGATTACCCGCTGCAGTTTCTCCACTGAGCATTACGGCGTCAGCGCCTTCTAGTACTGCATTCGCAACATCTGTGATTTCACTTCTATTAGGTTTCACCCTGTCGATCATACTCTCCATCATCTGTGTTGCCACAATCACAGGCTTCGCGCGGTGAATACATTTACGGATCAATTCTTTTTGAATCAATGGTATTTGCTCCACCGGAAGTTCAACACCCAAATCTCCTCTCGCAACCATGATGCCATCACTTTCAATGATGATATCTCTGATATTGACCAAGGCCTCGGGTTTTTCGATCTTAGCAATGATCTTGGTTTTACTTTTTTTCTCTGTAAGCTTACTTCTTAGGATCACAATATCTTTCACACTGCGTACAAAGCTTAATGCCACCCAGTCTAATTGTTGCTCAATAATGAATTCAAGATCAATCAGATCTTTTTCTGTCAATGCAGGTAAAGATATTTTTGTATCAGGTAGATTGATTCCTTTTTTCGATGAAAGAATTCCACCCAACGTCACAACTACTTTTACATCACCATTCTTTTCAATATTTACAACTTTTACTTCCAGTTTTCCATCATCAATCAGAATGATGTTTCCAATTGCAACATCGCCGGCAAGATTGGGATAAGACACATAGATCTTTTCCAAATTCCCGATGCATTTTTCATTGGTAAAAGTGAGAATGTCTCCCACTTTCACTTCAAGGGCATTGTTTTCAATTTCACCTACGCGTAATTTCGGACCCTGTAAATCACCAAGAATGGAGATATTGTAAGGTTGTGTTTTATTGATGTTACGAATATGTTCAATGATTTTTTGTTTGTCTTCATGGCTACCATGAGAAAAATTCAAACGAAAAACATTGACACCTGCTTTTACTAATTCCAATAATTGTTCGTAGCTGTCACAAGCCGGACCAACAGTCGCCACGATCTTGGTCTTATGGTTCACGTGGGCGAGACCGGCTTCTTTGTCCATGTTTTTGTGGAGGTACTTTTCGAGATTCTTTGACATCTGTTTGAGTGTGTTTTGAGTTTAAGATCGGTACACATCCGCAAGTTTAGGGTCACTTGTTAACTGGCTAGGATCTTTACGATCTTTAACCAATCTTCGGATATTTTTTGCTTTGCTTTGATTGCGTTGTCGAGAGGTATATAATTCATCTTGTTGTTCAATATACCTACCATTACGTTGAATCTTCCTACCATAAGACTTTCTACCGCATGGTAGCCCATTCTGCTGGCGATAAGTCTGTCTAAACAGGTAGGAGAGCCCCCACGTTGAATATGTCCTAAGATACAAACCCTTGTATCTGCACTAGGCAGTCGTTCTTTGATAATGGCTGCGATTTCATTTGCACCGCCAAATTCATCACCTTCTGCCACCACAATCAGATTTACCAACTTTTTTCTTTTCTCCTTTTCGGAAAGAGAAGTGATCAGCTCTTCTATGTTGGTTTTGGTTTCAGGGATCAGAATATTTTCTGCACCGGTTGCGATGCCACTGTGTAATGCGATATAACCTGCATCTCTGCCCATCACTTCCACAATGAATAAACGATCATGCGCATCGGCAGTATCACGTATTTTGTCAATGGCCTCTACTGCAGTGTTAACAGCAGTATCAAAACCAATGGTGAAGTCACTTCCTGCAATATCCTTATCAATGGTTCCTGGAAGACCAATACAAGGGATATCAAATTCATTGCTGAACTTTTGTGCGCCTCGGAAACTTCCATCTCCTCCAATGATGACTAAACCATTGATGCCTCTTTTTTTGAGATTTTCATAGGCCTTCTGGCGACCTTCTTTTTCAAAAAATTCTTTGCTCCTTGCTGTTTTCAGGATGGTTCCCCCACGCTGAATGATGTTTGCAACAGAACGAGAGTCCATTTGAAAGATATCATCTTCGATCATGCCACTATAGCCTCTCATAATGCCATATACTTCCATGCCATGGTATATACCCGTTCTTACTACAGCTCTTACAGCAGCATTCATACCCGGAGAATCGCCCCCAGAAGTAAGAACACCGATTTTGGTTACTTTTTTTTCAGCCATTTTGTTTTAGCAGTTCAACGTTTAGCGTTAGATGTGACTGACATACAATTACATACAAATTGTGTATCAATTACACAGAGTTTCAAAAATAAGCATTTGAGGCTAATTGTCCATCCGTATATCTAATTACATTTTAGTAAACTTGTCACATGAAAATTTTGATCACCGGTGCCAATGGATTTACGGGATTGCATCTCTGTCTAAGCCTTATCAATAAAGGTTTTGAAGTTTTTGCACTTGGACGAGGAGAACGTAGGTTGCCAGTAATGGATCGGTTGCATTATTATTCAGTAGAACTAACAAGCGTTCGTTCACTTTTAAAGATATTTGACCAGGTTGCACCTGATGTAGTAATTCATACTGCTGCTATGAGTAAACCTGATATCTGTGATTTGAATCGTAAAGAGTGCTTACGCAACAATGTTGATGTGACACATTATTTACTTGAAGCCAGTCGTCACTTTCCCGTTCATTTTATATATCTCTCAACAGACTTCATATTCGGCGAGGATGGTCCACATAGGGAAGATGATGTGCCTACACCGTTGAATTTTTATGGAGAAAGCAAATTGCAAGCAGAAAAACTAATCATTCAAACAGAACTTAGTACTACGATAGTTCGCCCAGTTTTCATTTACGGGCCAGTCATTCATCAGATAAGACCTTCTTTTATTCAATGGGTACAACAAAAGTTATCTCAAGGCGAAAAGATCAAAGTGGTTACTGATCAATTACGAACACCTACTTATGTATCTGATCTTTGTGCAGCCATTGCTACTATTTTAATCTTTAAAAAGGTAGGCATCTATCATATAGCCGGAAAAGATATTTTATCCCCCTATGAGATGGCGGTAACTGTAGCAAAGGTCTTAGATTTGAAGACTGAACTAATTGAACCTGTCACTTCAGAAACCTTTCCTGAACCTGTACGAAGGGCCAAACGATCAGGAGTGTACATAGATAAAGCGATCCGTGAACTGAATTATGCACCACATAGTTTTGAGGAAGCGGTGAAACTGAGTTTTAAAAATGATGAATCATGAGTAAAAGAAAGATTTTATTGGTAATATTTCTTTTGATCCTACTGATGCATTGCCTCAGTATTCAGGTTGAAATGACTCAGATACGGAATGTTACAAAAATTGTATTGGTACCCTTGCTAATGATACATTTGCTGATCAATCGTTCTCTTCGTGTGCTTGGTTATCTTCCGCTGATTGCATTATTATTTTCCTGGATAGGCGATATTTTATTACTGGGCGATGAACCTGCTTTTTTCCTCTCAGGAATGATCGCATTTGTAATGACACATGTGAGTTACAGTTTTACTTTTCTGAAAATCAAACAAGTGACACCAAAGGATCGTTCCTATTTTTATATACCCTTTGCGGCACTTCTTGTATTTAGCATATTCGTTTTCCTATACTTAAAAGATCATTTGGGCAGTTACTTAATACCCGTACTTTTTTATATGATCTTTATTAGTTTGATGGCCGCTTTGGCTATTCATACCCGAACCAATACTAAGATTCAAACACTTTCACTTTATACATTTGTTCCTGGGGCTCTTTTGTTTGTAGTAAGTGACGCTTTATTGGCAGTAAATATGTTCAAAATACAACACATTGTATTGGAAGTATTGGTGATGTTGACATACGGCTTGGCGCAGTTCTTCATCACAAGAGGATTTCAAAAAACAGCTGAGTTCTCTGAATAATTTGATCAGAATGGATTAGATTGCTTTTATTCCTTTAACCACTGCATATGGAATGGATCAGGCGTAACATTCTTACTTTATTCTGGATTATACTTTTTATTCATTGCCTATTCCATTTTCTACATTTGCCTTTTGTTGGTATTAGTAAATTACTCTTGTTGCCATCGCTGTTGGTTTATCTTTTTACCAGAAGAAAAGAAGAAGCGCTAGCAGGGATCAATTTCTTTTATTTAATAGCCATAGTTTTTGCTTTTATTGGCGATATGTTACTTGTGATCATCAATGATCTTCTTTTCTTACCAGGCATGATATCATATATCGTAAATCTGTTTTTTTTGTGCGTATTCTTTTTGCAGTTGTACAAGATCCACTTTCATCAATTGATGAAACCTTTATTGGTCTTACTTCTTCTCGCTATGATCGGATATTTTGTATATGGATTTTTAGGTGACAAATTAAAGCAGTTTCAAACGCCTGTTCTGGTCTATATGGCTTTTGTAGCGATGACTGCTGCATTGGCGATGAATACAACTCAACATCCGCAACTACATAAAACAGGATGGTTTTTTTTCATTGGCATCCTCGTATTTATTGTATCAAATACCATATTGGTATTGAATCGGTTTCATTTTTTATACCACAATCTCTATATCGCAGTAATGTTAACTTATGGTACTGCACAATACTTACTCGCAAGGGGAGTAGCGGTGGTAAGTAAGGATGTACGATCATAAAAAATCCCCGCTCGAAACCGAACGGGGATCATTATTCTTTCGCTTATGGCGATCTTTCTAAGATTAGTAACCCATACCGCCCATATCAGGTGCAGCATGTGAATGTGGAGCTTCAGGCTTTGGCTTATCTGCGATCACACACTCAGTGGTCAACAGCATAGCAGCAATAGAAGCAGCATTTTCCAATGCAACGCGGCTCACTTTAGTTGGGTCAATTACACCGGCTTTCAGCAGGTTCTCGAATACTTCGGTGCGGGCATTGAAACCGAAATCTCCTTTGCCTTCTTTGATCTTTTGTACTACGATAGAACCCTCAATACCACTGTTAGCAACGATCTGACGCAATGGCTCTTCAATCGCTCTCTTAACGATTTGGATGCCGGTTGCTTCATCTTCATTAGCACCTTTCAGTTTCTCTAATGATTCAACTGCGCGGATATAAGCCACACCACCACCAGGAACAATACCTTCTTCAACAGCAGCGCGAGTTGCGTGCAATGCATCATCTACACGGTCTTTCTTTTCTTTCATTTCAACCTCAGTAGCAGCACCTACATACAATACAGCCACACCACCACTTAATTTCGCCAAACGCTCTTGTAATTTTTCACGATCGTATTCAGAAGTTGTATTCTCGATCTGAGCTTTGATCTGATTTACACGTGCAACGATATCGGCTTTTTTACCTTTACCACCAACGACGGTTGTATTGTCTTTATCGATGGTTACTGAAGCAGCCTGACCTAAATAAGAAATGTCAGCATTTTCCAGTTTGAAACCTTGCTCTTCACTTACTACAGTACCCGCAGTCAGGATAGCAATATCAGTCAACATTTCTTTTCTGCGATCACCAAATCCTGGAGCTTTTACAGCAGCCACTTTCAATGTACCACGTAATTTATTCACTACCAATGTTGCCAATGCTTCGCCTTCTAAGTCTTCCGCAATGATCAACAGTGGACGTCCGCTTTGAGCAACTTTCTCCAAAATATGGAGGATATCTTTCATAGCGCTGATCTTCTTGTCGTAGATCAGGATATATGGATTCTGCAATTCAGCTTCCATTTTTTCGCTATTGGTTACGAAGTATGGAGAAATATAACCACGATCGAACTGCATACCTTCCACTACATCAACAGTAGTATCGGTACCTTTTGCTTCTTCAACAGTGATCACACCTTCTTTACCCACTTTAGCCATTGCAGTAGCAATCAGTTTTCCAATCTCACTATCACTGTTTGCAGAGATCGTAGCTACTTGTTCAATTTTTTTGGTGTCATTACCAACGGCCTGTGATTGTGCTTTCAGGTTCTCTACCACTTTAGCAACAGCTTTATCGATACCACGCTTCAAATCCATTGGATTAGCACCGGCAGCTACGTTTTTCAGACCTTCACCAATGATAGCTTGTGCTAACACAGTTGCAGTAGTTGTACCATCACCTGCAATATCTGCAGTCTTAGAAGCTACTTCTTTCACCATCTGTGCACCCATGTTCTCGATGGCATCTTCCAATTCAATTTCTTTGGCTACAGTAACACCATCTTTCGTTACAGAAGGGGCGCCAAATTTTTTCTCAATTACCACATTGCGACCTTTTGGTCCAAGGGTTACTTTCACTGCATTTGCAAGGGTATCTACACCCTTCTTCATCTTATTTCTTGCTTCGATATCGAAGAATATTTGTTTTGCCATGTTTTTTAGATTTGAAAATTTGAAAATTGGGTCATTTGAAAATTTAATGCGGCAACTTGAGAACGACTAACTAAGTCTATTCTTTGTTCTATTGTCGCAATTTCAAATTAAACGATTGCCAACAAGTCGCTTTCGCGCATGATCAACAAATCTTGACCTTCGATCTGGATCTCTGTTCCGGCATATTTACCGTACAATACCGTATCGCCTACTTTAACGGTCATAGGCTCATCTTTTTTACCATTTCCGGCAGCAACGATGGTTCCACGCTGGGGTTTTTCTTTTGCAGTATCAGGGATAATAATTCCGCCGGCAGTTTTTTCTTCAGCAGCGGCCGGCTTAACAATTACTCTGTCGTGCAGAGGAGTAACGTTGAGTTTCTTAGCCATACGTTATTGGTTTTAATTTATAAGGTTTAAAATCTTTTTCCTATTCAGCGAGAATTATGCCATGTGGACTTAACAGGTCAAAATTTCAGTTTTGGCTTCTTTTTCAGTCTACAATGGGCTTTCTCTGCCAGAACGGGCGGCAAAGATGCAGTAAGTTTTCGGTTGATGGTGTCAAATTTTCATTCATTGAAGGGTATTTAAAAAAAATCTTAATTCTCCCAATCCAATCTGAATGGCATCCCGTAAATGTCATTAAACCGTCAGATTATGAAACTGATCAAGAAAATCGCTAAAGTATTCCTAGTAACCGGTCTGGTACTTTTTGCCAGCCTCTTTATCTACGCCAATTGGAATAAACCCAGTTTAGGAGAAAGGGTATATATGGAAAATCCCACACAAATAGTGGTAATGACCTTGCCGACTGATTTCTCTCAGAAAGATTCAATAGCAGTTGAGGGGTTTTTATCGGCTCAAAAAAGTGTTTATTCTAATGTGATCAGCAGAAATAGTCAAACCCTCTGTATCACTTTTGACCCAAGAGAGATCGATCGAAAGAGTATGATCGATAAAATGTCAGGATTTAATTCCGGTATTCAAGAAAGAGCGCCTCTGAGTAACAGAGCTGAATGTCCGGTCAATTTAAATGCTTTTCGTAAGATCACTTATGCACTCAACGTGCGCAAATAATGATTCAAATCTTTAACCAATTAAATCAAATAGCAATGAAAAAGAGCCTCGTACGTATGTCGGCTTTAGCACTCTGTGCAGCCATGTTGTTCACTGCATGTAAAAAAGATGATGCGCCTCCCGCCAACACAGGAAGCGAATTGTACAAGCGTTTAGGCAGCAATGCAGGTATTAAAAAAGTAGTGGATGATTTTATCGGCATTGTCGTAGCCGATAATGTGATCAATGGCTTTTTTGCGAATACTGCTAGATCCCAAGAGCGTGTAGATGATTTGAAAATGCACTTGGTCAACCAGATCGGGGAAGCGGTAGGTGGACCAGAAAAGTACACTGGTTTATCCATGAAGGCGGCACACGTTGGATTGGGGATTAAAGATGTACACTTCAATGCACTGGTGAATGATCTGGTAGCAGCATTGAAGAAAAACAATGTTAGTGATGCGGATATCAACACCATTGGAGGTGCATTATCGCCAATGAGGGCTGATATCGTTGAGCCATAATCTGACAGGGTTATTCATCATAGGTTGTATCAAGGTTAGACCCGTCCGTTCTCGGATGGGTTTTTCATTTTGAACGGGTCTTATTAATCAATACCTTTGCCGCTTCCAAACAAGTTCTTACCAGATGATCAGTAGAAGAAATATTCGTGTGAAAGTGATGCAGCTGCTTTATATGATGGAGGCAGCAGATACGAGTGTAACAAGACAAAAACCTGAGATCGAACTCAAAAAGCAATTCGATCAGACAACCTCCCTGTTTGTTTACTTGGTTTATTTTATAACAGAAGTAGCCCGCTATGCTGAGACGCATGCTGTAAAAGGCGCTTCAAAGAATTTACCTAGCACTGCAGATTTGAATATCAATACCAAAATAGCTGGTAATGAATTGTTATGGGCGATTTTGGAGAGTGCAACTTTTCAGAAAGCATTGGAAATACATACTCCTTCCAAACTGGTGGATTTGGATCTGATTCGTAAAACCTATACAGCGTTAACGGTATTGCCTCAGTATCAGGAATACATTAGTGTATCTGGACGTGAAAAAGCCAAAGAGAAAGAGATCATCAAGATCATTTTTACGCATTTAATGCTACCGAATGAGTCTTTTATCAGCCATGTGGAAGAGCATTTTAATAATTGGGATGATGATGCAGAAATGATGGAGCAACTGATATTGAATTACTTCCAAAAGCCATCCAGCTATAATATGCAGGAAATGGTGAGTCAGGAAAAATGGCAGTTTGCTAAATCTTTATTGCTTACTAGCATTGAGAAAAAAGAGATCGCTACAGATCTTATCAAGCCTAAGTTGAAGAATTGGGATGCTGAGAGAATTGCACAATTGGATATGATCTTGATGCGCATGGGGGTTTGTGAATTGTTGTATTTTGAAACCATTCCAACAAAAGTTACCATCAATGAATACATTGATCTGGCAAAAGAATACAGCACACAGCAAAGCGGACAATTTGTGAATGGTATTCTGGATAATATCCATAAGGAATTGACTGATGCGGGTAAAATCCAAAAAATTAATTACAAGAAATAAGATCAATATGAAAAACGTTTCATGTCTGTTCTTTTTTATTGCAAGTAGTTTTCTTTTATCCTGTGCGGGACCGGAAAAGACAACTCCCCCTGCAGATTCACACCTGGCAGATACCGCTAATTTTACCACTATTCAATGGTTGGATTCAGTAGTTGATTTTGGTACTATCACACAAGGTGAAAAGATCAGATTGCAATTCAAGTTTAAGAATACTGGTCAGAAACCACTTTTTATTACCAATGTAAGAGCCGGTTGTGGTTGTACTGTGCCCAACTATACCAAGGAAGCGGTAGCTCCGGGAGCAATGGGCGAAGTAACGGCTGAATTTGATACCAATCGATCAGCTGCTGGTAATATTCATAAAAATGTAGTAGTACACGCGAATACCTCGAATGGGAACCAACACACCCTTATCTTTACAGGAAATGTAAAGGAAGTTAAAGTCAACTAAATCTTTTATCACTTAAATAAATAGCAATGTTTTATCTCAATTCAGTATTACTTGCCGCTAATGGACAGCAAGGCGGAGGTATGGTTCAGTTGGTTATGATGGGAGCCATCATCCTTGTGTTCTGGTTATTCATGATTCGTCCACAAGCCAAAAAAGCAAAAGAGCAGAAAAAATTCGTTGATAATATGCAGAAGGGCGATAAGATCGTTACGATTGCAGGTATTCACGGTGTGATCAACAAGATCAATGAAGATGGTACCATTCAACTGGAAGTAAATCCGGGAAGCTACCTGAAGATCGAAAAATCTTCTGTTAGTATGGAATGGAGTGCTGCTTTGAATAAAGCTGCCGATAAAAAATAAATTCCACTAAAATTCTACTAAATTCAAGGTTCGGGACAGATAGTTGTTTCGAACCTTCTTTTTTATGCTAAAGATCGGTATCACTGGTGGCATCGGAAGCGGTAAATCTACCGTCTCAAGTATCTTCAAAGTGCTGGGTATTCCAGTATTTGATGCAGATACGTATGCAAAAATGATCATGCAAACAGATCATGAGTTGAAAGCTGCATTGATAGATTTATTTGGAGATGCTTCTTATCATCAAGGACAACTCAACCGAAAATACATAGCTGAGATCGTTTTTAAAGATCCTTCTCAACTTGAAAAACTCAATGCATTAGTACATCCTGCAACGGTAAAGGCAGGTGAGGAGTGGGCAGTCAAACAAAATAGTCCTTATACCATTAAAGAAGCAGCTTTGTTTTTTGAATCTGGTTCAGCAGCGGGAATGGACTATATCATTGGAGTATATGCACCACAACATATACGAATCAATCGAGTAATGCAGCGTGATGGGGTGAGTAGGGAAGAAGTGTTGAACAGGATGAAAAGGCAAATTCAGGAAGAAGTAAAAATGCGTCTTTGCGATTTTGTGATCATTAATGATGATCAGCGGTTATTGATCCCGCAGGTATTGCAATTGCATCATACATTTATCACTGAATCCAAACAGCAACCGAATGAATAAGGTAAATGTAGTAGAAAAATTTGCACAAGTAGAAGGGTATTGGAATCCAGCAGTAGTTGGTGCTTTGAATGGACAAGAAGTGAAGATCGTAAAGTTCAAAGGACCTTTTACATGGCATCATCATGACCTTGAAGATGAATTGTTTTACGTGGTGAAAGGAAGTTTTGTAATGGAACTACGGGATAAACACATTGAACTACATGAGGGTGATTTTCTCATTGTTCCCAAAGGTGTTGAACACCGTCCTAATGCTGCAGAAGAAGTATGGGTAATGTTGTTTGAGCCTGCTTCTACATTGAATACGGGGAATGTATTGAATTCATTTACAAAAAACACTTTGAAACAGCTATGATCGCTCAAACACCAAAACCACCTTATTATGCTGTTATCTTTACCAATGAACTTTCTTCGAATACAGATGGGTATGAAGAAATGGCACATCGAATGGCCGAGTTGGCGTTAACTCAAAAAGGATGTTTGGGTTATGAATCGGCTCGTAATGGTTTAGGGATTACCATTTCATATTGGGAAACACTCGATGATATTCGCAATTGGAAAGCAAACACGGAACATATTGTAGCGCAACAACAAGGGAGAGATATTTGGTACAAGTACTATAAAACCCGAATTTGCAAGGTAGAGCGAGATTATGGATATGAACATCCTTAATCCATCCCCCTAATCCCTAAGTTATGATCGCAGCCCCTATACCTGCAAATGAGCAGGAAAGACTACAGGAACTGATGCGTTACGAAGTCTTATACACACAATATGAAGAAGATTTTGATCAGATCGTCCAATTAGCTTCTGCTATTTGTAAAACACCTATCTCCACTATTACTTTGATTGACTTTAACAAACAGTGGTTTAAAGCAAAAGTAGGTATTGATAAAACAGAGGATGATCGTAGTATCTCTTTTTGTGGACATGCAATTGCTCAGGATGAATCGATCATGGTGGTGAACGACGCATTAGAAGATCAAAGATTCATTGATAATCATTTGGTATTGGAGGATCCCAATATTCGTTTTTATGCAGGGTATCCATTAGTTAGTCCATCAGGATACAAATTGGGGACTTTGTGCGTCATTGATAGAGTACCCAGAACTCTGACCTTAGAGCAAGAACTAACATTGAGAACTTTGGGAAATCAGGTGGTTAAATTGTTTGAGTTAAGGCTCCGAAATAAAGAAGCTGAAATTAAGGCTAAATTGATCGAAGATCAGAACAGGCAATTGGAAGCGTCATCAGCTGTACAAAGTAAGATCATTTCGATTATTGCACATGATGTTCGCGGACCTGTTACCTCACTAAAAACGATGATAGAGCTGACCAAATCTAAAAGCCTCACTGAAGCTGAGACTGCCGAATTATTTGAAATGCTTGACAAACAATTGGATGGTACGTTGGATATGCTTACCAATCTTGTAGATTGGGGGAGTATGTTATTGAAGAAAGGTAAATTGTCTATTTCATCTGTGAATATTGTTGCCGTTGTAGAAAAAATTATCAAGAATCTTTATCCTATGATGCAACTGAAAAAAAATCAGTTTCAAAATCTTGTGCCAAATGATGTTGAAGTGATTGCCGATGAAAATATTTTACGATTCATATTGCGAAATATCATTAGTAATGCCAATAAGTTTACCAGTAAAGGCCAAATAATTATGAGTATACAACCAGCGGCATCTAAAGAACAAATATCCATTATAGTCTCTGACACAGGATGTGGAATGCCACAGGAAATTCAACAACAATTATTCAATCCTGCAAAGCGACATAGCAGAGAAGGTACACATAAAGAAAAAGGTAGTGGTCTAGGATTGATTCTCGCCAAAGAATTCGCCGAAGCAATGAACGCCTCCATTGAAGTAAAAAGTGAACAGGGAAGGGGAGCGATTTTTAGCCTTACTTTACCCGTCTCACTGTAATATTTTTTCAAAATAAAATCCCGGACTTTACCCGCGATTTTTACTTTGTCAATTAGTAACCTGTTCGTTTATTGACTGAATCATTTTTTCATCATTACTTCTTCAATGACTTTTCCTACGGATCCATTTGGCATCTGAATGCTTAACATCGCAGCAAGTGTTACAGCAATATCAGTCATATAACGCTCTTGGTAACTTTTGCCGGGTTTTATATTCCATCCATACCAAAGTAATGGGATATGTGCATCATAAGGATTCCATACACTATGGTCTGTTCCTTGCCAATTTTCTTTGAACCAGTTGGGTTTGGGTATCACTTGTAGATCTCCGCTACGATAAGGATAGTATCCATTGATCAATCTTTCACGAATGATTGCCTGAAGATTGGACTCGCCTAATTCTTCTTTATCTACAACACGATAAATCCCTTCTTCTGTCTCCATTTCATGAATGATGAATGATTTGATCGCTTCTTTGTCTATTCCCAATGAATCTATTTCCTTATGATTCAACGCTAGGTTATAATAGGTTGAATGAATAATACCATTTTTAACTTTGTATTTTTGCAGTATCTTCTCATTCACTTTTAGCACAAGATTATCTAACGCAATAGAGCCACCCGGGTGATTGTTTTCTTTTAAAAACCCAGGCACATGAGCTGCACCATGGTCTGCAGTCAAAAACAGTAGATAATTGTTTTTACCTACATGCGCATCAAGAAAATTAAGGAACTGTTCTATGTCCTTGTCTAATTTCAGATAAGTGTCTTCCACTTCAATAGAGTTAGGCCCAAAACTATGTCCCGTATAATCCGGAGAAGAAATGCTAATCGCTAGAAAATCAGTTTCTTTATTCTTCCCCATTTGTTCATGAATGGCTGCAGCTTTGGCCATTTCAAAAGTATAAGTGGCTGCTTGAGGTAGGAAAGGAAGTTTGTAATAATCTTTTCCAATATAGCCGCTCATATCATATGGGAAACTATTTTTTGGTGCTATCTCAGTTCGCTCATAATCTTTGGCATCTGTCGTACTTTGTATGTAAGTATCGATAGGATACAATGTCTTCCATCCTTCTTTGTAATAGGTATCAGGTAGTTTTCTAGCATTAAAATCCTTGACCCATTGTGGCAAGTCCTTCATGTAATAGGTGCTACTGATAAAAACTCCCATGGACTCATCATACCAGTAGGCAGCATTGGCTGTATGTCCAGCTGGAAGAATAGCCCCACGGTCTTTGATGGAAATGCCAATGACTTTACTTCTAAAGTTAGTTGCAAGTCTTAGTTCATCGGTTACAGTATTAGCCACCATATTTCTTGGGCTCATTTCACCATCCTTGCTATCAGAACCAACTGTATTAACGGTTTTATCTTCCGTACAATACATTTTACGCCGAAGTTGAGCATCCCACCAATCATTCCCCGTAATGCCATGAATGGCAGGAACTGTACCTGAATAAACAGATGCATGTCCGCACCCGGTAGCGGTTGGGGTATAAGGGATGAAAGTATTCTGACAACTAAATCCTTGGTTCAAAAGTCTATTGAATCCACCTTTGCCATAACGATTTTGATATCTGTATAAGTAATCCCATCGCATTTGGTCAATCATCAGACCTACCACGAGTTTAGGTCTTGAAACTGCTTGGGAAGCCGGTAATGATTGCGATTTTTGAGAAAAAGCTTGTAAAATCAGGAGATTCAGACAGCATACCAGTAACAAATTCTTCTTCATTTTGAGTTTCTTTGATGTAAAGCTGGGGTGAAGATAGCATAAGGTGAATAAATGCGCTTGCCCCTTCAAGCCGAAAAGGTTAGTTTTGCGGCAATTTTGAACCAAAGTAATAATTTGATAATATGGCAGACATCTTTGAGAAACTGGTTAAGAATTATGGACCGATAGGTCAGCACCGTGAGCGTGCGCATGGATATTTCGCTTTCCCAAAGCTGGAAGGTGAGATCGGTAGTAGAATGATTTTCAGAGGAAAGGAAATGATCGTTTGGAGTCTGAACAATTATCTCGGACTGGCCAATCATCCCGAGATCCGTAAAACAGATGCTGAGGCTTCTCAACAGTTTGGTTTGGCATTGCCAATGGGAGCCCGTATGATGAGTGGTAACAGTAATTACCATGAGCAACTAGAAAAAGAATTGGCTGAATTTGAATCCAAAGAAGATGCAATTCTGATGAACTTCGGATACCAGGGCATCATGAGTGCCATTGATGCTATCTGTGGTCGTCATGATGTAATTGTATATGATGCCGAAAGCCACGCTTGTATCATTGATGGTTTGCGTTTACATCCCGGACACCGTTATGTATTCAAGCATAACGATATTGAAGATTGTGAAAAGCAATTACAGCGTGCTACTGCACTGATCGAAAAACAAAAGACCGGTGGTATACTTGTGATTACCGAAGGTGTGTTTGGTATGGCAGGTGATCAGGGAAAACTGAAAGAAATTGCAGCCCTGAAGAAAAAATATGAATTCCGTTTATTGGTAGATGATGCACATGGATTTGGTACCCTGGGTAAAACAGGTGCCGGTGCAGGTGAAGAGCAAGGTTGTCAAGATGACATCGATCTTTACTTCTCAACTTTTGCAAAATCAATGGCGTCTATTGGTGCATTTATGGCAGGACCAAAGATCATCATTGACTTTATCCGCTATAACATTCGCTCTCAGATCTTCGCTAAGAGTTTACCTATGCCTATTGTGATTGGTAATCTTAAGCGCTTAGAAATGTTGCGCACTATGCCGGAACTGAAAGATAAGTTGTGGAGCAATGCAATGAAATTGCAAAACGGATTGAAAGAAAGAGGATTCGATATTGGAAAAACAGATACGCCAGTAACACCGGTTTACATGAAGGGTGGGGTAGAAGAAGCTACAGCCATGGTAATGGATCTACGTGAGAATTACCGCATCTTCTGTTCTATTGTAGTATATCCTGTTATTCCAAAAGGACATATCATTTACAGATTGATTCCTACTGCAGCTCATACTGACCAGGATATTGAAGAAACATTGAAAGCATTCAGTGAAACCAAAGCAAAGCTGGATGCAGGTGCTTATAAAGTAGAAGCGATTCCTGACATGGCGGAAGCCAAGTAAACAGCATAATATTGACTGTCCAATAATTTTCAAATTGGATGATGAATAAAAGCCGCCATGATTGATTATGGCGGCTTTTTCTTTTGATATTTGCAGTATGAAAATAGAACATATCGCTATTTGGTGTAGAGACTTAGAGACCATGCGTTCCTTTTATGTACGATATTTTAATGCTGTTTCTAATGATCTTTATATCAATGAGAAGAAACAATATCGATCTTACTTTTTATCATTTGAAACAGGAGCCAGACTGGAATTGATGCAAATGAATACTGTGTCAGAAAATTTGAATGAAGTTGGTTCGCAATATTTCGGACTGAATCATTTTGCATTTGCTACTGGTAGTAAATCCATGGTGGATGAACTTACCATGAAGCTAGCCTTGGATGGATATAAAGTCGTGGGTGAGCCAAGAACCACAGGTGATGGATATTATGAGAGTGTTGTATTAGATCCCGAGAGTAACAGAATTGAGATCACGGTATAAAAAAAGGCGATGTTATTACAACATCGCCTTTTTTTATTGCAGTCAGTACCGACTTATAATTTTTTGATCAATTCAGATCCCAGTTTCACATATTCATCATTTTTAGCAGTAGTGGCTAATTCGATGCACTTTTCTGCACTCGCTTTAGCACCTACTTTATCGCCCATATCGCGTTGAATCTTGGCTTTTAACAAGAAGATCCAGAAGCCATTCGGATTTACTTCTGTAGCTTTTGTAGCTGCATTTAAAGCTTTCGTCATATCCTTATCCCACTCATAGTAAAAATTGGCAGCAGGATAATAAGCATTTGGATTTACTTTCTCTGCACTCATCGCTTTTTCTACTTGAGCACGCAAACGATCTTTTACATTGGTGCTAATAGGAATTCTTACAGAAGTACCACCCCAGATGATATTCAGGTCACAGCTCTCAAAAGCAATGTTAGCAAACTGCATGGTAAAAGTTTCGGTATTACCCGCTGCTTTATCTGCTTTTACTTTGAAACGAACGACATCTTCAGCTTCTTTATAACCATCGGTACCCCAGTTATTAAGGCCTTTGTTGAGGATCACTTCCCAAGTGTCTTTACCAGGGATAGTATACAAAACATAAGATCCTGTATCCAGCCTTTTTCCGCCAATGGTAACATTGTCTGTAAATTTCAGACGAGTAGCAGCGTTGGCCCCGGTACGCCATAATTTATTTAATGGTGCAAGGTCACTGTTCTCTTTCATTAACGAACGTCCATTGATATTCGGACGAGAGTAGGTGAGCTCTATGCTACCCATACCAAAAGCCTGTGTAATACGTTGTGTAGTACTAGGCTGTGGCATATTGATCTGAGCGAATGCATTCAGACTGCAAATAGTTGCAACCAGTAAGAAAAACTTTTTCATATGTTTCCAGATTTTAGAGTAGCGAATTTACCGCAAATTCAATGACCATATTTACCATTTGTAATTTAATCAGCATTATTTCTGAAACGCAGGATGAAATTGTTGTAACGTGTTGCGTAAGAAATCACGATCAAGATGTGTATAGATCTCAGTCGTGGTAATACTTTCATGCCCCAACATTTCCTGAACCGCCCGAAGATCGGCGCCGCCTTCTACCAAATGAGTGGCGAATGAGTGGCGAAAAGTGTGGGGTGATATACTTTTGGTAATACCAGCTTTTGCAGCTAGGTCACGAATGATGTAAAAGATCATAACCCTTGTAAGCCCCTTTCCACGTTGGTTTAAGAAAAGAATATCTTCATAACCTGGAACCATGGGTTGATGAACCCGAATGTTTTCTTTGTATAGTTTGATATACTTAATAGCATCTGAACCAATCGGAACCAATCTTTCTTTGTCTCCTTTACCAATGACCCTGATAAAACCTACATCCAAATACAAACAAGATATTTTCAATCCCACCACCTCGCTCACCCTTAAGCCGCAACTATACATGGTTTCTAGTATGGCCTTGTTTCGACCTCCTTCAGGTTTACTTTGGTCAATCTTGGAAATGATCAATTCAATCTCTTCAAAACTCAATACATCCGGTAATGATCTTTTGGTTTTCGGAGCTTCCAGCAAGGCCGTTGGATCCGTATTGATGATTTGTTCTGTCAATAAATACTTATAAAAACTTCTGATCCCTGAAATGATCCTTGCCTGAGAAGTAGCTGACATACCCAATTCGCTGATCCATTTCACAAATCGTTGAAGATCTTTTAGATCTACAGCAGCAGGGGCTTTGCCAGTATCGTCAGAGGCAAGAAAAGAAGTGAGTTTGTCTACATCCCGTAGATAAGCTTCTACAGAATGATCGCTGAGCGACTTCTCTAAACGTAAAAAAGCTTTGTATCCTTTTTTATAAGCATCCCACATAAAATGAAATGTACAATGAGACAAGCAAATCGTCAAATAATGATGAGAAATGTGTTTCAAATTGTTTTGGCATTGCGGTAGGGGAGACCGATATTGCAAACTCAAAACAGAGACTAACTAATTTTCGCATGCAGATCAATCTTCGTTCGTTCAAGCAAAAAGTGAGACATCATCAAAAGGCATTCAAAAAGTTCTTAGGTAAGATTGAAAAGAACCCACCCCGCCATCTTGACAAAATTGCTGAAGAGATTGATGCAGAAGTATGGAAAGAGGTCGATTGTTTAAGTTGTGCTAATTGTTGCAAAACCATGAGTCCAACATTTACAAATACGGATATCAAAAGAATTGCAGCGCATTTTGAAATGTCTCCAAAAGAGTTCAAAGAAAAGTGGCTGTATTTTGATGCCGAAGACAATGATTGGATGAATAAAAAGCAACCCTGTCAGTTTTTAGATCTATCTACCAATATGTGTTCGATCTATGAAGTAAGACCGGCCGATTGTGCGGGATTCCCACATTTAAAGAAAAAGAAGATGGTGGAATACATTCATGTTCACCAACAGAATGTAGAATATTGTCCGGCAACATTTAAGATGGTAGAAAAAATGATGCAACGTTTTTCCTGATCAGTTTCCGATCAATAAAGAAGTCATTGAGATAGATCCAAAAACAGTTTTATCATTGAAGAATTGAATCTTCTCATCATCGGATTTCAATCCTAATGTATACAAAAGAGGCAAATAATGTTCAGGTGTTGGGATAGATTGACGTATTTCGGCGCCTAACGCTTTGTAGTTCGCTAATGACAGGTGATCATTATTAGTAATCAGCGTTTTGAGTGTTTGATTGGCTTCTTCCGCCCAATCGTATCCTTTATCGGGTGTTTTCCAATTCATTACACCCAAGTTGTGAACCATATTACCACTACCGATGATGAGTACTCCCTTATTACGTAGAACATTCAATTCTCGGGCAAGTTGGTAGTGCCACAATGGATCTTGTAATTGATTCAAGCTTAATTGAACCACTGGTATATTGGCAGCAGGATACATGTGTTGTAAAACGCTCCAGCAGCCATGATCCAATCCCCAGGTAAGATCTTTTTCAATATGGGTTTGTTCAACAGTCGCTATTGTTTCATTTGCTAGTTCATGACTACCTTGAGCCGGATATTGCAGATCAAATAATTGTTGCGGAAAACCATAAAAGTCATGGATCGTCTTTGGTTGCTCCATGGCTGTTACAAATGTGCCTCTTGTTTCCCAGTGTGCAGAGATACAGAGAATGGCAGTTGGTTCAGGTAGTCCTTTTGCTATTTTCTGCCAACCTATCGAAAACTCATTCAGCTCTATAGCATTCATGGGACTGCCATGCCCGGCAAATACAACCGGCATCTTTACTGGAGAAACAGTGTTCCCTAATGATGATGAAAAGGAGCTGAGCGTCTGCATATTCAATGTTTCAACATTAAAATTAATACTTTTCACTCATTGGATACTGTTAAAAGTAAACATCTTCAATTAAAAAGATCTCTTTGGCAATACCATTGACCAGTGTTATTGCTATCACATCAAATTGGATATATTTCCATTCCGGGTGTTGGTATTGGAATTGTTCGGCGGCATTTTTGAGATGGGTCATTTTCTCACGCGTAATACTTTCTTCAGGCTTCCCAAAGCGCAGGGAATTGCGTGTTTTTACTTCAATGAAATGCAGTTTGTCTTTCTTAGAAGCAATGATATCCACCTCCCAATGTTTATACCGCCAGTTTCTTTCTAAAATCTGATACCCTTTTTCTATGATAAATCCACAAGCGATTTCTTCTCCTAGGTTTCCGGTTTCGATATGGTTGTTCATGAACTATTTCATTAAAGATGAATGATTAAATAGGAATTGAAGGGTCTTCCAAAAGTTTCGAAATATCAAATCACTATTCCATCCTGAAATTGCAAGGTAAGATTCAACACTACGAGTGTTGCGGATATACGTTTCAGACGTAGTTGCCCGACAAAAAATCCCAAAAATGCCTTTTAGCCACTGAACACCAAGGGGTGAGAAAACCGAATTGTATTAGGTTTTTGTGTTGATATATGTGCTTATTCACAGTATGAGGAAAATTGAGGTCTAAACTTAGCCTATAACACCTATTTTTGTCCCTGAAATTCTTTATAATGAAATTGAATCGTTCGCTTATTGTTTCTCTGGTATTGACCATTTTTCTAAGTGCGATCTATCGTGCCATGCCTAATAGACCATGGGGTTTTGCTCCTCAGTTTGCTATTGCACTTTTTGCAGGTGCTATTTTTGTTAAGGATAAGAAGTGGGCGTTTGCGCTGCCTTTGATCTCTATGTTTCTCTCTGATCTGTTGTATCAGTTTTTATACAATAAAGGTCTGACTGAAATCCCAGGATTCTATAAAGGCCAGTGGGTCAACTATCTGCTATTTACCAGTTTAACCATTTTTGGTTTTATGGTACGTAGTCAAAAACCTTTACAAGTATTGGGAGCTTCCATTGCTACACCTACCACATTCTTTTTAATTTCCAATTTTATGGTTTGGGCAGGTGGAGGAGGATTAAAGCGTCCTCAAACTTTTGAAGGTTTGATGATGTGCTATAACGATGCATTACCTTTCTACGCCAATAGCTTGATGGCAACTGCCATTTTCAGTGCCATTCTTTTCGGTGGATATTATTTCATGAATCAAGCAGCAGTAAAGAAAAACATCTCTTTATAAGAAACTATGTCATAAAAAAAATCCGCAGTAACAACTGCGGATTTTTTTATGTCTTTAATCGTAGTTCAGAAAAGAAATATTGCTCATGTTCTAAAGCCTGAATGACTTCTACTTCGATAGGATATTTAAATAACGGGCAATCATACACCAATGTATGAAACTCACCATTTTCACCGCATGCGTCCACACCAAGCTGCTCTAATGCTGTGATTAAGTCAGGTGTCAGTGTTTTTCCGATAAATGATGCTCCCATTGTTGTATTGCAGCTAACTATCATGGTCTTAATGCCACTACCAAGCATTTCCATGACCAATGATCTGCGATTTTGTTGCCATAAAGGTAGCATCGTAATAAGCCCAGCATTTTTGCATACCATTTCTTCCCAGTCTCTGTGAGGTTGAAGATCGATATCTCCAAAGACCGCATGTGAAACAGCATAAGTTTTTTTAAGCTGCTTTAAGGCCGCAGTGAAATTCATTTCATATTCCTGCCAACTACTACTGATAAGATGAATCGGTAATCCAACAGCTTTGGCTTGCGCTTCTAAAATTTCTTTTGGGATGCCGTGACTCCTGGAAATTTTCCCATTTTCATTCATAACATTCAAAAGCACAGAAGGAATATATCCCTGCTCAATGACTTTCATCAAAGCAAAACAGCTATCCTTACCGCCACTCCAGGAACTTAAACAGTTGTTCAATTTAAAAATTTGAAAATGATCAATACTATATAGGGAGATACTTTTTTAATCGGAAGCATTCTCGAATACTTCATCAACTAAAAGATGGGTTCCATCAGCGGCACTAGTGGCTAGTTCATCACAGCGATTATTCCAGGGGTTATTGGCATGTCCCTTCACCCAAACAAAACGAACCTGAAAGTGATTGGCAATGGCTTTGTATCGCAACCAAAGATCTTTATTCTTTTTACCGCCTTTGAAATCTGTTTTGATCCAGTTATCGAGCCATTTCTTTTCAACTGAATTCACGATGTATTGACTGTCTGTATAAATGGTCACAGCAATGTTTCGTTTTGTCAACGATTCCAATGCCACGATCACAGCCATCAATTCCATTCTGTTATTCGTGGTATGACGATAACCTGCTGATATCTCTTTTCTTTTATCACCCCACATTAAAACAATACCATAGCCACCCGGACCAGGGTTGCCGCGCGAAGATCCGTCGGTATAGATGACTAGTTGATGTCCGCTAGATGTGCTCATGCTAAACGATAGGATCCTTTCATGTATAATACAGCTTTACCTGCAATGGTCACTCTATCGCCTTGAATTCCACACCAAAGATCGCCTCTGCGTTTTGACAACTGTTCTGCTTTCATCGATGTTTTATTCAATGCTTTTGCCCAATAGGGGATCAATGTAGCATGTGCTGAGCCTGTTACAGGGTCTTCTCCAATTACAGAATTGGGGACAAAGAAGCGGGATACAAAATCTGCATTGTTTCCTTTCGCAGTAATGATCACTCCCAAAGTTTCCACTTGATTCAACTGAACAAAATCCGGAATCACTTTTTCAATTTCTTCTTGCGTTTCATAAATCAGGAAATAATCTCTTGAACGAAGCACCTGTTGAGGACGTATGCTAAGGCCTTCCAATAAATGAGCAGGAATTTCACAAGGCTGTGGCATGCGAGCCGGAAAATTCATTTCCATCAGATCGTCTTTCTTAGTAACAGTAAGCATTCCGCTTTTACTGTGAAAACGAATAGTATCTTGATGATAACCCATTTCATTGAAAAGTACATAAGCTGTGGCAAGGGTAGGGTGACCAGCCAAGTCTATTTCCAATTCAGGTGTGAACCAACGGATATCATAATCTCCATCGGGCCTTTGAACAAAAAAAGCCGTTTCGGAAAGATTATTTTCATTGGCCAATTTTTGCATGGTGTCCGTTGGAAGCCACTCAGTAAGAGGACAAACAGCCGCAGGATTCCCTCCGAATACATGATCTGTGAATGCATCAACAGTATAAATAGGATAATTCATATGCTTCAATTAAACAGCAAAGTAAATTGTTTCAAGCATATCATTCCTTACTGTTGACAATAAATTCAGTTGCAATCCTTACACCTGAAATACACCAGTGCGCAGCGTATCCATATCAGCATTATGGTTAGCAGCATTCAATCCCTCAGTAATTACTTTTCTCGTTTCTGTTGGATCGATGATGCCATCTACCCATAGTCTTGCGGCTGCATAGTATGGAGTGGTTTGTCGCTCATACCTGCCTTTGATCTCTTTCAGTAAATCTTGCTCCACTACTTTATCAACTTCTTTTCCTTGCGCTTTCATAGATGCCACCTGAATTTGTGCCAATGTTTTGGCGGCCTGCTCACCACCCATTACAGCGATTTTCGCAGAAGGCCATGCATAAATAAAACGTGGATCATAGGCTTTTCCGCACATGGCATAATTACCTGCACCATAACTATTACCTACAATGATAGTGATCTTCGGAACCACTGAATTAGCAACTGCATTCACAAGTTTTGCTCCATCTTTTATGATACCGCTGTGTTCGCTTCTACTGCCTACCATAAAGCCGGTTACATCTTGCAAGAATACCAATGGAATTTTTTTCTGATTACAATTGAGAATGAATCTTGCTGCTTTGTCTGCGCTGTCATTGTAGATCACACCGCCGATCTGCATTTCACCTTTTTTATTTTTGCAGATCAGACGCTGATTGGCAACAATACCCACTGCCCAGCCATCAATACGTGCATAGCCACATAAAATAGTTTTGCCATAATCTTGTTTGAACTGATCGAATTCACTGTTATCAACGATACGTTCAATGATATCGAGCATATCATATGGCTTTAGGTTTCCTTCAGGGATGACGCCATACAATTCTTGCGGGTCTTTTTTAGGAGCGATGGATGCAACACGATCAAAACCTGCAGTACTTTTTGCTCCAAGCTTGTTCATGATTTTTTTGATATGATCCAAACAATCCTGTTCTGTTTTGAATTTATAATCTGCAATACCACTGATCTCTGTATGTGTAACAGCACCGCCCAATGTTTCATTATCAATATCTTCCCCGATGGCAGCTTTTACCAAATAAGCACCGGCTAAAAAGATACTTCCATTGCCTTCCACCATCAATGTTTCATCACTCATGATAGGCAAGTAGGCCCCACCTGCTACACAAGCACCCATTACCGCCGCAATTTGTGTGATGCCCATGGCGCTCATCCTTGCGTTATTCCTGAAAATGCGACCAAAATGTTCTTTATCGGGAAAGATTTCGTCCTGCATTGGAAGAAATACACCTGCACTATCTACTAGGTAAATGATCGGCAACTTATTCTCCATCGCTATTTCCTGCATCCTCAAATTCTTCTTTCCAGTGATCGGAAACCAAGCACCTGCTTTCACCGTTTGATCATTTGCAACAATCACAGCCTGACGACCACTGATGTATCCAATACCCGCAACAGTACCTGCAGATGGACAACCACCTTCAGCTTCATACATTTCAAAACCTGCAAAACCACCAATCTCAACAAATGGTTTGTCTTTATCACACAAGTAATCAATACGTTCACGTGCAGTCAACTTGTTGCGCTCTCTTTGCTTTTCGATGGATTTTTTCCCTCCACCCAATTTGATTTTCTCAAAATGTTGCTCAACTTGTCGGAGCATTAATTTCATCCAGTCTTCATTGCGGTTGAATGCCATATCTGTCATACGAACAATTGTTAGTTTTGCAAAGATAGGGGGCAGCTGTTCATCAATCAGATAAAATTCTATAACGAATGGTCTTTTTATCAATTCTTTGTATAGTCTGGTATGCGTGCTCTTTTTAGTTTATTTTTAGAACATGTCATTTGATTACATCATCATTGGTGCCGGATCTGCAGGTTGTTTATTAGCCAATCGTTTATCCGATGATCCAAAGCATAAAGTATTGTTATTGGAAGCGGGTGGACCAGATAAAAAGACGGAGATCCACATACCGGGTGCATACAGCAAACTCAATCGGTCAGAGGTAGATTGGGCGTTTTGGACCAAGCCACAAAAAAATATTGATCATCGCAGGTTGTTTATTCCCAGAGGTAAGACCTTGGGAGGAAGCAGTGCAACCAATGCCATGGCATATGTAAGAGGAAATAAAGCAGACTTTGATGAATGGGCATCTTTGGGTAACCAAGGTTGGGATTATGATACTGTTTTGCCCTATTTTAAAAAATCAGAACACAACGAAAATTTTGGAGGTGAATATCATGGATGGGAAGGCCCTTTGCATGTTATGCATTCCATGCAGCCTCATCCATTAGGGGAAGTGTTTGTGCGTGCTTGTGAAGAAACCGGAATACCTAGAAATGATGATTACAACGGACCTCAACAAATAGGAGCATCGCTTCTTCAGTTTACCATCAAGAATAATCAAAGACACAGTACAGCCGCTGCTTTTTTAAAACCTGTGATGAAAAGAAAAAATCTGACAGTTAGAACCCATTGTCAGGTAAAAAGCATACTGATTGAAAATGGGAGGGCTGTTGGAGTTGAAGTGATGGTAGGGCAAATGGGAGCGGAAAGGATCAATTGTGCAAAAGAAGTCATTCTTTCCGCAGGCGCTATTCAATCACCCCATTTATTGATGTTATCTGGTATTGGTGATCCGATAGAATTGGGCAAGCAAGGAATCAATATCATCCATGCGTTACCAGGCGTGGGAAAAAATTTGCAAGATCACATATGGACAGGGGTATCCGTGAATAGTATCATTCCTACCTCCAACGCTTTATTATCACCCTTGAATATGGGAAAAGCTTTACTACAACATCTTTTGTTCAAGAAAGGCCCGTTGGGAAATAGTCCGTTAGAAGCTAATGCTTTTTATAGTTCTTTAGGAACAGACAGGCCAGATATGCAATTTCATTTTGCTCCTATTGGTATTGCAGATGATTATAGTACCGATATGTATAATCTGAATACGTTTCCTCGAAAAAGCGGTTATGGCATCATGGCCATACTCTTACATCCGGAAAGCAGAGGTACGATCGGTTTGAAAAATGCAAATCCCAAAGATGCTCCGATCATTGACCACAATGTATTTGATCAAACAAAAGATCGAGAGCAATTGGTTGAGGCATTAAAAAAAGCCATTGAAATTGCTCAAACACAGGCACTCAGTGCCTACGCTGATGGAGACATTTCACTTCCCAAAAATTATACAAATGATAGCGCTTTGCATGCGCATATCAATAAAAGTCTAGAGACCTTGTATCATCCGGTAGGTACTTGCAAAATGGGGACTGACGAATGGTCTGTGGTAGATCATGAACTCAAAGTACATGGTATTCGTTCTCTTAGAGTGGTGGATGCTTCTATTATGCCTACCATTGTTTCTGGTAATACGAACGCAGCAACGATCATGATCGCTGAAAAAGCATCCGATCTCATCTTATACCCATCATAAGCACTTACATTTGCTCACCCAGGAAAGATTATTGTGTTTTTTTTACACATTAATCCCTAATTTAGTGATACCAAAATTTGCTTGCAGTGGCTACGACGAAAAAAAAGATTGCTTCAGCCAATGGGAAATCTGTGTCTTTATCCCATGGTGACTCCCAGATGATCAAAAATAAAACGGCTGGAAAACGCTCATTGAAAAAGAATGATCATTCTCCTATCTCAGCCGAACCCAATAATAAAACGAAGACAGCCTCAAAAGCAAACATTGTAAATGGAAAGAAAATCACTTTCCAACTGAAATTTCACACAACATTCGGGCAGGAACTTTTTATCACGGGTAATCATCCATTATTAGGAGATAATGACCCGACGAAAGCACTTCCACTTCAATATTTTAATGAAGAATACTGGTCTGTAACCATTGATCTTAAAGAAGTGCCATCAACCACTGGCGTGATCGTATATCAGTATATTTTACGAAATGCTGATGGCACATTGAATTATGATTGGGGGAATGATAAACAGTTAGATCTTACTGCCATCAAGGCAAAAGAAATACATGTTACTGACGCCTGGAATTTTGCAGGATATTTTGAGAACGCTTTTTATACCGAACCTTTTACAAAGGTTTTGCTGGCAAACGCTCATACACCTGTTTCGTTTAATATACCTCGTGCTACTACACATATTCTAAAAGTAAAGGCGCCTCTTCTTAAAAAAGGCGAAACACTTTGCCTTTTAGGGAGTAGCTCTCAATTCGGGAGTTGGGATGCAGAAAAGCCCTTGTTGCTGAAAAGAAATAAAGGGGAGGATTTTTTTCAAATTCATTTGGATCTCGCTAAAGAATCATTTCCCATTGCATACAAGTATGGTATCTATCATGTCGATGAGCAAAAGTTCCTTCGTTATGAAGACGGCAACAATCGTGTACTGTATGACGGTTTTGTGAAAGAAAAACTAAGTATCATTCATGACGGTTTTGCAGTTTTACCTAATAATACCTGGAAAGGAGCAGGAGTAGCCATTCCTGTATTTAGTTTGAGAACGGAACATGGTTTAGGGGTTGGAGAGTTTAATGATCTTAAACTCATGGTAGATTGGGCATCAAAGACCGGATTGAAAATGATTCAGATACTTCCGATCAATGATACCACGGCAACACATAGCTGGACAGATTCTTACCCATATGCTGCTATATCTGCGTTTGCTTTACATCCAATATATCTGCATTTAGATACATTGGTGAAAGATGATAGGAAACTGCAAAAACTAATTGCAGTAGAGAAGGCAAAATTGAATGCATTGGATGTAGTGGATTATCAGGAAGTGATTCAGTTCAAAACAAAACTGATCGCTAAAATATATGAAGAACAAGGTGCAGCGGTATTGTCATCCTCAGACTTCAAACAATATTTCAATGATAACAAACATTGGCTGCAATCATACGCTGTATTTTGTTATTTAAGAGATCAATATGGAACTGTAGATTTCAATCAGTGGCCGGCATTCAGACATTATAATGAGTCTGAGATCGAAAGATTGTCAGCTCCTGATTCTGCAGCGTATAAAGAGATCGCATTACATTACTTTACACAATACCAGTTGCATCTGCAACTCAAAGAAGCGACTGCGTATGCTCATTCAAAAGGCATCATCGTTAAAGGAGATATTGCCATTGGTGTTTACAGACATGGTGCAGATGCATGGCAACATCCTGATCTCTACCACATGGATGCACAAGCTGGAGCTCCTCCGGATGATTTTGCTATTGCTGGTCAGAATTGGGGTTTCCCTACTTACAATTGGGAAAAAATGCAGGCTGATGGGTTTGCATGGTGGAAACAGCGTTTTGAGCAGATGAGTTATTATTTTGATGCATTCCGAATTGACCATATTCTAGGCTTCTTTAGAATTTGGAGTATTCCGATGCATGCGGTAGAAGGAATTTTAGGTCGTTTTGTTCCTGCAATTCCCGTTCATATCAATGAGTTTCAATCGAGAGGTATTTCTTTTGATCACCATCGGTTTACCCAACCTTTTATTCATGAAAATGTGTTGTGGGAATTATTTGGTTATGACAATGACTTGGTGAAAAAAGAGTTTCTGAATACAGATGGTTTTGGTCAATATACTTTGAAGCCTGAATTTACAACACAACGTCAGGTTGAGCAGTATTTCAATACGCTTGAAAAAGATGACCAACACGATAAGGTAAAGCAAGGATTGTACAACCTCATTAGCAACGTACTTCTGTTTGAAGACAGCGAAGGGGATCTTCAGCATTTCCATTTCAGGTTCAATATGGAAAGCACATCTTCCTTCCGTTACCTTGATCAACATACCCAACAGCAATTGAAAGATCTGTATGTGGATTATTTCTTCCGTCGTCAGGATGATTTTTGGATGAAAGAAGCCATGAAAAAATTACCGGCACTCAAACGAGTGACCAATATGTTGGTATGTGGCGAAGATCTTGGATTGGTACCTGCTTGTGTTCCTGATGTAATGAAACAGCTGGGACTTTTGAGCTTAGAGATTCAGAGAATGCCCAAAGATCCCAAACGTAGTTTCTTTCATCCTGCCGATGCACCTTATCTAAGTGTGGTTACACCTTCTACGCATGATATGAGTACCATAAGAGGATGGTGGGAAGAAGACAAAGAAAGGATTCAACAGTTTTACAACCACGAACTTGGACAATCTGGAGAAGCCCCTTACTATTGTGAAGCATGGATCAATACTGCCATTGTCATTCAGCATTTATATTCACCAGCAATGTGGACGGTTTTCCAGTTACAAGATCTAATGGGTATGGATGCTGCACTTCGCAAGGAAGATCCTCATAGTGAACGAATCAATATTCCGGCAGATCCAAAACATTATTGGAGATACAGAATGCATGTTACATTAGAGTCTTTGTTACAACAGGATGATTTTAATGTTACACTCTATGGTTATATCCAACAGAGTGGGAGAGACTAATAAGAAATGATTGCCACTGAGAGCACAGTATTGCACTGAAATTTTCTGTGTTTCTCTGTGTCCTCAGTGGCAATACAATCATTAACTATCTTTGCTTCTCAAAATACATCTCTTGAAGCTCAGCTATAGACCCATCAATCTTCCTTTTGAATATCCTTTTACCATTTCGAATGGTCGTACTAAAACACATCAACCTTCATTATTGGTGGCTTTGGAGTTGGGGCCATTTATGGGTTTCGGAGAAGCACCTGCAATCGCTTATTATGATGTTACGGTAGAATCAATGATCGCCGATCTGGAGAAGCATCGTCGTATGATCGAAAAATTTGCATTGACGGAGCCTGAAAGATATTGGCATTATCTTCATCATTTGATCCCTAACAACCCCTTTTTGGTTTGTGCATTGGATATGGCTTGTTGGGATCTTTTTGGGAAAATGAAAGGGCGCCCATTGTATGAACTCATGCAAACACAATGGATCAATACACCTGTTACTGATTATACGATTGGTATCGATACCATTGATACAATGGTCAATAAAATGAAAGCAAAGCCTTGGCCGGTGTACAAAGTAAAACTTGGAACAGAAAATGATATTTCCATCATAGAAGCTTTACGCCAACATACCGATGCGGTTTTCAGGATAGATGCGAATGCCGGTTGGACAACAGAAGAAGCACTCGAAATAATTCCTCAATTAGCGGCATTAGGAGTGGAGTTCATCGAACAACCGCTTGCTAAAGATAATTGGGAGGGCATGAAGCTTTTATATAAACAATCTCCTTTGCCATTGTTTGCAGATGAAAGTTGTGTATCTGAACAGGATGTAAAGAAATGTGTGAATCATTTTCATGGTATCAATATTAAACTCACCAAATGCAGTGGTATCACCCCCGCGATCAGAATGATTCAAGAAGCCAGATCATTGGGATTACAGGTCATGATGGGAAGTATGAATGAATCAGAGGTAGGTTCAGCAGCTATCGCACATTTTCTTCCACAATTGGATCATGTAGATATGGATGGCCCACTTTTATTGTCACAGTCTATTGCAACAGGATTAGTGTATGATCATGGAAAGGTAACTGTGTCAGGTAAACCTGGATTGGGTATCCAGTTCAGATAAGTAGTTCAACTTTTATTTATTGTTGATGTGGCATGGTTGAATTCACATTTCCATAACAGAATACTTCTTTTTTGGCATCCGGTTTGGCTTTGTTACAGTATAAAACCGTGAACCATGAAAAAGAAATTTTTACCTATGTTGATCCTCTTATCTGTTTTGATGATCGAGGCATCTCAAGCACAGGTTAGATTGAATGTGAATGTCAATGTTGGTCCTCGACCAGCATGGGGATTGCCGGGCAATCATTTAGGAGATTATTACTACTTCCCCGAAATCGATATGTATTATAGTATTCCCAGAAGTCGCTTTGTGTATTTAGAGCGAGGTCGATGGGTATACGTATCCGATCTTCCGAGGGCCTATCGTCATTATGATTTGCATCGTGGATATAAAGTGGTAATCAATGATCCGGATCCTTTCAGTCACCCTCAATTTTACCGAGAACGCTATGCCCGTCATTACATGGCTTATCGTCCTCCGGTGGTTATTGTAGACAAACGAAGAGGGCATGATCGATGGGACAGAAGGGATCGGGATGATGATAGACGTCGCAGCAGATGGTAATAACAAAGAAAAGCAGGTGCAATCACCTGCTTTTTTCCATTTGTATTTGTTTAATCTTCCTGAAGTGCCGATTTTCGGGGTCTATGACACCTGAAAGAAGAGAGAAATTGCTAAGAGTATTACATCAACGTCAGCCAAATTTGGCTGTAGTGATGGAAAATGTTCAGGATCCGCACAACATATCAGCAGTGATGCGAACTTGTGATGCGGTGGGTATACAGGATATTTTTATCTTGACAACTAAGATCCCCAGACATGAAAAGTTTGGTCCAAAAAGTAGTAGTAGTGCTGCTAAATGGTTAACCATACATCAGTTTGAAGATGCACACGCATGTTTTGAAGAGCTTCGAAAAAGGTATTCCCGTATTTTAACAACACACTTATCTTCTGACGCGGTAAGTTTATATGACATTGATTTTACGGAAAGTATAGCACTGGTTTTTGGTAACGAACATTCAGGAGTGAGTGAAGAGATCAGGGCCTTGGCGGATGGTAATTTTATTATTCCTCAGATGGGCATTATTCAAAGTTTGAACATTTCGGTGGCGTGTGCTGTAAGTATTTATGAAGCATATCGTCAAAAAAGTAACGCAGGACATTATGCTCAACCATCCATGTCACAGGAAAGAAGTCAGCAATTACTGGATGAATGGGGATATAAACAAGAAGATTGAATCTAAAATATTTGCATGAAAAAATTATTGGTCATTGTATTGGTTGCCTTATGTACAACATCAACCAATGCACAAGAAATAAAAAAAGTAAAGATCAATGAGCTTGTTAAAATGATCGATACCAGTTCTGTACCATTGGTGATTAATTTCTGGGCGAGCTGGTGTGCGCCTTGCATAAAGGAAATACCATGGTTCGAAAAATCTGTCGCTGCATTTAAAGATCAGAATGTGAAGCTGATATTAGTGAGTTTGGATTTCGCAGAAGATTACCCAAAAGGCATCGCTGCTTTTGCAAAAAAGAATAATTATCAGTCCACCATTGTATGGTTGGATGAAACCAATGCAGATGAATTTTGTCCCAAGATTGATGAAAAATGGGATGGTGCTATTCCGGTGACGCTGATGGTGAATAAGCAACGGAAATACCGCCAATTCTTCGCGCAGCAGTTACCGGAGCAACGATTGGTACAAGAGCTACAAAAACTGGTAGGGCTGTAGTTACTGCAGGTAATCGCCTTCAGTTTCAGCTTCTTCGGCCATTTGTTTACGTAGCTTTTCTGTCAAATAGATCGCGTAACCAAGCGCCATCAAACTACAGGTGGCCAGCAAAATACCGGTGACACTTCCATAATGAATTCCTTCAGCAATTGCATAAGTGATGCCTAATAACAGTACTACAATGATAATAGGTTTCATATTGCAGGTTTTGGTTACTAAAAAGATGCTTACCTGAAATATTTCCATAAAAAAGCCGCTATTTTTTATAGCGGCGCTGAAATTTAAAGTGTCTTAACTTCTTTTGATTGTACAGCCTACAGATCTACTTTCCTTAATGGATATTGATTTTCCTGCTGTAAGCTCATTAATGGCTTCTCTTGCATGAACACGTTTTACACTGGATGCATCAGTTGGGTTGTCGTCAATGGCACCTTTGTACTGTAGTTTAGCATTTGCATCAAATAGAAACAACTCAGGAGTTCTGGTAGCTCCAAATGCATTTGCGATCTTCGAATCCGTATCTACGGTATAATAAAAATCGTAGCCTTGCTTTTGTGCATAAGCTTTCATGGCTTCATAAGAATCATCTCCATCTCTGGTGCCTTCATTTGAGTTCAATAAAATAATTCCAATATTGTTTTGTTTGGCATAAGCAGCAATATCGAGTGTTCGTTGTTGATTTTTGATCACATACGGGCAGGTGTTACAAGAAAACATCACCAGTACTCCATTTGATTTCATGGCATCTTTGATCGATACTTCCTTTCCTGACACATCTTTCATCTTTACATCTTTCATTGGGAGGTCTGAACCAACAGCAAGTGATTGTGCCTGCACACAGAATGCAGCAATTGCAAATGACAGTGATAAGAGCAACTTTTTCATAATAGATGTTTTAAATATTGACAAATGATAAGCAATACTTGTTCATGCAGGGACAAGTTTTTTCATCTGTACAAAACCAGAAGGCATTTTAAGCTTTCTCTTTCAATTTCCGAGCTTCGGCTTCTTTAGTAAGATACGTTATGCTCACATTTAATTCAAAGCCTATCAATAAAATTAACGAATTGATATAGATCAGTAGCATCATGATCAGTACAGTACCGATTGAACCATAGATGCGATTATAACTCGAAGTAGCAAAAAGGCTAACCCAATAGGAAAATAGTAAGGTCGTTGCAAGGGTTAAAAAAGTAGCTAGTAAAGTGCCTGGTGAAGCCAGTCTCCAACGTTTTTGGACGGATGGAGCATACCGATAGGTACATGCAATACCATAAAAGACCAATCCTATGATAACCAACCACCTAGCAGCATTCCAGACCGGAAGCAAAGTTTTGGATTTGATATCAAATAGCTTTTTCAATAAGCTAAATAATTGATCTTGTCCGATCAATACCAGAGAAGAGCCGATTACCAATAAGATCAGTATTGCTGTTAATTGAATGGCTCTCCATCGTTGATGAAAAATGAAAGCTTTCTGTTCCTGAATAGATTTATCGAAGGTTCGAATAATCCCAATCATAGCATTGGATGCATAAAAAATCAGTAACACGAAACCAAATGAAAAGATACCGACATGCTTTTTCAAGAGATCATTAATGATATCACGAACAAAGCGATAGGTTTCAGAATTGGGTGTGATGTCTTTAAATAGACTTAGTATTTGTTTATCAACTTTAAAGGATTCCGGGAAGTAAGGAATCAGCGAGAATAGAAATAGCAATGCTGCAGGCAATGCCATGATCAAATTGAAGGAGATCGCAGCAGCCCTTTCATTCAATCCTACTTTATTGATCTGTTTAAAAAAGAATAAGACCACATCATACAATGGCAACCCTTGGAACCCCGGAACAATAGTAGTCTTGCTTTTGCTAATCACAAAGGCAATTGGTTTCCAACTGATGATGATGCGTTGTAGTTTGATCAAAGTAGTCTTACTTTTTATTCGCCATGTAAATATCTAATTGCTTCTGATACTCTTTGGCATATTTATCATGGGTGGCATAATTATTACTAAAATGATGATACCCACTAAAATCACTTTTTGCAACAAAGAAAAGATAATCAGTTTCTGGAGCATTGAGCACTATGTCGATGGTTTTCGGGGAGGGAGTGCAGATAGGTCCCGGTGGTAATCCTTTTTTTCGATAAGTGTTATAAGGTGATGGATTGGATAAGTATTTCTCATAAATACGTGTGATGGTGAAATCCTGCATGGCGTATTTTATGGTTGGACAAGCTTGTAAGGGCATTCCTTTGTTCAATCTATTGAGGTAGACGCTGGCGATTTTGTATTTGTCTGAATCGAAATTGGTTTCCTCTTCAACGATGGATGCTAGTGTGTAAGCTTCATTTTTTGATAACCCTTTTGCTTTGGCTTTTATGAGTCTGTCATTCTTTTCCCAAAAAAGATCACTGTTGTCTTTGAGTTTCTTTAATATTTTGATCAAAGGGGTATTCCAGTAAAAAATATACGTATCAGGAATAATGGTGGTGAAGAGTTGTGTTGTATCAGTATTGAGTTGTTGTAATGAATCGTTGGATGAAAGGAAATTCATTGCTGTTGCAGAATCGGTATTAAATTGTTTGCCGATAAGCTTAGCAAGATCAGAAGCGGTACGCAGTTTATTGATCACCAGTTTGAGTTCGGCTTGTTTGCCATTTCTCAACATTCTGGCAATGTCGAAAGCTGATTGTCCTTTCCTCACTTCGTATTTTCCAGGTTTGATTTTACTCCATACAGGACTTACAGTTCCAATCATTGATAAGCCGAAGGTTTGAGAAACAATACCGTTTTCCTTTAAAGTTTGTAAAACAATCGATTTTTCTGTTTTGCCCTGCTCTATGATAAAATACCGTTGATTTTCCGTAAAAGAGGTATTACTACCGAATACGAGCCATGCAGAAACGCCAAAAATGATCAGTAGGATCAAGATGACCCATCCAACTGTTTTTTTCATACCATCAAATTAAACAAAAAACCCTGTCTGTAGAACAGGCAGGGTTTTTAACTTCTTGGAAGTAAATTATTTTTTACCAGTATCAGGAGTAGCGGTTGTTGTGTTGGCTGGAGTAGTAGCTGCAGGAGCAGGTGCACTGGTAGTTGTATTTACTTTTTGTAAAACAGAACTATCTACACTGCCGCCACCTTTCAGGAACAGGCTAGACACCAATGCTAATACAGCTATGATACCTGCAAATAACCAAGTACCCTTTTCAAGAACATCAGTGGTCTGCTTAACACCCATGAATTGATTGCTTAAACCACCAACATTGGCAGATAGACCGCCGCCTTTAGGGTTCTGAATCAGTACAACAAAACCAAGCGCTGCACAGGCTAACACTATCAGAATCAGAAACAGAATGATCATTTTATATACCTTTTAATTGTTGAATCTTCGCCGCAAAATAAGCGGATTTTTCAGGATTTATGAAACTTAATTTAATGTACAGTTGAATCGCCTTGTCTAGCTGTCCCTGTTTTTCCAGTACCTCAGCCATTGTTTCAGTAACCACTTCCCTGGATTCGTTCGAATTTTCAGCGATCAATGCCACCGCCTGCTCCAGATCGGTACCTGTTCCAAGGTCTGCCGGCTCATTAGTGGCATGCTTCATTTGTTTGAGCCAATCAGTAAATTTCCGCAATTGAGAAGTGAGTTTATCCTGAGGTATCTTGGAAAGATCAATTTTGATGCCCTGTGAGGCAAAATAATCGATCGTATGTAATCGCTCAGTTTCGATCTCTAATTGTGCTGCTTCGTCAACCGGTTTTTTAAAATCGGCTAATTGTTCCGATAAAAGGCTACTTAATTTAGCATCCGGCAGTGGTAACTCATCTGCAGTTTCTTGATACACTTCCTCTGTTTCATCTACTTCCGGTGGGTTATCGGGAACTTTCCTTGGATCTATCGATTTGATGATATCTCTGACATCATCCATACTCGGTATATCAATAGATTTAGCTGTATGAGTTACAGATGTGTCAAAAACAGGCGTTTCCGGCATACCTACTTCAACTGTAGTATCGGAATCTTGTAATAGATAGGATACCCAGAGTGGGTTATCAGTAAACAACAAGGACTTACCTAAATTTTTATCGCTTGAGGAATTTGGAACTTCTTGTTGACGCTTAGCATTGTATAACAATTCAGCGGGCGCAAAATAAGGGTAGGATTGAACCAATGACTCAAATTGGTCTCTAGGAACCATTTGGAGCGTTGATTGTCCGGTTAAATGAAATAAGGCTTTGTCCCGTATGGATTTCATATCGATAAATGTACTAATTGATTACCAGTCAGAAAAAATACGGTTAAATATCTCATCTACCATATTTCTGACTACTTCATCCAATAATTGAGCCTCTGCGGTATTAAAAGCCAAATTGGCGCTATAGTCAAAGCTTCTGCTCACGACAAATTCTTTGGTTTCATTTTCAATATTTTTACGCAAAGTGATATTGATTGAAACGGTAAGACGATTGGTACTCGCTTGTCTGCCACTTACCCCAACAGTTTGTGTACCATCATAAGTCGAAATGTACCCATTGATCACATAATCAGCATCATCGTTGGATACACGGGTCAACTTGGTTTGGTTAGTGATCTTTTGCTGTAGTTTATCATTCAGCTTGGGACTTAACTGCGGATTGATGTAACGGGCTTTGTTTTCAATGAATCCCAGCTTAATGGTTTTATAGCGTGGATCGATCGCAGCATCATTAAATCGATAGGATACTTTACATGTCGCAAAAGTCAATACTATCAGTACCAACAGTGAGTGAAGAGGCCAATTATATGTACGAAAGTTCGATCTCATCATTTTTGATTATTCCTCAATATCGTATTCTTTGAGTTTACGGTACAATGTTCTTTCACTGATACCCAGATCAAGAGAAGCGTCACGTCTTTTTCCTTTGTGTTTTTTTAACGCCTTCAAGATCAGTTCTTTTTCCTTGTCCATGATGTTCAATGATTCTTCTACCTCTTCATGATGATGTATATCTTCTTCATGCAAAAGAACCGGTTGTGAACCCATATTGCTTGGTAAGACAGCAGTATGTACGGGAGACTGATTACTTAGGACTGGTGACATATCTCCATTGCCATTGGTATGAAAATCCTGCAACAAAGAATCTCTGGTATAATTGGCTGCAGTGCCTGCCAGAGATGGGTTTTGCAATATTTCCAAAAACATTTTTTTCAATTCTGTTACATCTTTCTTCATGTCAAAGAAAAGCTTGTACAATATCTCACGCTCATTCGAAAATTCCCCTGATGTCCCATTTGATTGTCCGGCAAGTACCGGCATTCGCATGTACTTGCTTTGATCGGGAAGAAATTGTTGTAGGGTAGTAACCGAAATATTATTCGACTGGCTTAATACCGATATCTGTTCTGCAATATTCTTCAATTCACGAACGTTACCTTGCCATGGGTGATGAATTAACAGGTTTTTAGCGTCATCATCCAATTGTATGGGTTGTGTTTTATAGCGTTCAGCAAAGTCAACAGCGAATTTTCGAAACAACAATAAAATATCTTCTTTGCGATCACGCAAAGCCGGAACGCGAATGGGAACGGTACTTAAACGGTAGTAAAGATCTTCACGGAATCTTCCTTTTTGTGTGAACTCCAATAGTTCTCTGTTGGTAGCTGCGATGACACGTACATCGGTTTTTTGAACTTTTGAAGAACCTACGCGAATAAACTCGCCGGTTTCTAAAACACGTAACAATCTGGCTTGTGTACCTAATGGCATTTCACCAATTTCATCTAAGAAGATCGTACCACCACTTACAGTTTCGAAATATCCTTTGCGACTATCTACTGCTCCAGTAAATGCACCCTTCTCATGTCCGAATAACTCAGAATCAATGGTTCCTTCCGGGATAGCCCCACAGTTAACGGCGATAAATGGATTATGCTTTCTGGATGATAAAGCATGTATGATTTGTGAAAACACTTCTTTACCCACACCGCTTTCACCTACAATCAACACAGTTAAATCTGTTGCAGCTACCTGCACAGCCGTATTCAGTGCATGATTCAGCGAAGGCGAATTGCCTATGATTCCAAATCGATTTTTTATACTTTGAAGATCCATAGCGTTAATTTGTTGATCTCTGATGTCTGATGTAGAGATCCTTTTTATTCATTCCCACTTATTTCAACATTCGATATTCAATATTCAATATTGATGATTGAGCATTATAGCTCTCTTTCTCCGCGCAGCGTTGTTTTTGTGCAATCGGTTGCTTTTACCATCACATAAGTTCCTTTCAAATCTTCCTTCAAATCTTTTTTAGGGAAAACAATTACTTTGTTTTGACTGGTTCTTCCCATCCATTCTGCATCACTTTTACGACTATTGCCTTCTACCAATACTTTGAATGTTTTGCCAAGATCTTTGAGATTGCTTTGATGCGATAGCACACCTTGCAAATCAACGATCTCTTGCAGCCTTCTTTTCTTCACATCTTCCGGTATATCATCTTCATATCTTCTTGCTGCCAGTGTTCCCGGTCTTTCGCTGTAGAAGAACATATAGCTCATGTCATAACCGCTGTATTGCATGATACTAAGCGTTTCTTGGTGATCTTCCTCTGTTTCTGTACAAAAGCCAGCAATGATATCCGAACTGATCCCGCAGTCGGGGAGAAGCTCTCTGATTCGATCCACTTTTGCCATATACCATTCACGTGTGTAAGTACGATTCATCAATTGCAACATTCTTGAACTACCACTTTGAACCGGTAAGTGAATGTATTTACAGATGTTTTCGTATTTCGCCATGGTAAACAATACCTCATCAGTAATATCTTTCGGATGTGAGGTGCTGAACCTTACTCTTAAATCCGGACTGATCAAAGCCACTTTTTCAAGAAGCGCAGCAAATGTTACTGTCTCGTCTTTTTGTTCATCTATCCAATAATAACTGTCTACGTTTTGTCCGAGTAGGGTTACTTCCTTATATCCTTTATCACACAAGTCTTTTACTTCCTGTATAATGGAATGAGCGTCTCTGCTTCTTTCACGCCCTCTGGTAAATGGCACCACACAGAAACTGCACATATTGTTACATCCACGCATGATGGACACAAATGCACTGATGCCGTTGCTATCTATTCGAATGGGAGCAATATCGCCATAGGTTTCATCTCTACTCAACAAAACATTGACAGCTTTTTGTCCTGATCCGGCTTCTTCAATGAGTCCGGGTAAACTTCTATAAGCATCAGGCCCAACAACAATATCAACCAATTTTTCTTGCTCAAGTAATTGGGCTTTCAATCGTTCAGCCATGCATCCCAACATGCCTATCAACATTCCGGGAGTTCTTTCTTTGAGTTTGCGAAACTCAGTAAGCCTTTTGCGAACAGTTTGTTCTGCCTTCTCTCGAATGGAACATGTATTCAATAAAATCAGGTCAGCTTCTTCTATATTCCTGGTAGCACCAAAACCTGCACCATTTAAAATCGAGGCAACCACTTCACTGTCGGCAAAATTCATTGCACAACCATAACTTTCTATGTAAAAATGCTTTTTATACCGGTTGGGATCATTTTCAAATGGTTGAAATGCTTCTCCCTGACGGGCTTCATCGTGCACTTTATCTGTAGTAAGCATTGTATTCATATGTTCTTTCAACAATAATTTGATTGCAAAATTAACAAAATTGTCTGGCTTTTGTGCCAGTTTGACAGGTTTTCAACGTTGAAAATTCTGTTAATCAATTAGTTTTGCAACGCAAATCCCCCGGTCACATGAAGAAAATGATGCTTTTGATGCTGGTGCTTTGTTTTTCATCAGCGGTTTTTTCCCAGGATATCGTTGTCAATAAACTTCGCAGTGAGACTTCGCGAACCATTAAAAAAGATGCGGATACCAGTACATGGGTATGGAAAAAAGGTGGGCTACTTAGTGCAAACCTTGCGCAAGGCTCATTGAGTAACTGGGCAGCGGGGGGTGATAATTTCTCACTGGCAGTAAGTTCTTACTTCAATTTTTTCTATTTCTATCGCAAAGATCGTCATAGTTGGGATAACAATTTTGATATGAACCTTGGCTATGTTCAAACGACCAGTTTGGGCGGTAGAAAGAATGACGACCGTTTCGACTTTCTTAGTAAGTATGGTTATAAGATGGATAGTACGGGTAAAGTATTTTTATCAAGCCTTTTCAACTTCCGTTCTCAGTGGTTTGATGGTTATACTTTTTCAGGTGGCATCCCTAGTTTTTCTTCTTCTTTTTTATCACCTGCATACATTATCCTTTCAGTGGGTTTTGATTATAAACCTTCAGATAAACTCTCCGTATTCGTGTCGCCATTGACATCCAGATGGACTGTTGTTGCGAACAATAAATTATCAACATTGGGTAAATATGGGGTACCTGCCGGAAAAACTTCGATCAATGAAATTGGTACGTTCGCTACAATCAACTATAGTAATACCATTGCTAAGAATGTAACCTACAAAGGCAGATTGGATATGTTCTCCAACTATAACAATAAGCCACAGAATATCGACTTCTTCATGACCAATCTATTTTCTTTCAAGATCAATAAGTTTTTTTCTGCAACCTATAGTCTTGATTTGATTTATGATGACGATGTACGCTTATTCGGCCCTAACAAGACATCGCCTGGATTACAAACCAAAAGTTTAATCGGTATTGGCTTTCTTAAGCCTCTGAATGTAAGAAAGGGATAAAATGTGAAGATATAAGATGGCAGATGTCTGATTTTTTACAATACTACATCTGCCATCTGAGATCTACCATTATTTACTGATGACTTTCAATAAATGTTTGATCTTATTTGCTTTATGCGTGAGATCTTGATAGTCTTTGTGCATAATGGTTACATGTCCCATTTTTCTTCCGGGTTTTGTTTGAAGTTTCCCATAGAGATGTACAAAGACATTATCCATTTTTAGCACTTCTTGCAAATTATCATATACTGCTTCACCTGAATGTCCTTCTGCACCTAATAAGTTGACGATCGCAGAGGGTAAGATGGCATCGGTATTACCCAATGGGTAACCTAACATGATACGCCATAGCATATCATATTGACTTGAGTAATTAGCTTCGATCGTATGGTGACCACTGTTATGAACACGAGGTGCAGTTTCATTGACCAACACTTCCTCATTTTTGTCAACAAATAACTCCACCGCAAATAAACCGGGACTATTCAATCCTTTCACAACGCGAAGTGCAATAGCTTCTGCTTTCCAAAATACTTTTTCGGGTAAGGAGGCAGGGCTTAATTGATAATCCAACAGGTTGAGCACAGGATCAAATACCATTTCAGCAGGAGGGTACAATGCAGTTTCTCCCTTATCATTCATAGCAACGATCATAGCGATCTCTTTATGAATGGGTACCATTTTCTCAAGTACTGCAGGTGCATCAAATCCTTTTTCAATTTCTTTTTCGTCGCGAATGATCTGAACTCCTTTTCCATCGTAACCACCTTGTCCAACTTTATGCACTGCAGGAAGAAATGATACATGCTCATTCAATTCACTCAGCCGTTGGGTGATCACAAATGAAGAGGTTGGAATATCATTAGCCTCATAAAATTGCTTTTGCAGGATCTTATTTTTGATGGTTCTGATAGCGGAAGGTTTGGGATATATTTTTACACCTTCTGATTCCAGTTTTTCAAGTGCATCTACATTGACAGATTCAATTTCAATGGTAAGTACATCGAGCCCTTTACCAAAAGCATATACGGCATCAAAATCGTTGATATCTCCTTGAACGAAATGATGACAAAGATGAGCGGCCGGACAATTGGGGTCATTTTCCATTACCCATGTTTCCACTGTATAATTCGCAGCTGCCTGCAATAACATACGGCCAAGTTGTCCACCGCCAAGAATTCCTGCTTTCATGTTTGCGAAGATAAGGGAAGTGGGGGTTAGGTATTGGGTACTGGGTAATAGATCAAATGGATTATTATCTAAAAGAACCTAGTACCTATAACCTTGCACCCATTACCTAATCTTAAAACCCTTAATTTTGAACCATGCTACCCGACTATCCTCATAAAATCTTTGGCGATAAGCGCAGTTGTTATTGCTTGTTGATGGAAGCATTGGCTATGGATGCACGTTAATATGTTTGATTAAGCAGACTATTTTCTTTTTTCATTCATCTTTTAAACATATTATATGGAATCGATTGCTACTTCTAAGGTACAGTCAACTACGACTGATTTTTTACCCTTACAGGGCACTGATTATGTTGAATTTTATGTGGGTAATGCCAAGCAAGCAGCCCATTTTTATAAAACTGCATTCGGATTTCAAAGTCTGGCTTATGCCGGACCGGAAACCGGTATGAAAGACCGTGCCAGTTATGCAGTCAGACAAAACAAATTGACTTTTGTTTTCACCACGGCATTACGTACCGACAATCCAATTGCGGATCATGTGTACAAGCATGGTGATGGGGTTAAAGTATTGGCGTTGAAAGTGAAAGATGCTACAGATGCATGGAAGCAAACCACTCAACGAGGGGGCAAAAGTTATATGGAACCACAAAGATTGAAAGATGAGTTTGGAGAAGTGGTAATCAGTGGTATTCATACCTATGGTGATACGGTCCATCTTTTCATCGAAAGAGAAAATTACAATGGACCATTCTTACCAGGATATAGAAAATGGGAAAGCCATTACAATCCAAGTGAAACAGGGTTGTTATATGTAGACCATTGTGTAGGTAATGTGGGATGGAACCAGATGAACCCTTGGGTGAAGTTTTATGAAGATGTTATGGGCTTTAAGAATATCCTCAGTTTTGATGATAATGATATTTCAACCGAGTATTCTGCATTGATGAGTAAAGTGATGAGCAATGGAAATGGTTTTGTAAAATTTCCGATCAATGAGCCTGCAGAAGGAAAAAAGAAATCTCAAGTAGAAGAATATTTGGAATTTTATAATGGAGAAGGTTGTCAGCATGTGGCATTAGCCACCAATGACATCGTTAAAACCGTAACAGATCTACAAAATAGAGGGGTCGAATTTTTGAAAGTCCCAACAACTTATTATGATGATCTATTAGACAGGGTTGGACATATTGATGAAGATTTGAACCCTTTGCGTGATTTGGGGATTCTTGTAGACAGAGATGACGAGGGGTACTTATTGCAAATATTTACCAAGCCGGTAGAGGATAGACCCACACTATTCTTTGAAATCATTCAGCGAAAAGGTGCCAAAAGCTTTGGTAAAGGCAATTTTAAGGCCCTTTTTGAGGCGATTGAAAGAGAGCAGGCGGATAGAGGTAACCTGTAAATGGTTGTGATAATATTGACCGGAATCTTGTTATAGATTCCGGTTTCTTTTTATACAATAAAACACACGAAAAGTCGTTTCAATTTAACAGTAGATTGATTTCACCATTTAGTATTTTGCATTCATGAAATACCCCCTGTTGATCACTTGTTTCTTAATAATTTCTAGTGCTGTTTTCGGGCAGTCGGGATTTATTGATAATCAGCGTGTTTTTCCGCGGGTAGCACAGGCCATTCGTTCCAAAGAAGATAGTCTCAAAAAGCAATTTGCAACAGCAAAGTTATCCTGGCCGGCAAAGGATATGTATATCCGTAGTTTCAAGTATGATAGTCAATTGGAAGTGTGGGTAAGAAATACTTCAGCAGAACCTTATAAACTATTCAAAACCTACAAGATATGTGCTCTTTCCGGCACACTTGGGCCGAAAAGAATGGAGGGTGATTATCAGGTTCCGGAAGGGTTTTATTACATCAATGAATTCAATCCCAAAAGCATGTACCATTTGTCATTAGGATTGAATTATCCAAATGCTTCTGATTTGTTTTTAAGTGACTCCATCAAGCCAGGGAGTGATATTTATATTCATGGAAGTTGCATTACGGTAGGCTGTATCCCCATACAAAATGATCAGATCGAGGAATTATACGTGTTGGCCTCTCATGCACGAAACCAGGGACAAGACTTTATACCCGTACATATTTATCCTGTTCGTTTTAGCAATAATAGGAGCCAAGAATACCTTGATAGAAACAGCAAAGAAGATAAAGAGTATCAAAAGTTCTCTACCCGCTTAAAAGAAGTGTACGATTACTTCGAAGAGAATAAAAAGCTTCCGCTTATCTCGGTGAATAAAAAAGGGGAGTACGTGATTTTATAATGTCAGATCGCAGATCTCAGATTCTTTTGTAAAAAATTATACATCTTCCATAATAAAAGAAGCCGCGAGCAAGTTCGTCACTATTCACTATTCACTATTCACTATTCACTATTCACTATTCCATCTCTTTTTTACTACATGATACAGTTGCATTGCGTCAGGGGTAAGTTTAAAATAGAATACGCCACCAATCATAATGGCAGAAAAGACAGTTGTATTGCAAATGATTTTAGTCCATCCATCAAATCCGCTAAACGCTTGCTCACAAATAAAATAAGCAGCTATGGCTAAAATTAATGAATACAAGGTTTTCATTGTGAATGGCTGCATATTGAATTTCCGTCTTAGAAATTCATAACGGATGAAATTGTAAGATGCGTATGCGATCAACTCCGCATATGCTGAGCCAATAATACCATAATGTTTGATCATAAAATAAGTCAGGGGTAAACGCAATCCAATCAACACCACGCCACTGATAAAATCAAATCGCCAATGTGTCGAGGTATTTATGACCATTGCATTCAGTCCGGTACCAGCATCTATGAGGCGTACAATTCCTAAAATGAAAATCACATTCAAACTGCTGAGATAATCTTCCTGAATATTTAAAACCTTGATACCTTCCTCAGCATTGAGCCAAATGTTTCCAAACAAAAACAAAGCCATCAACAATAGATTGATACAGGATCTGGAATAGATGCGATGAATCTCAGGATAGTTTTTATCCTTCCAAGCCCTTGAAAGAAAACTAGAGGAAACAGCCTGTATACTTCTCTGCGGTACTTGAATCACATTGGCGGTAAACTGTGCAAATACAAAAATACCTACAGCGGTAAGTCCTTGGAAACCTGCTATGATAAAGCTATCGATCGTAGCTGCCACAGAAGCGATCAATGTACCTCCATAGATCAATATTTGCATGGAAAGAATCTTTTTCCAAAACTTCCTCGTCACCCTACTGATCTTGAAATGAAAATGAAGATGACCATTACGCAATAAGTAAATAAATAAGAATAAGAAGATTGCCAGGTATTGGAAAGCGAAAAGATAAATGAATGTTGCAAAGCTGATCCATTTGAAATAAAACAAGCCGATCAATACACTTGTAATGATCCTGAGTAATGTTTCTTTCAGAAAATTAGATACCACAGATAATTGCAATGCCCAACTGAATCCTTCAATCACAGAAAAGAACAACATACCCATGGCAAAAGGGAACATCCAATAATAATAATCAAGGATCAGAGGTGATTTCTCTTGGTATTTTTCTACAAAAAATGGTTGGAAAATAAAGCCACTCAGCAAGACGATGATAAATCCAATGATAGAGGCCAACATAGCCCAACTCATCAGATCAATTTTTCGGGGCTCTAGATTGTCTTTATAATAGGGATAGAATTTATAAATCACCGGAATCACACCCATGGCCCCAAAAGCCATCATATTCTGAGCGAAATCAAAGAAGATGCGAGTTAAGCCAAACTGTTCCGGTGTAAAGGAGCCATTTTTGGTATAGAAATAATGATTCACAAACCCAATAGCAAACCCTATATAAACCAATAAACTGGAAATGATGGTTTGTTTGCGAATACTTCCCATGGGCTTGTTGAATAAATATTGATTCCTGTAAAAATAAGGCGTGGGAAGCTAGTTTAAACAGATTTTGCTGGTGTAGCTGCTAAATAAAAGCAAAAGAAAGGGTGTGATAATGAAAAGCCGCAGATTCGCAGATTAAGTCTCCTAATCTGCGGCTAAAATGCAATAGAAATAATTATTGCTTCTTCAATTTATCTTTGAACACCTTCTCGAATTTCTCCAATTTAGGCCTGATCACAAATCGACAATATCCCTGATTAGGGTTGTCATTATAATAATTTTGATGATAGTTCTCTGCCAGATAGAAATTCTTAAAAGGCTCAATGGTTGTAACGATGGGTTTATCCCAAGCTCCACTTTTATTGAGTAAGTCTTTATATTTTTCTGCCTTTTGTTTTTGTGACTCATTGTGATAATACACTACGCTTCTGTATTGTGGTCCAATATCATTCCCTTGCTGATTGGGGGTAGTCGGATCATGGGTTTTCCAGAATACCTCCAAAAGTTCATCATAAGTGATCTTGGATGGATCGTATACAATTCTGGCTAATTCCACATGACCGGTATTTTTATCACAAACCTGCTCATAAGTGGGGTTTTCAACAAATCCACCGCCATATCCACTTACTACTTCTAAAACTCCTTCCAATCGCTGAAAGAAAGCCTCTGTACACCAAAAACATCCTTCTCCAAATGTTGCAGTATCGGTAACAATGCCACTGTAATTCACTTTCGTATTCATATTTGTCGCTTTTTTTGAAGGCTGTTGGGCACAGGAAATCAAGCTGATACCCAAAAACATGAAACTAAACATTAATCGCATACTCCTGTTTTTATAAAATTAGCTATAGATAATCTAACAAACAGACAGTATGAATGTTCTATCCTTACAAAAGGGGTGTTAATCTTTGATTTTTTGATCTGGGATTTATTGATTTATGCGCTTTTGTTAATAGCCTATGACTATTTGAAAAAATCATAGATCAAAAAATCAAAGATCTAAGAACGCCTTTACCTTTGCGCCTTAATCTAAGTATGTACCATGCGCTTGTATCCTGAAACAGCATTGACTCAACTGGAATTTGACAAGGTCAGGACTTTATTGGAAAGTCACTGCAAGACCTTGCATGCCCGTGAGAAAGCTATGCAATTGAGGATACACACTAAGAAGGAGTACATTGAACTTGAGTTACAACAAACTTTTGAGTTTAAATCCATTCTTCAGCAGGCCCAGTATTTTCCCAATGATTTCACACTTCCTTTACAACAAGAGCTTCGCTTACTTGGTATTCCCGGGGCTCTGATCACTGGTGAGCAGTGGTTGCAGATCAGAAAGTTGTCAGAGAACACTGCCAATATTTTTCGTTGGTTTGATACGGAAAGAAGATTGGCATTTCCAGCCATGGCCAATGTGATCAAGGATAGTTATTATGAAAAAACCATCATCGAAATGATCGATGAAGTGATCGATGAACAGGGAAATGTAAAAGACAATGCTTCTCCTGATCTTCAAAAGATCAGAATGAATCTTTATCGAAAAAGAAATGAGCTGAGAAGGATGTTTGAGAAAGTCATCTCAAAATTGGCAAAAGCAGGATATACAGCCGACATCGATGAGAGTTTTAGTAATGGAAGGAGAGTAGTAGCCGTTTTTTCAGAACATAAACGACAAGTTAAAGGTATTCTGCATGGAGAAAGCGACAGTAGAAAAACCTCATTCATAGAACCTGAAGAAACCATCGATCTCAATAACACCGTATTTGCATTAGAAAATGATGAACAAAAAGAAGTCCAAAGAATTCTTAGACAACTTACTGCTAAATTATCTGTCTATGCACCTTTGCTCTCTCAATATCTATTGATCTGTGGTGAATTTGACTTTATCAGGGCCAAAGCCAAATTGGCCATTGATATGAACGGACAATTACCGGAACTGTCTGATAAAGCTCATGTTCATTTGATCAATGCATATCATCCTTTGTTATTGTTGTATAACAAAGCTGCCAATAAACCCACCATACCTGTATCACTAACACTCGATGAACAAAACCGTATTCTGGTGATCAGTGGCCCCAATGCCGGTGGAAAGACCGTTACCATGAAGACGATAGGCCTCAATCAACTTTTATTACAAAGTGGATTGCTGGTGCCGGTGAGTCCGGATTCACAGATGGGAATCTTTAAACAATTGTTCATTCATATTGGGGATACACAGAATTTAGAATTTGAATTGAGTACGTATAGCAGTCACCTGTTACACATGAAGTCCTTCATTGAAGCTGCAAACGGAAAGACCTTATTTTTCATTGATGAGTTAGGTAGTGGTAGTGATCCCAATTTAGGTGGTGCATTTGCAGAAGTGATCATGGAAGAATTGGCTCGTAAACATTCCTATGGTGTGGTAACTACACATTACTTGAATCTGAAAGTGATGGCCAATCATACCAAAGGGATCATCAATGGTGCCATGCAATTTGATGAAGTGAATCTTCAACCGATGTACAAATTGATTGTAGGCAAACCCGGCAGCTCTTATACTTTTGCTATTGCAGAAAGAATTGGTTTACCACAGCATTTGATCAATAGAGCGCGTAAACTGGTAGAGGAAGATCATTTCAAATTGGATCGTTTGTTAAATAGGACTGAGCAAGATCTACAGCAATTAGAGCTGGAAAAGAAGCAACTCCACAAATTGTTACGAGAGAATGATCGTTTGAAGAAAGAAATGGAAGTGGTGATGGATAAAGAACGTCATCGACAGCAAGTCGAATTATTAAAACAGCAGAACAGAATAACAGAAGATCGATTGGTATACCTGAAAGACATGGAGCGAAAACTCAAACAGATCGTACTGGATTGGAAAAAGTCGGAAAATAAACAAGAAGTCATTAAAAATCTGCAGAACCTTTTATTCAAGCAGAAAGAAACTATTGTTGTTAATAAGCTCGCGAAAAAGGTAGATCTCAAATACAAAGAACTCAATCAACAGATCGCGATAGGTTCATTGGTGAAACTGAAAAAGAATTATCAAGTAGGGGAGGTCAAAGAAATTAGAGGGAAAAGAGCCATTGTCCAGATAGGTTTGCTACCTATGCATGTAGACCTTTCTGATTTGGTGGTAGTGGAAAAACTGGAAGAAAAACCTGCCTCATAACCTATCTTTTTAAAATGAATACCCCGTAGAGCTTGCCTAGCAAGGCTTTCAAAGTTTTTAGTCTTTCTTTCTCTATTTTTTTTGGTAAATATCATTCAAAACGTACTTTTGCCGCGGAGAGATGGCAGAGCGGTCGAATGCGGCGGTCTTGAAAACCGTTGACTGTCAAAGGTCCGGGGGTTCGAATCCCTCTCTCTCCGCCATCACCCACCAATGCTTTAGCGTCGGTGGGGTTTTCTTTTATATACACGTCTAAATTCTGATGGACTTCGACAGACGGGTTCGTTTTACTATTTTTATTTCAACCTTTAGACACTCAGAAACGAAATCATTAAAAAGTAAAACAATTACATGCAGATTTTTCTCGTACTTCTCCTTGTTATTATCGGACTTACGGTACTGACATCTGTATGTAAAATTTCTCCATTCGTATCATTTTTAATTATTTCAATCTGCGCCGGCTTGCTTCTTGGAATGCCTCTGATGGTAATTGTAAAATCATTGCAGAAAGGGGTGGGAGATATGCTAGGCTCCATTATTATCACACTCGCTTCTGGAGCCATGATTGGAAAACTAGTAGCCAATAGTGGGGCAGCTACAGTAATAGCAGAGAAAGTGATTCATGTTTGCGGTCAAAAATATCTTTCCTGGGGTATGATGTTGACCGGACTCATTATTGGGATCCCTTTGTTTTATAATGTAGGATTCGTACTGGTCATCCCCATTATATTCAGCTTAGTCTATAAATACAAGCTTCCCGTTATACCGGTTGCCATACCAATTTTAGCGGCTCTTTCTGTAGCGCATAGTTTGTTACCTCCACATCCTTCTCCCGCTTCTTTAGTAGGAATATTTAATGCCAGCATCTCTAAAACTTTTTTCTATGGGATCATTGTTGCAATTCCTGCAATAGTGTTGGCAGGGCCAATTTTTTCTAAGTTTCTAGCTCATATTAAAACAGGTTCATCACGATTTGATTCTCAAGAAACAGTACAGGTTGAAAACCCTCCATCATTAAGCATCAGTATTTTTTCTGCCTTAATACCCATTTTTTTATTGTTGATCACTCTCTTGACTTCATTTATCTTCAAAGGGAATGATACCATTGAAAATGCTTGTGACTTCATCAATGAGCCTTCCATTTTGATGTTACTTTCCTTGTTAATAGTGACTATCCTATTGGGTAAAAGACAGGGGATGTCGATCCAGAACGTTATGAATATTTATGACCAAGGTATTCGTGAGATCGCTACCATCATTTTAATCATAGGGGCTTCCGGTGGATTGAAACAAATATTAGTAGACAGTCAGATGAGTAATCAGATTGCTGCTGCCTTGCAAACCATCCAAATACATCCTCTTGTACTCGCCTGGCTTGTCGCTGCTATTATTCGACTATTCCTTGGCTCTGCAACCGTTGCAGGACTTACAGCAGCAGGAATTATTGCACCTCTGATGACACAATTGGATGTAGATCCTAATTTGATCATTTTAGCGATTGGATCAGGTAGTATTTTTTGTTCCCATGTCAATGATACCGGTTTTTGGATGTTTAAAGAGTATTTTAATGTTTCCGTAAAAGATACTTTTTTATCATGGTCTTTAATGGAAACCATTGTTTCAGTGGTTGGATTATTGGGAGTTTTGGTATTGAGTTTATTTGTTTAAGTATAATCGCTTATGAATCGTAGTGCTAAGATTTATTTGATAATGGGTGTTTCAGGAAGTGGAAAAACTACTATTGGACAATTGCTGGCAAATCAATTAAACATACCATTTTTTGATGGAGATGATTTTCATTCAAAAGCCAATGTCGAAAAAATGAAAGCCGGTGTACCGCTTGATGATAACGATAGATATGAATGGCTAAAGAGTATTAATAAAATCGCGAATGAAACTTTGGCAGCAAATACATCTGCTGTAGTGGCCTGCTCAGCATTGAAAAACAAATATCGAGAGATTATTTCCGAGAATATCAAAGAATCTGTTATTTGGATATTTTTAAATGGCACAAAAGAACTGATTCAAAAAAGAATGGCTACCAGGGGGAATCATTATATGCCTGTTTCGCTTTTGCAATCTCAGTTCGATATTCTTGAAATCCCCCATGAAAGCATTATGATTGATATATCATTAGATCAACAAACTATGGTGAATACAATTCTTCGAGAAACAAACAAGTCAACACTGGGAGTTGTTGGATTAGGTGTGATGGGTAAAAGCTTAGCCAGAAATTGGGCTCGTACCGGAATCAAACTCTCGCTTTACAACCGACATGTGAAAGGTATCGAGGAGCAAATTGCTGAAAAAGCAATTCAAGCCTATCCAGAGCTGAGTAAGTCAGAAGGTTTTGAAGATTTAAAACCTTTTGTACAGTCACTTGCGAAACCAAGGATTATTTTTATGATGATAAAAGCCGGTCGCGAAACCGATACATTTATTGATGAAATTTTACCTCACTTAGATGCGGGTGACATATTAATTGACGGAGGTAACTCTCATTATGAGGACACCAAAAGACGTATCGAGTATTTAGAAAAACGACAGATGCATTTTATTGGAACGGGAGTTTCCGGTGGTGAAAAAGGTGCACTGAATGGACCCAGTATCATGCCTTCCGGCTCTTATGAAGCTTACGTAAAAATTGAGGACCTATTATTTGCCATTGCAGCAAAAGATAAAAATGGTAATCCTTGTTCCACATACATTGGTCCTGAAGGTTCTGGGCATTTTGTAAAAATGGTCCATAATGGTATTGAGTATGCTGAGATGCAATTGATCGCAGAGACTTATGCTTACTTACGTTATGTACATGACCTACAACCTCCCAAGATTGCGGATGTATTTAACGAATGGAATCAGGGGATACTGCATAGTTACCTATTGGAAAGTACCGTTCATATCCTACAAAAAAAGGAAGGTGACGCTTATTTGATTGATTTGATATTAGATGTTGCTGGCAATAAAGGCACAGGGAACTGGGCTACTATTGCAGCTTCTGAGTTGGGAATACCTGCAGGAATGATCACAGGAGCTTTGTTTGCACGTTATGTTTCAACGCTCAAAGAATCCATTCATAGCCTTAGACAGAAACAGTCCACAAATACTAGTTCAAATCAACTTAGTCTGAGTTCAATAAAAGCAGCGTATACTGCAGCGAGAATGATCAATCACCAACAAGGGTTCTTAGTCATGAGGGCTGCATCAATAGAATTTAAATGGAGTCTGGATCTTTCAAACATTGCACGTATATGGACAAATGGATGTATCATAAGAAGTGCACTCATGGAAAAACTCGTCATCGCTCTTCGTGAACACAATGAACTTTTTGAGGATGATGAGTTCAGAAACGAATTGATGTTATTAAAAGCTGATTTGAAATCTTTTTGCATCCGTTCTTTAGAAGCCGACTTATCAATACCTTGTCATACAAGTGGACTGGATTATCTAAACGCACTCCATGCCATGCATTCGACAGCTAATATTATACAAGCGCAGAGGGATTTCTTCGGTGCTCATACTTATCAGAAAAAGAATGACAACTCTGGTTCATTTTATCATACAGAATGGTAAATTATACGTTAGCATATGCAGTATACATCGGTGTTTATAAATGGACTTCATTACTTTCTTCATTTTATAGCGCCTATAATTGTCGCCTATATCTTTTTCAGGAAAAACTGGAAGATGGTAGCAATTGTATTTCTGTTGACCATGCTGGTTGATTTAGATCACCTACTGGCAACGCCTATTTTTGATGCCTGCAGATGCAGTATTGGCTTTCATTTACTACATAGCTGGTATATGATCGCAGTGTACATTTTATTATTGTTTACCAAGCTTAGGATCGTGGGCATTGGTTTATTGATGCATATGCTAACAGATCAAATCGATTGTTGGATGCATGGATATATATGTTAATAAGGACTTAGAGCACGTACAAAGTCATTTCCTCACAATCATGTTCAGCAATATAAACAGGGAATGGATGTTTTTCTATCATTGAGAATTCGCCAGCATCATCCATTTCTTTGAGCGCTTTGTGTAGAAACAATCTTGATTGATACTGATAATAATTCATCAATTCACATCCAAGTTGCAATAAAGAATGTTCTTCATCAACTTCCTCAATGAGTTCAGCACAATCCGGCCAAACACCTGAAAAATCAGGCCCCTTAGCAAAACCTGTATAATGCCCTGGAGGGAGTTCAGCATACAAATATCTGGGCTCAGCAATGATGGGGAAGGAGAGTTCTTGTTTAAAAAAATTAATCCCGGAGTCATAATGAAAATACCAATCATACCCAATTTCCATCGCCCCGGATTTGATCATTTGCTCTTTTACTTCCGGCTCAAACAAACAAAGTCTCAGTTGATCTTTTAAATATTCAATACATTCATGCTCATTTAACGGATGTGTATCAATAAAATTTGAATAAGGATTAATGGCAGTAATATCAGCAGCTTTGTCTCCAATTTCTTCTTCAATATTTGCACCACTTAAATCTATAAATTCACCTCTTCGATACATTTCTAGATAATCAGCATAGCGTTTGAATAAGGGTACGTATATACGATCCCGAATTTCATAATACTGTTTCTCTAATTGTTCATATACTATCTCGTTCAGAGAAGCCTTGTTCATTTCTCATCATTTTTCCGCTAAAAAAACTTCCGCCATCATACATCTAGCACTACCACCGCCATTGGTTTCAATTGTAGTAATATCAGAATGTAGTATCGGATGATAGGCCTCAATACGTTTGATTTGCTCGGGGGTTAAGCTATTATAAGCTTGAGAAGACATTACCAAGTATCGATCTCCATTTGTGTTTTGAACTTGTAACATATTTCCTGCAAAATGATTCATCTGATCAAAACTGATTTCAATGATCTCTTTGTTTGTATCTTTTAATGTTTTAATCACAGTATCTCTTTCGTTTTTAGCAGGAATAGAATCGAGACAAATGACAGCATATGCATCTGCAATACACATCATTACATTGGTGTGATATATGGGGTCTCCCTTACTGTCTACTGAAGTAAAAGCAACCGGACGAAAACCTGATTTGCCACACCAATCATTCAGAACCCCTAGGTCTGTTCTGGGAGATAAACAGGCATAAGCAATTTTATTCGCCCTATCCAATACCATACTTCCCGTTCCTTCTAAAAAAAGCTGCTGATTTTCATACTCACTTAAGTCGATCGTATTTTTGATATGAAACTTGTTTTCAATAGCAGCTAATACATGCGGCTTTCTTTCCAATCTGCGATTTACTGCAAACATAGGGTAGAGGTATACCGTTCCATCATCATGAAATGAAATCCAATTGTTGGGAAATACAGAATCGGGTGTATGTGGCTCCGGAGTATCTTCTACAACGGTAACCTGAACTCCTGCGTTTCTTAGCACTGCAACAAAGCGATCAAATTCAGCGGTAGCTTTTTCGGCTACTTGCTGATCAGAAGATGCTTGCTGAAAACTATTGTTTACCGCCGTTTCAGCATTGAAATCGAAACGAACGGGTTTTATCATGAGAAGATTTGAAGTTGTCTGCATATTGGTAGTAATTTAAATTTGATGTGATAGATATTAGTTGACAGTTGACAGGAAAACAATTTCTCTTATGTCAACTGTCAACTAATATCTATCAACTTAAATGGTTTCACGCCATAACGGCATACTCATACAATGAAATCCACCACGGGCTCGTGAAAGTTCTGCTGATGGCATAAGAATTAATGTATCAGTCATGGTAGCAGGATCCAATTCTCCACTTTCTAATTTCGGCAATAACTCTTTTACATGTATGATGGTAAATCCTGCTTTCCTAAAGGCTTCAGTTGTTTTATCATTCCTGTCATATCCCAATACAACCCCTTCCTTCAATGCCAATAAATTGCAGGAGTCTGTCCATTGTTCACGTGCATTGTATGGGAATTCATTATTCCCAGAAAAAATGAAACGTACATCATTTTCACATCTAAGATCTGTTACGCTGATATCCTGCAACAGATCTTCCAGACTATCGAAATACACCGGATTGTCTGGGCATTTTTTATGAAACTGTGTGATCTTGATTTTTTCGTCTTTTTTCACTTGTAATTCTCTTTCTATCACATTGTCATCTTCATGCTTAACAGCTTTACGTGAAAAGTTGCCCAGCATGACCCATACATCTCTTTTTACTTGTGTAAAAACTGTATCGATATGCATATAATCTCTCTTCTTAGGGATACGCACGATCGTTACTTTTTCCATCAATCCCTTTTCAAACATTACATTGGTGATCATTGCAGCTGCTTCTGCTGATGTTCTTTCACTGACACCCACCAATAAATGATTATCACTTACCACCATAATATCGCCACCTTCCAAAGTTGTTTTACGATCATCCTCCTCTTCTTCAGGCATTAAAAAACTTTGGTTAGAGTCTGCCAGTTCAATGATATTATTTTGCCATTGTGCAAACATGGGGTGATAGAAGAAGATGTACTTTGCCAATAAAGCTTCACGTGTACGGGCTTTTTTGGCAGGTTTGTTCAGTAGTACATGGTCTTTGATGGTGATCCCAATATCTCTGGTAAAAATGAAATTAGGGATGGGTGCAAAGAGTAATTTTTTATCAGAAGAAGTACCTGAAATAAATGTCTTTGCTAATTCTTTGGCACTATACGACAATAGATCCTGCTGTGTCTGGAAGGTACAGCCTTCAATAGCCGAAACAGATGCTACCAATTTAGAACGAATATCATCTTCTTCAAGTATCTCAGCTAACAGCCACTGTAACTCTACAACTTTATCCGATTTGTAGAAACCATCAGAGTCAGGTTTAAAAAAGGAGCGATCATTTGCATCAATTTCTTGAAGTTTTCCTTTGATCTTTTTAGGATCCAGAAAATACAATAATAACTTGGTATAGTAATCGTACTCATCCTTACGGATCGTATCGAGGTGAACGATGTCTTCAAATAACCAGTCTTGTGCTTTAGAGGGCACTACTTTACCCAGACCGCTGTCCGGACTATGTACCAATAAACGTTTTAAAGTACCTATTTCAGAGGTAACATGCAATGTATGTTCCATACGAATTGTATTAAGTAATGATAATGGGATTGAATCCCGATAATGTCAGAAATGATAAAATGGTAAAGAAGGAACTCAGTGATCGGGCATAGAGTTCAGTCCACGATACATCCACGCGAAGTGTGCGGTCAGGAATGTGATGGTAGAACAATGGTTCATGTGGCAAAACTAAGGATTTCTTTTGATAGGGTCATTACCCTTCAAACTTCCCTTAGAATCAATGATTTGGAACCGAACAAACAGTTCTTCGCTATACCATTTTTCTTGTTTGGTTTTTCGAACCACTTCAGCATGCTCTTGTAACCGATAGGCAAATGAGCGCATGTCTTCCTTCGATTCCCATATACTGAATGTGGCTTGCTTGATCCAGGGTACTTCACCAATGCCTACCGATGTGATAAATCCCTTTGCAGTAGCCATGCGTTGTGCAACAGCATCCACATGTTCCCAGAAACGGGAAAGTTGACTAATGCGTATGGTAGCCCTTGTTAAAACAGCGATCTGACCTGAATAATCTGTTTGCTTGGGTAATGATCCAAATACTTCTTTACCATCCCATAATCCGTGTCCTTCAATGGGCTGTAACCATAATTCCCATTTTTCACACCCAAAGAGACGCCACCATTTGTTAAGGAAACCGGAAACGGGTATTGTTCTATCTGGTAATACTTCCAAGAGTGCCCATTGACGCCAATCAGGGGTTTTATCAAAACTTCCATTTCTACCACATCCCATAAGTTTCCAAAATGTAATATCATTTCGTAACCATAGCGGAAAACGGAAAACAGCCATGGATAAAAATCCGGCCCATCCAAACCAAGGGGGATAACGTACTATGGTGAGACGTGTAAGCATATGATAGCTGCAGGCTTTAAGCTACAGGCTGCAAGTTTAGATTAAATGAACTATATCAGAATGATTATGTGAGTAATTAATCATAACGCTACTGAAAAGCTTGAAGCTTGCCGCTAAATCCTTATTTTCCCATCATGAATCAAACGCTTCTTACAAACATTCATCAACTCATTAATGTTCGTCAGCAACCGTCATTATTAAGAGGCGAGAATTTGTCACAGTTACCTGTGATCAACAATGCTTGGTTATTGATTGTTAATGGAAGGATAGCGGACTTTGGTACCATGGATGCTCATCCCGAAACATCCAATGTTATAGATCTTAAAGGAGCGAGTGTATTGCCTTGCTGGTGCGACAGCCATACTCATTTGGTATTTGCTGCAAGTAGGGAAGAAGAATTTGTAGATAAAATTAAAGGTATGAGTTATGCGGATATTGCTGCAAAAGGCGGTGGTATCCTGAATTCTGCGAGAAGACTGGCTTTAACGACAGAAGACGAACTATATACAGCCGCAAAACAGAGGTTGATAGAATTGATACGATTAGGTACCGGCGCTATTGAGATTAAAAGTGGTTATGGGTTATCTGTTGATGCTGAGATAAAAATGCTACGTGTTATTAAACGACTGAAAGAAACATCTCCCATACCCATCAAAGCAACTTTTCTAGGTGCTCATACTTATCCTGAACTCTTTAAGGAAGATCATGAAGGTTATATAGATCAGATCATACATGATATGCTTCCGATCATTGATCGAGAGCAATTAGCCGACTATATTGATGTTTTTTGCGAAGAAGGTTTCTTTTCTCCCGATGAAACCATCCGTATTTGTGAAGCAGGAAAAAAAATCGGACTAAAACCTAAGATTCATGCCAACCAATTGAATCTTTCAGGTGGGGTTCAGGTAGGGATTCAAACTGGAGCTGTTTCAGTAGATCATCTTGAAACCATGGATGATGCATCTATTCAATTGCTTGCCTCATCAAATACCATTGGTACCTTATTACCAACGGCGGCTTATTTTCTTCGCATGCCTTTTCAGCCAGCCAGAAAATTGATCGATGCAGGTGCTGCCATTGCTTTGGCATCTGATTTCAATCCCGGATCGAGTCCAAGTGGCAATATGAATATGGTTGTTTCGATGAGCTGCATTCAAATGAAAATGTTACCGGAAGAATCCATCAATGCATCAACCCTGAATGGTGCTTATGCCATGGAACTGGAAAAAGAAGTAGGTAGTATTACTGTTGGGAAAAGGGCGAATCTGATTATTACCCAACCTATTCCTTCTATAGCCTACCTGCCATACGCTTTTGGTTCTAATCTCATTGATAAGGTATTGATCAACGGAGAACTATTTGGTTAGTCGATAGTCCATAGACCATCGTCCATGGATTATCGACTACCAAAAAAATCAGTATATTCATAGTAAATCGATAAGCCTTGCAACTACCACATTTAAAAATCTATAACAAGCAGGATATTCTTTCTGTGACCCGAATCAGAAGGTTTGAAACGAAAATAGGGGAAAGGGTTCAAGTGATAAAAGATAGTACTGCGTTAGACGCTTCTTTGAAACATTCAAGTGCGCCTTTTGTATTGGTTGGCATTCCCGAAGATATTGGAGTACTCGCCAATCAAGGTGTAGGTGGTTGTGATTCTGCTTGGATTTCTTTTTTACAGTCTTTTTTAAATATCCAGAGCAATGATTTTTTTGAGGGGAGTAGTATTTTACTATTGGGGCATTTTGATTTTTCTGATGCAAAAAATTTAATTGAACAAAATGCACAGAGCTATGATGAAAAAATTGAAGCTTATCGTCACGCCGTAAATATGATCGATGATGAAGTGGAACAACTGATTCATATGATCACTCAGAATAACAAAATACCTATCGTAATTGGTGGGGGACACAATAATGCTTATCCATGTATTAAAGGTGCAGCCAAAGGATTGTATAAAGCAGGCCTGATTCCTATCGCACAAATTAATGCCATCAATTTGGATGCGCATGCTGATTTCCGTCCAATGGAAGGTCGTCATAGTGGTAATGGTTTTTCTTATGCTGAAGCCGATGGATACCTAGAAAAATATTGTGTTCTTGGATACCACGAAAATTACCTACCTCAAAATGTTTGGATGGATATGGTCAATAATCCTTTTATTGACTGCATTAGTTATGAAGACATTTTCATTCATGAAAAAAGAACTTTCCTGCAATCCGTAGCCCATGCTACCGGATTTACAGAAGATACCTATTGTGGTATTGAATTGGATCTTGATGTGATTGAAAATGCCACTAGTAGTGCATCTAGTCCTGCGGGTATAACACTCGCTCATGCCAGACAATACATCAATTTTACTGCAACAGATAGCAAAGTGGCGTATTTGCACATCTGTGAAGGTGCTACTCAGTTAGCAGATGGAAGATCCGGGTATCATACAGGTAAAATGATCAGCTATCTGGTAGCTGATTTTGTAAAATCGATGTTTACAAGCAGGTGATTCAAGTCAAAAATCAAAATGTAAAATCAAAAATCCAACTCTTTGTTGCGGAGTTGTTTTCCATGTTTAGACGAGGTCTCATATATTGATTTGCTATCTTTACATCATGCGCTGGAAATGTCGTTTTATTGGACTGGGTATTTTCATTTTATGCATAACTCAGGTAAAAGCTGCTGATACGCTAGTATCATTTAAATTATTACAAAGGATAGAGCAATTGCAGGTAAAAGCATCGGATGTATTTCCTAAAGGCTTATTTCCATCTTATCGCATTTATGCTTTGAATCAACATCAACAAAAAGCAGATATCAATGTATTCTTCACCGGACTGATCGCTTTTACATTACGTGATCTGATGCCTTATTTGACAACCTATCAACAAGCCATAGCAAAAAAGATCATTGATGAGGCATTAGCAAGTAGTAATAAGTTTAAAAATCGAAAAGGCAGGAATACCTATAACTTTTGGCCTACCGATGAGCCGCAGATCTTTCCAAATTCAGGATGGATGAATCTGTTCAACAAGAGTCAGGCACTACCTGACGACCTAGATGATACTGCCATCATGTTATTAGCACTGGCAGCGGATAAACCTATTGCTGAAGAAGTACATAAGATCATGCAGGAATTTACCAATGGAAGTGTATCTCAGATCAATAACACCTTTCCTGAATATCGTAACATACCTGCTTACTCTACTTGGTTTGGGAAAAAAATGCCCGTAGATTTTGATGTATGTGTATTGGCCAATGTCTTGTTAATGGTTCAACGTTATGATCTGGCATGGACACAAGCAGACTCCGCAAGCTTAGATCTTATTGTTCGAGTGATACAGGAGAAAAAGCATTTGAGCCATGCGTCGTATGTGTCACCGCATTATAGTAATCCTGCTATTATATTATACCATATATCAAGATTGATGTCTACTAAAAAGATCATGGCATTGGAAGCATTAAAATCTCAAATGGTAAATGATGCGAAGGAATTATTACTTCAATCACCTTCTTTTCTTGAACAGGTGATTCTATCAACTGCATTATTAAAATGGGGAATTGCGCCACCGGTTGTTACTCCTAAAACAGTAACATCATTACGCGAACTTACAGAAGATGAATCTTTCTCATTTTTCATTGCCAATATGGCCTCCATGTTGCCAGATCAATTAAAGCAGTTGGCAGGTAAAACCCAATTGGGTAAATTCTATTATTACTGTCCTGCATACAATCAACTTCTTTTGTTAGAGCACTTCATTACAAGTCAGAGAATGGCTTTACATTCGCAATAAATTTCCAGACATGTCTATACAGTCCGATATTTTTAAAACCATCAGTCAGGAATTAAAAGAAAAAAATGTAACGCTTGTAGCTGTCAGTAAAACCAAACCTGTTGAAGATATTCAAGCGTTGTACCAGTTAGGACAGAGAGATTTTGGGGAAAATTATGTTCAGGAATTGGTAGATAAGCAGGCAAGCTTACCGGCAGATATTCGTTGGCATTTTATTGGGCATTTACAATCCAATAAAGTAAAATACATTGCGCCATTTGTTCACTTGATACATGGAGTTGACAGTATTAAACTCCTGAAAGAGATTGATAAACAAGCATTCAAAAACAACAGAATTATTGACTGTTTATTGCAAGTGCATATTGCTTCAGAGGAAACAAAATTTGGCATGGATGAACAGGAATTAAAAGAGGCTTTGGATCAACTATTGAATTTCCCGAATGTACGTGTGCGTGGTTTAATGGGAATGGCATCATTTAGTGATGATCAGGGAAAAGTGAGAGCAGAATTTAAATCCCTCTACGATATTTTCAATACATCTGCCATCCGACATCTGCCATCTGCCATTCTCAGTATGGGCATGAGCGGTGATTATAAAATTGCCATAGAAGAGGGGAGTACTATGGTAAGAATTGGGAGTTTGTTATTTGGAGCGAGAGTGTATTCTTAAATAAATTGCCACTGAAGACACTGAGATACACTGAAACTTTTTGTGCATTTCTGTGTTCTCAGTGGCAATAAATCCTTACTTCTTAGCCTTAGCATAATCAAATACCAACTGGCAGAAAGCTTTCACACCCAGATCGAATCCGCTTTCATCAATGTAGAAATCAGCTGTATGATGTTGCGGTGCTTTGTTGACGTCTTGATCTTTTGGCATGCCACCCAGATAGAAAAAGAAAGAAGGTGCTTTTTCGCCATAGAAGGAAAAATCTTCTGCACCTGTATCCCAATCACGTGTTACTACTTTTCCCTTTCCGGCAGCTTTTTCTAAAAATGGTAAAGTAAGTTTTACCAATTCCGGATCATTGTAGGTTACCAATGTTTTTGTGTCAATCGTTACTTCTGCTTCTGTACCGTTACTAGCTGCTATATGTTTTACTGTGTTTCGGATTCTTTCGTGAACTTCCTTTTGCATTTTACTATCCAATGTTCTGATTGTACCGAGCATTTCACAAGTTTCAGGAATGATGTTATTCCGCACACCTGATTGAATCGCTCCAACAGTAATCACAACAGGAGCTTTGGTTAATTCCATTTGTCTGCTGACAATATGCTGTAACCCTTCAATGATCTGGGATGCCGATGCAATAGGATCGATGGCTTTCCATGGTTTAGAACCATGTCCGCCTTGTCCTTTGACAACAATTTTAAACCAATCGGAAGAGGCCATGAATGCTCCACTTTTATATTGTATTTCTCCTACAGGAATGGTTGAGTTAATGTGTAATCCAAATACAGCTTCTACTTTCGGATTATCTAATGCACCTTCTTTAATCATGAGTGATGCACCACCTTCTTCGTTACCAGGAGCTCCTTCTTCAGCAGGTTGAAACAAAAAAACAATCGTACCGGGTACATCAGCTTGCATTTTTTTCAATATTGTAGCAGTCCCCATTAAAATAGAAGTATGTGAATCATGACCGCAAGCATGCATCACACCAACGGTTTGTCCATTGAATTCAGTGGTTACTTTTGATGCAAACGGAATGTTTACTCTTTCTGTAACAGGTAAGGCATCAATATCAGCTCTTAATGCAACGACCGGACCAGGCTTGCCACCTTTCAGTATGGCTACCACACCTGTTTTGGCAACATTGGCTTTCACTTCTAAGCCGATCGATCTTAAATAATCTGCGATATAAGCTCCTGTTTTAAACTCCCGATTTGATAATTCCGGGTTTTGATGAAAATGACGACGCCATTCAACCAATTTAGGTGTGATGTCTTTCACGTGTTGAGGATAGGATGCAGGAAGTTCTTGTGCATTGATTACAAGACTACTCATGAAAGCAAGGATCAAAAGAAAATATCTCATGTATGTTTTATTTTGTAAGTGAAAATCACTGTTTTCTAAAGGTATATGGATCGTATTCTAAAAAATCATTCACGGGAATGGCAATACTTAGGACTTCCTGTTGAGAAGCCGTGAATTTAACAGGAAATACCCCAAAAGCAGGATTGCTGTAAGTAAGTCTCCATTCTTCATTATCCATGTATTCCAATTTAGCGGTTAGCTGGTGATGACCTTCAAAACGAATCAAGAGATCGTGATTGTTTACTGTAATGGTGATAGGTCCATACAAAGGATGGATGTATTTCCCCGCATAGCTTGATAATGGGTGAGAAGGTGCAAGAGATTGTTGTACTCGAGTTTCATAACTTTTAATTGTTGCGATCTTTCGGTTTTCTGCTTCTCTGAAATTTGTATAGCCGGACACATGTTTGTTTACAAAAGGCGCCCCCAAATAAGCATCTAATATTTGATGTCGCAATATTTCAAAGAATGATTGGTTGTCATTGTTTGTGAGAATGACGATACCTAACTTTTCCTCCGGTACTAAACAAGTATTACTTACAAAACCAAATGCACCACCTGTGTGCCAGAATAGCTGCTTGCCTAAATAATCAGTCATGAACAACCCAAGTCCATATCCGGTAAAGTGAGAGGATGACCCCTGATTTTTTCTGCTAGACAATGCGATATTGATATCTCGGGTCTTTTGGATCACAGTCCATGGTAATATTCTTTTACCTTCATAACGTCCACTATCCAATTGCATGATGAGCCATTTAGATAGATCATGTACACTACTTACCATGCTACCTGCCGGCCCAAGATTGTCTACCTGATCATAAGGTAACTCTGTTATTTTACCGGTGAATGCAGTGGTATAAGGTTTGGCAACATTAGGTCGTTGATTCATTCCTGTAACCAGTGTATGCGTATTTTTCATACCGATAGGCATCAGTAAACTATCATAAACATATACTTCCCAAGGTTTTCCACTCACTACCGGAATGATTTCACCTGCAGTAAGATAGCAGCTATTACAGTATCCAAAATCTTGACGAAAAAGTCCGTTGGGCTGTAATAATCTCATTTTCTGCATGATTTCTCTACGACCTATTTTCCCGTTCCAAAAAGTAAAATCGCCCTGAAATGTTTTGGTTCCTACACGGTGAGAGAGCATATCTCTAATGGTGACCTGTTCGGTTGTTATAGGATCATACATTTTAAAATCCGGGAAATAGCGTGTAATCTTATCATTGAGCGAAAGTCTTTTATTGTGTTCTAATTGAGCAATAGCAGTTCCGGTAAATAGCTTACTATTACTTGCAATCATGAATAAAGTATGTTCCGTCACAGGAGCATGTGTTGATAGGTTTCTTTCGCCAAATCCTTTACTGTAAATGGTTTTTCCATCTTTTACTATGGCAATTGCAAGTCCGGGGATTTGCCAATCTTCCATTCCCTTTTGTATGTAACGATCTAGGCTATCGCCAATGAAAGAGGGTTGTTGTGCAGCTACTGTATCAAAGAAAGTCAAACAAAGCAGTGTATATAAGAACAACTTCATAAATGTATTTGATGGTAAAATAGTTAATAAATACCTGATACATTTAAATTAAAATGGTTGCTTTTTGTTTAATTTCAAATTCTAAAATTTCACATATGAGAAAAATCATGTTGAGCTGCATTGCGGCTGTGATAAGTTTAACCGCTAATAGTAGTGTTATTGATCTCACTGATGTGACATCTAAGACCAAAGAGACAAATACAGTACAGTCTCCGGTTATGAATGATGTAGTAGTGGAAGATGCTCTTAGGGAGTTTAAAAGTTTAAGCAGAACCGAACGTAAAGCAAGGATCAAAGAAGTCAAAAAAATTGCAAGAGAATATAAAGCGGCTAAAAAAGCTGGAAGTGATGTGCAAACCAATACCGTGCTATTAGCTATTCTAGCAGTTTTATTGCCACCACTGGCTGTTGGACTACATCAAGGAGAACTGAATGGTAAATTCTGGCTGAGCGTATTGCTCACTTTGTTGTTCTGGTTACCGGGCGTTATTTATGCTTTGATCGTTGTACTTGGCTAGGAAAATAAGAAATGAGGAATAAGAAATAAGAAATAAGAAATAAGAAATATGTGCCCTGATCTTTTCTAATTTCTTATTTCTTATTCCTCATTTCTCATTTTCTCCAATCCCATACCACCACATTCCATTCATCCATATGATCATGGTAAGTGTGAATTGTCTTAAAGCCTACTCGTTCATGCGCTCGCATGGAACGATGATTAGAGGTGGATACTTCAGTTAATAGGATATCGTATTGATGATGATAGATTTTTCGATGATACTTATACAACTGATCGAACAAGCCTTGCCCTCTGTGTTCTTTTGCAATACATATTTGTCCCATCAAGTAATATTTGTAATCATTCATGGGCTTGCCTTCATAGGTCAATGTGGCAAGATTGTTCAGCATCACATTCATTTCTGCATGAACACCAGACATGGCATGAGTTGCAACAAGCGCATAACCCACCACCTCATCATTCCATTTAGCGATGATGCTCGGAGCGATGACGTGCATATCCTGTAATAATTTTAGATTGTATTCCCAGGTGATAAAGCCTTGTTCTGCTTTTTCTGCTTCGCTTACGATGGTACGCAGATTGGCAGAAGAGAGTGCAGCAATTTCTTGTAAATCCTTATTGGTATTGGCTAATTGAATGGTATACATAGATCTGAACTATTGGTATTCGCCAAAAACTTTTCTTAAAGTATCTGATATCTCACCCAATGTTGCATAGTTCTCTACTGCTTCAATCACCAATGGCATTAAGTTTTCATTGGTTTGTGCAGCGTGACTGATGGCCTTCAGACAAGCTTCTACCTTCGTTTGATCTCTTCTAGATCTTAATGATTTTAGTTTATCACTTTGCACTTGACGAATACTATCATCGATCTTGAATACAGGTGTATTATTGGTTTCATTTACTTGAAATTTATTGACACCAACAATGATCTTTTCTCCACTTTCAATGTTTCGCTGGTATTCATAAGCACTTCGGGCAATTTCATCTTGCATGAAACCTTCTTCTATGGCGCTGACACTTCCACCCATAGCATCTATTTTTTCTACCAACTGCCAGGCTTTGTCTTCTACTTCTTTGGTCAGGGATTCTATAAAATAACTGCCCGCTAAAGGATCCACCGTATCAGGGGCGCCACTCTCAAATGCAACGATCTGCTGTGTACGTAAAGCAATACGTGCGGCTTCTTCAGTAGGTAAGCTCAATGCTTCATCATAGCCGTTGGTATGTAAACTTTGTGTTCCACCTAATACAGCCGCTAATGTTTGAATGGTCACACGACAAATATTATTCAGCGGTTGTTGTGCAGTGAGTGTTGCACCACCAGTTTGGGTATGAAAACGAAGCATCATGGCTTTTTCATCCGTAGCACCTAGTTCTTTCATCATGGTTGCCCACATTCTTCTCGCTGCACGAAATTTTGCAACTTCCTCAAATAGGTTATTATGTGCATTGAAGAAAAAGGAGAGACGTTTGCCAAAAACATTGATATCAAGACCTTTGTCGATCGCAGCTTTTACATATGCTTTACCATTGCTCAATGTAAACGCAATTTCCTGAACAGCTGTGCTACCTGCTTCGCGAATATGATAGCCTGATATTGAGATGGTATTCCACTTCGGCAATTCTTTACTGCACCATTCAAAGATATCCGTAATAATACGCATAGACGGTTTAGGAGGATAGATATACGTTCCCCTCGCTGCATATTCCTTCAGGATATCATTTTGAATCGTACCACTGATTTTTTTCAAATCAGCTCCTTGTTTCTTTGCTAATGCTACATAAAAAGCCAATAAGATAAAACCGGTAGCGTTGATGGTCATGGAGGTACTTACTTGTTCCAATTGGATACCTTTGAAAAGGGTTTCCATATCTTCCAAACTATCAATCGCAACACCCACTTTACCCACTTCACCTTCGGCTAATGCATGGTCACTATCATATCCTATTTGTGTCGGTAAATCAAAAGCCACGCTCAATCCCATAACACCTTGTGACAACAAATAATGATAGCGTTTATTACTTTCTTCTGCGGTAGAGAATCCAGCATACTGACGCATCGTCCATAATTTACCACGGTACATATCCGGCTGCACACCTCTTGTGTAAGGGAAATTCCCCGGCTTTTCCTGCTCAGTATTGGGTAGATCAGAAGGGTAATACACTTCTTTGATGTCAATGCCGCTGTCTGTATTTATCTTTTTCATATTTGTAGACCTAGGGAGTTTAGTGAATAGTGAGTAGTGAGTAGTGAGTAAGTTTTTCACTGACTACTCACTACTCATCACTCACTAATTAAAATAGTTTCTTCGCTTCATAACTCAGCGCTTCACTAACTACTTCATGTAAGTTAGCTTTTGGGTCTTGCATGAGGTATTCTAGAATCGCTCTGTTGAGTGTTGCAGCTGAAGCCATACTTGGGATAGATGATCCAACCCGATGTATGATCAAAAGATTATTTTCTTTTAAGTTGCGAATGGCATTCCAAATCTCCGGTGAAACATAGATCTGCTGAGAAATATTGTAATCAAACTCATCTTTGATATTTTTCGTCAACAAAAACTGCATTTCGCTGGCGTTTACTTCCGGATTGCCAAGACGACTGATCAGATTGGGTAATGCAATACGATCGGTTAATAAAGTCAAACGCTCATATGCTTGTAGTTGAAGAGAGACCGAAGCTTTTTTGGATTGTTGTTCATCACGTTGATTTTTTCTTTGTAGATAAAAGAGGTATCCTGCAAAGCCTGCGATCATCAATCCAATCACAACCGTTAACAATGTGGTCATATCCAGCATATCCAGATTTTCGCCAAAAATAGCACAGAAAAGTGGAGAGTGAGCATGAGGGAGTTGACAGTTGTTAGTTGACAGTTGACAGGAAAAAATGGAGAGATAAGAAATGCTAAACTCGGCTTTACTCACTGTCAACTGTCAACTATCATCTGTCAACCCAAAAAACAATTTCCATTCTCGAAAAAGACCCAACAAGCCCATTTTGGCGAAACCTTGTAAATTTGTAGTCAAATCACTTATTTATGAGTACGATAACTAGTACACCTGTGAGTTTAACGGAAGGGGCAATCAATGAATTACGCCGGTTGATGAATGAAGAAGGTTTTGATCAAAGTCAGTACCTGCGCGTAGGCGTCAAAGGTGGCGGTTGCAGTGGAATGACCTATGTATTGGGATTCGATCAGTCAACAGATGAGGATGAACATTTCGAAATTGAGGGTATTCGTTGCGTGATGAATAAAAGCCATCAATTGTATCTCTATGGAATGGAGGTCGATTGGCAAGGTGGCTTGAATAGTCGAGGTTTTACGTTTACCAATCCCAATGCCAGTAAGACCTGTGGATGTGGTACTTCCTTTGCAGTTTAATTTTTTTTACTTTAAAATAAAAATCCCCTTGTTGTTGACAAGGGGATTTTTTATGTGATCAGCTTACCGATTATTTCTTTTCGGTAGCCTTACCTAATGGTTTGTTCTTAGCAAAATCTACCAGGATTGGTGCCGCTACGAAGATAGAAGAGTAAGTACCTGTAAATACCCCGATCATCATCGCAAACGCAAAACCTCTGGTTACTTCACCACCAAAGATGAAGAGAATCAACAAGGTCAGGAATACGGTAAGAGAGGTCATGATGGTACGACTCAATGTTTCATTGATCGCTTTGTTGATGATAGTAGCATTGTTCATACCTCTCATCAAACCGCTATCCTCACGAATACGGTCATATACAATCACAGTATCGTTCATAGAGAAACCAATCACTGTCAATATCGCAGCAATAAAGTGCTGATCAATCTCAAGTGGGAACGGAACAATCGTACGAGCATAACTGAATACGATCAACGTTACAAATACGTCGTGCATCAATGAGAAGATGGTACCCAATGAGTATCTCCAATCACGGAAACGGATGAAGATGTACAAACAGATCACGATGAGGGCGAAGATGGTAGCTTGTGTGGCACCGGCTTTCAAATCATCAGAGATCGTTGGCAAAACTGTCTGAGAACTTTGTTTGTACTTCGTTTCAAATTCGTTGAAGCTTAATCCTTGAGGTAATTGCTTCTGAAGACCGGTATACAGTGTACGCTCTACCAATGAATCAATATTGTTACCTGTTTCTTCAATTTTATAAGAAGTAGTGATGTTTAATTGACTACTGCTGTTCACAGTTTTGATGATCGGTGATTCACCAAAAGCTGCTTTCAGTTGATCACGAACTTCCTCTACATTAACAGGTTTATCAAACTTAATGGTATAGCTACGTCCACCTGCAAATTCAACACCTTGATCAAAACCGTTGAATAAAGTAGATACTCCTAATAAGAAGATCACTACAGATACTCCATACGCATACTTTCTGTATTCAATGAATTTAAAAGAAGCTTTCTGGAAAATCTTTCTGGATAATCCGGTGAAATATTCAAAGTGACGGTTCTTATTGGTATACCAATCAGTGATCAAACGAGATACAAGGATACCGCAGAACAATGATAAAAGAATACCGATGATCTGTGTGGTAGCAAAACCTAATACAGGGCCCAATCCAAAATAAGCAAGGATGATGGCTGTTAATAGGGTAGTGATATGTCCATCAAGTACAGGGGCTAATGAACGCTTGTAACCATCGTTCACAGCGGCCTGGTAACCTTTTCCTTTGGTCAATTCCTCTTTGATACGTTCAAAGATGATTACGTTGGTATCTACGGCCATACCGATGGTCAATACCAGACCTGCAATACCAGGAGCTGTTAATGTGAAGCCTAAAGCACTCAGGATACCTACTGTAAACAATAAGTTTAAGATCAATGCGATGTTGGCAACCCATCCACCGGTATTAAAGTATACCAGCATCAGTACGAAGATTACCAAGAAAGAGATACCAAAAGAAAGTGCACCACCTTTTACAGATTCGCTACCCAGGGTAGGACCTACTTGTTGTTCCTGAACAATTTTAGCAGGAGCAGGTAGTTTACCGCTTTCAAGGATCTCAGAAAGATCTTGTGCTTCTTTCAAAGTATAGTTACCACTGATCTGAGAATTACCGGTAGTAATTGGGTCATTCACATTCGGTGCAGAATACACGAAATTATCCAATACGATAGCGATAGGCTTGCCCACATTACGTGTGGTCATTTTAGCCCAGATATTGCTACCCACTTTATCCATGTTCATTTTGATGGCGATACGTCCACGCTCATCAAAATCCTGAGAAGCACTGGAGATATGATCACCTTCCAATTCAGCCTGCCCATTATCCAAAGTCTTGATTGCATAAAAAGCAAGGATGTCTTTCATATTGGCATCAGAAGACTCTGTTTTACCATACATGAAAACGAGGTTAGAAGGGAATTTAGCTTTTACAAAATCCAATTTCAGGTAATCATTCAGTGTGCCGGTATCTTTTGCTTGGATATAACCCAATGCAGCAGGATAAATCACTTTACCACCTTGATCTTGATAAGGCTGAGAGAACTGGATCAATCTAGCGATCGGGTTCTGGTTCAAGCTATCTTTTGGTGTAGCAGCAGCTGCAGTTGTACCCGCATCTTTTTTAATGCCTGAGATGGTAGCTGTCTTAGTAGTATCACCTGAAGGAGTTACAGCAGCAGTACTTGCTTTTGTAGTATCAGTAGGTGTAGTTTGTGCTGTACCGTTCAGATAATCCTGAACTGCTTTATCAGCAGCTACTAAACCTTCTTGCAAATCACGGCTCTCAAAAGTATAGACTTCAAAGAACTGAAGATTCGCAGTAGACTGTAAATATGATCTTACACGCTCTTTATCGTTAACACCCGCCAATTCAATATTGATGATGCCTTTGGTAGGATCAGGATTGATAGTAGGAGATGCTACACCAAAACGGTCGATACGTGTACGTAAAATTCTGAAAGTATTGTTGAATGCAGCAGTTGCCTGATCGTTTAGGTAGTTAGCTACTGCATCATCAGAAGCATCAAATTTCACTTTCCCATTGCTACGTGTAGCAAAGAAAGGAGCGAGGTTACCTGAAGGATTCAACTTTTTGTACTCTTCACGGAAAAGGGTGATCAGGTTCGCACCACTATTGGCTTTACGAGCAACTGCAGCTTCCAAAGCTTTGTTGAAGACAGGGTCTTTGGTAAAGTTTGCCAATGATTTGATCAGTCCATCCAGACCTACTTCCATCGTAACACTCATACCACCTTGCAGATCCAGACCCAACATGAGTTCTTTTTCTTTCGCACTGCGGTACGTAGTTAAACCCAAAGCCAGTTTGGTGTCTTTGGTACTGTCGAGTAGACGCTGCAATCTTTCCTTTTTCACTTCAGAAAGGCTGTCGGCGTAGATCGCCTGTAGTTCTTTGTTACCGGGGTATTTTTGTTCCGGAGTAGGGAAGCGGGAGATCCAGGCTTGCGCCTTTTCATCCATGGCTTTTTCGTGGCTGCGTACAAACCAGGTAAAAGATAGCTGGTAGAGGCAGATTAAAATCAGGGCAATCGCAAAAAATCGCACTAAACCTTTCAGTTGCATATCGGTAAGGGTTTTCAAAAAATTTTAGAGCGGCAAAGATAGGGGAATGGTAATGAAATTTACCAGTTCCGCCAAGTTTGAAGCTTCAGAGGTATAAAATAAGGGGAAAGTCTTATTGGATAGGGCTTTCATCAAATCGTTCGACACTGGGAAAACGGGTTTATACACAGGTGTGAACATCGCTCAGACAACAGCCACCCCTCGAAGAGCCTTGTGTTATTTTACATCTGTCAGTGTAACATCAAAGAAAAGCGGACTATTCGGTGGAATGGAATTAGACCCGGTACAGCTATAGGCTAACGCAGAGGGTATGACCATCTTTATTCTTCCACTTTTCTGGATGAGAGGAATTCCAATCTTCCAACCTTCAATCACGCCACTCAAAGGAAAACTAATAGGGTTGGCAGTCGCGTCAAATTGAGTTCCGTTTAATAATTTACCCGTATAAACTGCAAAAACAAGGTTATTGATGGTAGGAGTGATACCAGATCCAGGAGAAACGATTTCATAAAGAATCCCACTAGGATGTTCTGTATAATTAATACCGTTGGCCTGACAATAAGCCACCATTTCCGCTTTTTCTGATGCTGGCGTTTTGGGTTCACATCCCTTATCCTGCTTGCCACAAGAAACAAATAGCGTTGCAATTCCTAAAGTCAATAACAATAAAGCTCTTTTCATGTATTAATTCGTCTGTTTTAGGGTTAAGACCATTTTTTAGTCCGTGTGGCTGCTTATGGTTCTTTTTTTTCAAGTGATTTTTTTTTGGCCAATAGCTCCCTATACCGTTGCTCATTGGTTTCCCAACGAAATTTTCGGTACATAAATGCCATAAAAAAGGAGATGCCCAATATGGCCAATAAGAATACAAAGGAGCTGAGTCGGGAATTAGCTACCATATTCGCCCTTTCATACCAACCCGAAAAAACCACAGCGATCAAACTGATGCCTAATACAAATCCGGCAGATAGTCCGATCATGAATGGACGGGTACTGTGTTTCTGTTGTAGGCTGTTTTTCTCCCAATACGCTAAAAAATCAAGTTCCTCTTTACTCAACATGGCACAAAAATAAAGAATGATCGTATTGCCATCGGGATATTCTATCGACCCGTTTGTAACAAATGAGTGATTACCAGTGTTTCTGTTTGTAGTTTTGTCTAAAGTAGTCATTCGTGAAGCATCTCTCGGCACTCAATAAATACTTCTGGAAATATCGCTTCCGATTCTTTCTCGGAATTCTTTTTGTGGTCTTATCCAACTATTTTGCTGTACTAGCACCCCAGATCACAGGATTTGTGGTGAATCAAGTGCAACAACATTTACCGGGAGCTAAACCGTCTTCTGCTAGAAATTTGGATGACGGGTTGGTCACGGTCTTTATTCAATGGGTAAGCTCGTCAAAGTTTAGTTTCGCCTGGCTAGTAGCTATTTGTAGTATGACTATTTTATTGTTGGCCATATTACGAGGTGTATTGATGTTTTTTATGCGTCAGACCATCATCGTCATGAGCAGACATATAGAGTATGATCAAAAAAATGAAATCTTTCAACATTATCAATTATTAGATAGCTCCTTTTATAAAACGCATAGTACAGGTGACCTGATGAGTCGGATGACTGAAGATGTAAGTCGGGTTAGGATGTATACAGGGCCTGCGGTTATGTACCTAATCAATTTGGTTACATTGATCGGTTTTTGTGTAGTGAATATGTTGCGTAAAGACGTCAATCTTACCTTGTATGTTCTGGCCCCTTTACCTGTTTTAGCTGTAACGATCTACATTGTTAATAGTATCATCAATAAAAAAAGTGAACGGATACAAGCTTTGTTATCAGACCTCACTACCAATGCACAGGAATCTTATTCAGGAATTCGTGTGATCAAATCTTTCGTGCAGGAGAAGGCTATGATGGGCTTTTTTGAGAAAAATAGTGAATCGTATAAGAAAAATGCTGTTGGATTGGCTAAAGTAGAAGCTATTTACTTTCCCAGTATGGCATTAATGATTGGCATCAGCACACTTGTAACCATTTTTATGGGAGGTATTCAGGCCTTACAAGATCCTAGTAAAGTAGGGTTGGTTGTTGAGTTTGTCATTTATATTAATATGCTCACTTTTCCGGTCAGTGCCATTGGCTGGACAGCTAGTATGATTCAAAGGGCGGCTGCTTCCCAAAAAAGATTAAATGAGTTTCTTTTGACAGAACCGGTGATCAAAGACAGTGATCATGTTGGAGAACAAACCTCAGAAAAAGTAGGTGGAGAGATTGTAATAAATGATCTAAACTTTACGTATCCTCACACCGGTATTCGAGCCATTCATGATTTTAATTTGTCGATACAAAGAGGTGAGAAAGTATTGATACTAGGGAAAACCGGAAGTGGTAAATCTACTTTAGCACAGTTGTTACTCAGGTTTTATGATCCCACACAAGGAACAATACAGATCGGGAATCGTGATATCAGGCAAATACCATTAAAGGATCTTCGTTCTCAGATCAGTTACGTACAGCAAGATGTTTTTTTATTTAGTGATACTGTGCATGACAATATAAGTTTTGGTTTATCGGAACCTGCTGATAGAGGTACAGTAGAACAAGCCGCAAAATTCTCCAGTGTTCACAAGGAAATACAAGGCTTTAGCAATGGTTATGAAACGATGATTGGAGAAAGAGGGGTGACGCTAAGCGGTGGACAAAAACAAAGGATATCCATTGCCAGAGCATTGATCAAAAACCCAGAAATCATCATTTTTGATGACTGTTTGAGTGCTGTAGATGCTAAAACAGAATATGAGATCATCAATAATCTCTATCAATATTTACATGATAAAACAGCCCTCATTATCACGCACCGAATCTTCACCAGTTTTAAATTTGATAAAATCATTGTACTAGAAAATGGAAGGTTAAGTGAATCCGGTACACATGATGAACTTCTTCGCAAGAATGGGTACTATGCAGAATTGTATCGGTTACAGTTAACGGATAACAATTAAAGTTGACAGAGATGAGTTGACAGATGACAGGAAGACAATCAAAGTGGACAGAAATGAGTTGACAGATGACAGTTGACAAAAAATCCCTTCTGTCAACTGTCATCTATCAACTGTCAACTCTCGTTTCACAGGTAACGAATAGTAATTGGAGTTAACAGAAAACACGGATTTTCCTGCTGTCAACTGTCAACGATCAACTATCAGCTTACTTCTCAAACCCTAGTCCCAATAAGTTTTGCTAAAATTTTGGTAATTCCGAAACATCCCTATATTTGTCAGGCATAAAAAAATCAGAAAACCAAAAAACAACAACTGTGGCGTACGAGAACAACGACAAAAAAATGGAAAGTGTTTACAGCAAACGAATCAGAGCTGGTAAAAGAAGAACCTATTTTTTTGATGTAAGGGCTACTCGCGGAAATGATTATTATTTAACAATCACCGAGAGCCGTAAGCGTTTTGATAACAATGGTTATGACAGACACAAGATCTTTTTGTACAAAGAAGATTTCAACAAGTTCATCAAAGCATTAGGAGAAGCGGTAGACTATGTGAAAACTGATCTGATGCCTGATTTTGATTTCGACGCATTCAATCATGAATATGATGATGCAGAAGGTGCCGAGGGTCAGCAAGACGGTTATACTGCCGATGCTGAGGTAGAAGAAGTTTCAGCCCCCGCTCCGGTAGCTGTTGCTGCAACTCCTATCACTGACGCGGCTGCTGCATCAACCACTGCTTCTGAAGAAGTAGACAAATGGTAAAACAACCAAAACCAACTGCAAAAAAGCCGATCGATGATCGGCTTTTTTAATATGAAATAAGGAATAAGAAACATGAAATAAGAAAGTAAGGACCATAAATTGACTTTCTTATTTCATGTTTCTTATTCCTTATTTACAGTTTTCTAAACATCCAAATATCACACCCATTATGCCCGCTGTTTCCCATGGGACCATCGAGGTAGGAGAAGCCAAACTTTTCATAGACACTGACTGCTTTTTTTAGTTCGGGCATTGTTTCAAGGTATACAGCAGTGAATCCTTTGTTTTTTGCAGCCTCTAAACACTTAGCGATCATCGTTCTTCCCAAACCCAGTCCACGAGCGGAAGGAGTGAGGTACATTTTCACCAATTCACAAGTTCCTTCCGGTAATGCATCGGTTGGATAAATACCGGCGCCTCCTAAAAGTATCCCATCTTTTTCTGCAATGAAATATTCACTCAATGGCTCAGATTGAAACAATTCAAAGAGATGATCTGTACTATCATCATAATAAACGGTACCGGGTCTGTTTGCCCCAAATTCTTCCAGTGATCGTCTGATCACGTTTGCCATTGCTGGGTTATCCTTTGGCTCGATGTTACGTATAATGATTCCTTCCATTTTATGCTTTTCTGAATGCTTTGTAGGCATTGATCAATCCATTGGTAGAGCTATCATGAGAATTGATCTCAGTATCATCTGCAAGTTCAGGTAATACTTTATTTGCCAATTGTTTCCCTAATTCCACACCCCATTGATCAAAACTGTAAATATTCCAGATCACACCTTGTACAAATATTTTGTGTTCATACAATGCAATAAGTTGTCCTAAACTAAAAGGATTGATCTCTTTGAGTAAGATTGAGTTGGTCGGTTTATTGCCATCAAAAATTTTGAATGCAGCTATTTTCTTGATCTCATCTTGGGATTTATTATCCTTCATCAATTCAACTTTGACTTCATTCTCCGATTTCCCATTCATCAATGCTTCTGTTTGCGCAAAGAAATTGGACAATAATTTTTGATGATGATCTCCGATAGGATTATGACTGATGGCCGGTGCAATAAAATCACAAGGCACCAAAGGGGTACCTTGATGCAGTAATTGATAGAAAGCATGTTGTCCATTAGTGCCCGGTTCACCCCATATTACAGGTCCGGTATTGTAGTTAACAGGATTACCACTTCTGTCTATACTTTTTCCATTGCTCTCCATATTACCTTGCTGGAAATAGGCTGCAAAACGGTGGAGGTATTGATCGTAAGGTAAAATTGCTTCGCTTTGTGCTCCGAAGAAATTGGTATACCAAATACCCAATAAAGCCATCAATACCGGAATATTTTTTTCGAATTTTTCTTTTCGGAAATGTTCATCTGCGGCAGCTGCACCTTTGAGCAATTGTTCAAAATGATCATAGCCGATGGTCAATGAGATAGATAATCCAATCGCACTCCACAAAGAATATCTTCCACCTACCCAATCCCAAAATTCGAACATGTTATTTTTATCGATACCAAATGCCGTTACTTCTTTTTCGTTGGTACTGAGCGCTACAAAATGTTTGGCAATGTGCTTTTCGTCTTTAGCAGTTTCCAGAAACCATTTCCTTGCCGTATGAGCATTGGTCATGGTCTCCTGAGTGGTAAAAGTTTTAGAAGCGATCAAGAATAATGTTTCTTCGGGAACAACCTTTTTAAGCACTTCACTGATATGTGTGCCATCGATATTGCTGACAAAGAATGTTTCAATTTCTTTTTTCCAGAATGGTTTTAATGCTTCTGTTACCATGACTGGTCCCAAATCACTACCGCCAATACCGATATTGACGATATAACGAATTTTTTTTCCGCTATATCCTTTGTGTTTTCCTGTATGCACCTCCTCTGAAAAAGATTTCATGTGTTTCTGTACCCTTTGTACATGCGGCATAATATCTTTTCCGTCAACGAGGATAGGGGTATCTGAGAAGTTACGCAAGGCGGTATGCAATACAGATCGCTGTTCAGTTTCATTGATCTTGATACCGGCAAACATTTCATGAATGGCATCTTTCAATTTGCAATCTTCCGCCAGTTGCAGTAACAACTGTAAAGTTTTCTGATTGATGATATTTTTTGAATAATCGAATAAAAGATCATTCAATTGGATAGAAAACTTTTTGAAACGGTCGGCATCAGCGGCAAAAAGATCACGCATGTGTCTGCGATTCATCTCTTCCTCATAATGCTTCTGCAATAAAAACCATGCTTGTGTATTGGTAGGATTGATTTTAGGTAACATCTCTGGCTTACTCTTTTTATTCTTTAATTCTTCTGGCAAATATTAACAATCGTCTATAACGCTTTGATCGTTTGAATGGTTGCTTCGATCATAGCAGGGGTAATATCCAAATGCACCACCAATCGTATTTGCGTTGGTGAAATGGCTAAGGCAAGAATATTGGATCGTTTGAAAATTGTAACCAACTCAGGTGCAGTGAATCTACCTTTCACTTCAAAAATAACAATATTGGTTTCAACTGGCAGAATTTCTCCAACGAAATCTTTTTCTTTCAATACTGAGGCGAGTAATTGTGTATGGCGATGATCTTCTTGCAGTCGTTGTACATGATACTCCAACGCATAAAATCCTGCAGCAGCTAACATCCCGGCTTGTCTCATGCCTCCACCAAACACTTTGCGGATGCGACGAGCTTTTTTGATAAAATCTCCCGGTCCGATCAATAAGCTGCCAACTGGAGCTCCTAAGCCTTTACTTAAACAAATGGAAATCGTATCAAATACCTCACCATATTGCTTACATGTTTCATTCTTTGCAACCAGCGCATTGAAAAGTCGTGCACCATCCAAATGCAATTTCAGCTGATGCTGATCACAAACTTTACGAATGGCTTTGATCTCATTGAAATCATAACAACTTCCACCTGCACGGTTGGCCGTATTTTCCAAGGATACAAGTGTGCTAACAGGTTTGTGTATGTCATCCGGATTAATCGCTCCGATCACCTGTTCAGCAGTGATTCGTCCACGATCACCTTGTAGTAAACGAACAGAACAGCCTGCATTAAAAGCAATTCCACCACCTTCATATTGATAGATATGTGATAGATGATCACAAATGACCTCATCACCTGGTTGGGTATGACATTTAATGGCTATTTGGTTGGTCATGGTACCGCTGGGACAAAAAATAGCTGCTTCCATTCCAAAAAGATCAGCAGCAAATTGTTCCAAGCGATTAATGGTGGGATCTTCTCCAAAAACATCGTCCCCAACCGGGGCTTCATACATGGCTTTGAGCATTCCAGCGGTAGGTCTGGTGACAGTGTCGCTCCTAAAATCGATCATGTGACAAAGATACTGTGAGAAGACAAACAACCATTTCCGCCGATCAATTAAGCGGTAAAAGAAGCATTCAAATGGGGATTATTAGAGTCAATGCAAGGAATCAACCCGTCAAATGTTAATAAATTCTTACAAACATTTGCTAATCAATGTTTTGAAATATTTATTTTGCCTACAAATGCGAATAGTTTTGCTCATTTATGCAAGTTTTTCCACAAAAACTGGCATATTCAAAGGCTGTTTCGTACTTTTGCACGCTTCTGAAAGAGCCATTGCTGCCAATTTTAACGAATCCAGCAACAGCTTTTATACAACATTCAGGGTCTAATAGTCGTTTATAATAATACAGTTAATAGCACATCATGAGGCAGCTCAAAATTGCAACACAGATTACCAACAGAGATTCGCAGGCAGTTGAAAAGTACTTACAGGAGATCTCAAAGATTCCGATGATCACACCTGAAGAGGAAACCACACTGGCTCAGCGTATCAAAATGGGTGATCAGCGAGCACTCGACAAATTGGTGCAGGCCAACTTACGTTTCGTGGTATCTGTAGCTAAGCAGTATCAGCACCAGGGCCTTTCTCTTAGCGATCTGATCAACGAGGGTAACCTCGGTTTGATAAAAGCAGCCCAACGTTTCGATGAAACCAAGGGTTTTAAATTCATCTCATACGCGGTATGGTGGATTCGCCAGTCCATTTTACAGGCGTTGGCAGAGCAGGGTAGATTAGTCCGCCTGCCTCAAAACAAAATTGGCACTTACAACAAAGCTAACAAAGCCTATATGGCTTTTGAACAGGAGCATGAGCGTGAGCCTTCAACTGAAGAGCTGGCTGAGATCCTGGAAATGAGCGAGACCGAGATCAACAACATCTTCCAAAGTAACACCCGTCACACATCCTTGGATGCTCCGGTTCACGAAGCAGAAGATGTGGCCATGGGCGACCTCTTGGAAGGTAGTGATGACACAGACGATGATGTAATGAAAGACTCTTTACGTGAAGAAATTCGCAGAGTACTGAAATCACTGAGTCCGAGAGAAGCTGAGATCGTCAACGCTTATTTTGGTCTGGATGGAGAAAATGGGGTTACCATTGAGCAAATTGGTATGAAATACGATCTTACCAAAGAGCGTATCCGTCAGATCAAAGAAAGAGCTATCAAACGTCTCCAGAAAGCGCGTTACAGCAACGCATTGAAAGCTTATCTGGGATAAGATGCTAAAAAAGAAAATGACAGGCCCTTTCCAACTAGGAAAGGGCTTTTTTGTTTCATATAGTATTAACATAAACTGAAATACCTTTGCAGCATGTTCCGAAGTTTGATCCTTATAGTGTGTATTGTATCATGTATCTCCTGTGAAAGAGAAATCAATATAGTTCCTGTCAGCAAAGACAGCCGATTAGTCGTGGATGCGGAGATTGAAAATGGCCGTCCACCGATTGTTGTATTAAGTAAATCATTGAATTTCTTTACGACAATCGACTCGTCAGAACTCACAGCATCTTATGTAAGAAATGCTACTGTAAGCATTCAGGATGGCAATACCATTTTTCCACTCAAAGAGTTCGAATTACGAGATACCAGTGGGAATCGTTTCTATTATTACTCTACTGATCCACAAACGGCACCTCAGTTGATCGGACAATTTGGTAAAACTTATAAGTTATCCATTACGGTCAATGGAGTAACATACAGCAGTGAAACCACGATCCCTTTACTAACAAAAACGATGGATTCAATTTGGTGGAAACCTGCACCTAATAATGATGACCCTAAAAAAGTGGTATTGATGGCGCGGGTATATGATCCTCCTGGATTGGGAAATTACATCCGTTATTTTACCCGTCAGAACAATCAACCGTTTTTACCGGGTCTCAACAGTGTTTTTGATGATAATATTATTGATGGAAAAACCTATGAGATACAAGTAGACAGAGGTATCAACAGAAATGAAGAAATCGATTTCGAGACATATGGATTTTTTCAGAAAGGAGATACTGTTACTGTTAAGCTTTGTAACATCAGTAAAACCACCTACGATTTCTGGAGAACTTGGGAATTCAATCTACAATCGGTTGGTAATCCATTTTCATCACCCGGCAAGGTTATCGGCAATATCAGTAATAATGCCTTGGGGGCATTTTGTGGTTATGCAGCACAATACAGAACCCTGATTATCCCCAAATAAAGAGCCTGTGTGTAAAAACGAAACCCGGAAACTGCAAGGGTTCAATAAATTTGTTCGTCTAATATAAAAAATAAAGTATGGCAAGTGAAGCAACAGAAAAAGTACATGTATTGATCATCGGTTCAGGTCCGGCAGGATATACCGCAGCGATATATGCAGCCCGAGCAAACATGAAACCTGTTTTATACCAAGGAATACAGCCGGGTGGACAATTAACGATCACCACCGAAGTAGAAAATTATCCTGGTTATCCCGATGGAATTCAAGGTCCTGAGATGATGGTACATTTTGAAAAGCAGGCAGCAAGAATGGGTGCAGATATTCGTTATGGAATGGCCACAAAAGTAGATTTCAGTAAGCAACCTTATAGGGTAGAGATTGATGAAGAAAAGTGGATCGAAGCAGATGCTGTAATCATCAGTACCGGTGCCTCTGCTAAATGGTTGGGACTAGAGAGCGAGCAGAGACTCAATGGTTTTGGAGTAAGTGCATGTGCAGTTTGTGACGGATTTTTCTTCAAAGGAAAAGAGGTAGCGATTGTTGGGGCTGGCGATACAGCTGCTGAAGAAGCATTGTATCTTTCAAAACTATGTACAACCGTTCACATGTTTGTTCGAAGAGATCAGATGCGTGCGAGTAAAGTGATGCAGGATCGTGTATTGAATGCTCCAAATATTAAAGTGTATTGGAATACTGATACCGATGAAATACTCGGAGATAAAAAAGTAGAAGGCGTACGTATTAAAAACAACAAAACACAAGAAACACAGGAAATTCCTATCAGTGGTTTTTTTGTTGCAATCGGTCACCAACCTAATAGTGACATTTTTAAAGGTTGGATTGATATGGATGAAACAGGATATATCAAAACCATACCAGGCACTACTAAGACCAATATGGAAGGTGTTTTTGCAGCCGGAGATGTACAAGATAAAAATTATCGTCAGGCTGTAACAGCAGCCGGCAGTGGTTGTATGGCCGCATTGGATGCAGAAAGATACCTAACAGCAAAAGGACTTGCTTGATAAACTGAGAAATAGGAAATAAGGAATGAGAAATCAGAAAGTAAAGTCAAATTCCTTGTTTCTTATTTCGTATTCCTTATTTCTTATTCCTTATTTTTCGTCATGCTTTCAATTCATCTTCATAATGTCATGATACATGCATACCATGGAGTATATGCAGAAGAGAGGGTATTGGGAAATGACTTTCTTGTAGATGTATCCGTTGATTATCGTCCTTCAAAATATCCTATCACTACTATCGAGGGTACGATTGACTATGTTTCATTGTATGACTTAGTTAAAAAAAGAATGGCGATTGCAACTCCTTTATTAGAAACTGTTGCATCTGAGGTCGCTCTTGAAATTCTGGCACAATTTTCTCTGAGTGAAACAGTACATATTTCGATTCAAAAACAGCATCCTCCGATTCCTGCTTTTCAAGGATCAACGGGTGTATCACTCACTATTCACAGAAAAGATATTCCATGAAAAGAGTGCATATTATACAATTGATCTCCTTTTGTTTACTGATAACACTGTCATTTTCACTCCAGGCACAGGATATCAATGTTTTGATGAAAGAAGCATCCAATTTTGAAAGGGTTCAAAAGGAAAATGAGGCTTTGGAGAAATACAAACTTGTACTCACACAAGATCCGGCAAATATAAAAGCATTGGTAAAAGCAGCCGAATTAAGTGCCTCCATTGGTGGGAGACAAGCAGATAAAAACAATAAGCGTTTGTTTTATGAAACGGCATTATCATATGCCAAAAGAGCTTGGCAAGCTGATAGCAATCATGCAGATGCTGCATATGCAATGGCCATGATCTCCGGCAGAATGACGGATATTGAAACCGAGAACAAGCAGATCGTTGCTTATGTGAAAGACATTAAGTTGTACTCTGATAAAGCATTATCCATGAATCCTGATCATGGAAAAGCCAATTACACTCTGGGTAAATGGCACTATGAAATGGTCACTTTATCAGGACTCAAGAAAGCTGCCGTTAAATTATTTTATGGAGGACTGCCATCAGGCGATTTGGAGAAAGCCATTTTTTTTATGGAAAAATGTAAAACACTTGAACCATATTTTGCGTTGAACTATTTGGATCTAGCTAGGGCTTACAAAGAAGCCAGACAACCTGCAAAAGCCATTGAAGTGTTGAATAAACTTGTAAAATTACCTGTAAGAACAGGAGATGACCCTGCCATTAAAGCTGAGGGCGCCAAAATGCTTGAAGCTATTCAATAACATCATCAACCCAATCAAATGTCATTACTAGAACGTTTCACTGCTGCTGTTGCCAATAGCAAAACATTATCAGAAAAGCCTGACAATGAAACCTTGTTGAAACTTTATTCGCTTTATAAACAAGCTACCGAAGGTGATAATACAGAATCAGGGCCATCGAACCCTTTTGATTTTGTTGCCAAATTCAAACATGAGGCTTGGGAGAAACTAAAGGGAATGACCAAAGAAACAGCAATGGAACAATATGCTGAGTTGGTTGAAAAGTTAAAGGGTTAATTGTAATTAATCTTTACAACTTTTGTTTTTTCCACCTACCGCTACGCATATACCAAAAAGAAGGGATGAACAAAGTTGTCCAATAAAGCATTTCACTGGCCCATCCCCATTCTATGGATAACTGAAACTTTTCAAGGACAAGGTAAACATAAAGGCAATAAAGAATAATTGCTGCAGTCTCGCTGTATAGATTCACTTTTGTATTACCTGTACCTGTAACGGCGTTTAGCCAGATCACTGATACAGACATAAATACTAAAGCGATAGAAACTATACGCATCACGGGAATGGCTGCTGTTATAAATTCATCTCCTTGTCCATAGACCGATAAGAAACTATAGGGAAAAAGATTAAGTATTGTACATACCAAAACAGCAAAACCAACACTCCACAACATGATCTTATTAACCAATTCGGTTACACGTTCTTGTTTGCCTTGACCAATAATATTGCTTACCATACTATTGGCAGTAGCACCAAAAGCCCAGGTAAAGCAACCGAAGAATCCGAAAATATTACGCATCGTATTGGAGATAGCTAAATCTCTGGCTCCATGGTGTTCAATCAGTATATAAAAAAACTCCCAACTAATGATACTAATAGCAAACTGAAGGATCACGGGGAAAGAGATACGAAGGATCAGTTTTATATTTCCCCAATCATACTTCATGTTTTGAAACAAGTTCAGATTCTTACTGATACCCTTTGCTTGTATCACAAAGAATATCACAAATAAACCTGCTATTTCAGAGAGAATGGAAGCATAAGCAGCTCCATTGAACCCTAACTCGGGTAATCCGAGTTTGCCATATATGAACCCATAATCAAAATAAACATTGGTGATGGCTTCAGTAGCAGTTCCAATGATCAAAAAACGACTTTGATTGGTACCAACCAATAATGCATTACGCATTTGGTATACATACAAAAAAGGGAGGCCTAAGATCCGGATATTCAAAAAGGATACCGCCATCTCTACCCGTTCTTGATCTTGCAACGCATATTTGAAGAGGATTGGCGCAAAAAACCAGGTGATCAATATTCCAAGCAAAGCCAATACCAATGAAATACGGATACCTTGAAAAAACAAACTCCCTATTTGATCAACCCTGTTCTCACCGGCTCTTCGTGAAATCAATGCTTGTAATCCGTTGTTAAGACCCTGTCCAATGACCGCAAAGATCAAATAATACACCCCGGTAATGCCAGCAACACCTAATTCCTGCTGTCCCAACCCGCTTAAGAAGATGTTATTGGTAATAAAATTTATTTGCGGAACGATGATAGAAGCAGTAATAGGCAAAGCGATACTCAGTATCTGTCTATGACTGATCGACACCTGTAAATTCATATTCGTTGTTCCAGTTCCCATAAACGCGGGCAAAGCTACAATTTTAACCTGTGCACAAATCAGTCGCTTTTTTTATATCATTGCAAACAATATCGATTGTATGGCAAGAAAAACAATGGCATTCTATCCGCCAACCTCGGTGGTTTCAGGTCCTGAGTATCAACTTCGGGTAGAAATAGGTCCTTTGTATGTAGCCTGCTCTATAACTCATCAAAAAGCGATTGCAGCATTTGAATTTTTTGAATTAGACAACGATATCAATGATTGGAGTGACGTTTTCTTTGAGGTAAAAAACAACTCTGTTTTATTGGATAAATATTCAGGGAGTGTAGACCTTTGTTATAATTTCCGTGAAGCCCTGATCATACCCGCTGAAAAAATGAACAGTGCTGCAGCAGCAGATTATTTATCTCTTGTGTATGGTGAGTCGCAAAGACATGAGCAAAAAAATGATAAGCTGGCTGATCCAGTAGCAATGGTCAATAGTTATCGTATCAAAAAAACCATTCTTGATCAGGCTGTTAGACATTTTCACTTATTTCAAGGACATCATATTTATACCGAGATACTAAATCATCTTTTTACAAGACAGGACTTGCCTGAAGTATTGCTGCAAATGCAAGTATATCCTCAATCATTCATTGCTGTGTTAATGATCAATGGTCAATTGCATTTGATTCAATCATACAGTTTTGAAAATGCTAATGACTTGTGTTTTTATGCCTTATCAATACTACGAGAACACAACCTGACTCCGGAAAAAGCATCGATAGAAATGAGCGGTTTTATTGAACCACATGGTGAATTGCATCAACAGATACAACAAATATTCCCCAATCGATCTTTCATGAACCCGGATGAATCGATATTGATGCCTGAGATGCTTGAGTCGCATCACCCTCATTATTTTACCCCGTTCTTTAATCATACGATATGAGAATCATTTCCGGAAAATGGGGAGGCAGGAGGATTAGTCCGCCCGCCCAAATGCCACATACCAGACCTACTACTGATATTGCTAAAGAGGGTTTATTCAACATTCTTCAAAACAGAATGGATTTCGAAGGCATCGATACCCTTGATCTCTTTGGAGGAACAGGATGTATTAGTTATGAGTTAGCCTCTCGAGGTGCTGCACAATTGACCATCATTGAAAAAGATCCCATCATGCATGCATTCATCAAAAAAAATGCTGACATGCTGGGTATGGAAAATTATAAAGTGCTTAAGATGGATGTATTTGCCTACCTGCAATCATGCGATGAAAGCTTCGATTTTATTTTTGCAGGCCCACCTTATGCTTTGGGAACCATTGATGAAATACCAAAGATCATTGTATCAAAAAATATGATCCGAAAAGGTGGTTTTTTTGTTCTTGAACACACTCCTAGAAATAACTATGAAAAATTTGAAGGTTTCAGTTTTCAAAGAAATTATGGAACTACTTTGTTTTCGTTTTTTGTGAGTAGTTAAGTTGATGAAATGGTTAAAATATTTTATTTAGGTATCATCAAATTCTTTAAACAAATTATCATAAAACAAAAACCATGGACTATAGACCATGGTTCACCAACTAAATGAAACGACCCATCTTCATAACAGGTATCGGAACTGAAATTGGTAAAACAGTAGTATCTGCTATTGTTACAGAATCTTTGGAAGCAAATTATTGGAAGCCGGTACAGGCGGGTTTTGAAACCGGAACTGATGCACAAAGGGTTCAGCAATTACTTTCGAATAGCAAAACGATTATCCATCCGGAAGTGTATTGTTTGGCAATGCCGGCATCACCTCATATTGCTGCGAGAGCAGAAAATAAAGTCATTGATATCGATTTGATTACTTATAAAGCAAAACAGATCATCCATGAATCCGAAGATCAATTATTAGTAGTGGAGGGTGCCGGGGGATTATTGGTACCATTGAATGATGAAAAGAGCATCGCAGATCTAATCTTGTCATTAAATGCCAGGGTCATATTAGTAAGTCGTAATTATTTGGGCAGCATCAATCATTCAAGACTAACCGCTGCTTACTGTAAGCAATCAGGTATCGATGTGATAGGATGGATATTCAATGATCAGTACCTCAATTATGAAGAGGAGATCGTGGATTGGAGTGGTTATCCATCTTTGGGCTCTATACCTTATCTTACAGAGATCAATCCAACATTCATCCGCGAACAGGCAGATCATATCAGGAGCAATCTGCATCGCTATTTAAAAGATTGACATGACGAAAGATGCTTTAAGAAAGATCTATAAAGCCAAACGAACAGAGCTACAGGGTCATGAACGTTTGCGTATGGATGATCTGATGTTGATACAGTTCCAGCAATTTGATTTTAACAGCATTCATACTTTGTTCACTTATTGGCCAATATCCGGACAAGCTGAGCCAAATACGCATTTGTTTTCCGGTTATTTGAGACATATGGTGCCGGGATTAAGAATGGCCTATCCTGTATCAGATCAAGAGAATGGAACAATGACCGCACATTTGATCGATGAAGACACAGTGTATACAGTAAATGCATGGGGGATCACAGAACCTCCCGCAATAGCACCTGTTGATCCGATCGACATTGATCTAATTTTTGTTCCAATGCTGATCTGTGATACCAAAGGTTACAGGGTTGGATATGGAAAAGGGTTTTATGATCGCTATCTGCAACAATGTCGTGCCGATGCCGTGACCATCGGATTTAGTTATTTTGATCCCATTCCATTGATCGCAGACACCCACGAATTTGACGTACCTTTGAACTACTGTATCACGCCGAACGAGGTTTATGAATTTTAATACGATATTTCTTACTTCTTTCAGGGTATTATTGTTGCCGGTTGCATTGTTATATGGGCTCGTCATTCGTATCCGCAATTGGATGTTCGATAAACAATACTTAAAATCAGCATCTTTCAATTTCCCTTTGATCTGTGTAGGTAATTTAGCGGTAGGAGGCACCGGCAAATCGCCCATGGTTGAATATTTGCTGTATTTATTGTCGCCACAATTCAAAGTAGGTACACTCAGTAGAGGATACAAACGAAAAACAAAAGGTTACGCATTAGCCAATACCAACACTACAGCACTCGAGATAGGCGACGAACCTATGTTATTTCATATGAAATTCCCACAAATACCTGTAGCTGTGGGAGAAGAAAGATTGGTTGCTATTCCACAATTGCTCCAAGATGTTCCTGATCTTCAAGCCATCATTCTTGATGATGCTTTTCAGCATCGTTCTGTCAATGCAGGGTTCAATATACTATTGACTGAGTATAGCAATATTTATGTCAACGATTTCTTTTTGCCCACTGGTGATCTTCGTGATGAGAGAAGGTCGGCCAGACGAGCTGATATCATTGTAGTTACCAAATGCCCTGTAGATCTATCCTTTGAAAAAAAGCAGCAGATCATTCGAAACCTTAAACCTCGGGCTGATCAAAAAGTATTTTTTACAAGAATCGCATATGGGGTACCTTATCATATTTTCAATTATGAAGATGAGTGGTTACTGACACCCCGAGATGAGGTTTTACTGGTATGTGGTATTGCCAATCCTAAGCCCTTGAAAGAGTATTTGCATGAGCGTACACACACTTATTACCAGCAGGATTATTCCGATCACCATATTTTCACCATCGATGACCTCAATGAAATCAAAGAAAAATTTGATGCCATCCATGCCAAGGACAAGATCATTCTCACGACTGAAAAAGATGCAGTACGACTTTTAAAGTTCAGAGAAGATTTGTCAACATTACCAATGTATGTTCTTCCCATTCGTCACGATTTTTTGTTTGGAGAAGGTGAACAATTTAATCGTATGGTTACTGATTTTATCAGGAACTTTAGGTACAAGCCATTATCATGAGTAAGAAAACTTCCAAGCAAAAGAAGCAAAAGCAAAAACAAAAAACCGTAACGGCGCAATTACTGAAAGGGAAACTGGAAGTAACCCGTTCAGGAATGGGTTATGTGGTTATTGACAATGGAAGTGGTGATGTATTGGTACGCCCCGGTGATTTTATAAATGCGTTGAATGGTGATGTGGTACGTGTTAAAGTGGTCAGAGAAAATGGAAGAACCGGAAAAAAAGAAGGAAAGATCACCGAAGTGGTCAGCAGAAGACAAACAGAATTCATTGGTCATATACAACTCTCTACCAACTTCGCATTTTTTGTTCCGGATACAGACAAGCCGATGCCTGATCTATTTATTCCTTTATCAGCATTGAATGGTGCAAAAAATAAAGACAGGGTAGTAGCGCGACTGGTGAAATGGGATAAAGAGGATAAAAAACCGGTCGGAGAAGTGGTAAATGTAATGCAGCCCGAAGATGAGAACGATGCAGCCATGAAAGAATTGATGGCACAGGCAGGATTCCCACTTTTTTTCCCGGAAGATGTACTGGAAGAAGCAGAAAGATTACCGGATGTATTGGACGCAGAAGAGATCAAAAAAAGAAAAGACTGTAGGGATATCCGCACATTTACCATTGATCCTATAGATGCCAAAGATTTTGATGATGCTATTTCAGTCAGAAAATTGTCCAATGGTATTTATGAGATCGGTGTACATATTGCAGATGTGAGTTATTATGTTCACCCTGAGACAGAACTGGATGAAGAAGCTTATAAAAGAGCAACATCTGTATACCTCCCTGATCGTGTGAATCCAATGTTGCCGGAAAGAATATCCAATGAACTGTGTTCTCTCAGACCTCATGAAGACAAGTTTACTTTTTCAGCCATTTTTCAAATGAGTGCAAAAGGAGAAATCAAACAATATTGGTTGGGAAGAACTGTGATTCATTCTGATCATCGTTTTACTTATGAAGATGTACAGGAGATCATTGAAAACAAAGAAGGGAAGTTTTCAGAAGATATATTATTGCTGAATGATTTCGCACAAAAGATGCGAAAGAAAAGATTCAGTAAAGGAGCGATCAATTTTTCTTCACAAGAAGTTCGTTTTAAATTGGACGAGAAAGGAAAGCCGGTAGGCATTGTGGTGAAGGAAAGTAAGGAAGCACATCAATTGATCGAAGAGTTTATGCTGTTGGCCAATCGAACTGTAGCGGAGAATGTTTCCAAAATTCAGATCAATAAAAAAACAATCCCATTTCCGTATCGCGTGCATGACCAACCGGATACAGAAAGGCTGGCTCCCTTTATGGAATTTGCCAAAAAATACGGACACAAATTTGATCTGGGTTCACCTGAATCCATTGCCAGAAGTTTCAATGAAATGCTGGAGGCTGTGAAAGGCAAACCCGAACAACATGTATTGGAGCAGCTGGGTATCAGAACGATGGCCAAAGCTGTATATACGACGGAGAATATTGGTCACTACGGATTGGCATTCGAATATTATTGTCACTTTACTTCTCCAATCAGAAGATATCCTGATGTTATGGTTCACAGGGTATTGGAATCAGTACTACAGGGAAAGCCGATGATCGATAAGAAAATGGAAGAGAAATGTAAACATAGTAGCGATAGAGAACGCGCTGCAATGGAGTGCGAACGTGCAGGTAACAAATACAAGCAAGTAGAATACATGCGCGATTATCTGGGGGAAACTTTTGAAGGTGTTGTGAGTGGTGTAGCAAGTTTTGGATTCTGGGTAGAAACAGTAGAACACAAATGCGAAGGATTGGTAAGCCTGATCGGATTAAGTGATTATGATGATTTCAGACTCGTGGAAAGTGATTATAGTTTGGTAGGAAGAAGAAGTGGCAGAACCTTTCGAATGGGAGATAAAGTAACCATTAAGGTTGTAGCGGCTAATCTGGAAAAGAGACAATTGGATTATGAGTGGGTCATAGAGGGTAAGGGTGAAAAGTCAAAAGTGAAAGGTGAAAAGGAGAGTGGTAAAAAGAAACGGAAGTAAAGTGCTGAGCCATCAGTTTTCTACTTCATGAAATACAATGCCTTCTTTTTCCAACATTGATAATACGGGTGTATAGATTGTAGGGATGATTGGGATATGCAGACCCTTTTCTGTCAATGATTTTTCGCCGATCAAAATAGCGGCAATTCCTAATGGTAATCCGACCGTTTTCGCCATGGCAGTACGCAGATGGTCTTCACCTTTCACTACCAAACTGCTTTTTACGCTTTTTTGCTGCCCATTCAACTCGTATTCAATTTCATGTAGCATTACGATCATATCCTTGTCCGTAGGTTCCAACACCCAGCAAGCTTCCATTCTCCATTGAAGAATATCTGCAGCAGTACAAGTGCCTTTGTTGATAAGCAAATTACTGTTGTTCAAACCCAGACTCAGTAACATGCTTTCAATCAGAGGATCGTTGGAAAGGCGATCTATTGAAATAGGCAATTGGTGATATTGAATATGAGATTGAAGAAAATCAAGCATGGTTAGACCATCTGTTGCATAGGTCTGAGATTCATCGGTAAGTTTTAGATCAACGATGGTAGCCCAGCCTTTACAGAAATCAGGGTATCGAAGTGTGGTTCTGATGAATTCAGTACAGCTTTGCAAATCATATTTATCGATATAACTCAGAGAGTCTCTATTAGCATAATAAGCCAATGATCCAATGGTTGGAACTTCTACTGAACCTGATTGATGGAATAATTGATCATAAGCAATTTCATGTTCTTTGCCCTCTTTCAAAAAAATAGCGCCTGCTTTGCCAGCTAATACTACATTACGAGGGTTCCAACTGATCTTATAATGCCAAGGATTATTATCACTTTCCGGTGCTACCAGTCCGCCGCAATGCGATTTAAAGCTATGAATACTTCCGCCTTGCGCTTTGATATGATGGATCAGTTGCATGGCGCTCATATGATCAATACCGGGATCCAATCCCATTTCACATAAAAACAATATTCCTTTTGCAGCTATTTCTGATTGAAGTGCTTTGATTTTATCATCAACATAAGAAGCGGTAAGTAAATGTTTTCCAAGGTCTAAGCAATCCAATGCCACATGATAATGAAGGGTAGGAGGCATTAGTGAAATCACCACATCTGCAGATGCGATCAATGCTCTTCTTTTTTCGGTATGTAAAATATCGATTTGAACGGCATGGGTGTGAGATTCTGAACCAAGTTTCTGTAACACAGTGGCGTGGTCAGCATCAGCAACGGTCAATTGCCAATTTCTGGTACGGGTTTCTCTTTTCAGGTAATCGATTAAAACGGTGGCAGATTTACCGGCACCAAAAACAAGGATATGTGTATGCTGAAAAAACATGCCGCAAGCTAAGCAGAAATGGGGAATGTAAATTCTGTAAAGATGAATGGAAGATATCTATCCATCAATACCGGATTTGGTCACATCAAGTTTTTAGGGGTTGGCTGTAACTTATCAAAAGATCATCCGTTTAACTTCAAAATTACCTACATGAAACAAGTCATTTCTTTATTCGTTTCGGTACTCTTATTGACCGGAGCCCTTTCTGCACAAAAAACCATCCGTGATGCCAATGCGCAAAGTCGTAGTGGATTGAAAAACTTCCACGGGGTGCAAGTATCCAGTGGAATCGATCTGTATCTCACCCAATCATCTGAAGAAGCAGTAGCAGTGAGTGCATCTTCGGATGAATACCGTGATAAGATCATAACTGAAGTGGTGGATGGGGTCTTGAAGATCTATTATGAGAAAAACAATAGCTGGAATTGGGGCATTAATAGTGGCAATAAAAAATTGAAAGCCTATGTATCTGTAAAGCAGTTGGATAAGCTAAGTGCATCAGGAGGGTCGGATGTGGCTTTTGAAAGTGTGATCAAGAGCAATAAACTGAGCATTTCTATTTCAGGTGGTTCAGACCTGAAAGGAGAAGTGGCCTGTGATGACTTGAGTCTTACCGCCAGTGGTGGTAGTGATGCCAATCTGAAAGGAAGGGCAGCCAAAGCCAGAATCAGTGCATCGGGTGGAAGTGATGTGGGAGGATATGGATTGATCACAGATGTATGTAATGTTATTTCTAGCGGAGGAAGTGATGTGTATATCACCGTAAACAAGGAAATGGATGCCAATGCCTCAGGTGGAAGTGATATCCACTATAAGGGAAATGCGAATGCACGTACCTCCAAAAGCGGTAGTTCGGACATCAGAAAAGTAACCAATTAAGTCTCGCGCATTTAAGGTAATAGAAGGACAAAACACCTTTGTTTTCCCATCGCCCACAGCCATGGAAAAACAAGGTGTTTTTTTATGCAGTTTTGTGGATAAAACAGCTTAAAAAACAGCCGTTTCAGCCCCTTTTTCCCATCTAAAAAAACTATCTTCGCCATCCTAGATTTACAGGTATGAAAATCTAGTGGCAAGAACTAAAAAATACGTACGCTAAACGAGAACATGGAAGAAAATCTGCTACCCGAACAGACGAGCGATAACGACCGCATTATACAGGTCAATATTGAAGAACAAATGAAGACCGCCTACATCGACTATTCCATGTCGGTGATCGTGGGTCGAGCTTTACCTGATGCCAGAGATGGGTTTAAACCTGTACATCGCAGGGTTTTATATGCGATGAATGAACTGGGCAATAACAGCAATAAGCCTTACAAAAAATCTGCCCGTATTGTGGGTGAGGTGATGGGTAAGTATCACCCACACGGTGACTCATCTATCTATGATACTTTGGTGCGTATGGCGCAAGATTGGACCATGCGTTATACACTGGTAGACGGACAGGGTAACTTTGGTAACCAGGATGGCGATCCACCTGCGGCCATGCGTTATACGGAAGCACGTTTGCAGAAAGTGGCAGAAGCCATGTTGGATGATATCGAAAAAGAAACCGTCGATTTTCAATTGAATTTTGATGATTCTTTACAGGAACCTACGGTACTTCCTTCACGTATTCCACAGTTATTGGTGAATGGCTCATCAGGTATCGCTGTAGGTATGGCTACCAACATGATGCCACATAACCTCAGTGAAGTGGTAGATGGATGTGTTGCATTCATTGAAAACAGAGAAATTACAGGTGAAGAACTGATTCAATATGTAAAAGCCCCTGATTTTCCAACCGGAGGTGTTATCTATGGTATGGAAGGTGTGAGACAGGCCTTGCTAACAGGAAGAGGAAGAGTAGTTGTGCGTGGTAAGTGTCATGTAGATACCAAACAAAGTGGTCGCGAGCAGATCGTTATCACAGAAGTGCCATATCAGGTGAATAGAGACCAGTTGACAGATCGTATCGGACAATTGGTGAATGATAAGACCGTTGAAGGGATTGCTCACGTGAACAATGAAAGTAACAAGCGTGAAGGAACACGTATTGTACTGGATTTAAAACGTGATGCTGTGGCGCAGGTTGTTATCAATCAGTTGTACAAATACACAGAATTACAGACCAGTTACGGTATCAATAATGTAGCCTTATCAAAAGGTAAACCTAAGATCATGAACCTTCGCGATCTGATCGCTGAGTTCATCGATTTCAGGATGGAGGTCGTGATCAGAAGAGCCAAATTCGATCTGCGCAAGGCCGAAGAACGTGCGCATATCTTGGAAGGGTACCTCAAAGCATTGGATCATCTGGATGAAGTGATCAGTCTGATTCGTGCCAGCAGAACTCCGGATGAAGCAAAAGAGAGTCTGATCAGTAAGAGCAAGGAAGCCAAGTGGCTGTTGAAGCAGGAATTATTTACAGACCTTTCAAACGAACTATACAAGCAAGAAGAAGGTTTATCAGAAGCGCAAGCGAAAGCTATTCTGGAACTGCGTTTGCAGCGTTTAACAGGCATGGAAAGAGATAAGATCATTGAAGAATTCAATGGTTTGATCAATACCATTAAAGACCTAAAAGCTTTATTGGCAAGTGAAGATCTTCGTTATGATCTGATCAAAAAAGAGTTGATCGAGATCAAAGAGCAGTTTGGTGATGCACGTAAGAGTGAGATTCAATATCTCGCAGATGAAATGCGCATTGAAGACTTGATCGAAGAAGAAGATGTGGTAATCACCATTTCACATCTCGGTTATATTAAAAGAACTTCTGCCTCAGAATATCGTCAGCAAAGACGTGGAGGAAGAGGAGCTGTTGGCTCAAAAACAAGGGAAGAAGACTATGTAGAACATCTCTTTGTGGCATCAACCCATGATACCATGATGTTCTTTACCGAGAAAGGACGATGTTATTGGATGAGGGTTTATGAAATCCCCGAAGGAGAGAAGCAAAGCAAAGGTAGAGCCATCCAAAACCTCATACAATTGCCGGGTGATGATAAGGTAAAAGCGATCATTGATGTTAAAAATCTTGCCGATAAAGATTTCGTACAGCAACATTATATTGTACTTTGTACCAAGAAAGGGATCATCAAAAAGACCTCTTTGGAAGATTTTAGTCGACCAAGGGCCAATGGTGTGAATGCCATTACCATTGTAGAAGGGGATGAGTTACTCGAAGCAAGAATGACCGATGGGAATTCGGAGATCATGCTGGCCGTAAAGAGTGGTAGGGCTATTCGTTTTGAAGAGGAAAAAGTTCGTGCAACGGGAAGAGGCGCGATTGGCGTAGCAGGTATTGAAGTCGAAGATGAGAAAGATGAGGTAATTGGCATGATCTGTGTAAATAAAGAAGATACCACCCGAACCATCCTTGTTGTAAGTGAAAAAGGTTTTGGAAAAAGAACGGCCATTGATGAATACCGAATCACGAACCGAGGTGGAAAAGGCGTAAAAACAATCAATGTTACCGACAAAACAGGAAGTTTAGTTGGCATATTGTATGTAACTGAAAAAGAAGATCTTATCATTACCTGTAAATCAGGTATCACAATTCGAACCAGTATCAATGAGATCCGTGAGGCGGGAAGAGCCACTCAGGGTGTTAAATTGATCAGGATCGATGAAGGAGATGAGATAGCGGCTATTTCACAGATCGAGGAAGACGATGAAGAAACAGAAACTGTTTCTCCTGAATCAATAGAGAATAATGAGCCATCAAACGAAAACCCTGCAACAGAAAATAACGATTCAACCACTAACGAAAACCAAGTTTAAAAACCTCCCGTTATGAAGAAGCTATTTATGCTTTCCATGTTCGCTGCTACATTGCAGTTTGTTACCGCTCAGGATTATAAAAAGGTACAAAATGCACTGGTATTAGGCAGAGTGGAAGATGCAAAAACTGAGATCGACAAATTAGCTGCGGATCCAAAAGCACAGGCTAAAGCAGAGACCTATATGTTAAAAGGAAAGATCTATGCTGCGATATTTAAATCACCCGAATTGAATGCGAAATATGCCAATGCAGGTGCTGAAGCTGAAGCTGCATTGAAGAAGTACGAAGAAATGGATCCTACCTATGCGGTTGCTAAAGAAAAAGATGGTATCGGAGCATATTTCGATATGTATTTTGGTTTCATCAACAAAGGCACCGGTAGTTTCAATGCCAAAGAATGGGCCAATGCAGGCGAATCTTTCGCTAATGCCATTCGTTACATTGATCAGATCATTGTCAATAAATGGACAAGCAATAACCTGAAAATGGATACTACTTCCATTTTGTATGCCGCTTATGCCTTTCAGAATGCAAAGAAAACAGCAACAGCTGCCGAATATTATCAGCGTTTAGCGGACAATAAGATCAATGATACCAACTATGTAGATGTGTATCGATTCTTATTGGACTACTATACCAATGGCAAAAAAGATGAAGCACAATTCAAGAAGAATTTGGTGTTAGCCAATGAAGTTTTCCCTGATAAAAGCAAGGAATGGGAAAGCTATGAGATGGATTTCATTGATACTTACGATCTGAAAGCCAAGACAGAAATGTATGATAAAGAAGATGCGGCAGGTACCCTCTCAGAAAATAAATACCTCTTATTTGGCGAAGCATTTGCGAATGCCAAAAACAAAGAAGACTTAGATAGTGCCACCACTGCAAAATATACCGACAAATCCATTGAAGCATTTAAAAAAGCGTATGCTAAAAATAATACCAATGCCATCGCTGCTTTTAACGTTGGTGTGGTGAGCTACAACACTTTTGCCAGCTTGGATGATATGATCCGTGAGAACATCCGTTCTGTACAAAGAATCAATGCTGAAAAACCTGTTGAAAAAGATCCTAAGAAGAAAGCTGCTGTTGAAGCAAAAGCGAAAGCAGAAGCTGAACCCTTCCTAAAAGCCAATGCTGCCTTAGAACCTTCAATTGCCAAACAAGTAGACCAAGCCATTGAATGGTTACAAAAAGCATATACTATTTTAAAAGATAAAAGTACCAGAACCAACAGCGAAAAGAGTGTGATCAATCGCTCAGTTGACTGGTTAGCGAATTTGTACGCATACAAGCGTGACAAAGCAAGAGGTAAGGACAATGCAGCCTTTGATGCTTTTGAAGCCAAATACAAAGAATTTGATGCTTTACACAACAAGTTCTAAAAAAAATTAAACAACCAATTTTAAAAAGCCCTGTTAAACCACTAACAGGGCTTTTTATTTGCAATCAAGAACTTTTACATTTAATGCTACTTTCAATACCACTATCATGAAAACATCCATCTTCAATTCCTTACTAGGTTTAACGATCTTGCTTGGCTCATGCCAAGGCTCTTCCAATAAAAACACTGAAATACCCTCGGTTGGAGACCCTGCTATCAAAACGGCTGTCATTGTTAACAATCGAGAGATCATTTGGGGGATGGATTTTCTTCCGAACGGTGATCTTCTTTTCACAGAAAAGAAAGGTACTATCGCAAGGTATACCACCGGAGGTGCTGTTCAAGAGATCAGCGGTGTTCCGTCCGGTATCATCAGTAATGGACAAGGTGGATTATTAGACATCAAAGTTCACCCCAACTATGCTACCAATGGTTGGATCTATATTTCTTATGCTGCTACTGAAAACGGTGTCAATGGTGCATTATTGAAACTCACACGTTTTAAACTCAATGGCAATAACATCATCAACGCTGAAACTATTTTTCAAACCAAAACATCCAATACTTGGTATGGACACTACGGTAGTCGCATCATTTTTGATAAAGCCGGATTTTTATACTTGAGTGTAGGAGAGGGCGGTGGAACGAGTTATGGAGGAGTGGGAAGTGGTAATATGAATGCACAGGATACCAAAAGCGATTGGGGTAAGATACATCGCATGACCGATGATGGTAAAATACCCGCCGACAATCCCATTCTTCCCGGAAATACAACAACAAGCACTGTATACTCTTACGGACACCGCAATCCACAAGGATTGATCTACGATGCTGTCAACAACCGTATTTGGGAACATGAACATGGACCAATGGGGGGCGATGAAATCAATCTCATTGAAAAAGGAAAAAACTATGGCTGGCCTTTGGTGAGTTATGGGAAAAACTATGATGGTGTTACTGTTTCTGCGAACCCAACAGCTAATGGCATTACAGCACCACTCAAATATTGGGTTCCATCCATCGCACCAAGTGGAATGACAGTGATCACAAGTGATCAATTCAAATCATGGAAAGGTAATATCCTGACCGGTTCACTCAAATTCAATTATGTGAGTCGAGCCATATTGAATGGAACAACCATTGTGAAAGATGAAAAAATATTAGAAGGCATCGGACGCGTACGAAATGTGATACAAGGCCCTGATGGTAATATCTATGTCTCAGTTGAAGGGCCGGGGAGGATTATTCGGGTAACAGGTGAGTAGAAGTTTGATTTTTTGATCTGTGATTTTATGATTTGAATTTGATATACTCAAATCATAAAATCAAGAAATCAAAGATCTCACTTATTCTTCTTGTATTTGAGTCTCACATCTGCCACACCTTTTCCACGCATGTCAATTTTTTTGGCGGCTTTGAGACTTAGGTCGATGATACGTCCTTTTACAAAGGGGCCTCTGTCATTGATACGCACTTTAACCGTTTTGCCGTTGGAGAGATTGGTTACTTTAACGATGGTGCCAAATGGAATGGTCTTGTGAGCAGCGGTCAATTTGTTTTTACTGAAGCGTTCACCATTGGCAGTCTTTCTACCATGATAACCATCGCCATCACCATAAAAAGATGCTTGTCCACTTTCCGTGATCTTTCTTCCGCAACCTACCAATAAGAAAAAAGCACCTGCTATTAGCCATAAGCTATTGACCATTGGTCTGTTACTCTCCGAAAGGTAAAAATTTCTCATCCTGAATTTCTTTAAGAACGGGAGAATGGTGGTTCAGCGTATGTCCGTTCAAAACTTTTTCATAATTCAGTAGATAAGCATGCATCATATGAGTGGCTGTGAACTCGTCCATCACACGTTCATGACAGCGCTTGCGGTCATATTGATCGATCTGTTGTAAAGCCTGTGCCAACTCTTTTTTACTCGCAGATAAATAACCAACATCCTTTGTAACGATCTCAGAAAGAGACCCATAGGGTGTTCCGAAAACTGGGCAACCAAAATATAAACTCTCAGTGATAGCCAATCCGAAAGGCTCATGCCATCGAACCGGAAACAAGATACCGGCTGACTGTCGAAGGATATTGTTTTTTTCTTCTCCACCTTTCATGCCATGGAAATGAACATGGGTATCAAACGTAAGACGAATACCCTGATTGAAATTGAAACGATGTCCACCGATCACATGCAAAGGCCATTTTGCCTTTTTGGAAACATCAATGGCGCCTTGTACATTTTTGACCCTCCAAGCAGCATCTCCGAGAAAATGTAGATAGGATCGGGGAGATTGAAGTGCCGGATCTCCATAATCATCCGGGTCGATTCCATTGCACACATATGAGTCACTACAAAAACGTTCTGCATGGTTGCGTGAAACAAAAACGGTATTGACAGGCAGGGGAATTTGTTCATTCATATTGCCATGCATGGTCATCAAATGAGGAAGTAATGGCATTTCATTGACACCATGATTGAGGTGTATGATATCGATGCCTTTGTCTTTGGGCACTTGCTGATTGAATGGCTGTGAAGGATCAAAAGGATATACTTCTGCAAACGGACAAATGGAACCCGGAGCCACCAGATAAGAAACTTGATGTCCGGCCTTTACCAACGCTTTCCCTAACCACCAGATCACACGTTCTGTACCGCCATATTTCAATGCTGGAATTGCTGTGTTGTTGACGATGAGGATATGCATAGGGTGTAAAAATACGGAGGGGATGGCAGATCGCAGATGTCTGATTTCTGATGTAGGATGTTAGATGTGATTTTATTGAGAGGTTAAGTTGATTTATCATTTTCCCAAATAGCATATCTGATATTTGCTATTTGACATTTAATATCGCTAAAAGCGCTTTTATTTTTAATGGAAATGCAATACCAGAAAAGTCATCAATAATAATAAGAGGGATAGTATGGGGAATAAAACGCTTCTGAATGATTTTTTAAAGATGCGGTACAGCGTAATAATAGGAAGTACAAAACCCAATGCAATCATAGGTAAAGCAAGTAATTCGTAAAGAGCTCCGGTAACCATGTAAGAATATACATTGATAGAAATACTGATCATCCAAAAGATGAAGACGAATAATGAAAGTAATAAAATGATGAGGTCAGTATCCTTAATGATTTTCTTCATACAAGAAGTTCGTAACTAAAGATATCTACAATAGAAGCGTTGGCCGTTTTCTTTTTTACTCGTATTTCGCTGTGTGCGATTTAACATAATATTAATTATAGGAAATATTATAGCAAATGAAATGGCAGCGGATATGGTGTATAAATGAATGCTAACTATTTGATTGACTGATACTTACGCTGCAATTCTACAATCGTCTCATGATCTTCATTCGCAGATTTCGCAATTTGGATGGCTTTTTGCAGGCTTTCTTTGGCGGATAGATTTTGTCGCTGTATCAATTGCACATCCGCCAACACTTCATGTAATATATAAGTATCCGTTTTATCTAAACTCACCAATCGATCCATCCAATTCCTGGCGCGTTGGATCATCCGTTGATTGCGCGGATATCTTTTACAAAGATCCTTTACCCAGTTCATTATTTCATACATACTCAATACGTGATACCATTGATTCACCAATCGATCTACCGTTGCGATCTGCTTTTCCCAGCTTGTTTTTCCGTTTTGGATGGCTGTAAAACTGTCCAATATCCCATAATACGTTTCCAATGCTTTCGCTTGAGGGTGTTTGTTGGCAATCGAACGTACATATTCTCCGGCCATTTTATATTGATTCGAAGACATATTTCCTGACCAGAATCGATTCAGCGTATGATAAATGACCTGATCCACATACTGCTTCCCATATTTTTGAATATAGATCTGCTCATGGTTCAATAAATATTGAAATGCCGGTGATAAAGGATTGCGTACATAATTATCCAATAAATTCCACCAAACTGCCTCCGTTTTCAATGAATCAGGTGTACGATGAAAAACTACCGTCAAAACACTATCTGTTACACAATTATAATTTTGTGTACAGGATGGCGGATACTTACTCTTTTTACAATAACGGGCTACTTCACGAAGACTTGCAGTACCAGACAGTAGCTTTTGATGCAATAAAGACACCGATAACCCCATTTTACTTTCTTGCATAAACACAGTCAGTTCTTCCTTATCCATAAAACCATTGGATTCATCGAGAATGTTCCCTGCACTATCTACAATAAGCAAGGTTGGAAAGCTGTTGATCTCAAATCGTTTTTGAATGGCTCTTGCAAAAGGTTTTTCATCGACACAATCCACTTTCACCGGAATGGTTGATTCTTCCACCATCTTAACAATATCAGGCTGATTGAATACGGTTCTCTCCATGATCTTACAAGGTGCACAATACGGATGCGTAAAATAAAAGAGTACATTTCTTTGTTGTGTACGAGCAGCTTCCATCACAGTGGTATAATCAGCTTCGCCAAAACGGATAGACGAAGTAGATTGTGAATTTCCATACAAGCCTACAAATAACTGTACGAAAAAGATCAAAACCCATTTTCTCATTTCATCTTGTTTTAGATGGAGCATTAAGATACGTTGAAATCACATTCGATACTTGTTAAGAAAGCACACCAATATTCCCTCATCAACGTCTTACATGATACTGTAACCCTTTATCTTCTACATTCACCATTCGTCCCTACACACATGTTTATGCGGTTGAGTACATGGGTTTTGTGGAACAGTTTTACACTGTTAATCGCAAAAATCAACCACCCATGAAAAGGTATTTTACCCTCCTCGTTCTTTTGATTACTACGACAGTTGTGTCAGCTTATGCACAGCAATCTGGTACCATCACCGGTACACTAACAGGCAGCGGTCGCACCATTGAAAGTGCTTCTGTCACCTTACTTAGACAAAAAGATTCCGGTCTGGTAAAAGCAGCTGTATCTGATAAAAACGGAATTTTTAGTTTTGAAAATATTCCTTTTGGAAACTATCTCATTGGTGTGAATAGTGTTGGGTATGAACGTTTTTACACCGCCCCTATCACATTAACTGCTAATAACAGCGCTTTAAATCTGGGTGCAGTATCCTTGAAAGCCCAGGATAATTCATTGGGAGAAGTAACTGTGACCAGTAAAAAGCCTTTTCTGGAAATGAAAGCCGATAAAATGGTTGTGAATGTAGACGCCTCCCCTTCCAATGCCGGCAATACTGCATTGGAAGTATTGGAAAAATCTCCTGGAGTAGCTGTGGATAGAGATGGAAATATCAGTTTAAAAGGAAAACAAGGGGTGATTGTTTTATTGGATGGTCGTCCAACTTACATGAGTAGTGAAGACTTAGCCAATATGCTGCGTGGTATGAATGCGAATCAGTTAGATCAGATCGAGATCATGACCAATCCACCTGCACGTTTTGATGCGTCCGGTAATTCAGGTGTGATCAATATTCGCACAAAAAAGATCAAGACCAAAGGTTTCAATGGTAACGTGAATACAAGCTATGCGCAAGGTGTTTATCCAAAAGCAAGTGTGGGAACCAATTTGAATTATCGTATCAATAAACTGAATGTATTTGGTAATTATAACTATAGCTATCGAGAAGCCTTCCAGCAATTCAGTATTCTAAGAAACTTTATCAACCCTACCACCAAAAATATCACCGGTACTTTTGATCAGCGTGCTTATATGCCTGACAGTCGCAATTCACATTCAGGTAAACTGGGGATGGATTATACTTTTTCAAAAAGAACATCCGCTGCTTTGACTTTGAATGGTTTCGGCACAAAGATGGAATACAATAACAACAGTGTCAGCAAGCTAACGGATGCCGTAGGCAATTTACAATCTACCATCTATGGCAGTACCAACATGACGCCGAATGTGACCAACTATAGTAGCAACTTGAATGTCCGTCATCAGTTTGATTCAACCGGAAAAGAATTAAGTTTTGATGCTGATTATATTCAATACAAAGACAAACATCGTCAGCGTTTTATCAATAGTATCTATGATGCCAATAACAATCTGGTGGGTAAAGCTGATAGTTTAGTAGGCTATCTCCCATCAGGATTTGATGTGTATGCTGGTAAATTGGATTATGCACAGCCATTGAAAAATAAAGGAAGATTTGAAGCGGGTGCAAAAGTGAGTTTTGTAAATAGCGATAACAATATTCGTTTTGATAGCATCATCAATGGTAACCGTGTTCCAGACCTTACACGTTCCAATTACTTTATTTACAAAGAGAATGTGTATGCAGCTTATGTAAATCTCAACACCCCGTTAAGTACGAAATTATCGATGCAGGCCGGACTTCGTTATGAATATACGGATGCAAAAGGCGATCAAGTAACTACTAATGTTCAATTTAAAAATACCTATGGACAGTTCTTCCCTACCCTTTATTTGAGTTATAATTTGAATGAAAAACACATGCTGGGTGCGAATTTTGGTCGCAGGATCATGCGTCCGCAGTACAGAAATCTGAATCCGTTTGTATTCATTGTAGACAGGTATACATATCAAAAAGGAAATCCGAATCTGCAGCCACAGTTCAGTAACAATGTTGAGTTAACGCATACTTATGCCGGCGCTTTGACTACCACGCTGAACTACTCACATACAAGTGGTGTAATCTCTGAAGTGATTGAACAAAATGAAACTACGAAAGAAACATTCTTGATCCGAAAGAACATTGCCACCAGAAAACAATATGGCATCGCTTTCAATTTTTATAAGCCGGTAACAAAATGGTTAACCGTGAGTGTGAATGCAAACTTATTCAATAACCAATTCAAGGGTATAGTAAATGATTCATTGATTGATATCAGTGTGAACTCAGGAAATTTCAGCGGAGCATTACAAAGCAAATTGGGGAAAGGATGGGATGCCGAGATCAATGGTTTTTACAATACAAAAGGTGTGGATGGTGTAATGATCTACAAAGGAATGGGAATGTTTACTCTCGCTGTATCAAAATCTGTAATGAATAATAAAGGTCGTATCAGTTTGAACTATCGTGATCCATTTAAAATCCAGCGTTTTAATGGAACTGCAAAGTATGCAACCGTAGATGCTACCATTAACAGCAGATGGGAAAACAGTATCCTGAATTTGAGTTTCAACTATCGTTTTGGCAAAAGCTTCAAAACCAACAAACGCAGCTCCGGAAGTGCTACTGAAGAGCAGAGCAGAATTGGGGGGTAGTAGAGTGTGAATAGTGAATAGTGAGTAGTCAGTAAGATTGTATTACTACTGACTATTCACTATTCTCTACTCACTTTTGGTTTCTAAATCAAACATCTGCCATCCTACATCTGACATTTCTTCCTACCTTTCTACTATGAAATCATACGACAACTTAGTAGAGGCGTTGGCTGATTTAAAACAGCAGGGATATACCACAGATTTCAATCTCGCTTTTGATCAGATCAAGTGTGCCAGTACAGGTGTTTGTTTAATCCCCTCTCAATTTGATATTGTGGCTCATCATCGATTTGAAGGTGATACTGACCCGGGTAATTCAAGTGTGCTGTACGTTATCGAGTCGCATGACGGCCATGTGAAAGGTGTTCTCATCAGCGCTTATGGCATGTATAGTGATAGCTTGAGTGATGAGATGATCCGTAAACTAAAGATGGATGAAAAGGGAGCAATGGGTTAGAAATATTACTTGACCAATACTTATAAAAAAGCGACCCTCTATGAAAGAGAGTCGCACTTGGAAAACCAAATAACCAGACCAATGAAAAGTCTTAGTAAATCCTAAATTTTATAGGCAGACTGAAATAACTTTTTACATTCATCCCCCTAATTTGTCCCGGATTCCAAACCGGCATTTTAGCAACAACATTGGTTGCTGCTTCATCCAATCCATAACCTGCTAGGTCACCTTTGATAATGGGTGTATAAATAACACCACGTTCATCAACAGCAAAACCTACTACAACCTCCCCTTCTACTCCATTTTCTAGTGCAGCTTCAGGATATACAATATTTTCTTGTATGAATTTTGCCAAAGCTTTTTCGCCTCCCGGATAAGAGGGTTTTACCTCGGTACGATAATAAATACCTTGACGATCTTTTTCCATCATCATTTTTGCATATTCATCCTCCCATCTGCTATCACGTTCTACAATAATTTCCCAGCGACCATTCTTTTTAGCCGGATTCGCTTTTGCTTTTCCTGTAGTAATTACTGTCTTGTCTTTAGTAAGACTGGTTGCTTTTGCAACAGAATCGGCAATAAGAGAATCTTTTCTCAAGGCTTCTTCTTCTGAATTCGAGTTTGATGAGCAAGCACTAAAACTAAAAACTGCGACCAATGCGGTCAACAGAAATAAAGAAGTAGTGACTGTAACTGTGTGTTTGACTTTGTTTTGATATAGCATAATAACGATACATGAATAAATCTGGCATAAAACCAGCTCATCTGTATTCTACAAAGCTCTGGTTTCTATAATGGCTTTTTTTACACTTCATTGTTTTGTTGTTACATGTTTATGTGGACTAATTAGAGGCTGGGTACTAGGTATTAAGCAATGGGAAATACCAAAAAAGTATTTACCGAGTAAAATCTCATCTAACACTTAATACCCGGTACCTAGTACCCAACTTACCACATCTCTTCTTACATTCGGGATATAAAAAGTCTACTTATGCTGCATCGTCGACATTTTCTTCAGCTGGGGTCTTTTGGATTATCAGCTCTTACTTTTTCTTCTTTTCGCGGAAAAATGACTGCTCAAAAACCACTGGTATTATCTACTTGGGATGCTGGTATAGCTGCCAATAAAGCTGCCTGGCAAATACTGCGTAATGGCGGACGAGCATTGGATGCGGTAGAACAAGGAGTTCGTGTTACAGAAGCTTCCTTGAACTGTTGTGTGGGATTGGGAGCCAATCCGGATAGAGATGGTTATGTGACATTGGATGCCTGTATCATGGATGAAAATTTCAATTGTGGTAGTGTATTATTTCTCGAAAAAATAAAACATCCGATCTCTGTAGCCAGACGTGTGATGGAGAAAACACCTCATGTAATGCTGGCCGGTTCAGGGGCACAACAGTTTGCAGTAGCAGAAGGATTTCCATTGGAATCAGGTGAATTGTCAGAAGATGCCAAAAAAGCTTACCAAAACTGGTTGAAAAAAAGTGAATACAAACCGGTAATCAATATTGAAAATTCGAAGCGACAAGAAGCTTTTGTTCCGAGCAAACTAGAGAACGGTGATTGGAACCATGATACCATTGGTATGATTGCTTTAGACGCCAAAGGCAATCTAAGTGGCAGTTGTACCACTAGTGGCATGGGGTTTAAAATGCGTGGCCGCATTGGTGACTCCCCAATTATTGGGGCCGGATTATTTGTAGACAATGAAGTAGGTGCTGCTGTAGCTACCGGACAAGGAGAAGATATCATCCGTATTTGTGGTGCGCATACCATCGTTGAATTGATGCGCCAGGGCATGGATCCTGAAACAGCTTGTAAGAAAGCGATGGAAAGATTATTGAAAGTAAAAGGTATCGATAAAGCCAAAGCCATTCAAGCGGGTTTTATTGCGATTAGTAAATCGGGCGAATACGGAGGATATGCTTTACAAAAAGGATTCAACTTCGCTGTTTGTCATGCCGATGATAAAAATTTCTTAGTAGACGCTAAACCTCTGATCTGATCTATGTCATTACCTCTTGAAATATGCGTATTCAATACTGCTACAGCCATTGCAGCTGCGAATGCAGGTGCGGATAGAATAGAACTATGTGAGAACTATGCCAATGGTGGCACTACCCCATCGTATGGTTATTTGAAAACAACCCGTGAAAAAGTGTCGATCCCTATTTTTCCAATGATTCGTCCACGTGGGGGTGATTATTATCATAGTGAAGAAGAGTTGGAGATCATCAGAAAAGATATTCTGCTTTGTAAAGAATTAGGGTTTGAAGGTGTTGTATTTGGATTACTAAAAAAAGATGGCACCATAGACGCAGAAAACACATCCCGTTTAACAGAATTGGCATATCCACTGGATGTAACTTTTCATCGCGCTTTTGATCGTTGTAGAGACCCGTTGCAAGCATTGGAAACGATCATACAATGCGGTTGTACAAGAATACTCACCAGTGGACAACAACCCAAAGCCCCGGATGGAAAGGAATTGATCAAACAATTGGTTACACAGGCTGATGGACGTATCATCATTATGCCCGGCAGTGGTATTAACAGTAACAATGTTGCGGAAATGCGCACTTATACGGGTGCTGTTGAGTTTCATACTTCCGCACGTATCCTGACTCCTTCGTTGAGTGAATACATGAATCCGGATATGCCGGAAGATTTCAGCAGAGACTTTACCAATGCAGAGGAGATCCAAAAAATAAAAAAATTGCTCTCCTAAAACAATCGTGCAATCACATGAATATTCGGGAAGCCATATTAGCCGAACATTCCAGAGAACAAGCACTTCGAATAGCTACTTATGCTATTCAAAATAAAAAACAGTTCCAAGAATTGATGCGCTGTTATATGGATGCTGATTATCGCATATCTCAGCGAGCAGCATGGAGTGTGAGTTGGGCTGCCAGAAAGAAGCCTGAAATGATTCAACCATATATCGGCGAATTGGTAAAGCGTTTACAGGATGATACACTACATCCGGCAGTGATTAGAAATGCCGTTAGAGTATTTGAAGAACTTGATATTCCTGAAGAGTATCATGGAGAAGTGATGAACCGTTGCTTTCAGTTTTTAGAAAGTCCAACAACACCCGCTGCTATCAAAGCTTTTTCAATGACGGTTCTCTATCATCTTTCCAAATATTATCCTGAGATCAAACAAGAATTGAAACTTATCATCGAAGAGAACTGGGATCATGAAACACCTGCGTTTAAAAGCAGAGGAAGAAAAATATTGAAGACATTGTAGGATGTCAGATCTCAGATGGCAGATATAAAATCTGAGATCTGACATCTGACATCAATATAGCATTCTTACTTTGATCGTCTCCTTCACTTCTTTCAATAACTCAACAGCTCTTTTTGATAGTTTTTTGTCTACATCCAAAACCACATATCCGATCTCTTCGTTGGTTTTGAGGTATTGTCCAACAATGTTGATATTGTTTTTAGATAAAGCAGTGTTGATGGCACTCAAAACACCCGGAACATTTTTATGAATATGAAGAATACGATGTGCTCCATCTACAGGTGGTAATCCGATTGCAGGTACGGTGTGAGAACCATTCGTGATACCGCGTTCTAAGTATTGGAATAATTTCACACTTACATCTTCTCCAATATTTTGTTGGGCTTCTTCTGTAGATCCTCCAATATGCGGTGTGAGAATCACATTGGGCAATCCTTGAAGTGGTGTTTCAAAATGATCGCCATTTTTTTCCGGCTCCCAGGGATATACATCAATACCTGCACCGGCAATAGCCCCTTCTTTGATGGCTTCACTCAATGCTTTGAGATCTACCACTTCTCCCCTTGCATAGTTTAGTAGGATTGATCCTTTTTTAAAAAGTTTGATGTTATTTCTGTTAATCAGATTTTTTGTTTGTGCCGTTTCAGGAACATGTAAAGAAACAATGTCACTATTACTCAATACTTCTTTCATGTTTTTGGCTGCTATTGCATTCCCTAAAGGCAGTTTGGTTTCCGTATCGTAGAATAATACTTTCATACCCAAGGCTTCACACAGCACACTCACTTGAGATCCGATATTACCATACCCGATGATGCCCATGGTCTTACCTCGTAATTCATAACTGCCTTTGGCATCTTTCATCCAGATTCCTTTGTGTGCAGCCATGTTTTTATCGGATATCTTTCTGATCAACATCACTGAAATACCAATGACCAGTTCAGCTACACTTCTGGTATTACTGTAAGGTGCATTAAAAACCACTATCCCTTTTTTAGTGGCGGTTTTCAGATCTACCTGGTTGACGCCAATACAGAAACAACCGATGGCTTGCAATTTTTTAGCTGCTTCCAATACTTTCGGTGTGATTTGTGTTTTGGAACGAATGCCGAGAAGGTGTACATCTTTCACTTCTTTGATGAGTTCTTCTTCACTCAATGCACCGGCTATTTTTTTGACATTGGCATAGCCTTGTTGTTTGAAATATTGTACAGCTTTATCGCTGATATTTTCAAGAAATAAAATATTGATCCGCTCTTTCGGATAACTTGTTGTTGCCTGCTTGCTCATGTGACGAAAATAATGTTTTTATTTTCTGGATAATCTTTCCCTTTTTAACCATTTCACTAACACATAGTTCTTTATTTTCGCGACGAAGAAAAACTAACAGATGATCGTAAGAATCTTTGGTATCGCTATTTTGATGGGGTTATTCCACGCCTGTAATGCTCAACCTGTTGAGAAAAATTCAATTGGGGAAAACAATACCTATTCATCGATTCCTTCAGCCACTAAAGTTGTTTATGCTGCAGAGATTGAAAAACAATACAAGGCTTTGTTGGCCAATCGTGGCTTCAACGGAAGTATTCTTATAGCCAAAAATGGAGAGATCTTATTTGAAGATTATAAGGGTTATAGCAATTTCAAAACCAAAGATCCCATTACACCCAATACCCCCTTTCACCTGGCATCGGTATCCAAAACCTTCACAGGAATGGCAATTCTAAAATTACGTGAGCAGGGTAAGTTGGAATTGGACGATACCGTAGATGAATTCTTTCCAGGATTTCCTTACCCAAACATCAGTGTACAACTACTACTGAATCACCGAAGTGGCTTGAATAATTATATGTATTTCATGGTCGACCGGAAAGTAGAGACATACCGTGTGAAGAATAAGAAAGGTCGTTGGGTAAGAAGAACACGCACCATCAAAATGCCACCATTAAAATCCGGATTACTAACAAACCAGGATGTGTTGGATTATATGATGAAACATCGTCCGGCTCCACTCTTTGCTCCTGACCGTGCTTTTCGATATAGCAATACCAACTATGCACTGCTGGCCTTGATCATTGAAAAAGTTACCGGACAATCATATCCAACCTATCTGAGAGATAGTTTATTCATTCCATTGGGCATGACTGATTCTTATGTTTTTAGTATTGCGGATACTGGAAACTATATCCCTTCTTATAAATACAATAATGTACCCTATGGTATCGAAAAACTAGATTGTATTTATGGAGATAAGAATGTTTACTCAACAGTAAGAGACTTGCTATTATGGGATCGAGCCCTTTATGAAGGCACTTATGTGAATAAAGCCTCACAAGAACTTGCTTATCAGCCATATAGTTTTGAAACCAGATCCTTTCATAATTATGGATTAGGATGGCGTTTATTGAATTCTCCTACGGAGGAAATTGTTTATCACAATGGCTGGTGGCATGGTAACAACACTGTTTTTACGCGTTATATCAAGGATTCAGCCACTATTATCGTATTGGGGAATCGTTACAATCGCAATATCTACAAGGCAAAAGCGCTTTCTTCTGCCTTTACGGGAAGGACAGATAGCACCGAATTAGAGGAATAAGTTTTTTCGGTGGGATATATTGTCAACACTGAGGCCACTAACCGTAGTTTTTAGCCTTTTCCCCCTATTTTTGCAGACTTTCAATTAACATAAACTTACCAGACACACTGTATTATGGACAAAATCTTGTTTTATGCCGTTCCGGCGATGGGAGTTGTAGGTCTCCTGTACACATTATTGAAGTTTAATTGGGTATCCAAGCAAGATGCGGGCAATGACCGTATGAAAGAGATCAGCACTTATATTGCTGAAGGTGCTATGGCTTTCCTTAGAGCTGAGTGGAAAATACTGACCTATTTCGTAGCGATCGTTGCTTTATTATTAGGTGTAATGGCCAGCAGCAACCCACATTCACACTGGTCGATCTCATTGGCTTTTGTATTGGGTGCTGTATGTAGTGCTGTTGCCGGATATATTGGTATGAAAGTGGCTACCAAAGCCAACGTTCGTACTGCTCAAGCGGCAAGAACTAGTTTGTCAAAAGCTTTGAATGTATCATTTACCGGTGGTGCTGTAATGGGATTAGGTGTTGCCGGATTGGCCGTATTAGGTCTGGGTGGCGTTTACCTGATCTTAAAACAAGTATTTGCTCCCGAAGCAGCAGCCAACTCTGCTGAAATGCTTCAGACCATTGAAGTACTGACCGGTTTCTCACTCGGTGCTGAATCTATTGCATTGTTTGCCCGTGTGGGTGGTGGTATCTATACCAAAGCTGCTGACGTAGGTGCTGACCTGGTAGGTAAAGTAGAAGCAGGAATTCCTGAAGATGATCCTCGTAACCCTGCTACCATCGCTGATAACGTAGGTGATAATGTGGGTGACGTTGCAGGTATGGGTGCGGATCTGTTTGGTTCTTATGTAGCTACTGTGTTGGCTACCATGGTACTCGGACAAGAAACTGTTTCTTCTGATAATTTTGGTGGATATGCTCCTATCCTTTTACCGATGTTGATTGCAGGTGTAGGTATCCTGTTCTCGATCGTAGGTACTTGGTTTGTTCGCGTGAGTGATGCTGCAGGTATCAACACAGCGAACGTGCAGAAAGCCCTGAACATGGGTAACTGGGGTTCTATTATTTTAACTGCCGCTGCTTGTGCAGGTCTTGTATATTATATTCTACCTGAAACCATGACCCTTCGCGGATTAGAATTCACACGTGATGGTGTTTTGGGTGCTATTGTTGTGGGTCTGGCTGTAGGTACTTTGATGAGTATCATTACCGAGTATTACACTGCAATGGGTAAGCGTCCAGTAATGTCAATCATTCGTCAGTCTTCTACCGGACATGCTACCAACGTGATTGGAGGTTTGGCAGTAGGTATGGAATCTACTTTCTTACCAATCCTGGTTTTGGCTGGTGGTATTTGGGGTTCTTATGAGTGTGCCGGTTTATACGGTGTGGCGATTGCTGCTGCCGGTATGATGGCCACTACTGCTATGCAATTAGCGATCGATGCATTTGGTCCAATTGCAGATAATGCTGGCGGTATCGCTGAAATGAGTGAGTTACCAAAAGAAGTGCGTGAAAAAACCGACGTATTGGATGCAGTAGGTAACACCACTGCCGCTACCGGTAAAGGTTTTGCGATCGCTTCTGCTGCATTGACTGCATTGGCATTGTTTGCAGCGTTTGTAGGTGTTGCAGGTATCAACGGTATTGATATTTATAAAGCAAAAGTGTTGGCATCTTTATTCGTAGGTGCGATGATTCCTTTTATCTTCTCTTCATTAGCGATTCGTGCGGTTGGACAAGCAGCAATGTCGATGGTGGAAGAAGTGCGTCGTCAGTTCCGTACCATTCCTGGAATTATGGAAGGAACAGGAAAGCCTGAGTACGATAAGTGTGTGGCCATTTCTACAGAAGCTTCTATCAAGAAAATGATGTTGCCTGGTGCGATTGCTATCATATCTCCTTTGATCGTTGGTTTCTTGCTGGGTGCTGAAGCACTGGGTGGATTCCTGGCAGGTGCTACTGTAAGTGGTGTACTGATGGGTATGTTTCAGAACAATGCCGGAGGTGCTTGGGATAATGCTAAAAAATCTTTTGAGAAAGGTGTTGAGATCAATGGCGAAATGTTCTATAAAAAATCTGAACCACATAAAGCATCTGTAACAGGTGATACTGTGGGTGATCCTTTTAAAGATACTTCTGGTCCATCTATGAATATCCTCATCAAATTGATGTCGATCGTTTCATTGGTGATCGCTCCTACCCTTGCTCAATTACATGGCGCAGATGCAGACAAGCAGATCGTTGAAAAAAGAATTGAGATCAAAGCTATAGATGGAGATAATAAAGTGAATGTAAGTGTGAATGCAGAAGACATGAAGATGGATGAGATGATCAATGAATTGAAGAAAGCCGGATTGATCACAGGTGATAATGTTTCACTGGAAATTAAAGACGGAAAAGTGATCATCAATGGAAAAGAATTGTCTGAAGACGTTGCTAAACAATTCTCCATGTATCTGGAAGAAAAAGATGGCGTGAATATTAAAGTGGATTTGAAAGAAGAAAAGAATTAATCAACCTTTTTCTTATAGAAAATGCCCCTGTTCAAAGGGGCATTTTTGTTTTCAGACAAACAGCTTATTTCAGACTTCCGATGGGTCTCAATGAGCCTAATCCGGATAGAAAACTTAAAGATGTGATCAGATTATCTCTCTGTAAGAATGGTTGAAGAAAATCCTTCCCAAAAGAAAAAGATAGATTTTGGTTTTTGCCAATTTTGTAATTGATGGAAAATGCTGACCGATTTGAGTTATCAGGTGGAAGAACATTGGATACCGCAAACTTCTCTTTGTTATAAGATACCAGTCTGCGGATCAGCTCATAGGATAAGGTGAATTTATCATTGAAGTCTTTGTACAGCCGAAATCCTATATCAAATGCGCTATGAGTAAGATTGGATACTTTCATACCCATTTGATTTTTTAAAGCGTAATCAAATTGTCCGGTGAATCGAATCAATGCTAAAAAATTCAGTTCATTGGGTTTGTCCTCCAGTCCCATCGTTAACCAGGCTCCTGCTTTGGAAAGATAGGCTTGTTGAAATGTGTTAGCAGGATAATCCATTACAACTCCTCCAGCAATATCTAATTTAAAACCGTATCTCTTAAAATCTGTACTACCGGCAAGACGTTTAATGGTTGCGAGGTCCTCTGCTCTTTTAATCAAATCATATTGGTATGCTTTTTCAGCTTGTTTATGTAGTACTTTTTGTATAACGTTCGCACTATCTTCTAGAGCTTGAATACGTGCTATATCTGTAATTGTTGAATCACCTATCTTTTTTGTTAATAATTGAAATAAAGAATCATTTTTTTCATATAATCGATACCAATATTCTGCTTTTTGATTTTCTCTTTTTAAAATCTTAGATAAAGTATCACTCCATCTTTCATATTCCTCTGCAACTTTGCCTCGTAAAATGGATAAACTAAATCCAACTGCGACTTGTGTAAACTCAGATGAATCGAAAGAAGATCTTGATGTATTGGTACCAACCGATAATACCAATGTTTGAGGAATACTGTACTTGGGTTTTTCAGATATAAAAGACTGTAAAGAAGGTTTCTTCTTTGAAAACAACCAAAAAGGAGCAACTTCTAAAGAAAAGTTTTTGGGCAAAGCTGTAAACCCATTCGTTGCATTAGCCAATGCAAAACTAAAATCAGTTGGATTTTTAGGTCTTTCAATACTATTTGGTGCAACTCCAAGTAATACAAATGCTGGCGATGAAGGTACTTGAAGCTGGTCTAATTGTACCGCAGTATCTGCCTGTGCAGATAATTGACCTAGAAATACATATATACCGATAACAGTTAAAGAAAGTTTATTATAAATCATAGGAATGATATTGGTTATCTAAAAATGAAAGTCATTTTATGTGTAGCTATTCCCGAGGTTGGGTCAAATGGAATTATAAAAGTTTGACTGTAAGGTATTGCTGCACCTGATAACCTATAAGTAATCTCTGCATTCTCATGACCCAATAAACGAAGTATCGTAGTTGTCATCTCTACTCTCTTTGATTTTAATTCTGTATTCGAACCAATGATCCGATCGGAAAAATCATTATCAACATCCGCTATTAAGGCATCAGATAATAATATTCGGGTATTCCCCTTCAATCCATTAAGATCTAATGAAATGGAAATAACATCCGTACTTGGACGCGTAAAAATGACTTTAGTAGGCATAACAAATGGTTTTTCAAGAATGAATCAATAACAATCTTCTCTGCGAACTAGCAAACAATAAAATGAGGGGTACAAGTGTGGGGAGACTTAAAAGTAGATTTCTCTTTTGGAGAATTCAAGAAAAACATATTAATTTTCTTATTATTTATCTAAATACCTATTTATCGTGAGACATAGAATTATTATCCTCGTATTCATTTTCGTTGCGCTATTAGCTTGTAATAATGTCTCAGAAAAAACAGTTTCACAAAAAGACTCGATCGTCGTTATACCTGTCGATACCATTTCAGATCAACGAACAATAGTTCGCAAAGAGGCAGTGGTTAGCCATGAACAAAAAGTCCCAGATGAATTGAACGATTGGAATTTTGCGGTGAATATCTATGAAACAGAACGCAGATTTCATTATACCGTTAGAATGCAATACAAAGAATTACGCATTACCGACTCCATCAATATTCCCAATCTGGGTAAAGAGCCGATGCTAAAAATTGAAAAAGATAATACCCCCTACTCTTGCACAATTGGTTTTCTTGACAATAAAGGAAACTTCAAACCCTATTACCGGGCCAATGTCATCAAAGAACAATTACGTTTTAAAAAGATCGCGGGATACGGGGTTGGGGTAACAGTAACACCGAAGGAATAATCGATAGACCATGATACATGGACTATTAACATAATTTTTGTTGCTCATTTACGACCAACCTCGTAAATTGCTTACGAATTAAATCGTAAAGCATGGTCAAGCATATTAAGCCAACAGAAAGTGAACTGGAAATACTCAGGGTTTTATGGGACAAAGGAACTGCTACCGTTCGTGAAGTACATGAAATATTGAGTGAGCACAAAGATGCCGGATACACCACCACCCTCAAACTCATGCAAATTATGTTTGAAAAGGGGATTGTAAAAAGAGACGATAGCAGTAAAACGCATATCTACCGTGCCAATATTAGTCGCGAAAGTACCCAACAACAGATCGTTGGTAAAATGATCAACTCCTTGTTTGGCGGATCATCTAGCCAGTTGGTGATGCAAGCTTTGGGTAATCAAACACCCAACAAAGAAGAATTGGAAGAGATCCAGAAATTATTGGATAACCTGAAAAAGCAATAAAATGCTCTCGTTCTTTCAGTCTGTTTTTCTTCAGTCATTGGGATATGCCATAGCGAATAGTTTATGGCAAATAGCCATTCTTTGGCTGTTCTATATTCTTACCACTTCAATACTAAAACCGAAGGCATCCGTTAAATATACCTTAGCTGTTATTTTACAAAGCATCGGTTTTATTTGGTTTATCATTACCCTGTTCTTTTATTATAGTGCGTATAATCAATTGGTACCGGTAACTACAACTACATCAGGTGGTACCATTACCACCATTGTACCACCTGGAACCGGGGTTAGATCTACCATTTTGAAGATCATGATATTTGCCGAGCAGCTATTACCTTTCTTATCTGCTGCTTACCTGATTTTAATGATCTTTTTATCAGTGAGATGGGTTGTCGGTTATCGCTACACCTTACAGATCAGAAAAGAAGGTTTGGTAAAAATGCCTGCCAATTGGCGTGTTTTTGTGCAGGAAACTTCCCGACAATTAGGCATCACAAGAGAAGTAAGCATTTTTTTATCTGAGAAAATCGCCTCTCCCCTTACCATCGGGTTTCTAAAGCCATTGATACTTGTACCAGTTGCCAGTATCAATCATTTATCTGTATCACAACTGGAAGCTATTTTATTGCATGAATTGGCGCATATCAAGCGTTATGATTATTTGATCAATATTCTTTTATCCGTTGCCGAGATCAGTTTGTTTTTTAATCCATTCACTCGATTGTTTTCAAAACATATTCGTAAAGAAAGAGAGAATAGTTGTGATGATTGGGTACTACAGTTCCAATACAGCGCTTCAACGTATGCCGAAGCATTATTACGGATGGCACAACTGCAAGCTACACCTGCTTTTGCAATGGCAGCTGCCGGCAATCATCAGCATGAATTATTGAATAGAGTGAAAAGAATGATTGGTGCGAATGAAAACAGATTCAATTATAAAAAACAATTATTGTCTTTCTTATTGGTAACAGGTATTTTAAGTTCTGTAGCATGGTTTCATCCTGAGCAATCAAAAAAAAGCAGTAGTGAACTAAAAACAAGCAATCTCTCAGACACTTTGATCCTTAGACCGAAGGAAGTTCAACCGGTAGCGATCGAGCCGATGGCAGTGAAAGTTACCAATCCACTATTCAACCCTGCTTTCTTTCTATCCAATACTTTGAAAAAAGAAATGAGTGAAAACCTGGAACTGGCTTCCAGAGAAATTGAGGCTTCATTGAATAGCAGAGAGGTTCAGGAAGCTATCCATCAAATTCCTGCGACATTACAAAGTGCGCTTCAACAATTACAATCAGAAAAAAATCTGGAGTTAACCGATTGGAAAGAAGAACTGAGTAAAATAAACAGAGCTGAGCAAGAAATGAAACAGGCTTATAAGACATTGGATACGAATACCATGCCTACATATGTTCGCAAACCTTTCAAAGATGAGTTTGAGAAAGACATGCAAAGAATGGAAAAAGATATTCAAGAAGCGAAACTTGCTGTTGCCAGAGAAATGAAGTCTTCCCTGCTTAGTAAAGTAGAACAGGAAAAGATCAGCAGAGAGGTAGAAATGGCACTTAAGGCAGTAGAAGAATTGAATTTGCATGAGATCGTTCCGGCGAGTTTACAATCCATTGAAAAAATGATTGAGTCATTCGAAAAGCTAGATAAAAAACTCAAGCCGGCGACTCCTCCAATCCCAGAGAAACCCAAGCTAAAAAAAACAATAGTTGAGGAAAAAGAAAAGCGTAAAGAAAGAGAAGACATTGGTCAAGAGACCAAAATCGATCTAAAAGATGAGAGAGCGATTTTATCAATACTTGATCGTTGGATCGATCCGGAACTACAAAGCGAATGGATGGCATTCCCTACCAAATTGCAGGAGACTGATTCTTTACTACGCTATAAAAAAATGATGATCGATTGGTACAAACAGCAACTGGTTAAGCAATGGATGAACAGTGATAGTTTAATGAAAGGCGGATTGAAGAAAACAAGATTATAAAACTTGTATTTTCTTACCACAGATTTCTCGGACACCAATCACCAAATTTATTGCCCAACTGAAATCCGATCAGAATTTCATGGGTTCCTTTACTAACGGTATTCAACCGTGAGGTTTGCAGATCATATGAGTAGCCAATATTGATATTATGACTGATGTTTAGTCCCATCATACCCGCGAATCCATCCTGATAACGATACGACCCTCCTACCCACAACAGATCCTGGTACATAAATTTTGCATTCAGATCAAAGCCAACAGGCAAAGGAGAAACATAACGTACGAGAGCAGAAGGAAGTAAGCTCACATCCTGAGATATGGGCAAACGATAACCAGCACTAAAAAAGAGGTGTGGAATTAATTTTCCTTTTTCTACATAAATCGTGTTATTGGAGAAAGCTATATTCTGAGGTACGATTTGTTGAGCTGAGACTCCCAAAAAATAATCTTTTGCATACAACCAAACACCGGCACTGATATCAGGTCTGATCTGATTGATCAATCCACTACCTGCTACGGCCGGATCTACTGTAGTACTACCAAAATTGAGTTTGGCTGCGTCCAGACTCATATTAGTGATCCCAGCCGATATCCCTGCAGATATACTTGTAGTAGGTGAGATACCCATATGATAAGAATAGGTACCCATGGCTGCAAATCGATTCAACGGTCCGGTCTTATCATTCAAAATGGTGAATCCAATTCCATGATGAGGCTCTGCCGACTGATAGCTTTGCCAGTAAGCTTGTCCACGTGGATTTTCTCCTCTTGCACGCATACTTGTAGCTGTTTCCCAACCAAAGTCATTTTTCTTGAGTGGTCCATGCATGGTAATATAAGTAGTGACCGGTGCATCCTGTACACCTACCCACTGCATACGATGAGAAGCTTTTACATCCCAATAGTTTTCAATACCCGCTACAGCAGGATTGATGATGTAGTTATTCATGATATACTGGGTGTAATAAGGTCGTTGTTGTGCAGTTACAATCGTAACAAACAGCAAGTTGATAATGAATCCATATATGCGCAAACTCTTCATGCTATCTGATAATCGTTATTGAACCCGTATATACCGGTTTCCCATTTTTTGGATTGATGATGTAATAATACGTCCCTATCGGTAAAAGTTTTCCTTGTGTAGTACCATCCCAAGGTCTACTATATCCAAAAGAACGAAAAACAATTTGTCCATACCTGTTAAATACATCAACGGTTGCTCCTGGGTAGCTTTCAAGATACTTAATATTCCAGGTATCATTGATGCCATCACCATTAGGTGAGAAAGCATTGGGAACTTCCGGTGATTTCAACACTTTAATGAAGATCGTATCACTTACAGCACATCCCCCGATACCTGTTACCGTAAACGTATATCGAATGTCATCTGTAGGTTTTGAGACAGGAGAAAAAGCTGTATCGCTGCTTAAGTACAGAGGTGGTGTCCATTTATAAGTGATATCTCTTCCATAAATGAATTTAGGCTGCAATTTTATTTGCCCACCTTCTAAAATAGTAGCTCTACTTGTATCCATAATGAGTACAGGTAATGGATACAAGGTCATTGATACAGTAGCTGTATCACTTACACAACCGGCAGTACTGTAAACATGCAGCGTTGCAATGAAGTTACCGGAATCCCGATAGATCCTCACCGGATTTTGAATGGTTGATGTTTGTCCTTTCCCTAAATCCCATACCCATCTTGAAATTGGAACGGCTGTACGACCAGCACTTTGATCTGTAAATGCAATCGGTTCTCCAAAACAGATCTCTGTTTTGCTAACAGAAAAAGCAGCAGCCGGATTTGGATATACAGTAATGGTTTTACTCACTTCACTTACACATGAACTACCTCCTGAATAAGACAACATACGAATAGTAAAACTTTCGCCTGAAGTATTGTTTACACTATAAAGATGAGGATAGGCTTTATTAGCGGAAGGAGTTTCGTCCACCTGAACCACAGTAGGTTTATTGACACGATCCCAATAGATTTCTGATTTGGTGACAGCACCAAAATCAACCGTTGATTTATTCAATATTACAACGGGAGTTTTTGCGCATAGCACATTGTTCATCTGTACTTCAAAATCTGCTTTGGGGATCGATCCGTTAACAGTAAAACTTTTAGATGCAGTATTCACACAACCGTCTTTGGAAGTTACTTGAAGAGACACAGTATAATTATCTGACTTGTTGTATTTGACCTGAGGATTTTTCAACGTACTGCTGATCAGGCTTGGTCCCGGGGTTACTGCTGGAGAGCCGGCATTGAAATTCCATCGAAAAGTAAATTGTGCTTCTGATCCGTCTGCAATCTTACTCGCATCAGTAAATTGTGCAAATGCATCACTTAGACATACTTCCGGTAAAACAAAATCAGGCTCAGGTAAAGGATGTACAAAGGGTAAAGTTGCTGGTGTAAACACATCGCTTTTACATCCGGATGCTGTTTCTACTTGTAAACTCACAGTTTTCGTACCTGTGCTACTGTATTTGGTAGTGCGCTGAGTATTGGAAGTAACAGTTGTTGCCCCTGCCCCATCATCCAGATTCCATGTCCACTTTGCGAGGGCGCCTACTTGACTGGAAGACGCATCAGTAAATGTAATATCACTATTGACACATCTTACAGGTGAAAAACTAAAATTAGCTACAGGCTTTGTGGTAATGGATAATACTTTTGTAATCTCATCAGATATACATCCAATATCCGATATCGTACGAAGCTTTACATTAAAATTACCCGGTTGATTGTAAACAACCCCATGGGTTTCTGTCCTCAGATCCACGCTAGATCCATTCCCTAGGTCCCATAACCATCGTACCCCGGCTGTTTTAGGCGTGTTAAAGGTCACAGCATCCGATACACAACCTGTTGCATTCCAAGAAAACTCAGCGATCGGTTTGGCATTCACTTTTACCGGGATGGTGAATACCTGATCTGTACTTCCACAACCATCGGGAGTAGCAGATGTTGTATACAACTTGATGGTATCTCTTAATGCATTGGTATTGGTTCCATTAAACTGAAAAGTTCGCCCAGTACTAAAATAGTACAACCTTTGTCCGTTAACAGAGGGTGTACTATCAGCTACCGGAGAACTGATAGGACCAATACCTGTATTCGGAGAGATATTGGGTGCTGCGGAAAAATCCCACCGCATATTTGTTGGCTGAAAAGCCAAGGGGACAGAAAACTGAATAGCGGTGTTGATGCAAGTAACTGCGGAGTCAATACGAGTGTAGGGGTTATTGAAAGATGCTTGTCTACTAAAGTCTTTAAAATTGGCCCCACCATTGTAGCCGTAGGACTCTACACTCCCGTAACCATATACGATGGCTGAAAATCCAGTGTCAGCTGTTACACGGTGTACCGGATTGGTAGCTGATGAATTAGAAAGATCTTGTTGCAAAAAACTGTAATTGGTTCCGGGTATATCTACAAATCCTGTTGCAGCGGCATTATCGATCTTAACAGTATTCTTAAAATTTTTACTGATGATCAAGTTCACGTAATGTAATTGAACTTGGGTCTGATTGGGTGGAACGAAATTACGGTGGGCAGAAAAAAAAGTAATGTCGCTTAATGTTTGTTCTATTGGATTTAAAATCACCATTTCAGGATCAGAAAAGCAGGATGTGGGGATATTGGCACCCCCTGTTGCACAACCTGTTTTACAACTTTGTGACGTGATGTATTGAACAACAGAAATTGGCTCAGAACCTTGTATCACCAGTGGATTACTGCTCGTATATTGATAATAGTTTGCGTTTGCAACAAGGGAAGATTGAGGTAAAGTAGTGGTTACACCATTATCTGTTATTTGAATAGTAGCAGATGGATTCTGAACAAATATTCGATAGATGTCACCTGGTCTATTGATGAATGGGGCGGTTACAAACTGTTTACCCCAAGACCTAGTAGGAAAAAGTTGCTGATATAGGTTATCACCGCCACTAGCTCCGTTACATTCAAAAGTACTCCAGGTAGAAGAAGAGAATACAGCAATTGGTTTACAACCACCTGAGCCACTTGATGCGATAGATCTGATTTTGGTACCCGAAAGATCTGTAAGTGTTGAAGCCTGAAACTGATAAACATCTCCCGCTTCTAATAAAGTAACAGTAAAAGCTGTACCAGCGGCCCTGCTACCTCCAGCTGCGGTGGGCGTGATTTCAACAGTCGTATTTGGCTGTGTTGCAATTACTGTTATTTGGCCAATACCGCCTGCGGCCCCTCCTGTACCAGGTCCCGGATTACTGGTAGAAGTAGATCGAAAACTTGGAGCAATATATTCATTACCTAATACTTGCGTTGGAATAATCAACGAAGCACCACTTCTTGCACTTCTAATAATGTGAGAGTACACCACAACAGGATCATTGCTATTGACTTTAATAGCTGCATTAGATTTAATTCCATCAGACATATTCAGGTAAACATCATTATTAGAAGCATCCACACCGGTGGCGCTTCCCAAAAAAACTCTTGTTACCTGATTGGCTGTGACAGTAAAATTAACGGTGGTAGTTGGTCCGACCTTGACAGTACCCGTTGTATTAATATCCGAAGTAATATACAGACCCATTACAGACTGTGTACCGTCAATATGAGCAGGGTAAGCGATCCAAAACTCCTTTCCTCTATTAGAAAACTCCTGAGCCCCAAGGCTTAGAACACTGCATAAAAGCAGCAAAAGGAATGACAATTTTCTCTTATTCATCGGGGAGTCACACAAAAACAGTTTTCACTGTCTCAAATTACAAAAACTTAAAATTAAGGTTTCATACCTATTCCTTCCTAAGATTATTTAAATGGATAAAACGTTGCCTTTCAGGAGTGAATATGAAGAAGAACCAACACAAAACAAAAAATCGAGAATACTCAAATTGGGCTGAAAACCTATGCGATCCTGAAATACCTGCTGATAGGTGAAAGAAGGAGGTTCCAACTGGAAGTTTTTGGGTAACCAATGACCTCTTTTATCTGTGATCTCATCAACAAAATGTGTTCGATAGTCTGTAGTCTCAGAAAACTCCGAAGGTATCTTTAAGACCTTCCAAAGCCAATCTCGAATTTCCCGATTCAGATCAAGTAGAAAAACGGGTTTCTTAGAATAGAGATTTTCCAGACCATCACGGTAAAATTCATAGAAAGGAGACCTGTTGTAGCAAGATTCAATGGTTCTCCAATGTTGTTGCTGCCAAGGCAAAGAATAACTAATCCTAACGTCCTTGATCAACTGTTTTTGGTCACGTCCCTTTTCAAGGGGGACAGACAAATTCACCAATCCATTACTTCCAGCTACGACCATTCTGTTACGAAAACTCATCTTTTGAAAGCTTTCATATACTTCAAATTCTATATTTGAAAAATGAAACAAAGCGTTAATATAATTAATGCTTCCAAAATACTGATATTCAACTAATAATTGATTCATTTAATTAAAAACTAACAGCTGACTTAAATATACTTAAATAGGCTGCTTTTAAGCATTTTAATACGATTTTAAAAATTCATTAAATCCATATAATAGATTGATATACAATTATTTAAATTATTTTACTCAACTAATCAAAGTAGCTCGATAAAAAACTATCATAAAACACTAAAAAGCTAAATTTCTTAGGTAAAGATTTCAAAAAAAGGGAGCTCCTAGCTCCTCTCAAAAAACTGTCTTCACTCTACACGATTAAAGATACAGCCACTCTCCTTTTCATTCATACACAATCTCCTCACAATTAAATTTAGGTGATCTTAACGGATTGATAAATGGCTTAAGGGTATACTGTCAATCCTGTAATTTGCAGCAAATTGAATTTGTGAAGTACTTGCTCCCATCGCTTCTTTTTATCCTAATACTAGTGGCCTGTAAGAAGCCTCAGGCATTCGATTACAGAAATGTAAAAAATGTAAAAATTGAAAAACTGGGTTTTGAAAAATCAACCCTTAGCATGGAGTTGGTCTACTTCAATCCGAATGGATTTGGCGTAGATCTGAGAAAAGTGGATGCCGATATCTATATCGACAACCATTATCTTGGGAAGTACCAATTAGATACTTTGATGCGCATTCAAAGAAAAGCAGAATTTATTCTCCCGTCACGCATTCAGGTAGACATGCGTGGTATTTTCAAAAATGCCTTATCAGTACTCTTTAATCGGGAAGTTTTACTACACGTAAAGGGAACGACAAGAGTGGGGAAAGCCGGTATCTTCAAAACCATACCTTTTGATTATGAAGCCAGGCACAAACTGGAGTTGTAAGATTCAAGGTACAAGAAGACAAGTCACAGGGAAGATTCAAGTAGCCAAGCCAAAAGTTTAAACAGTGCCGGATTTCAGTCGGGCAAAAAAAGAGTTTATCACGACATCGACAACGAGAAGTCAAACGAGTTGTAACTCGAACCTTGTTTCTTAATTATATGGTTTGACGTGACAAGGTTTCTTGGGTTGGGGACCGCCGCCATCTTCTGCTCTTTTACAAGACGGTGGTAATTTTTTATAAGCGTCTTCTATTGCTTTGGTATCATCTGCGTCAAAACCTGCATTGTTTAAAGTAACTTTTAATCCATCAGGATCGATATAATTGGGTAAGTATTGGATTTTGATCTCTCCCTGCAAAAGGTTGATTTTCCACTGTACAATTCCTCCTTCAACGATCCCCTTTTCTTTCAATAGATACTTATCCAAAGCCTCTTTACATTCCCAACACTTTAGATTATTGGATTTGATGGTTACCCATTCCGGTTTAGCTTGTTGAGCATTTGTCAGCTTGCCGAAAGCAATGCAAAGGGTTATTAACAGTAATATCTTTTTCATATACAAAATTTAAGTGCTTTTTCAGTGCTATTCTGTGTCTTCAGTGGCATTTTATAAATAGACACTTGATAACTAGAAAATGTTGCCACAGACGGCACTGAGATACACAGAATTTAGAGTCCTTTCCAATTAGCAGGGTCTTTTCTCCACTCTTGCAATAATTGTTCCGTTTCTGCCGTAACCTGTCCTTTTTCAACCGCCAGACTGATCAAGCTGCTGTAATTGGTCAATGATTGGTATTTAACACCGGCTTTGGCAAAAGCTTCATCGGCATGAGGAAATCCGTAAGTAAAAATGGAGACCATCCCTACCACTTCTACTCCTGCAGCACGTAATACATCTACAACTTGTAAACTACTTTTCCCGGTTGAGATCAGATCTTCAATGACCAACACTTTTTGTCCGGCAGTATAAAATCCTTCGATCTGGTTTCCCATTCCATGTTCTTTGGGCTTTGGACGAACATAGACATAAGGCAATTTCAATTGATCCGCTGCCATTGCCCCCCATGCTATACCCGCTGTAGCAACACCAGCCAGCAGTTCTGCATCAGGAAAACCCTCAAAGATCACATTACATAATTCGCTTTTGATAAAGTCTCGAACATAAGGAAACGATAATACCTTACGGTTATCACAATAAATGGGACTCTTCCACCCGCTTGCCCAAGTAAAAGGGTTTTCCGGACTGAGTTTTACGGCTCCAACCTGAAGGAGTTTTTCTGCAACAGCTTTTTCATTGGTCATGATGCGAATGTAAAAGTAATTCTCAATTTGTCTGACCTTGATCCTTATGAAATTTGAAAATTTGAAAATTAGCAGCACATTTGATGTATGCAACCAAAGAAAATCATCGCAGCTGGTGGACTAGTATTGAACGAGAAAAATGAAATACTTGTAATATTCAGAAGAGGAAAATGGGATCTCCCAAAAGGAAAACTCGATGAAGGTGAAAAGATCGAAGATTGTGCAGTACGAGAGGTAATGGAAGAAACAGGACTTACAAAAGTTCATTTAGGTGCACTAATCAAAATAACCCATCATACCTATTTCGATCCATGGATAAAAGAAGATGTGATCAAAGAAACTCACTGGTATCTAATGAAAGCTAGCTCTGATCAGCCTTTAGTACCTCAAACCGATGAAGATATTGAGATCATTGAATGGGTAAACCCGGATCAACTAAATGAACGTTTGACCAATAGTTATGATACGATTGTGGAAGTCGTGAGGAGAGTGAATGGTGAATCGTGAATGGTCAATATTTTATTCACGATTCACAAAGAACTATACCAACTACTTCTCACAAGGCTCTTTTCTTCTCGTATCAATCAAATAATGAATTTTCCATCCATTTTTTTCGCGTAGTAACTGAAAAGAGTTGACTCCACAATGACTGAAGTTCCCGTTAAAATAAAATTTATAGGGAGTCCAAACGGAAGCTAGTGGCCCATCAATCTTGATGGTTTCAAATTCAATTCGTTCATCTGCAGCATTTTTTTGCAAACCTGCAATGCTTCTCCCAAAGTTGGATAACAGTTCACTTCTAGCACTGATATTCCCCTCTTTATCACGAACGATGGTCTGAAGAATATTTCTTTCTGAAAAACAATTCACAACACCTGTAGAATCGGCATTACGCATGGAAATAAATAGCTGATTGATTACGGCCTTAACAGAATCTTCCGCAGATTGTGCTTTCGCTACAGTTGTTGCACCTATCAATACCAACAATAACAGATACTTTTTCATGTGTTTATTTTTTAATGATCTGATTCAAATACAATCGTTTCCTTGAACAATAATGGTTGTACCAATTCATTGTTCTGTTTTGTTTCAACAACTTTACATTTTAAAAATAGGGGTTAATATGGTTTGTATACATCCATTTATAAAAAAAGTCAGATCAAAGGGTTTTATCTGATCTGACTTTTGATGATTTTAAGAAATGCTATCGCAGGTATCCAAGAATTTTCAACATGCTTTGAGCTGTTTGCTCTTTTGCATATACCCAATCTTCTAGTTTGCCGTTTTTATCGTATTCCACGATCACATGTTTGGGAGAAGGAATAAGACAGTGTTTGATACCTCCATAGCCACTTATCTGATCCTGGTAAGCACCGGTGTGGAAAAAACCAACATACAAGGGCTCTTTGTTTCCTTCTACGTCCTTGGCATCCGCATTGGTAAGCTTAGGCAAAAACACTTCATTAATATGTTCTTCTGAGTCATAATAATCATGGCTGTCACATGTGATCCCACCAAGTACCACACGATGGTATTCATTATCCCATTTATTGATGGGTAGCATCAAAAACTTCTCTCCAATGCCCCAAGTATCCGGTAATGTTGTAATGAAAGAGGAATCAATCATGTACCAGCACTCACGATCATTCTGTACTTTTTGTCCGATCACACTGTAAATATGTGCCATGCTCTCTCCCACCGTATAGCTTCCAAATTCTGTATAGATATTCGGCATGGGAACTTTTGCTTTCTTACAAGCTTTTTTGATATTGCTAACGATCTCATTGATCATGAATTGATAATCATATTCAAAACCCAATGAGTGTTTGATCGGGAAGCCACCGCCAATGTTAATAGAATCCAGTTCCGGACAAATCTTTTTTAGTTGGCAATACAGGTTGATGATCTTATTCAATTCAGACCAATAATAGATATCGTCTTTGATCCCTTTATTCAGGAAGATATGTAACATCTTCAGCTGAAACTTATCTTCATATCCTTCGATCTCATCCACATAAAATTCCAGAATATCTTTTGCGCGAATGCCCAAACGAGAAGTATAAAAAGGAAAATTAGGTTCTTCCTCAGCTGCCACACGAATACCTAAACGAAATGGCTGCTTTACACTTCTTTTATATGCCTGTAATTCTTCTTTGTTATCAAGAATTGGAATTACATTTTTAAAGCCAGTGTTGATCAGTTTCGCAATACGTGATGTATACGATTTCTGTTTGTATCCATTACAGATGATATAGGTCTCTTTATTGATCTTCCTGCGTTGATACAATCGATTGATGATCTCAATATCATAAGCATACGATGTCTCCAGATGGATATTATGCTTCAACGCTTCCTCTACTACAAAAGAGAAATGAGAACTCTTGGTGCAGTAGCAATAAAAATATTCGCCTTCATATTTATGCTTCTTAAAAGCATCGGCAAACATTTTTTTTGCTTTATTGATCTGCATCCCAATTTTGGGTAGATAGGTCAACTTCAATGGCGTACCATATTTTTCTATGATCTTTTTTAGATCCAGTTCATTGAACTGTAGATAGCCATCATCATTAACATCGAATCCTTCTTGCGGGAAGTGAAAGGTCTGATTCACCAGTGAGGTGTAGGTATTGTTCATTAGCCGGGTTAGTGGTTGTTTAGTGTGAACAAGATTGGTACCTTATTGAAACAACAAAAATAGTTGTTTGTGCAGTTCTACAAATAAAAAAACCGGGAAGTAGGGTTACTTCCCGGTTATATTTTTGATCAGGGTTGCTGATTACTTAACAGAGTTTACGAGCGCCTTGAAACTAGCTGGTTCATTCATCGCCAGATCTGCCAATACCTTACGGTTCAGATCGATCCCTTTCACTGCCAGTTTGTTGATAAACTGACTGTAGGTCAATCCTTCTTCTCTAACTGCTGCGTTGATACGAGCGATCCAAAGCTGACGATATTCACGCTTCTTCAATTTACGACCAACATAGCTGTAGGTCATACCTTTTTCAACAATATTTTTGGCTACGGTGTATACATTTTTACGTTTACCGTAGAATCCTTTGGCCTGCTTCAGGATACGCTTCCTGCGGGCTCTTGATGCTACTGCATTTACTGAACGTGGCATAGTATCTTTTTTTGTTCCTTCTTCGGTTAACCGATATCAGGATTTGTTTTTTAATGGTTTGATTTCCCTTCCGGGGATGATTGGCTTTGATTAACCTTTCAGACGTAATAAGCGAAGAACGAAGTCTTTGTTAGGAGCTCCAACAACACCTTTCTTGTTCAGTGCTCTTTTACGCTTCTTTGATTTCTTGGTTAAAATGTGCCTTTTAAAAGCTTTTTGGAAGGTGATCTCTCCACTGCCAGTCACCTTGAAGCGCTTTTTTGCGCTGGAGTTTGTTTTTACCTTTGGCATAAATAATAATCTGATTAAGATTACACCCTGCTGGCGGCCCCGAACAGACGGGACACTTGTTGAGCCTTACGGGAAAAATTTGGAGTGCAAAAGTAGGGAAAAAACAGAGAAATATGAAATAAGAAACAGAGAAATCTAAAAGGACTCGAGTTACATGCAAACTGCCGATGAATATCATCGGCAGTTTGCATGTAACTGATTGATAATCAAAAGATAAATTATCTGTTTCTTATTTCTTATTCCTTATTCTTCTGTTTTATTTGCAGCCTTCTTCTTACCTGTTTTAGGGGTAAAAATGGCGAACATGCGTTTACCTTCCAGTTTAGGCATGCTTTCCAGCGAACCGGCTTCTGCCAGGCGTTCTGCAAATTTCAAAAGCAGCAACTGTCCACGATCTTGGAACATAATCGCACGGCCTTTGAACTGCACATAAGCTTTTACCTTATTGCCATCTTTCAGGAATTTCTCGGCGTGTTTTGCTTTAAAATCGAAGTCATGATCATCAGTTCCAGGCGTAAAGCGTATCTCTTTGATCTCACTTTGCTTGGAATTGGCCTTCATCTCCTTTTCCTTCTTCTTCTTTTCGTAAAGGAACTTCTTATAATCGATCACCTTACAAACAGGAGGGTCAGCTGTTGGAGAAATTTCCACAAGATCCAACTCTTGTTCCTGAGCGATCTTTAATGCTTCCTGCGTAGAATAAACGCCTACTGTTACATTGTCGCCAACCAAACGCACTTGTGGTACTCGGATTCTTTCGTTGATACGATGTTCAGGCTCCGGCTGCCTGTTAAACCTGGGATTAAATCTTCCGCCCCCTCTTGGTGGTAATGCCATTAAAACTTGTTTAGTTAAAAATTTAGGTGTTAAAGATATAGCTATTTCCTTACTCTGAATTATTCCCCGCTTTTTCGCTGAAGAATTTCATCTTGAATCATGGCTATAAAAGCTGCTAGTTCTTGTGTTCCGAGATCACCCTTCCCTTGTCTGCGTACCGCCAGTTTTTGCTCAGCTGCCTCTTTCTCTCCCACTACCAACATATATGGTACCCGACTCAGTTCGGTATCTCGGATCTTCTTTCCAATCTTTTCACTTCGATCATCGATCTCGACTCTCACTCCGATTGCACGCAGCGATTGTTTTACTTCTAGCGCATAATCCATGAATTTATCACTGATCGGCAGGATCTTTACTTGTAATGGCGCTAACCATACAGGGAATTTTCCGGCATAGTGCTCTAGTAAGAACCCAATAAAACGCTCATGTGTGCCTAGTGGAGCACGATGTATGATCAATGGAACTTCTGGTTGATTGTTCTGATTCACATAGTTCAATTTGAACTTGTTTCCTGAATTAAAATCTACCTGATTGGTCGCCAATGTAAACTCTCTTCCAATTGCACTCCAAATCTGCACATCGATCTTTGGCCCATAGAAAGCAGCCTCATCGGGTACTTCGACAAACGGAATATTCGACTCGATCAACACATTGCGCACCATCTCTTCCGTTTCTTTCCAGAGTTCAGGCTCATTTACATATTTAGCTCCCAGTTTGGTGGGCTCATGTAAACTTAAACGCATCACATATTTGTCAATACCAAATATCTTGAAGTACTTGATGTACATATCATTCACCGCACGGAACTCTGCGGCAAACTGCTCTTTACTGCAATAAATATGGGCATCATTCATATGCAGACAACGAACGCGCATCAAACCAAACAACTCTCCACTCTGCTCATAACGATAACAAGTACCGTATTCAGCAATACGGAATGGAAGATCTTTGTAGCTCTTTGGTTCTGCATCAAATATTTTATGGTGATGCGGACAGTTCATGGCCTTCAGATAATATTTGGTTCCATCCAATTCCATCGGCGGGAACATGCTATCTGCATAATAAGGCAAGTGTCCACTGGTGAGATACATACTTTCTTTTGCGATATGTGGTGTTACCACACGCTTATAGCCTGCATCCTCTTCTGTTTGCTTGGCCAATTTTTCCAATTCTTCAATGATAACAGTACCATTGGGCAACCACAAAGGCAAGCCAGCTCCAACATCATCATCCATGGTGAAAATGCCTAGTTCCTTCCCTAGTTTACGGTGATCTCTCTTCTTTGCCTCTTCCAGCATCAAAAGATATTCATCCAATTCCTTTTGATTAGGGAAAGTCACACCGTATAAACGGGTCAACATTTTATTCTTCTCATCTCCTTTCCAGTAAGCACCTGCAATGCTAGTCAGCTTGATCGCTTTAATAAATCCGGTGTGTGGAATATGTGGTCCACGACAAAGATCAGTGAACTGTCCTTGCGTATAGAAAGTGATAGAGCCATCATCTAATCCCTGCAAAAGGTCTAATTTATATTCATCAGACTTCTCCTGGAAATAGGAAACAGCTTCTTGTTTTGATATTTCTTTTCGTTGATATGCATTGTTTTGCTTAGCCAGCTCATTCATTTTTTTCTCAATAGCTACCAAGTCATCTTCAGATATATGTTGTCCACCCAGATCAATATCATAATAAAACCCTTTATCCAGTGCTGGTCCAACCCAAAACTTTACTCCGGGGTATAGAGCTTCAACCGCTTCAGCCATCAGGTGAGCAGAAGAATGCCAGAAAGTGTTTTTTCCTTCTGTATCATCCCAGGTATGCAGTTTCAGTGTGCTGTCTGTCGTTATAGGACGCGTAGCATCCCATACTTGTCCATTAACACTTGCTGCCAATACCTTTCTGGCCAGTCCTTCACTGATTGATTTAGCAATATCCAAAGCGCTTACACCTGGTTCATACTGCCTTTCTGCCCCATCGGGAAAACGAATACTGATCATTTGTTCGATTGCTGAAAATTGAATAATTCTAAGGATTGCAAAAATAGTGTAAAGAGAGCTATAAGCAGCAAGCTACAAGCTGCAAGTTTTCTAGTAATGGTAATTTATCGCTATTTCTTGAAACTTGCGGCTTGCAGCTTGTAGCTTGAAACTCAAAGCTTATTTAACGCTTCTTTATCAGCATACACTATATTGCAATCGTAGTTTTGCCCGAATGAGACTGAATATTACCCTAACCTCTTTTTTACTGTTGCTTTCGCTTGCCCTGGGTGCCCAGAATCTGACGGGGATCTGGAGAGGTTATTTCGGCTCGTCAAGTAGCTTATATAAGGATGACACCCGTCAGGAAATGTATAAATATGAAGTACAGATCGATCAGCAAAGCAATAACGCATTAAAAGGTGTCACCTATTCTTATCAGAGTACAGTGTTTTATGGTAAAGCTACTTTACAAGGTATTTATACTGTTCAGACCAAAAATCTCATCTTAAAAGAATTGGCGTTAGAAGAATTGAAAATTGGAGATAACAGTGAACCCTGCTTAATGACCTGCTATTTGGAATATTCAAAAATGGGAAATCTGGAAGTTCTGCAAGGCACATTTATTTCTGTGAATGTAAAAAGCAAGGTTGATTGCGGCAGTGGTAAAGTGTATTTAGAAAGAGTGAAAGAGTCTGACTTTGAATTGGAGCCTTTTTTATTAAAGAAGGGTGGATTTTCTTCTAAACGGGGTAAGGATTCTGTGAAGCCACCTGTGCGTGTTCAAAAACCCAACAATACGAGCAAGACTCCTACGACTACTCTAAAGGATAACACCGTGAAAGCCCCTTTGAAAATACAGGCTGCTCCACCAACGAATAAAAAAGTTACACCGGTTGTGAAAGCTCCTATCCAACGTAACAATAATACTTCACAGCAAAAAACAGGTGCGAAACCTTTAAACAACGCTACCACAAAAAATAAGACCACCTCACCTTCTAAAACTGAAACTAACAATACCCCTGCCCCATTTGTGTCTAATTTGAAACAAGAAGCCACCATCGCTACAAGAAAAGCAGATACGCCTATTGTTAAATGGGAACAACCTACTACCACAAGAGGCCCTATTCCGAAAGTGTTATTAGAAAGGGAAAATAACCTGATCAAAACTATCTATACCAATGAACGTCAGTTATCGATCGAAATTTTTGACAATGGAACGATTGATAATGACACCATCTCTCTTTACCATAACAATAAGTTGGTGATCAGCAATGGCAAACTCAATTACACTCCGCTTAAGTTCAGTATTAAATATACTGAAGAAGAAATCAGACATGAATTAATCTTAGTAGCTGAAAATCTAGGAGAGATCCCACCCAACACTGCATTGATGGTGATCACTGCCGGAAAAAAACGCTATGAGGTGTTTCTGACTTCCAATGAAAAAAGAAATGCCAAAGTTGTCATTGAATACAAACCCGACTAATCAAATGTTACAGCAACTCATCAACAATCCTAAATTTGTTTTTCTTTTTGATGCACTTGGCGCATTGCTCACTTGTACTTTGATCGGCGGATTATTAGCGACTTATCAATCGTACATCGGACTCCCTTTTACTTGGTTATATATCCTTGCTTCAATAGCTGCAGTATTCACCATTTACTCAAGCTGCTGTGCCTTATTCATACAAAAAAAGTGGAGCCCCTTTCTAAAAATTATTATCACCGGCAATACCCTATACACTTGTCTTACTATTGCACTAATCATCATTTATAGACAAGAAATCAAAAGTTTAGGGTTCGCATATTTTATTGGTGAGATATTTGTTTTGGCAGGTGTGATTTGGATCGAGCTAAAGGCACTGAAAGCATTAACCGACTAGAATCACCCTTCTTACTGCTCGCGGCACTAAAGTACCGAGCAATTTAAATGCTACCTCTACACAACGGACAAATGATTGCAGCACTGAAGTGCCTTTGTAAGATCAAATAAATATCCTTTCATATTTCCTGTTTCTTATTTCTTCCTTGTTTCTTGTTTCTTCTTTCTTCTTTCTTATTTCTTCGTCTTACATTTTGATGTTCCAAGTCACAGCCGGTATCACAGGAAACAATGAAACTTGTCTTGCCGACACACGCAAGTCTCCATTGGATGCTTGTCCCTCCTGATCGAAGTATATAAAATATGGATTCAATCTGCTATACGCATTGTACAAACTAAATACCCAATGTGAAGTATATTTTCTGACCTTTTTAGGTGTTGGCGTATAACTAAAGGAAAGATCCATTCGATGATATGGCTTCATTCTGTAAGCATTGATACGACTGTACTCCTGCGTCAATACCCCTCCTACAAAATAAAAACGCTCCGGTAATGAAGTGGCATTCCCCGTTCCATACACAAATACACTTGACACTTTCCATTTTTTTGATAACTCATAAGTTCCTACGATAGACATATCATGTCTTCGATCGTAACGACTGGGATATTTCAATCCATCATTCAAATCTTTGAATCTTCTCCATGTCCAACTCAGGGTATAACCGATCCATCCTGTAAATCTTCCACGCACTTTATTGATGAACAATTCAGCTCCATAACTCCATCCCTTTCCAAAAACAAACTCTTCTTCCGGGTCACGCAAGGAAGGTGTATATCCCTCTTTGTACTCGATCTGGTTATTCATGGTTTTATAATACACTTCAAGAGAGGTTTCAAACATGCCATTATTAAAGTTCCTGAAATAGCCTGCGGCATATTGCCAACCTGTCTGTGGACGAACCCTGATCGTACTAGGCACCCATAGATCTGTTGGTAGCGTCGTACCTGCATTGGTTACCAAATGGATGTATTGAATATTTCTTGTAACAGCTGCTTTAAAAGAAGACAACTCTGAAATTGCATATCGAACCGTGAGTCTTGGTTCTAATCCTCCATAAGCTTTCACGGTTTGTCCGCGACCATACTCCACACTGTCTATTTTATTTCCGTCAACATCACGATCATACAAAGTATACCTTCCTATTTGTTGAAAAATGCTGTAGCGTAATCCAGCATTTACTTTGATCTTATCGGAGAGTTCCCAATCATCTTGAATATAAGCAGCATACTCATTGGCTAATTTTCTACTGGCATTATTGGGTTCAAAAACAACCGAATCCTGACTGCCACTCACAATATTGGGCAGGAAAGTGTGGTGTGTATATTGAATACCGAATTTCAATTTGTGTTCGGGCACAGGATAAAAATCAAAATCGGTTTTCAGATTTAGATCCCTGATACCGGATGATAAGTTGATATTGAAATCATTTTGTCTGCCCGCTAATTGAAATTTGTAATCATTATAAACAGCAGTGGTATTGGCGAACAATTTTTTATTGAATACATGATTCCATCGCAATGTTGCGGTTGAATTACCCCAAGGTATAGTGGTACTAAATGATCGTTTGGTATTATTAAAAGTGAATTTGTCTCGTCCAAAATAACCACTCAGGTACAACACATCTTTTTCGGAAAAGCGATAATTCATTTTGGCATTCAGGTCATAGAAATAGTATCCTGATCCGTAAAATTCACTTTGTTTACTGATGAAAGGTTTGGATAACAGATCTACATAAGTTCTTCTGGCAGAAAGAATATAAGAAGCTTTGTTTTTCTTCAAGGGGCCTTGTATAGAAAACCGTGATGCGATAAGTCCTATTCCAGCATCGATCTGCGTTTTGTTGTTATTCCCCTCTTTCATTGCTACATCAACTACAGACGACAATCGACCACCATACTGAGCTGGCATACCACCCTTGATGAGTGTTACATTCTTGATGGCGTCTGCATTGAAAATGGAAAAAAAACCGAAAAGGTGTCCGGTGTTATAAACAACCGCATCATCCAATAAGATCAAATTTTGATCGGGGCCACCCCCACGAACATAAAATCCAGCATTGCCCTCTCCTGCATTACGAACACCGGGTAATAATTGCAAAGTCTTTAATGGATCTACTTCGCCTAAAAAAGCGGGTAGTGCCTTAGCAGTATTCATACTCAACTCAATTTTACCCATTTGAGCTGTCTTCACATTGTTTTCTCTTCTTCTACCCACCACTGTTACGTTATTGATAACGGCGGCATTAGGCAATAACAATATGTTTTGTTGGATATCTTTTGTAAGATCAATGGTAACATCTGCTGTTTGGTATCCGATAAAAGAAACCAGGAGACGATATACGCCTTTCTCTAAAGAAATAGAATAGAAACCATACTGATTACTTTGTACACCCTTACCCCGCCCCACCACTTGTAAATTGGCACCAATCAAGGTTTCGCCTGTCAAAGAATCTTTGAGATATCCATTGATTGTAACCCTCTCCTGCGCTATCACAGAAAAGACCATACAACACATTAACACCAGAAGTGAACCACGCATGTAAAGAGAATAAAATGACTATTGACTGATTTCGGAACAGTAACAATAAACCGACGATTAGAGTTTTCTGAAATCAATAGAATCTTTTACTTCCCCACAGATCAACATTTTCTTAGGAAGGTATGGATTACGAATATCAGAGGAATTACTTAACCAGAAAGCCCCGGCATCATTGAATGCCATCGGACAATATTGATGATACACCACTGCTCTATCATATTTAACGGTACGAATCAAATCATACAATTGCTCACTCAATACCTGAAATGACTTGCGACGTTCTTCAATGTCTTTCTCCTGCTTCACAGCAGTAAGTTCATTAGAGATACCAGTTGTATAGGTTTTGGCAGTTGCCACAATACTGGAATCAGCCTTCAACTCACTCATAACCCCTGCTGCGGCATTCATATCAGCAATCAATTGTTCTGTGCCTTTGGTGATCAACGTATCATTTTCCTTGATGAATTGATCTTTCAATTGGAAATAACTATCCAGCATCTTTCCAAATACCAGATTGAACGTATCAGAATTGGCACTTTGTCCGAGTGGTGCCTGAGGGGCTTCCGCTACAGCTGCTTTTTCATCGTTTCCGCCACAAGCGGCGAGGAATAAGATCAGGGAGAAGGCCAGTATCCTTTTCATAAGTATAAATTTTGCACAAATTTAAAGCAAATTGAAATGGCAGCCGTTTGCAATTACCTTTGCGCTCCTAAACCATTGTTAAGAAATGTTGATCGGCTTACAGAATGTGACTTTTGAATTTGGTGCCCGTGTGATTGTAGAAGATGCCACCTGGCATATCCAACCCGGCGACCGTATTGGACTGATTGGTTATAACGGCACAGGGAAATCAACCCTTTTAAAGGTTCTTGTTGGAGAATATACCCCTTCGAAAGGATCTGTGGAGAAAGGAAAAGATACCACCATTGGCTATTTGCATCAGGATCTATTAAGCTTTGACACCAATGATACCATCACAGAAGTGGCGTTGGGAGCTTTTGAACGTGTTCGTCAATTGGAAAAAGAGATCGAAACACTTGGACATGAACTGGAAAAAGATCCCGAGAACAATGACCTTTTGATTCGTTACACCGATGCCCTTCATGAATTGGATGTATTAGATGGATACAATATTCATCACAAAGCCGAAGAAGTGTTGCACGGATTGGGCTTCAGCAATGAAGACCTGGCACGTCCATATAAAGAATTCAGTGGTGGATGGCGTATGCGTGTATTGCTCTGTAAAATGATCCTTCAACAACCGGATGTTCTTTTATTGGATGAGCCTACGAACCACCTCGATCTTCCTTCCATTGAATGGTTAGAGAAGTACCTGCTGCATTACCAAGGCAGTGTAGTGATTGTGAGCCATGATAAATTCTTTTTGAATCGAATGGTGAATAAGATCGTAGAAGTGTACCAACAGCAATTACATATTTATTCAGGCGACTATAATTACTATGAAACAGAAAAAGCCTTGCGCATAGAAATGCAACAAAAAGCTTTTGAGAATCAGCAGGATTATATTCGTCAGCAAGAAAGATTCATTGAACGATTCAAAGCAAAAGCCAGTAAAGCTGCTCAGGCACAAAGTATTCAGAAGCGATTGGATAAGATTGAAAAGATTGAAGACGTAAAACTGGAAAGACCGGATTTACGCATCAACTTTCAATTGGAGAAAGTACCCGGAAAAGTGTTGGTAGAATTAAAAAATGCCAGCAAAAGCTTTGGCAAGATCAAAATTTTGGAACGCGCACAAGCAGAAATTGAACGTGGCGATAAAATTGCATTGATTGGTGCCAACGGAAAAGGTAAATCAACCGTGTTACGCATGGTAGCCGGCACCGAACCTTTTGAAGGTGAGCGTGTGTGGGGACATAATGTTGAAGAAAGCTTCTATGCACAGCATCAGTTAGAAGCGCTGACCCTGACTCATACGATTCTGGAAGAGTTACAACACTGTGGAAGCAAAAAAACAGATGTAGAACTTCGAGCGCTGTTAGGTGCATTTCTTTTTAGTGGTGATGATGTAGATAAAAAAATTCGTGTATTGAGTGGTGGTGAGAAAGCTCGTGTAGCATTGGCGAAAACCATTGTAAGTAAAGCCAACTTCTTAATGCTCGATGAACCTACCAACCACCTGGATATGCACTCGGTAGAATTATTGGCAGAAGCATTGAATAAATATGAAGGCACCATCATTTTGGTGAGCCACGATCGTTATTTCATTTCTAAAACCGCCAATAAGATCTGGGAAATAGTTGATCATGAGATCAAAGAATTCAAGGGAACTTATCAGGAATGGGTGGAGTGGAATGAAAGAATGGAGAGAATCAAGGAGGAAGAAGCAAGAGGGAAGAAACAAGAAACAAGGAAGGCGCAAGAATCAGAGAATAAACCTGCGGTTGAAGCTAAGAAAGTTGAAGTTGCTGAACCAGTGAAGCCCTCTCCTGCCAATCAACCGATTGATAGAGAAAAACAGAAGGAGTTACAGAAATTAAAACGCAGACTCAGCAATCTTGAAACAGAATTAGATAAAGTAAAGCAAGAGAAAATACAATTGGAAGCAGCACTCGGCGATCCATCCAACTATTCAGATCCCAAAAAATTTCAAGCACTGGAAGCTCAATACAAAGCAGCTCAAAATAAGTGGGATGAGATAAATAAGGAGTATGAGGAAGTGTTTGAGAAAGTGGTAGAAAGTGAAATGTAAAAAGGTGAAAAGTGAAAATTTAAAACCATTTCACTTTTCACCTTTCCTTCTCCCTACGGCAGCAACACCGCATCAATCACATGCACCACACCATTGCTGGCAACGATATTCGTACCAGTAATATTGGAGGCAGTCATATTACCGTTACCTTTTACTTTAGCACCACCGGCTAATGTAATTGTAACAGTTCCACCATTGACTGTTGCAGGTCTAGCACCTTCTGTTAGATCAGAAGAAAATACCCTTGCAGCGATTACATGGTAAGTAAGAATAGAAGCCAAAGTATTGGGGTTAGCTTGTTGTATAGATTCTATAGTTGGGAAACCTGCATTTTGGAATGCTGTATTGGTAGGTGCAAATACAGTAAAGGGGCCTGTACCTGATAATACTGCTGCTACATTGGTAGTACCCTGACTCGCTCTTACTACTGCAGCCACTAAAAAAGAAAGATTAGCATTGCCTTGTGCCAACTGTACAATATTTCCCGGAGGAGGCATCAATACTTTATTGATCACGTGTACTACACCATTGGCAGCATCTACATCAGCAGTGGTCACTGCAGCACCATTCACAAAAACTCCATTCCCATTTTTGGTAACATACACATTTGCCTGACCTGCACTTGCCAATTCAGTAGTAGCAGAAGGTATAGCACCTGATGCATATTCTTGTCCTAGCACGTGATATAAAATGATCTGGCGCAGCGTAGCTTCGGGCACTGCATTGATAGCAGCTTCCGTACCTAAACCTGCGGCAGCAAATGCATTATTGTCCGGTGCAAATACAGTGAATGTTCCTTGTCCGGATAAAGTTTCAACCAATCCTGCTCTAACAACGGCAGTTCTCAATAACGAAAGATTAGCATTTTCTGTTACCAATGTTGCAATCGTTTTAGCGGGTGCTGTTTCATCTTTTTTACAAGATACCAAAGCAAAAAGTGGCAGGCATGCTAACATCAAAATTTTAATGTGCTTCATCATAATTTGGTTTTTTGTTGATTAATGATGGGTTATATAAAAGATGTTGTTTTGCACGATCGAACCATCAGTGACTACATGAAGTACTCCCTTACCTTGCATCAACAATTGAATCAATTGCCATGAATGAGGTGTAGGCATAGCATTGTTAGTTGGATTCACATGAGTTTCCATCGGCTGAATGAATAAAAATTGATAAATAGTAAGTATTGATAGTCTTGTACATCCAGACCAATGGTCAGTACAATACCATCACAACATGGTCATGCAATTGATTAAGGGTTCATCAACGATCGTGACATGTAGACAAACAATGATCTAATGATCATGCAACAAGAGGGGTGATAAATCAACACCACAAAAAAAGTTTTGTTCTGATAATTTTATAAAAAAATGTTATAGAACATCTCTGTAAAAAAGATGAGAAGAATACGGCAGAAAAGATTGAACAAACTTTTTATTATAACGAATAACAAGTTTATCGATCAAACTTTTCAATGATAAATTTTTGCGGCAGTCCTTTAATATAAAATGAAGCAATAGCCCTTGCGAGTCCAGGCAGTAATTCACCATCGTTGCTTAATACAATGAATGTGTAGCCTTCTTGGGGGAACCTGAGAATTTCAGACAAACCGGGGCCTCCACTATGCCCGGCATAGATAATTCCATTTTCATTTTCCAATATCCAACCCGCTTTGGTGTAGGATGATTTTTTTTCTCCAATGTCATCTCGCCCATAAATTAAACCATCAACAAGATCTTTGGAGAATAACTGGTCATTATCAAGTCCTACCGCCCAATTCGTCAGATCAGAAATAGATGCATAGTAAGCTCCAGCGGAATAATAAAATTGCGGATAGATGAACTTATAACCTTGCATATTGCCTTTCAAATCGTAATAGGTTGTCGCCCTTTCTTTAATAAGTTTGGTTCTCATCAAGCTTCCGGTTCTGGTTTCCATATCATAACCGCCGTCGTTCATTTTTAGAGGTATCGCAACTTCATCGTTCATCAAATCTGGAAATGACTTGTGATATATTTTTCCTAGGATATACGATAAGAGCATAAAATCTGCCTGCGCATAATGCTGTCCGGTTCCCGGAAGATATTCCAATGTAGAATCTTTTAACGATTGAACAACTTGATCGATAGGTGTGTATGGATCTCCTTTGAATTCTCTTAATCCGCTGGAGTGGCTGATCAAATGCTTGATGTGCATAGATTTCCAGGAATCAGGAATGGTATCCAGATATAAAGCCACAGGATCGTCCAAATCAATTTTGCCAGCACTAATAGCTTTTAGCAAAAGAGTAGAAGTCATCAATTTGGTACAAGACGCTATTTGAAAATTAGTATGTGAGGAAACTTTGGCATTCCACTCCAAATTGGCTATTCCATATAAAGATTGATTGATCACTTCCCCGTTTCTTACCACTGCGATAGCAATACCCGTAATTTTCAGCGTCTTCATTTTCTCATGAATAAAGGAATCCACTGTGGCATTAATGGCTTTATCACCAGATTGAGCATTAGCCATTGTACACAAAAACAAGGCTGATAGCAGAACAATTTTCTTTTTCATAGTAAAAACGGCTATTAGGTACAGACGTCGTATCCTTTGCCATCTTTAACGCGGATTATTCAAAATGTTACAGAATGAAGTGTTATTGAAAAATCATCAGATGTTACAAGAATGACTCTTGCATTATCAGATCCTCAAATGCGATCAAAAAAAAAGGTGAGCAGATGCTCACCTCCTATATTTTGACTTTTTACTTTTGAATTTCTACTTACTCAGAATACTCCTACTAATCACAATCCTCTGCACTTCACTAGTACCTTCATAGATCTGAGTGATCTTTGCATCGCGCATCAATCTTTCTACATGGTATTCTTTCACGAAGCCATAACCACCGTGAACTTGAACTGCTTCTGTGGAGATCCACATAGCTGCTTCACTCGCAAATACTTTAGCCATGGAAGAGCTCAGTGTATAATCAAGTTGATTGTCTTTTTCCCAAGCTGCCTTTAAGCATAGTAAACGTGCTGCTTCTACCTTGGTAGCCATATCAGCCAATTTAAATTGAATCGCTTGATGATGCATGATCTCTTTACCAAAAGCTTTGCGCTGTTTGCTATAAGCCAATGCTAATTCATAAGCACCACTCGCAATACCTAGTGCCTGCGAAGCAATACCAATTCTTCCACCTGCCAATGTTTTCATGGCAAATTTGAAACCGAATCCATCTTCACCAATTCTGTTTTCCTTAGGTACTTTCACATCTGTGAGAAGTATGGTGTGTGTGTCACTACCGCGAATACCTAATTTGTTTTCTTTAGCAGCAACCGTTACCCCAGGCCAATTTTTCTCAACGATGAATGCATTGATCCCTTTACTTCCTTTTGCAGGATCGGTTTGCGCCATTACCAGATATACAGAAGCAGAAGATCCGTTTGTGATCCAGTTCTTCGTGCCATTTAATAAATAGTAGTCACCCATGTCTTCTGCAGTGGTACGCTGACTAGTAGCATCACTACCCGCTTCCGGTTCACTCAATAAAAATGCTCCAATGTATAGTTCTCCATCTTTACGACCTTGTGCCAATGGCGTGAGGTATTTTTGTTTCTGCTCTTCTGAACCGAAAGTTTCAAGACCCCAGCACACCAAACTATTGTTCACACTCATACAAACACTGGTACTGGCATCTACTTTACTGATTTCCTCCATAGCAAGTACATAGCTAATGGTATCCATTCCGGCACCGCCGTATTTTGGATCTACCATCATCCCCATAAAACCCAGTTCGGCAAGCTTCATGATCTGCTCTTTGGGAAACTGTTGTTTCTCATCGCGTTCAATCACACCGGGTAAACACTCATTTTGGGCAAAATCACGTGCCGCTTTCTGGATCATTAAATGTTCTTCGCTAAGTTGGAATTGCATATATATTTTCTTTTTGGCGGGGCAAAAATAAGCTAACAAACGTTAGGAAAAGCGATTTTTGATTTTTTGATATCTGATTTTTTGATTTAAATCAAAAAATCTAGAAATCAAAGATCACAGATTAATAGTATTTCTTTTGGAGGTTGTTCAAGACGCTTTTGTCCAAATCATTGATACGCTTGGTGGTATCCTGTAAGAAATGACGTTTGAAGGCTTGGATAGCCGCACTGGTATCTTTCACGTCATAGCCAATGATACGCAATGCTTGTATATGATTAAAATCAGCTGGCACAGCTTCCCTGTTTTCGTCATACCAAAGACCAAACCCCTTTTCTGCCAATAATTTCCAAGGAAAGCGATAATTAGGATCATTTTTACGAGTGGGTGCTATATCGCCATGACCAATAAAATTGGCAGTTGGAATGGCATATTGTTTTTTGAGCCTATCCAGTAAACTTAACAAACTATTGATCTGTAAACTATCGAACGGCTCAAATCCATTGTTATCTAATTCGATACCGATGGATACAGAATTGATATCTGTTTGATTGCCCCACTTCCCTACTCCACCATGCCATGCACGCAGATAATCGTTCAGCATATGATGTAACACTCCACTTTTGCAAATCACATAATGAGCACTCACTGAAGTTCGAGGAAGGGTGAATGTTTTGAGTGTTTGATCACATGAATTTTGAGCAGTATGATGAATGATGACAAATGTTGGCTTTCGTAAATTGAAATTAGTGGTACCAACCCAATAAGGGGGTAATAAAGAAGAATCTGAAAATGAGCTTTCTATCGGTAAAGCCGCAATTTCTTTGGCATAGGTTTTTACTTTTTGCTTGTATACTTTATTAGTAGCCTTATAAGGATGTGTTGAACAAGCAATGATGGCAAGTACAAAGACCAATAAAACTGTATTTCTCATAGTTTGAGTTGAATCTGAAAAATACAAAGAAATGATGATGAAGAATCTGTGGTATTAAATATCCGCTATTTACTTATTTTTATTCAGTGTACTTCTGTGTCTTCAGTGGCAAATCAATTGCCACTGAGTTCTCTGAGAAGCACTGAAATAAATGATTGAGTATGTCTTTACACTTGGGAAGAACAAATTTTGGAGATCCTGCGAATAAAGGGAATGTATTATCAAGACAAGAAGCAGAAACCTTGTTTCACGAGTGGGTATTGAATCCCAGATTAAAGCTGCACATGCGTCAGGTTGGACATCTGATGAAATCATGGGCTGCTGAAAAACTAAATGCTGATGAAGCTGAACAATGGCGTTGGGAAATGGCCGGACTCTTACATGATGCCGACTGGGATCAGTGGCCTGAATTGCATTGTAAAAAAATCATTGAAGAACTAGAGCAACGCAATATAGACCCTGAGATCATTCGCGCAATTGCATCTCATGGGCATCATTATTTTGGCGTGATACCTGAAACTGAAATGGATAAAATGTTATATGCATTTGATGAATTATCCGGCTTGATACACGCCTATTCACTGATGCGTCCGGGTGGATATGAAGGTATGGACGTAAAAGGCGTCAACAAAAGACTCAAAGAAAAATCGTTTGCTGCTAATGTCTCAAGAGAAGACATCAAAGATGCTTGCGAAAGAGCAGGAATAGAGTTGAATGATTTGATTGGGTTTATTATTCCGAGACAGAGGGAAGTGAGTAGTGAGTAGTGAAAAGAAAATCAAAATTAAAAAGTCAAAATTAAAAAATCAGATACCCCACATCAGACATCCGACATCTGCCATAAACTACTTCTTATGAAAAAAATACTACTATTCGTTACCATTGTTTTGTTTGGTACAATCATAGCTCGTGCACAATATATATTGCCATTGAAAGAACAATCCAGGGTGATTGATGAGTTGTTGGCAGAGCGATTGAATCATTTGTTACCCGCTTTGATGAAAGAAGAAGGTATTGATATGTGGATCGTTATCTCAAGAGAATACAATGAAGATCCAATCATTAAGACCATGTTACCTTCCACATGGATATCTGCCAGACGAAGAACCATCTTGGCTTTCTATAACAATCCTAATGGCACGATTGAAAAATATGCTATTGCACGTTATAATGTAGGTAGCGAGATCAAAGCGGCCTGGGATATGAATAAATTTTCTGACCAGTGGGATGCTTTGACTGATCTGATCAAGCAAAAGAATCCATCTAAAATTGGATTGAATTACTCTACACATTATGCGCATGCGGATGGACTCACTTATACAGAGCAAAAGGAATTGATGGCAAAACTACCGGCTGCTACAGCAGCTAAGGTTGTGAGTGCTGAAAAGCTTGGAGTACGTTGGTTAGAAACGAGAACAGTAAGAGAAATGCAATTGTATCCTCAGTTGATACAGATCACACATGATATCATCAAAGAAGGCTTTTCAGAGAAAGTGATCATGCCCGGCGTAACCACTACTGATGATCTTGTTTGGTGGTTTAGACAAAAGATCAGGGATCTGGGATTAGATACCTGGTTTCATCCATCGGTATCAGTACAAAGGAATGATCCTGAAAGTTTTGATCATCTTCGCTCCTTTTCCAATAGACCTAAAGACGAAGTGATCAGAACCGGTGATCTATTGCATGTAGATATAGGCATTACCTATTTGCGTTTGAATACGGATATTCAACAGCATGCTTATGTGTTGCAACCCGGAGAGAAAACAGTTCCTGAATACTTGGTCAAAGCTTTTGAAAAAGGAAATCGATTACAAGATATACTGACCTCACAATTCAAAACGGGTAAAACCGGTAACCAAATATTGGCTGATGCATTGGCACAGGCAAAAGCTGAGAATATACAAGCGGTAATCTATACGCATCCTATCGGATTTCATGGACATGCTGCTGGTCCGACCATCGGATTATGGGATCAACAAGGTGGTGTACCCGGTTCAGGAGATTTCCCTTTGAATAAAAACACAGCTTATTCCATCGAATTGAATGCAGCCTCAGAAATCCCACAATGGAAAAAATCCATTCGTATCATGTTGGAGCAGGATGGCTTTTGGGATGGTAATCAATTTAGGTATATCAGTGGCAGACAAGTTAAACTCCTCACCATTCCGTCACATGCCCCACATATTGGTGATTGATGTTTTGTGCAACGATCATCCATCAAAATTAAAAAGGATTCAATGAATCAATTTCTTTCTCAGGAATATTGGAACGACAGGTATTTACAACATCAAACAGGTTGGGATATTGGTACTGTATCAACACCTATCAAGGAATATATCGATCAATTATCTGATAAACACATCAGTATTCTAATTCCCGGCGGCGGCAATAGTTATGAGGCTTTGTATTTATTAGAGCTAGGATTTACAGACATCACTGTGATAGATATTGCGCCTATAGTTACAGAAACATTAAGAATTCAAACGGATAGATATAAAAGCCACATAAAGATCATTACTGGAGATTTTTTTGAGTTCAATGGCGCCTATGATCTGATTCTGGAACAAACTTTCTTCTGTGCTATTGATCCTGCATTAAGAAATCAATATGTTACCAAAATGTCGGAACTATTGAAGCCACAAGGCAAACTTGTTGGAGTATTGTTTAATAGATCTTTCGAGGGTGGTCCACCTTTTGGAGGTAATGAAACAGAATACAGAGCACTATTCTCTTCAACATTTCATCACATTCGTATGGAACCCTGTTATAACTCTATCGGTCCACGTTCAGGCAGTGAATTATTTGTGATGATGAGTCGATAGCATATAGTTCATGGCTAATAGTTGACCCAAGTGAATACCACTCGCTATTATCTATTTCCCATTGGTTATGACCTATAACTTATAGACTAAGTAGTATGCTTAATAATAGCATCAAAGCTGTTGATACCAATGATCTTTTCGGTGATATATCCTTCGGCATAACCCACCCCTATTCTTTTTCCGAGCATCATCGCACGAGCTTTTACGGTTTCTAAAAACTGTGGCGTAGAAATATAAGTTTGTGGTTCATCACCACCGGTACTATTGAATTGTGTAGTATAGGCCAAAATAGATTCAATCTTTTTATCCAAGTATGCAGTAATATCCACCACAAATGAAGGTTGTATAAAACGATCTTGAATATAGTGGAATACATAAGTGGGTCTCCATGCATTTTGAGCAAGTCCATCATGTATCGTTTCAATCTTACGTAGTCCCGATAAGAATGCTGCATCTGAAACCAGCTTAGCACTTCTACCATGATCAGGATGTCTGTCTTCCGGTGCATTGGCAAGAATGATCTCCGGCTGATATTTCCGGATCATTGCAATGACCAATCTTTGGTGTGCCTCATCATTCTGAAAAAAACCATCGGCCATACTGAGGTTTTCACGAACCTGAACCCCAAGTATCTGGGCAGCAGCGGATGCTTCTTGTTGACGCGTTTCAGCCGTACCTCTCGTTCCTAATTCACCACGCGTAAGATCCACAATACCTACTTTCTTTCCTTCTGCCAATGCAGCTAAGATGGTACCAGAACAACCCAATTCAACATCATCAGGATGAACACCAAATGCCAGTATATCCAGTTTCATATTTTTCAATTGAATCACAAAGGTAAGGTTTGCTTTTGCATAAATAAGTCAGGGTATTCGCATGAATACCCTGACTTGATCGGCTAATTGATTATTTATCGATTAGTAGTAATAAAATAAAGTGTTGGTCTCGATCAAAACTCCTGATGGATCATGGAATTGGAATTTTTTAGTCAGTGGTTTTGATTGCGGATCGTAAGTAAATATGCTATTGAATATGGTTGTCATATTGTTCAACTCTCTCTTAACGACTCTTTTTCCGGGATTATTTTTCAATCGAACAATGCCATAATAGTAAGGCACTTGTCGAACCAATTCTTCTGCATTCAATTTATTGTCATAATCCGAATATTCAGTAGTCATGTGTTTGACCAACTGACCTGTAAAAACATTCACTGTATAAGTCACTTCTTCCTTCAAATTACCATCGGGATAAAAACTATAATTATGTAATGCGCTGAATTCATATCCTCTAGCTGCTCCATTGTAGTTATAGATCTCCATGGAGGTAAGAATATCATTTACATAATTGAACAACTTATAAGAAGCTTTATGTTCATGAATGTATTCACTAATAGCGACCACTTTACCATTCTCATAACTATAGCGATACGATCGATCTTCACTGCTATTGATTCGTTGAACTTTACCGTTGGCATCGTATACAAAAGTATAAGCGATACCATCTCCAAATCCGGGATCAATATTGTTGACAAGTTTTGAAATTCTTCCATCAGCCAAATAATAAAGTGAATCGAATGCTCCTGTATCGTATACTAATTTAGCCAGTTTGCCTGTTGGCTGTTGTGGTTGAGGTGGTGGTAATTGCGGGGTAATAGGCTGCTTCTTACAAGCAGTGAATAGTAAACTTGACGCGATGAACGCTGATGTTATGATTTGTCGGATCTGTTTCATTACAATGAATTATAGCAACAAAACTATGCCTATGATGCCCCCATGTCTATCGCATATCAATGTGGTTGATGATGAACGGAAATTATAGGCAAAAAAAAGTCCCGCTAGTAGTACAAGCGGGACTCTCAATATGGTTGAAGTTGAAATTACTTCTTCTTCTCGTAACGCTTTTTGAATTTGTCGATACGACCTGCAGTATCAACCAGCATGTTTTTACCGGTATAGAAAGGGTGAGAAGTATTAGAGATCTCCAATTTGATAACTGGATATTCATTACCATCTTCCCATTGAATGGTTTCTTTTGAAGCTGCAGTTGAACGGCTCAGGAATGAATGTCCATTACTCATATCCTTGAACACAACAAAACGATAATTTTCTGGATGGATACCTTGTTTCATAATTTTTATTTTTAGGTGGTACGGATTTGGCCGTACGCTTATTTTTAAGGACTGCAAAAGTAACGAAATACGGGTTATTTGCCAAAAAATTGAACACTTAAGAATCAAGAATAAAGGGACAAGGTTCAAGAAAGAGGCAAGAATACAGGGATTTTCTAGCTTTTCATGTTGATATACTGCAGAGGGATACCAAATCCGCCGGCATTACATTTCGCTATAACTTCCTGTAAATCATCGATTTTCTTAGCCGTTACCCGGATGATATCATCCATGATGGCTGCCTGAACTTTCAAACCACTGTCTTTGATCATTTTGACGATCTTTTTAGCATCTTCCTGCTTCAGCCCATTTCTCACCGGGACTTCCTTTTTGACCACTTTACCACTAGGATAAGCATCTTTCGAAAAATCAAAAGCATTTCCATCAATTCCTTGTTTGATGGCGCGACCGATTAGTACATCGATCAATTGCTTCATTTTCATGTCACTCTCTACTTCCAGAGAGACGATAAAATCTTTCTTATTGAGTTCAACGGAAACAGGAGAATCTCTGAAGTCGAATCTGCCCGCAATTTCTTTTTTTACAGTGTTGATCGCATTATCAAGCGTTTGTAAATCTACTTTACTAGCTATGTCAAAAGAAGGCATGGTATTTTTTTTGCAAAGATAGGGAGGTTTATAGCTAATAGGTAATAGCAAATAGACGATGGCTTTAAGACCAAATTCGATTGTTTTTAGATGTATTTCCGGAAATATTCAAGTTTCATCCTTTTCATTTTACCCCCTATGTACGATTAGCTATCCGCCATGCCCTATAGGCAAAAAAAAGCCCCGATAGACATCGGGGCCGCCTTCTATATAATGCACATGAGAAAAAAACAAAGTTGATACAGCTAAATTGACAGCTATGGGCTACATAAAATTGTCAAATAAGGATGAACGGAGTCATTTTAGTTCGAATGGAAAATTATATCGATTCTTCCGCTTAACTCCGTTCAAAATTCTCTGAATTAGTTACCGCCTCCGATACTTACACGATTCTGTTCTTCGTTAGCACCGCCTCTTTTACGCTGTGCGGCTGTTTTACCTTTACTGAATCGGTATGTAAAGCTGAGATTCACGACTCTGCTATCTCTTACCTGACGAATTGTTAAATCAACATTTTGATATTTGCTATATCCGCGAAATTGTTGAGTGTATAAAATATCTCGAGCTACTAATCGAATGGTTCCTTTGTTCTTCAATACCTGTTTGGTAAATCCAATATTCAAACCTCCCATTGATTTCATGGCCATAACACCCTCTACCCCACCGGTACGATAAAAACCACTCAACTCTGCACCCCAACCTTTTGGAAAAGTAAATTGATTAGATACATTGGTCATAAAGGTTGTAGCACTTGTTGATATTTCTCCTCCATTAACCACTCCGGTAAACTTATTGTGAAATGCATTCAAATAAACGTTTGTTCTAAACCATTTTGTTATTGGCATACCTAAACTTACCGACGCACCTAAGTTTTGTCTTCTCGCAATGTTACTCTTCTTTACAAAAGAACTATTGGTGCTATCAATCTGCTCGATGACATCTTGTAAAATGTCATTCGTGGTGCTATAGTTGATAGAACTATTTAAAATTCCTCTGAAAGTGTGGTTCAGTTCAATATTATGACTGAATTGAGGTCTCAGGTATGGATTACCAACCTGGTAAGTATATTTATCCAAGAAGTAGAAGAAAGGATTCAGATCTTGATAGTTTGGACGATCGATACGACGACCATAACTCAAGGCAAATTGATTCTTTTCATTGGCAGTATAGCCGATATACATCGTTGGGAATACTTGCGTATAGTTACGCTTGAATACCTCCCCTGTTGTTAATTGGTTACCGGTAATATTTGTATTCTCCGCACGAAGTCCTAATTGTGCACTCCATTTTTTGTTGAATTGTTTATTCAAATTCAAGTAAGCAGCATTGATATTTTCTTTGTACAGAAAGTGATTACTACGTGTAACATCATTTACAAAAGAAGTGCCGTTCCAGTTAGCGTATTGTGCATCATTATCTGTATTCACATAACTGCTTTTCCATCCTGTTTCTAATTTCATTTGTCCTTTCAGTGATTGAGAATAATCTGCCTTAATACTGTAGATATTAATGTTCGCCGGTAAAATACCTCTCAAGATTTCTTTAGGTGATTTGATGTTGCCGGTCTGATCAAAGAAATCATTTGTCAGCATTTGGGTATTATCCTGGGTATATCTGATATAATCGGCATCCATTGTCAACTCTTTACCTGTGCTATCAAATACGTGACGAAGATTCATGTTTACTCCCACATTATTAAAGTTCAGATGTACATCGTTAATAGCCTGTGTACGTGTTACCAATGCACCCATTGGATCTTTAATAAAAGTTGTGTTATCTGTATATTCAATGCCTTTGCTGTTATAACCATTTACGACCAATCCTAAGGTAGTTTTCTTAGTCATGAAATAATCGAATCCAGCTTTGTAATTATAGCTATTGAATTCACGTTGATTATTTGCTTTTTGATCAAAAGTGGATAACAATGCATTGGTATTCTGATCACGGAAATTTCTGTCGATCTTAAGGTCTCCGAAGTTTTCATTATAGTTATGACTGGCATTTCCAAAGAAATTTATTTTACCTTTTCTGTAGTTCAGATTCACACTGTTATTGGTTTTAGGAAGAACACCCTGCGTATACCCAGTGGTAATACTTGCGTTATATCCCATCACTTTTGTCTTCTTGGTTTTGATATTGATCACACCGGAATTACCCGAAGCATCAAATCTTGCAGGTGGATTGGTCATGATCTCAATAGATTCCAAGTTGGAGCTAGACATATTGTTCAACATATTGGCCAAATCCTGTGCACTCAAGTAAGTAGGTTTACCATCTAACATCACCACTACACCTTGCTTTCCTTTTACACTGATGTTTCCATCTTTATCAACAGAAATACCGGGAGATTTTTCCAATACTTCCATTACCGTTGTACCGGCATTGGTTGGAGAAGCATCTACATTAATGATAGTTCTGTCTAGTTTTTGTTCGATAAATGGCTTTTTAGAAGTTACCACTACTCCTTGCAACTCTTTTGATGCATTTGCAAGTGTAATTGGCTTAACAGTGTAAGCTTGTCCATTAGACAAGTCAAATACTTCACTGTAATATTTGGCATAACCAACAGATTGTACCACTACCAGGTATTTGCCTGCTGCTAATTTTTCAACTTCAAATTGACCGCTTTTATCTGTTACAGCCAGTTTTACGACTGCAGAGTCTTTTGCACGTAAAACACCCACAGATGCAGCTTCTAATGTTTTTTGTCCACCGGTAACGGTACCGTTCACTTTTCCGGTTTGCGCCTGAGCTGCCAAAGACATCGCTGCAAGTCCGATGGTGGTCAGCAGGGTCATCAAATTTCTCATAATTGGTTTATTTAAAGGTTTTTTAGTTCTCGTTGTTACTAATTACAGAACAAAACTATGTACTATGTTTTGCATAGTACATAGTTTTGTAATGAACGGTGCTTTACAAGGATGAGTGGTAAGAGAGGAGAAAAGAGTAAAAATCAGACAAAAAAAATCGTCTATCTGATTGATTATCAGATAGACGATTGAATATTATTGGAGGAATAGGATACTTATTTAGAAAACTTTCCGAACCAATCTTTTGCCTTTACCATCAAAACAATACCTGCAATGATCATGGCGAATGATATTAGTTCAGCCTGGGTTGGCTGAAATGGCAGGTCTTCATATTTTGTATTCACTCGTATTTTTTCAATAAAGAATCGTTCCAAGCCGTTCAATATTAGGTAAAGACCGGAAAGTTGTCCGGCTACCTTTAACTTCTTACGATAATACCACAATACACCAAAAAGTAGCATACAGGCAATGATCTCATACAACGGTGTTGGATAAACAGCCGGTACCAATTCGTTACAGTATGGGCCTTCACAACCGGCAATGGGTTTTCCTTCTCCAATTACATTGTGTGGATAGTTGTAAGACCATAACCAATCAGGCATCCAACTAAATGGTTTTGGACGCGTGTTTACGATACCCCAATCTCCATCACCACTTACTTGACATCCTACACGACCGAAAGCATATGCAAACATCATGGTAGGTGCCATAGCATCAGCAAGATGAATTACATTGATTTTCCTTTTCCTTGCATATAAAATGATCGCCACACCTGCACAAATCAATCCACCATAAAAAGTAAGTCCACTAAAAGAAATCAAAGATCCGATAGGGTCTTTTGAAAATTCATTCCAATTCTCAAGGTTATGAAACACTTTAGCTCCAAGAAATCCAAACACGGCCGCATAAAGAACAATGTCTCCTACCCTGTCATGAGGCCAAATACGAATGACTCTTTCTTCCGGCTTATCGAGTTTCTGTTTTTGTTTTTCCCACCACTTCAATCCTCCAAAAACCAATCCCACCAATAAACCCATGGGTAGACTGCCCTTTGAAGAAAGAATGAATGCTTGAGGATCATTGAAAGCATCATCGGTAACAAATGCGCCGATGATCTTGTAACCAAAAACAAAACCAAGCAAAAAATTGATCAACAATTCACTAAATGAAGCCGGAGCTCCAACAAAGATTTTTTCTTCTGTAAAAGTGAAAAGTCCTTGATTCTGCTTTCTCTTCAACTCAAGAGTGAGTATCCACGCAGATAGTATGAATGAAAGTGCTACAAAAAAACCAAAACTGTTGACCAGTTTCAACCCTTCTAATTCAATTCCGAAAATATCTTTAAAAGCGTAGTATAAATTAGGATACATAGTCAGTTAGTCTATAGATCATGCAATGATTGAGTGATGCAATGATAACTAGAAATTATGATACGGAAAGCTGCTTTCGTACGAACATAAAAGAGGCCCTGCCGAAGCAGAGCCTATACTTACTAACCCATCCGTGAACAAAACTAAGGTAAAAATTAATTGCAGTGTTCATCAAAAACTGAAATCAAATGCTGTGCAATCACTTGGGCCGGACGACCTTCAATCTGATGACGCTCCACCATGCTTACCAACTGTCCGTCTTTGAACAAAGCAATAGCCGGTGATGAAGGCGGATAAGGCAAGGTATGCTTACGAACTTGATTAACAGCTTCCATATCAAATCCAGCAAAACTGGTCGCAAGTCTGTCCGGACGCTTGGTAGCGTTCTGAACAGCCATTAATACACCAGGTCTGCAAGTGCCTGCTGCACAGCCACATACGGAATTGATCACCACTAAAGTAGTGCCTTCTTGTTTCAATGTTTCATCAACCGAAGCAGCAGTGGTCATCTCCTCAAAACCATTATCTGTTAACTCAGCTTTCATCGGTAAAACGATCTCTGCAGGATACATATTCGAGTTTTTATTTAGTACAACACAAAATTACTATTAAAAGTTGTAACACTAAAATTGATTCAAATCAAGCCAATTTGTCGCTTAATTAATAATAAATATGTCATATTGTCCCTTTAAGTGGCTTGCATTTGACGAAATGCCTGGTATAACCATCAAAAAAAGCATTGGTATATCATTTGAAGCACTTGAGAAGAATTCAGTTAAAACTTAAAATGTAAAGAATATGACACTCGTAAAACACAACAATGCACCATTCAACAGCTTGTTCGATGAACTTTTTAACAGCTTCCCTGCAAGTTGGGGCAGAGATGCCAACCATACGTATGCAGCAGTTCCTGTCAACATTCATGAAACCAATGAAGGTTTTCACCTCGAATTGAATGCTCCGGGTAGAAACAAAGAAGACTTTAAAGTAAATGTGGAAAATGGCTTGTTGACGATCAGTTATGAAAAGAAAGAAAGCCAGGAACAAAAGGAGTATAAAACCATTAGAAGAGAATTCAGTTATCGATCTTTCAAGCGCAGCTTCACCATTGATGAGAAGATCAATGCAGATGGTATTCAGGCTCGTTATGAGAATGGCGTATTGAAATTGTATCTGCCAAAAAAAGAAGAAATAAAAGTATCTCCTAAAGAGATCTCGATCTTATAAAATTTTCATAGTTGTGTCTACTCAGACACACATGCAGTTGGTTTTGGTTACGCCCCGGGTTTCTACCCGGGGCTTTTTTTATTAGGAAGTAATATTTTGTGCTACTATGCGACAAATATTGAAAAACAGCTACATGTTATCGCGATTTTTTCTAATACTTCTATCTTTTGTACCCTTTATAGGCAATGATACACTCGCACAACAACAGCCTAAAAATTCGTTGTTATGGATGATCAGTGGTAAGGATCTCTCTCGCCCTTCTTTTGTATTCGGCACTTTCCACATGATGTGTAAGTCTGATTTTGCCATCACCAACCCTTTGAAAGAAAAATTAAACGCTACAGAACAGTTTTATGGAGAGCTAGACATGGATGATCCGGGGCTACAAATGTCGATGATGAGTAAAATGCGTATGAAGGATAAAACATTAAAAGATTTGATGAGTGAGGCAGATTATACTTCCTTAAGTGAAAATTTTCAACGTGTTACCGGTATGCAACTGCAAATGTTCAATCAGTTTATGCCTTTTATGTCATTGAGTTTGTTAACACTGAATAGTATTGAATGTGCCGACAAGATCCAGCCTGAAGGCGAGTTTGTAAAGCTGGCTCAACAGAAAAAAATGCCCATCTTAGGATTAGAAACCATCGACGACCAAATCGATGCAATCAATAGTCAGCCCCTCGACTCACAGTTGCACTCGCTTAAAAGAATGGTGCTTGCATATGACAGTGTAAAACAGTCCATGAACAAAATGATTACTGTATACAAAGAAAATAATGTAGACAAACTATATGATTTTATCAAAGAGAATAGCAATGGAGATGACCGATTTGAAACGGAAATGTTAGCAAAGAGAAATAAAAGATGGATTCCCGTAATCGAGAAAGCGATTCATGAAAAGCCCAGTTTCTTTGCTGTTGGTGCAGGTCACTTAGGTGGTAAAGAAGGCGTGCTTGAACTATTGAGAAAGCAAGGATATACACTCACTCCTGTATTGTACTAATTTCGTCAAATGTCTAAGGAGAAGGACTTCATCTCATTACTCAACGAGCATCAACGCATTATCCATAAAGTGTGCAACCTTTATATGGATGCGCATGCCGATCGTGAAGACCTCTTTCAGGAAATCACACTTCAAGCTTGGAAGGCGTATGGCAATTTTAGAGGTGATGCAAAATTCTCTACTTGGTTGTATCGCGTCGCATTGAATACTGCCATTACTTTTTTCAGAAAAGAAAAAAGACAGCCTGATATTTTTTCTACAGAAACAGTACCAGACTTCAGGAGCAATGACGCGCATGACCCCATTGAAGAGCAGGTAAAAGCAATGTATGCTGCCATTGGTGATTTATCTAAGATCGACAAAGCGATTGTGATGTTGTACCTCGAAGATTACAGTTATAATGACATTGGTGATATGATGGGTATTACAGCCAACAATGTAGCTGTGAAGATGAATCGTATCAAAACAAAATTGAAAGAATCCACACAAAAATATATGACCCCCGCATAAATGAAGTGTTATGGAATTGGATGAACTGAAATATCAACTCAATCAGAAACTGGCAACGGATCATGCTAGCAGAAGTAATGCAGACATATCAGCATTGCTCAAAAAGAAAACACATTCTGTGGTCGGCAAATTAAAACGTAGTCTGGTCATCGAGATGGTATTGTGCATACTCTTTTTTGTAGCCATGTTATACGTTTGCTTTGTTACCGATTACTGGTCAATCCGCTTGTATTTTGGCGTTTTTAGTGTCCTAATATTTCTGATGACTTTTGTATTGTATTATCTATACCGCAGAACCAATCAACTCAGTAATTCTGATCGGCCTATCAAAGCCAATCTTCAAACCTTGGTGAGCTTATTGGAAGAATTCGTGAAAAGATATTTTCAATTCACGATGGCCTTACTGCCCGTTTGTTTCATGTTTTCGATGATATTATCTTACGCAGAACCCGTTGAAATACCTCAGATAGAAAAGTTTTCAGTGAAAATATTCACCTCTCGTTGGCAGGTAATGGTATTTCTGGGACTTTATATGATTGCACTGGCGGTATCCGTATATTATTTCACCAAATGGTACCTGAAAAAGCTCTACGGTAATTATTTGAATGAATTGAAACAATACATCACAGAACTGGATCACTAATATCAATCCTTTCTTTTTAGAACAGCAACAGTCAGTCTACTGATACATACAAGTTTGTCTCTCTCATCATAGATCTTGATCTCCCAAACCTGAGAGCTGGCACCGATATGTACAGGTTTAGCAACTCCGGTTACAAAACCATTTCTTACACTGCGTAAATGGTTTGCATTGATTTCTTGTCCAACACAAATCATTTTATTGTGATCTACCACCAATGCGGCTCCCACGCTTCCCAACGTTTCTGCCAAAGCCACAGACGCTCCCCCATGCAATAAACCATAGGGTTGTTTCGTACGATGATCTACCGGCATGGTTGCTTTTAGATAGTCAGCACCTACTTCTGTAAAGGCCATTCCCAGATGCTCTCCCATGGTATTTTTACCCAGTGGCTGAATATCTTCCACTGTTAGATCTTGCTTAAACCAAATTGATGGCATACTAATTTCTTAGCGTTTGATAGAATGAATGACAGCTTCAGGTAGAAAAGGAGAAGCATCTCCTCCATTTTTAAGGATATCGCGAACAATGGTCGAAGCCACAGACGTGTATTTAGGCTCCCCAGTTAAAAAAATGGTTTCAATGTTCTTATCCAATGTTCTGTTCGCGTCAGCAATTGTTTTTTCGTATTCGAAATCACTCACATAGCGAATACCTCTTAGGATGAATCTAGCTCCGATCTTTTTGCAGTAATTGATGGTTAATCCTTCATAAACAACACTTTTCACCCTCGGCTCATCACGATAGATCTCTTTGAACCACTCCATACGTTGTTCCGGACTAAACATAGGCGACTTTGCAGAATTGATACCAATACCCACATAGATCTCATCAAACAAGGGCAAAGCTCTATTGATAATATCAATATGTCCTAATGTAACGGGATCAAAGGTTCCGGGGAATAAACATATGCGCATGAACGTAATTTAAGGTACTAAGTAACAGAAAAAAGAACAAAGTAACGCATAAAGAGTCGGTGACAAAGTTACAAGAGAGAAGTAACAAGATACAAGGAAAATACACAACACATTAGACAAGGAAGCTATAATGTTCAAGGAACAAGGGAATCAAGATGATAGAGAAAACCTTACTTGCAGCTTGTAGCCTGAAGCTTGCAGCATTTCTCAACCTTGTTCATTGGCCAGCAAATACAATACCGCCATTCTCACTGCCACGCCATTTTCGACCTGATTGAGTATGATGGAAAAAGGTCCGTCTGCAACATCACTATCCAATTCCACGCCTCTATTGATAGGTCCGGGGTGCATGATAATGATCTCTTTGCCCAGACTTTCTAATAATTTTCGATTGATGCCATAAGCAAGGTTGTATTCACGTAGTGATGAAAACAAAGGTTGGTTTTGTCGCTCTAATTGAATACGTAAAACATTGGCCACATCACACCATTGTAAAGCCTTTTTGAGATTATATTCTACACGAACATCCAAAGCTTGTTCAATGTATTTAGGAATGAGTGTGGGTGGACCTGCAATCGTGATCTCTGCTCCCATTTTTTTGAGTAGGTACATATTACTCAAGGCAACCCTACTGTGCATAATATCTCCTATGATGGCCACTTTCAACCCTTCTAATTTTCCGAGCTTTTCTTTCATTGAAAAGGCATCCAACAAAGCCTGGGTCGGATGTTCATTGATACCATCACCTGCATTCACAATTGCAGCAGGAATATGCTTTGCCAAAAAGTGAGGAGCGCCTGATGCACTATGTCGCATCACCACCATATCCACTTTCATGCTTAGGATATTATTGACCGTATCCAACAATGTTTCCCCTTTAGCAGCGGAAGATGTGGTTGCTGCAAAGTTCAAAACATCAGCAGAAAGTCTTCTCTCCGCCAATTCAAATGACATACGGGTACGGGTAGAGTTCTCATAAAAAAGATTCACGATCGTTACATCACGTAAGGAAGGCACTTTTTTAACCGGCCGTTGTAATACTTCTTTGAATTGTTCTGCGGTAGAAAGAATTAATTGAATATCATCTCGGGTGAGATCTTTAATACCAAGGAGATGTTTGGTAGAGAGTTTCATTAAAGGTCAAAGATAAAGTAAAAACAAATACATTGATATGGCAGATCTCAGATATCAGACATTCTTAAATCAATATCACCTCATCTACCTCATCCCTCTCCTTCCAACAAACTTTTACTTTCTGGGAGATGATGGTGTCAATGGTTTTGCCGGAGAAATCAGGTTGAATGGGCAGTTCTCGGCTGAAACGACGGTCGATAAGTACACATAAGGATACTTTGGAAGGCCGACCAAAATCAAGCAATGCATCCAAAGCCGCCCGAATGGTTCTACCGGTATACAAGACATCATCAATAAGTATGACCTGTTTGTTCTCAAGGCTGAAAGGAATATCAGTGCTATTGGCAATGTGTAAACCCTGACGAACATCATCGCGATAAAAAGTAATATCCAGCTTCCCATATTGAATGGCATCTGCTTTCACCAAACTTCGTAACTCATTCACAATTCGGTCACTAAGAAAGATCCCCCTTGGCTGTAGTCCAATAATGACTGTATCCTGTAAAGAAGCATTGTTCTCCAGGATTTGATGGACCAAGCGTTTAACGGTGAGAGTAAGTTGTTGTGCTGATAATATCGTCTTCAAACCAAATTTTTAATAAAAATAATTGCTTTCACTGATACCTGCGATGAATTATTCCGGCTTAGGTGCTTTAATTTGCCGTTTCATGTTCCGTTTGAATGATATAGCACTGGTTCAGTTCCGCAATTATTTGCAATCATCTTTCCGTTTCCAAGAAAGAATCATAGGCATATGCGGGCAAAATGGTACCGGCAAAACCAATTTATTGGATGCTATCTACTACTTAAGTTTTTCAAGAAGCTATTTTGCTCGTCCGGATGCACAAAATGTTCATCATGGATCTTCCGGATTAAGGATACAAGGGCTGTATACCTTGGAAGGAAAAGCAATATCTGTTACTGCCATTGTACGTGAAACAGGTAAAAAAGAATTACAACTGGATGGAGAGCCCTATAAAAAATTTTCAGACCATATTGGCAAAATGCCGGTTGTAATGATCGCTCCGGATGACGTGGAATTGATCAGCGGACCAAGCGAAGAAAGAAGAAGATTTTTGGATACACTACTTTCTCAATTGGATCATTCCTACCTCCAACAACTGATCAATTATCAAAAAATACTACAACAAAGAAATAGCTTATTGAAACAAGCTGTTGAACAAGGCTCAGTTGATGAAACCTTATTATCTATTCTCAACGATCAACTGAGTGAAAGCGGCACATTGATTTATGAAACCCGAAAAGCGTTTCTAGCTACCTTATTACCACTCGCTTTTACAATCTATGAACGAATTGCCGGCAAATCTGACGGACTTATATTGGAATATTATAGTCCACTTTTAACAACCGATTTCAAAGAGCTTTTACACATCAATCGTAATAAAGACTTAGCGCTGCAACGAACAAGTTCAGGTATTCATCGGGATGATATCATATTATCCATGGGTGGTCAACTATTCAAATCCGAGGCATCTCAAGGACAAAGAAAAAGTTTGCTTTTCGCACTCAAATTGGCGGAGTGGCAAATACTAAAAGAGAAAAAAGGATTTACCCCTATCCTTTTGTTGGACGATGTTTTTGAGAAACTGGATGATACTAGAATGTCGCAATTGCTGCAATGGGTTTGTACAGAAAGCGATGGACAAGTATTTATTACAGACACCCATCCGGAAAGACTTGAACAACAGCTGACTGGCACAAAAGTGCCTTTTCAAATGGTTACATTGTAATGCAAAAGTCAAAAGTAAAAAGGCAAAAGTGAAGGGTGATCTTCTATAGGCAATGAACTATTAACCATCTCCTTCAAGCCGCAAGCTACACGCCACATACGTTGATTTTTGACTTTTCACTTTTGACTTTTGACTTTTACCTACCTTTACCCCATGTCAGAATTCCACATTGGTGATGCGATTAAAGGCTTTTTAAAGAAGAGCAACCTGCGCAACGGCGTTAGAGCAGTGCAGATCGAAGACATATGGGAAAAACTCATGGGAAAAACGATCGCTCGTTACACTGATAAAATTCAGATCATCAACCAGAAGCTATTCATCACTACCAGTGTGGGTCCTTTAAAAAATGAACTTCTTTACCAGAAAGCACAAATTATCGAACGCGTCAATGAAGCTTTCGGTGAGAAAGTGATCACAGAAGTTGTGATTCAATAAGACTTTATTACGGTATCAATTGCGCTGCTTTTCCTGCAGGTAATTTCTCTTTGATTAATGAGGCATTCATTAGGAAATACGTGGGGTTCACCCTGGCTGCAGTTTTGATCACTGTTGCATCTCCTTTCAGCAATAGGATATTTGGAAATAAACTTCTGGCTTTTTCTGCATCAGCGGTTACCAATAGTACTGTGATCCCTTTGGATGTCCATTTTTCACTTTGAGCAGTAAACTCTTCTTTCCATTGATCTACCTTATTCATGTCCTTGGCCAATACCAGCACATAATCCTGTTGACGAGAAAAAACAGCTTGTGTCGTATCCTCCCCTGCAAAATTTTGTAAAGAGAAGTCCACAATCTTGGCCGTTAAGCCATTCCCTTTTCTTATCAATTTATCTTCTCGGTCCACATACTCATACGTTGAGTCAAAATCATCCGGAAATGAAGCCTGATCAAAGCTGATCTCTTTTCCATCTTTCTTGTATTTAAAAACAATGGCAAAGCTATCAGGTATGGCACCTGCAGGGGTTTGCATTTGCTGTACAATGTCATTTCCTTTTTTATAAGGCAGACAATCAACCAATGGCAGGTATTTTAACACATACCATTGTAAAGCCGCTGTAGCAAGAAGACTGATAAAGACAATTGTTATACTTCCTGTTTCACTCATCATGGCAGGTACGCGATCAACGGTGAACAGTAGTATCAATATGAGTACGAGCAGTAGGATATCTTTTCCGAAAGACATAGCGGGTGTCAATGGAATACAATCTCCAAAACAGCCACAAGTTTTTATTTTTCCTGAGAACAATGCATAACCGGTAAGAAAAGTGAAAAAAATGATCAGTAATAATAACATCCAAGTGATACTACGCAAACGCCAGCCAACGATCACAGCAACTCCTGCTACGATCTCAAATACATTCATCACCAATGATAAAACCAAAGTATAGTCATGTAGAAAATGCCAGCCCCACACTTCGAAAAACTCCTGCATCTTATAACTCAACCCTAAGGGATCATTTGCCTTCACCAGTCCTGAGAAAATAAAAAGCAGTCCTACGATCCAACGGATCAGGGTAATAATGGTTCTCATGCGTTATGTTTTCCTTCGTCAATTAAAATCAATGCAAAAACTGCGTAGTTAATAATGTCCACATAATTGGCATCAATGCCTTCACTGATGAGGGTTTTGCCATCATTTTCCAGTATTTGTCTGATGCGTAATAACTTCATCAAGATCAGATCAGCAAAACTTTCCTGACTCATATCGCGCCATGCTTCTCCATAATCATGATTCTTATCAAGCATGGTATTCTTAGCAAATGCCACATACTTATTGTAATTCTCTTCTACAATATCCACGGGTATTTCTTCGACTTGCGGATTCCCCATTTCCAGTTGTATCAATCCAATAATAGCATAGTTGATGATCCCTTTAAATTCAGAAGGAATATCATCCCCTACTTTTTGGGTTTTCAGATCCTGTATCGTACGAATACGTAGTGCTTTAATAAAGATCTGATCCACTACAGAAATGGTGCGTAACACCCGCCATGCAGTTCCATAATCTTTGGTTTTTTTGATAAAAATATCTTTACATCCCTGAATCGCCTGGTCGTATTGTTGATTTGTTGTGCTCATTTTTCAAGAACCGCTTTGGACTTTGGTAATATCTTTGAAGTGTGCTGCAATATAAATGAAACAAAGGATGTTTACACTCAACTGCAAAGGAAGATTACTGACAATTGAACAACCCATTGTCATGGGCATCATAAATACGACCCCGGATTCCTTTTATGAAGAAAGCCGAAAAGCAAATGTGGATGCCGCCTTGCTACTGGCAGAAAAAATGATCCATGATGGCGCTACCATTCTTGACATAGGTGCTCAAAGTACCCGTCCGGGGAGTACCGCTGTTGGACCTGAAGAAGAAATCAAAAGGCTCTCAGGTATTCTTCCGGAGATTCATCGCAGATTTCCGGAGACCTTTATATCTGTAGATACCTTTTATAGTGAAGTAGCCATTGCAGCAGCTGAGATGGGTGCATCAATTGTGAATGACATCAGCGGTGGGCAATTTGATACAGCCATGATTCCAACCGTGGCTCGCTTACATATGCCTTTTGTTTGTATGCATGTGGAAGGTCAACAAAATACTATGCATAAAACATTGGTAGAAGGCAATGTGGTTACAAGCGTAATGGATTATTTTATCAAAAAAATAGCAACCTGTATCGAAAATGACCTCTCAGATATCATACTTGATCCCGGATTTGGATTTAGCAAAACCCCTGAGCAAAACTTTGAACTGATTCGCTCAGTTCCTCAATTCAAATTATTAGGGAAGCCCTTACTGATAGGTGTTTCCAGAAAATCTACCATCTACAAAACCTTAAACTGTACTCCCGCCGAAGCGTTAAATGGTACAACGGTTTTACATACTGCAGCATTATTGGGAGGTGCAAATATTCTGAGAGTGCATGATGTAAAGGAAGCAATGGAAGCGATTATTCTAACACGACATTTATTATAAAAAGAAAGTCCGCAATTATGCGGACTTTCTTTATCAGGTTAAATGTGATCATTCTTATTGCTGAGGAGCACCTGGATTAGCAGGTTGTGGTTGTGGAGTTGGCTTAGTTACATCCACTATTTCAATATCAAAAGCCAGATTAGAGAATGGAGGAATAACAGGTGCAGAACCTTGCTGACCGTAAGCCATCCATGCTGGTACAATGATACGACCTTTACCACCTTTACCGAACAGGCGAAGTGCTTCATCCCATCCCGGAATTACTGATCTGCTTCCAACAACAACAGGATAAGGTTGGTTATTTTGTCCATTCGGATTCATATTCGTATCGAACACCTCTCCATCTTTTTTACCCTGTGTGAAATATCCTTTATATAAAACAGCAGCCTGCCAACCAGAATCAGCTTTTTGTCCTGTACCCGGATTCAGGATCTCCACCTGAACACCAGATGCTGTTGACTGAACTTTCATGTTCTTTTTCTTGGCGTATTCTTTCACCTCTGCGATCTCTCTTTGTTTCTCAAGCTCCATTTCTTTGTCATAATCAACTTTCACTTCATCCTGAGTATTGAAGACTTTCAATATCTCAAAACGGCCATTGATCATATCTCCTTGTTTGAACATTTCATTGTAATCGATCACCTGCATTTTTTTCAGGGTATCGATGAATAAAACGAAATCAACTTTATCACCTGATGCACATTTGGTAATGATCTCAGTGAATGTATGTTTACCAAGATTAGCAGTATCTAAAGGAAAATACACAGGGATACGTCCATAAGAAGACTGTAAAACAGAGTCTTTAGATTTCAGTTTGTATTCAATATGCAGTTTCAGAAACTGTCCTTGCTTAACTTTTTCTTTGGTGCCTCCGCTGGTGATTTTATACGTCATTCCGGAAGGTGCTTTTTCGAATTGGTTACAGCTTGCAAGCAAAACGATCGCTAATAACAGCGAAGTGGTTGTTCTCATCATTGTTTTATTGTAATTGATTATGGTACTCTTTTATGATTTCTTTGAATTGTTTCACCGTTGTCTCTAAACTCTCACTACTTCTTCCTCCAGCTGCGTTTTTATGTCCACCCCCTTCAAAATGTTTTCTAGCAAATGTGTTCACATCAAAATCACCTTTGCTTCTAAAGCTCCACTTTCGTTCTTCATCTCTATCGATCACGATCGCTCCTAGTTTAATACCCTGAATGGTGAGTAAATAATTCACCAACCCTTCGGTATCCCCTGTTTTAATATCAAATTTTTGCAAATCAGCGCGTGTAATATACATCAGACTCGTGTTGTATTCATACAAAACTTCCATTCTGTTCAATAATGCATGTCCAATAAACCTCAGTCTGTTTTCCAGAAAACTGTCATAAATACTTTCATGGACTTTGGTATGGTTCATTCCCGTTTCTTTCAGTTGAGCGGCCATTCTATGAACAGAAGCTGTTGTTGCTGGGAAACGGAATGAGCCTGTATCTGTCATGAGACCTGTATAAAGGCATTCTGCCATAGCAATATTCAAGACATCAGCATGTCCGGAAGACATGATAAAATCATAGACCATTTCACAGGTAGAGCTTTTGGAGGTATCGCTGATACCATAGGTAAATGCCTCTTCCTGAGGTTGCTGGTGATGGTCGATCAAAATTTTTATACACTGAGCTTCTGTCAATGGCTGCTCCATGTGTTTGGTGCGGTGTAGGACATTGAAATCAAGACAAAAGATCACTTGTGCCTTATTGATGATATCCAGCGCATGGTGTTTGCGTTGTTCGAAATCAATGACGTCACTACAACCTGGCATCCAATCGAGAAAATTAGCCCAATTGGTGGGTGAAATCACTGTTACATCATGCCCTAAAGCTTTCAGGAAGTGGAATAATCCCAGTGCAGAACCCATGGCATCGCCATCTGGTTTCTGATGCATGGTAATAACCGCTTTGAAAGGGGTTTTGAGGGAAGGCAGGAATTGCTCTATTGATTGCATAGTCAGGCGGCAAAATTGCGGTTTCCCCGCTGTTTGGGCAAATGATTTTCCTACCATTTAACAAAATTCCTGTGATAATCTCCACAAAACGCTATGCTTTCCTGTACTTTTGCCGCCGAAATCGATAAAGCAAGTATTATGAGCAACAGAACTTTTACCATGATTAAGCCGGATGCAACTGCTAAAGGACATACCGGTGCTATTTTAGACCAGATCGTGAAAGCCGGATTTAGTATCAAGGCCATGAAATGGACTCGTCTAACTCCTGAACAAGCAGGTTTGTTTTATGATATCCACCGCGAGCGTCCTTTCTTTGGTGAATTGGTTGAATTCATGAGTAGCGGTCCGATCGTAGCTGCCATCCTCGAAAAAGAGAATGCAGTTGCTGATTTCCGTAAACTAATCGGTGCAACCAACCCTGCACAGGCTGAAGAAGGAACCATCCGTAAATTATATGCTGCTTCTGTAGGCGAAAACGCCGTTCACGGAAGTGATAGCGACGAAAATGCAGTGATTGAAGGAGACTTCTTCTTCTCGAAGCTGGAGAGATTCTAGGAGGTTGACATAATTTAATGGACAGAAATACAATAAAAGAGGCGAACAAAAACTGTTCGCCTCTTTTATTGTATTTCTATAAGTGAGTAGTGAATAGTGAATGATAGTTCTACTCACTATTCACTATTGACGATTCACATCCTCACTTCAACTTCACATCCAAATACACCGAATGTCTGCCATAGGTATCGTAGAAGGGTTTGAATACTATGTCATCGATGGTGAACTCTAGTTTTGAAGGATCACCCTTGATAGACTTGCTGATATCATTTGCATCCAAAGTGATTTTGCGCCATTCTTTTCTGGCTTCTGTTTCTTGTGCTGCCAATAAAATTGGACCATAAAACAAACTAGCAATGTTTTGCTGATCCATTACAGGATCCAAGTGAAACTGGAAAGGCATCTTCACATCGATCACATCTCCATTCTTCCAATTGCGGGAGATCTTTACATACATTCCCGGCGTCGCATTTAACTTCTGTTCTTTTCCATTGATCTTAACAATGAACCCTGCAGTAGCCCATTTCGGTACGCGCAGATGTACGTCAAACTTTCCATTTCCTTTGATGCTTAATTTGGTTTGATCTTCATTCGGGAAACTGGTGGTTTGATCAATCGTAATATTTCTTTCTGTCCATTCTAACGTGGAAGGAACAAACAGATTCACATATAAAGCCTGATTATTACTGCTCTTGAAATAAATAGCGTTCTGCAATTTGGTACTACTTTCAATAGCAGTTCCATTACAACATGTAAAGCCTGTCATATTCGGATTACCGAATTGTTTGATGGATCCAGGCTTCAATGGAACATGATAGGTATTGGCAGGCGTCTTCTCCGCAACAGAAGCAAGAATATGGTTGTACAAACTTCGCTCGTAATAATCCATGTACTCAGCTTTTTGATCGAACATGAACAATCCACTGGTCAGTTTCAACATATTGTATGTTGCACAGGTTTCGTTTTGTCCGCCAGCAGCAAAGCCATTTTCATACAAGGTTCCGGGTTGACCAATAAAACATTCTGCATTGGCCGGATTGCGCGCACCAGCAACCCCACCGATACTATACATATAGTCATTGACGATCTTATACCAGAAATTATCAGCAATCTTATAATATTCAGGATTATTGGAAGCTCGATAAGTTTCTACGCTACCCACTACTTGCGGTATATGCTGATTGGCATGCAGGCCTCGAAACAAATCCACATTTTTCGCTAATCCATGTGAATGTTGTGTATCACCAAAGAATACACGAATATTATCAAAGAGCTGTGCTGTCTTTAAATGATTGGGCTGTCCGGTGATACGGTACAATCTTGCCATGATTTCATTCATACCGCCAAATTCCCCAGCGATATAAGTATTCCACATTTTGATGAGTGTATCAGTAGGTACTTTACTCAATCTGGTGTAGACCCAATCTCCCATATTGGATGCAATCTCCAGTGCCTTTTTATTGCCACTCACTTCATAGATGTCTGCCAAACCAGCCATGATCTTATGCAAAGTGTAGTAAGGTGCCCAGATCTGATTTTTCTGTCCACCATACTTTGCGCCTTGTTCCAACATAATGAATTGATCAGGAGGATACGCACTGATATACCCTTTACCCCAGTTCCAATAATCAGTGCGTATACCTTCATCAGTGAGATCAGAATCATACTCTTTTTTTCCAGGTCCAACAGGCACCATTGAAGGATCTGAAACATGTGGTCCACCCGGTTCTTTTGGCTTACCTGATAATTGAGATAACTCATACAACACATTGACCATTTGGTCCATTTTTTGAGCGAAGTTTGCTTGAAGCGTTTTATCATATCCTGTTCCCGCGTAGGCTTGTGCAATAGCAGTTAGATAATGACCGGTACCATGACCGCGTAATTTTGTATCGCGACTATCCCATACTCCTAAAGGCTTGGCTCCTTCCGGCTGTTTTTGTCCGAATGCATGACGGAACATATACAAAAATGAATTGGGATCTGTTTTTGACAACGTGGTAATGAACTTATCACGATTTTCAACAAATTTGCTAGGATTCCCTTGTGTATTGGCTTTCAGGTATACGTGCTTTAGATCAAATGGCTCCAATTTTGGAGAAGGGGCTACTACTTTGGCTGCATTTTTTACAGTAACAATAGCTTTTGGTTGAAAATTGGTACCTGCTACACGGCCAGTAACAGTATAAGTTCCCGGTTTCAGCACTGCAGCATTATCAACATCCGCAGGCCATATCACTCTTACTTTCGGGCCTTTCACACCCTCTTTATAAGTACCTTCCAAATAACTCGGCAGTCTGGGTAAATTACCCACTTCTGTGGCCACTTTCACATCTGAAACACTTACCAGATAAGCGTTGTATAATTGCGGCTCTGTCGACGCAAACTTTGGCAGGTCTTCCTCTACCCTTCGAGTATTGACGTTGCCCTGATTGATCCCTCTTCTGGAGTTGTTGAATACACTAGAAATTTGTGTCGGATTCAAAGGCACACGATAAATACGGAAATCACGTACAAGTGCATTGAGATTGGGATCTCCAGAAGTCAATGATTTCCCAATGAACAGCTTTTTATCTGCAACTTGTTGACCAAACACATCTGTCAATTCCTTTGGGATATCTTTTGATTCACCTACCTGCTTGCCATCTACATAAGTGATCAAACTTTTAGCGGGTATATCTATCACAATGGTAAGATGCACCCATTTATTCAGTTCTAAAGCATCTGTAGCTGCTCCTTTGGATGCATTCTTTTGCGCTGAAACCTGTGCCTGAAAACCTTGGTGACTAGTAGTACCTGAAGGAGCTGCAAAAAAATGACGTTCTGCATCCCTACCAAAATCAAATAATTTTTGTCCAACCTGATTGGAACGCAAAAACACCCAACCGGTAATACTAAGCGATTCCAGATCCGTAAGTGCTTCCCCTGGAATCACAACATAAGCATTGCTTTCACCTGAAAGAGATAATACTCTTCCGAATCGATTATCATTCACAAATGAAGCTTCACCACCCTGGTATTTTGCATGCAAGTTGTTTCGTGACCAGTCTCTAAGATCACCATTGAAAATGTAACGGGCGATCATGCCTGTTTCACCGATACCATCTAGGATCTGATCGCCGCTTTGTGCTTGAAGACAGAAAGACTGCAACAATACAGTCACAAACAGGAATACCTGTAAAAATCTTTTTTTCATTTTCATATAGTCAATCATTTTCGTCAGACAACAGCTTGATTCATTCAACCAAAACGATCTGAAATGATCGCATCTGTTCAGAATCAAAACCGATAATTGTGTTTTTGACAATTATTCATAAAACTATAAAAAAACAACTTGAAAACAGTCAATCTATTTTAACTAATACTTACACGATATTAACAGGTAAACAGGATAAACGATAATACATGAACAAATTCACTACCTGTTTTCATGAATGACTATTTTTATTGACTCGTATTCCTTGATATTGGATTACTTTCTAAAGGATTGATAGAACTCTAAAGATGATGCTCTAGAATAGAATATTTTATGATCAATAAAGCCCCTCTTCTTGATTGATTGCTCTAGTCTTCCCGACCAACTGACCATCCTAGATAAAAAAAGAGGTCAAGTAATCACTTAACCTCTTCTGTCGGGACGACTGGATTCGAACCAGCGACCTCTTGCACCCCATGCAAACGCGCTACCGGGCTGCGCTACGTCCCGTCTGAAAAAATCAGACATCCGGCATCTGACATCCACCATTTAAATGGGGCTGCAAATATAGGGGTAAAAGAAAATTTCAGGTTATATTGCACAAAATTTTAAACCCGCTACATGAAGATCCTCATCAGGCAGGCAATGGTTGCCGATCCACATTCAGCACACAACGGAAAGGTTAAAGATATTCTTATTGAGGATGGAGTCATCAAACAGATCGCTGAAAAAATCAATACAAAAGCTGATCATGAAATAACCTATGATCAATTGATTCTTTCCCCGGGCTGGGTCGACATTTTTGCACACGCTTGTGATCCCGGATTTGAATACAAAGAAACACTGGCTACCATGTCTGCTGCAGCAGCAGCTGGTGGATTTACACAAGTATTTGCATTGGCAGATAATAAACCCGTTACTGATAATAAAGCCCAAGTTGAATACATACGATTAGGCTCTCAATGTTTACCCGCTAGCATTCATCCTATTGGTGCCATTACCAAAGGCAAAGAGGGACAAACACTCGCCGAAATGTATGATATGCGTAACAGTGGTGCTGTGGCTTTCTCTGATGGATTACAACCGGTTCAATCACCAGGACTCTTTTTAAAAGCTTTGCAGTATGTGAAAGCTTTTGATGGCGTATTGATTCAGATGCCTGTTGACAAAAGTATTGGTGCGGGTGGACTGATGAATGAAGGGATTGTTTCTACCAGACTGGGATTACCGGGCTTACCAGCATTGGCAGAAGAATTGATCATCAAGCGAGACATTGATCTTTTGAGATATACCGGATCCAAATTACACATTACCGGTATTTCTACAGCCAATAGCGTTTCCTTGATCAACGAAGCAAAAAAAGAGGGTTTACAAATCACTTGTAGTGTAACTCCCTATCATTTGTTCTTCTGTGATGAAGACTTGCAGACCTATGATACCAATCTCAAAGTAAATCCACCGCTAAGAACCAGGGATGATATGATGGCATTAAGGGCTGCTGTTAAAAATGGCTCTATTGATTGCATTGCCTCACACCATATTCCGCAGGATTGGGATCATAAAACATGTGAGTTTGAATATGCCGCTTATGGTATGTTGGGCCTTCAGACCGTATTACCTGCACTGATGGCATCTGTTCCAGGACTAAATAATGACCAGATCGTATCACTTTTATCGATCAATGCACGTAATATTTTTGGATTGTCGCAGACACATATACAGGAAGGTGCTCAGGCAGAACTAACCCTGTTTTCTACAGTTGTTGAAAGTACACTTACCAAAAAGACATTGAAAAGTAAATCAGACAACAGTGCCTTTTTGAACAAAACACTGAAAGGAACAGTGGTCGCCACCATCCATAAAGGACAGCTTCATCAACCATAAACCAACTCAATCATGAAACCGAATTTGAATCAAGCAGCTATTACTTATGGTGTAATTACCGGATTGATCTATCTGGCACTAACATTTGGTGCCTGGTCTATTGGAAGTACTGATACTTTTGTATCCATCACCGGCATCACTACTTTTATACCTTATGTCATTGTTACATTGATTATAGTTGGTATCAAATTGCGTAAAAGCAATGATAACTTGTTGAGTTTTCAAGAAGCGCTCAAATTTAGTTTCCTAGCTTATGTAATCTATGCATTGATTGAAGCCATTGGAAATTATGTGCTGTATGCTATGGTAGACCCAGACCTCACCGCTAAAGTGATGGAGATCACCATGCAAAAGACCATGAAAATGATGGAATCTTTCGGTGCCAGTGAACAACAAATGGAGGAAGCAATGGGTAAAGTAGAAGCCGAACCCAAACACACTTCTTTTAAGCAAATATTCTTGGGTCTAGGTATCACTTTAATCTGGAACTTTGTAAAATCATTATTGATCAGTCTTGTGATCAGAAGAGAAGCTAAATTCGAAGACCAATTATAATTACCATATGGATCTGTCAATAGTCGTTCCACTGCTTAATGAAGATGAATCACTGCCGGAATTATGTGCATGGATAGAATCTGTCATGAATAAAAACGGCTATAGCTATGAAGTGATCTTGGTAGATGATGGAAGCGTAGACTGCAGTTGGTCTGTCATACAAGAAATTGGCAGTAAAAATCGATGCTTCAAAGGCATCAAGTTTCAGCGTAATTACGGGAAATCGGCTGCATTGAATGAAGGTTTTAAAGCTGCAAAAGGTGATGTGATCATCACCATGGATGCTGACATGCAGGATTCGCCTGATGAAATTCCTGAATTGAGGCGCATGATTCTTGAAGAAGGATATGACATGGTGAGTGGTTGGAAGAAGAAACGTTACGACAATACGCTCACAAAAAATATCCCTTCCAAATTATTCAACGCCGTTGCAAGAAGCAGTTCAGGAATTCGTTTACATGATTTCAATTGCGGACTGAAAGCCTATCGTAAAAAAGTAGTGAAGAGTATTGAAGTATATGGAGAAATGCATCGCTATATTCCTATTCTTGCTAAATGGAGTGGATTTAAAAGAATTGGTGAAAAAGTAGTGGAACATCGTCCACGTAAATACGGCACCACAAAATTTGGATGGCAAAGATTTGTGAATGGCTTTCTGGATCTGGCTACCATCATGTTTTTAGGCAAGTTTGGAAAAAGACCGATGCAATTCTTTGGATTACTAGGAACACTTTCTTTTCTCATCGGTTTAGGCGCCAGCATTTCACTGATCATCTCAAAGTTTTTATCATCAGATTTCTCACTGACCAATCGTCCATCTTTTTATATCGCACTTACGACCATGATTATTGGTATGCAATTATTCTTAACCGGATTTGTGGCCGAACTCATTGCACGGAATGCTTCGGAAAGAAATGTGTATCTTATTGAAGAAACCTCCGGATTGGAATAACGTATCTTCTCTTTAGATGAAGCAAAAAGTCATCATTATAGGATCTGCCTGGCCACTGAGAGGTGGCGGTATCGCTACTTTCAATGAAAGATTGGCAAGACAGTTTCAGTCGGAAGGTGATGAAGTAACCATTTATAGTTTTTCATTACAATACCCTTCCCTACTCTTCCCGGGCAAATCTCAATATGGCAATGAACCAAAGCCTAAAGATCTTCATATTAAAAGCGTGATCAATTCCATCAACCCATTCAATTGGATCAAAATTGGAAAGCAATTACAAAAAGAGCATGCAGATCTTATTGTTGTTCGATATTGGCTGCCCTTCATGGGACCCTGCTTAGGTACAATCTTGAGATGGGCCAAAAAAAATCAACACACAAAGATCATTTGCATTGCAGACAACGTGATTCCGCATGAAAAAAGACCCGGCGATAATGCCTTTACAAAGTATTTCATTCAACCCGTTCATGCATTCATTACGCTGAGTGAAAAAGTTCTGACAGATCTCAAATTGTTTACTAACAAACCCGCTCAGGTCGTTATCCATCCATTGTACGATAATTTTGGAGAAGCTATTTCTAAATCGAAAGCACGAACCAATTTGAATCTTCCACAAGAAGAACACATTATTTTATTCTTTGGTTTTATTCGTGCCTATAAAGGATTGGATCTTTTGTTAAAAGCATTGTCACTTCTTAAACAAAAGAACAATCATCCGCCAAAACTGCTTATCGCTGGAGAATTTTATGAAGACAAAGCAAAGTATGATTCGTTGATTGATGAGCTCAATATTAGAGATCTGTTGATATTGAGAACAGATTTTATTCCAGATAGTGAGGTGAGAAATTATCTGTGTGCTGCAGATTTTGTGATACAGCCCTACAAACATGCAACACAATCAGGCATTACGCCACTATCCTACCATTTTGAAAAACCCATGTTGGTCACCAATGTGGGAGCATTACCTGCCATGGTACCAAATCAAAAAGCAGGTATTGTAACAGAACCCACGCCCGAAGCCATTGCAGATGGGATACAGCAATTATACAGTTTAGGTGAAGAGCATTTTTTATTTCATCTTCGCGAAGAGAAAAAGAAATATAGCTGGGAAGTGCTTACCAGTGCTATCCGCAGCCTGTCAGCAATACAATAAACGATCAAATCATTGTCTATGGCAACAAAAATCCATGATATCATTGCTGCTTCCATTGCTGTGAAGCAAGAAATATTATCCGATACTTCTTTTCAACAAAAAGTACAAGCGGCCACCGATGCAGTAATCAACGCATTTCAATCAGGAAAGAAAGTGATGTTTTGTGGTAATGGAGGAAGTGCTGCAGATGCCCAACATTTGGCAGCTGAATTCTCCGGTAGATTTTATAAAAACAGAAGGGCATTACCCTCAGATGCATTGCATTGCAATACTTCTTATCTAACTGCTGTGGCCAATGATTATAGTTATGATGACATCTATAGTCGTTTGGTGGATGGCACCATGGAAAAAGGCGATGTTTTGATCGGACTAAGCACTTCCGGCAACTCCCCCAATATCATTAAAGCATTTGAAACTGCTCGTGCTAAAGGCATTACAACCATTGGCTTTACGGGTGCTGCCGGTGGTAAAATGAAGGATCTATCAGATCATCTCATCAATGTGCCATCTACTGTTACACCGCGTATTCAGGAGAGTCATATTCTATTGGGACATATCATTTGTGAGCTGACAGAAGCGGCAATTTTTAACGACTAATTATTGGCAAATGTTTCAACTGGAGCATATCTCAGAGGACTGGACTTTATTTCTTGATCGAGATGGTGTGATCAATCATGAAAAAAACAATGACTACATCTTACACAAAGATGAATTTCGTTTTTATGATGGTGTTGTTAAGGCATTAGCGTCTCTCCGACCTATCTTTAAGTACATCTTCATTGCTACCAATCAAAGAGGGATTGGCAAAGGAGTGATGCGATTAGAAGATCTGGAAGATATTCATCACCACATGATCAGTCAAATCGAGGAAGCCGGTGGCAGCATTGATAAAATATATTTCTGCTCTGATATTTCTGATGATTCGCCGAACCGCAAACCCAATCCCGGTATGGCTTTTCAGGCACAAAAAGATTTTCCGGATATTGACCTTTCGAAAAGCATCATTGTTGGAAATAGACCCAGTGATATGAAGTTTGGCAGAAATGCAGGTATGCATACGGTCTTCGTTGCTACAACACATCCGGAAGTGGCTTTTCCTCATCCTGACATTGATCTCCGTTTTCAAAATTTACCTGCGTTTGCAGAAGCAGTCGTACATACAAGAGGTCTGCAATAAAATCTTAAAACTGTCCAGAACCATTCTCTTTCAGTTATTTTTACAGCATGAAACGTAGCCTGCTGTTATTTTTTCTGATCTTCACATCGGTGTCTTTGCAAGCACAAGATACCCGTATGCAATTACAGCAGATTGAAGATGAACTCAAGCCTCTTGCTTATGCCATTTTGAATGAGGATCAATTCATCGATCGATTCAAAGCAGACAGTGCATTTACTCGTGGGTTGGTTCGTGCATTGCGTACACCTCATTCATTTCGCTACCGTTTTGATTCTTTGATGACCATTTCACAGCAATATGCACCCGATAGTAGTTTCAGGATCTTTACTTGGCAACTACAAATGGAAGACATGAATCACTTCCGCCAAAAAGGTGCGATACAAATGCGTACCACGGATGGCTCACTAAAATTGATCCCTTTGTTCGATGCATCCAAATTCACGGATGCACCTTTTGATTCTGTACGCTCAAATCAAAACTGGATCGGTGCTGTGTATTATAATATCATTCAAACAAGCTATAACAACAGAAAATATTATACCCTTTTTGGTTATGATGAACATGATGCAAGAAGTACCAGAAAATGGATGGAAGTATTGACTTTTGATGTAAATGGGAACCCTCAATTTGGCGGACGATATTTCAACTATCGCGAAGATGATATCAAACCCAAACAACCCGCTTTTCGCTTTTGTCTGGAATACAAAAAAAACGCCAATGCCAAACTCAATTATGATCCTGAATTAAACATGATCGTGATGGCGCATCTCGTAAGTGAAGAAGGTGATAACAAAAAGAAACACACTCTTGTACCCTATGGCACTTTTGAAGGATTCAAATGGCTGGGGGGGAAATGGGTACATCAAGCAGACATTACAGAAGTGAACCCTGATGGAAGGGTAAATCCTGATCAAACGAGAAAGAGAGGAAATCTTTGATTTTTTGATCTGTGATTTTTTGATTTAATTCAAGAAATCACAGATCAAAAAATCAAAGATCAATCAAGTTTCAACACCGCCAAAAACGCTTCCTGCGGTACTTCTACGTTTCCAATTTGGCGCATACGCTTCTTACCTTCTTTCTGCTTTTCCAATAGCTTACGCTTACGGCTGATATCACCACCATAACATTTGGCCGTTACATCTTTACGCATAGCGCTGATGTTTTCACGTGCAATCACTTTTGCACCAATAGCAGCTTGTATAGCGATCTGGAATTGTTGTTTTGGCAATAACTCTTTCAGCTTTTCACAAAGTCGACGACCAAAATCTTGTGCGCGACTACGGTGAATCAAAGCACTCAAAGCATCTACCTTATCACTGTTCAAGAGGATATCCATTTTAACGATATCAGCTTCACGATAACCGATCGGACTATAGTCAAATGAAGCATATCCGCGGGTAGAGCTTTTCAGCTTATCATAGAAATCGAATACAATCTCAGTTAAAGGCATTTCAAAGATGAGCTCAACACGCGATGGCGTGAGATAACTTTGGTTGATGAGAATACCACGCTTACCCAAACAAAGGGTCATGATATTACCGATGTAATCAGGCAATGTGATGATCTGTGCTTTAATAAACGGTTCCTCAATACGATCGATTTTTACCACATCAGGCATTTCAGCCGGATTATTCACGATGATCTTTTCACCACGAGTCGTGTATGCATTGAAACTCACGTTCGGTACGGTTGTGATCACAGTTTGATTGAACTCACGTTCCAATCTTTCCTGAATGATCTCCATGTGAAGCAGTCCCAAGAACCCGCATCGGAAACCGAAACCAAGGGCTTGAGAAGTTTCTAATTCAAAAGTGAGTGATGCATCATTTAGTTGAAGCTTGTCCATACAATCACGCAACTCTTCAAATTCATCCGTATTCACAGGGAAAATACCTGCGAATACCATGGGCTTCACTTCTTCAAAACCATGGATCATTTCACCGGGATTGTTGGCCAGTGTAATGGTATCTCCTACTTTAACTTCTTTGGCATTTTTAATACCTGTGATGATATATCCTACATCACCCGCACGCACTTCTTGCTTGGGTGTCATGGCTAATTTCAATACCCCAACTTCATCCGCGAAATAGTCATTCCCACTTGCAACAAAACGAATCTTATCACCTTTCTTTAATACCCCATTCAGAATACGATAGTAAACGATGATTCCACGGAAACTATTGAACACACTATCAAAAATCAATGCTTGCAATGGTGCTTCAGGATCACCGGATGGTGCTGGAATTCGTTCAACAATGGCTTCCAGAATTTCTTCAATACCGATTCCTGATTTACCACTCGCTAAAAGAATATCTTCCTGCTTACAACCGATCAAATCAACGATCTGATCTGTCACTTCTGGGATCTTTGCCCCATCCATATCGATCTTATTGATCACCGGAATAATTTCCAGATCATTTTCAATGGCCAAATAAAGATTACTGATCGTTTGGGCCTGAATACCCTGAGATGCATCTACCAACAATAAAGCTCCTTCGCATGCTGCTAATGCACGGCTCACTTCATAGCTGAAATCTACGTGACCGGGCGTATCAATGAGGTTGAGCACATACTGCTCACCTTTGTAGGTATAATTGATCTGAATAGCGTGACTCTTAATGGTAATCCCCTTTTCACGTTCCAAGTCCATATCATCCAGCACCTGGTCCATCATCTCACGCTCTGTAATGGTTTTGGTATGCTCTAACAGTCTGTCAGCCAGCGTACTTTTCCCATGGTCAATATGTGCGATAATGCAAAAATTCCTGATTTGCTTCATAAGGGCGCAAAGATAAGATGAAAAGGGACAAGACTGAAGAATCAAGGAACAAGCTTACGGGTGTTTTAACCCTGTTCTTCAACAAAATCAGACCAAGACCATATTTTGCTATATTAGGGGTATTAAGTCCCTGAATCGCATGTTTTCAAATAAAGTCAATAAAAAAGCCCAGATCAACAATGAAACAGGGCTTGGAACCAATACAACGCTGAGTGGCGGTGGTCGTTTTTTTAATCGCGATGGTAACCCCAATATGGATGTAAGGGGTATGAATTTGTGGGAAAGATTGAATATCTATCACTCGCTTCTGACCATGTCCTGGTTCAATTTTTTAACAGTGGTAGTGATTTATTTTGTTAGTACTAACCTCCTTTTTACCGGTATCTATTTTTTGATCGGAATCGATCATTTAGGAGGATTAATGAAAGTAACAGGCCTTGAATTGTTTGGCGAGGTCTTTTTCTTCAGTGCACAAACATTCACTACGGTTGGTTATGGCCGCATTAACCCCATTGGATTTGCCGCCAGTTTTACGGCCTCCATGGAGGCATTGACCGGACTGATGACCTTCGCCATTGCGACAGGTATCATGTGGGGACGTTTTTCAAAACCAAAAGCCTATATCCGTTATAGCAAAAATGCGATCATCGCTCCGTTTAGGGATGTAATTGCATTGATGTTTAGAATGGTGCCTTATACAAGGAACTATCTGGTGAATGTAGAAGTGAAGGTAACACTGGCCATTCATGTAGAAGAGGACGGACAACGCAAAAACAAGTTTTACAACATGCCTTTGGATATCTCCAAAGCCAATACCATGACAGCCAACTGGACATTGGTACACGTGATCAATGAAGAAAGCCCGATTTATGGTTTTACAAAGGAAGACCTGACCAATGCGAGGGCTGAAATACTCGTGTTTGTACAGGGCTTTGATGAGAGTGTTTCAAACACGGTAGTTTCCCGCACCTCATATACTTATGAAGAATTTATTTTCGGTGCGAAATTTTTACCGATGTATCATCCCAATGAAGATGGCACAAAAACAGTGTTGCATCTTGATCAGTTGGATGCTTATGAACCTATTGTTTTACCGATGAAATGATTGTTAGCGAAGGATGGGACGCAGATTTTTTATGATTGATTATGATCATAACCAATCATAAAAAATCTGCGGTTCATCAAAATACACTGAATATTATTTAAGTGAATCAATGATCACTTTAAATTCATCAGCGATCAACGAAGCGCCGCCAACCAATCCGCCATCCACATCAGGCTGACTGAATAATTCTTTAGCATTGGATGCTTTCACGCTACCACCATACAGAATAGAAATTTCATTTGCAACCGCATCTCCGTATTTAGCAGCAAGTTGTTGACGAATATAAGCGTGCATTTCCTGCGCCTGTTCACTGGTAGCTGTTTTACCGGTACCGATCGCCCAGATGGGTTCATATGCGATGACTACTTTTTTTAATTCATCGGCAGATAAATGATATAAAGATTCTTCTAATTGTTTTGCAACAAACTCATTTTGTGTACCTGCTTCACGAATCTGCAATGGCTCTCCACAACAAAAGATCGGGGTGATCTTATGTTCCAAAGCAATATTCACTTTCTCTGCTAAAAACTGATTGCTTTCCAGAAAATATTCACGGCGCTCTGAGTGACCTAACACCACATGCGTGATCCCCAATGAATTCAACATCACTACAGATGTTTCTCCAGTATAAGCACCACTTTTTTTGTTATAGCAGTTTTGGGCTGCAATATGAATGTGATTTTTACCTGAGATCGAAGCTTGCGCCATCGCTAAATAAGGAGCCGGTACTGCAAACACCACTTGTCTGTTTTCATTCAGGTCATAACTGTTAGTCAATAATTGGTCAAGCAATTGTTGTCCTTCAGTGATTGTAAGGTTCATTTTCCAGTTGGCGGCTGCTATTTGCTTTCTCATTATAGTATTTTTGGAGTCGCTAAAATACAGTTTTCTTCTGTGTTTACTTCAGCGATCTCTGTGTATTCAGTGGCAAATGAATGAATTTAAAGCGAAGGATAGGACGCTGATCATCATGATATATCATAACCAATCATAAAAATCTGCGTTCCATGACTACGAACTTAAATCAACAACTGACAATGAAATGGATATTGCCACTGAGAGCACAGAAATACACAGAAATTATTTTGGGAAGAGCGTGATAAGTATATTTTTTTCAATCTCACTCAAAGATTGATTTTTTAGTTTTTTCCAGTTATCGATATCCACCAAAGCCTTGTCCATTCTGTATTTCACACCTTTACACCCCCAGTTGAAATCGGGAATGATATTCGGTAATAAACCTTCTCCGAATACATTACAAGCAACCCCAATTACAGAGCCGGTATTGATTGATGAGTTGATCGCTGTTCGGGAATAATCTCCCATGATCACACCACACTTATAACCTGCCGGTAAATATTCCTTATCACCTTCACTCCAAACCTTAACGATACCTGCTGTATTCTTCAGGTTACTATTACTGGTACCTGCTCCCCAATTACACCACTCACCTATCACTGCATCTCCCATATAGCCATCGTGCGCTTTATTGGAATAGCCCATCATAATACTGTTCTTGATCTCCCCTCCACCCATACAATAAGGTCCGAGGGTAGTTGCACCATAAATACGGCTGTTCATTTTTAGTACCGAATGATCGCCTAAAGCAAAAGGTCCGCGTATGGCTGAACCTTCCATGATGGTAGCATGTTTGCCAATATAAATCGGGCCTGTTGAAGCATTCAAAATAGCATGTTCTACTACTGCACCCGGTTCTATAAAAATATGTTCAGGATGCAGACATCGATTGGTTGATGAAACAGGTGCGGATGTTTTACCACGGGTCACTGCATCAAAATCAAAACGCAACATCCGATCGTTCCACAGCATCAGCTCCCATGGATAACGTATACGATCTACTGTGGCATGGTCATGTATGTTTTCAAAATATTGCAATGATTGGGCAGCATCAAAATCCTCAAAAGAAAGATTCGTTTTACCAACAATCAATCCGTCCTCGTCTGCCCAACAACTATTCTTATCTAGACTTTGTACTAAATCAACCAGTGCACGACCAGGAATTACCGATGCATCTATCCAGATATGTTCACCGGCATCCGGATAACCATACAAATTTTGCAAATACCCCTCTGTATGAACAAAGACCTGCATGCCTGTCAACTGCTCCCATCTCTCTTTCATGGTAAAAATACCCATCCGCAATGCAGCCACAGCCTTGGTTTGGGTCAATGGCCACAAACGTTTTCTTTGGGTATTATCGAATAAAATGATCGGCATGGTACAAACTTAAAGCTTTTGGAGGGAAAGGGGTTGATAGATGACAGTTGATAGTTGACAGTAAAGCATAGCCCTTTTACACTAGTGTTTTGTTTAAAAGTTACCTAGTGCTTAATTTCAATGTATGATGATCGTTCCTGCTAAATCGTCCAACTATAAAGAGATCACTGATGTATGGCAAGCATCTGTGAAAGCAACCCATCATTTTTTACCTTCTGATTTTACGGAGAATTTAAGAGAACAAGTAGAGACTGTTTACCTGCCCATGGTACAATTGTATTGCGCCAAAAATGAAGATGGTAAAATTCTCGGATTTCTGGGTATTGCTGATCAAAAGATAGAGATGCTATTCTTGGATCCTGATGCGCGTGGAAAGGGCATCGGAAAACAACTGACTGAATTTGCGATCCACACATTAAAAGTTACTACTGTTGATGTCAATGAACAAAATGAACAAGGCGGTTGGATTTTATTTGAAGATGGGGTTTAAACAAATAGGGAGAAGTGAGAAAGATGGACAAGGAAATGATTATCCAATCTTACATCTATCTCTTTGATGCTTTTCATAAAACGATACGCATGAGCAAATAAGATATACAGGGCAGAAAAAAGATAAAAGAACAGTACCATACTACAAACATAAAAGCCACCTGAATCAGATGGCTTTTTTTGTGCCCCAGGCGGGAATCGAACCCGCACTCGCTTTTTCGGCGAACAGGATTTTAAGTCCTGCGTGTCTACCAGTTCCACCACCAGGGCGGTGGTAAAAAAAATCCCGTCACGCATGACGGACGGGATTGCTGAGCGGAAGACCGGGCTCGAACCGGCCACCCCGACCTTGGCAAGGTCGTGCTCTACCAAATGAGCTACTTCCGCAATCGATATAAGAACTAAATCGGGAGTGCAAAAATAGGATTCTACAACTCCTGACAAAATTTTTTGTTGATTTTTTATTTGTACTCAGGCGTGTACTTGCTGCTGCTCTGTACTTCTACATCAGGCTTTCCTTTGTAGCGCTGATTGTACAGACGATAACATCCACCCAATACAAAAGCAAGGATACAAAACACTTGCAGATAGAAAAGAAAACGTGATGAATTTACCCAGTTTCTGGTAAAGTCTTTTTCCTGTGCGGCTTGTTGTTCGTTCGACATAATTTTGAATTGCTTTGCAAAAATAAGGCAGTACAACTTATTATAAAATCTTTCTGCTAATAATTTCCTGAAAACGGGTGCGTTTGTTGATAAAATACTGCCAAACAATGGCCCCGGAATACACTCCCTGCAAGGTTTGCATCGGTTTTTTGGTCAGTTTGTTTTTTTCTGATTTTCCTGTTATCCAGCATTTCACTACTCCCATATGCGCTTTCATGATGGCTGTGAAAAAAGCACGGTCACCTGTCAACAATCCTTTCCATGCTGAAATAGCATCCAATCCAAATCGCAGGGGTAATTTCCATAGCTTCTCCGTGAATGGAAGATTCTTATTCAACATCAGTAAATTGTTCCTGAAATTCAAAAACACTTTTCGTCCCCCTCTTGGTAAAGTTCCTCCTCCAACATGGTATACCACTGAAGCCGGACAACTCATGATCTTGTACCCAGCCAATTGCATCCGCCAACATAGATCGATCTCTTCCTGGTGTGCAAAAAAAGTGGCATCCAATCCACCCATTTCATGGTACACAGACGCTTTCACAAACATAGCCGCTCCTGATGCCCAAAAAACAGGTTCTGGATGGTCGTACTGTCCTTCATCTGTCTCACAAACATCAAATACCCTTCCACGGGAAAAGGGGTACCCAAGACTATCGATCCAGCCACCCGCGGCACCGGCATACTCGAACAGTTGGGGTTGATGGTATGACAATAACTTAGGCTGACAAGCAGCGACCTTTGGATCTGTTTCCATGAGTGCAATAACAGGCTCCATCCATCCCGGTGTTACTTCCACATCGGAATTCAATAAAACATAATAATCCGCCTTAACATGTTTCAAAGCCCAGTTATATCCCCCAGCAAACCCTTCATTGGTGAGATTATATAAGCATTCGACTGAAGGAAATGAGTTTTTAACTAATTCCATCGACCCATCTGTAGACGCATTATCTGCTACGATCACAGATCTATTGGGATAAGTAGACGCCAGCACTGAAGGCAGGAAAGTTTCTAGGTGCTTTCTCCCATTGTAATTCAAAATAACGATCGCAACGTGCGGAAATGCCAAGGAATGATGTTTGAGTGCGAAAATAGAGGGAAATGGTGAATCGTCAATTGTGAATTGTGAATTGTCAATGGGTTTATTTGAGTGAGTAGTGAATAGTGAGTAGTCAGTATAATTTTAGATTACTCACTATTGACTACTCACTACTCACTATTTCATCCCTTCCCCCAATCAATCAATCCCCTCACCTCTTTAGGCACTGTTCGTTCTCTGATTTTGGAGGTTTTTTCGCCGAGGCGGACAATGATGGTTTGTTTGGAGGGAATGACGATAATATATTGACCCAGAATACCTCTTGCATAAAAAATCTCGGGATTTAACGGATCGATCCACCATTGGTATCCATAATAATCACAAGCCGCTCCTTTCAGATCTGTAATTCCACATGGTTTGATGGAGTTGGCCCAATAAGTGCTGTCTATAATGGGTGTACCATTCCATTTACCGCTATCCAACATCAGCTTTCCGATTCGAGCAAAATCACGGGTGTTGGAATTGAAACAACAATAGGCTTTGATATGTCCGTTTTCTTTATCGGTACTCCACAATGCCGGGTGTTCAGCTCCCAATGGTTTCCAAAGTTTTTCAGAGGCGTAGTCGCTGAGACTTTGTCCGGTGGCTTTTTCGAGGATCAATCCTAACAATTGTGTATCGCCGCTTTTATAAGAGTGAACCGAGCCTGGCTTGTCTTTCATTTTAACACCGGTAGCTGTTGCGTAGACATCCGTTCCATAATAGGCTTCAGAAGTAACGGAGAACAGATTCCAATAAGATTCATTCCAATCTGTTCCACTGCTCATGGTTAAAACATCGATGATACGTACTGCAGCTTTATCGCCTTCTTTGAATTCAGGAAGGTAATTGCCTACTGGTTCTTCCAAAGACCGGATCTTGCCTTCTTTCAATGCTACACCGATCAAAATACTGGTGATACTTTTGGCCATGGAAAAAGACCCGGATTTAGAACTGTCGCTATACCCATTCCAATATTTTTCAAAAACCACTTCATTGTTGCGGATCATGAGCAAACCAACAGTGCTCAACTCCTCTAATAAACTGTTCAGGGAATCAGGATACGGAATCTGGTTATAATCAGCTGCATTCGTCCAAGGTTGAGGTGTAGATACCGCCACCGTATTGTTGGTAAAATTTTCATAGTCGTCAATATTGGCAAAATTGTACCGAACAGCAGTGAACAAGTAGGTTTTACCAGAAATGAAAGCATAAGCACTAAAACTGAGGATGATCAGCAATAGGGTCCATAGTAACCCGCGGAAGAATTTTTTCATGGCAAGTTGGTTAGATGATGAAATTAAGTTTTTTGCCACAGAGGACAGTGATGAACACTGAAATATTTTGATGTAATGTGAAAGAATGGGGCTTGACGGAATCACGGAAATAACTGTATCTTGCACCCAGAAAAAGAATTATGCACTTTCTGCACCTCAATTTAGACTTCCTCGATCATCCTTGTTGCTAAGGATTATTCTGCCTTGTTTTCATGCTTTCCATTGAAAGCGTTTGTTTATTTTATTTCAATCAATTTATATGCTTACTCAATCAGTATCAGCGAATACCGCTGCGTATTTGCAGTTGGAAGAACAATATGGTGCACACAATTATCATCCATTGCCGGTAGTGTTGGAAAAAGGTGCGGGTGTTTTTTTATGGGATGTGGATGGAAAAAGATATTATGATTTCCTGAGTGGTTACTCAGCAGTGAATCAGGGACATTGTCACCCTAAAATTATCGCCAGTTTAATAGAACAAGCACAGAAGCTAACGCTTACCTCTCGTGCATTCCACAATAACCTTTTAGGTGAGTATGCTAAGTTCATCACGGATTATTTTGGGTACGATAAAGTATTACCCATGAATACGGGTGTTGAAGGTGGAGAAACTGCGATCAAACTAGCACGCAGATGGGCTTATACCAAAAAAGGTGTTGCAGAGAATCAAGCCAAAATCATTTTTGCAGAAGGTAATTTCTGGGGAAGAACATTGGCTGCTATTTCATCATCGAACGATCCCAGTAGCTACAAAGGTTTTGGTCCCTATATGCCAGGATTCGAATTGGTTCCTTACAATGATATTATTGCTTTAGAAAAAGCATTACAGGATAAAAACGTCGCAGCATTTATGGTAGAACCTATTCAGGGCGAAGCCGGTGTAGTAGTACCAGATGAAGGTTATTTATCGAAAGTAAGAGAACTGTGTACGGCTTACAATGTGTTATTCATTGCCGATGAAATTCAAACCGGATTGGCACGTACGGGTAAGATGCTGGCATGTGATCATGAAAATGTGAAACCCGATATCCTGATCCTGGGAAAGGCTTTGAGTGGTGGTGTATTACCGGTATCTGCCGTATTAGCAAATGATGAGGTGATGATGAATATTAAACCCGGAGAACATGGATCAACTTATGGTGGTAATCCATTGGCATGTGCTGTAGCCACTACTGCATTAACGGTATTGAAAGAAGAAAAAATGCCTGAAAATGCAGAAGCCATGGGATCATTATTAAGAGCAGAGTTGGCCGCACTTCAATCACCTTTTATTGAAACCATTCGAGGAAAAGGTTTATTGAATGCAATTGTGATCAAACACCACAATCCGGAAGCAGCATGGGATTTCTGTTTGGAGCTAAAAGAAAATGGACTATTAGCCAAACCCACCCACGGCGACAAAATTCGCTTCGCTCCTCCCCTATTGATCAATAAAGATCAGATTTTAGAATGTGTAGGGATTATTGGGGACTCATTGAAAAAATTAGCTTAGGAAACAGAGAAATAAGAAACATGAAATAAGAAATGAGAAAGTAGATTTAATCACTTCTTTGTTTCTTATTTCATGTTTCTCATTTCGTGTTTCTTATTTCTTATTCTTTTGTTTTAACCGCCGGCATTGTTGGGAACAACACCATGATCTGGATAATAATGGCACAAGCAAGTATACCGTACAGTGCTGGTTGTTTTACCGGACATTCACCGAACATACAACTGGACACCAGTACATAATTTCGGATAGCCCATGCTAAATTGATCGCACCAATAAAAACATTGGTTCTTTTGGTCCAGATACGAGGTATGGCAAAAAATAAAATAGCTGCTGTACAAAAGAAAACATGAAACAATCCCGGTCTACCGAAACTCGTTCCTTCTGCTGCAAATCCTGAGATCGTCAATCCCTTACTTTCAATAACCGTCCAGGGAAGAAAACAAAGTGCAAGCAATACCAAAGCTGCAGCGATACCAATCTGTTGAGAATACTTCATGATCAATGGTTATAGCTGCGAAGCTAAAGAATTTTAAGAAGCTATTGATATGAACATACAGCTTGATAAAGAGTCCATTAAATTAATAAAGGGAAGATTTGTATGTATTAGAAGCAGTGGACTGATTGCTACTGCCTAATTTAATCAGTTGCACCACCATTCTGTCTGACCCTTGTGTATACTCAACAAAATACTGTCCCGCAGCGTATCCTTGTCCAAACTGTACAGTTGCATTGGCTTGCAATTGAGTTTTTTGCTCGATCAATCTGCCTTGTACATCTACTACTCTCATATTGATGGGGAACTGTACATTTTTACTATTGAGTTGTACAGTAAAAAATTGTGTTGCAGGATTACCCATTACTTTGATCGATAATTGGTGATGATTGGGTACAGTTGTAGTAGCAGAGAGAATCGTTACTTTAAAAGGCACACGCTGACTTGCAACTCCATTCATCACTTGAGCTACCCAGATGGTTTGAGTTCCTGGTTTATTAGCAACAAGAGATTGAACGGGCGATTGATTGGCCGTAGCAGAATTATAAAATTGTAGCTGAGCTCCCGGCATTGCAGTTACTTGCTGGATAACATCAATGGTATTACCATATTTTTTTGCATCGTAAGATGCGTCTTTTACAATTGGACTTTGCGGCTGAACAGTTATTGACGCAACCCATGTAGCAGTGCATCCTGATGAATGCATCACTTGATAACGAACTTCAGCTATTCCCGGTTGTATTCCTTTGATAAATCCTGATGCGTCAATATTTACATATTGATTTTTTACAACAGCCCATCGCCCTCCAACGATCTCAGGGCTTAAACGAATAGTCTGTCCCGCTACTACTTTTGTGTAACCGTGAATTTGAACTGGCGGAGGTATTGCAGCAACTGCAAATTGACTTTCTGTTGTGGCAGAACAACCTTTTTCTTCCAGTGTATATTGTATGGTTACTGTACCTGCTTTTTTACCGAACAATGTATTTTGATGGATTTCAGCAATTGATGTATCTGCGACAAACCATTGTCCATTACCATTCATGGGTTTTAAGGATAGACTACTACCCTCACAAAGTTGTGATACTTGTGAAATGGATGATGAAGACTGTTGAACCAAAACAGGTGCCATTTCTATTTGGGGTAGTTTAGGTGTTGCAACAATATCTACAGTCCTACTTACACTAGCTACACAACCTGATTCAGATTTTACCTCATAAGTAATGATCACCATACCATCTTGTAATGTTTTGAATGTACCTGTTTGATCAATGGTTGCAATAGCAGCATTATTAACTGACCATTTACCACCTTGGCAATTATTTTTTAGTTGATATTCTTTACCGCTACAAATAGTCGCAACAGCTTCAATTGGAGCAACAACAGGATTTTCTTGAATTTCAATGGTATTCATTGTCTCTATATGTCCGTCACGATACAATAATTCAGCTTCATAGACACCTGGACGTGTTGCTTTCAAAGAAAATTGATAACTGATCGGCGCTTCCGGATTACGAAACAATTGAACACGATGGTTGTACTGATCTGCTACGTAGATATTGTCCTGCGCATCAATGAATAAGCCATAAGGATAAGAAAATTGATCCATCCCCTTTCCTAATCCATTTCCACCAGCAACAGTAACACCTTGCTTTGCTCCTTTACTCCAACGTTGAATACGCTGATTGGTTTCATCTGCAATAAAAAGATCGCCTTGATCATTAATAGCAATATCGGTGGGAAAATACAGTTGATCTGCCGCGGATCCTCTTTTGCCACCTGCTACAGTCATACCTTCTTTGGCATCTTTCATCCATAATTGGACACGATCATTTGCCGCATCTGCGATATAAAGATTTCCCAATGCATCCACTTTTACACTGCTGGGATATCTCAGTTGATCAGCCCTATTACCAGCTTGTTTTCCGCCTGCTACAGTAATACCTTCGTTTGCACCTTGAACCCATTTTTGTATACGATGATTATAATTATCTGCTACATAAATATTGCCATCAGTATCTAAGCAAATACCAAAGGGCATATTAAATTGATTGGCTTTATTACCTCTTCCATTGCCACCAGCTACAGTGATACCGTAAACATTGGAAGGTGTAAACTTTTGGATACGCTGATTTGCAGCATCAGAAACGTATAGATTTCCCTCTTTATCAACCGCCACACCCATAGGATAGTCCAGCTGATCTGCAGCACCCCCTTGTCCACGACCACCTGCTACTGTAATACCTTGTTTGGCACCGGGTATCCATTTTTGCACACGATGATTGAATTGATCAGCGATATAAATGTTACCGGCTACATCTACAGCAATACCACTAGGATAACGAAATTCATCATCATTTGAGCCCTCCACTGAATTTCCCGCAATGGTTTGAATGAGTGAAGGAGTATAACTGGTCTTAAATAACTGGTTATTGTGTTTCCATTGTAGCCTTTCTACTTTTGGGGAAACACCAATGAGCTGTAAATCAGCATTGACACATGAAGAACTTGCTCTAAAACTTACATTTTGTTTTGCATTCACTACAACCCATGATGAATCTGCAATTGCCTTCTCAGAAATCAACAACAATAGCAGAAAGAAAAAGCTCTTTCCGGCTATTGTTATGATTTGATGGGTTAGTTGGCGCTGCAGTTGCATGGACTAAAATCACTTTGATTGGACGATACAAAATGACGGCAACTGCTTTCTGTGGCAAATAACAGCTATTATGAAAAAAAGGTAGTTAGGGCAACTCTAACAGTAGAAACGGTACTACAAACTGTATTGATTTATTTGTTACATAAGTGAAAGGATTTATATCAACAAAGCAACTTCGATCATTTTCGGCAGAAAAAAACTCAATAAAATAAGGGGTCGATATAAATACACGTAAAGTCTTGTACAGATTTCACTACAAAACCCAATAAATGTTCATCAAAAAAATGTAGTACATGTGCTACCATACAAAAAGAAAAAGAGCCGTTCTACTAGAACTGCTCTTCTCTTGTTGGCTTTCCCGGATAAGGGGTTTTCTATAGGTTGGGGTTACGAAAACTATTTTGTTATTTGACTTTGATCAGTTGAATTACTTTTCTTCTGGTTCCTTGCAGGAATTCAGCGTAGTAAGTTCCTGAACCCAGATTTTGACCTATTTGAATTGTACTGTTAGGTAATTGATTGGCTTTAGATTCTAATGGACGACCATTGATATCAAAGATGCGAACCTGAACAGGCAATTCATGCTTACTCTCCATTTTGATGGTGAAGAAACCGCGACTTGGGTTACCCATAACTTTCACATTCAGATCAGATTCGGATACCGGCTGAGGCACAATTTTTTGTACAACAGATGCTGTGGATTCCTCAGCAGTTATCGTCGTTGTTGCTGATTGTGGGTTTGTTGTTGTAAGAATAGTCTCAGTACATCCTTGCTGATCACAAGACCCCAGTTTATCGCCCGGATGATTTCTCAAATGAGCGTCAACTGCATTGATACTAATTCTCAACGTCTGAGGATTGTTTGGATTTCCAGAAGGCACGTGACAGAGGTATACTTTTGGACTATCGTCATCATCATCATCATGATCATGATCATCATCGTCATCATTATTCCACCATGACCACCAGCTCCAACTTCCGTAAGAATTAGCTTTCTTGTTAGATGACTTATTCTTACAATCTTTTTCACTGTGCGACTTATGGTCACATGCACTATGATGTTTGTGATCCTTATGCTTACAATCCTTACTACCATGAGATTTGTGATCGCAATCATCATCATCATCGTCATACTTGCTATTTTTCTTCGCTTTGCAATCTTTTGAGCTATGAGACTTATGATCACAATCGTGCTTATGCGACTTATGCTTGCAATCTTTTGAGTTATGAGACTTATGATCACAATCATCATCATCGTCATCATCACTATCTTTTACTCTGATATCTTTTACACAGATTGTAACTCTACTGGTAGATACACAACCCGCCTGAGTTCTTACACGAACTTCAAATGTATAGCTACCTGCTTGTGTTGGTGCAAATACCGGCTGACTGCTTGTGGTACTACTCAGAGTTGCATTACCCGAAACAACTGTCCAAGAATAAGTGTAAGAAGTTCCGCCTGTTGCAGTTGTTCTCAATGTCACACGCTGAGGTCCATAACCTAAGTAGATATTCGTAGGCACTCCTCCTGTATAGGTATTGTTTTCCGGAACAACAGTAATGCTACTAGAGCAATTAGCCAAAGCGATCACTGTTACTGTTTGTGTAGCAGTTGCTCTATTACCCGCAGCATCAGTCGCTGTCCAGGTCACCAATGTAACTCCTAATGGGAAGGTTGCAGGTGCATTATTGGTAATCACCGGAACACCACAATTATCAGAAGCTGTAGCTGTTCCTAAGTTTACGGCAGTTCCTAATGTAACATTGATATTTGCAGGTGCAGTAATTACCGGTGCTTGATTGTCAGTGACAGTCACTGTAAAGCTTCTTGTAGTACTATTGCCACTCGCATCTCTTGCTGTTACAGTAACGGTGGTAACACCTATCTGGAATACAGTTCCTGATGCCTGACTAAATGTATAAGAAACAGGACTACCGCAGTTATCAGTGGCGGTTACAGTATAGTTTACTATCGCTCCACAAGTACCCAATGCACTATTCGTAGCAATGTTTGCAGGCTGAGCCATTACAGGAGCTTGGTTGTCAGAAACAGTAATCAATTGAGTTGCTGAAACCTGGTTACCTGCTACATCCGTTGCAGTCCAGCTTCTTGTGATTATGTAATTATAGAAAGATGCTTGTGTTGGATTACTTCCTCTGGTTGATGATTCAGTAAAGGTTACTGTCACATTTTGATCAAAGTTATCGGAAGCTGTTACCGTAGCAACCGAAGGTATACTTCCGCAACTTACGCTCACATTAGAAGGAACACCATTTAAAACAGGAGCTGTCTTATCACGAACAATCACCAATTGAACAGCAGTTGTTTTATTTCCGACAGCATCAATAGCTGTCCACTCAATAGAAGTTGTACCGATCGGATAAACATTTCCGGATGCATTGTTGGTCAACGACAACAACTGTACATTATCTGTTGCTGTTGGCGTTCCTAATGATGCTACAACAGCAGTATTTGAGCCAGAAGGCGCATCAACTACGATATTTGACAGATTAGAAATTACAGGAGATTCTGTATCAACTACTGTAATGATCTGTATGGCAGTAGTACTATTACCAAATGCATCTTTAATCGTCCATGTAACAGAATTCGTGCCTAGGTTATAAACTGTAGGTGCATCATTTGTGATGTTTACTGTCAATCCACTATTGTCATACCCACTAGCTGTACCCAGGTTCACTCCAGTTGCAAAATTCACACCTGCATTGGTACTTACAGTTTTATTACTTGGAGCTACCAGTACAGGAGCTTCATTATCAACAACAATTACTAGTTGAGTAGCAGTTACTTGATTACCAGAAGCATCTGTTGCTGTCCATGTAACAGTTGTGCTACCAATTGGGAACTCATTAGGCGCATTATTAGAGATATTCACAGAGCCACTGTTATCAGTTGCTGTTGGAGTTCCCAATGATACGTTTGTTGCAAAAGCCTGACTATTATTCGTACCAATTGTTACGGTTGCAGGAGCAGTTAATAATGGAGATTCGATATCAATAACACGAACAACTTGTGTAGCTGTAGCTGAATTGCCTGCTGCATCTGTTGCAGTCCATATTACAGATGTATTGCCAATCGGGAATTGTGATGGTGCATTATTAGTAATCACAACTCCTGATCCTGAATTATCACTCACAGAAGGCTGACCCAAGTTAATACCTGTAGCAAAAGCACTTCCCGAATTGGTATTCACGGTGATACCAGCAGGTGCAGTAATGGATGGTGCTTGTGCATCTGAAACTCTTACTGTAAAGCTAGCAGTTGCAGAATTACCTGAAATATCTGTTGCAGTAACCTGTACTGTAGTTGTACCAATTGCAAAGAATGATCCAGAAAGAATATTATAAGAATAAACAATCGGGCTACCACATGCATCCACCGCAACAACATTATAGTTCACATTAGCACCATTGGTATTCATGGCTGCAGGAACATTGATATTGTTGATCGTACCAAATGCAGGCGCTTGGTTATCTACGACTGTAATGGTTCTTGTAACAGTAGTTGTATTACCTGATGCGTCAGATGCAGACCATGTTCTTGTAATGATATAATTATAATGAGCTGTAGTATTGATATCAGAATTACGTGTAGTGCTCTCTGTAAATGTTACAGGCACTGCTCCATCTACATCATCGATAGCTGTAACAGCCGCAGCTGAAGGAATAGACGCACAACTAACCGTAATATTATTCGGTACATTATTTAATACCGGTGGAGTATTATCATTTCTAGTTACAACCACTTGTTGCGACTGTGAAGTTGTATTACCATTACCATCATTGTAATTCCAAATGATCGTATACGTACCGCCTTGTGTGAAGGTGAGCGGACTATTGGTAGTTGCAGTGATCGTGCCGCGACAATTATCAGATGCAGTCGGATAATTAGTAATGGTTACAGGGGCTGATACATTTAATGTAGGCAATGTAGCTACATTTGGAGACGGAGGTACATTATCTACCACCGTTACTGATATCGGTGCAGAAATCTGAACATTTCCTTCGATTGTAACACCCACTGAATAGTCACCGCTGATACCGGCTGCATAAGTAGCAGAAGTTGCTCCTTCAATTGCTTCATCATTTCTGTACCACTGATAAGCGGTTCCCGCTGAAGCAATAGAAAGTTGTACAGTAGAAGAAGGACAAATCGTTGTATTACCGCTTGCCTGAATAGCCGGCAAGTTTGTTACTGTAAGTCTTACACTTCTATATACTTCGCAATTCACAAATGGAATAGCAACGGTATATGTTCCTGTTTTGGAAAGTTGAGCATTGTAAATGATCGGGCCAGGAGAAGATGAGGTAAAATTATCCGGACCTGACCATCTGTAATCTGATCCACCATTAGCAAATAACCTGATCGTACTTCCTACACCGAAGATGCTACCATTTGCTTGAGCACTAACAGGTGGTTCAGCATAAGTGGTACAAGTACCATTCACTTTAAACTCAGCCCAGTTAGAAATATTACCACTTTGTGCAATACCCGATAATGTTAAATTATTGCCGTTTGTGCTCGCATCAATCACACTTGTTTCTGTATTCTGAGAATTGGCCCATCCTTGGTTGAATTTGTAATAGGCAACCAGATTATTTTGTTGAGGCAACAATTCACAATTCATATTATTAATGATCTCACACTGATTCAAAGCTCTACTCCATACTCTTGCTTCCTCAAGTTTACCACGATAAAACTCAGTGAATCCGGGTTGATTTCCAATAGTGAATGCATTGACATTCTGAGTGATTTTGCCTGTTGCTTCTTGAGATGCACGCAACATACCATCCACATAAATTCTCATGAAGAAACCATCATAGGTTGCTGCTACATGATGCCATTTATTTAGTCCATTGAATTCTGTTACAGTCAATATTCTCCACTGTCCATCTAAATGGAGATAAAAATTCAAAGAATTCCATCCATCATCTGTACGAGGGAAGATATAGCTATTGTTTTCTGCTCTTGAAGATTTACCCATCACACTTTGAACAGAAGGACTATTGCTTGTAGGATAAATCCATGACTCAAGAGAGATCTCGTTACGAATATCAAGAGAACTATTGGTAGGTCTAGACAAGACATCATCCACCCCATCTAAATGAATCGTACCGGCTTTATTAGCTACAGTAACATTAACACTTGCTAAAGGAGAACATCCCTCAACATTAGCCGTTACTACATAAGTACCAGAATTAATAATCTGTGCACTATTGATGGTTGGATTTTGTTGATTGGATGTAAAATTATTAGGGCCTGTCCAAGAATAAGAAGTTGCACCTGGAGCTGAAGCAGTTAGCAAAAGAGTGTTTCCAACTTCAAGAACTGGTCCATTTACGGAAGCAGAGATAGAGGGTGGAGTAAATGGTGCGCAAGACACGTTATTCACCTTACCATTGGTCCAGTTAGAAAAATTATTCTGCAGTGAGAAATCGTTCAAGGTTCCTGTGTTATTGTTTCCACTTGCATCAATAAGTGTGTTCTCACTAATATTATTTACATTTTGAAGCCCCTGATTGAATTGATAGTAAGCCGCTAAACCTGTTGCAGGTAGTGCCAGTTGACAATTCATGTTATTCGTGATCTCACAAAGATCCAACGCTCTATCCCAAATACGTACCTCATCTAGTGTACCACGGAAATATTCAGGATAACCCGGTTGGTTTCCGATGGTTACAGGGTTTGAGTTACGAGAAATGGTTCCCTGGAATTCTTCTGTTGCAGACAAAACGCCATCAATGTAAATGCGTAGTTTAAATCCATCATAAGTAGCAGCCACATGGTGCCATTTATTAATATCGGGAACACCATTTACCATTGGATAAGGTGCTCTTGCAATTTTCCAACCCTGCCCTTCCAAATGCACATAAAAGGAGATTGATCTCCAAGCATCATCAGTACGAGGGAATACATAGCCTTGTGTAGCAAATGTAGATTTATTGATTACAGATTGAAAAGGTGTTTCATTATCGGTTGGATAAATCCAGGCTTCAATTGTTAACCCCGTACCTGTATTGAATGATGGGCTGTTAGGAATCGTGATGCGATCGTTTACGCCATCAAAGTTTAACCCTCTTCCTACATTGCCGGCTACTTGAACAGAAACACTTCCTCTCACTGCACAGCCACTTGCTGTGGTTACAATAGCAGTGTAAACACCAGCTCTTGCACTGGTAGCAGTAAAGCTGGGTGATGCAGCATTGGAACTAAAATTACCTGGTCCTGTCCAACTGTAAGAAACACCACCTGTTGCATTCAATTGAATGGTAGAACCATTTAGATATGAAGTCTGAGTGCTTGTTACGCTTACTACAGGTGGTACAAATTCGGCACAGGTTCCTGACGCAATACCATCCACCCAGTTTGACACTGTCCCTAATAATCCAAAATTACTCAATGTTGCATTTGCTCCACCGGTTACACTATTGGTAACTCCTGTCAATAAATTGTTCACCAATCCGGCAACACCTTGATTCAATTTAAAATAAGAAACCAGCCCACTTTGTCCACTGGCTGGTAATTCACAGGTTCTGTTATTTGCGATCTCACACTGTGTAAGTGCTCTACGCCAGATTCTGATCTCGTCAATACTACCTTTATAATATTCCGACTCAATTCCTTCGAACCCATTGTGATAACCAACAGTCAAAGGATTCGTATTTACAGTGATCGTACCGATCACCTCTTTTTCACCTGCAAGCACACCATTGATGTAGATGCGCATGAATCCACCATTATAAGTTGCTGCAACATGCGCCCAATTTCCAATTCCACCTGTATAAGGAACTTCGAGTCCCTCCCATCCTATACCATTAAAATTCAAATAGAAGATGATGTTATTCCAATTATCATTGGTACGAGGAAAGATGTAACCGTTATTTTGATCAAATGAAGACTTTGAAATGACTGTTTGGATATTTCCCCCTCCTGTTGCTGGTCTAATCCATGACTCGATCGAAATTTGAGTATTCAAGTTCAGAGCAGTATCAGATCCTACAATCATGCGATCGTTCACACCATCAAAACTAAGTGCATTTGATTGTGCAAAAGTTGTAATTGCTCCAATAGAGAAAGTGATACCCAACGCTAACGATAAAAACAATTTTCTCGTAGAAAAAGCCATAGTTCAAGTTGTTTGCAATGATGCTAATCCAAACTGTCGTTTGGGGCACATAGGAAAGGATTCAAATGGATTGCGTTATACGCGTGGATATGAACTTTAAAATTTTCTGTAGGATGTTGAAGATTTCACATCAAACAGATCTGGGGGAATACACAAAACCTGTTAATGAAAACCAAAACTAACTGATAGTAGGTTAATTTCAAAGCACCAGTGACGATTTTTTACCAACAAATGGGGATTTTATTACATAAATACCCCTTAATCAAGGGGTATTCATGATACGATTTAATCAAAACCGATGCTATAAAATTTATTAATTATTGATAATCAATTATTTAAAGGCATTTGGGGTCGTAGTAAAAAATCAGAAATTCGGCTGTAGAAAGCGAGATTATAAAACGATTAAAATTATAAAAAGGAGTAAAAAGCAAGCATTATGTATCAAAAAAGTAAGTTCAAGTACGTGTTTTTCACTTCAGGTCTTCAGTGAAAAACACGAACCACTCACATAAGATCACTACAATTGAAAATCAATAGATTATAAAAAAAGGGATCAGGTAAACCTGACCCCTTTCAGAGGTCCCGAGCGGATTCGAACCGCTGTAGAAGCTTTTGCAGAGCTCTGCCTAGCCACTCGGCCACAGGACCTTTTCTGTAGCAGGGTGCGAAAATAAAGCAATCAAAGGAATTTCAAAATTCTAAATGCGAAAACCCGAAATTTGTCGGCATTAACCCATTCATTATGAACAGAATTGCAGAGAGTGAATTCATCCTCAACCAACGAGGTGCAGTATACCACCTTAATCTTAGACCTGAAGAGCTGGCTTCTACAATCATTACCGTGGGCGACCCCGATCGTGTATCTGAAGTCAGTAAACATTTTGATCATATTGATGGTAAATTCCAGCATCGCGAATTTGTAACCCATACCGGATCCATCGGTAACAAAAGGATCAGTGTAGTATCTACAGGAATAGGCACTGATAATATTGATATCGTATTAAATGAACTCGATGCTTTGGTGAATATTGATTTTACTACAAGAACCGTAAAACCAATACATACCCCCCTCACCATCATCCGAGTAGGTACATCTGGCTCATTACAAGAAGACATTCCTGCTGATAGCTTTGTTGCCAGTACACATGGACTAGGTATTGATAATCTTTTGAATTTTTATCAACAAAAAAACAATCCTGAAGAAGTTGAAATATTAGGTGCATTTATCAATCACACTAGTTTGGGACATACGGTTGCCGCCCCTTACATTGCAGGAGCCGGGCCTTCTGTCTTGAAACATTTTGTAGAAGGTTTTCATCATGGTATAACTGTTACCTGCCCTGGGTTTTATGGCCCACAAGGACGAATACTTAGACTAGGCTTATTCAACGCAGATTGGGTTGATCAACTCACCAGCTTTCGATACGGAAATCATCGAATTACCAACTTCGAAATGGAAACAAGTGGCATTTATGGTCTTGGCCGACTTTTAGGACACCATTGCCTTAGTTTAAGCGCCATAGTAGCCAATCGTGTGAGCAAACAATTTAGTAAAGATGGCGCTGCTGCAGTTGAAAAACTAATTGTAAAAACACTTGAAACATTGTCTAAATAAAACAACGAATGACGCTGACTTTTTATAAATACCAAGGTACTGGAAACGATTTTGTGATCATGGATAATCGAGACAATCATATCTCTTTATCAACTGCACAGATCAATCACTTATGCGACAGAAGATTTGGTATTGGTGCTGACGGATTAATGTTACTCAATACTTTACACGGATACGATTTTGAAATGAAATATTACAATGCCGATGGAAGAGAAAGCAGCATGTGTGGCAATGGAGGCAGGTGCTTGACAAGATTTGCATACGACATGGGTATACATAAAGAATCTTATCACTTTCTTGCATCGGATGGAGAACATGAAGCAGAAATGGATCAGAGGAAATGGATCAGATTAAAAATGAAAGATGTGGATAGTATTGTCAACTATCATGGCGATTCGATCTTAGATACAGGTTCACCTCATTACATAAAACCTGTTCAAGATATCATGAATTTAGATGTATACCTAGAAGGAAAAAACATTCGTAACAGTAAAGACTTTATCACGAATGGCATTAATGTGAATTTTGTAGAGCAAGAACAAAAAAATATTGTCGTAAGAACTTATGAACGCGGCGTAGAAGATGAAACTTTCAGTTGCGGTACAGGTGTAACAGCAGCAGCGCTTGTATTTGCACACAATAACAAAGGCTTTAATCGAGTAGAGATTAAAACAAAAGGCGGACATCTTGCTGTTGAGTTTGAAAAGATCAACGAACAACAATTCAGAAATATCTGGCTTTGCGGTCCGGCAGAATTTGTTTTTAAAGGAGAAATAAATCTTTGATTTTTTGATTGATGATTTCTTGATTGAAGAAAGAAATTCAATCAGGAAAAATCAAAGATCAAAAAATCAAAAAATCAAACATCAATCATGATTCAATACTTCAAAAATATCAACGGACAAACAGTTGAGATTGATAAAGCCGACAGAGATGTTTGGGTAAATCTTGTCCCTCCCTTCAAAGAAGAGGAATTCATAGAATTATCGGAAGGCTTGGAGATTCCGATTGAATTTCTGCGTGATTCATTGGATATCGATGAGCGCCCACGTTATGAGATTGAAGACAATGTTCGATTTGTTGTTATCAAAACGCCAACAGAGAATAATTCATTCAATGATAGTGATGCCTTTTACATTACCATCCCTATCTGTATTATCCTGACACATACACAAATCGTAACTGTTAACTCTTTCGATAACGGTGCCATCAAAAAATTCCTGAACTCGTTTCAAAAAAGGCATCCTGACAAAAAGAACATGATGATCTTGAAAGTTTTTGAAAAAGTGGTTCAAAACTTCATGGAGTTTCTGAAAGAGATCAATCACAGAAGAAATCAATATGAAACTAGTTTGTATCAAAGCAACAGCAATGTGGATCTATTGAATTTGATGCGAATACAAAAAAGCCTGGTATATTTTGTAACAGCATTACGCAGTAATGAAATGCTGATGATGAAACTAGAAAGAACCAATTTCCTTAGTCTGAATGAAGAAGAAAGAGAATTTCTGAATGACTTGATCGTTGATACCAGTCAGGCCCTTGAGATGGCGAATATCTATACAAATATTCTTACCAGTACGTTAGATGCATTTGCCAGTATCATCAGTAATAATTTGAATAATGTGATGAAACGTTTAACTTCTATCACCATTATTCTCTCATTGCCTGTAATGGTTGCGAGCTTGTATGGAATGAATGTAGACAATATCCCGTGGGCACACTCCCCTTATGCGTTTTATGTTCCGATTGGTTTATCCATTGCCATAGCAGTGGTGATCAGTTGGTATTTTATGAAAAAGAAATGGTTCTAACATGCCTCTATTCAATGTTCGTGTCTATGGTATATTATTAGACAATCAGCGACGCCTTTTGGTCAGCGATGAATTTATTCGTGGCGCCTATATTACCAAATTGCCTGGTGGCGGATTAGAGTTCGGTGAAGGCACCAGAGATTGTTTAAAGAGAGAATTTAAAGAAGAAACAGGACTTGATGTTGTTATTGGTGAGCATTTTTATACCACAGATTTTTTTCAAATTTCAGCATTCAATCAAAAAGACCAAATCATTTCTATTTATTACCTCGTGCATACTGAGGAGCCCATTTCATTGGATACCAAAACAAAGCCCTTTGATTTAAGCCCCGAACAAACCAGTGACCCCAATGGTGAAAGTGAAGTGTTCCGTTGGATTCCATGGAATGAACTTCAGGCAGATGCTGTTACATTACCGATAGACAAAGTAGTGATTGAGCTTTTGAAAAATGGGCAATCGGGTAATCTGGTTATCAGGTAATTAGGACACTGGGTTCTAGGTGCTGTATTTTAATAGTATAAAGATCTTGTAGTATAGTAGACAACATATCATTTCCCAAATTACCACATAACCTGATCACCCTATTATCTGATACCCCTACTCCCTCACTCCTCCTCCTTTCCCATCGCAGCTAATTTCATTTTGCGGGCGGTTTCTACCCCAAGATATTGATCGATCCTGCTTTCTGCAAAATAGATCAAAGGTGTTAGAATAATGGCCATGGTAAATTTGTAGAGATAATTGACCAAACAAATTGCCAATACCAACTTCCAACTCCATCCATTACCTATCTTGAATGCAATAAACAATACAATAAAACTATCTACCAACTGAGATACTAATGTAGAGCCGGTAGCACGCAACCACACCCACTTTTGTCCGGTTCTTTTTTTGATCTTATGAAACACTGTCACATCAACAATTTGACTCACTAAAAATGCGATCAGACTACCTGCAATGATCCACATCCCTTGCCCGAAAATACCTCCAAATGCATCTTGCATGTTCGCAATACCTTCTGTCTCTTTAGAAGTAATCCAGAAATCTGCGGGCGGAATACGCATCGCAGCATAAAACATGATGAATGCATAGGTGATCAATACCACAGCAGTGTAGCTAATTCTTCTTACAGCTCGCGGTCCATAGTATTCATTAACGATATCAGTGATCACAAATTCCAGCGGCCATAACAAAACGCCACAGGTAAGATTAAAAGACAACCCTGTTTGTCCAAACAAAGTAAGATTGGCTGGATCAAGACCAAATATCTTCTCAAGAGAAAAGATCTTACCTCCAATACATTCAGCGATCAAAGCATTAGCCACAAAAAATGCGGCGATACTGATGAATAATTTTGTAGGCTTATCACGTAAGATATGTGTGATCATAAACAGTTAATTCAGGAAATAAATCATTTGAAGTACCAGTACCAAAAAGTTAAAAGCAGTCAGCCATTTTGCTACTGTGACCGGCTTTTTATTCAACAACAAAACGATCAACCATAAGTTCACCCCCATATTTAAAATAGGCGCTATGACCATACCCATGGTGACGGCAGTGCCTGCGAAAAAACCAAACTTCTCAGCTTGATCAGTCACTACAAAAAGAATGATACTGAGACTGATCAAAAAGAAAATATTACAGATAAATGCAAATCGCGAAAAGAAGGAAAATCCTGCCATAACTGTTTCGTTGTATGAAGGGTATCAGATTTTACACAAAATACTATCAAACTGTTTGTAAATGACTGCCTTGACAGGAAAAAATCAAACAATTTTCCTGTAGGTTTGCTGACAGCTCAAAAAAGTATCATGAAGCAGTTTCAATGGAAATCCTTGTTGCCGCATGCGATAGCGGCAGGTATTTTTCTTTTAGTGGCCATCATTTTTTGCAAACCTGCATTAGAAGGCAAAGTCATCAACCAGTCGGATGTATCTCACTGGAAAGGAATGGCCCAGGATTTATTCAATTATAAAGAAACCCATGGCCATTATCCGCTATGGAATAATAACCTTTTTGGTGGCATGCCTGCTTACCAAATTGCCATGGAAGCTGCCAATCCAATCACACCTATTTATTTCCATCAACTGTTTATGTTGTTTATGGGTAAGCCGATCGGATTCTTTTTCCTTTTGTGTATCAGTTTTTACTTCCTTTCACAAGTCATCGGCACCAAACCATGGATTGGTATTTTAGGTGGTATCGCTTATGCCTATGCAACTTATGATCCTGTGATCATAGCAGTTGGACATGATACTAAAATGCAGGCCATGGGATACATGCCTGCATTATTGGGTGCATTATGGTTGATCTACAAGAAAGAATATTGGTGGGGTGCAGCACTTACCGCCCTTTTTAGTTTCTTACTCATAGCTATGAATCACCTGCAGGTAACGTATTATTTTCTATTTGTTGCAGGGTTCATGACCATTGGATTCCTTGTTCAATGGATCAAACAAAAAGAGTATAAACACATGGGCATTTCTATTGCCCTGGCAATATCAATGGGTGCATTAGGTGTCGGTCCGAATATTGTCACACTTGCTACCACCAGCGATTATGCCAAAGCAACCATGCGCGGAGGATCTGTTAAGTTGGATTCCACCGGGCAAGCTACCAAAAGCAAAGGCTTAGATCTTGATTATGCTTTTTATTATGGCAGTTATGGTATTGCAGAAACCTATACTTTTCTAATTCCCGGTATTTATGGAGGTAGTAGTAATGGAGAACTGGACGCCAATTCTAATTTTGCAAAAAGAGCTATTGAAAAAGGAATACCCGAAGACCAAGCGGCTCAATTTGCAGGTTCTATTCCTACCTATTGGGGGCCACAACCAATGACATCAGGGCCTGTTTATTTAGGTGCAATCATTTGTTTTCTATTCATATTGGGAATGGTGTATCTCAAAACATGGCATCGTTGGTGGATATTGGGCGTATGTCTTCTTGCTGTAGTGATGAGTTGGGGAAGTAATTTCATGTCATTCAACAGTTTTCTCTTCAATTATCTTCCACTATACAATAAATTCCGTGCACCAAGTATCATACTCATTCTACCTCAATTATTGTTTCCTCTATTAGGGATCATGGCATTGCAACAATTTCTTTTTGAAGAGAAGAACAAGGCTATCGCTCTGGAAGGATTGAAAAAAGCAGTGTATGTAACCGGGGGAATTTTAATAGGTGCGGTATTGTTATATTTCACTTTTGATTATATCGGCAAAGATGATCAAATCAAAAATGCATTGACACAATCACTGGGCGGTAACCAGGAAGAGGGTAATGGATTTTATAATGCTTTGAAAGAGGACAGACGATCTTTATTCGGCAGTGACCTCCTGAGATCAATCCTCTTCATTGCCGCTGCTGCTGCATTATTATGGTTGTTTATAAAAGATAAACTTAAAACTGCTTACGTTTTAATCGGCATTGTAGCATTGAGTTCCATAGATCTTTTTGCAGTGGGGAAAAGATACTTACGTGAAAGAAATTTTGAAGATGCTGAAGTCGTAAATGAAAGTCAGTTTGCACCAACTCCGATTGACCAGGAAATATTAAAAGATACATTACGCCCAAGAGTACTAAATCTTACAGTTGACCCATATACAGATGCATTTACTGCTTATCACCATCGCTCAGTGGGAGGATATCATCCTGCAAAACTTAGTATATACAATGATCTTATCAGTTTTCAGCTGAATAAACAGCCTATGAATATGTCTGTATTGAATATGCTGAATACAAAATATTTCATTGTTCCAAATCCGCAAACAGGACAACCCGGTTTACAAGTAAACCCTGATGCACTAGGACATGCGTGGTTTGTCAAAGGTATTCGTTATGAGAAAGATGCAGCAGCTGTGATGAAAGCCATGGATCAGTTCTCCCCTGCTGATACAGCCATTGTAGAGGCTGAATCAAAAAAAGATATTCCTTTTGAGCCTGTTGCTGATTCAACAGCAAGTATAACACAGGTACTCAATGACAATGATCTTGTACGTTATCGTTCAAACAGCAGTAGTAATCAATTCGCTGTTTTCAGTGAGATCTTTTATGACAGAGGCTGGACTGCTACAATTGATGGCAAAGAGGCGCCAATTGTAAAAGTGAATTATGTATTACGTGGATTAGCCATTCCGGCAGGAAATCATGAGATTGTGTTTGAATTTAAACCGACATCGTATTACAACAGCGCAAAAATTGCAGTGATCACATCAGCACCGATCTGGATATTACTGATCCTTGCTGGCTTCTTTTCACTCAGAAGAAAAAGGGAACAGAACGCCTGATGGATACACCTGTTGTTTTAGGTATCGTTTCTTACACTGTTTTTCCAGCCCGCATGGGTGGACAAAAATGTGTTCAGGGATTTTACGAGCATTTGGCAAAAGAGACCAAACTCATTTTGGCAGTTGCAAAAAATAACCAAATCGATACAGTCCCAAATGCATCGGTAGAAAATTTTCTTTTCGATCATTGGAAAGGTCCACTGAATTTGTTTTACTTATTCAAACTAAGGAAACTGATTCGAAAGCATCGGGTTGATGTGATCATTATTGAACATTCCTATTTTGGATGGCTTGGATTATTGTTAAGATGGCTTACCGGTAAACCTTTTGTTATTCGCTCTCATAACATCGAAACACATCGTTTCAGAGATATGCAACGATTGTTTTGGAAGAGTTATGGCAACTATGAAAAGTATATTCATCGCAAAGCCGACCATAGTTTTTTCATAACGCAAGATGATCTCAATTACGCAGTCACACATTGGACATTGAATCCTGAAAAATGTAGCGTACTTACATATGGCATACAAATAGAAAACAATTTAGAGTTTAGTAAGCCGATCTTACGCAAGAGGATCATGGAATATTTTAAGATCCCGAACAATACCTTATTGTTTCTTTTTAATGGCTCGCTAAATTATACCCCCAATACCGATGCACTTCACATTATTGTTTATGAATTACTTCCTCGTTTAAGGGAAAAAAGGCTATCCTTTAAAATTTTCATATGTGGAAGTGATCTCTCAGAACAATGGGAATCTGTTTTGAAAGAACAACCAGAAATCATCTTTTGTGGATTTGTTGACGATATCAATGTTTTCATGATCGGGACTGATTGTTCGATAAATCCCGTAACACTTGGGGGAGGTATCAAAACAAAATTAGTAGAAGCTTTGGCTTGTCACCAGACAGTGATCACTACAGCCACAGGGGCAAGAGGACTTATTTCATCATTAACAGGAGACAAAGTAAAGGTTGTTCCGGATTATGATTGGACTGTTTTTACCAATGTAATGAGCAATACCAATCCTTACCATCAATCACAAACCCCGGATGCTTTTTTTGATCACCATAACTGGCAAAACATAATCGCTAAAGCACTCGTATCTTTGCGCAGTCTATGAGCATGCCTATTCACATATCAGTGGTTATTTGTACCTATAATAGAGCTGTTTATATACCCGATACCATAAAGAGTTTAGCTGAACAAACCTTACAAAAGGGGCTATTCGAAGTCATCATTGTTAATAATAATTCAACAGACAATACGGAAGAAGTTTGCAAAATGTGTATCGAAAGATACACATCGATGAATATCATTTACATCAATGAATTGAACCAAGGAGCTTCTTTTGCAAGAAATACAGGTGCAAAAATTGCACGATCTCCTTTATTATGTTTCATGGATGATGATGCTATTGCAGAGCCGGACTATTTATTCAGGATTACTGAGTTTTTTCAGATCCATCCAAATGCAGGAGGATTAGGAGGACGTATCATACCAAAATACATACCTGAGGAACCACACTGGATGAGTCATTACGTTTCATCAATGGTAGGCAATTTTGATTATGCCCCTATTACATGCGCATTTAAACCCGGGAAATATCCACTCGAATCAAATATGATCGTACCTAAAATTTTGTTTGATGAGATCGGAGGATTCAATACTGCGTTACCTGGTGTAAAAGGAACTTTAAGAATCGGCGGTGAAGGGAAAGACTTTTTCTTAAAACTACAAGCAAAAGGTGTGGTTGTTTATTATGATCCGGAGATCATTGTGCATCACATTGTTGAAACAGCGAAACTTACCCCTGCTTATTTGTATCGCGTAGCTAGTGGATATGGAAGAGGGGAAAGAATAAGGACTTTACAGATCGGTACGTTATCCTATTGCTTGAAAATACTTGAATATCTTTTTAAACTAGGAGCATCCTTTGTATTAGGAGTCTTTTATGCGATCAAAGGGCAACCGGCAAAATCATGGCCTGTTATTCAATTCAGGATCGATGCTTTGAAAGGATTATTCAATAATTAAATAGCTCTGGGGTTAAGCCAGGAGGTTGAAGCAGATAAAATTGTGACATAATTTATACATTTAAACATGAACCTTGCGATCACGCTAGAAAGAAAAATAAAAGGAACCCTTCATCGGTGGTTTGGGATTCAGTTTGTATCACCGTCTGAAACCTCTAAAGTTCGCCACTGGGTACTTCCCTACTGTATTGGAAAAGGGTGCGATATTGGATTTGGAGGTGATAAAGTTATGAAGACAAACTGCGATGGTATTGACTTCCCTCAACCGTATACACATACAGGAAAAGACAAAGTAGATATTGGCGTAGATGTGATCAACAATGAAATACCTGTCCCCGACAATACTTATGATTATGTGTACACAAGCCATTTGATCGAAGATTTTACAGATACAAATGATGCCTTGAGGAAGTTTATTCGCATATTGAAATCAGGCGGTAATCTTATTCTAGTATTTCCTGATCAACCCAAATATGAAGTGTATTGTAAAGAAATGGGGATACCCATGAACCCCTATCATATTCATGCCGAGATGGGTTATGATCTGATGATGAAAAGAATGAGTGAGATCTCCGGAATCAGTTATGATGTACTTTTCAGCAGTAATTGCGAGATCGATTATAATGTCGTGATTGTTTTAAAAGTGACCAAACACCCATAGCACCTGATGTCATTACTTAAAAAAATATGGAAAGACTGGAAGCTATCTTTTAACCATCGCCAAAAAGAGAATAGCTTCAGAACAGGACTATCAATGGTGCCTCAAGTATTGAATCCATTAACTCCCATAACAGGTGATACTGTTCACTTCAAACATACAGGACATGCCGGAGATGTTATTTACTCCATACCTGCCATGAAAGCACTTGCAGGAGGAAAAAAAATTCATTTGTATTTTGAATTACATCAACCCAATAGAGACTTCACCAAACAAATGCGTCATCCGAATGGTAATGTGATGTTGACTGAAAAGAGTGTTACCATGTTTGCACCATTGATGATGCAACAACCCGAGATTACACATTTTGCTGCATGGAATGGAGAAGTCATCCACTACGATCTTACAGCATTCCGCTCCTTCCCTTTTGATTACAGGATGTACAGTATTACACGGTGGTATTTTCTGACTTTTGCTGTAACAGCAGATTTGGGCAAACCTTGGCTAAAGGCAACACCAGATCACCGTTTCTCTGACAAAGTAGTCATCGCAAGAAGTAGCCGTTATCATGCATTGGATATCTCTTATTCTTTTCTAGCGAAATACAACAACCTTTGTTTTGTTGGAGTACCGGAAGAATATGAGGTCATGGAAAAAGAAATTCCCGGTTTGCAATACCAGCCTGTATCTGATTTTGGTGAACTGGCATCGATCATCGCCGGATGTAAATTATTCATTGGCAATCAATCTTTCCCTTTCTCATTGGCAGAAGCATTGAAAGTACCTCGTATACTTGAAGTGTATTACCAGTGTCCGAATGTAGTACCGGAGGGAGAAAATGCCTATGATTTCTGTTACCAACCTCAATTCGAAAAGATTGTATCAGATCTCCTGAACAGATAGTAATATTGCCAGAGGTTAAGCCAATTAAAGCACCAATTATGCGTAAACTGATCAGATCCATATTGAATGTTTTTGGATACGATGTTGTAAAAGTGAATGTTCATAGTGAAAAGAAAAAAAACAAGATCAAGAAAGTTACTGTTGGTAATTATATACTAGAAATGCCGGGCAATAACCCTCAGATCAGTACCTATAAGTATGATCCGGGTGCAAATAGACAACTTGGACGCTTATCTGCTTGTGTGGCAACAAAATATCCTTCTCTGTCTGTATTGGATATTGGAGCAAATGTGGGTGATACCATTGCAATTATTAAGTCTGCGATTGAGTTGCCGGTCATTGGTATTGAAGGGGATGATTTTGCCTTTGAGTTTCTGAAGAAAAATACCATGTCGCTAAAGAATGTAACGCTTATCAAAACCTTTCTGGGTGAGAAAATCGAAAGTAAGCGTGTGGCTATGGAGAAAACTGGCTGGAATACAACCTTGATACCCAATGAAGACCAGGGCGAAGTAGTACACTTTAAAACATTGGATGAGGTTTTAGGAGAAGAACATTTATTGAATCGCACGTTGAAATTATTGAAAATAGATTGCGAAGGGTTTGATACCATCATCATTAGAGGCTCAGCGAAACTCATCCGTGAAAAAAGACCTGTTATCTATTTCGAGTACAATACTACCAATATGCAAGCCATTGGTGAAGAAGGTTTATCAACTTTATTGACGTTGGGAGAAGTTGGCTACAAAAACGTAGTTCTTTTTGATAACAAAGGAAGATACTTGATGACCGTACCTATTGACCAAGTAGCGATATTGGAAGATCTACATCGTTATGCAATAGAGGGAGATAGTTGTATTGCTTACTATGATGTTTGCCTTTTCCATGAAGATGATATGGACTTGGCAACTGAATTCATCACATCCGAAAATCAACTACGTTCTTAAAGACTCAATTTACGTGGGTGTCCTGTTTTGTGGTATAAGTTGTAGCGTGGAGGCTCATAGTGGTTTGCTGCTGTGAATGGACCTACAAAATGATCTCCCATCACATCTTCACGAACAAAATAAGCATTGACTCCTGCAAAGCAACAAGCCACTAATTTATATCCTTTTTCACTTGCAAGTTTACAGAATGATTCAAGACTAGCGCCTGTATTGCCGGATCCATCCCACATCGCGCTTGCATCATAGTCGATCACATACTCACACCCGGGTCTGAAGATCGCGTTATATTCAACGATAACTACACGTGGACGATATTTATGTATGGCTTTCCAAACATGATAATCATTTCTATCAATATCGATTGATAAAAGATCGGGCTCAGTAGGTACTCCCGCTTTATCGAAAAGTGACTCTATGTTTTCTGCAGTTATAAATGCCTGAATCGCTTTTAGATCACCACGGGAAATGGCTCTGGGACATGAATCGTGGATCGCTGCAATATGTTTTTCGCTACCATCCATCCACAATCCCTTCCAACCTTTATAAAGTAGATATGTAGTATTGGTCTCAGTGCCATCTTCAACCCCAAACTCTATAAAATATTGATTCGTTGTTCCGATTCTTCGAAAGATCTCTTCAATGATCCCATCATCTCCCATTTGAGAGAATGCCTGAAACTCATATTTGTTCAACTTATCAGGTTGCTGGTAACGAGGATTTCGATAAAGGTTCTCTTCGAGAAACTGCTCGATCTGGATACTATGCATCCTTGCTTGACGGGCATCCATCTGCTCCAGATTCAATGTTCTGCGCAATTTCGTGTATAGTCTATTCTTGAGATCACCTAAAAAACCCATAGCAACTGTTTTATTGCAGTAAAAATAGGTAAATGCAACTGCTAAATCTGTGAATCTGTGACAAAAAATTGCTTTGGATGAGTCTAACATAAATCATCCATTCAAAGTGTACATTTGTAAATATCATTTTAAGTTATTCATTGAACCGCATCAAAGGAATCATATACGACATCATCGGACTTCTTGCCAGGATTGGTTTTCGGCAGAAGTCTTCTCAAAAGAAGCTACTCATCATTCGCATAGATGAGATCGGGGATTATATGCTATGGCGGAACTTTCTGAATGAAATCACGTCTTCGCCGACCTATCGACCGTATGAAATTCATTTCGCTGGTAATAAAAGCTGGAAATCAATATTCGAAAGATTTGATGCAGATACCATTCAAAAATCATTCTGGATCGACAAAATAAAATTCAAAAAAGACCTGAAATATAGGTTTCGTTTTCTGAGAATGATCTATCGCCAAGGATATGATACTGTGATCAATCCTACTTTTTCCCGAGATAAAAGATATGATGACAGTATTGTGAAAGTTTCAGCGGCAAAGCATCGCATTGGAATGGTAGCAAATACGGAAAGTGTACAGCCTTACGAATTAGGATATGACCGGCATTTGTATACACGACTTTTCCATCACGCTGAAAAGCCCATATTCGAGTTTTTCAGAAATAAGTTGTTCACTTCCTTTGTAACAGGTGTTGCATCAGCTGTTGAAGATACAAGAGTGCCCACATCATTATTGACACCATTCAAAGGATTGCCCGAAAAGTATGTGGTTCTATTTCCAGGCTCCCGAAGTGCTAGCAGGATATGGCCTACCAATCACTTTGTAGCAACAGCCTCCTATCTTTTCAAAACACAAGGCTATACCATGGTTGTATGCGGCTCAGCAGCAGATCGAAACTATACTGATGCCTTCTGTAAAGAATACACTTATCCGGTCATAGATCTTACTGGGAAAACCTCACTGGTAGAAATGTTATCTGTTTTACACCACGCAACACTATTACTCTCTGTAGATACCGGCTCTGTTCATTTGGCTGCTGCAGTTGGATGTCCTGTCATCGGTGTTTTTAATGGATCCCAATACCAGAGATTTGCCCCATATCCATCTACACTTGCACCCCATTTCTACGCCTGTTATCCCGATCATATTGAAAAGGAATTGGCAGATGCATCAATTGTAAGAGATAAATATGAGTTTGTGATCTCTGAATCTTATGCCAACGTTTCTGCCGAGAAAGTGATCAAGGCAATAGATGCCTTTTTAGGTAAGTGATGATTACCAATTTTCCAATCCCATTTTTTTCTTCAAGCGGAACAACCATTTACCGAAATCACTTTGCAGTAAATAATGCAGTGCTTTCAAGCGTAACTGCCATAAGTTCAGTTTGATTGAAGAACCAAAATGACTGGTATACACTTTTTTATTCTCATCCAAAGACTTCAAATATTGTGAAGAACTAACACCCGTATCATCAAAGATGGCAATGGTTTTTGGGAGATAGAGATAAGGTTCAGATGCAAGCCTACACATCATATCATAATCCATCGCGATTTTATAATCACTGCTATAACTTCCTGTACGTTGGTATACTTGCTTTTTTACAAACCAAGTTGGATGCGAAACACTACGCATACCTCTATACAGTTTCGATCTTTCAAAAGGTTTACCTACTACTACCTTCTCTCCTCCACGCGTTAACTGTATATTTCCACTAATCCATTGAACAGTTGGATGTTTTTGGAAGAATAAATCGACAGTTTCTAAAACATCATCACTAGCATAAATATCCCCTGAATTGAGTAAGTGTGTGATCTCTGAGCCTGCTCTTTGAAGACCTTTATTGAAAGCGTCTGCAATACCTTTATCTCTTTCATTGATCCATTTACGATATTCAGGTTGAGGTGTTTGCTCTAACCAAATTGCTATATCTTCTGTTGTAGAACCGTTGATGATCCAATGTTCAATAGGGTGAAAGGTCTGTGCATCTACCGACCGACAGGTCTTTTTCAGATCGGTCAGATTATTAAAGCAAATGGTGATGACAGTTATTCCACTCATAGAACATTCGTTAAGAAAGGTCTGGAAGTTCAGATAGTTTTTGTAAAAACAATTGCAACCCGATTCTTTTTTCTTCGTCCAAATGATAACTGATATTAGTAGAATAATACTTTTTCAAGTCATAATAAGGGAACTCTATATCCTTCACTACTTCATCAAGATGTGATATACCATAAGCATTGGCTCTATTGAATGCATCTACAAAATCCTCATCCAATACCTTATTCGACACCCAGGCAGCGAATACAAAGGGCAGTCCGGTATGCTGTTGCCATGCCAAACTCAGGTCATAATAGTAACGGGAATGACGATGTTGGGCCAAAGCTCTATCTCCTATTACGACAGCCGCTGTAGTTCCTTGAATACGATGCTGATAATCTGCAGTGGCTTTTTCTATAATCACCTGCTTTTTCCAATAATCTTTGATCAATATTCTGGCCAGATTTACCGAGGTTCTACTTTGATAATCCAGGATCAAGGTCTCGATTTGTTCCATAGGGACTTCGCTGAAAATACCCACAGAGGCTACTTCTCCAACAGCACCAATACAATAATCCGTGATGATATGCGCTTCCTTCAACCGAGGTATAATAGCAACTGGAACCAGCCCCACATCGATCTGGTCATTGAGCAACATGGATGCGATATTGGCCGGGAAATCTTCTATCACCTCCACTTTATCCATCAACCCGGATCTGCGCACACCCAACATCAGTGGACGGGTATTTAAATAACTAACGGCTCCAATCCTTATTCTCTTGTCCAATTCAGCTAAATTTGCATGCAAAGAAAACCAATAATCAATAAATAACCTCAATTTCCCCAATGGAACTCAATCCCCTGACCGCTGTTACCCCTATTGATGGACGTTATCGCAAACAAGTTCAACACCTGGATAACTACTTTTCTGAATTCGGACTGATCAAATACAGGGTCTTAGTGGAGATCGAATACTTCTTTTTTCTGGCTGACAAACGATTCTTTAAACTGCCTGCCAAAGCAAAAGCACATTTGCAAAAAGTAGCTGATCAGTTCAGCTTTGATGATGCACAGCAGATCAAACAAATCGAAGCTGTAACCAATCATGATGTAAAAGCTGTTGAATATTTCCTTAAAGAACAGTTGGACAAAGCAGGCATCTCTCATTTGAAAGAATGGATTCATTTTGGATTGACATCTCAAGACATCAACAATACAGCTATTCCGTTGAGCTGGAAACATGCGATGGAGCACGAATATTTACCGGCATTGGTAAATCTTCAAAATCATCTCTATCAGTTAGCCGTGAAATGGAAAGATGTTCCGATGTTAGCACGTACACATGGACAACCCGCCTCACCTACACGTTTGGGAAAAGAGATCATGGTATTTGTAGAAAGGATCAATCATCAGATTGAGATGTTCGCGAGCATTCCTTATGCAGCCAAATTTGGTGGCGCTACCGGAAACTTCAATGCACATCATATTGCATTTCCAAAGAAAAACTGGGTGTCACTTGGTAATGAGTTTGTAGAAAATGTATTAGGATTACAAAGAATGCAATTCACTACTCAGATCGAACATTATGATTGTTTGGCAGCTCATTTCGATGCCATCAAGCGTATCAATAATATTTTGATGGATCTGTGCCGTGATATTTGGACTTATATCAGCATGGATTATTTCAAGCAGCAGACCAAAAAAGGTGAAGTAGGTTCCTCTGCAATGCCACACAAAGTAAATCCGATTGATTTTGAAAATGCAGAAGGAAATTTAGGAATGGCGAATGCATTGCTAGAACATCTTTCAGCCAAGTTGCCCATCAGTCGTTTACAAAGAGACCTGACAGATTCAACGGTTTTACGCAATATCGGATCTCCTGTGGCACATGTAGCCATTGCATTTAAATCGATTGAAAAAGGGTTGGGCAAACTATTACTGAATGAAGCGAAGATCAAAGAGGACTTGGAAAACAATTGGGCCGTTGTAGCAGAAGCCATTCAAACCATTCTAAGAAGAGAAAATTACCCCAACCCATACGAGGCATTGAAAGATTTGACACGCGGCAATCATAAAATTGATAAAAAAGCCATGCATCAATTCATCCAATCGCTCAAAGTGAGTGCAGCGGTGAAGAAAGAATTGAAAGCTATTAGTCCAGCAAATTATACAGGTGTGAATCCGAGTTTTTAATCTTACATAAACAGAAAAAACTCTTTTTCAGTCGTAGTTAATGGTTATTCATAGACTATTAACCTTCATTAACCTTTTGACTGCGTTCATTTGACCAAATTTAGTCACATGAAAGCAGTCATTTTTATTTTCCTGACTTTATCCGCTTTTACGATTAGCGCTCAACAACAGATAAGATTGGGAGGAAATACTGAATCAACAACGATTCAACAAGGGATACCGAACAATAGCGCAGTACCCTTTTTCCGATTTCAGGGTTTGCTAAATGCTCCCAATCCTATTGTTTCCATGAATGAGTTGAAAGATAAAATTGTGATACTTGAATTCTGGGCAACTTGGTGCGGACCATGTATTCCAGCGATGGCACATTTAGATGCAATTCAAAAGAAATACCCTGATCAAGTTCAAGTGATTGCCATCAGTGATGAAAGCCCTGAAAGATTGGAGCGGTTCATCAAGAATAAACCCAGTTCATTATGGTTACTTTCAGATCCGGATCATAGCTTTCAGACCTATTTTCCGTATCACGCCGTTCCGCATACCGTACTAATTGATAAAAAAGGAAAACTTGTCGCGAATACTTCACCGGATGAAATCTCTGAAAATATCATTGAGCAATTATTGAAAGAAGAGACAGTAAAAGTCAAAGAAAAAAAAGATGCCCTTGGCTCATTTGACTACTTAAAAGATTACTTCCCAAAACCGGAAAACTTTAATGATTATAGTTTTGACATTCAACCAAAAATTCCCGGAGGATTCCCTATCGCGAATAGATACACTCCAAACAGTCCATGGTACGGTCGCAGATTAACTATGTTAAACAATCCATTGGATCTCATTTATAGAAATGTATACAATAAATCAATGTCGGAAACTATTTATGAGGGCATCAACAAAGAAGTTTTTGATCCAAGAGTAAGTACCCCTGAGCAATATTGTATTAACATTATAGTACCGAAAGGTAAGGAAGTAGAAATACCTCAGTATGGTCAAGAGCAACTCAAAAAACTAAACCTTCCCTATCAAGCTAGACTTGAAAAAAGATCTTCTGAATGTTATGTATTCACTGTTGCAGATCCTTCTTTATTAGAACCACATAGAAGTAAAGTAAATGATCAAGCTTCAAGTAATTCTTCTCAACCTAATATCATCCGTGCAACCAGTTATCACAAAAAGAATGTACCGCTTGATGATCTTTTGAATCATTTTAAACAGTTTGGCATTCTAAAAATACCAGTGGTAAATGAAACAATGATCAAAGGAAACTTTGATCTTGATTTCGAATTCGATGCAGAAAACCCGAATAGCTTTAAGGAGGTTCTAACCAAGTTGGGCTTAAAAGCAGAAAGAAAAACGAGAGAGGTAGAGTTTTTAGTGATCTATAAAAATTAGGTTCTTGTATATCTTGTTCTAAGAAGCCAAGTTATCTTGGCTTTTTTTTGTTATTTTAAAGCATGCATATCGGGAATCACTACAAAATCAAAGAATTTCTTTTCTGGACAAGAAGAGATATTTATCGACTTTTCATTTTCGCCACCATCCCTACCGTACTTTATCAATTGGCCGATTGGAAATGGCTCGCCATTCCATGGGTGCCTATTGCCATGATTGGTACTGCGGCTGCATTTATCATTGGCTTTAAAAATACACAGACCTATAATCGCCTATGGGAGGCCAGACAAATATGGGGTGGCATTGTAAATACCAGTAGATCCTGGGCTTTATTGGTGAAAGATTGTACCGGTCAGCAAATCAATGATCGATTGTTGCATCAGGAGCTTATTTATCGTCACATCGCATGGCTTACTGCTTTACGTTATCAATTACGTGAAACAAGACCTTGGGAAAATATCAATAAGTCTTACAACGTTGAGTATAGAAAATTTTATTCCATTCCTGAGCATGTGACTCCTTTTGAAGAAGCTTTGAAACCCTATCTATCTGCATCAGATTTTGATTATGTATGGAATAAGAAAAATCGTGCTACGCAATTGATCAGTTTGCAATCTGCCAGACTTCGACAATTAAAAGACGAAGGCTTGATTGATCCTTTGAATTTTGTAGAAATGGAGAACCAACTGGTTGCTTTATATGATTTACAAGGACGTTGCGAGCGCATCAAGAATTTTCCATACCCACGTCAATTTGCAAGCATCAATTTATATTTTATTCGCCTTTTCACTTTCATCGTTCCATTCGGACTATTACAAGAGTTTAATAAACTCGGAGAACACATGATCTGGTTAAATATCCCATTCAGTGTGATTGTAAACTGGGTTTTCAATACCATGGAAAAAATTGGAGAAGCAACGGAAAATCCATTTGAAGGCGGTGCGAATGATGTACCCATCAGTACACTTTGCAGAACCATTGAAATTGATCTCAGAGAAATGTTGGATGAAAAAGATATTCCATCACCCTTGGCTGCTGTGAATAGTATTCAGATGTGATTTTGAAGTATGATTTTTTGATCTTTGATTTTTTGATTTGAGTAAATGTCAAATCAAAAAATCAAAGATCGAAAAATCAAAGATATTACTCCTTCACCGCCGTCGTCACCTTCGGTGCTTCTTTGGTCCAAGAACTTATATCTAATTTTCTAGCTGTAGGATATACCTCATCTAACGTATTACCATCATACATACGTCCGTTTTTGATCACGTAACGAATGGTATTGGTATTTCTGATATTCTGCAATGGATTGGCATCCATGATCACCAGATCAGCTAGCTTACCTGATTCAATACTACCCAGGTCTTTGTCTAATCCCAATGCAGTTGCTCCTAAAATGGTAGCTGTTTTCAATGCATTGAGCGGACTCATGCCACCACTTGCCACACTCCATAACTCCCAATGATAGCCCAGACCTTGTAACTGACCATGACTACCTACGCCTGCCAATCCACCTTGCTGTACCAAACTATTTGTTCCTTGTGCATGTTTCTGGAACACATGATCTTCAGGTGTAAACCATCCACCATTCGCGCCTGTTCTTCTGCGAGCTTTTGTACTCAGTTCTTCATATGGTGTGAAACGATTCAGTTTCGGATCTTTTAAAGGGCTTTCAGTGGTATAAAAATAATTCTCAGCCCAAGGTCCGCCATAAGCAACCAGTAAAGTAGGCGTATGTGCCATTTTACTTTCTGCAATGGTCTTTGTTACATCTTTATACAATGGGAATACAGGGATCGCATGTTCTACACCAGGGTAGCCATCCAATAAATGCGTCATATTGAGTTTGTAATCCAATCCACCTTCAGTAGTTGGCATCAACTTCTGCTCTTTTGCAGCCATGATGATCCACTGACGTTGCTGACGTACTCCTGTCAAGTACATTTTAATGTATTGTGTTTTATAGTACTTGCTATACTGTTCCAACACTTTCTTAGTTTGATCTAAATCACGGAGGTTATACATCCAGTAACCTACACCAGGACCTGTACTATAAATTCTTGGACCAGGAATGGTTCCTGCTTCCACCATATCACCATAAGTCAACACATCAGTAGTAGCAGTTTGTGGGTCTCTGGTAGTAGTAACACCGTAAGCCAGGTTAGCAGCATAGATCCAAACCGTATTTTTATGCAAACCCCAGAAAGGCCACATATGAGAATGCGTATCGATGAATCCGGGTGTAATGGTCTTTCCAGAACAATCCACAACTTTGGCTCCTGCTGGTGCCGACAATCCTTTACCTACCTGTTTGATTCTGTTATTGACGATCAAAATATCTCCTCGCTCAATCACTTCATCTCCTTTCATGGTAACAATTCTTGCATTGCGTAACAAAATGGTTCCAGTAGGTATATCTTTTTCGTAGTATACTTTTACTTGTACTTCTGAAGGACTATACTTTTCTTTTTTCTTGAGTTCTGCTTTGTCTAAACTATCCTGTTTTGCTTTTGCAGGATCTGCTTTCAATGCAGCTGAAAGATCAGCAGCTTTTTTCTTAGCCAGTGAATCAGCAAGTTTCTTTGCTTCAGGTCCGGCAGCAGTCAATGCTTTGATACTATCTGCAGCTCTTTTAGCATCTGCTTTTTTGGCATCTTTCACAGAATCCTCAACGGCTTTTGCACGTTCAGTATCATACACCCAATGACCATTACCTAAACTCCAGTGAATCTTTTTACCATCACCTTCCCATGCAGGAAACTCACCTCCGATCTCAGTCAATTGTCGGGCAGGGAAAATACTTGCAGAAGGTTCTGCAACATTGATATTGGGCGTCTTGCCAGTTTCAGGAATGGTGACCACATAAATATTGTTATTCACTTGAGCCAATGCCTGATTACCTACAGGAGCCATTAAAATGATTCCCGCAGCAGAAGGCATATTTTGAGGTTCTCTTGCATCGGAAGACTCAGGAAGCATGCAATGATTCAGTGGATTGGATACTGACATGTATCTACCCATCACATATTCTTTACCAGTACCTTCATTTTCAGCATGAGCGCCTTTATGTCCATCCAAAACTGAGCCAAATGTGGTAATACCTGTAATGCGAACATGCACTTTAGGATCTGTTCCATCCCAACGAATAGAGATCAATGAACCACCTCCTGCATTGAGGAAGATTCGATCTGTATCTTTTGTAAAATGAACATTCCCTCTGTTTCTTGCGAGATCTACCACTTTGATCTCCCCTCCATTCTCATTCATCCATGCGATCTCTGCTTCTGCTCCATCAAAGAAAGGATCTTCTGCATCTTTGAATAAACGCTTTGGTCCACGGAAGAACGCTATACGCTGATTGTAACTCCAAGCAGGTTGCATATAAAATGCCGCTTCATTTGTAAGTTTAGTTACCTGAGTAAATCCAACTGTTACTTTGTACAAGTGCCCTCCCTCTTTCTCTTCCCATGTTGCAAATACCAGTTGTCTGCTATCAGGACTCCAGGCAGGCATCGCTTCAGTGAAATTATGATTGGTAACACGAACAGGAGTTCCGTTCGGATAATCCATAACATACAAGCGGTTCAAAACAGTGAAAGCTAGTTTCTTTCCATCCGGACTTGGAACTGCATCACGAATCTGAGAGGCCAGTGCATGTGATGTGTCTTTTACTTCATAATTAAAATATAAACGAGGACCCAATTCAAGTTTCACATCCACATCAAGGGGAATTTCGGTTGCTGGTTCTCCGCTAACAGGTATGTTCCAAATCTTACCTCCATAACTCGCAATTAGGTATTTGCTGTCAGGTGTAAAAGCCATTCCTGGCAATACACCTTGTGGCGCAATACTTTCCTGTTCATCGCGCTGTACAGGATAAGCCAACCATCTTTCGTCACCATTTTTGAGGTTACGAATCACTAAACCGGTTTTATCATTGTATCGTGAGCCATACACCATCCATTGACCGTCTTTACTTAATGTTGGTGTAAAGGCTGAACCATAACGTGTAGTGATGGTATTAACCAATCCTTTTTCACGATCATAAGTTCCAATCTGATATTGTGGCATTAATGCATTGTAATTCCAAGACCCAAATCGCTGACTGTAATAAATTGTTTTACCATCCGGACTAACAAATGGATCAATGGTCTTAAGTGCACCGGGAGCATCATTGAGTTGGATACCACCTCCACCATCTGCATGAAACATCCATAAACGTGGTAATCGTCTACCGCGACTGGCAATGACATAGTTACCATCTGGAGTCCATACGGCACTCACATAATCATCTACCCTTGTTTTGGTGAGTTGCATGGTATCCTGTTTTTGCATATCCAGGATCCAAATGTTATCACTTCCACTTCTATCACTGGTGAACAACAACTTTTTTCCATCCGGACTAAAGCGTGGGTGGGTTTCATAAGCAAAGCCTTTGGTTACAGGGGTAGCTTTACCACCGGATATCGGCATAGTGTAGATATCTCCCATTAGATCGAAGGCAATGGTATTGCCATCTGGACTGACATCAACACTCATCCAGGTACCTTCTTTGGTATTGAAGCTGATCTCTCGACCGGGTTTTAATGGAAGGTCTTTAAAGGTTGTATAGACTGGAGTATCTTTTTTAGTAGAGTCTGCTAAAAAAGAGGAAAATAAACGTAGTTGTCCTTCTTCATTTGACGGCAACCACGTTGTGATCAAGGCTGCAGAAGCGATTGCCAGCCCTGAAAAGAATAGTTTTCTCATTCGGTACGGTTTTGGAGCTAAAAGATACAACTGATATAATTACCATCGTCCCCATTTATCAAAAAACTGTATCTCAAGAGGGAATGTAACTTTTGGGAAACAGTATCGTTGTAAATAAAAAACCTATGAGAAACACCCTCCTGTTGATATTAACTTTGTTTGTTTCAGCATCAGTATTTGGACAATCTGGCCGGGCTCATTTAGGTGAATCTATTGACACCAACCAACTACAACTTTCAACGCTTACCCAACAAATAGTACAGCATGAAAAAAGCACCTTTGGAAAAGCTCGAGCTGTTTTACATTGGCTTTCCCATCGGCTCGACTGGAAGGCAACTGATTACCAAACTAGAACGGTGAACCAAATATTTGCACGTGGAGGCGGCAATTGTTTTGAGTTAGCCAAAGTATATATGGCAATGATCAATTCTATTGACTTGCCATATAGGGCTATTGCGGAGATCAATTTGCATGTATACAATGAAGGAAGACAGAAAACTGCCGAGGATAAAGTAAATCAGATGGGAAATCGGATGTCTGTATTTGGCAGGCAACACAATGATCATAGATGGCTTGAGGTGCTGGATGAGTCAACAGGCAAATGGGAACCCGTAGATCCATCGATGAATGTAATTGGCACTGAACAATGGCTGAAAGCACGGGCATGGTTTGGCCCCAGAATTACCATAGATACATCGAGCACTAATGATATGATCATTCCATTTGCAATCTTTGTGGTAAACAAGCAACAGCAATATGTAGAAGACAGAAGTCGTCATTACATTGTAGAATCACTGAATCAATTGTACCAAGGTCAACTAGAGCAACTACCTTCCTGGAATAGTTGGATCTCACAAACCTCATTACTAAGTCCACATGCCAAAGCCGCATTTGAAGGGAAAGAAAATCTTCATCTACAAAACCACAAAATTGCAGCTTTGGTAAAAACCTATCAAAATCTTAAAAAGGAATTTGAGAAGAAGTAATCAATAATTACCATTTAATGAGAGCATATCCTTTTAACTGATGTGTTGTGATCGTTGTGAGCGCTGATGTTGCTATGCCAACCCCGGGCGCAAGTGTTGATGGATCAATACCCCTTTTCTTGAGGGTTTGTCCGCATACGACAATTTTGACACCTGCATCCACCAAGGCTTTGATCATCGGTAAATTAGGATTATCGACTTTGTATCTTGCCTTGTATGCTTCATTATTTAAAATCGTATAGCCTGCAGCATTGTGTACTGCCATTACCATTTTGATCTTTTCTTTTGGAACACCTCCTACACCATGTAAGTTGAGTAAGGTACAAGCTGCTTCAATACCTAAATTGATGGTATCGGGTTTGCTACTGGCCATGACAAGATCAACCAATAATTTATAGTTCATTTTAGGATCCGGCTTTTCTATTGCATCAGGAATCTCATATACCGAACCAAAATCCTTAATAATAGGATTTACTTTATCCTGTGAAAATGAAGTAGCAACAATAAAAAAAGCTACGATCAGTGATGCGATCTTTTTCATAGTTCTTATTTAAGAGCTACAAGATATGGCATGTTCTTTAACCAAAAGCACCATTCATCAACTCGTATTCACTTTCTCGCCGGACTGAAGTCCGGCGCTATTTAAACTTGCGCATTGTATACTTAAAACTTTCTTATTTCTTATTTCTTATTTCTTATTTCTTGTTCACTATTTCTTACTCCCTATTTCCCAAACTTTTTCTTCAGGGCATTCAATGCATCATTCACACTCAAGGAAGAAAGGTCTTCTTCTTTTTGTTTGAAATTTTCCTGTCTTCTTGGCTTCCTGTCTCCTTGTACTCTTTCTTCCACACTTGCTTGTTTGATAGATAAAGCAATCCTTTTACGTTGTACATCTACTTCCATCACTTTCACTTGAACTTTTTGCCCGAGTTTTAAAGCTTCTCCCGGATCACTGATATACCGGTGCGCTATCTCACTCACGTGTACCAATCCATCTTGTTTCACACCTATGTCTACAAAAGCTCCAAACCTGGTTAAATTGGTAACTACACCCGGTACAATCATACCAATATGTACATCTTCTATCTTATAGATCTGAGCAAATTCAAATTGTTCCAATTCATTACGCGGATCAAGACCTGGCTTTTTTAATTCATTCAGAATATCGCGTAGGGTCAATTCGCCAAACTGTTCCGTTACATATTTTTTTGGGTCGATTTTAGTGACCAGTATTTCATTTCCAATCAGTTCTTTAACATCTACCTGTAGATCAGCAGCCATTTTTTCAACAATAGAATATGCTTCCGGATGAACAGCACTCGCATCCAGCGGATTATTACCCTCCTTGATCCTTAAAAATCCTGCACATTGCTCAAAGGCTTTTGCTCCCAAACGAGGCACTTTCAATAGCTGATTCCTTTCTTTGAATCCTCCGATCTCGGAACGATAACGTACGATGTTATCGGCCATACTACCTCCAATACCACTTACATAGGCCAACAAATGTTTACTCGCAGTATTTAAATTCACTCCCACTGTATTCACACAACTAACGACTGTTTGATCTAGTCGCTCTTTCAAACGAAACTGATTCACATCGTGCTGGTATTGTCCAACCCCAATGCTTTTAGGATCGATCTTAACCAATTCAGCCAAAGGATCCATCAATCGTCTACCAATACTTACTGAGCCACGTACAGTTACATCGTGATCCGGAAATTCTTCTCGTGCTGTTTCTGATGCAGAATAGACAGATGCCCCGTCTTCATTTACCAAGAATACAGGCAAGCCTAATTGCATTTTTTTAATGAACTGTTCAGTCTCTCTTCCAGCAGTACCATCACCAATAGCAATGGCTTCTACCTTAAACTGTTCTACCAGTTTTTTGATCTTATGCTCACTTTCATAGATGCGATTATTTTCATGCACATAGATCAAATCTGTTGTTTGAAGATCTCCTTTATTATCCAAACAAACTACTTTACAACCGGTACGATATCCGGGATCTATTGCTAAAATATTTTTTCTACCTAATGGAGCACTCAATAGCAACTGACGAAGATTTTCTGCAAAAACATTGATCGCTTCTTCATCTGCTTTTTGCTTCAACGCTGTTCGGAATTCAGATTCTAAACTTGGTTGCATCAACCTTCTATACGCATCACGAATGGCTTTTCTCAGATGATCAGACCAAGGGCTCATTCCTTTGATGAATTGCTGCTCTAATAAATACAAAGCGTCTTCTTCAATTGGAGCAATACTCATGCGCAAAATACCTTCCAAAAAACCGCGGAGTATGGCAAGGATTCTGTGCGATGGAATTTTATGAATAGGTTCTGAAAAATCAAAGTAGTCTTTATACTTAATACCTTCTGTTTCTTTATCTGCCAAGACCTTACTTTGAATAGCAGCTGTATCTTCAAAGAGTTTGCGCATCTTAGCCCTTACTTCTGCATTTTCATTGACCATTTCAGCGATGATATCTCTTGCTCCTTGTAAAGCATCTTCCGCTGAAGCAATCTTATCATTGATATATTTTGTAGCTTCTACTGTAATATCATCTTGTTGTTGCGCCAACATCATGTCTGCCAAAGGCTCCAATCCGTTTTCACGAGCTGTTTGTGCTTTGGTTTTTCTTTTGGGTTTGTAAGGCAGATAAATATCTTCTAATGCAGCGATAGTAGTAGCTTGATCAATCTTTGATTGCAGCTCCTCTGTCATTTTTCCTTGCTCAGTAATGGCTTTTTCGATGAATGTTTTGCGTTCTGTAAACTCTTTCAAAAACTTAGCCTCATCTTGGATCTGCTGAATCTGAACTTCATCCAATCCTCCTGTTTTATCTTTTCTATATCGAGCAATGAAAGGGATGGTAGCACCCTCTTCAAACAAATCCATTACGGATTGTACCTGTGTTTGTTTCAGATTCAATTTAACTGCAATCAATGGAGCAAAACCAGACATAATCATTATCCTTTTTGGCGATTAAAAATTCAGGGGAGCGAATGTAGGAGGAAAACAAGGTTTAAAAAAAAGATGTGGATAACCTCTACCCTTCTATGTTATTCTGTGTCTTCTGTGGCAATTAATTGCCACAAAAGACACAGAAGGGCACAGAAAATTTTATGCGATACGAATCACTTTTGCCGGATAGCGCTCTGTGTAATTACGGATCATGGAACGAATGACTTCATTTTCAGGATACACAGTTAAGTGCTCTTTTAATTCATCCAACTTATGAATGGCTATATCTTCAGTTGGTGTTCCCATCCCATAAAAAACACCATTTTCAACCAAGACACAAGCAGACTGATCACGAATCACAAATGTTTCTTTTTGTTCCGTGATCCATTGCAATGCAGTAATAACACGTTGGTTATAATCATTTACATCAGGCCATTCCTTTTGCGGAGTGAGATCAAGAAAACAAAGAGCGGGATGAAGTTCATGCATCTTCACCAGCTTCCATAACATCCTGTGTGCGTCTGCCAACAAGGCAAAGGAAGCCACCGGCTGTAAATGTTTTCTTTTTTTATCGATGCCCAGCCTGATATAACCTCTATTATCTTCAAACTGATAGATCCCCCATACCTGTTCAAATCTTTTTTGACTTTTATTATGAATCGGCCACAATCTTTTGATCTCTACGCTTTCAAATAAAGAAGCGATAAATTCTGTTGGACACTCCACATAAGATATCCTATGAACGGTTCTTAATAGTTCCTGTCTTTTTTTGCTGATATCCAATCCGGAGAAATGACTTAGTACTCTTTTTTTGAGATTTTTTGCCTTGCCCACATAAAGAACCTTATCCTTTTGATCATGGAAATAATACACACCGGGTTTTTGAGGTAGTCCCATCACTTGTTTTTCGGGCAAATGTGACGGAAGTGTTTGTCCGTGGTTTTCCTTTTTCAACATTTCTTTGATGAGTCGCTGACCATTGTTCTGCAACACCATATCCAATACCTGAGCGGTGGCCAATGCATCTCCCCCCGCCCTGTGTCTATTGGTAATAGGTATATCTAACTCTCTACACAGATGTCCAAGTCCATATTTACGAAAACCCGGAAATACTTTTCTACTAAGTCGAATGGTGCACAGTTTTGGTACATTCAATTGATATCCTGCTCTTTGCAAATGATACTTTACAAAAGAGTAGTCAAAATTTACGTTATGGGCTACAAAAATTCTTCCAGACAAAAGATTGAAAATCACCTCTGCTACTACTTCAAATGAAGGCGCTTTTGATACCATGGCATCAGAAATGCCGGTCATATTTGCGATATATGGCGGAATTTCTTGGTGCGGATTGATCAGGGTTTCGTATTTCCCCTCAACTTCTGTTCCATTGTGCAATACGATGGCTATCTCGGTCATTCCATGTTGTTCAGGAAAACCGCCCGTTGTTTCGATATCCACAATAGCAAATTGCATACAATAAGGCTTGTAAATTCGGCAATAATAACATATCTTACAAACAAAGATTCAGTTCTCCCCTATAGCCTCGGATTTATTGGCAGTTTGGACTTCATTGGAACACAAAATATCCTTTGGAAGACCGTAAAACCTTTTTTACGTACCAAATCTATTTGCCATGTCAAACACAAAATCACAATTTCACATCAGTGAAAATGCACGAAATGCTGCAATTGTAGCCATTATCTTAATTGCTGTTGTGGTATTATCTTATCTCGAATGGAAAGGTCGCGTATAGATTGACGATATTTTACACCAAACCCTTTTATTGCCATCATTTTCCGCTGTTTCTGCAGCAGACTGTAATGTTTTTGTCCTTACTGATACTTATTTGTCAGAAAAAAATTGGCGCAATCCTGTAACCTAAATCATAAAGGAACGTTAGGTATAATTAACACTGTTTAACCTGACTTTCACCACTCGCAGGTTAGCTTTGCACCAGAAAACAACTGACATGAAGAATATTGTTTTAATCTGCCTTCTCATAGCCTTCACTGCCTGTAGCGGTAGTCAGGTTCGTTCTTTCTGCAAAACCGCAGGAAAAAAAGTAGCCAGTTGCTGTACTTCGATGTCGTTAAAGCAGCGAAATGCCCTGAAGCAAGCTAAAAAAGACAATACTGAAGAGAATGTTACACCACAACAACCCGCTGCAATTTCACTTTTAGAATGGAATGAAGCAGTGTTCACCTGGTAATTAGATCCCCTTGCATTTTTATATACTAAACCACGCTATGCGTGGTTTTTTTGTTGCCCCTCATACTCCCCTAGTATTTTCGTAGTTTTGCAAGCCTAAAAAAAGAGATCAGGAATGGAATTGAGCAAGAACTATATCCCGGGAGATATTGAAGCCAGATGGTATCAGCATTGGCTAGACAAAGGTTATTTTAACAGCACCCCCGACGAAAGAGAGTCTTTCACCGTTGTAATACCCCCACCCAATGTTACCGGCGTATTACATATGGGGCATTGTTTGAACAATACCATTCAGGATATACTTGTTCGTAGAGCCCGCATGCAAGGGAAAAATGCTTGTTGGGTACCAGGCACCGACCATGCTTCCATTGCAACAGAAGCCAAAGTAGTAGCGATGCTTCGCGAAAAAGGGATTGCAAAATCATCTATCGGTCGTGAAGAATTCCTTCAATATGCATGGGAATGGAAAGAAAAATATGGTGGTATCATTTTGCAGCAACTGAAGAAGATGGGTTGTAGTCTTGACTGGAACCGTACTTCTTTCACGATGGACGAAGACTATTATCAATCTGTGATCAAGGTGTTTGTTGACCTCCATCAAAAAGGCTGGATCTATCGCGGCAAACGAATGATCAACTGGGATGTAAAAGCTAAGACTGCTTTGAGTGATGAAGAAGTGATCTATAAAGAAGTACAGAGCAAGTTGTATTACGTGCGATATGAGATAGTTGACAGTTTAGAATTAACAGATGACAGTAAGAAAAAAGAGAATGAATTTATTACGATTGCTACGGTTAGACCTGAAACGATTTTAGGAGATACTGCTATTTGCGTGAACCCAAATGATGAACGCTACAAACACTTACACGGCAAATATGCCATCGTTCCATTGATCGGCAGACGTATACCCATCATTGCGGATGATTATGTAACCACTGAGTTCGGAACCGGTGCATTGAAAGTGACGCCAGCTCATGACATGAACGACTATCAGCTCGGGCAGAAGTACAATCTCGAAGTGATTGATACCATGAACGATGATGGTACCATGAGTGAAGCTGCTCAATTATTTATTGGTGAAGATCGTTTTGAAGTAAGGAAGAAAATTGTTCCGGAACTGGAAGCAAAAGGACACATTGTAAAAATTGAAGACTACACCAATCAGGTAGGTTTCAGTGAGAGAACAGATGCTGTGGTAGAACCCCGACTGAGTTTGCAGTGGTGGGTAGATATGAAGAAGATCTCAGAACCAGCGTTGAAAGCGGTGATGAATGGAGATATTGAATTCCATCCTGCCAAATTCAAAAATCTCTATCGTCATTGGATGGAGAATATCAAAGATTGGTGTATTAGTCGTCAATTGTGGTGGGGCCATCGTATCCCTGCATGGTATGCTCCCGATGGAACATACGCGGTAGCAACTACAAAAGAAGAAGCATTTCAAAAACTCACTACTCACAATTCACTACTCACTATTGACGATATTCGTCAAGATGATGATTGCTTAGATACCTGGTTCTCCAGCTGGCTTTGGCCTTTCGAAGTATTCAAAGGATTATCCAATCCGGGTAACGCAGAAGTGAAATATTATTATCCAACCAATACCTTGGTAACTGCACCAGAGATCATCTTCTTCTGGGTAGCTCGAATGATCATGGCCGGAGAGGAATACATGAAAGAAATCCCATTCAAACATGTATACTTTACAGGTATTGTAAGAGATAAACAGGGTAGAAAAATGAGTAAGAGTTTAGGAAACTCTCCTGATCTCCTTGCACTCATCGATCAATATGGAGCAGATGCCGTTCGATTTGGCATCATGATCTCCTCTCCTGCCGGAAATGATATTTTATTTGATGAAGCCGCACTAGAACAAGGACGCAACTTCAACAATAAACTCTGGAACGCACTCAAGCTCATCAAAAGCTGGGAGTCTCGCATTGATAAAAACTCACTACTCACTACTCACCACTCATCTTCCTTCGCTACCGATTGGTTCGAATCGCGCTTGCAGCAAGCTAAAGCCGAAGTAGAAACATTGATGCAGCAATTCCGCTTAAGTGAAGCGTTGAAAGTATTGTACTCACTTATTTGGGATGATTTCTGTAGTTGGTATCTCGAATGGGCTAAACCAGGTTTTGAGCAGCCGGTTGATGCGGCGGTTTACGAAAAGACCATCAACTATTTTGAAGAGATGATGCAACTACTGCATCCTTATATGCCATTCATTACAGAAGAGATCTATCATTTATTAAGAGATCAGTCTGTTGATTTATGTGTGAAGCAACAAACGACTGTTGGAGAAGCAAATAAGCAAATACTCGAAGCAGGCGAATTATTAAAGCAGGTAATTTCTGCATTGAGAGATGCGAGAAATAAAAATCAGCTGAAACCAAAAGATCCGATCAAGCTGCATATTGAAACGAATCAGCAAAAGCAATATGAGACTATAGCAGGAATTCTCGCTAAACAGATCAATGCCGCTGCCATTGATTTTGAAACTTCAGTATCCAATGCCATCGTAGTAGCCGTTGAAAAAGATAAATTCTTCATTGAAACAGAACGCCAGCTTGATACCACAGTACTCAAGGCTGAATTATTAAAAGATCTCGAGTATCAGAAAAATTTCCGTGATAGCGTAATGAAAAAATTGAGCAATGAAAGATTTGTCCAAAATGCAAAACCGGAAGTAGTAGCGCTGGAGCAAAAGAAATTAGCGGATGCTGAAGCCCGTATTCAAAACATTGAAGAGAGCTTGAAGAACCTGTAACATGTCTGCCAACTTACACATCCGAGAAGCTTCATCTAGTGATAGAAATATCATTCGAACATTGGCCGAGAACACATGGCCAGATGCATATGGCAAGATCATATCACAGGGACAGATTCACTATATGCTGGATTTGATCTACAACGATGATGCCTTATTGGAACAAATGGAAAAGAGGCATCAATTTTATCTCGCCGAGTTAAATAATCAACCCATTGGCTTTGCTTCTGTTTCAGAAGAAGGCACTCAAGGATGTAAACTCAATAAATTATATATCCTACCAACTATTCAAAAATCTGGAGCCGGCAAAGCTCTCTTGCTAGAAGTGATTGAGTTTACAAAAAGAAAACACCATTCACGTTTATTCTTACAAGTCAACAAACAAAACCCCGCCAAAGATTTCTATACACGCATGGGATTCACTATTGCAGAAGAAGTGAAACTGGATATTGGTAATGGTTTTTTTATGGATGATTTTATTATGGAATTAATAATTCATAAGTAAATTCTGAGAATGCGTTCGCGTTTTATAATATATATATTGGGACCTATTCTTTTTCAGATTTTTGTTGTAAACAATGCTTCATCGCAAAAGTCTATAAAAAAATATGTTCAGCAGTTTTCCAAACAAATCACTTCGATTGATATTAACTCTTCTGACTTTGATGACTTACATGCACTTGGAGAGGCCATTGGGAATACCCGTATTGTAGCACTTGGCGAACAAATGCATGGCGATGGAACCACTTTTGAAGCGAAGGGAAGAATCATTAAATATCTCCATGAAAAAAAAGGCTTTAATGTTGTTGTTTTTGAGTCAGACTACTTTGGCTTGACTTATGGATTCAAGGAAGTCAAAAAATCAAAAGACAGTATCCGACAATTTCTATACAACAATCTAGCAGGCATGTGGTCTTGGTGTGACAAAGCTGCTCCTTTTTTATACAACTATATCTGGGAAAGCCAATTAACCAAATCTCCTTTGATCATTGCCGGAATGGATTGTCAACTACAAACGCCGTATTCATTTACGAAACTTAAGCCAAGACTTGAAAGTATACTATCAAAAATTACAGAAACACCGATAGAAAAAGAATGGTCTGCAAGCGTACTGAATAACTTACCATCCATATATTTTAATGGTCAAAAAGCTGACCCTGAGTCTTGTAAGAAAGGAAAAATAGCATTAGAAAGTTTATACACTTCACAGAAAAAAAATCAATTGACGAGCGATGAGAAAATTATAATGGATAATATCCTTGCAGCATACAGCAATATCCTTCCTTATTTATTGAAAGAGCGAGGTCAAGGTTTCAGCGTAAGAGATTCACAAATGTTTGAAAACATAATGTGGCTAGCTAATCAACAATATCCTAACGAGAAAATAATTATCTGGGCCCACAATGCACACATAGTGAAAAGGGTTGATCAAACAAACAACACAGTTGATAATGAACCCATGTTGGGTCATTTATTGGGAAACCCTCAATACAATCCCCACACTTATTACGCACTAGGATTTACTTCAGCAGAAGCAACCTCTGTTTGGACGACAAGGCCCGATTATACAACCATCGCTGAAGAACCAGCTAAAAGTAGTTTTGAGAATTGGATACCTAAAAACTGGAATTATGCTTTCATGGATTGGGCAGACTTGAATCAAAAGATCAAATCCACTGTTGCTTTCAGTATGAAAGGATCTTTACCCATGAGTCAACATAGAAACTTATCTTATCCCTGGCAAAAAGCATTCGACGGTGTTTTTTTCATTCGAAAAATAGAGGGGTGTAAGACAATTGCTCCTTTTTGATGATACCATTTAGAGCAAAATGTATTAGAACTTAAACCCCTCATTGCAAATTTCCTAGCACAAGAAAATCCTTAAGCAACTCAAGGCGCATAGCTTAATATACCAAAACATGTGTCTGCTTAATAACCCCCATTACAAACACACTTTGTACATGCCCGAGATTTTCTGCCTGACTTAATTTATTCACATGGAAATCGTAATAGTCATCCATGTTTTCCGCTACTACTTTCAGCATAAAATCGAACTCCCCCGAAATATTGTAGCATTCGATCACTTCATGCATATCCAATATGCTTTTGATAAAACGTTCTCCAGCATTTCGATTGTGTTGTTTGAGCGATACATAACAAATCACCATCAATCCTTTTTTTACTTTGGAATGATCCAATAATGTAGCGTACTGCCTGATCACTCCCTGCTCTTCCATTCTTTTAATTCGCTCATGAACAGGTGTTGTACTCAATAATACTTTATCGGAGATTTCCTTCACTGTAGCACGGGCATTTTGTTGTAGAATACGAAGTATCGCCAGGTCTTTATCATCCAATGCCATCGGAGTGATAGTAGATTCGGCTGTTTGTCGCGTTTTAGCCATGTGATTTAGTTCTTTTATTCTTTCAAAGATATATTATTTCAATTTTTATTCTATTTTTTTAAAATATTTTAGAATATTCATCTATAAATATAGATTTGCACTTCATAAAAACACTATATGTCTACATTAACATCTTCTATCGACTTCAACCTGAAGTATAAAGTGGCCGATATCAGTCTGGCAGACTGGGGCCGTAAAGAAATTCGTTTAGCTGAGGCTGAAATGCCCGGTTTGATGGCATTACGTGCTGAGTATGGCGCTTCACAACCTTTGAAAGGCGCTCGTATCGCCGGATGTCTGCACATGACCATCCAAACTGCCGTATTGATCGAAACATTGGTTGCATTGGGTGCTGAAGTAAAATGGAGCTCTTGTAATATCTTCTCAACACAAGATCAGGCTGCTGCTGCCATTGCTGCTGCAGGCGTGGGTGTATTTGCTTGGAAAGGTCAGACTTTGGAAGAAGCTGATTGGTGTATCGAACAAACTTTGTTCTTCGGCGGCGCTGATCGTCCTTTGAACATGATCTTGGATGATGGTGGTGATTTGACCAACATGGTATTTGATAAATATCCTGAGTTGGTTCAACATATCAAAGGTTTATCTGAAGAAACCACTACAGGTGTTCACCGTTTGTATGAGCGTATGGCAAAAGGTACTTTACCGATTCCTGCGATCAACGTAAACGACTCTGTTACCAAATCTAAATTCGATAACAAATACGGTTGTCAAGAGTCACTGGTAGATGCGATCCGTCGTGCTACTGATGTGATGATGGCTGGTAAAGTGGCTGTTGTTGGTGGATATGGTGATGTGGGTAAAGGTTCTGCATTGTCTCTGCGTGGTGCAGGTTGTCGTGTAATCGTTACTGAAATCGATCCGATCTGTGCTTTACAAGCTGCAATGGATGGTTTTGAAGTAAAGAAAATGATCGATGCTGTAAAAGAAGCAGATATCATTGTTACCGCTTCTGGTTGTCGTGATCTATTGACCGAAAAGCATTTCCGTTTGATGAAAGACAAAGCGATCGTTTGTAACATCGGTCACTTTGATATTGAAATTGATATCGCTTGGTTGAACAACAACTACGGTCATACTAAAGATACCATCAAACCACAGGTTGACTTATACAATATCGATGGTAAAGATGTAATCATTCTTGCTGAAGGCCGTTTGGTGAACCTTGGTTGTGCAACCGGACACCCTTCTTTTGTAATGAGTAACTCTTTCTCTAACCAAACACTGGCTCAAATTGAATTGTGGAACAACTACAAGAACTATGAGAACAAAGTGTATGTGTTACCTAAGCACTTGGATGAGAAAGTAGCTCGTTTACACCTTGCTAAAGTAGGTGCTGAACTGGACGAACTGACTGATGAGCAAGCTGAATATCTTGGCATCTCTAAAGTAGGTCCATTCAAAGCTGAACATTACCGTTATTAATTTTTTGAGTGACGTTTTATATTCGCAACCCGACAAGCAATTGTCGGGTTGTTTTTTTCTGCGATCTCAGTGTCTTCAGTAGCAATTAAATGCCACTACTGAAGACACTGAGATCACAGCAGCAATAAGTCCAGATTATTTCCGATTTAGTCTTATTTTTCAGCTCTAAATAGAAATCCGATGAGAAAAATAGGGCTGATTCTGACACTTGTATTGTTTTCCAACATAGTCAAGAGTGAAACTGCAACACGTTGGGCCGCAATCATCCCGCAACCGGTTTCACTAAAAGCCGAAGCAGGTTTTTTCAAATTGAAAAATGGCATGACAATAGCATCCCTCCCTGAAGCTAAACTTGCCATGCAACATCTCATCACATCTTTGTCTGTACCAACAGGGTTTACATTTAGTCCGATTGTTAAAAACGGTGATATCACTTTAGAATTATTTCCGCAAAAGGATACTACTATAGGAGATGAAGGATACTACTTGAAAGTTTCCCCTTCCGGTATTAAAATCAGTGCCAATACTCAAGCCGGACTTTTTTACGGCTTACAAACGCTCCTACAGATCTTTCCTAAAGAAATAAATGCAAAAAAACTTGTTACATCACCTGTTGAGTGGTCTGTACCGGCTGTTTCAATCATGGATAAACCTCGTTTTGGTTGGCGTGGATTGATGTTCGATGTGAGTCGTCACTTCTTCACCAAACAGGAAGTAAAACAGTTCATTGATGAAATGGTGCGTTATAAATTCAACCTCTTGCACCTTCATTTAACGGATGATCAAGGTTGGAGAATACAGATCAAATCGTTGCCACAATTAACAGATGTTGGCGCATGGAGACCGAAACGTGAAGGCAAATGGGCCAATACACCCGACCCCGCTCCTGAAGAACCTAAAAATTATGGTGGTTTTTACACACATGAAGATATCAAAGAGTTGGTCCAGTATGCAAAGGAACGTTTTGTAAATATTTTACCTGAGATTGATATTCCAGGACATAGTATGGCCATGCTTGCTGCATTCCCTGATCTATCTGCTACACCGGGAACCAAGTATTGGGTAAATGCAGGAGAAAAATTCATGGAGTGGCCTGCAGGTGCACATTTTTATGCTTTAAAAGATAACAACCTCTCTCCTGCCAATGAGAAAGTATATCAAGTACTGGATAAAGTATTTACAGAAGTAGCACAGCTTTTTCCTTTTGAATACATCCATATGGGAGGTGATGAAACAGCTAAGAATTTTTGGGAGAAAAGTGAGGAGATCAAATCACTCATGCAAAGAGAGAACTTGAAAGATATGGACGCTGTTCAAAGTTATTTTGTGAAGCGTGTTGAAAAGATCATTCGTTCTAAAGGAAAGAAAATGATGGGTTGGGATGAGATTCTAGAGGGCGGCTTAGCTGAAGGTGCTTCTGTGATGAGTTGGAGAGGTATGAAGGGAGGTATTGCTGCTGCCAAAGCCAATCATACCGTAGTAATGTCGCCAACGGATTTTGCTTATCTAGATTATTATCAAGGTGAAAGATCCGTTGAACCACCGGTATACGCAGGCCTGAGATTACAAAAAGCTTATCAATTCGACCCTTTACCTGATAGCATCGATCCTAAATTCATTTTGGGTGGACAAGGAAATCTCTGGACAGAACAGATCCAGAATTTCAGAACTGTACAATACATGTTATGGCCGCGTGCCTTGGCCATTGCAGAATCGGTATGGACGCCAAAAGAAGCTAAAAATTGGGGAGATTTCGTAAATCGTGTCGAACACCAATTCGAACGAATGAAAGAAGCCAATATCAGATATAGCGCAGCGATGTACGACCCGATTATCACTGCTAAATATGATGCTCAGAAAAATCTGGTATTAGTATTGGATAAAGAAATTCCGAGCATGGATATTCATTTTTCAATAGATGAAAGCAATCCGGATCATACTTATCGTAAATATGAAGCCCCCTATACACTTCCTAAAGATGTAGCTACAGTAAAATTTGTATGTTACAAGAATGGTACGCAAGTAGGTAGACAGATTAATATTTCGGTGGAAGAGTTGAAGAAGAGGATAAAGCAATAAGCTCCAAGCCTCAAGCTGCAAGCTGCAAGTAGTATTCGTTTTTATATCTCACTTGCAGCTTGCAGCTTGAGGCTTGCAGCTCAAAACTTACCGATACTCCCGCCGTTCATCCTAACTACCCCCCTCCACTCCTGTAACTCATCACAGGAAAGTTGCCTTTAATATTTCTTTAAGAATTCGGCTACAATAGCCTACAGCACTGCATTGCAGGCCAATGTTAACATTGCTTAACATTGGCATTAACACCATTCATAATAACGTTGCTGTAATGCTTGTAACTAATCACAATCAGCTTCGTCTATCTATCATCACGTTCTACTTTTGACTTGTCAATCAAACAAAAGAAAAAACGACAAACTATTTATAACAACATTAATAAAGAAACAAAATGAAAAAGTTATTCATCCTGACCCTTGCGGTCATTGCCCTTGGAACCAGCGCTTTTGCTGATACCAACAAAAAAACAAAATACAATGGTGCCAGTCACTTTAGTTCCACTTTCACAGGTGTGAAAGAAGTAAGCTGGAGCGCTGACGAAAAATTCGAAAAAGCCAGCTTTTTGGAAAATGGTATCAAGAAAGAGGTATTCTATACCCACGACGGTGAGTTGATTGGTTCTACTAAGACTTACGCATTTGACAAATTACCTAAGTCTGCTTTACAGACCATCACAACCAAATACACTTTCCCTGAGTTTCAGTTGCAAGATTGTATTGAGTTCACCAACTCAGTGGGAGAAACCAGCTATTTTATCTCAATGGAAAAAGTAAACCAGAAACTGGTATTGGAAATTTCTGAAGCAGGTCAAGTGAGTATTTTCTCAAAGGAGAATAAATAACTCAAAATTTTCTCAGTCTATATATACCCACCCGGCCCGTAAGCCGGGTTTTTCTTTTAACAATGAACCTATTAACATTTTGCATGATACTTAGTCCTATTCCTTAACTTCCATGCGGATTATTACTCAACTGTAACCGCGGATCCTTTTGGGAATGAATTGCCATGCTTGTATATATAGATTCATCTTTTTGATGCTAGCCGGCATATATGCGTTCTCTTGCTATGGTCAAACCCCCAAACTAAAAGAAGACACCGTTTTTTTCTTGGCTACGAAAAAAGGGTTACTTGGTAAACTTGGAAGAGCCGTATCGGTAAGTGGTCGTGAAGATATTATCACAGAAAACAAGGGTGCGATTAAAAATGAAGAGATTTTCAACCGCTTTCGTGGAAGGATCATTCGTCAAATACGGGTTGAGAAACTTTCATTTGATAATTCGGTAAATGATACCCTGAAAACGCCACGAAGATTCATGAATGACATCAGTGATGCATTGTATACCGGAACAACCAATAAAACCATTCTACGAAATCTCTTTTTTGTAACGGGTGATACTCTCTACCCTTATCTTATTGCGGATAATGAACGCTTTTTACGTGAACTCACTTATTTACAAGATGCAAGAATTATTGCTACAGAAGTAGACAATGATCCCGATGCAGTTGATATCACCATTCGATGGAAAGACTTGTTTCCGATTGGAGGTAGTGCTGAGATTGGTTCACTCAAAACCATCAGTCTGGAAGTGAATAATGACAATCTCTTTGGCTCAGGTGACCGAATTCAATTTCGCGGTCTTTATGATTTGGATAGGCAACCGGATTTTGGATCGGGTTTTGAATACATCAAACGTAATGTTGGCGGTAGTTTTTTAAACCTGATGTTCGGCTATCAAACGCATGCGCCGGCATTCAATAGTGGCCGCAGAGAGGAAAAAGCCTTGTACCTCAGGGGGGAGCTTCCCCTTGTAAGCCCTTACCATTCCTGGACTGGGGGATTTGAAGTTTCAGAAAGACATACCGAAAATGGATATATCAATGACTCTATTTACAAAGTAGATTTTAAATATAAATACCAAAACCTCGATGGGTGGCTTGCGCATAATATTGGTGGGAGAAAACAGTTAAGAGAAAATTTCAAATCCCGTTTAAAAAAATTCATTGGAGTTAGAGGTGTACAAAGGTTATTTAATGATATCCCTGAACAATTCAAAACAACCTACAACTATTACTACTCAAACCTTGAAGCTGTACTAGGCGTATTTACCATTTTTCAGCAGGACTATTATCATACCAATTTCCTATATGGATTCGGACGAAATGAAGATGTTCCAGAGGGTTTTAATATGACATTATTAGCCGGTTGGGTTAAAAGAAACCAAATAGAACGTCCATATGTAGGCTTCGATTATCAGCGTAATTATTTCTCTGACAATAAGAACTACGTCAATTATATCATCCGTTTTGGAACTTATTTTCATCAAAACCAATTCGAAGATATCAGTGGCTTGACAAGTATTGAATATTTTACCAGACTTCGTAAAATCACAGGATCGAATTGGTATACACGACACTTTTTAAGTGGGAGCGTTACACAACAAGTAAAAACCGTTTTGAATGAACCATTGAGGCTTATCAGCGCTTTCGGAATTCCGGAATTTAGAAATGAGTTCACTAGAGCATCAACAAGAATCAGCGCCAACTGTGAATCTGTCTTCTATAATACACAAAAAAAATTCGGCTTCAGTTTTGCGCCATTTGTTTTTTCCAACATTACTTATTTAAAAGGTATTGGAGAAGGCTTTGAAAAAGGTGATATCTACACCTCTTTTGGCACTGGAGTACGAACAAGAAATGAGAACCTGGTATTCGGCACCATGGAACTAAAAGTTTTCTACTACCCTCGTACTACCGACAGAATGACTCCGTGGAATGTAACATTCAACACGGGGCTTAGATTCAAATACAATAGCCAGCTTTTGAGGCGTCCCGATTTTGTTCAGGTGAATTAACTGTTTGGCATTCATCGACAACTCATGATTGAAAAGGGATTTTTATGATTTATACTGATCTGAAATAAGGATAACCTAATGAAATAATTGACATACTTCAGTTTTAACATTCCAATCATCACAAAACACTCGTTAACGTCAACCTTTTCGTCTAATTTTCGTTTATAATCATAAACAAGATTACTATGAAGAAATTTTTTGCCATGATGGCCATGACAGGCCTTTTGTTCACATCAATTACTGCTTGTGCACAACAAGACAAATCTAAAAGGCCTAGTCCACCCGCCAGTGTATCCGAAACTGTTGGAGGCACTAAAATCACCATTGATTATAGCCAACCTTCGTTAAAAGGGCGTGAGTTAGGGAAAGATATTGAGCCAAAAGATGGTAAAGTTTGGCGCGCAGGTGCTAATGAAAAGACATGGATCGAATTCAGCAAAGATGTTACCATTGAAGGCAAGTCTTTGGCAGCGGGTAAATATGGCTTTTTTGCCATCAAAAACGGTAATGACTGGACCCTGATTTTTAGTAAAAAATGGGAAGGATGGGGAACGCAGTATAGTGAGGCTGATGATGCTTTAAGAGTAAATGTAAAGCAAGGTGCTGCAGGAGCTTCAGAAGAGAAACTAACTTATTCCATTTCCAAAGCCGGGGTGGTTACTTTGGCTTGGGGCACCATGAGAGTAAGTTTTAAGGTGAAATAATAACACCGATTTTATTTTAGCCACAGATTCACAGATTATTTGCTGGATCTGTGGCTTTTTCATGCAAATACAGAACCTTTGCAGTCGTCATATGTAGTTAACAGGTATGGTACAGGCATATAATTTTTTAGCAAGTTGGCAGCTTTTTCCTGAGAAATGTGATTTTCAATCAGGCATCCCTCCGAAAAGTGGTAATTACAAAATAGAATCTACAGATAATGGCCATGCATTAAGTATTAGCATCAATTGGGTATCGATGGACAATGAAGCTTATTATACCCAATATAAAATTGTTCCCGATGGACAGTTGCAAGTTTTTGAAAATGAGGCTTTGGCTGATGAAGCACAAGCCAATATTGAGAACTCTTCTACCCTTTTATTCAAATTTTTTAAGCATGGGCAACTCATACTAGAAGTCAAACATGAGATCATGCCCAACGGGTATTTGAAACTGACCCAACAAGGATATGATAAAGAGAATAAGCCTTTTGTTAATATTGAAATGTATCACAAGCAACTGAGTGTTCTGCCTTATGCCTCATCAGTAGCTGGTGTGGCCATCAGACCTACTAAAGAAGGCGTGATCAAACACAAGGCATTGTCTGCAATGGAAGATCAAACCAATATGCAACTCGATCAGATACGTCAGCAAATTGAATTACTTGCCAGACAAGCTCAGGAGATCAGAAAAAGAAAAGAACTTAGTATGATGATCTATGAAGCTAAACTGAATTTCAAACCTCAGATCGGACATATCTATCATCTCTATGAAAAAAATGATGGCCAGCACATTCTTTCACTGGTGGCGCCACAAGAATGGGGTGGCTCCGGTCCATTCAGACAGTTCGTTTCTTCTGTTCGTTTGTTGGCTGATCATACATGGGTGGAAGTGAGCTGACACAGGTTTTGTTTTCAATCAAGACACCTGTAATCCTTTATATTTGATGTATGGTAATTGATCATATTCATCAAGCAGCACTGTATTACAAACTGCATCCCGGTATTGAAAGAGCCCTTCGTTACTTACAAACAACAGATCTTACAAAAGTTGATAACGGCAAATATGAAATTGATGGTGATCAATTGTTCGCCATAGTGCAAGAATATGATACCAAAGATTCATCTACTGAAAAATTGGAATCGCACAAAAAATACATTGATGTTCAGTTCATGATCCATGGACAAGAGAAAATGGGGCATGCCATTCTAAATAAGCAAATCCCAACGCGAGATTATCAGGCAGAAGATGATTTTATATTGTTTGATGAAACGCCAGATTTCTTTTCAGTTGCAACTGAAGGAATGTTTACCATTTTTTTTCCCAGCGACCTTCATATGCCTTGTATTTTTCATCAAGAATCATCTCATGTCAAAAAAGTAGTGGTAAAAGTCAGTGTTGATTATATCAGAGATAATCGACAATCTCTTTAATAGATGCTCTTTTTCGATAATCAGGATTGAAGAAAACATACTTAATCTTACCGTCCTTACTGATCACATAAGTAGCAGGTACAGGAAGATTCGCACCATTTTCACCGTTGGCTATGTTAAAATCAATACCGAAATTCTTGTAACGATCTTGTGTTGCCTGAGGCACTGCAAAATTAACTTTATAATCCCTCATGATCTGCATCTTTATATCACTGATTACCGGAAATGAGGCTTTTGTTTTTTCGATGGTTTTTTTTACATTTTCCTGAACTTCAGGCGATATCGCTACTACAGTAGCGCCTTTATTTGTAATCATTGTCAATGAATCATTCATTTGACTCATTTGTTTATTACAATAAGGACACCATTGTCCGCGATAAAACATCAATACAACATCTCCTTTTTTTAGTGCAGACTCAAGTGAAAAATTTTGTCCATTTTGATCAACGCCAGTAAACATAGGCGCTTTATCTCCCATTTTTAATCCAGTTGGCTCATTTTGAGCGGCTCCCATCAAAGTAAATAGTAATAAAACAAGGGTAATTAGTTGTTTCATGGTTGTGTTTTGTAAGAAGACGAAAATAATGGGTAATACTTACAGATGAATTACCAATTAATATATGTGTCAATCATACATGTCACTTATGGCTTTATGATACCATGTAAACTCCCCCCTTTAGCAAATAACCGATCGATCTTTTTTTCTATGGAAGGATCTTTGATAACTGGCGGAGCATGATGAGGTTTGATGCGTGCGTCCACAACCATCGGACCTTCGCAGCCCCAATGTTTGTTTCGTGTGAATGAAGCAATGCCATAAATATCATGCGATGGATTACTTCTCGTGTAAGTGACCCACAAATAATTTCCAAGTTTTGCTGCAGTGAATGATGCATCGTCACAAAGAACTATTTGCACCACCCCTCTTAACGCAGGTAAGTGATGTGCTAATTGTGCATTCAGCTGTTCGATCTGTAACGATGTTTTTTCTGCATCGACAAAAGCATCTACTTGTAGGCAAACAACACCTGGCATGGCAAGGCAAGCTTGGCCAAATCCATGTAAAGAATGAAATACCGAAGGCACTTCAGTGGTCAGTGTTCTTAGCACTTCTCCATAGGCAGCAAAAACAACCTTACTACCGGTATTCAACCCCGTACCGGAATAATCCAGTGTATCGATGGTGGTATTGGTATGAAAATGAATATCACGCGTAAGATCGATCCGTTCAAACATGTATTCAAAAAATTCCTGTACATGATGCGTGGTCAATCGTTGTGTATCGTCTGCTGTAATAAATAAAAATTTAGCAAGACTCAGCTGTCCTGTTCCTAAAATATGGTTGGCGATGGTAAGTAACTCAGCAGGTTGTTTGGTAGGTAAGTAAGGCGTGTATCTTTCACTACCTATAGCGAGTAACAAAGGATGAACTCCCGCAGCATCTACTGCATGTACTTCTTTCACACCCGGTATTTCCTGCGGAATGGCGTCACCTGTAATTTCATGAATCAGTTGTCCGAAACTGGTATCTTCCTGCGGAGGTCTACCTACCACTGTAAAAGGCCAAATGGCATTCTTTTTTGCGTATACTTTGTGAACCCGCATCAAAGGAAAAGGGTGTTGCAAACTGTAATACCCAAGATGATCCCCAAAAGGACCTTCGGGTTTGTTTTCACCCGGATAAACTTCACCGGTGATGACAAAATCAGCGTCTGTACTCAAACAAAATCCATCTTGATAGGTGTATCTGAAACGTCTACCTCCCAGCACTCCTGCAAAAGTCATCTCACTGATACCTTCAGGCAATGGCATTACCGCGGCTACGGTATGTGAAGGGGGGCCACCAACAAAACAACTTACTTTCAAAGGCAATCCTTTTTTATTGGCTTTGGTTTGATGTACACCAATACCACGATGCAATTGGTAGTGCAATCCTATCTCCTTGTCTCTTTCATAATCGTTTCCGTTGAGTTGTATACGATACATCCCCAGATTTGCTTTCATGATACCCGGCTGATCTACATCTTCTGTATATACTTGTGGCAGGGTTACGAAAGCTCCGCCATCCATTGGCCAGTGATGGATCAGGGGCAAGTCACTGATATTGATCTCCTTGTATAGAATCGGCTTGGCCCAAGGATCTTTCAAAGGCAATGCCTTAAGTGCTGCAAAACCAGTGCTGATATTTTGTAAGGGTTGCTTGATGGCTTTGATGGGATCGCCTTTTAATTCTATGAGTTTTTGAACTTGTGAAAGTGTTTCACGAAAGATAAATCGACTTCTATCAAGGGTTCCAAAAATATTCGAGGCAGCTCTGTACTCAGAACCTTTCACCCTTTCAAACAACAATGCAGGCCCACCCATTTCGTAAACCCTTAAATGAATGGCTGCCATTTCGAGATAGGGATCCACTTCTTCTTTGATACGCACCAACTGGCCATTCTTTTCCAGATCTATGAGGCAGGATTCGAGTGATGGGTAAGACATAGCATTAAAACATTGTTTGCTGCAAATAGTTGAGACAAATCATTGCAAGTGCAAAATAAGTCATTGCTTCAAAGAGTGTTGCAGAACTGCGTTTTATTTCCGACCTTACTATCATTCAAAACCCTAAACAACCAAACAATGCTACATCATTTTACAGACCACGTTAACTGGGTATCTTTTTTTCTCAGTGCATTAGCCTATTTTTTGATCGGTGCTATCTGGTACAGCTTTTTGTTCTCCAAAGCTTGGGTTCGGTTATCCAATATCGATATGAATGACCCCAATGCCAGGAAAGGAGCCGGTGCCATTATGGGGATCAGTTTCCTGTTTATGGCTGTTTCTTGTGTGGGCCTTACCATCCTAAGACAAATGGTTCCCATGAATAATTATATGGATGCTTTTCATCTTGGAATATTATTGTCTGTAGGTTTCAGTACTCCGGCTATTAGTATCGGATATTTATATACCAAGAAACCATTTGCTTTATATCTCATTGACTGTGGATATCATATTGCAGGACTTACTATTGCCAGTGTAGTAATGCATTATCTCGGATAGCCTTTATTGCTCATGTTCTCCGCGTTTGAGATTTATTTTACCACAGAGAACATGAGCAATAGAGATAACGCAGAGAATTGAATACAATTATCTTTAGTTCTGAGTACCTTTGTTACATGACAAAACTCAGTGTTAACATCAACAAATTTGCTACACTAAGAAATAGTAGAGGTGGCAATAATCCGGATGTACTAAAAGCAGCCATGGATGCAGAACGTTTTGGAGCAGATGGAATTACTGTGCATCCTCGTCCCGATGAAAGACATATTCGATACGAGGATACACGTGCTATTCGAAAGATCATTACTACTGAATTTAATATTGAAGGAAATCCCTCAGAACAAAAGTTTGTAGATCTGGTATTGGAAACAAAACCGCATCAGGTAACATTGGTACCTGATGCACTCGGACAACTCACCAGTGATCATGGATGGGATACCATCAAACATCGATCTTACCTGATAGACATTATCAGTTTATTCAAAAAAGCAGGTATCCGCGTTTCTATCTTTGTTGACCCTGTGATTGAAATGGTAGAAGGCGCTGCTCAAACAGGCACTGATCGTATTGAACTATACACCGAAGGTTATGCAAAAACATTTGCATCGGGTAATCATGAAGCTGCGATTGCACCTTATGTTACTGCTGCTGAAAAAGCAAAAGAACTCGGACTGGGTATCAATGCCGGACACGATTTAGATCTCACCAACTTAAAATACTTAAAGCAACATATTCCTTATCTAAATGAAGTAAGTATTGGTCACGCACTGGTATGTGATGCTATTTATCTGGGATACGAGAACACAGTGCAAATGTATAAGCGCCAATTACTTTGATTAGTTAGCCACAAAGTCATGAATCAAAATCTGTGAATCTGTGGCCAAAATTCATCTATCAAATCCAACCATCTTGAAAAAACTCCTCCTGCTGTTTACTACACTCATCCCACTGATAGGCTTTGCTCAAAGAGTTCAACCCCTTCATCCTATTCCAACAAAAGAACAATTGGCATGGCATGAAAAAGAATTTTATCTCTTCATCCATTTTGGCCCAAATACTTTTACAGATAAAGAATGGGGAGAAGGAAATGAAGACCCTAATATTTTTAATCCTACAGAGCTAGACTGCAGACAATGGGCGAGAATCGCCAAAAAAGCAGGCGCCAAAGGCATTATTCTTACAGCCAAACATCATGATGGTTTTTCATTATGGCCTAGTAAACAGAGTACTCACACCGTGAGGGAAAGTAAATGGAACAATGGTAAAGGCGATGTAGTAAAAGCATTATCCGAAGCTTGTAAACAAGAGGGTATTGAAATGGGCGTGTATCTATCACCGTGGGATAGGAATCATCCCAAATATGGCACACCGGAATACAATGATGTGTATATCGCCACTATGAAGGAACTCTTCACCAATTATGGTCCTTTCTTTGAACTATGGTGGGATGGCGCCAATGGTGAAGGCCCAAGTGGGAAAAAACAGGTGTATGATTTTAAACGATTTGAAAAAGCTGCTTTCTCCTTTCAACAACCACTTATCATCTTCAGTGATATTGGTCCAAGTATTCGTTGGTGTGGTAATGAGAAAGGATTTATTGGAAATACCAACTGGAATCTATTGGATACAGCAGGATTTGCGAGAGGACTTGGTGCTCCGCATGTTGATACATTGAATCAGGGTAATTTTAATGGCAAACATTGGATACCTGCTGAAGCAGATGTGTCTATTCGTCCGGGATGGTTTTATCATGCAAGTGAAGATGATAAAGTAAAAACACCGGATGAACTATTCAACTTGTACTTGAAATCAGTTGGTAATGGAGGGAATTTATTACTGAATGTTCCACCTGACAGAAGAGGGTTGTTTCACCCAAAAGATTCTGCAGCCTTGGTGGGATTTGCAAAGAAAAGAGCAGAAGCATTTAGCAATAACCTTTTAAAAAAAGCAATTGTAACGACAAATAATCAAAAAGAAACTGCGCTCAACCATTTGATCGATGAAAACATACAAACCTACTGGGTAGCTGATAAACACGAAAATGCAACCATTCATCTCACGCTACCTAACATTGCGTTGATCAATGCGATTGTATTAGAAGAAATGATTGCCTATGGACAAAGAGTGATTCGATTTTCAATTGAGGCAAAACAAGGAGATCGTTTTGTAAAAGTATTTGATGGTACAACGATTGGCAGAAAAAAAATCGCTACATTCCAAAAGATAGAAACCAATGAATTTAGAATCATTATTCATGAATCAAAAGCTGCACCAGTGCTAAGAGGATTATCTGCATTTTTTATTCAATAGTGCTATGAACTATCACCCATAGGCAATAAGCCAATATCTAACTACATAAATTAATTATCTTTACACCATGACAACCTCTACCCCACTCGTTGGCATTATCATGGGCAGTGATAGTGATTTGAAGATCATGCAGGCTGCTGCTGACATGCTTAAACATTTTGACATCCCTTTTGAACTAACAGTAGTTTCCGCGCATCGTACGCCTGAAAGGATGGTCACTTATGCGGAGACTGCCCGAACAAGAGGATTACAAGTGATAATTGCAGGTGCAGGAGGTGCCGCTCACTTGCCAGGAATGGTGGCAGCCATTACCACATTACCGGTTATTGGTGTTCCGATCAAATCTTCTAATTCGATTGATGGCTGGGATTCTGTATTATCCATTTTACAAATGCCCAATGGTGTACCTGTTGCAACAGTTGCATTGAATGCAGCAAAAAATGCAGGAATTCTGGCTGCACAAATCATTGGAAGCCATCATCAGAAAACAGCAGAAAAGTTAGCTGCCTATAAAAAGCAAATGAAAGACGAGGTAGGTGAAAAAATTGATGGTCTGAAAAATGAATGGCCTAATCAGTTTGATTGATCCTGTTTTAAAAATAAGCAAACCCTTTCTTTTCGAAACCTCAATAAGCAACTCTTATCTGAGATTGGGAAAGAAAGGGTTTAATTTATCTAGCAATTTACTTTTATCATTTATTTATTCCCGGGCATTTCCATTTTACATCCTTTCTTTTCCATCAACAAGAAGATCGTTTCCATAAAAATGCTTTCAACACCTCCATCTCTGTTAGACAAAAAATAGATAAAGACATCATCTTGTGGCATGTAACGAAATGCTGCTTGAAAACCTTTGACACCTCCATTATGTCCACGCAATTGAATACAATTCGGATCTTCCAGCATCCAGCCCAATCCATAGTTAACAAAAGGTGGCTCTTGCTCTGGCCTTGACTCCTTTCTCCAAAGTCTTTGCAAACTTTCTTTGCTGATAAATTTGCCTTCTACAATTCCTTTGATCAATTGATGTAATTCCTGAACAGTGAGAAATAGTCCACCGGCAGAAGTCCACTTAGATGGATCATTCCCTTCTCCCACTTTCAAGCTATCTTTTTCAAAATAATAACCTGTAGCTGTTGGCTTTTGGGCATCATAATGAATACCTACCGGTTTCAACAACTGCTCCTTTACAATTTGTTGATATGGCTTACCATAATGCAGCTCTAACAATTTCCCTAATACAATGAAACCGGAATTAGAATAATGCAAGGTCTTTCCCGGCTCATCCGAAACTGCTTTCATCCCATTGACCAATTTCATGTGATCATCAATGGTAATTGTTTTTGCATCACTGTAATCTGCACTTTCAAAAAAATCTCCTAAACCGGATGTGTTGTTAAGCAGATGTCGAACCGTCATTGTATCTGATCCTACGGTTAATGTTCCGGCAGGCAGATACTTTTTTACCGGTTGATCCAAAAGAATTTTTTGTTGCTCTACGAGTTGCATGATCAAAACTGCTGTTAATGATTTACCGATAGAACCTAAGTTGTAACGAACCCCATCTCCATTTGTGATCTTAAGCTTTTCCTGAGCCTGGCCATTAGACCAGGACCATCCATTCTCCTTTGCCTGAACAATGTAAAGGGTTCCGGAAAACTGATTGGCCTTTGCTTTGCTCGCTAAGACAGAGAGGTCGGTTGAAGTCAGGAGCTTTTTTGAGGTCTCAGTTTGTGCTTGCAACTGAAAAGAAATCAGTAAACAAGCGATCCATAAATGTTTCATGTTGTTCGATTTTAGGATACGAAAATGAAACATCTATATAACTACTCCTATCACATAGCTATGTGATTGAGGACTAAAGCACTACTGACAATGAGGACGGTTAGAGTGTAAAAAACAAGTGTCCGATATTTACACTATTTGTCAATCACCAATATACTGAACTGTGATTGGACCGACAAGGATTGCTCCTTTACAACATCGATCCAGGTTGTACCATATCTCGCATACCAACCTGAGATATTGTCTACTCGTTCCTGTAAACTATCTTTAGGAAATAACTGATGTTTGAAATGCTTGAGTTGTTGTTCCTCTGTTTCGAACTTACGTTTTTCAGCCCGTAACATTTTTTTCTCTAACTCCTGTATTCGCTTGAGCGCTTTTGTTTGTAAGGATTGTACGTGTGGAGATAAAGTTAGATCAATTTCAGCTGCTACTTTTTCAATTTGCTGATACAACTGTTTCAATGTCTCTAACTCCTCTTTGAGAGAAACCTGTTTGGTAGTTGTAGACTTCACTATTGCATTGAACAGATCATCTGCCTTCCTAAAAATAAGAGTAGTGTCTAAACCCAGTTGTGTCATGCGCTTTTCCTGTTCGCGTGTTAATATCACAAAAGAATTACGTAATAATAACACAGGATAAGGAACTTGAATGGCAGCAAACACTTGCTTTAATTCTAACCAATAAGCCAACTCCCCACCTCCTCCAATAAAAGCAATGTTGGGAAGTATGGTTTCCTGAAATGCACCACGAAGTATGACATTCGGACTAAACCTTTCCGGATGTTCTTTTAGTTCTTCTAATATTTGTTCTTGCGTAAATTGAAGTCCAAGAGCTGCAACAACAAACACATCTCCGTTTCTTTCAATTCTTTCACGCTGATTATCGATTAAATAAAACAAATTGATCTCTCTTCCACCTGCTTGTACTTTGTAGTGTTTTTCTAATTCACTAATGGTCTTGCTTACAATGCTATGAGAAAAACTTTCTAGCAATTCTTGTTGAATCACAGATGCAAAACATGCTTTCAATTTTGCCTGATCAGGAATCAACACCACCAAACCAAATCGTCCAAACAATGCATTCACTAAGTGTAATGTTGCTTCTTGAATAGACCTTCCCTCCTGATAAGCATTTCTGAAAAGTTCTGATAATTCTTTACCAAAAGGATGCACACCTGTTTGTCCTTCAATAGCAGACATCAATTGAAGAAGCTGTTTATCAGTCTTCATTCTCCCCACTGCCCCTGTCTGATTGGTTTTCCAAGTGAGTGGATGTCCATCGATATTGATCTGTCCCAATTCATCTAGGTCAGCATCTTCACTACCCATATAATATACCGGTACAAAATGGAGATCCGGCATTTCCTTCTTCAACGTATCAGCCAGTTGAATGGCATGAAGTATTTTGTAAACAAAGTATAAAGGTCCTGTAAAAATATTGGGTTGATGTGCTGTAACAACTGTAAAGGTTTTCTCTGACAATAATGATTCAATCTGTTCTTGAACCAGCGGCAAACTATTTATTTGCGCATATTGCTCTTTTAATGCCTCTACCAAAATAGCTCTTGGTGTTTGAAAAGATTGTCGGGCAATGATCGCTTGTTGGATTCCTTTCAGATCCGGTGTATGCTCAAAAAAAGGTCTGACAGTATCAGTTTGTGCTAGATAATCCGTCACGATCTTCGAAAAATATCCGGTGCTCTCGTATGATAATCGACTACAGTGATGCTTCATAATGAAGAATAAAAGTACAACTTACCTGTTATTGGTGTCGCCGTTGGTCAATTTTAACGGTGTGAATGGTCAATTGTGAATTGTCTATCATATACAAATATGTCATTCACAATTGACCATTCACTATTCACACATTATTCAAACCTTTCCGGCTTAAACGCTGTAATATCCATGCTTAAAGGTGTTTCGTTGATGATCTCACTCACCAGTTTGCCTGTACCCGCTCCTAAACTCAAGCCTACCATGGCATGTCCGGTTGCCATCACTACATTTTGCCATTTTTGGGTGCGACCTAAATAGGGTAAGCCATCTGCAGAACAGGGTCTATAACCATACCAAATATGTTCAGGCGCCGGCATTGGGACGTCGAATTGGGGATAATAACGTTTTACGGCATCTAAAATCCCCTGTACACGCTGATAGCGTGGAGGAGTATTGGTAGATGTGATTTCCATGGTACCTCCAAAACGGATTTTGTTACCATCCATAGGAGTCAATGCAACCCTACCCTCAATGAGTACGGAAGGATAATTCAGACGATGAGGCGAATCTTCAAGTGTCACTGAATATCCACGACCCGGCATCAATGGTATTTTCATTTGTAATAAAGCAGATAACTCTCTGCTCCAAGATCCTGCTGCAATAACGACCGCGTCAGTATCAATAAGGTGCGAAGTTGTTTTAACTTTAGTCACCTGACGTTGATGCTTTTCAAAGCCAATCACTTCTTCGTTCACAATAAACCGAACACCTTTGTTTTTCAGATCAGCAATCAATTGCGACATCAGTTTATTCGGGTACAGATGTGCATCACATTTAAACCATACTGCGCCTTTCGCCTCTAATGTTGTTTGCGGCTCTAGTGCTTGTAATTCTGCCGAATCGAGCAAAACAGTATCTGTAAGTCCCAGTTCATGGGCTCTGTGCATTACATGCTTTGCATGATCACCACCCTTATCTGTTTGAAAAATTTCAAGTAATCCTTTATGCTCATAAGCAAATTTGAATTGAGGAAGTTTGGTCCACTCTTCGTACATTTTTTGACTAAGTATGGCAATGTCTCTTAGAGGTATGGCAGAGCGTTCTACATGCTCGGGAGTAGCACTGCGCATAAATTTCAATCCCCAATCCATTAAACTCAAACTCAATCTGGGTTGTACATAAAAAGGACTTTTACTGTTCCACATCCATTTAAGTCCCTGTTTTACAATGCCGGGTGTAGCCAGTGGTACAAAATGACTCGGACATACATAACCGGCATTCCCATAAGAGCAATTACTAGAGATATCAGTCTTATCGACCACAGTAACCTCGTGTCCGGATTCTGAGAGATAATAGGCACTGCTTAATCCAACAATACCTCCACCAATGATAACCACCCTCATAAATGAATTTTTAGGACACAAATGTCGCTCAAAACCCGTTCCATTTCATCTTTTTTTAAGCCTGTTCGTTTATGAAAAAGGAGTTTTAAATTTACAGATACGATTGCCATATGGAAACTTACGGAAAGATCTTATTGATTGCCATGCCAGCCTTTTTACTTTTGGTTTTATTGGAGAAATGGTATGGTTGGTATAAAGGAAAAGAAACGGTTCGCACACTGGACATGATCTCAAGTTTAAGCTCCGGTGTTACGAATGTTACCAAAGATGTTCTCGGACTTAGCCTTGTAGTCATCAGCTACGACTGGATGGTTGATAAATTGGCCATTACAGAAGTATCTTCCGGATTCTTCACTTACTTGATCGCTTTCATTGCGCTAGATTTTGCCGGATATTGGATCCATCGTATCGCACATGAATACAATATCTTTTGGAATAACCATATCATTCATCATAGCAGTGAAGACTTTAACTTGGCTTGTGCCTTAAGACAAAGTATCTCTTCCATCATTAAAATATTTACTATTTTTCTTTTGCCGGCTGCTATACTAGGTGTACCCGGACAAGTAGTAGCGATTGTGGCTCCTCTGCACTTGTTTGCACAATTCTGGTATCATACCCAGCATATCGGTAAAATGGGATTTTTGGAAAAGATCATCGTCACACCTTCACATCATCGCGTTCACCATGCGATTAACAAGGAGTACATGGACAAGAATTATGGACAGATTTTTATTATCTGGGACAAACTCTTTGGTACTTATCAGGAAGAATTAAAAGATGTACCTGCGGTGTATGGTATTACAAGACCGGTAAGAACCTGGAATCCCATCAAGATCAATTTCATGCATTTATGGTTGTTGATCAAAGATGCTTGGAGAGCTAAAAGTTGGAAAGACAAGATCCGTATCTGGCTAATGCCAACCGGTTGGAGACCTACAGATGTTGCTGAGAAATATCCTGTTTATAAGATTGAGGATGTATATCATTTTGAAAAGTATGATACCGGACATAGCAAGCCAATGCTCATCTGGTCATGGATTCAACTGATGATCACACTAGTATTGATCAGTTATTTATTTGGCAACATAGCAGCCATCGGCAATCCGGATATGTTTGTTTATGGAGCATTTATTTTCCTTCATATCTATGCGTTTACTGAGCTAATGGACAGGAGTCAATATACTTGGATATGGGAGGGATTAAAGTCTGCTTTGGGAGTATACATTATCGTTCAAAACAATGACTGGTTTGGCCTAAGTCAATATATACCTGCCACGAATAACCTGTTCTTGGCTTACTTCGTTTTTTCTTTTGCAGTAAGTATTTATTTTGTCTGGATAGAAAATCCCAAATATCGTATGACACTGAAGCAGGCTTAAAAGTGGCAACGATTAAACAGTTCTTGATCGAAGTCTTTTACCTACAAAGGATCCAAAGACTCCAGGTAGAGCGTAGGCAAAATAAACAAGTAATTCAAACGGAATAAGGTTATGACTACCTCTGTAAACTGAGGCTTCGATTAAAGCAACAACAGGCAATGATAGAATCAATGATATGCCTGTCCCCCAACTATTAGCTTTTGAAAAATATCCTGTTATAGTTCCTACTAAAAACAATAATATCCCTGTATAAATATTAAATCCATCATTCAGCATTCCTGAATAATAATATTCTGTTCCTGGGATCCTTTGATTACTGGTAAAGCATATGGTATACAGTAGCAACAATACAGCACCTGTAATTACAAGGAGTAAGTACAACAGCCAATGAGAAAGTTTTTGCATATGCTGTATTATAATGATTGAGCCTAAAGCTCATCTGTCACAACTTCACCTTCTAAGTCATAATCATATGCTTTGGTGATCTTTACCTTTACAAAAGTGCCGGGTGTGAGTTTTTTCGAAGAATGAACCACCACTTCATTGTCAACTTCAACACTATCGAATTCTGTTCTACCTAAATAACGTCCGGCTTCTTTTTTATCGATCAACACCTTGAATGTCTTACCTATTTTCTCTTGATTTTTTTCATAGCTGATTTCCTGTTGCACTTCCATGATCTCTTGTGCACGCTCTGCTTTTACTTCTGCCGAAATATTATCTTCCAATTCATATGCACTGGTATTCTCTTCATGACTATAACTGAAAATACCAACACGGTCAAAGCGATGTTCACGCAGAAAATCCTTGAGTTCTTCTACATCAGCTTCTGTTTCGCCCGGGAATCCTGCAATTAATGTAGTGCGCAAACAAATACCTGGAACTTTTTCTCTGATCTGTTGAATCAATTCTCCCATTTCTTCGCGTGTAATATTTCTGCGCATAGCTTTCAGCATATTATTACTAGCATGCTGTAAAGGCATATCCAAATACTTACAGATATTATCACGTTCACGCATCACATCCAGTATCTCTAATGGAAATTTACTTGGATAAGCATAATGTAAACGAATCCATTCCAGTCCTTTTACATCTGCCAATGCATGTAATAAACGAGGCAACTCTCTTTTTTTGTAAATATCCAACCCATAATAAGTGAGTTCCTGTGCAATCAGCATGATTTCTTTCACGCCTTTCTTTACCAGACTTTCAGCTTCAGCAACCAATTCTTCAATGGGTTTGCTCACATGCTGCCCTCGCATCAGGGGAATGGCACAAAAAGAACAGGTGCGATTACATCCTTCACTGATCTTCATATATGCGTAATGCTGTGGAGTGCTTAGTAATCTTTCTCCGACTAACTCTGCTTTATAATCTGCTTCAAATTTTTTGAGGATCAAGGGTAATTCCATGGTACCAAACCATGCATCTACTTCCGGCATTTCAGCTTCCAGATCACCACGGTAACGTTCACTGAGACATCCTGTTACGTAAACTTTATCGAGTTTTCCTCTGCGTTTCAACTCTACTTGATCGAGAATGGTATTGATGCTTTCTTCTTTCGCTTTATCAATAAAGCCACAAGTATTGACAACTACGATATTGTGATCCAGTTTTGCATTCTCATGTACCACTTCAATATCATTGGCGCTTAATTGCCCACTGAGCACTTCACTATCTACCAGATTCTTACTACAACCAAGTGTAATGATATTGACCTTGTCTTTTTTGAGTGTTTTTGATTTCATAGCTGGCTGCAAAGGTAGGAATTAAGCATTAGAGAAGCTATCCATAGCTCTAAAACGTTAACTTATTGCGTAATCAGCTTTGGAATCAACTAGTACTTCTGAATACCAGATAGGGCCTCTTTTAACCATAAATTGAATTGCTCCGGTTGATCCATCCATACATTGTGTGCTGCACTATCAACAATTTTTAATTTCACATTTGGCAGTTTATTTAACCAATATTGATGAAGCTTTACTTTATAATCTCCAAATTCATGCTCTCCAAAGATATAGTAGATAGGAAAAGGATGCTTCCTAATGAAGGGTATATAATTGTTATCTCTGGGTTCCATGATCCGAGAAAAATCATTAACTGAATCTATAACCAGTTTCCCATCATTAAACTTATTCATTTTACGCATGAGTTTGAATTGCGTAATTAGAGAAAGTTGCTCTTCCGGATTTAGCATTTGATTGATATCCGACTTGAAAAAGACTCCTCCACCTTTTACCTTAGGCCATTGTTTGATATCAAAGATTTGCCCTGCACAATAAATTAACTTCCATTTTAAATAGCGGTATTGTGGTGAAGTAGTATCAGGATATGCTTTCTTAATTGCGACCAATTCTCTTTGGACTTCGATTCGATTATTAAAAAACTCTCTTTCTTTTTGTCCCTGCATCATCATGCTAACCTCGGTGTTAGTTTCAGGAAATTTTGGAATAAATCCTGAAATGATAATCATACCACCTGTATGTTCAGGATACTTTTTTAAATACTCATAAGCAAGCCTAGCACCCATCGAATGAGCTATGAAACGAACCCTTTTCAATTTCATTTGAGTACGAATGGTTTCTATATCTTCCACCATTTTTTCCATGGTGATTAAATCGTCAATATCATCTGACTTTACTGGTGATCTTAAACATCCACGCTGATCGAAATAAATCAAATGATGATTTTGTTCATATGGCTGCAGGAAATCTCTCATATAACTATGTTCTGCCCCAAATCCGCCATGCAATACCAAGATAGTGTCTCCAATACCTGATTCTAGTACATATAGTTTCACATTATCTTTCATTGGCAAAAACCATTCAACAGTAGTTTGTTTAAAAAAAGAAGTAATGTTACTATCAGGCTCAGCTGATAAAGCAGCTTCAGTTATTGGAATATTTTGCTTTGGTTTTTTCTTACAACCGGTATTCATGAATCCTAATAGTAATAGTAGCATACATAGAAAAACTATTCGCATATAAAGAATTTTATAATGATAGATGCTTACAAGCTATTAGAATTAGACTAGTTGATAAAGTCGTTTTATTTTATTCCAAAAGCCAAAAAAATCACTAATCAATCAGAGATGGTTATCAATACATAATTAACCGTAAATAGATAGACAAACATCGATTGTAACGCTAATGTATCAACATGATAAACGGCAGATTCTATATTTAAGAGATTTTAAATCATTTACCAATAGAGACTTGTTATCATTTGAAATATTGATTATTTATGACAAATACGCTAAGGTCGTCCTTATGTCCTTTTATATTTTCTTGTAAAACAAAGCCCGTTTTTTCTAATAGAGCCACTGATCTGATGTTTTCAGGCTCTGTAATTGCAAAAAGTTCAGACTTATCAGTATTGGCAAAAACCCATTTTAATCCTCCTAATACGAGCTCTTTTGCCCATCCTCTACCTTGCGCCCATGGCATCAATGCATATCCAATATGATACGCATCCCTGTCAGGCATCATTAAAACGGAAAATGTGCCGACAAAACTGTTGGTCGCTTTTTCTGCTACATGGTAACGACCTATAACAGATCCCGGCTTATATAAACTAATATTCTCCTTTAAAAAAGAGCGACATTCTAATTCATTTTTTACTGGACGGATGTATCGCATCACTTCCGGATGACTATTCAAAGCAAAAAAATCGGCAACATGGGTCTCATCAAATTGACTGACTATCAATTGATTAGTGTCGAACACATTCATTTTTTAATCTTTTTTTAAGTTTTTACCCATTATCCCATGTAAAGGAAGCATTTTTGCAGGGCAATTCTATCCTCCGTATGAAAAATGTATACCGGTTTTTCTCTCGACCCGGGTTTTTATCTACTAACTACACAATGAAGTTTTTATTCATTGCCTTTATCGGTGTACATATTCCTCTCATTGTTCTTATCATGGCAATCGTATTTGATTGGATGCCATTGGATGGATGGAATATTGTTCTGGTAGCTTTGCTGGCAACACTTGTTGCTACTGCCGGAACTTTGTATTTGTTACGTGGATTATTATGGCCTTTACATGAGGCGAAAAAAGCTTTATCAGATTATACCGGAAAAAAAATTGTCCCTACATTACCAATTGAGTTTAAAGATGAGGCAGGACAGCTATTACAACAGGTACAGCTCACCATCGATGCTATGGATATTCTACTGCGTGAAAGAAAAGACTTACTTGCGTTGTTATCCCATGACCTGAGAACTCCATTTGCTCAACTAAGTCAGATAGGAACATTGATCCAATCGGAGAAAAGTCCTGAAGCCATTGAAAAGTATGGAAGACTAGTACACAAAACTGCTACCGAACAGCTTCGCTTTATTGAAGATATGGTCATGATCCTTGAAGGTGGAAGTGAAGACAGTCAAGCACATGTATACAAAAATATTGCCCTCCAAGAGGTGATAAACATGGCGACTGAATCGCAACAAATTTCTGCTGTTTCCAAACAGATACAACTCATCAAACAAAATATTCCGGTTGTTGCTGTAAAAGGGAATCGCCGTTTATTGTCCCAAGCCATATCAAACATCATCGGCAACGCCATTAAATTTTCACATAGAGGCGGTGAGATCATTCTAAAAGTGCATTTATTCAGTGGACATATTCATATCCTGATCGCAGATAAAGGCATTGGATTTGAATCAGGAAAAGCAGAGCTCATCTTCCAAAAATTCACTTCTGAGGGACAATCAGGTACAGAAGGTGAGGTATCTGCGGGTATCGGTCTGTATCTGACTAGAAAGATCATTCAAAGTCATGGAGGCATGATAGCTGCATTTAGTGAGGGGAAGAATAAAGGCGCTGTCTTCACCATTCAACTTCCCATCGCCAACTGATCCCTTATTTATGGATCTCACTTGAGAAATGGAAACTGATGTCAGGATTATTGGTGATCTCCGTATTCAAGAACCATTCGCTTTGTGCCAAATAAACAGGATGTCCATCTTTATCTTCTGCTGAGTTTTGTTGTTTGAAACGCAGAAAGTCATCTAGTTTTTTTGAGTCATTACAAGTAAGCCAGCAAGCTTTATAAAACGGCAAGGTTCTGAATTCACAAGCAGCACCATATTCTTGCAATAAACGGTACTGTATCACTTCAAACTGAAGTTCACCTACACAACCAATGATCTTTTTAGTTCCTCCGTATTGTGTAAATAATTGTGCAACACCTTCATCTGTCAACTGACTAATTCCTTTTTCCAGTTGTTTTGTTTTCATTGGGTCCTTATTCACCAGTTCCTTGAAGATCTCGGGTGAAAAAGTAGGGATACCGATAAAATAAAAATCTTCCCCTTCGGTCAATGTATCACCAATCTTAAAGTTGCCTGTATCAAATAAACCAACCACATCTCCGGCATAGGCATCTTCAATGACGTCTTTACTGCGTGCCATGAAGCTATAAGGATTACTGAAACGCATGTCCTTATCTAAGCGAACATGATGATAATATTTATTTCGCTCAAACTTACCGCTACACACACGCATGAAAGCAATACGATCGCGGTGTTTAGGATCTAGGTTGGCATGTATCTTAAAAATAAATCCACTGAATTTATCTTCCCCAACTTCAATGGTACGTGTAGAAGTATTTCTGCTGCGCGGAACAGGAGCAATGCGAATGAAAGTATCCAGCATTTCCTTCACACCAAAGTTATTTACGGCACTACCAAAAAATACAGGAGCAATTTTAGCTGTCAAATAATCGTCTACATTCAATTCGCCATATACACCATCGATCAACTCAACATCTTCTCTTAATTGTGCTGCATCCTTCTCTCCCACTTTTTCATCCAATAATGAAGAGGAAAGATCATCAATGGCAATGATATCATCATCTTCCGCTTTTGTACTTGCAGTGAACAGACGAAGATTTTTTTCATGCAGATTATACACCCCCTTGAACTCCTTACCACTGTTGATGGGCCATGTCATGGGATGAAGTGAAATATGTAATTCCTTTTCAATTTCTTCCAAAAGATCAAATCGGTTCTTTCCATCCCGGTCCATTTTATTGATGAATACGATCACCGGAGTATCTCGCATCCTACATACTTCCATCAATCTTCTCGTCTGATCTTCTACACCATTTACACTGTCTACCACTAGTATAACACTGTCTACTGCCGTTAATGTACGGTAAGTATCTTCAGCAAAATCTTTGTGCCCGGGTGTATCCAAAAGGTTGATCAGGGTATCCCTATACTCAAAGGACATTACGGAAGTAGCCACAGAGATCCCTCTTTGGCGCTCAATTTCCATAAAGTCGGAAGTAGCGTGTTTCTTGATCTTATTGCTCTTCACAGCACCGGCTGTTTGAATGGCGCCACCAAATAATAGCAATTTCTCTGTAAGGGTGGTCTTACCCGCATCGGGGTGGGAAATAATAGCGAAGGTTTTGCGGCGATTGATCTCTTTTTCGTACTTCATGTTCTGTAGGTCCGTAAGAACAGGCATTTTACCTGCTCTTACAGGCCGCAAATGTACAATTTGTTGTATTATCAGAGATACGGTAATTCTCTTTCAAGGGCTTTATTCTTGATAAAAGTTGCTGAGTTTTTTATCCGATTATCAGTAGATATTTAATACTTCATGACCTTGGCTTCTGCTTTGCCATCGGTGACTGTCACAATCCAATAGGTATCATAAACAGATTCATCAAGATTTGGGTATTTGTTTTCTTTTAACAGCAGGTTCACCAACATAGGTGTAGAATTCGAATGACCCGCTACAATCACTGTTTTACCCTGCATTTTCAGTAGTTCATCTGCAAATCCTTTTAAATTTCGATGGTCATAGACCTGAACATCTTTTCCGGTTTTTGCTGCCAGAGGTCCAACTGTAGATTTTGTACGTATGAAATCCGTAGAATAAATAACATCCGGAGCATATGATCTTAGTACTTCAGGGATACGTGCCGCACGTGCTTTTCCTGCCTCACTCAATGGAGGATTAGCTTGCATCATAGTTGACCCTTGGGCAGATGTATCTTTTTCTGCATGACGCATCAAAATAAAAGTGCTTGTTTGTGCATAGGTATCCATACCAATCAGCACCAAGCATACGATCAGTAAACGAGTAAAAAAATGTTTCATTTTAGCTGTTTTTCATGACCAAGATAAGTGTATGTGCAATGCTATCCATACCGTTAATCCATTTTATAAGGTATTCTTCACATCTTTTTCAAGAATGTAGCATTATTTTTGAATAGCTTGATAACATCATTGGTGTTTTCAATCATCCATGATAATTTATAAAGAACTGTAACTATGAAAAAAATCATTACACTGGTCATTCTTATTGCATTACAACAAGGCATAGAAGCACAAGGTCTGGGCGGCTTATTGAACAAAGCCAAAAATGCTGTTACGGGAAATCCGGGTGGTTTAAGCAATGATGATATTATTGCCGGACTTAAGGAAGCATTGGTAACCGGATCTACCAAAGGATCTAATCTTTTATCTCAAACAGATGGCTTCTTTGCAAATGCTGCATTAAAAATCTTACTTCCTCCAGAAGCACAGAAAATAGAACGCACACTACGCAATGTAGGTTTAGGCAAACAAGTGGATGATGCTATTCTAAGTATGAATCGCGCTGCGGAAGATGCCTGTAAAAGTGCAGCCCCCATTTTCTCGAATGCCATCAAACAAATGAGTTTTCAGGACGCAGTAGGTATTTTAAGAGGTCCAGATACAGCAGCTACTTCATATTTAAAAGGAAAAACAACTAGCCCTTTAACAGAAGCTTTTCGTCCTGTGATCGAAACTTCTTTGGATAAAGTTGATGCTACCAAACATTGGAATACATTGATCACCAGTTACAATAAATTACCCTTGGTAAAAGACAAGATCAATCCTGATTTAGCAGCTTATGTTACCGAGCGTGCATTGAGTGGCATTTTTTATCAGGTTGCTATTGAAGAAAAAGAGATCAGAAAAAATCCGCTGGCCAGAACCAGTGAAATTTTGAAAAAGGTATTTGGAGCAAAGTAAAACAGGATGTCTGATGTCTGATCTCTGATGTTTGATCTCAGATGGCAGATGTCAGATATAAAAAACGCTGTGGTAAAATATACTACAGCGTTTTTTACTTTTTACTTTTCACGTTTCACCTCCCACCACTCACCTTCTCCCTCATGAAAAAGGAATCTCATCCACAAATGGCATTTTCCTGAATCGTTTTCCTGTTGCGGCAAAAAGTGCATTGGCTAGGGCTGGTGCTACTGGTGGCAATCCAGGCTCACCCAATCCGGTTGGATTTTCTTCCGATGGCACAAACTGAACCACAACATCCAATGGCGTATTACGCATCCTCACAAAATTGTATGGACCGAAATTGGTTTGTACAGCTGATCCGTTATTGAATGTGAGTTTGGTATACACTGCATGACCTAATCCATCTACCACAGCACCTTGCACTTGGTTCTCAGCACCACTTACATTCACCACTTTACCACAATGCACCGCACAATACACTTTTGTGATGCGTGGTTTTCCTTTCAGCATTTGTATCTCTACTACTTGTGCCACATAACTATTGAAAGAGAACCAAGTAGAAAATCCTCGATAAGTATTGGCTGGTGTCTTACCCCAGTTGCACATTTTGGCAACCAATTCTATGACACTGATAAATTTATCAGGATCATAGGCCAATTTGCCTACAGGCTGTTCCTTGGCTTTCTTCAATAACTCCAATCGAAAAGCCACGGGATCTTTCTTCAATTCATGTGCTACCTCATCCATAAAACATTCATTGGCAAATGCCTGAACATTGTGTGTGGGAGCACGCCATGGACCTGTTGGAATATTGGTAGGTAAACTATGGCTTTCGATCTTTAGATTTTTAACAGCGCCGGCAGGATAGGTATCCGGGCTTCTTCCATTACTCAAGCTAGCAAAGGATTGTTGCCATGCTTCCAAATGACCATCCTTGATCGCTGCTTTGAAACGGAACATGCCACTGGGACGATAAAAATCATTCTGCATATCATCTTCTCTTGTCCATTGCACCTGAACCGGGCATTGGGCTGCCTGAGAAATGAGTGCTGCTTCGACACCATTATCCGGACGCAGTTTTCTTCCAAAACCACCACCCTGTCTAGGTAATCCTAAGGATACATTTGTAACAGGGATATTCAATTCCTTTGCAACTGTTGTCACTAAATTCTGCGGAACCTGTGTTGGACCATACAGTTCAGCTTTGCCGTCTTTTACATCCGCATAAAAATTCAACGGCTCCATTTGTGCATGTGAAAGAACAGGCACTTCATACATCACATCCAAAACTTTTGTAGCAGAAGCCATAGCTGCTTCTACATCACCGTCATTTCGATTGGGTGTTGCTGCAGGTTTACTCAATAGATCACGAAATGCTTTTTCATGATCACTTGTACTTTCTAATTTTGAAGCATCTTCCCAATTGATGTTTAATGCTTTTCTTCCTTTCATGGCAGCCCAAGTAGAAGTGGCTAATACAGCCACACTATTTTTTACTTGTACTACTTTTTTCACGCCATTGACTTTTAATGCCGCACTATCATCAAAGGATTGTAGTTTCTTTCCATGTGCAGGAGGACGAGCAACAACGGCAAACAGCATTCCTTCTCGTCTTGTATCAATACCGAATAAAGGCTTACCCGTAACGATCGCTTTAGCATCTACATCTTTAACTCTTGTTCCAATGATCTTAAAATCTTTCGAATCTTTTAATGGGACATTTGTAGGTACCGTCATTCCAGCAGCTTTTGTTGCCAACTCTCCATAAGAAAGTTTTTTACCGCTTGCTTTATTGACTACAAAACCATTTTCAGCATAACAATCTGTAGCAGCAACACCCCAGGTATCTGCCGCTGCCGCCACCAACATGGCTTTGGCAGTAGCTCCCGCTTGCCTAAGTGGCATATACCTACTTCTGATAGCACCACTACCTCCCGTCGTTTGGCTGCCATACTTAGCATCCAATGGAGCGATCTCTACTTCAATGGTTTGCCAATCCACATTCATTTCTTCTGCGATGAGCATGACCAAAGATGTTTTCACGCCCTGACCAATTTCAGGATTGGGTGACATCAATGTGATCTTTCCATCCGGCGAAATTTTGATATAAGCATTGGGTGAAAATGGAGTTGCGTCCATATCTGCAGTCTCTGCATGACTCAATGCAGAAAAACCAACCAGCATACCACCACCGGCGATCATGCTGACCCGTAGAAAGTTTCTTCTTGATACAGATGGAATACTCATGACTTACCTCCTTTTGATGCAGCCAGATGAATGGCTTTTCTGATACGAACATTGGTGCCACAACGACAAATATTGGTGATCGTTGTATCGATTTCTTCGCCTGATGGATTCGGATTCTTTTTCAATAATGCTGCAGCTGCCATGATTTGTCCGGCCTGACAATACCCACACTGTGCAACATCCATTTCTATCCATGCCTGCTGTAGCGGATGATCACCTTTCTCACTTAAGCCTTCAATGGTAACTACTTTACCACTACCAATTGCAGAAATCGGTAATTGACAAGAACGTACAGGACTTCCATTGTAATGGACAGTACATGCACCGCATTGCGCAACACCACATCCATACTTGGTTCCAACCAAATTCAAGTGATCTCGCAGTACCCACAGCAGTGGCGTATCTGCATCTACTTCAACAGACATCTGTTTGTTGTTGACGGAGAGCGTATACTTTGGCATTTCAAAAAGGTTATTGAAGTAATTAATTGACTTGTAAGCTATGCATTATATCAGAAATAGCGAAGTGCCTCAAATTAAAATCGGTAAATTTCTGTTTTATACAAGTGATTTTTCGATTCAAAAAATCTCATTCATGACGACTGCCATCCACAACTTTGAAAACATGTAAAATTTGTGGAAACAATGCATCCATTGTTTCGGCTACTCCTTTAACAGAACCCGGCAATGTGATCACCAAACTATCTTTTACAAATCCGGCCACACCTCTTGATAACATAGCAAATGGCATTCTTTGCTGACCATATTGGCGAGCGGTCTCCATAATACCGGGAATAGAGCGATCGATCAATGGTGTAATGGCTTCAGGTGTTACATCTCTGGGAGATAACCCGGTACCTCCGCTCAATAAAATCAATCCATACCGTTCTTCAGACAATGTTTTAACTAATTGTTGAATAAGGTCTTTATCATCGGGAATAATTTCATAACGAGCTACTGAAAGTCCCCAACGCTCCAATTTCTGAATGGCCATTTTCCCCGAACCATCTTCCTGTTTTCCTGCAGAAACGGTGTCTGAGCAAACAATCACAGCAGAACGGATTGATGAAGCATCAACAACTGATTGATCTGATTTACCTCCCTTCTTTTGTTCTAGTCTAATATTTGATATTTCTACCCCTTTATCCAAAGGTTTCAACATATCATACATCGTCAATGCAGTTACAGATGCACCATGCATGGCTTCAACTTCTACACCTGTTTTATAAATGGTATGCACTTCTACGGTAATCAAAATGTTCATGCCATCGACCTCGTGTCGAATGGCTGCATATTCTATAGGCAGCGGGTGACAATCCGGAATGACATCGCTGGTCTTTTTAATAGCTAACAAACCAGCTGCACGCGAGAACTCAAATACATCTCCTTTGGGTACTTTTTTTTGCAGGATTGCTTCAATGGTTTCTTGCTTTGATACCATTACGGTAGCGGTAGCAATGGCCTGTCGTAAAGTGTTTGATTTGGATGTAATATCTACCATAATTATTGATTCACTTTCCATTGATGTGTTTCATCTTCCAAAAGTTCAGCTCCCCAAACCGGCAATTCAGCTTTAATTCTCTCTACTAATACAGAGCAAGCTTCTGTTGCTGCTTTTCGATGGGCTGATGAGGTAAAAACAAATAAACAAATCTCTCCAGCCGCCACTTTACCCAAACTGTGATACACATGCATACAGGTGAGCGGGTATTCAGCAAAAGCAGCTTCTCTGATCTCATGCATCTTCTGTAATGCCATTTCTTCATAAGCAGTGTATTCTATGGCAACTACCTTTTTTCCTTGAATCTCATCCGCACGTACTTGTCCTAAGAAAATACTATGCCCGCCGATTTCTTTTTTAGTACTATGTTTTTGGATGCTATCAGCAATAAAAGCTGCACTGATAGCTCCTTGAACAAATATGTTTTTTGGTGTACGCTCTTTCATATCATTTGTTTTCCATCCATTTTTTCCATGACAATATGCCTCCTTGTAAACTGTATACCTTCTTTGTTTCACCCCATAGATCCGTCAATTCTTTTGCAGCTTGTAAACTCCTTTTACCGGACTGACAAAATACAACAACTATATCATTTTTAAGTTCTGCTGTAGCTTCTTTTACTGATGCCAGAGGAATGCATAAATGCGGGAACTCATGAATAGTAGGTAATTCATGAGGTTCTCTTACATCTACAATAGTAACATTGGACTGCCCGATCCATTGATTGAAATCGGCTGCGTCAATCTCAAATGACGTTATCGGTGAAGAGCAGAGCCAAACATAATCCATCGCTTTAAAAGCATCCACTGTTGACGGAATCAATGATAATGTATTAGGCTGGGGTTTTATCTTCATTAAGAAGAGCTGATGATCTTTTAATTGATAGGTCAATAACTGATTGACCAATGGCTCTCCCACTCCCGTGATCAATTTGATAACCTCGGCCGCTTGCATACAACCAATGATACCCGGAAGAACACCTAATACGCCTGCATCTGCGCAATTTAACACGGTACCATCTTTGGGCGGCTCAGGAAAAAGATCACGATAATTTGCTGATCTCACGCCTTGAGTTGTGGAATGATTGAATACCGCAACCTGCCCTTCATACCTTGATACAGCACCATACACAAGTTTTTTTCCTAATAGAACACATGCATCATTGATCATGTAACGAGTCACGAAATTATCGGTACCATCCACCACAATATCATACTGACCAATAATATCTAGTACATTTTGATTGGTAAGATGAAAAGGAATCGACAAAATAGTAATGTCAGGATTTAACAACTGCAGTTTGTTAGCAGCTACTTCAGCTTTGTTAATTCCAATATCTGCGGTATTGAATAAGGTTTGTCGGTGCAAATTGCTCAACGATACCTGATCACCATCTGCAATACCAATACAACCTATACCGGAACCAACAAGGTATTGTAATATCGGACAACCCAATCCGCCGGCACCTATGACAAGTACACGTGCACCCGATAATAATTGTTGTGCACTTACTCCGAAATCGGGTAAGATCATTTGTCGCTGGTATCTTTCATATGATGGTTGATGATGCATACTATCCTCCGGAAAAAGGTGGCAATAATGCTATAGTAGTATTATCGCTTAAAATCGTATTTGTTGAAATGATTTCCTGATCAACCGCAACACTATATTTTGAATCAGCTAGGACCGGAAATCTATGGGTAAGAATTGCCATCAAAGTGTCTGTATCAGCAACACCTTCCAGTATCAATTCTTTTGTACCGGTTACATCCACCAATTGTCCGAAAAAAAGGATCTTAGTTTTCATCATTAGTATATTTATTACTCTACCCTGCTTACCAATATTTTTGAAAGCCCGTGAACATATCTTCTTCCTGTTGCAATATCTGCAGGAGAAATAATTGCAATTCTTTGTTGCAAAGCAGAAGCTTTTATACCATCAACTTCAGTAATAATAATCAATTGTTTGCCTATTGGGCCATTGAATATTTCATTCCATGAGAAAACCACTTTATACCCATCTGAGGCGATGCAAGTAAAAAAATATTCACTCAGAGGTTTAGGATCATTGATATCAAAAGAAGCTTTTAGAAGAATATCCTTTAATAAAACACCCTTCACATTTTTTAATACTGATTTTCTTACTACCAAATGATTATAAACCACAATACTATCAAATGAAATACTATTGAAAGATGCGGCATCCTCCAATACAAATTTATGAGGCGTTTTAACCTTGCCCTCTATCACAAAAGAGTCAGTGGGCTTTGCTTGATGCTGCGCTGATATAGACTGACTGATCAATAAGACCGTAAAAAAAATAAAATATTTCATACTTAAAATTATGCCGCTGTAAATAATAATTTATACGATGCTACTGCCAATACAATTGCTAATATTTTCTGCATGACAGGTTGCTTGAATTTCATTGCGCCAAAATAGGCCCCTGCAAGTCCCCCTGCAAAAGCAACAGCTACATATCCAAACATATCACCACTCAATTGAATGCCATTGGTCAATTGCCCCATTAATCCTGATGCAGAGTTCACAAAAATAAACAGTGCACTGTTGGCTGCGGTTTGCTTTTGATCCGTCCATTTAAACAATAGTAACAATGGCGAAAGAATGATTCCACCTCCTATCCCTATCATTCCAGATAAAAGTCCGATAACCCCTCCTACAATGAGCGCCCCACTAAAATGAGAAGGTTTCAGTTCAACAGACGCTGTTTTAGATGGTATCAGAAATTTGATGACAGAAAAAAGTAATAGTACTCCCAATATTTTTTTATAAATGAATGCATCAATAGTGATTAATCCACCCACAAATGCCATTGGGATAGATGCCAATGCCAGCGGAAAAAAAACTTTCCACACAAAATGCTTACCGCGATAGAATTGTAAGAAAGCAGTGAGCGATACGAATAGATTCAACATCAATGCAGTGGGTTTCATTACTTCCGGAGTGACACTGAATAAAACCATCAGTGCCAGGTATCCACTAGCACCACCATGTCCTACGGAAGCGTAGAGAAAAGCTACGATGAATAATAATGTATAAAACAGATAAACAATATCCATGCGACTGTTTTAATGAGATAACAAATGAATGGTGACCAAATCTCCTTCTTGCAAATTCACTGCACCTTCTTCAATTTCAATCAAACAATTGGCTTCAGCAAATGAACGCATACGGTATGACTCCTGTGCACCTAGCGGTGTTGCTTTTTGCCCATCGTACCACCCTTTTAAAAAATGGGTAAGCTGTGTATTTTTTTGGTAAGTCTGAGACAGCGGCACTTGTTGTTGCCGCAAACCTTGCTTATATCCTCTCATTCCCGTTATAACAGGCAATACGTACATATAAAAACAGGTCAACACAGAAGAAGGATTACCAGGCAGACCAAAAACCAATTTGCGGTCTTTATTTCCAAAGAACAGAGGCTTACCTGGCCTTTGCTTTAGCTTATGAAATCTTGTTGTGATGCCACAGTTTTGAGCAGATCTGGTCACAAAATCATAATCACCTACACTAACTCCGCCTGTTAGTAATACAAGATCTGTTTTTTGTAGCGCCTGCTCCAATGCTTCATTCAACTGTTCGATGATATCAGGCACTTGAACAATTTCTATTTGATGGACACCCAGTTCACCTAAAACTGCAGACAATGCGAATGAATTGGCATCATATACTTGTCCGTACTTAAGAGATTGACCGGGCTTCTGCAATTCATTTCCTGTAATAATTACAGTGACGGAAGGCGCTGGATAAATCATCACTTCGGTGATTCCTATTCCTGCCAAAAAGCCAATAGCCGCGGGGGTTAATACAGCACCTGCAGCTAATGCTAATTCTCCGGCTTTAATTTCAGAACCTTTCAATCGAACATTAGCGCCTTGTTGCAACTGTTCATCTTGTATTTGTAATAAACCATTCTCTGCAATTATTTTTTCTTGCATCACTACAGTATCTGCACCCGGAGGTACAGGGGCTCCCGTGAAAATGCGAACTGCTGTTTTAGGTGAGAGTTGTTTTGACTCATTCGCTCCTGCTGCCATTTCTCCACTGATCAACAATGATCGATGCTGTTGCCAATCAATAAATGAAAAAGCATAGCCATCCATTGAAGATTGTGGATAGGCAGGAATATCAACTGTTGCAAAAACATCGGTAGCTAATTTACATCCGACTGCTGCATGTAATTTCACGGGCATCGCTGGTAATACTTCGATGTATTGTTGAATGATGGTTCTTGCTTCCGAAACACTGATCATAGATGGATGTATTAATGAACCAACTACCCTCCGATAGTGATCATACTTCTATTTTGAATACTCTCCGCTTGAAGATGATGATAGTCTTGCGTGAATTGTCCCCCCAATTGCGCTGCTTTTGCTGCGATAGATTGATGAATCAATGGCAATACATTTTCACCATTCCTGAGGGCTGTCAAAAGATCTACTTCATCTTTTGAGAACAAACAATTTTTCATTTTCCCATCAGCTGTCAAACGCATACGATTACAATCGCCACAAAAATGTGCACTCATCGTACTGATCACAGCAAAAGTGCCTTTGTGACCGGGCACCATGAATTTCTTAGCAGTGTCATGCTTCTCGGCTTGTAAAGACTCAATGGTATATTTTTCAGCGATCGTTGATAATATTTCATCGAGTGTAAATACCTTATTACTAGTCCAACGATTCCCTTCAAAAGGCATGAACTCAATAAAACGCACATGAACAGGTTGATCTTTTGTCCATTCAATAAAATCATAGATCTCATTATCATTCATTCCTCTTAAAACCACCATATTCACTTTCGTATGAAACCCTTGATCGATCATCAATTGAATATTATTTCGAACAATGCCAAATTGATCTCTTTTGGTGAGCAATTTGAATTTATCTTCTTGTAACGTATCCAAACTAATGTTGACCGATCGAACATTACTTTCTTTTAATAGTTCTGCAAACTCATGCAACCTTGTACCATTGGTAGTAAGTGTAAGTGTTACCGGCAATTGCGCCAATCTTTTAATGATCTCTTTCGAATCTTTTCTTACCAATGGTTCACCGCCTGTCAGCCTGATCTTATTCACGCCTTGCGACACAAATATTTTAGCGAGTTGTTCAATCTCATCTACTTGCATCAACTGAGCAGCCGATGCAAAATCATATTCATCTTCCGGCATGCAATAAAAGCATCGAAGATTGCAATTATCTGTCAGTGAAATTCTTAAATAATTATGTACTCTTTTATGGTTGTCTACAATCATGTTTTATGCTTTAATCAATCGCTCATAGTCCTCTTCCGTATCGATGTCAATATTTCCAAGTGGAAAGTTAATCAATCCAACCTGTTGTATCTGTTGATTTATCAGTTGTCTTGCCCCTTTATCACCGTTTAATCCATATAGCGCTTCAAACATGACTTTATGAAACAAAACCGGTATACCGACCGTTTCTCCATACTGACAAGCAATGATCGGCAAATGTGTTTCCTGGTGTTTCTCTATCATTTCTTGTAACAACCCGGTTGTTATAAAAGGTTGATCACAAACGGTGATGATGACGGTTTCAATATCCGGGTATTGTTCCTCCAATAATCGGATTCCACATTTGATAGAAGAAGACATTCCCAACTGAGCATCGGGGTTTTCTATCACCATTACCTTTTCCGAAACCTTGAAACTATCTCCTTTTTTTACAACCAGTAGAATAGGTCCTGATTGTAATGTGGCAGTTGTTGAAACGATCTTTTGCAATAATGTTTGTCCATTAATAACCAATGATTGTTTGGGTCTACCCAACCTAACAGAAGCTCCTGCTGCTAAAATCAATACAGCTGTTGATGGATTTTGCATGATAGGTTTCAAATAGTAGATTCAATGATAAGATCAGCCCTACGATGAATCGCATCTTGCTTTTCTTTTAATGGACGGGTATCTGTAGCAGTTAGTTTTGCTTGTATCTCCGCAATAATGGATACCGCTATTTCTTCTGCTGTTTCGGCTCCTATATGTAAACCAACCGGGCCATGAATAGCCTGCTTTTGAGCATCTGTCAAATGAATTCCATTTTCTGCAAGATCATCCATCATCATTTTCATTTTTTTATGTGGACCTAATATCCCAATATAAGTCAAAGGGTGTTGTAACAGTACTTTCAACACAGCCAGATCATAGTTATAATTATGAGACATCAGTACAAAAACTGTACGATTATCTATTTGCACACGATCTAATATTTGCTCTGCTTTGCTATGAAACACTTGACAAGTGGGCATAGGGAAGCGTTCTCGACTTGCATACATGGGTCTTCCATCGAGCACAGTTGATTGCCAGCCTAGCATCTCTGCCATTTTTACAACTGGGATCACATCATTTCCTGCTCCTACTACCACCAACGATACAGGAGGCTGAACGAGTTCAGTGAATACGATGATCTCTTGCTGATCGACCACATATTTTTTGAAGGATGATCTTCGTTGTTCTATAACTAGCCTTGCTTCTGCATTGATCGTATCTTTTGATACAATGGGAAGCATGCCAAAACTTTCGTCTTTTTCTGAGAGTAAATAAACAGACCCATATTGTGGTGCTTTTTTATCACTCATTGAAAAAAAAGTCACCAATGATGCATATTGTCGGGAAGCAGTTGCTTTTTGTAAGAGTTCAATGATCGTAGCACCTTTCTCTCCTTGTAATGGTTCTATCAATACTTGTATCACACCTTGACAACCTAGTCCCATTCCGAATTTGGCATCATCTTCATCAGCGGTATCATAAGTAACCAACATGGCTTTGTTAGAAAGAATCACATGTAGTGCTTTGCGAAAAGCATCTCCTTCCAAACATCCGCCGCTTATAGATCCTGTGATTTCAGCATCTTCTGAAATCAGCATACGTGCACCTGGTCTTCTGTAAGATGATCCCTCTACATGTACCACCGTTGCCAATGCTGTTTTTTTTCCTGCATCGACTGCTTGTTGGTATGCTTTTATGATGGAAATGATTTCATGCATGATCTTACTCCTCAATAGCTCACAATTGGTTAGATTATTTACGCTGTGCTTTTACCATCGCAGGTGTAATTGTGCCTGGTATCTTATTACCCCAACTGTTTTTAGCATAGTTCAATACATCTGCAATTTGTTCATCGCTGAGGTATTCCTGTGCGGGCATGGCTCCAATATACTTTTTACCATTCACTGTCAAACTTGCGGTAGAACCTTTCAAGATCACACTGATCAGATCTTTCGAAGGTTTTTTCATGTAATCTGCTTTAGCCAAAGGTGGATTTACTTCAGGCATGCCGTTTCCATCTTCCATGTGACAGTTCTGGCAATAAAGTCCGTAGACTTCCTTACCTCTTGCAATACTTTTCTGTACATCACTTTGAATAAAACTACTTGTGCCAATTACAATTGAAATGATAGCCGCAGCTGTCCATAACGTTTTTCTCATACCTGCAAATTATCAAACTTTACTTAAGTCAAATGGTAATTTCCTGATACGTTTTCCTGTAAGATCATAAATAGCATTGGTTAATGCAGGTGTAAATGGCGGAAGCCCCGGCTCACCTACTCCTCCTGCATCTTCATTGTTATCCATGATATGAACTTCAATCGGAGGAGTATCATTGATCCTAGGCATACGATACGTGTTGAAATTCTTCTCCACAGTCAGTCCGTCTTTGAAATGAATTTCATGATTGGTAGCAGCACCCAAAGCCATGATGATGGATCCTTCTACTTGCGCACGAACGGTATCCGGATTTACATACCAACCACAATCGATCACAGCCCATACTTTATCGATTTTAATTTTGCCTGCCGCATCCTTGGATACTTTCACCACTTGCGCCACACTACTATTGAAACATTCAGTAATTGCAACACCATACCCTTGTTTAGGTTTTTTGGTTTTCCATCCAGAGACCTGTTCTACTTTATCCAATAATTTTTGGCAACGCTCATTTTTCAAGTACTGTTTTCTAAATGCTAAAGGATCTTTTCCTGCTGCAACCGCTAGTTCATCCATGAAGCTTTCATATGCAAAACCATTAGTAGAAGCATACACTGAACGCCACCACATGATCGGAATCGGTGTTTCAAATGGCACATCCGAGAAACTGATATTTTTGATACTATCAAAATAACTGGGTTGAAAGCCTTCTAATACGCTGTCATTAGGTACATCTTTTTTACTGCCCATCCAATGTCCAATATTTTGTCCGCACAATCTGAACTTAACAGCACTGATCTCTCCATTATTGACAGCTCCTTCTGCTCTATAACTTACGCCCGGACGGAAAGGTCCTTGTGTCATATCATCTTCACGTGTCCAAATCACTTGAACGGGTGCTCCTGCTTCTTTAGAGATCAAACATGCTTCATGCGTATAATCTAGAAATGCTTTACGTCCAAAGCCTCCACCTAGGAATGTCATATTCACAATCACATTGTCTTTTTTGATACCCATCTTTTGACTGATATCACCTTGAACCCAATCGGGCGCCTGAATAGGTCCCCAGATCTCAATTGAATCTCCTTTATAATGTGCGACACAATTCAAAGGCTCCATACAAGCATGGGCTTGATAAGGTGTTTCATAGACCACATCCAATTTTGTTTTTTGTTGTGCCAAGATCGGATCGGGATCACCTTGTTTTTTGGCAGATAATCCTTCTTTGGATTGCAACTCTGCTTTCATTTTTTTATAGATGTCTTCCGTATTCACATAATCAAACCCTGCGTCATCCCACACAACTTTCAATGCTTTCCGTCCTTGCATCGCAGCCCAGGTTGACTCTGCCACAACTGCTATACCTTCACGATCAGTATCAAATACTTTCATCGTAACCTTAAAAACTTTCTTCACTCCAGGTACTTTCAGTGCTGCAGTATCATCATAAGATTTCACCTTACCTCGCAAACGAGGATTTCTTTCTACCATCGCGTAGAGCATCCCCGGTAATGTTTTATCGATACCAAAAACAGCCGTGCCATTTGTTTTTAAAGGAGTATCCTGACGTGGAAGTGGTTTACGAACCAATTTATACTCCTCTATTTTTTTCAGTTGCACATTTTTCGGTGCTTCCAATTTTGAAGCATCTACTACCAGCTCACCATAATGCATTTTTTTACCGGATGGACGATGGATCACATGTCCGGCTTCCGCATAACATTCAGCAGCAGGAACATTCCATTTGTTGGCAGCAGCAGTGATCAGCATTTCGCGAGCACTGGCACTCAACTTGGATAAATTCTTATACGTACCGCGTACGGTAGAGCTACCACCGGTAATTTGATTACCATATTTTACAGTATCCCCTTTTCCGAAAATGATATTGACTTCATCGAGATTTACTTCCAACTCTTCAGCAATCATTTGAGGAATTGCCTGATAAGCACCTTGTCCCATTTCAGCGCGATGACTCACGATGGTGACTTTGCCACTGGTATCGATATGTATCCATGAATTCAGCGATACACCATAATTCTCTGCATCTTCCCCTTTGATAATGGTCGATGCTTTTGTTTCACCGGAAAAATAAAAACCCAAGGTCAGCGCAGTGGCCGACAATCCGGTGGCTCTGATGAATTTTCTTCTTGAAATATCTTTTGGTTCCATGACTGTCATTGTTGTGGTTGAATAATGTGGATACTATCCTTTAGTGGCCATTTTCTTGGAAGCTTTTTTGATCGCTTCTCTGATTCGTGGATAAGTGCCACATCTACAGATATGCCCTTGCATGGCAGCATCTATATCAGCATCCGTAGGTGAAGCCTTCTTTTGTAGTAATGCAACTGCGGCCATGATTTGTCCGGACTGACAATAACCACACTGTGGTACTTGTTCTTCGATCCAAGCAGCCTGAACCGGATGGCTATTATCTTCTGAAAGACCTTCAATCGTAGTGATTGATTTATTCGCTACACCCATCACAGGAATAGAACAGGAACGGATGGGTTGTCCATCCATATGAACCGTACAGGCACCACATTGTGCAACACCACATCCATATTTGGTTCCTTTTAATCCAACGATATCGCGGATAGCCCAAAGCAATGGCATCTGCGGGTCGGCATCAATGGTGTATTCCTTCTTGTTTACTTTGAATGTAATCTTGGCCATAAGATGAGTTTAATGGTTGATCATTGACAGGACTTAAAAGCCCTATCCGAAAATCCCTTTAAATTAAAGTTTTTATTCGAAATAATCTATTCTGATAGGTGATCAACAAAAATGGATGTTCCCAGTTCAATACTGCTCCCATTCAACATGAAAATCGAGCATTCATCATTTTTAGGAAAAGAAATGCATACATTGTATACATAAGACCAGCTAATATTTATCACAGGAAAATACTAAAAAATCATTTCTCAGTTTGTTGTGCCGCCAGCCCTGTATATCTGTCTCCAACTATTGGAATTTTATTGATTGCCTTTGACAATGTATGTAATTCACTACTTGAAAATTCAAATTGTGATGCTTGGAAATTTTCGTAAAAATGAGCTGGTTTAGTAGTACCTGGAATTGCTACAATGAAAGGCTTTTGAGCTAATAACCAAGCCAATGCCACTTGTGCTACAGTTAATCCTCTCTCATCTCCGAATGTTTTCAACACCTCGATTAAGGGCCAATTCGCAATCACATTTTGTGGTTGATAGCGAGGTAGTGATGGACGATTATCATTCGTAGGATCATATTTTGAACGCTCGTTTAAATAACCTGTTAGCATACCCCTACTTAATGGACTATAAGAAACAAAACCAATTCCCAATTCTTCACATACTTTCAGTGCGCCAGTTTCCGGCTGACGTGTCATTAAAGAATATTCGCTTTGCAAAGCTGTTAGTGGTTGTATAGAATGCGCTTTACGAATATTTGCTGAACTAGCCTCACTAAGGCCAAAATACTTTACTTTACCTTCTTTTATAAGATCCCGTACAGTACCTGCGACATCTTCAATAGGAATATTTGGATCCACTCTGTGCTGGTACAACAAATCGATGTAGTCTGTCTTTAAACTTTTCAACGAATGCTCTACAACGGATCTGATTCTCTCAGGTCTGCTATCTAATCCTTCTGACGGTCTTCCATTTTTAAACCCAAATTTTGTAGCAATGATAACCTCCTTTCTGAATGGGATTAGCGCTTCCCCTATTAATGCCTCATTTACCAATGGCCCATAAGCTTCTGCTGTATCATAAAAATTCAGTCCTTGTTCATATGCTTTTCTTAATAAAGCAATCATAGCAGTTTTCTCAGGTATAAAACTTCTGTGATAACTCATCCCCATGCATCCTAATCCTATACCTTGATTCACTGTGATACTATTACTCCCTGAACCTAATACACGAGAATTTTTTATCGATGTTTTCTTTTGTTGGGCTAGCACATTTTCAATAAGATTTTCAGAAGGGGCTGAGGTTAACATTGTAACACCCGCAGCCATTGTACTTGATTTAATAAAGTTTCTTCTGTTTTGCAATGACATACTGATAATTTAATGATACAAATATCATTCAGCACTATTACTATATAGTTATACCAATTACTGCACTACTTACCATTTTTACTGACAAAGAATTATCTATTTAAAAAAGCTTACGCTAGTTATTACATTTGATAAACAAAATGAGTTGAATAATGCTGGATATTGTACACATTGACAACGTTTCCACGTATAATCATATGCGAGGGGTTGAGACACTACATCCGTTAGTGTCCGTTATTGATCTATCAAAAGCCAAACCAATGCCTGCCCAAACTTTTAACTTCGGCATGTATGCCGTTTTTCTAAAAGAAATACATTGCGGTGAGTTAAAATATGGCCGTTATCATTATGACTATCAAGAAGGGACTCTGGTATTTATTGCACCCGGACAAATATTGGGCGTTCAACCTGGTGTTACTTCATTTGCTCCCAAAGGATGGGCACTTCTTTTCCATCCGGAATTAATTAAAGGTACTTCCTTAGGTAAGCATATTCAGGAATATCACTTCTTCTCATACGATATTAATGAAGCACTACATCTATCAGAGAAAGAAAAACAAATTGTTTTGGATTGCTTCGTAAAAATTCAATACGAACTAGATCGACCAATTGATAATCATAGCAAAAAACTCATTGCTGCCAATATTGAGTTATTTCTAAATTACTGTACACGATTTTACGATCGCCAATTTATTACACGAAGTTATAGCCACACAGGCATCTTAGAGAAATTCGAAACGCTTTTGAACGAATATTATAGCACTAATCAGCCTCAATCACATGGGCTACCATCAGTATCCTATTGTGCAAGCGCCTTAAACTTATCTGCCAATTATTTTGGTGATCTGATTAAAAAAGAAACCGGCAAAAAAGCGCAAGAGTATATTCAGGAAAAAGTGATTGACTTAGCAAAAGAAAGAATATTTGATTTGGATAAATCGATTGCAGAAGTGGCATATCAATTAGGTTTCAAATATCCACAACATTTTACGCGCTTATTCAAACAAAAAACAGGTATATCTCCTACAACATACAGAACGTTGAATTAAAATGAATTCTTTTGTGAAAATCTAAAAAAAGATGCCGGACAAAACATCCGGCATCTTTTAAAATATCAAATCTGACATCTGCGATCAGACATCAAAAAATCACTAAATATCTATCGCTTCACCATAAGCCGCAGCTGTTGCTTCTTTCAAGCCTTCGCTCATGGTTGGGTGTGGGTGTACAGCATTCAAAATTTCATGTGCAGTGGTTTCGAGTTTACGTGCCACAACCGCTTCTGCAATCATTTCAGTGACGTTATAACCGATCATGTGACAACCCAAGAATTCACCATACTTCGCATCATAAATCACTTTCACGAAACCTTCAGTTGCACCTGCAGCACTTGCCTTACCACTTGCCACAAATGGGAATTTACCCACTTTGATCTCATATCCTGCTTCTTTAGCAGCTTTCTCAGTATAACCTACGCTAGAAATTTCAGGGATACAGTAAGTACAGCCAGGAATATTATTGTAATCGATGGCTTCAGGTAAATGGTGGTGTTTCTTCTCCAAGTAAGCCATGTGTTCAGCAGCATTGATCCCTTCTTTAGCCGCAACGTGTGCGAGTGCTTGTCCGGGTGAGCAGTCTCCAATTGCGTAGATACCTGCTACAGAGGTTTGCTGGTATTTGTCAACGATGATCTTTCCTTTTTCAGCTTTGATTCCATTTTCTTCCAAACCAATATTTTCAATATTAGCCACTACTCCTACTGCGCTTAGTACCACATCCGCTTCAAGGGTTACAACAGAACCATCTTGTTTTTTAACCTGTGCTTTTACTCCGGCACCAGAAGTATCTACTGATTCAACAGAAGCATTGGTCATGATCTCAATACCTTGTTTCTTATACTGTTTTTCCAACTCTTTTGAAATGTCTTCATCTTCAACAGGAACAATACGAGGCATGAATTCAACGATGGTTACCTTGGTACCCATGCTATTGTATACATAAGCAAACTCAACACCAATCGCACCACTTCCCACAACGATCATGCTTTTAGGCTGCTCAGGCAGTACCATCGCTTCACGGTAACCGATTACTTTTTTACCATCCTGTTTCAGGTTCGGTAATTCACGGCTGCGACCGCCGGTGGCAATAACGATATATTTGGCTTCTACAATCTGCTTGCTACCATCTGCGGCAGTTACTTCGACTTTTCCTTTAGACTGTATTTTACCGTAGCCCATGATGACATCGATCTTGTTCTTCTTCATCAGGAACTGAACACCCTTACTCATTTTATCTGCTACGCCACGGCTACGCTTGATGACACCTCCAAAATCATGGGTACCGGTTGCATTGATACCATAGTTAGAAGCATGTTTCAGGTATTCATAGACCTGCGCACTTTTTAACAATGCTTTGGTAGGAATACAGCCCCAGTTCAGACAGATACCACCCAGACTTTCCTTTTCAATGATTGCTACTTTAAAACCAAGCTGAGAAGCACGGATAGCAGCTGGATATCCACCCGGACCACTTCCAATAACGATTAAGTCGTATGCCATAAGATTTTGATTGATTTAATGATCCAATGACGATGTCATTGCGGATGCGAAAATACTAGAAAGAAGTGAAAAGTGGAAAGAGAAATGAGCGGTGATTGGTCAGTAGTGAATAGTGAGTAGTGAGTCCTAAGATCGATAACCCTATTGACTACTGACTACTCACTACTCACTGCCCCTATCCTTCAAAGAATACCCTAATGGTTTGATAGAACCAGCTTGTATCGATGGACGGCGTCTTTTGTAATTGCTCGTTAAAACCTTGTAAGCCAAAAAGTCCGGCCATATTTCCATTCCGGAGGGCTATTTCGAGATAGCCGGCAGAATTGAACCAAGCCAATTTTTCTGTTTCCGGAACCGATGTATAATTGGCACTAATCGTTTCAATCACCTCATTTCTTTTAAAAACGATCTTGAAATTTCTTCCTTTACGGTGTTCATTGAATTCTGCCTCTGTGATATTAATCACCACATTTTCAAACTGATCAATAAACAATATCTGACCTTCTATCCAATCCGGTCCTACGGTTGGTCTGAGCGGATATTTTTCATCAATATGCTCAATCGCTTGTCCAATACTACTAAGCTGCCCGGTTTTAGAGAAAGTATTGATAGCTACGGCGATAGCGCTAGTGATCTGTAATAAATTTTTAGCAACACCCAAAGGGATTGCAATGATCTCTTTGGGTTTTTCTCCTGTGATCATGGTCAATAAGCCATTATCAGAACAAATAATGTATTGTTGGCGGTGTTTAGCCATCAACACATATTTTAAGGGCGACTCAAACAAATTAGCGATGATCAAATGAAATGTGCCCGCCGGAAAATGCTTAAAGGCATTGGCACAGATATAAGCAGCTTGAGGAAAGTTTGTTTGCGGCAAATAATGCGTGATGTCACAAATATTGGCTGTAGGATCCAGTTGCAGGAACTGTCCCTTGATAGCACCGACGAGAAAATCTCGCTGGCCTATATCAGTTGTCAACGTTAAGATGGGCATGCCGCATAAGTAACGTCAGGATACGCAGCTTATTTCACCAGCTGTCCATTTTTGAAGAAAAACTTACGTACCAGCTTATCAGTCAGCGATGGAAAAAAGCGATTCATGAAAACAGTCCTCTTACCTGTAAATGTAAGAACGATGGTTCTTTTTCTTTTTTCGATCGCTTTTATGATATGCTGTGCGCATTCTTCAGAGCTCATCATTTTCCCCTCATTCATGGGAGATTCACCCTGTGATTGACCTGATTTATTCAAAGCAACGTTTCTAATATTGGAAGTCGTGAACCCCGGACAAACCCATAAAACATTGGTACCGCTTTCCAGAAGTTCTGTTCTGAGTGCTTCCAGCCAGCCATTCACAGCAAATTTGGAAGCAGAATAACCGCTTCTGCCAGGCAACCCGCGGTAACCGGCAATAGAAGAAATTCCGACAATAGATCCTTTGTTCTTCAAAATATGTGGTAATGCAAATTTGGTACAGTAAACAGTACCCCAGAAATTAATGTCCATCACTTTACGCAAAGTGTCCAACTCTACTTCTTCGAAAATGGAGCGCATGGATATTCCTGCATTATTAATAAGAACATCAATGGTACCGAATGATTTGATGGTCATATCAATAAATTGTTTACAATCTTGTTCTTTACTTACATCAGCAGTATGAATCAACAAAGGCGCACCAGGATGAGCTGATTGAAGTTGATAAAGTTTATCATAGTTACGTCCACAGGTAGCCACTTTAGCACCCAATGCAAGAAAAGATTCTACCAAGGCTTTACCAATACCATCAGAACCTCCGGTAACCACCACAACTTTGTTCAGGAAATGCGCCATATTTTAATTGATTAAAGAACAAAAATACAGTTTAGGATTACTTATAAGGAATTGAATGTGAGTAAATACTCTAAAAAAGAAGCATAAAAATTTGGCTGGTTTTGTATTTCACCTATTTTTGCACTCCCAAAACGAAATACAGCAATGTATTTTCAGTTCTAAGGAAGGAGATTCCGTAGCTCAGTTGGTAGAGCAATACACTTTTAATGTATGGGTCCTGGGTTCGAGTCCCAGCGGGATCACAGAAAAAGGCTATAATCATTATAGCCTTTTTTTATTGTCCGCAATTACGTAAATGCTCCAGATTTCACAACCCAACACCTATCAAATTGGAGAAAGGTTCAATTTCTAAGCATAAAGAAAAAGAACCTTAGATAAGATCATTTGTTGGGCAACCGTTTAAACTACCTTTATTCAGACCTTTTTTTACTTCACGCTTTCTTGGATCATTTCAGTTATACACTTTACTTTTTTGTACAAATCCCGTAGTACTGTCTTCGATTTGTTAGTATGGCAGATATTATCATAACCAAAAAGATGGATGGGCTGGGATGAGATAAATATATGAAAGGACAATACCGCCTATCGCATGTATTCGGCAGCATCAACTGATATCAACTGATTACAGAATACAGATACCTCCTAGTCATTTTAAATTTTATGAGCGGTATGGCTAAAAAAACAGGTTTCGATTACATTCAATCAATGAAACGACAAACCTTTTGTACCGTTTGTTTTTACCCTATTTTTTCTCTTCTTTTTACCACGACTGTATTAGGGCAGTCTTTGAATGCTCCTATGAGTGATTCATCCAAATCACGTTTACATGAAGCAATATTGCTCTATCAAAAAAACATCGGTAATCGGGCCCTTATTTATATGGCACCAGAGTATGCGCGTCTTGGAAGTAACGCCAAAGGACATCCTTTTTATGATGAAAAGCATGAATTCAACATTGGCTCGGTAGATTTTGGAGATGTATACTATGAAGGATTGAACATTGGCTATGACATCTTTTCAGATAAGCTTATTCTAATCCCGACGGATCAATCTATCACATTGGAGGTGCAAAACGAGAAAGTAAACAGGTTCGCTTTCAATCAGCACGTCTTTATTCGACTTGTAAAAGATAGTCTCCATCAAACTTTACCTATAACCGGCTACTATGAGTTATTGTTAGATGGCAAGTATCAGGTATTGGCTCGTCACACCAAAAAAATTGAGTACCCACTAAAAGCTGAAGACTACAGAGATACCAAAGCTTCATTTGTTGGGTATTCCAGATTTTTTATAGCCATGAATAATACATTTTATGAGGTTAAACATCAAAGAAACTTATTTGACTTATTTCCAGAGGAGAAAAATGAAATACGCCAGTGGATGCAACAATCACCCATTTCTTTCCGAACGGATCCAAGAAGTTATTTGATTGGATTAATACAAGCACTTTCAAAGGGAAAACTATAGTATGCAAAACATGAATCGTTGCCTGGCGCTATTAGGTTTATTGCTGGTTTGCCAGCATTTTGCTTTTGCAAAGCAGAGCACTATTATGATGACATCTGATACTATTGCATTCCCTCAATTTGCTTCTTTGATAGAAAAAGAATGGAGTGTTCGGGTTTATTACGATACTAACGACGTGAAAGGTCTTAAAATTATCTATACATCATCTTCTAAAGAGTTAAAAACAGTTTTATCATCAGCGTTAAACAATACGCCTTTACAATTTTCCATTTTTCGTGATCAAGTATTTATAACAAAAGGAATAGCGATTCAAACAAGTTTACCAAATGATTATTTCAATCAAACACTTACTGTAGAAGCGGATTCTGTAACACCTGCCGCTTTTGAATTAAATCCAATTATCGATAAAAAGTTAGAAGGCAATGAGGATCGTAAACTAATTGTTATTGGTCAAAGCATAAATAGTTCAAGAACGAATGCGGTTGTAACTGGTTATATTAGAGATAAAAGAAATGGAGAAGCCATTGTTGGGGCTTTGTTGTATACGGATACGCCATCAATTAAGGTGTTGACAGATCAATATGGATTTTTCACCCTCTCTTTACCCAAAGGCAGACAGACCATTTTTATTAACAGTGTTGGAATGAAAGATACCAAACGCGAGGTCCAACTAAACGGAGATGGAAAATTAAACATAGAAATGGATGAATATGTTGCAAGCTTGAAATCAGTGATTGTTCGTTCTGAGAAGACTTCCAATGTAAGAGGCTTATTAATGGGAGTAGACAGGTTGAACGTAAAAGCAATACGACAAGTACCTGCAATATTGGGGGAAACAGATATACTACGTGTAGTGCTTACATTACCGGGAGTTACCTCAGTTGGTGAAGCCAGTACCGGATTTAATGTTAGAGGAGGTGCTGCCGACCAAAATTTGATTTTGTATAATGATGCTACCATTTACAACCCCTCACACCTATTTGGATTTTTTTCTGCTTTTAATGCTGATGCTGTTAAAGGGGTAGAACTTTACAAAAGCGCCATACCCGAAAGATATGGCGGACGATTATCCTCGGTACTGGATGTAACTCCAAGAGAAGGTAATAGTAAAAAAAGCCAAGTTAGTGGTGGTATTGGTCTTCTAACCAGTCGACTAACTTTGGAGGGGCCGATGAATAAAGGCAAAACCAATTATATTTTAAGTGGAAGAACCACATATTCTGATTGGTTACTGGCAAAAGTTCCTGATAAAACCTATCAAAATAGCAAAGCATCTTTTCATGATGTTAGCCTTAACATAACTCATACTATTTCAGAAAAAGATCGGTTATATATCACAGGATATGTCAGCAATGACAGGTTTAATCTCAACAGCGATACCATATACCATTATGGCAATCGCAATCTAATTCTAAAGTGGAAACATTCGTTTAATGAACGTTTTTTTGGGACAGTTTCAACTGGGATTGACCAATACAGGTATGATATAACATCTGATCGGAATCCTTTGAATGCGTATCGTTTGCTGTTTGGTATCAACCAAGCGCATATCAGAACAGAATTTACATATAACGTAAATGAAAAACACACTTTTAACTTCGGAGTACATACAGTAAAATATAATATCCAGCCGGGCGATTATCAACCAAAAGGGTCCTTGTCAATTGTTGCAAGAGATAAAGTTCCTCCAGAAAACGCTTTGGAAACAGCCATTTATCTGGGTGATAAAGTGAATATCAATAAACAGCTATCATTGAATCTTGGAATTCGTTATTCAATGTTCAACTATTTAGGGCCTGCCAAAGTATATCAATATGTACCGAATTTGCCAAGGCAACTCAACAATGTGATTGACTCACAGCTCTTTTCAAGAAATAAATCTATCAAGTTCTATAATGGTCTTGAATTTAGAATAGCAAGCAGGTATACTTTTTCGGATAATGAATCTATAAAATTCAGTTTTAACACTCTCCGCCAATACATTCACTCTATATCCAATACTGCTAGTATTTCACCTACGGATATTTGGAAACTAAGTGATACCTATATTAAACCTCAAACGGGTTATCAGCTCTCTCTTGGTTATTACCGAAACTTGAGCGGAGGTAATGTTGAGGCGTCTGTAGAAATTTTTTACAAGCGCATGAATAATTATTTGGACTATAAAAGCGGTGCAAAACTTTTATTGAACCAACAACTAGAAACAGATGTATTGAGTACCCAGGGACGATCATGGGGAGCTGAATTTTTATTTAGAAAAAATAGTGGCAAACTAAATGGATGGATCAGCTATACGTATTCAAGGGTATTCTTACGAGTAAATGATCCGCTTGCGGGAGAACAAATCAATAATGGGAATGAGTATCCTGCAAATTTTGATAAGCCTCATAATTTCAATCTCGTATTGAATTATCGTTTTTCCCATCGGTTAAGTTTATCAATGAATGCCGTATATAGCACCGGCAGACCTATTACATTACCAATCGCAATATTTACCCAAGCTGGAGCCCAAAGGGTATTATACTCTGACAGAAATCAATTTAGAATCGAGGATTATATTCGTTCGGATCTCTCGGTGAATTTTGAAGGAAATCATAAGAAAAAAAAGTTAGCACATAGTTCATGGTCATTGGGCGTATACAATGTATTGGCGAGACAAAACCCTTACTCCGTTTTTTTTGTAGCAGAAGCAAGTGCAATTAAAGGATACCAGTTATCAGTTTTTGGTACTGCAATTCCTTTTATCACTTACAATTTTAAATTTTAATTATGAAGCGAAGGTTTGTTATATATTTTTTACTTTTCTTAATGCTACTAGGCACTGCTTGTAAAAAACCTTACGATGCCCCTGCAGTTACCACTGATTATAAATACTTGGTCATAGACGGGGTGATCAACGCAAATTCCGGTGGCATTACTACCATTCAACTAAGCCGAACAAAACGTTTATCAGATACCATTCTTATTAACCCTGAACTAAATGCCAGAATAAATATTGAATCAGAAAATGGAGTTTCTTATGCATTGAATCCTGGCACTGAAAAAGGACAATATCAAAGTGCTCCACTATTTCTGAATAACGCACTCAAATACAGACTAAGAATCAACACCTCAGATGGAAATAACTACGCCTCCGAATTCGTTCCTATTAAAATTAGCCCCGCAATAGACAGTGTAACCTGGGAACAGGATCAAGATGTTTCCATTTATGGTTACACACACGACCCACAGAATAAAACACAGTATTATCGTTGGGACTATATTGAAACTTGGCAATATAGAGCCAACTACAACTCAAGTTATGGGGTCAACAATAGACGTATTTTCTTTCATGATTCGCTTACACAATTGTATAACTGTTGGGGAACTGTTTATTCAAGTGATATTGTTATAGGTTCTACAGTAGCCTTGAGTGAGGATAGAATAAGTAAACTAAAAATTAGAACCATTCCTCAACATGACCCATTAATTGGTGTCAAATACAGTATCCTTGTGAAACAATATGCACTTACAAAAGAAGCATATCAATATTGGGAAATATTGAGAAGAAATACGCAACAAACGGGAAGTATTTTTGATCCGCAACCCTCACAACTCAAAGGAAATTTTTTCAATCTGAATAATCCCAGCGAACCGGTTATTGGGTTTCTTACAGCGAGCTCTATAACTGAAAAAAGAATATTTATTGATAATGCTGATTTACAAAATTGGGTATCGGTATTACCAGGGGGCGATTGTAGCATTTTGATTACCCAGCAAAACCCTGCCGATTACTTACAATTCAACTACCTTGATACTAGCTACGCTCCTTATTATTTCATAACGGGTGGTGGATTGGCGATAGCAAGAAATGAATGTCTGGATTGTACAAGACGAGGTGGCACCAATCGTAAACCGCTTTTTTGGCCTTAAAGTAATGATAGAGCATGTTTAAAAATTCATCGCACAACCTTTATATCAGGAGCTTTTTAACTAGCCTTTGCTTACTATGGTTAATGGGATTACATGCGCAACCCACTGATTCAATTTTAGGCAGTAGAATTCGCATAAGTCCGGATAATATTTTTCAGGAAAAGATATTCGTACACACAGATAAAGATCAATACATAGCAGGAGAAATCAGTTGGCTTAAACTTTATGTCATATCTGCTGAGCAAAACCTATTAAGTAACCTTAGTAAAGTAGCATATGTTGAGGTTATTGGACATGATGAGAAAATACTATTACAAGGTAAAATTGCCATTACTGAAGGTAAAGGCAGTGGTTCATTCCAGTTACCTGCAACTTTAAAAACCGGCTATTATACACTTAGGGCCTATACAACTTGGATGAGAAATGTAGGTAGCGCGTCTTTTTTTGAAAAGAATATTTTGATCATCAATACACAAAAGCGTAGCCTACAAACTAAATCTGTAACTAATACAATAGAATCAGGTTTTTATCCGGAAGGAGGAAAATTGATAGCAGGATTAAAAAATCGAATAGGCTTCCGAATTGTGGATAAAAGCGGAAAAGGTATAAACGCTACGGGGGTAATTGTAGATCAAAAAAATGATACTATAACTCGATTCTCAACCTATCGTTTTGGCCTAGGCAATTTTGATTTTACTCCACTGAAAGGTCAGCAATATAAAGTATTTGTAAAACCATCCAATGACACATGGATAGAGAGAGAATTGCCTGCCATCCATGAAACCGGTTATGCTTGGAGGGTTGATGCAGCTCTTGGGAAAAGAATAATACACCTAACCACCAATATTGGTGCGGGTAATTTTTTTGTATTGATAAAATCAGGTCAACATTTACAAAAACCCATTATCGCAACTATTTTGAATGGTACAGCAACCGTTACAATACCTGATAGTTTGTTACAGACCGGTGTTTCTGTTATTACATTATTGGATGAAGCATACAAACCCTTGGGTGAGAGACTTGTGTTTAAGAAACCTGATTCCATCATGGACCTTGATATACAATTAGACAAGAGAGCTGCGATCGCGAAAAGAACAAAAGTAAACTTCTCTATACGGAGTAAAAATGATACCAATACGCTCATTTCTTCCAACTTATCGATGTCCGTTTATAAGCTGGATGATCTACAATCATTTCCTACTTCTGATATCAAAAGTTATGTATGGCTAGAATCAGAATTGCATGGTAAAATAGAATCGGCCACATGGTACATGACCCATTCT
>CALRLC020000002.1:0-452684 GCA_943368425.1 Brevundimonas vancanneytii
GCTACTTCACCCTGCATAGCCAATTCCCAAACGCCAAAAGAAGTGGGGTATTTCACAATAGCTTGCGACAAACCACCCACCATTCTCTCCATTCTATTCAGCCATTCTTTTTGATCAAAAACCCTTCCCAAATATTGAAGATTATAAGCCATCACTGCATTACCGCTGGGCGTTGCCCCATCATACACTTCTTTTTTCCTTACTATGACATCTTTTTGTCCTTCTTGAGTATAGAAATAGTACCCTGTTTCTACTTCTCCAAACTCACGGTTCACTTGTTCTAGAATGGATTTTGCTTTTATTAAATATTGGCCATCTCCTGTTATTTCTTGTAAAGAAATGTAGGCTTGTATCAAGTAGGCATAGTCATCTAAAAAAGCGGGAATCATGGCTTTTCCCCCTTTATAGGTATGTTTCCAATAGTGATTCTGGCCATCTTGGAAACATTTTTCCAGAAAAGTGATGTTCTTGACAGCAATGTCTTTATAGAGAATATCGCCCAAAGCAGCATAAGCCTGTGAAAAAGCTGTATTCATCAATGCATTCCAACCAAGTAACTGTTTATCATCCAATGAAGGACGAATCCTTGCACTTCTCTTTTGCAATAATTTTGATTTGATCAGCTCCAATCTGTCCAACCAATCGGCTTCATCCATCCCATGTTCTTTCGCAAATACATCGGGCTGTTGACGTACGTGCAAAATATTGGTATGTTCCCAGTTACCTTCTTCTGTGATTCCGTAATAAGCACAACACAATGCTGCATCTTCAACTGATAGTGTTTCCTCGATTTCGTTTTTTTGCCAGGTATAAAATTTCCCTTCAACACCTTCGCTATCGGCATCCAACGCACTAAAAAATCCTTCTTCCGGGTGCATCAATTCTCTTTGCACAAAAGAGAGCGTTTCTCGAATGGCCCTTGCATATTTCGCAGAACGGGTCAATTGATAGGCTTCACACATGGTGGTTACCAGCAAAGCATTATCATACAACATCTTTTCGAAGTGAGGTGCCAGCCATTCTGTATCGGTACTATATCTTGCAAAACCGCCTCCTAATTGGTCATAAATACCTCCATCAATCATTTTGTCAATACTCAATAGCGCCTGCTTGAGCGCTTCGGGATGCTGATTCAAATGATGATGTCGTAACAAATAGCGAATCGTGGCTGTTTGAGGAAACTTTGGTGCGTTGCCAAATCCACCCCATTCAGTATCTGCTTGTTTCAGCATATGGCTACAAATATCATCGATCGTTTCCTGATGCATCCACCCTTCTCTTTCCACTTTTCCTGTTCCAAATTGATTCGATTTTAGCAGATGAGAAGTTAGCTTCTCTGCTTGTTGATCAATCTCCTCTCTTTTTTCATTGAATGCTTTATGAAGCCCTGTCAATACTTCTTTCCATGAAGGTCTGTTATGAGCTCGAACCGGTGGAAAATAAGTACCGCCATAAAAAGGTTTGGCTTCTGGCGTAAGAAATACATTCAATGGCCATCCCCCACTACCCGTCATGGCTTGAACTGCATCCATGTAGATATGATCAATATCGGGTCTTTCCTCTCGGTCTATTTTAATATTGATGAAGTATTCATTCATCAATTGGGCTGTTTCTTCATCCTCAAAACTTTCTCTTTCCATGACATGGCACCAATGACAGGCAGCATACCCTATACTTACCAATATGGGCTTTTGCTCTTTTCTTGCCAATGCCAAGACCTCTTCACCCCAAGGATACCAATTCACAGGATTATGCGCATGCTGTAAAAGGTAGGGACTTGTTTCATGGATCAATAAATTGGTATGTGTATGTGCTGTAGACATGAGTAAAATTTAAAAATAGTGAATCATGAATGTAGTAGGATAGATGAATACGTCTTAAAGTAATATCTATCATCTACAAAAAACCCCTTGACCATGCAAGGGGTTTAAAAAAAAGTAAGATTTATATTATTTTTTTGATACTGTTGAAGCAAGGAATTGATCCAGTGCTGACACCATACTTGGTTTTTGAGGTGATGGGACTTTGATCTCCAGTTTTAAGCCTGCATCTTCCACTGCTTTAGAAGTGTTATTACCAAAAGCGCCAATCACAGTACCATTTTGTTTGAAATCGGGCAAGTTATCAAACAAGCTTTTTACACCGCTGGGTGTAAAAAAGCAGATCACGTCATATTCTTTACCATCGATCACTTCTTTGATGTCGTTACTGATGGTACGATACATGAAAGCCAATTGAAATTCGCAGTTATTGGATTTCAGCCAGGTAACAATTTCATTGTCTTGCTGGTTCTCACTGCACACATAAAGAAACTTTTCGTTTTCCTTATGCTTGTTGATTACATCGAACATGCTCTTATTTGTACCATCGGCGCCATAAAAGACTTTTCTTTTCCGATATAAGATAAACTTTTGCAGATAGAGAGCTACTGCTTCAGTGATACAGAAATACTTCGTATCCTGACCGATGGTTACTTTCATTTCTTCACAAGTGCGGAAAAAATGATCGATAGCATTTCTGCTTGTGAATATCACGGCAGAGTATTGCATGATATCGATCTTCTGCTTGCGAAACTCCTTTGCAGGTATCCCTTCCAGCTTAATAAAGGGGTGAAATACTAGCTCTACTTTGTATTTACGCTCCAGATCGAAATAAGGCGACTTATCGCTTTCCGGTCTGGGCTGAGAGATCAGGATTCTTCTTGCGGCTTTAGTCGCTCCCGATTGTTTGGATCCGTTCTTTACCATGCTTGCTTTCTGAGATTTTGCAAAATTAAAACCTTCCGCCGATATAATCAGCCATCAGTTTATATAAAACCAATAGCGGCAATATCTCCACGGCACAAAGGTAAAGGAAAAAATGTAAAGCGTTCACTTTCAATGTGTTCCTAATAGTGGCAAAAGAAACAACATAGCGATAAAGTAACAATAGCCCGGTTAAGCCTACTGAAATCGTAAAAGCTATTTCTCTTAGTGAGGTGGTGGCAAATGCCATAAAAAAGAGAAAAGGTACCAAACTAACACCCAAAACTTTATTGACTAAGAAAACAGTAAAGGTATAATTCATTGCTGCTTCTCTGGAATTGAATACCCAACCTGCAAATTGAAGAAACAGAAATTTTCCAAAGTACACAACAGCTAACAATCCTGCACCAAAGAATATCACATGCCAAAATGGATAATCCAGCCATTCGCGATGCCTAATTATCAAAGCACCATAGATACTCGTACTAACAATGAATAATAGGTTTACAAAAACGGAACCTAAATTGTCTTGCAGCAATTGATCTCTTGTTTGTTTTTGTCTTAGAGAAGTTTGAAAAAACAATACAAACAAGTTTTTAAAGTAACGTGGAAAAGCAGATCGTATAAATGCCAGTAATAAGAGTACTCCCATGAGCAGATAAAAAAGATCATCCAATGTTCTTCTATCTCTAAAATCTGAAATCATGAACATCGGCTTCTTAGTCAATGGCAGGTAAGGATGTGTCAGGTACTTGGCATAAGTGGAGGTATCCATTCTTTTCACTGCTACAACGGGAATGACCGCTTGCAAACTATCTGTTTGGGTTGAATCTGTTACCTGAGAAAGAGAATCAACACTTATCGCAAGGGAATCCTGCTTTATGCTATTGATGATACTTCTTCTGCCTGAATCCAAGCGAGCCGACTGTTGGGGAGATGAAATACTGCGAGCTTGTGTATCGCTCTGCGCAACCACAACTACCTGAAAAAAAACGGTAAGTATCAATAAGGAGAGTTGCTTAGACAGATTCATCGCTGCAAAAATAAGGGAGATTGGGTAATCGGGTGATCGGGTAATTAGGTGATCGGGCGTTGGGGGTAGCAATTTTACAAGTCCGTTTTAGATATTCCTCCTAATACCTGATGACCCGATATGCCAATCACCCCGACTCCTCCTATCTTTGTGCCATGGCAGGTATCTACATTCACGTTCCTTTTTGTAAGAAAGCTTGTCACTACTGTAATTTTCATTTTTCTACACAGCAGCAGCTGCAACCTGAAATGGTGAAAGCAATCTGCAGGGAAGCATCCCTGAGAAAAGATTTTATACAAGAACCGATTAGTACGCTTTATTTTGGCGGAGGTACTCCATCATTATTGTTGGCTTCAGAACTGGATCTTATTCTCTCCACTTTACAAGAACACTATAAGATTGGTGCTGATACTGAAATAACATTGGAAGCCAATCCGGATGATATTACTAATGAAAAATTGAGTCAATGGTTCAATACGGGTGTCAACAGACTGAGTATTGGTATCCAATCTTTTTTTGAAGAAGATCTGCAATGGATGAATCGTGCACATAATGCCATACAAGCCAAAGATTGTATTGAAAACGCACAAATAGCGGGGTTCAATAATCTAACCATCGATCTGATCTATGGTACTCCTGGACTTACGAATGAAAGATGGCAACAAAACATTCAAACAGCATTGTCTTTAGGCATCCCTCATCTTTCTTGTTATGCACTAACCGTAGAACCCAATACTGCATTAGATCATATGGTTCGAAATGGACAAAAAAAAGATGTTGATACTGATATACAGGCTACTCATTTCAATATGCTTACACAAACCCTACAAGAGGCAGGTTTCGAACATTATGAGATATCTAATTTCGCTAAACCGGGTTTTAGAAGTCAACACAACAGCAGTTATTGGCAAGGCAAACCTTATTTAGGATTAGGACCTTCTGCTCACTCTTTTGACGGAGCACTTACCAGACAATGGAATATTTCCAATAACCCTTTATACATCAGTAGTCTGCAACAAGGAGTTGTTCCTTTTGAATCAGAAACATTGACTATGGCTCAAAAGATCAATGAATACCTGATGACCAGTTTAAGAACCATGGAAGGTATTTCACTAAGTTTTTTACAAAACAATTGGGGAGAAGAAAGAGTGCATGACATTATGAAATCTGCTGAAGCTCATTTAGATCAACTAAACATACAATTGAAAAATCATCACCTCATTTTAACATCAAAGGGAAAGTTTTTAGCCGACGGGATAGCGGCAGATCTTTTTGTAGAAGCATAACAACGTAAAAGATTGAATTAACCTGCTTAAAAGGATGCTTAAGACTTAAGGGTATTACCCATCAATTATTCATGCCGCAATAGTTTCCTCAACAAGTTGATACCGATGACTGTACCAAGAAGTATCAGCAGTACCATGGGGCTTAATAAGGTGAATGAAACTGGCATGAGATAAAGTTACCACTTTTACTAAACCAAAAAACCTTCTATTTTCTTAAATCCATCAGCGGCAGAACGGTGTTCCCACAATATCTCATAAATGGCTGAAGCTATGGGCATTAGTGCTTGCACCTCTTGGTTTGTACGGTAAATACATTTCGCGGCATTATATCCTTCTGCCACCATATTCAATTCTAGTTGGGCTGCTTTTACAGAATAGCCCTTACCTATCATGTTACCAAAAGTACGGTTACGACTATAGAGCGAATAACAGGTTACTAAGAGATCGCCTAAGTAAACAGATGCTGCATAATTATGCCCTTCTTCTGTTTCAACACCCGCTTTTTCATTCATTTTTCGAAGAAAAGTGACCATTTCATTGGCACTGTTAGCGATGTATACACTTAGGAAATTATCACCATATTCCAATCCATGCGCAATACCTGCACCCAATGCATAAATATTTTTTAGTACTGCGGCATATTGAACCCCTACAACATCATTGTTGACAACCGTATTGATGTATTCTGTATTGAATGCGGAAGCAATTTGCTCTGTGGTAATAGCATCTCTTCCTGAGAAGGTGAGATATGATAATTTCTCTGAAGCCACTTCCTCCGCGTGGCATGGCCCCAATAAAGCAAAATAGTCCTCTACCGGAAATTGAAAATGGTTGAACAGGTATTCATGTAACAACCTATTGTCAGTTGGTAAAATACCCTTGATTGCAGAGATGATTTTTTTTCCTTTTAGATCAGTCGGAGACAATTGTTCAAATACCTGTTCTGCGAATGCAGATGGAACGGCAACTACCAATGCATCTACGGCTTCAACAACCTTATGTAAATCACTACTCAGAACTAATTGTGAAGGATTGAAATATGCAGCACTGAGGTAGTGTGGGTTGTGTTTTCTTTTCTCGATGTACTGAATGGTTTCAGCATTCCTTACCCACCAATAAATGTTATTTCCTTTATCTGTCAGAATTTTGGCCAATGCAGTAGCCCAACTTCCACTCCCAATGATTCCATATCGCATGTATCAAAGAATTGTTCCAGTGCGAAGATAGGAATTGTAGGGAATGGCGGGCGGTTATAGCTAATTGACCATGGCGAATAGTTCAACGCTAACGAATAAAGTTCTTCTAAACAACAGCTCCGGACTGAAGTCCGGAGCTGTTTAAATTCGTCCCTATTTCCCTGGTCTCTTATTACTTGTGGCTTCCTTGTTTCTTGTTTCTTCTTACTTGTTTCTTCCTATTTTATTCTTTCTTCTTCTCTTCAAAGAGTTTATCCTTTGGCACTACTTTCACGAGATTTCCCTCTTTTAGGATCTTACTGACAGTATTATACGGACCAGTTACTACCTGATCGCCATCATTTAATCCCTCTAATATTTCGATATAGTTAAGATCTTGAATCGCAGTTTTTACTTTTACTTTTTTCACTTTATTGTCTTTCTGTACAATAAACACAACCTCTTCTACCGCTTCATCATCTACTCCTGTCTTATCATCAGTACTAGTTGTTGTTGAAGCTTCTCCTTTCCCATCGCTATTCTTTTCGCGAGTGGTTACCGCATTCAGTGGTACAGCCAATACATTTTGTTTGGTATTGGTTTGGATATCGGCACTGGCACTCATACCCGGACGAAATGGGAAAGCTCTTCCGGGGACCATCATATCTTTATAACTGTCAGGAATGAGTCTGATATGTACCTTATAGTTGGTTACCTCTGTACCTGTTGTGGTAGCCCCTGCTGTTTGTGTATTCGGATTGGCAATTTTATACACAAGTCCTTTGAATTTTCGATTGGTATAAGCATCTACTTCTACCAAAGCAGTATCGCCCAACTTCACTTTTGGAATATCGTTTTCGCCAACATCAACACGTATTTCAATACTGCGCATATCTGCCACACGCATCATTTCTGTTCCTGCCATTTGAGCAGTACCCACCACTCTTTCTCCTTTTTTTACAGCCAATAAACTAATGATCCCATTCATAGGTGCTACCAGTGTAGTTCTAGAAAGATCTTTATTAGCTCTTGCCAACTGTGCTTCTGCTCCCATGATTGAGGCCTCGGTACCTTTTAACCCTTCAACGGCAGCTTTATAATTAGCGTCTGCAGTACGGTAAGCTTGTTCTGCCTGATCATATTCCTGGCGTGATGTTACTTTTTCTGTATACAATTTTCTTTGTCTCTCAAAAGCAGCTTTTGCATTGTCTAAAATTGCCTTTAAACCCGGAATATTCGCATTGGAATTGGATAACTGTGCTTTTGCTTGTTCAACACCCGCGGCAAATTGATCGCGTTGAGTTGAATAGATATCTGCATAGATACGTGCCAATACTTGTCCTTTACGAACACTATCTCCTTCACTTACATTCAATTCAATGATTTCGCCGCTGACATCCGGACTCACTTTCACTTCAATTTCTGGATATACTTTACCACTGGCATTTACTGTTTCAATGATGGTTCTAAGTGTTGCTTTTTCTGCTGACACATTCAGTCCCTCATCTTTACCGATAACACCCGCCTTCTTCAATCCAATAAATGTTCCCACTACAACCACTAACCCTACGATGGTCCACAATAATTTCTTGTTCATAATGATTTTCTTTTAAAGCTCAATACTTGTTCTTGGGTTACAGTTTTAGTCCCTGACCTTTATAAAACTCTAATACTTTCATCCTAAATACATATTCATACTGGTTGCTCAACTGTTGTACTTTGGCGCGTAAAAGATTATTCTGATTGGTGATCAATTCTAATGAACCCAATAGTCCTACCTCATAACGCTTCAGAGCAAAATCGTAAGCCTTTTGTGCATTCTCTACTGCTTTTTTACCTGCATTGAATTTTTGTAATGATGCAGTAGCGTTATTATAAGCTGTATAAATATCCTGCTTTAGTTTAAGGTCTGCTTGTGTTTTTTGCAACTCCACATTTCTTAGATCCAACTTAGAGCGCTGATAAGCTATTTTACTTTGACCATTATTGAAAATGGGTATTGACAAGTTAATACCAACATTCTGTCCAAAGTTATTACTGATCTGATCAACCCAACCATCCCATAATCCACCAAAACTTCTGCTTTGCTGATTGAAACGATACAATGGCTCTTGAACATAATAATCAACATTACTTATGGTTACTTTTGGTTCAGCTCCTGTTACCGGGCGATAACCCAAAAAAGTAAATCCACTGGTTCTCTTGAAGGAGTTGGAAAAGTTACTTGCTAAGTTCCCTCCAAATGTAAGTGTGGGATACATTTGCCCTTTTGCGGCTAATATTGATTTCTGTGCGGCTTTGATACGAAAATCATTTGCTTTTTGTAAAGGTTGAGAAGTCATGGCCAATTGATACACCAGCTCGGGTTGTAAATCACCAAAACTTTCAATCGGAATACTTTCTACAGGTGGCGTTTCAATTTCAAAAGCGATACCCGGATCCAGGTTAAGAAGCCCCTTCAGGTTTAAAATATTCAATTCGTAATTGGTAACGGCGGTAACAAAATTACTGCTATCATTTGCCAATTGCGCTTCGATTTCAGCCTGATTCAATTCAGGCAATACCCCCGCTTCTACTCTTTTTTTGGTGATATCCAACTGCGACTGAGATTGTGCGATCTGTACCTGAGCAATTTTTACTTGTTCTCTGGATGCCAATACCTGCAAATAGAAATTGGCTACATTGAGTGATACATCATTCGCTACTCTCTCAACTTCAGCCAATGCTGCCTTGGCGCTAAGGTCGGCTGCTTGTAAAGTGTAACGGAGACTGCCATTGTTGTACAATTGAATGCTGGCATTCATTCCAAAATTCTGATACAGGAACTGACTGGTAGAGAACTGGTTGGTTGTTGGATCGATAGATCTACCAAAACGCACACCTGTTCCTGAGTTCATATTCAGTGAAGGATACTGGCTCAATTTTGCCTGTCGTGCCTGTAATGCACTGATGCGTGCTTGAATATCTGCTTGCTTTACAGAGATATTATTCTGAGTGGCATAATCCACACATTTACGCAGATCCCATTTTTCATTGGTTGTCTGTGCCTGAACTTGTAAGAGAATCCCACATCCTAGAAGGGTCAATAACTTCTTCATATATAACAAAAATAACAGTTTCCCTAGCAGATCGATAAATTTCTGATGGGCGGGGCTAAGGCACTCGTTTCCGTTAATAAATTGTTATGAAAGGTCCTTTATTACATCCAATGCCTGATTTAAGTCGGCAATGATATAATCAGCATCTTCTAAACCCACATACAAACGGAAACTTCTGTGTAGTGCCAGCTCCGGATTGAAGTCCGCCCGCTGCAGTCCTGCACATTTTGGAATGATTAGGGATTCATGTCCTCCCCAACTCACCGCCATCAGTATGTGTTTCAGGCTGTTACAGAATTTTTCGATGGTTTCACAGGATTGGGTTTTGATGGTAAACGTTAACAATCCACATCCTCCCTTCATCTGACGCTGCGCTAGCTCATATTGAGAAAAAGAAGTATGTAATGGAAAAATCACCTCTTCAACACGCGGATGTGATAATAGGAAGTCGATTACTGTTTGGGTGGTTCGAGTGATCCGCTCCAATCTTGCAGGTAATGTTCTGAGTCCTCTGATCAATAACCAGGCATTAAAAGGTTGGATACCGGATCCTATGTTATTGTATTCACTATTAAAGATACGTTCTATTTGCTTTCTGCTACCACTCAATACTCCTGCCACCACATCGCTATGACCACTGATATACTTGGTAGCAGATTGTAATACCAGATCAATCCCCATTTCATAGGGCTTTTGATAAAGCGGAGTACAATAGCTATTATCACAGATGGTGACAATATTTTTGGAACGAGCCAATTTTGCAACTGCACCTAGATCCTGAAGATCAAACATCCAACTATTCGGCGATTCAAGATAAATAACAGTTGTATTATGTTGAATGGCTGTTTCAAAATTGCTAAGAAAGCGTCCATCAATATAAGTTACTGTTACGCCAAATCTTGGTAAGATCTCATCAAACATCTTTCTTGCCCAGGTATACGGATCTTTCACACTAACAATATGATCTCCTGTTTTCACATTTGCCAATACAGACGCAAAAATGGCAGCAGCACCGCTGTTAAAAACCAAACAATCTTCCGCACCATCCAATGCTGCCAGCTTCTTTCTTAGTATTTCTACTGTTGGATTCAACCCTCTGCTATACAACCATCCACCATATTCATCTTCAAATGCTTTTCGCAGATCATCTACTGTTTTAAATGCGAAATTGCTGGTCTGTACAATCGGTGGTGATACCGCACGAAAATATTCATCACGATCTTCTCCCAACTCATTTAAGATGTATGATATATCCATGTTGTTATACTTGTTGTTCAGAATGTACTTTCCTGAATTTTGATGTAAGGAAATAAATGAGCATAAATCCACTCAACACTGCCAACCCTACCAATGCTGTGTCTGGTGTTTGTAAAGCAATGCTGATACCTACAAACAAATAAGCACACATAAAGATGAGTGGCATAATAGGATACAATTTCATTTTGAAAATACCTGTTCCATCCAAATGCTTGGTTCTTTTACGAAGAATAAAGATGGTGGCACTGGATGCTACCATTCCAAAGCAATCAAGAAAGATGGTAAAGTTCAATATCTTATCAAAAGTTTGTGCAAAGAATAAGATCACAATACACATGGCCGCAAACACAGTCAATGAAATGGTGAACACCTGATTCTTTGGATTTTGTTTAGAGAAAAATGCCGGCAAGGTTCTCTCCTGACTCATGGCATACATGACCCTTGGATTACTCATCAATAAAGCATTCACATAAGCCAAGACCCCAAAGAATAAAAAGAAGGAAAAGATATCTGCGCCTCTTTTACCAAATGTTTTATCCATCACCACATAAGCAATTTCTCTTTCGCCTTTCATTTGATCAAAACCGACGATGGTATAATAACTAAGATTTACCAAAAGATACAAGCCAATAATGATAGCAATACCAATAAAGATCCCTCTTGGAATATTTTTAGCAGGTTGATTCACTTCATTCCCAAAATTGATGGTCTGCTGATAACCACCATAGGTAAAGGATACGGCTATTAAACTGATCCCCAAACTTTGAATCCAACTCATAGACTCCCCAGTACTGGTAACAGCATTTGAAACGGTTACGGCGGTACTGCTATCATGCGGGAAAAACAATGCGAGTATCAACACTATGATCATTCCTATTTTGATCAACATCAAAATATTCTGTGCACGGGAACTCATACGAAGTCCCATAAGATTGATACCATAGAAAAAAATGATCGCCACACAACTGATGAGCGCTTTGTGTGTATCATTCCAATCAAATCCTGGAAATAATTTTGTGATGTACCCGCTACCGATCAAAGCAACTGCACTCAAACTTGCAGCATTACTGATAAGGATAATACAATTGATCGCAAATGCAATACTTGGGTGATAGGCATACGAGAATACTTTATAATAACCACCTGTTACCGGATATCTACTTCCGATCTCAGCATAAGTCAAAGCTCCGCAAAGCGCTACAAATCCGCCCAGTATCCAGGCTGTAAAGTACACGGAAGGTTCAATGGCATCTTTGGCACTGGTAGCCGCAGTTCTGAAGATCCCCATACCGATCACCAGACCCACAACGATCATAGTGAAACTGAACAGATTAAGTTTTTGGTTTCCCTGCATAATAAATTGATATGGTGTTAAATGTAAGGAAAGATCGTAGATGTCAGATGGCGGACGTCAGATTTGATAAGCGATGATGCTTTAAATATCTTTACAAATCAAAAATGACATCTGACATCTTTTCCCCCGTCCGTGTAAAACTTAATTTTCGGAAAACGTACGAGCCCCTACTTTTGCTACCGTATTTGGTTCTCGCTATATGCGGGATTAAAAGGGAAGTCCGGTGCAAATCCGGCGCTATCCCCGTAGCTGTAAGTTCTTGAATAGTGATGAAGTGAGTAGTCAGTAGTGAGTAGTTGGTATTTTGTAATAAAAAATTACCGCCAACTATCTATCACTTACTATTCACTACTGACTACTCACTTAAAAAAGCTGTTGTTTCTACTAACCACTGTTCCTCGCATCGGAATGGGAAGGTTCAACAACAGAGAACAAGCCAGAAGACCTGCCAGACACAAACGTTCATTCACGGCTTTCGGGTGAAAAGCATGGAATGTAAATGCTGTCTGCAGCGGCTATTTATGTTTCTCCGTTTTTTAAAATTTCCTGAAAGCTCATTGTTCAACCTTATAACAAACAACAATGAGCAAAAAAATTACGCTCCTAGCATGCCTGTTGTCTGGCACTCAGGTATTTGCACAAAAAGACACCGTTACACTTGATGAAGTAGTGGTAACTGCCAACAAAATTGAACAGAAACAAAGTACTACCGGAAAAGTGATCTCTGTGATCACCAGAGCCCAGATCGAAAAAAGCGGTGGCAAGACCATATCACAATTGCTCAATGAGCAAGCAGGCATTACCATCAATGGCGCTTTCAATAATACCGGCAGTGTGCAAACGGTGTATATGCGCGGCGCTTCTCCCGGCAGAACTTTGATCATGATGGATGGTATTCCTTTGAATGATCCTTCTACCATCACCACAGACTTTGATCTTAATTTATTTTCCATCAATGATGTAGAAAGAATTGAAGTATGCAGAGGAGCGCAATCTACTTTGTATGGCAGTGATGCTATTGCAGGTGTGGTGAACATCATAACTGTGAAAAAAGATGCCCAAAAAGTATTCAATGTAAAAACAACTTTAAGTCAAGGTAATCTTGGTACTTCTCGTAATAATATTCAGTTGTATGGAAAGAAAAATAAATTCACCTACACTGCTCGTTATGCACGATTATTCACCAATGGATTTTCTTCTGCCTATGACAGCACAGGTATCCGTAATTACGACAAAGACAAATATGATGGCTCTGTTGCAAATGCGCAATTGATGTATCAAGCCAATGATCATCTGATGTTCAAAACATTTGTCATGTACAGTCAGTATAAAACCGCTATTGATGCTGGTGTATTCAATGATGACCGCGACTACAATATCAATAACAAATCTCTCATTACTGGTACCGGTTTCCAATACAAGAAAGGAGGTTTTGCATTAACGGGTAATTATCAATACAGTGAATTAGGGCGCAACTATCGTAATGATAGCGCACATAAAACCAGTACCATCTTTGAGGACAACAGCTATAACGCCATTTCTCAATTTGCAGAGTTGTACAGTTCTGTAAAATTAGGAACCGGCTTCACTTTGCTCACTGGTATTGATTATCGTTATGGTTCCTATAACCAAGACTTTTTCTCTATCAGTTCTTTCGGCCCCTTCAGAAGTAAGTTTCGTGATACTTCTATGTCGCAAACAGCGCTCTATGGTTCTTTGATCTATAGCAGTGCTGATAAAAAACTAAATATTGAACTAGGCGGACGATACAATGATCATTCACGGTATGGCAACAACGCCACTTACACTTTCAATCCATCTTACAGTATTAATGATGCTGTTCGTGTATTTGGTAGTATTTCAAGCGGATTCAAAACACCTTCTTTGTATCAGCTTAGTCTGAATGCAAAATTGAATGCTGAGAAATCTGTGAACTATGAAGCAGGTATCAGCTATCAACAAAGATCATTTGGAAGCCGTTTGGTGTATTTCAATAGAAAAATTAACAATGGTATTGACTACAACTATATCACGTTTAATTATTTCAATTACATAAAACAAACCGTGAACGGTTTAGAATGGGAAATGAATACAAAACTGGGTAAAAAAGCAGGTATCACAGCCAACTATACCTTGTTATTGAGTGAAGAAATCACCCAAAATCGTTTGACCACCAAAGACACTGTTACCTACGATTATCTATTACGCAGACCTAAACATCATTTCAATATCAGCGCCAATGTAGATCTGTGTAAAGGATTAAATGTAGCAGTTACAGGTAAATATGTAAGTCAGCGTTTTGACATTGGCGGTTTCCGTATAGCAGATGTTTCATTGCCTTCTTATTTCATTCTAGGTGCGTCTGCTGATTATGTACTAAACAATAGTGTTCGCTTCTTTGCTGATGCACAAAACATTACAGGCAAGAAATTTTTTGATGCACGTGGATTCAATGCCATTCCATTTTTATTCAATGCTGGAGTAACGTTTAATTGGTAAGAGATAGTGAAAAGTCAAAAGTGAAAGGTTAGATATCGGCAATAGTTTATAGATCATGGCAAATAGCAGTACAAATCGGCTACCATATATTCTATCCTTTCACTTTTGACTTTTCCCTTTTGACTTTTTAATTTTTTTCCATGACACATAAACATGAAATCAAGCACTGCCCGCGTTGCATCAAAACTTTTGAATGCAAGGTGGGCAATATTCCTGCTTGTCAATGTAGTGGTCCAAAACTGAGTTACGAAGAACGCGTTTACATTGAAAGCAAATACACAGATTGTCTTTGCAAGAACTGTCTTGAGGCATTACAGTTTGAGTATAAGTTGGTAAGGAATCATGTGTTTAGATTTTAATAGAGAATAGTGAGTAGTCAGTAGTGAGTTAAGAACAATCTACTGTTCGTAAAAAATTACTCACTGCTCACTACTGACTACTCACTATTCCCTACCTTAGTTAAAACTTCAGCTACTATGACCTTCCAACTCGACCATCTGCTGACCATTACATTTACTTTGTTTGCGGTGATTGATATTGTTGGCTCTATTCCTTTATTGATCTCTTTGAAGGAAAAAATGGGTGGTATACGTTCTACACAAGCCACTTTAATTTCAGGAGTTTTAATGATTCTTTTCCTGTTTGCAGGAGAAGCTTTTTTAAAAATTTTAGGATTGGATATTCGTTCTTTTGCAGTAGGAGGTTCTGTTGTCATCTTTTTATTGGGGCTGGAGATGGTGTTAGGTCATGAGATTTTTAAAGGAGATAAGGATGCCAAATCAGGATCGGTAGTACCCATTGCCTTCCCTATTATTGCCGGTAGCGGTACACTTACTACAGTGATGTCTTTGAAGGCCAATTATGAAGAATTGTACATTCTAAGTGGTATCCTCATCAACCTAGTCGTTGTTTATATTGTACTAAAGTCATTAAAAGTAATTGAACGCGCACTTGGTCAGGCAGGATTACTCGCAGTACGTAAATTTTTTGGCGTGATCCTTTTAGCCATTGCAGTGAAGATCTTTAGTAGCAATATTGCTGCTTTCGGAAAGTAATCCGAACTTCATATCATCCGATACATTCGTAAATATATCGAACTCGTTTTCTGGGTCATAGCATTGATCTTGCTATTCTTTTTACCAGATACGGAAAGTGCTCAGTCATTTTGCCCTTCAAGGCTATTGGGGCTGGGTAAATGTCCGGGCTGTGGTATTGGACATGCCATTCATGATGCTTTACATTTTAGTTTTCGCTCCTCTTTTCATCATCATCCATTGGGAATTGTGGCAGTAATCATTATATTTATAAGGATAAAGCAACTTATACAACCTTTACGCAAACAACATGAAACCCAACCTGTACAATCTGATCCCCGCTCTTGAAGGTGAAGAGCTGGTGTATTTACAAAATCTAACCTCAGATCTCTCACCTGAAAGATTGCAAAATTTTATTGCATTGTACAATGGTAAAAGAAGAAAAACAGATCAAATATTACTCGGCTGTATCCTAGGTTTTGTGCTGGTAGCAGGTGTACAAAGATTTATGGTTAGACAGAATGGAATGGGTTTATTATACCTCTTCACAGGTGGACTGTGTTTAATTGGTACAATCGTAGACACTATCAATCACAAACAACTTACGTTTGAATACAATAGTCAAATGGCGAGGGAGAGTTTGGCAATGGTACATGCGATGTATTAGTGAGGAATTTTACATCTTTTATTGAGAAGTTACCGACCATTGCCCAAAATTTGATATTACAAACGAAAGCACTATTATGAGAAAAGTTATATACTGTTCTGTATTATTTCTTTTTTTCTATTTAAAAGCTCACTCCCAAACCACCTCCAAAGAACTACGACATGTAGTCCTATTCGGTTGGACATCAAAAGCAGATTCAGCTGCAATCGGCAAAGTAGTTCGTGCATTCAAAGAATTGCCGAATCAAATCAAGACCATTAAAAAATTGGAATGGGGTGAGAATAATAGTCCGGAAAAACTGAATAACGGACTTACCCATTGTTTCTTGCTCACATTTTCGAGTGAAAAAGATCGGGATGATTATTTGGTTCACCCCGCTCATACAGCTTTTACCAAACTATTACCGGGTTTACTTGAAAAAGTAACAGTAGTGGATTATTGGGCGCAGTGATTTCTGCTTGAACTATATAATGCAACACGGATTATCATGAAAAATATGAGATTCAGCGTTCCATTTTTAACCCTACTGAGGAATTAACATATATTCTAATTAGCTATTTTAAAAACTTCTTACTTTTAGCCAAGTCGTTATAAGTATCAGCTATGGAACTCAAGTTTCATCAAAAAATTTCATCCCACTATTTAGCCATCTTACTTGTTTTGGGCGGATTTCTTTTTACGCTTGTAAAAGACTTTAGTCAAACACTTTTTACTAATTCTGCTTACTATTTTTCAGAATCCTTTTCATTCAGCAGTTTCTGGTGGTGGTTTATTCCATTTTGTATACTTCAAAACCAGTTTTTACGAAAAGAACAACTAAGTTTCAGGCATCAACTACTACTCTATCTTTTTTTAATTGGTGCTCATGTTTTTGTAAGTGCTTTATTCATTGATCTTATCTCAGTCATTTTTTTTGAACAAAGATTTGTCTTCTGGAAAGGATTGGGATTTAGTATTTCAGAAAATGGTTATTCCTTATTGTTATTATACGGACTCCCTTTCATTTTCAAAGTATTCAGATCTCAACAGGTTACCATTGAGTCTGCAGTGCCAACTGAAGAAGTGAAACACAGTGCTTTTTTATCTAGTCCTACCCTTATTGTACAAGAAGGATATCAAAAGATTCTTATTGCAAAACAAGAGATACGGCATATCCAGTCTAGTCCACCTTATGTCGTAATACAAACCCACACTAGAAAATACTTACATAAAACGACGCTTGGAAGGATACAAGGAGAACTTCCAAGTGATCAATTTTTACGTATCCATAAATCCACCATCGTCAATGTACAAGAGGTCGCTTCTTTTCGCTCAAGACAAAATGGTGATTACGATGTAACATTGAAAGACCAAACCCTTCTTCGCTTAAGCAGAAATTACGCAGCTGATTTCAAACGGGTCATGGGTAATGGCACTCATGATACGCTATTATAGACTCCTTTCACCTCATCGCATTTGCTATAAACGATAGCTGTATTGAATTTTGTAAAAAAAATTCATGCGATCCAATCTTATCACTTCAATTACTGTGTCGTGTCTCCTACTGCTTAACTCATGCAAAGCACAGCCTTCCCCACCCAACAACTCTCGTGTAGGTGGTAATTGTGAAACCTGCGAGCTCATGTTTGAAGGAATTCCGACGAATATCGGATCTTCGGACACTAGTGCCGGTTGGTATGAGAATGCCCAAAAATTAATGATCACAGGAACGATTTTTCAGGCGGATGGGAAAACACCGGCATCCAATATTCTTATCTACTATTGGCACACGGATGCCAAAGGTTTGTACAGCAGTCGATCAGGCACCAATAAAAAAGCTACGCCACATGGTTATTTGCGTGGGTGGGTGAAATCTGATAGTAATGGACGATATATGATCCATACTTTACGACCTGCCCCCTACCCAAAGGAAAAAATGCCTGCACATATCCATGTGTTGATCAAAGAACCCTCTTTATCAAATCCATATTATGTAGATGACCTTGTGTTCGATGAAGATCTTTTGCTTATAGAACACAGGAAAAAATATCCCTTCGAAGAAAGGGGAGGAAATGGAATACTCCGTGTATTACTTAACGGAAAAATACAAGTAGCAGAACATGATATCATACTCGGACTCAACATTCCCAATCATCCTGCTACAAAAGACCTACCCAAAGAATCAGGATTATCAATTGGACAAGATCAACCATCGTTTATCCCCTATCATGCTTATGGACCCGATAAAGGAAGCAGGGCTTGTCCGGTCTGCAAATACGGACGTTATCATGGAGTCATCTTCTTTACCGGTAATCAACCAAACTGGCCTTCTATTCAACAATGGTTACAATTTCTTGAACGAAGTGCAGAACAGTATAAGGATTCGTTGAAAACTTATTTTGTGTACGGCAATGAAAGAGATTATAGCGCTACTGCAAGACAGCAGCTCTTGGAATCTCTGGGAAAAGAATTGAAGCTACAAAGAACAGCACTTACCTATGTTCCATCTATGCATGACGAAGAAACGGAAGTCTACTTAAATGAGATAGATCCGAATGTAGAAAATACGATCATCATTTATAAACATCGAAGAATCGTTGGCAAATTCATCAATCTGTCGCCAACTGAAAACAATTTCAAAAAAATTCAATCCGTAATTGAAACATCAAAAGGAAGATATTTTGGATTACTAGGATTGCCCCATAACTAATTGAGAACTGGCGCACACAAGAAATTAGACAAGCTACTTGAATCCTCCTTCTTATTTTTCTTTCTTGTTTCTTATTTGGTGGCCTCGTCAGGAATCGAACCTGAATCTGGAGCTTCGGAAACTCTTATACTATCCATTGTACTACGAGGCCATGATATCACATCAACTATTTAAAGAACTTCGTTAAACCTGTAGTTTGAGCTTCGTCCCCACAGTATTGCGGGGATTATACTATCCATGTACTACGAGGCCATCATCAGTAGCAAATGCACTATTGATAAAAGCAAAAATAACAGAAACAATTTTAACTACCTGAATAACTCTTGGAAAGCGGCTTTAAGGAATATTCCTGTAGGTACGCTATTCATAATGTGAAGATCATCCCACAAGCTTGTTTCATTATCTAGAAACCGAAGCACCCTTTGCGGTGGATTTTTTCGAAAAATATCTGCGAAGATCTTATCGCCATTGAGTTTTTTATGGTGTAATACATTTAGTAATACGCTATCATATAAACGAAATTTTTTTGCAGAAAAACTATTACCCATATGAGGAATAAGATCGTTCTTTAAATCATTTACAATAGCCGCTGTTCTTTTTTGTATGAACTGAAATGCATATCCACTGCTCCCTTTGGCCTGTCCACCTGCAATTCCTATATAAATCACTTTATCCTCTACTGATGGAAAAATATGATTGGTCATAGGGATAATCCCAAACTCTTCATGTTCAATAGTAAAAGTATCTATCCCTAAGTACTGAGAAAGGTATTGCACCAGCTCTTCCTCATATTTTTCCTGTGGTAACAATTTTTCAGTGAACAAAGTATACTCTACCAATGCTTTATTGTCAGTTATAGGCAATACATACATAAATGTAGTGCCCTCTTCCTGCGACACCCTGAAATCCATAAAAATAGCTTTACCCGGATCGAATATAGGTGTAGGTGTTTCAATGACCCAGCCCTTAAAATGTTGCAACAGCATGTATTCATGAGCTGCCACTTTAGGTTCATGAAATAAGATACTATTGAATATGTAATCAGCTGTGATTTTTTCGGAAGCCAATGTCAATACAGCTTTACCATTCTCATTACCAATTCCTTTCACTTCTTCATAATGAAAATGCACATTGCTTTTTGTGATCGCTTTTCGTTGTACTGTCTGGTAAAAGTCAATCCCGCGAATCATTTTATAACGATAAGGCTCGATCTGAAGTGTTGCATTATATTCTTTCGAAAAGAAATCAAGCAATGACCATTGATGATGTACGATGGGTTCGAAAAGCCCACGCTCTTTCTCCCAAAAGCACCAGGTTCTATCATTTTGTTGTTTAGGAGCTTTATCTACAACGAGTATTTGCTTATCATCAAAAAAAGGTTCTTCCATCATGCGTATGAGCAGACTCATGCCTGCGAGACCTGAACCGGAGATGATATAGTCGTAGTGAGTAGTCAGTAGTGAATGGTGAATAGTGAATAGTCAATTGTGAATGATGAAATTATCGCTTTTGCATCATTTCATCTTTCCGTACTTTATCCCAGTACTTTTTTGCCACAATGAGCATACCGAAACTTTCGCCTTCGTGTTTATCCAAATGTTTGTGATGCATTTTATGCGCCCATCGGATTGCTCGGATGTATCTGTTATTGCTTCTGGTAAATAATTTAATTCTTTGATGAATGATAATTTCATGTACCAGAAAATAAGCAAAGCCGTACATAGCAATACCGGCTCCGATACTTACTACCCAGTACACTTCATTCATACTTCCTAACATAATACATAACCAACTGGGTATTGCAAAAATGATAAAGAAAGCATCATTCTTCTCAAAAAAACCTGGTCCTTTCTGATGATGGTCTTCATGCAAGTACCATAAAAATCCATGCATGACAAATCGATGGGTTAGCCAGGTAATGCCTTCCATGATACAAAAAGTAGCGAGTGTGATCAATACATACACCATATTATAAATGCCATCTGAGTGTTAAGAAAAACAGTAGCTGTATGATAAACAAATGTACCGCAAAATGGTTGGTCTTCTCAAAACGTAGGTAGCGGAAAAGTATTAATAATGCAGCGCTGATCAGAAACCAGCAGAGATAATTAAAAAAGGGTATTATACCTCCTTCCCACTGCCAAAAACCCAATTTCACAGCTACCGGCTCCATTACCCAATCAAAAAATACTGTTAACAGAGCCCCATCAAGCACCAATGAAATTGTAACCATGCGCTTGGATAAACGTCCACCTGATTCTTCGTACTTAGAACTCATCCAGTCAATCGCTTTCTGCATGATCACACCTGAACAATAAACAATCACAAACCAATTCACACCAATCAACCATGGCACACCATTGAAATGAGGGCCAAGCACTTGACCATATTCATAACAACCAAATAATTTACCCGTATTCACGCCGATCATTTCGGAACCCATCCCGGTTAAAAATGCAGCCAATAAAAAAAGTAAAAAAGCTTTGTTGGGTTTTGGCTGATTCCAGATCAGCAATGCTGCCATCAAGATCAGGTTCAATGGTGTATTGGCAATGAACCAATCTTTATGATCGGTATACAGCATACCAATCAATCCACTTACATGAAAGAGGATGGCTAAAAAAGCGGATATGGTCAATTTATACTTGTTCAATGTCTTTTTCTTTTTTGTGTATCATCTTGTACGATCTCACTCATGATCTTTGCGCTCTTCAAACACAAAGGTATGCCACCACCCGGATGAACACTTCCACCTACAAAATACAATCCCTTAATTCGTCTGGAGAAATTTGGATGACGTAAGAAAGCAGCCATCCTTGAATTAGAACTGGTTCCGTACAATGAACCTTGGTAAGAACCTGTTTTGGTTTCAATTAAAACAGGGTCCAAAATATCCTCTGTTTCAATGAGTGATGCTATATCTGTTTGCAACATTCGATTCAACTTATCCAATATAGCCTGACGATATTTTGCTTTTATTACCTCCCAGTCTTGTCCAACATTAGCGGGAACATTCACCATTACAAACCAATTCTCTTTGCCATCAGGAGCTTGTTTACCCGGCTCACATTTGGATGTAATATTGATATATATGGTAGGATCATCATACCCTTTCTTCAATCGAAATAAATGATCAAATTCAGCTTGATAATTGTTACTAAAGAAAATATTATGTAATCCTAGTTGTGAAAATGATTGATTAATACCCCAGTAAAAAATCAGCGCACTGCTACTTCTTTCTTGCTTTAAGATTTTCTTGGCTTTCTCCGGATCATTCAATAATCGCTGGTAGGTGAAATAAACATCCACGTTGCTTACGACAATATCAGCTGCTATATTTTTACCCGCAACTACAACTCCGATTGCTTTGTTATTATGCCTGATGATTCTTTCTACAGGCTGATTGAAATGAAAGATCACACCTTTCTTAATCGCTAATTGATGTATTGCTTTAGTGATACTGATCATACCACCTTCCGGATAAAAAGTACCCTCATTGTGTTCGAGATGTGGGATCAGACTTAACATTCCCGGCGCTTTGTAAGGATTACTGCCGTTATAAGTAGCATATCGATTGAATAATTGTACTACTTTCTCACTCTGAAATGTTTTATGATTGACCTGATGCATACTTTTCATCAAGTGCGAGAAACGAACGGTCTTGATTGCTTTGCCAATATTCGCCTTGAACAAAGTTTTTCTTTTATGGAGCGAATGGTTCAAAAAAACATTAGCTACTCCATCATATAATTTAGCTGAAGCATTCAAGTAATGTTTCAAGTGATGCGCCGGCTCTCCTGTTTTTTGTTGTAACTCAGCAGCGAAAACATCTGCATCTGCTGCCGCACGGATCATGGTACCATCTTCATAGAAGTAGTGACATGAATGATCCATTTTTCTGTATTGAAAATAATCACCGATGGGCTCTCCTGCCAATTCAAACAATTCTTCGATGTTAGTGGGTTGTGTAAATAAACTGGGACCGGTATCAAAATGATATCCTTTGGTTTCAAAGTAACCCAATTTACCACCGGGTTGATTCGATTGCTCATATACCTGCACATTGTAACCTTGAACAGCCAATCTGATCGCTGCTGCCATTCCTGCTACACCTGATCCAATTACAACGGCATGTGGAGATGAATGCATGATCAATTGTTTTGTTGTTTCAGATACCATTCACGCACTTTGGGAAATGCAATATGAAACCATACGGTAAAAGCATCGGGTGTTTTTTGGAGCATTTCCGCTACCTGAGCAAAGGAATAATAAGCATAGCTTTCAACTTCGTCAGTATTGGGTTCGATGGCTCCATTGTAGGTACCGGTAAAGACATGATCAAATTCGTACTCAGTTAATCCATTACTAAAAGGAGCTTTGTAAGTAAAGTCAAATGCTTTGGACAATGATGTTTCAAAACCCATTTCTTCTTTTAGTCTGCGTAAAGCAGCATCAGCAACTGCTTCACCCGGACGAGGGTGGCTGCAACAGGTGTTGGTCCAGAGTCCCCCGCTGTGGTATTTACTAATAGCTCTTTGCTGGAGCAGTAATTCATGTTGGTCATTGAAGATGAATACACTGAATGCACGATGTAGCAATGCTTTTTCATGCGCCTCCATTTTTTCCATGACGCCCAGTTCAATATCCTGCTCGTTAACAAGTATCACCTGTTCCATACACTAAAAATAAGTCTTCCTGCTTTGTGAGGCTATAGTAAATTCAACTGACTACGTATACCAGCCTTTGCCAGAATGAAAATTTTACCATAGTCAGGTATTCTGATACGCTCTTCCATGATCTTTTGTGGGCGAACTTTCTTGATCTTTTTGAAGAGTGAGAGATAATATTTGTAAGCCACATACACTCCAAAGCGTGCCTTCATAGGCAGCAATAGAATACCTTCATAGGCGTGGTCAAAATCTTTTTGAATATCTGCTTCGATAGCAGCTTTGTCAGCAGAAGTGAAATTTCTGAAATCACAACCCGGAAAATACACACGCTCCAACCCTTCATAATCCGCTTTAAGATCGCGCAAGAAGTTGACTTTTTGGAAGGCAGCTCCTAAACTTCTTGCATAGGGTTTCAATTGCTCATACATTTTTTTATCTCCCTCACAAAAAACAAACAAACACATCAAACCCACTACTTCTGCACTACCATAAATGTATTGCTCGTAACCTGCACGATCGTACTTACGCTGATCCAGATCCAGTTCCATGCTATATAAAAATGCATCGATCAATTCTCTGTCAATATCAAATTGATTAACCGTGATCTGAAAACTATGTAGTATCGGATTCATACTGATGCCTTTTTCAATGGCATCATAAGTAGCGTGTTTGAATTCTTGCAGTAACACCGCTTTATCAAAATCATGAAAAGTATCAACGATCTCATCCGCAAAACGAACAAAACCATAGATATTAAAAATGGGTGTACGCAGGTCTTTATGCAACAACCTAATGGCCGAAGAAAAACTAGTACTGTATTTTTCTGTCGTGATCCTGCTGCACTCCTGACTTACTTCATGAAACAGATTGATCATGGGTTGTGTTTTTGCTTATGGCCAATCGTTCATGGCCTATTGAAATATTTTTATCCAAATGCTTTGATCACTTCTCCCGCTACCACTTCTCCACTGATCAAACTGGGAGGAACCCCTGGGCCCGGTACAGTTAGCTGCCCGGTATAGAACAGGTTTCTCACTTTCTTACTTCTACATCCTGGTTTTAAAACAGCCGTTTGACGTAAAGTGTTCGCTAAACCATAGGCATTTCCACGAAATGCATTGTATTCAGATACGAAATCACTATGCGCAAAGGATTTTTTATAGATTATAGCATCCCTAACTGACTGTCCAAGCTGCTTTTCCAATCGATCGATGACTTTATTGAAATACATTTCACGTCTTTCCTCAGTATCGTCACTCAACCCAGTGGCTACTGGTATCAGGAGAAAAAGGTTTTCACAGCCTTCAGGTGCCACGGTAACATCTGTTACTGATGTGGCACTCATATAAAACAAGGGATCAGAGGGCCATTCACGGGTTGTATAAATTTCTTTTCCGTGTACTTCAAAAGAAGTATCAAAGAATAGTGTATGATGATGGATATTATTGAGACGTTTATTCAACCCCACATAATACAACAAGCAGCTAGGAGCCATTACACGTTTATCCCAATATTGCTTGGAATAGGTGCGAAACTCTTCTGGCAACAAACCTGTTTCTATATGATGATAATCTGCTCCGCCAATAACCACATCAGCTGTGTACTGATGCTTTTTGGTGATCACTTCTTTTACTGCATTTTTTTGAATAGAGATCGTGGTCACTTCTTCTTCAAAACGAAATTCAACACCCAGCTCAACAGCCAGATCATACATGGCTTTCACAATTTGAAACATCCCACCATCGGGGTACCAGGTACCACCTTTGATATCGGCGTAGTTCATCAAACTGTACAAAGCAGGTGTATCTTCCGGCAATGCTCCTAGGAATAGAACAGGAAATTCCATCAGCTCTTTGAGCTTCGGATTAGAAAAATGTTTGGCCACATGTGATTTGATAGAATTGAAAACATCTAACCTAAATACACCGGTGATCAATTCCCAGTCAAGAAATTCTGTGAGTGATTGTCCGGGCTTGTATACCAATTTTTGAATACCTACTTCATACTTATAAGCGGCTTCCTTTAAAAATTTATCTAACTGAACAGCACTACCTGGTTCAATTTCTTCGAATAAGTTTCGGAGTGCTTCGTAATCGGCAGGAATATCTACTGGACCATCTGGCCAGTAAACGCGATAAGATGGATCTAATCTTTTTAAATGATAGTAGTCAGAGACTTTTTTGCCGAATTGATTAAAATAACGTTCAAAAACGTCAGGCATCCAATACCAGCTAGGCCCCATGTCAAAAGTAAATCCGGCTTCAGAAAATTGACGTGCCCTACCACCGGGAATGGAATGTTTTTCCAAAACGGTAACCTTCCATCCTGCTTTGGCCATGAAAGAGGCAGCAGAAAGACCGGCGAAACCGCTTCCTATAATAATAACAGACTTGCTCACTCGACTAGTAAATTAGAAAAAAAAGTTAATACCTCTGTAATTGGTTTTTGAGGAGTTTTCTTGCAAAGTGAATACGGCTCTTGATAGTTCCCAATGGCTCACCCAACATATCTGCGATCTCATGGTATTTAAAACCATCGAAATACAACAAAAAAGGATTGCGGAAAATCTCCGGCAGATTGTGAATTGCTTCCTGCACTTCTTTGAGATTGATCTTCGCAACAGCATCATTGGTTACTGCACCCTGATTAAGGTTAAGCAGAAATTCGTTAGGAGTACTATCGAAAATAGTGGATTGTTTAGCCCTGCGACGGTAGTTGTTGATGAAGATATTACGCATGATCGTGTACAACCATGCTTTGATGTTGGTACCTACATTGTATTTATCCTTGTTGGCAAGGGCTCTGTACATGGTCTCCTGTACCAAGTCTTTGGCTGCTTCTGTATCACGTGTGAGCGTGATAGCAAAAGGCTTTAAAAACTCAGTATTGTTCAACAGCATCTGATTAAATTCCAATGTAGACATAAACAGTGTGTTTAATTGTTTAGACAATAAAATTAAACATAAATAACCTACCTACCCAATATTTTGTTTAAATATTTCTTAAAAAAGATAAAACAAACCAAATCAATGGATTGCAAATGTTTAAACATCAAAAAAAGGGCCGATTGCAGTTACAATCGACCCAAATGCTATTAAAATACGATGAGTATCAGGAAAAGGTTGCTACATATTCCATCACTTCAGACAAGGATTTCTTGAAACTGATATTCGATGGAACGCGTTTTTTATAGGTTTGTGTCAACAACCCAGAAACGATAATTGGGATATCGGGCATGCGATTATGCGCGTTGATCAGAAACTTCTCGAAATTGAAGTTATGTGCAACAGAAGTAAGATGTGAGTATAGAAAATCCGGTTTCTTTAAATTCACTACGTATTCAACATCTTTTAAAGGAACATTCGCTCCCAAGTAATAAACTTTAATACCTCTACTTTTTAATAAAAAGTACATAAACAATAACCCCAATTCATGGTGTTCCCCTTCAGGCAGGAACAACAAAGTAGTCTTGTTCAATGAAACATGACTGCTCACGCCTTCAATTCCAATGATCAGCTTTTGTCTGATAATATTGGTTACCAAATGCTCCTGCGCTGGATTCACATGATTCGTAAGCCACAGAATACCGATACGTTCTAAGAAAGGAAAAATAATTTGTGTGATGGTTCTTTCTACACCTTTCGACATGATATAGTTATCCAGAACGGTTTCAAAATCCTCCATTCGAAGATCAACCATACAGTGAATAAGATCATTGACAATACGTTCTTGCTGCGCTTGCGCTTGTGTCAAGGAAAGAATTTTCTCCTTCATTTCTACAGGCGTCATACGATCGATATGGGATATCTTATACCCATATTTGTTAAGCAAAGCAATATTCAACACTGTCTTTAATTCGTTATTGGTATAATAACGAATATTGGTTTGCGTTCGCTGTGGACTCAAGAATCCATAACGTTGCTCCCAAATCCTGATCGTGTGGGCTTTGATACCGGTCAGGTTCTCTAAATCTTTAATGGTAAAAGCGTCCATATCATAATAAACAGGCCGGAGGCGCTTTTGTTTAAAAAGGAAAGATTAAAACTTACTCAAAAAAATGTTGAAGTTATTGATAACCAAATCGTTTTCATCCTAAACAAAGGGGTGTTAAAACTTACTTTAGGTTCATTAGATACGCCCCATAACCACTTTTAGCATATTCCCCAGCCAGCTTTTTCAATTGATCTTTGGTAATATACCCCATCCGCCAAGCCACTTCTTCTATACAACCGATCTTTTGACTTTGCCGCTTTTCTATGACCCTCACAAACTCACTTGCATCACTTAAAGAATCAAAAGTACCTGTATCCAGCCAGGCTGTACCTCTATTCATAATACCTACTTTCAATTTTCCTTGCTTGAGGTATTCATTGTTGACGGTTGTAATCTCATACTCACCACGAGCAGATGGTTGAATTGATTTTGCAATATTGACTACTGAGTTATCATAGAAATATAACCCAGGTACCGCATAGTTCGATTTCGGCTGTACAGGCTTCTCTTCAATAGAGATTGCTTTTTTATGTTCATCAAATTCAACAACACCATAACGCTCGGGATCATTGACCTCATAAGCAAAGACAGCAGCACCTTCAACATCATTGAAAGACTGAACGAGCTGGCTGAACCCTGCACCATAAAAAATATTATCTCCAAGAATCAATGCAACCTTATCATTCCCAATAAAGGATTCTCCGATCACAAATGCTTGTGCTAATCCATTGGGTTGTGGCTGAACAGCATATTCAAAATGACATCCTAATTCTTTTCCATCACCCAACAATCTTTTGAATTGATCACTGTCTTCAGGGGTTGTAATGATCAATATTTCTTTGATACCTGCTAACATAAGTATCGATAGCGGATAATAGATCATAGGCTTATCATAGATAGGCATTAACTGCTTGCTGATACCCTTGGTGATAGGGTACAACCTTGTTCCTGATCCACCCGCTAGAATAATCCCCTTCATACTTTAAAATTTTAAAATGCTCAATATTTCCTGAAATGTGGGCAATTCCCGATCCTTTTCAGACAATATTAAATCTTCATCAGATAGTTGCCAGTTGATGGCTAAATCTAAGTCATTATAAATGATCCCTCTTTCTGATGCTTTGTTATAATAGTTATCACATTTGTAAAAAAAGACCGCTGTTTCACTTAACACCACAAATCCATGCGCAAATCCTCTAGGTACGAATAGCTGTTGGTGATTATCTTCTGTTAGCTCAATCGCAAAAGACTTCCCAAAACTGGGAGAATTTTTTCTCAGATCCACTACAACATCTAATACACGTCCTTGTAAAACCCTAACCAGCTTAGCCTGTACATGTTCTCCTTCTTGAAAATGAAGTCCGCGTAGAACACCCCTCTGTGACTTAGATTGGTTGTCCTGCACAAAATCTATATCCATTCCGGTCTGACCGAAAAACGTTTTACGGTTAAAGCTTTCAAAAAAATAACCACGATGATCACCGTGTACGGTATCATGAATGATATAACAATCTGCCAATGGGGTTTTTTCAATTCTCATGATTATCGATTACCATACATAGATTCATAATAATGCTGATAAGCACCTGAAGTTACACGCTGTAGCCATTCTGTATTATTCAAATACCAATCAATGGTTTCAGATAAGCCTTGTTCAAAGGTTACACTTGGCTCCCATCCAAATTGTTCTTTGATCTTGCTTGCATCGATGGCATATCGCCTGTCATGTCCGGGTCTGTCTTTTACGTAAGTGATCAGTTGTTCACTCTCGCCTTTTCCTCTTCCTAATTTTTGATCCATCAATGAACATAACAATTTTACAAGATCGATATTCTTCCACTCGTTGAATCCTCCAATATTATAGGTTTCTCCGGGTTTCCCTTGATGAAAAATTGTATCGATTGCTCTTGCATGATCTTTTACATACAACCAATCACGGGTATACAAACCATCTCCATATACAGGTAGTGGTTTCTTTTCAATGATATTGTGAATAAATAAGGGTATGAGTTTTTCCGGGAAATGATTCGGACCATAATTATTGGAGCAATTAGACACAATGGAAGGCAAATGATAGGTCTCATGATATGCTCTTACAAAATGATCTGACGAAGCCTTGCTCGCTGAATAAGGTGAACGTGGATCATAAGCGGTGGTTTCTGTAAAGAAACCGGTATCTCCCAAGCTACCAAATACCTCATCCGTAGAGATATGATAGAACAAATGTTCTTCCAGATTACCTGCCCATACTTTTTTTGCAGCATTTAATAAATTAACCGTACCAATAATATTCGTGTAAACAAAATCAAGAGGAGATAATATTGAACGATCTACATGTGATTCTGCTGCCAGATGAATCACATCTGTGATTTGTTGTTCCTGAAAAATTTGATCAAGAACTGCAGCATCTAAAATATTGGCTTTTATAAACCGATAATTTTTATGTTGCTCTACATCTTTTAAATTTTCCAGATTACCAGCATAGGTCAATGCATCCAAGTTAATGATGGTGTAATCGGAATATTTATTGACAAATAATCTGATCACATGAGATCCAATAAATCCCGCCCCACCGGTAATCAATATCTTTTTACTCATATACGTTCGCTGAATGGCTGCAAAATAAGCAAATGAAGGGACATCACTCAGCAGCGATGGCTTTAGGTTAACATAAATTTCGCTTGCTGATTAGGTTTGCTGATTTCATGAAAGAATTTCCCTTATTTGTTATCTTTCATGTCCAAACAACTGCCATGAATCAACGTTACTACTCATTAGATGTTTTTCGTGGGGCTACTGTGGCCTTAATGATATTGGTGAATAATCCGGGAAGCTGGTCGAATATTTATGGCCCACTGGAACATGCTCCCTGGCATGGCTGTACACCTACAGATCTCGTTTTCCCTTTTTTCCTATTTGCTGTGGGCAATGCTATGGCTTTTGTAATGCCAAGATTTGAGCAATCAGGCCCAGCTCTTTTCTGGAAGAAAGTGATCAAAAGAACAGCATTGATCTTTTTGATCGGACTACTATTACATTGGAGCCCATTTGTTAAATGGCAAGATGATACGCTTGTTGCTAAAAGTTTGGACAATCTCCGAATATTTGGTGTCTTACAACGTATTGCACTTTGTTACTTCTTTGCTTCTATCATTGTGTTTTATGGAAAAACAAAAGGTGCTTTTGTGATTAGTGGGATATTATTATTACTGTATTGGTTCATTACACTTTGGTTGGGGCAACCCGGCGACCCCTTCAGTTTAGAAGGTTATTTCGGAACCGGTATTGATAAAGCAGTTCTGGGTGAAGCTCATATGTACAAAGGTGAAGGCGTTCCTTTCGATCCCGAAGGCATTACCAGTACCATACCGGCCATTGTTCAGGTAGTGTTTGGATTTATGGTAGGACAATACATCCAGCAAAAAGGCAAGAGTTATGAGATGTTGGCCAATCTGATGATTGCAGGTGTTATATTAATTGTAGCTGGGTTATGCTGGGATCTTGTTTTCCCGATCAACAAGAAAATATGGACCAGCAGCTATGTATTATATACCACTGGATTAGCCATGCTCACCATCAGTGTTTTGATTTACCTCATAGAATTCAAAGAAATCAAAGGAGCATGGAGTAAATTCTTTGATGTATTCGGAAAAAATCCACTGTTCATTTTTGTATTGAGTGGGTTCTTACCAAGATTACTTGGATTGATTCGTTTTGCAGATGGTGAAGAAACAACTACGCCTCTTTCATGGTTTTGGAATCATATCTGCAAACCTATTTCTGATGATCTTAGAAACGGATCATTATTGTATGCACTAGTGATGATCGCATTTTATTGGGTAATTGTGTATTGGATGGACAAAAAGAAATGGTATGTCAAGGTGTAGCTTATGGTTCATAGGCTATAGTAATTATTTTAGCTGAAAATTTGTTCTGCTTTGATGATACTTTCGGGCTTACCTACATCTACCAATACTGCACCGGTATGATCGTATCCAAGAATAGAATACTTGTCACAGAGATCTAGATAAACATCTACCATTGAGAACTTTCCGGCACGTTCCATCAATGCCAATAATGATGGATCAATAATATGAATACCGCTAAATGCCATTTGTTTCAGTCCTGGAATTTTGTTAGAAATATCACCAGGCTTCTCCTCACCCGTTACCACATTACGCCAACCTTTTAATTGTTGCTGATCATCGAACAAAAAATAACGGGAAGTTGCTCTTTCTGAAATGGCAAGTGTAGCAAGCGGTCTATTCAATTCATGAGTCTGTATCATAGCACTCATATCCAATGATGTGAGTATATCTACATTCATCAAAACAAAAGAAGATATCCCTTCAAAATACCATGCTGCTTTTTTTAAGCCCCCTCCAGTTTCTAAGACCTCATCGGTTTCATCCGAAATAGTGATCTTACTTCCCCATCCGTTATTTTTTTGAATAGCATCTATGATCTGATCCGCAAAATGATGCACATTCACTAATACTTCATTAATACCAAATTGCTGGAGATATTCAATGTTTCGCTGAAGTAAGTTTTTACCATTCACCACCGCCAATGCCTTAGGATGATGATCTGTCCATGGTTTCAAACGTGTACCCAGTCCTGCTGCCAATATCATTGCTTTCATAACGATTCTTATTTAACCCAGTTCTCTCGATTGGTATGTTGTAATTCGACTTTCACTTTATACTTGTTTCTAAGATGTCTGGCTGTTTGTTCTGCTGCATACACACTTCTGTGTTGTCCACCGGTACATCCAAAATTGATCATCAAATGCTTGAAGTCTCTTTTCAGGTAATCTTCTACCGTGATATCTATCAAGTCCCAAACACTATTTAGGAATTCATTCATTTTTGTTCGCTGTTCCAAAAAATCCTGAACCGGCTTATCCAGTCCACTTAATTTTTTATAATCCTCAAATCTTCCCGGATTGAGAATACCACGCATATCAAAAACAAATCCACCTCCATTCTCACTATCGTCCACCGGAATTCCTTTTTTATAACTGAAGCTACTGATTTGTATTACTAATGGTGTTTGCTCATTGGCCTGTGGCGGCTCAAAACGGGCGATCATTTCATCTGCTACCACCAATTTCAGTACCCTGTCGAATTCAGGTGTGATGATACCAATACGTTTATGTTCAATGAAAAATTTCAGATTACGTAATGCCAATGGAATGCTTGCCAAGAAGTGTGCCTTTCTTTCAAACAATCCCCGGAAACCATACGCTCCCATCACTTGTAATAAACGAATCAATACATAACCATTGTATTGACTCACAAATGTGATTCGATCTACAGGTTCTTTCAATAACTGATCAATCTGATCCATGTAGTACTCTAATAAACTATTCTTCCATTCCTCACTTAACTCTGCTTTGGCCTGCCATAGTAAAGAGGCTACATCATATTGAAGTGCGCCTTTCATTCCCCCTTGAAAATCGATAAATTTCACTTCTCCATCTTTCACAATGATATTTCTACTCTGAAAATCTCGGAACATGAAATACTTGTATTGTGTATGGGTAAGATAAGTGCTCAATGCTTCAAAATCATCCAGCATGGCTTGTTTATCATAAGGAAGTTGAAGGGTATCCAGAAAATAATATTTGAAATACAAGAGATCACTTAAGATAGCTTGCTTTCCAAATTCTTTGGCAGTAATACACCAATTATAATCCAACCCTTTATCGCCTTTGATCTGAATTTGCGCTAGTGCAGATAAACTTTTTTGAAACAACTGATAAGGGAGATCAGTATGCCCATGTTTTTCTAGTTGATTTAACAAAGACTCAGTACCCAGATCTTCTTGGATATAAAGGGTGTTGTTTTCATTCACCCCCAATATTTCAGGAACCGGCAGACCGGCTTTTTTGAAATGTCTGCTAAACTGAATGAATGTGTTTGTTTCCTTTTGATTGATGTTATAGGTAGCAATATAACTTTCATTACCTGCATACACTCTAAAATACACCCTGTCGCTTCCACTCTGAGGTAATTTCTCAATACGGTCAGCTGTTTGATTTTTTAAAGAAGTAAAAAGAGTATGGATACCTTGTATCACCGCTTCCATATTGGCATTGATTTGTGGCGAAAATAGTGAATAGTCCATGGTCTATGGTTGATGTCCATGGATTATTATTTTTTTCTTGACATATAGTAAAGAGGCACTCCAACTAAAGTGATCAATATCCCTAAAACAGAATGAATGACCTGCGTTTGTCCATCTTTATAATGACCAATGTCATTCACTAGTGTAACTATCAGAAAAAAAGTGGTGAATAAGACAAAAACAGCAGGAACAAAAGGATAACCCCAAACTTTATAGACTCTCTGTACCTCTTTCATTTTCTTTCTCAATAGAAAAACACCTAGAGCACTCATGCCATAAAAAAACCAGCTAACGAAAATGAGAATATCTGTCAGCATATCAAATGAACCGCTGATGATTAGGCATATGGTCCATACAGCGTTAAGCCAAAGTGCATTACCTGGGGTTTTATAGTTAGGCTGTACTTTGCCTGCCCATGCAAATAGTTTATTATTATCTGCCATTGCAAACGTAACTCGTGATGTGGCCAGAATATTGGCATTCGTGGTACCTAAAACAAAAAGCATCACCATGAGTGTAATTAGAACTCCACCCATATTTCCCCATGCAATAGTGGCTGCATCGGAGGCAATAAAAGAAGAAGAAGCAATTTGCTGAACAGGCATTAAGTATACTAATGCAAGGTTCATCAATACATACACCACGATACAAAAACTTAATCCGATGAATAAACTTTGAGGAATATTTTTCTGTGGGTCTTTGATTTCACCGGCGACAAAAGAAATATTGTTCCATCCATCATAAGCCCAGAAGGCCCCTGCTAATGCGGCGATATAAGCACTGATCATCATCCATCCACTTGGCATAGATGATGTGTTTTGTACAATATTGGCTATATCTCCTTTACCGGAGAAAAAAACACCTCCAATCAATAATATTATGGCTGCTGCTTTCAAAGCAGTGAGAATGCGTTGTACCCTTCCTCCATATTGAACACTGCGATAACTGATAGCGGTAAAAAGAATGATTACAAGAATGGTCAACAGTTTAACGCCAATATTTTGCAAGGGAAAAAAGGTTCCGATATAAGGAATGGATAAAGTGAATGATTGTTCCGTAGCATTGCTAAGTCTTGGCAAATGGATCAGATAGCCGGTGTATTGAGAGAACACATAAGCAATGGAAGCATTTCCCGCTGTATTAAAAACAGCAAATGCAGCCCAACCATAAACAAAAGCAAATCCGTTACCATACATTTTTTGGAAGAACACATATTGTCCACCTGTTTCCGGAAACATTGCTGCCACTTCTGCATTGGACAATGCTCCAAATAGTGTGATGATACCTGCTACCACCCAAACACTCAACAATAAAATGGGCGACTGCAATTGAGCCGCCATCAATGAAGGCTTCATGAAAATACCCGACCCTATGACACCTCCTACCACTATGGCAATAGCAGTATTTCTATTGAGTTGTCTGAGCAGTTGAGGCATACTTAAAGATAAGAGAGATTTGTGGAGAGTGAAGTGTTGATAGTTGTTAGTTGACAGTTGACAGGGAGCTTATGGTTAATGGGGGGATAGCCTATCGTTCATAACATGTATTACCACAAACTATAGGCTATGAACTATTAGCTCACTGTCAACTATCAACTGTCAACTTACATCAAAACAACTTCCCCTGCTCTCCCGGTCGCCTGAAGCGAGTTGCATCTAGCTCCCATCGCTCCGCGTTGAGTTGATAAAGTTTGTTGTATTTGATGAATTGTTGTCTTATTATATCTGCAATCGGACCTTCACCCCTCATTCTTACACCATATCGACTGTCATTCACTTGCCCACCATGTCCATTTTGTATCAAGTGCCAAACCTTATCTGCCCTGTCTGGAAAGTTTTTGTAAAGCCAGTCATGAAAGATCAGTTTGATGGCGCCATTCAGGCGAATAAAAGTATAGGCACTAAAGACAGCGCCATGTTCACTGGCTGCTTTCATGATGCGTTGCATTTCATGATCATTCAATCCGGGTATCATCGGACCTAACATGACTCCCATCCTAACCCCAGCCTCACTTAATTCCTTGATCACTCGTAATCTTTGTTTTGCGGTTGTTGTTCTGGGTTCCATGGCTCTACGCAGGTCTTCATCGAATGAAGTAATGCTTACCAGTATGCTTACTAAATTTTTCCCAGCCATTTCCTGTAACAAATCTTTATCACGGAGAATACCTGCATTCTTAGTAATCATACCCACCGGCTGATTGAACTCATTACACACTTCTAATAACTGCCGCGTTAGTCTGAATTTTTTTTCTGCCGGCTGGTAGCAATCTGTATTACCACTCAAACTAATGGGTACCGGCTCCCAGTTTTTATGCATCAAAAATTTACGTAGTAATTGCGGTGCATTTTTTTTGACAATGATCTTTCGTTCAAAATCCAGTCCGGCACTATATCCCCAATATTCATGTACGTTTCTTGCATAGCAATAAATACAACCATGCTCACAACCCTGATATGGATTCATACTGTACCACATACCCACATCCGGACTCTCCACTTTATTGACAATACTCTTTGCCTGATCTTCCAGATACACCGTTTCCACATTGGGTTCGGTCCAATCGTCAATGCCTTCTATGTGTTCCCTGATACGTTCATTTTTCAGGAAACGATTTCTTGGATTGAATTGTGCACCCCGCCCCTTGAGATATGAAGATTCCTCTTCCATAGCATTTCTTTCCTTATTTGATGAATAAAAAACTTATTGAACATCTTAACTCATCATCCTTCACCAATCAAAAAGTGAGCTTTGTTCAATTGTTTGTTTTTGTCCAAGCAGTTGGAATCGTTTTACTATTTCATATTTTTTTGCATCCATCTGTTTTCGCATCAGTAATACATGATCTGCCATAAATCTGCCTGTGAACTGACTGTTGCTGTACTCCAACCAGCCCTTTTCATATTGCCATGGCAACAACTTTCTCGCAATGGTCAGATGAGGATCCATGATAAAATGAGGTTTATGCTCTTTATCAGTTTTAATCATCGGCTGTAACGGTCGCAATGATTTCACCAAATCAATGATGGGATTTTTCGTCTTCACCTGAATAAAAATCGTATGCGTAGGAAAGCTGCCGAAATCACTCAATTCTACCATAAAAGGATCTGTACTAGCAATGATGCGCTCCAATCTGGGTAACCATCTGCTTTCTGCCATCGTGTATTGTAAACAACTTAATAAAGTGATATGCGGTTTTGAGTAGACTGCTGTCGGACAATCATACGTAGCTGCAAAATGTTGTTTCAATTGCAAGATCTTTTGTTGCAAAGCCTCATTGGGCTCTAACACCAATAAGTATTCAGAGAGATGATGCCCATTTAAGGAAGTAAACATAGCGGGTATAAGTTTCAAGAATCAAATAACAAGAGTCAAGGGTGGATCACTATTTTTTAATTAAGCCGGCTGCAGATGAAATACATTGATCTGTCTGCCCTTTTCTTGTTCATGATTGTATCGGACCAATAAGAGTTCTTTTACTTCAAAAGAAAGATCTGTTTTTCGGCTAGCATATTCTGCTTCCAATGCACCGAACAAATGATTGGATACTTTTCCTGTCAAGGGTAAATAAGGATGTGTATATCGTTTCACTGGCGGACAATCATAACTTCTTACATACTGATCCACGACTTGCAATGCCGTAGCGATTTCCTGAAAAGGTTCCTGCTCTTGTACACGCAGGTAGATCTGTCCGGATGATAAGGCCCCAAACCCAGACATACTCACCCTGAAACTTTGTTGTGCGCTGATGATACGATGCATCCATCGGATAAGGGTGGACTCCATTTCTTCTCTTGCCATAAACTGTGCTATCATAATACCGGTAGGTTGTGGTGGTAGAACGGTTTGGTATCTTCTTACCAGATATTGTTGTTCGGCATGGATGCCGGCACCGGTTACTGCATCGGGATATGCCATCAGTTGGTACGTATTCAATAAAGTACCTGCCGTAGCTGTCCATCTTTCGCTGATTACAGTTGGTATTTCCATAAACAAAATTTTATCGTGTCAATTATTTTAGCATAAATTTACTAAAATATTTAGCTAAACAAAATTTATTTATATGGATGGGGAACAGTGGTACGGAGCCGCCTACAAAGGCTCCAAAAAATACAGTCAGTGGGAAGTTCCTACTGCCAACGCCACCGGTTTCGGTGCCGCTGCAGATGATTATATGGAAAGAGGTATTGACCTCAATGAACAACTCATCCGCAATAAACCGGCTACCTTTTTTTTCCGCATGAACAGTGAAGCCATGACAGGTGCCGGTATTTATCCGGGTGATATCCTGATCGTAGACAGAAGTATCCGCAACGCCAATGGACGTGTCATCGTTGCAATTCTTAACGATGAATTACTGGTACGAAGATTTCAGGATGCTTTCAATAAAAAAAGATTACTCGCTGAAAACAAAAAGTTCGGTGATATTGAACTGGATCCGTATGGAAGTTTTGCGGTGTGGGGGGTTGTGTTATATAGTATTCATACTACCTGATATCTTACAAAGTACTATTATGCGCGCTATCGTTGACTGTAATAGTTTTTACTGCTCCTGCGAGCGATTATTCAGACCTGAACTGAAGAATCGTCCGGTAGTGGTATTGAGCAATAACGATGGTTGTATCATTTCACGCAGTGATGAAGCTAAACAATTGGGCGTAGAAATGGCCGGACCTTATTTCAAAGCCAAACCACTGATCGAAAAATATGGTGTGGCTACTTTTTCTTCCAATTACAACTTGTATGGCGATTTGAGTTGGCGTGTCATGGAAACATTACGCATGCTATTACCACCCGGTTGTGTGGAAGTCTATTCGGTGGATGAAGCTTTTCTGAACTTAGATCATATTGCACCGGAAAACTTAACGGCATTCACGATGCAGTTAAGAGAAACTGTAGAAATGTGGACAGGCATTGCTGTATCCATCGGTGTAGCACCCACCAAAGTATTGAGCAAAGTAGCCAATCGACTTGCGAAAAAAAATAAAGTTATTACCAATTGCGTACTCGTTTTAGATACCCCTCGAAAAATTGAACAGGCATTGAAAAAAACACCGATAGAAGATGTTTGGGGTGTGGGATACCAGTATGCCGTAAAACTTCAGCGCATGAATATTGCAACGGCCTATGATCTTAGCATCAGAGATATCAATTGGGCCGGAAAACAATTGGGTGGCGTTACAGGTGTGCGTTTAGTAAGAGAACTAAAAGGGCTCATCAGCAGAGAAATGGAAGATGAAAGAGTAAAGAAAAAAATGATCGCCACTACTCGAATGTTTGGCGCTCCGGTATCTGCTTTGAAAGATATCAAGGAAGCAGTTGCTACTTATACATCGCGTGCTGCCGAGAAATTACGACGACAATATTCTGCAGCCAATACCATCAGTGTGTTTGTAGTCCCCAAACAACCGTCTACTGAACCTTATTTCAAACATGGTCCAACACTTAGCAGGTATACGATTTTACCCATCGCTACTTCTTTTACACAAGAATTGATCAAACCTGCTATGGAACTAGTAGAACAATTGTATGAAGAAGGAAAACTCTACAAAAAAGCAGGCGTGATCTTAAGTGGTATCGTACCCGATGATTCTGTTCAAGGCAATCTCTTCAAAACACCATCACAAAATCACAATCGCCTGTTGATGGACATGATGGACAATGTCAACTTTGCCATGCGTGATGATATACTCAAGTTTGCCTCCTCCGGTACCACCCGCAACTGGAAAATGCGACAAGAATTGCGTAGTCCACGTTATACAACGAGATGGGAGGAGTTGTGTGAAGTATGCTGATAGCTTATAGTTCATGGCAAATCGAAACAATCTTCCATTAGCTATGAACCATAGACTATATCCCAACCCCAGCCCTAAACGGATACTTCTCAAACAATTTCTTCATGGCCTTGCCAGCTGTATTGGTTTTTGTATCCGGTTTATCGGGAACTACGCCTGACATGGAGCCTTGCCAGATCATTTTATTTCTGGCTGTTTCTACAATATGTAATGTGAGTGTTCCTTCCTTATAACGCCCTACTTCTACCTCTTCACTTTTCCAAGTGTAATTACGTTGTCCCATGTAAGTGAATTGCCCATCATTTTGCCAGCTCGTTTGACGCGTTTGAATCTGTCGTTTTACAAGAATACCAATATTGATGAGTAGATCCGGACGAGTAGCTACAAACTGATAACCTCTCACATTCATTTCAGCTTTGATGGCATTCTTCAAAATTTCAGATCGCAATTGAAACGTTGCACTACTGGTATCACCCGCAGCAGTAAATTCATAGAATCCATACGTTTTATATGCGGTAGGTACAGCATCTGTTGCAGCATCCGTATCGAATACACGAGTTGTAGAACATTGTGTAAAAAGCAACACCATGAAGAATAGCACTATTACTTGTTTCATAGATCAGATTTTAGGAAAGGTATCCCAATTGATCTAGGAAAAGAATGATATTGGTCATGTCATACATCAAAACAAAGACTGTTGCTGTTGCACAAACACCGGTTTTTGCAGTTCGAGTCCACACGTTGCGTTGAGTTTGTCTACCATGTAAACAGTAAGCTCCGGGGAAAAGGCTTCATCGTGCATATGCATGAAGAAATAAATTTCTTCAATACCCTGATTGATCCAGTATTTCATTCTATCGATCCATGCATCCACACGTGTATAATCAGTGGGGTGTAAGCTATTACCTACATAACGAATAAAGGTTTTAGGAACCGTCAGATGCATATGTGCACAATCTCTTCTACCACTGGTATCGGTGATCACAGCGCCGATGTTCATTTCTTTCAGTTTCTTAAATAATTCTTCGCTGATATCCGGTTTTGTAAACCAATCAGGATGACGCACTTCCATGAAGAATTGCATATCAGTAGGTAGTGATCGGAGAAAATCGAACAACTCTTCTTTTCGTTTTGGAGAGAAACTATCACTCACCTGTACAAACACCGGACCCAGGTGCTCTTTGAAAGCAACGATGCCACGCAAAAATTCAGTGGTAATAAAATCCTTGCCTTTCAGATTACCCCGATGGGTAACACCCTGGTACATTTTCGGACAAAATTTAAAATCCTTTCCCGAAGCCTTGTCCGCCCATTTTTCGATACCCGCTGCTCCATAAATTTTATAGTGGGTGGCATTCAGCTCAATGCTATTGTAATGTTTTACATAATGCTCCAGAAAATCCTTTTCCTTCGTTTTGGGTGGATATATCTTTCCTATCCATTCTGTACGTCCCCATTTGGCACAGCCAAGGTATACTTTGGGATGTTTTTGTTGCTTACCTTTCAATACCTGCTGATTGAATACCGGCTCTATGGGAAGTGTAAAATCGATCGTATTCAATTCCGATTCAGGTACGCGGCCAAATTCCATGATACTGAGTTTGTCTACAAAGCTAATTGGTTTGCTTACATGTTAAATTGATACACCCTTGAAATAAACCGATGATCTGTTCTATCAATAAAAAAATCAACCCTTACAATATATTCAAACCCTGCTCGTCTATCCATAGGTATGGATCAGGCATGGCAACTACCGGCTAACATGAGCGACTCGCGCGGCAAGCATATCACAGAGGTCATCAATACTTACAGCAAGCGATTGATGGGTTTTATCCGTAAACGGGTGAGCAGTGAAGCCGATGCAGAAGATATTCTGCAGGATGTCTTCTACCAATTCATTGGGAATACCACCCCTATTGAACAACTAACCAGTTGGCTGTTCACGGTTACCCGGAATAAGATCACTGATAAACAAAGAAAGAAAAAGCCCGAATTATTAGAGGATCTCTATGTGTCTCACGATGATGAAGGATTTGAATGGTCGGATCTTTTTTTTGACGACAAAAACAATCCGGAGTCAGAATACATGCGTTCCTTATTCTGGGATGCCCTGTACACAGCCTTAAACGAGTTACCTGCACCACAAAGAGAGGCTTTTGTATTGAATGAAATTGAAGGTATCCCTTTCAAAGAAATAGCGGAACAAACCGGTGATACCGTCAATACCCTGATCAGTCGCAAACGTTATGCAGTATTGCATTTGCGTGAACGACTTGGCAGTTTGAAAAATGAATTATTGAACCACTCATAAATAGAAAATGATGAACAAGAAATTTTGGATCAAAAAAATAGTAGGGTTTACTTTCCTTGCCATCGCAGGAATCGCCTTACTCACCTGGGTGGTAATGTTATTGTGGAATGGCGTACTTGCAGAAGTCGTATCCGTTTCCACCGTTACCTACTGGCAGGCACTGGGTTTATTGGTATTAAGTAAAATATTGTTCGGCGGTTTTCGTGGCAAAGGCGGCGATTACAAAAAACGCTGGAAAGAAAAAATGGAAGCCAAATTGGAAGGACTGAGTCCAGAAGAAAGAGAAAAAATAAAAGAAGAATGGCGTAACCGATGCAACATGTGGAAGCGAAATAGTGCTGAACCCGATGCCTGAGCCAAGTTCACCAATATAACCTAACAACTGTAAGCATGCAAGTTCTTGTTTTTAAAACCAATCTCGAAGATCCGGGTCAAATTATTCATGCAAGTCAATTATTACACCCTATTCGAGGAATTTATCGCTGGAATGTAGATGCGCATGATATTGATAATGTGTTACGAATAGAAGCCGACCCAACGCTATCGCCCCGAATCATTGAAAATACCCTTCAAAAAGGGGGCTTGTTATGTGAAGAATTGACCGACTGAAACTATAAGTTCTACACTATTCTCAGATTATTGAAAAAATAAAACCCGGAAATTCTTTCTACCCCTTATTTTTGCGCAATTTGTCGCAAATGAGCCATCCTACCTTATCATCCAACGAATCAATCCCATCCGCTAAGAAAAAGATCATTGTTTTGGGCAGTGGCCCGAACCGTATCGGACAGGGTATTGAGTTTGATTATTGTTGTGTACATGGTCTTTTGGCCATTAAAGAATGTGGCTACGAAGCCATTATGGTGAACTGTAACCCCGAAACAGTCTCCACCGATTTCGATATGGCAGATAAGCTATATTTCGAACCGGTTTTCTGGGAGCACCTGTGGGAAATCATTGAATTAGAACAACCTTATGGTGTGATCGTTCAGTTGGGTGGACAAACAGCCCTCAAACTGGCGAAGCGTTTACATCAAAAAGGTATTCGCATCATCGGTACTTCATTCGACAGCATGGACATTGCCGAAGACCGCGGTAGATTCAGTGATCTCTTGAAAGAACTCAATATTCCTTATCCGGAATATGGTACCGCTTACACCGCTGAAGAAGCCATTGAAGTGGCGAATAAAGTTGGGTATCCGGTATTGGTTCGTCCGAGTTATGTATTGGGCGGACAAAGAATGCGTATTGTGATCAATGATGAAGAGGTGGAAAAAGCAGTAATAAGCTTGTTGAAACATATACCAGGTAACACCATTCTGATCGATCACTTCTTAGATCGTTGCCAGGAAGCAGAAGTAGATGCCATTTTTGATGGTGAGAACTTTCACATCATGGGTGTGATGGAACATATTGAACCTGCCGGTATTCATAGCGGTGATAGCAATGCGGTATTGCCTGCTTTCAATCTTACGCCTCTGGTAGTTGAGACCATGGAATATTACAGTGAAAAAATCGCAAGAGCACTCAATATCAAAGGATTGATCAATATTCAATTTGCGATCAAAGATGGTAAAGTGTATGTGATCGAAGCCAATCCAAGAGCTTCACGTACCACTCCATTCATTGCAAAAGCTTACCAGATCCCTTACTTGAATATTGCTACCAAAGTAATGTTAGACGCTAATAAGCTGACCGATTTCACCATGGAGAAAAAACTGGAAGGGTATGCCATCAAAGAGCCTGTTTTCAGTTTTGAAAAATTCCCCGGTGTGAACAAAGAATTGGGACCTGAAATGAAGAGTACCGGTGAAGCCATTCGTTTCATCAAAGACTTGAGAGATCCTTACTTCAGAACCTTGTACAAGGAAAGAAGTATGAATCTTTCTAAATAAAAGGTATAAACACGTAGTATTCCTACTTGAATAGACAGACCGCGTTCAACAACGCGGTCTTTTCATGTAGGTTTAGTGATGCGCGTATCTCCTGTTCCTTTTTTCCGAAAAGCTCCTTTTATTAGAATACTGCCCGCTTTTGTAGTAGGCATCCTTATTCAATATTATTTTCCGCATCCGTCTTTTTTTACCATCATCATTTTTGGGATCTCTTGTTTACTGCTAATGATCCATTCATTCTTAAGCAGTCAGCTCAAATTTCGTTTTCGAAAAATTGTTGCGTTGCTTTTATACACTTGTTTGTTTTGTTTAGGATCTATACTTACCCGAGAAAGAACCATTGCTTACTATAAAGATTGGGTAGGAAAATTTAACACAAAAGAGAAAGCACTGTTATTGAAGTTCACAGACCACCCCATCGAAAGAGAAAAAACATGGAAAATAGCAGCAGAAATATTAGCATTTGAAGAAAAGAATCAATGGAAAAAAGTAAAGGGAAGAATATGGTTATACGTTCATAAGGATGTACAAGGATTACAGAAAGAACAAGTCATCATAACACGAAAAAAAATACAACCCATCAGTTCCATTCAAAATCCGGGAGGTTTTGATTATGCTGCTTACTGCTCGAGACAAGGCATTTATCATAGCATCTATCTAAAGAGAGAAGATTTTTATACACTCGAATCATCAACGACAGACAAGGGTTATCTATCCAAAGCCCAGGATTATGTTAGAAATGTATTCCAACAATACATTAAAGGTCAACAAGAAAATGCCATTGCATCCGCATTGGTGATGGGTTATAAATATGATTTGGATGATGATCTTTTAGAAGCATATAGTAACACTGGTGTGGTACATGTAATTGCTGTAAGTGGTATGCATCTTGGACTGATCTATGGTATTCTACTTTTCTTCACTAAAATATTTACAAAGCGAAAAGAAGGTCGTTTGTTCAAGAGTGTTTTGATACTCGCTGGTGTATGGATATTTACAGCATTAACCGGAGCCGGTCCATCCGTACTGAGAGCTGCTGTCATCTTTTCGTTGATGGTATTGGGTGATCAACTGACACGAAAGAATAATACCTATAATACACTTACAGCATCTGCATTTCTTTTATTATTAGTGAACCCCTTTTATTTATGGGATATCGGATTTCAGTTATCCTACCTGGCCGTTTTGAGTATTGTTTGGATATCAGGCCCCTTGTATAGGGCTGTTTATTTCTCCTCTCGTCCACTGAGATATGTATGGCAATTGATCGCTATCACATTAAGTGCCCAAGTATTGACAACACCCGTCATACTCTATCATTTCCATCAGTTCCCGAATCTTTTTCTTATTACGAATTTACTCATCGTTCCTTTATCGGGGTTGGTTTTATATGCTTGCATCTTTTTATTACTCATTTCCCCTTTTCACAGCATAGCAAGTCTTACAGGAATACTCATTCAAAAGATACTGTGGTTGATGAATCAATGTATCCTCTTCTTTGACAGCTGGAGTTTTGCCGTAACAAATCATATTGAACTCCACTCAGTACAAGTGATCCTTTATTATTTGCTCGTTGTTGCGATTGGCTGCAGGATCATGTATAAAAAAAAGCGGTGGACAATGGTTGCTATCAGCTGTTGTATGATCATCTTAGGCTTTCATGTATACAGACAGGTAGAAATTCGTACGAGTCGTCGTTTGATCATTTACCAAATGTCCGGACAGACCATAACCGATATTGGAAGCGGTGGACATTATGTTTCATTGATCAGTGGGCCCACGAATCCTAAAGCGGAAAAATTCCTGGCCGCTACCAGAACCAAACTGGGATTATTGAAGTCATGCGGAAAATTAAATACCAAAGAACATCCTGCAATCCAATTCAATGATCAAAAGATCATTTTTACAGGTCATGTACCTGAGAGCGGACATTTTGCGGCAGATATCGTGGTCATACAGCAAGGTTCTTTTTTGCATATGAGTGATCTACACCGTGTTTTCAAAGCCCGCCAATACATTTTTGATGGAAACAATGCTTTGTGGAAAATCCGGAAATGGAAAAAAGAGGCAGACAGCCTACATTTGCGCCACCATTCGGTACCTGAACAAGGTGCTTTTGTAATGGGATACTGACAATTGCGCCAACCATTCACTCATTCCGCCGGAATCCCGGTGATAAACAGAACTTGTTCATCATGCAAAAGAAGATTCAATCTGCACTCATTTCCGTTTTCTACAAAGATGGCCTTGAACCTTTGGCCAAGCGCCTACAGGCAGAGGGTATTACCATTTATTCTACAGGTGGTACACAACAATTTTTAGAAGGTTTAGGTATAAAGTGTGTGGCTGTAGAAAGTTTAACCACCTATCCCTCTATTCTTGGTGGACGTGTAAAAACATTACATCCAGTTGTATTCGGAGGTATTCTGGGTCGTAGGTATGAGGCGCAGGATCTGGAAGAGATGAAACAGTACAGTATTCCAGAGATCGATCTGGTGATCGTAGACCTATATCCGTTTGAAGAAACATTGAAAAATACCAGTGAAGAAAAAGCGATCATTGAAAAGATCGATATCGGCGGACCTTCGATGATACGCGCTGCGGCTAAAAACTTCAAAGATGTTGTAGTCATCGCAGCAAAAGACGATTACGCATCACTAGAAAAAATATTAACTGAACAACAAGGTTGTACTACCATCGAACAACGAAAAGCATTTGCTGCCAAAGCATTTGAAGTAGTGATGCATTATGACATTGCAATCAGTAATTATTTCAATCCCGGACACCAGCAATCATTGCGTTATGGTGAGAACCCGCATCAGCAAGCCATTTTTCATGGGGATCTCGGTAAGCTGTTTGATCAGTTGAATGGTAAAGAACTTTCTTACAACAATCTGGTAGATGTGGATGCAGCTGTGCAATTGATCAGAGAATTTACAGATACCACATTCGCCATCATCAAACACACCAATGTATGCGGTATTGCTGCTCGTACTACGGTAAAAGAAAGTTGGGATGCTGCACTCGCAGGTGATCCTGAAAGTGCATTCGGTGGCGTATTGGTGACAAATGGTACCGTTGATAAAGCAACTGCAGATGCCATCAATGAAATTTTCTTTGAAGTACTGATTGCTCCTTCTTTTGATGCAGATGCTTTAGACGTATTGAGAAGTAAAAAGAATAGAATCTTATTACAATTGAAACCCGGTGCCCCTACATTGAAAGCCCCATCTAAATCCATCTTGAATGGTGTGTTGGAACAAGGTGCTGATGAAGGAAACTTTGAAAAATGGGAAGAAGTAGGTGGAAGAACTACCACTACCGCAGAACAAGAAGATCTGCGCTTCGCCAACTTGGTATGCAAACACTTAAAGAGTAATGCCATTGCATTGGTAAAAAATAAGCAACTGGTTGGAAAAGGTTGTGGCCAAACCAGTCGAATTGATGCACTAAGACATGCTATTGAAAAGGCACATCAATTTCAGTTTGATCTGAAAGGTGCGGTACTTTCATCAGATGCATTTTTCCCATTCAATGATTGTGTACAGATAGCACATAAAGAAGGAATTGAAGTATTCATACAGCCGGGTGGTTCTGTGAGAGATAAAGACAGTATTGCTTATTGCGTAGAACATCAGCTGGCAATGGTAATGACGGGTATGCGTCATTTTAGACATTGATCATGACCGTAAAACAAAAAGCATATATCGGGTTAGTAGCAACCAGTATTCTCTGGGGCACTAGTTGGGTAGCTAGTAAAATTGCTGTTCAACAGGGTGTTCCAGGCTTAGAAGTTGCTGCTATCCGTCAGTTTTTGGGAGGCAGTTTATTTGTTGCATTCTTTTTAATCAGAGGTGAAAAACTTCCAACCCCAAAACAATTACTCTGGCTAACAGGAATGGGTATGCTTTTATTTGTCATCGCCAATGGATTTGCTACCGTTGCACTCTTATACATTCCCAGTGGATTGGCTGCTTTGATCGCAGCACTATATCCATTATCTGTGGTAGTGATTGAGAAACTTTTTTTTAAGAATACCAAGATCACAGCTGTTACTTTTATTGGAATGCTATTAGGCATTACAGGTATTGGTTTCGTTTTTTATGACAATGCTTTTCATAATTATACGGAAGGATATATCTGGGGATTGTTGTTATCTGTTATTGCCATGTTGAGTTGGAGTGTAGGCACTATTATCATTGCCAGAAATAAAGTAAAGATGAACGCCTATAATGCAACAGGTTGGCAAATGTTGATGGGCTCATTTGTACTAATGATTATGACACTGGTTTCTGGTAAAAGTATTGCAATTACGAGTGTACCTGCAAACACATGGCTAGCCATTACTTATCTTGTACTTGCCAGTTCTGTTGTTGCTTTTGTTGCATTTATCTATACAATGAAACACCTTGAACCTGCCATTGCATCTTTGTACGCTTATATCAATCCGTTGGTTGCTATTTTATTGGGAGCCATCATCACTAATGAAAAATTGACGATCAATATTTTTATCGGCTCATTGATCACACTTATCGGCGTATTTCTGGTGAACAGAAGTCTGAAAAAGCAAAGAGAACAAGCATTGGCTGATGTAGATGCGATGTAATCTCAGCAATGCTTATCAAGAAAATCTTCATACAACTGTCTCCACATCGTCCATTCAGGTTGCTCTGCTAAAAAGTGGTTATGAAGAACCCATGAAAATTTCCCATTTACCCGCTTTACAGTTTCATACAATGTATTCATCCGCTCAAATGCCATTTCGGTATTCAATCTTTCATAAAAGATCGCCGTACTGTCCATATAGCAGAATGGGTGTATCAATAAAGAAGTCTTCTTTTCATTTTGTAGATCATACCAATAAAAAGGGCGAGCGACAGATGCCCTAAATCCATTCACAGATCCATATCCCATCGAATAATCATGTTGAATACCCAAAGCAATCAATAAACGATAAGTATCAGGCAGGTTCATCATTAGATAATGCTGCCGGGATCGATTGACCTTTGTATCAGTATAATAAGCCAGCAACTGACATTCACATTTAACAATATCAATATTGTCTCTGCTTTGTGCTGATGGATGAATTCCGACATTGTATTTCTCCCCTTGCCTTTGCACCAATTGCTGTATGCCTTTTGTATGTGGATCTATATTCTTATCGATCAAGGTTCTTTTCTCTGCCAAAAGAAAAAAGTAAACAGGATCAAGATGATATTGCTCGTGTAACCGATCTAACCAATCATAAACATCATATGGATCTTTTTGCTTTCCTGCTAAGACTTTCATTCTATTGCTGACGTTCTCAAATTTCCCCTGCAAGAGATCAATAAAATAACCACGAATATTTCGGAAAGGAGATTGCCAAGTATAACGATACGCTTCATCAATGTCATAGCTAGGTTCTATCGCAAAGATTCGAATCGGCAAATGCCAGGATGATCGTTGTTGCTTTAAAATAAGTTCTATTTGTTTCATCCAGAGATCAATCAATGGCTGATCCAGGAATTGATATTTGTGTGCTAGACTATTAGTAGGCGCATATCTACCATACTGATCTTTTTCATGCGGTAAATATTCTTCGTAGCGAGATAATAAATAAAAAGAAGCAGAGAAAATATCAAAAGGCAGAGTTCCATTCGTCACGAAAAAGATGGGCAAATGATTCCAGTGTTTTACATCAATCTGCAATTCATGAATATCATGTTCTTTCAATAATCCTGAAGGCTGGATCCATAATTCATTTTCAAGAATGGCTATCTCAGAGTAATTGATCTTTATGTTTTCATCTTGCTGATAATCCTCAACCGCAGTAGTGAGTCTGGCTGATCCCTCAAACAGATGTGCTACAATGTATTGCAGGCGTGGACTGATATGTGGAGTATAAATGACCGGCACAATGATTCAGCGAGGACCTGTTTATTTTTTTTGTTTCTCCTTCCACAACTCATTAAAGGTTTTCTGACTGAAATCGAGTTCAGAACGGTGCATCGACCAGCCTTTGAATACTTTATTCACGACCCAATTTTTCATTTTACCATTGCCCATATTCATCATCAAACGATTCAAACTCGCCATCTTCCAAGCTTTCCAGGCTACGCGTTCTGCAATGGTGCTAGAGCCTTGCACGACTGCTTCATGACGGTTATCCAATAACAATTCATGCAGATTGATTCTAACAGGACATACTTCGGTGCAATTACCACACAATGAAGAAGCATAACTGAGGTGCTTGTAATCATCTACACCACGAAGATGAGGTGTGATCACTTTACCGATCGGGCCACTGTAAGTCGTTTCGTAAGCATGTCCGCCGATATTTTTATAGACCGGACAAGCATTCAAACAAGCCCCACAACGAATACAATATAAGGCTTCTCTACTGGTAGGGTTGGCAAGTAAGTTGGTCCTTCCGTTGTCTAACAATATCACGATCATTTCTTCAGGTCCATCTGTTTCATCAGCTTGTCTGGGACCTGAGATTATGGTATTGTAAACAGTTACTTTTTGTCCGGTGCCGAAAGTAGAAAGCAAGGGCCAGAAAAGAGAAAGGTCTTTCATAGATGGAATTACTTTCTCGATACCAACGATCACAATATGTGTTTTTGGCCATGCACAACTCAATCTGGCGTTCCCTTCATTCTCTGTAACAGCGATGCCACCAATATCTGCAATGATAAAATTAGCGCCAGTAACTCCTACTTCTGCTTCAACATATTTTTCACGGAGCTTTTGTCTTGCTACAAGCGTGAGTTGTTCAGGGGTAAGATCAGGTCTTGTGCCGAGTTTATTCGCGAAAAGTTTTGCTACATCTTCTTTGCTTTTGTGCATGGCAGGTGTAACGATATGGTAAGGAGCTTCTCCATCTAATTGTTGAATGTATTCGCCCAGATCTGTCTCAACACTTTCAATTCCATTTTTTTCGAGATAGTCATTTAAGTGTATCTCTTCTGTGACCATGCTCTTACTCTTCACCAGTGTTTTACAATTCTTCTCTTTACAAATCTTACCAATCTCATCTAAAGCCTGTGCTGTATCTTCAGCCCATACTACGCGTGCGCCTCTTGCAGTAATCTTTTTTTCAAACTCTAAAAGGTATTGATCCAGATGTTCAATGGCTTCCCACTTAGCATTTTTTGCACGCTCTCTTGCATCCATAACATTGGTGAACTGTTGTTTACCAATAGGCACAACTGCATTGTACTTGCCAATATTGAAATTGATTTTTCTTCTGTGTTCAAGATCAGCAGCTTTGATCGTGCTTTTTGCAATGAATGAGGCGGCAGTATCTGTCATAAATTGATATTATGCTTTTTTCATGTGTTCAGCAGTAGCTGATAATGCTTCATAAAATTCTTCCCCGTATTTTCTTATCAATGAATCTTTCAGAAAAACATATACAGGCACTTTTAGTTTTTGTCCTAACGAGCAAGCTGCTTTACAAAGATCCTCGCGAGGTTCATAGTTCACATATTCAATATCAGGATCACGTTTGCTCTTTTTTGTTTTGATAGGAAACAGATGACAACTTAAAGGTTTCTTCCAGTCTAGTTTACCATCGTTGTATGCTTGCTCAATACCACACTTGATCACCCCTTTTTCATCACGATAACCATAGACGCAAATGCCACCATTGATGGTAGGTGTTACCCATCCAAACTCTTTATCGTATAAATACTTACCCTGACGTTCTACTTCTTTAATCCCTTCTTCGGTCATGTAAGGCTTGATGACATCATAGTATTCCTTCAGCTTTTCAAGTTCCCATTTTTCCATGGGAGCACCTGCATCCCCATCTTCACAACATCCACCCTTACATTTTGTAAGATCACAAACAAAATGTTCTTCCAGCACTTCATCGCTGATGAGTTTATTATCAATGACTATCATGAAAACGAGTATTAAAATACAGTAGCGAAGATAACCAGATTTGTTGGCGTGTACATTTTTTTTGTAAGGTAAGATTTAACAAGGTTGCCGGTAACATTCTCTTGTTTTCAGCGTATACATAGTATACTGGTTACCGAAGGGTAGTTCAGTGTTTGCCTGAGAGCCGCCCATTCCTGGGCGGCTATATTATTTTTTCCAACGAAAACTATTGATCAGATGACGCATGTCTTGAAGAATAAATGAATTTACAATCCCTAAAGAGTCCGCATTAGGAGTTGCATCAAAGTACATAGCGCCTCTCAAGAAATGACGGGTAGAATCTGTGAGATAAAATTGATTGGCAGTGGCCACATCTCCCCCAACAGAAAAGAACATACCATTGACTCCATTGGGTGTTACCATCAAAGAATCATCAATAGAATATGCTTTTGCCGAATGTTTACCGGTAAGCACAAATGCATGTTTCACCAAAGTATCAAATCGGTTAGGACCAATTTCTTTGTAGCTGATATAAATTCGACCATTGAATTGTGGAAACTCTATATTGATCCACCATGGATTCTCAGTGGCATCACCAAAAAAGGTACTGTCCTTCACCACTCTTGCATATACCGGATATTCAAAAGCATAAGGATATCCTGCAGTATCAAACGATCTGTAAGCTTTTTCAGGAAAGTCTATTTTGAAATAGCCATTGGGCTTGGGGGTGAAAGAGCTATTGCAAGCGTTGAGTAATAATAGCGTCAATAGCCCATAGACCATGGTCCATGGTTGAATACCGGTTAAGCTGTTTTCTATTTTCTTTTGCATGTATCAATATCTAATTCCCTAAAAGATCTCCTCTTCTTGCCATGGACCATGAACCATAAACTATGAACTAATCCCCTGTTAATTCGCGTTTGATCGTGAGTTTGATCTTTTGAATTCTGTTCTTTTCAACTTCTAATACAGTAAATTCAAAGTCGCCGCTTTGCAAGATGGCACCTGCTTTAGGAATATCACCTGCGATCTCAAGTACTAGTCCGGCCAATGAATCACTCTCTCCTTTTACTTCATCGAAAGTTTCTGCCGGTATATCCATGATTTTGCATGCATCATGAATCATCGTACGGCCTTCGAAGATGTAATTATTGTCATCTATCTTTTTGAATCCGCTTTCTTCTTCATCAAATTCATCTTTGATCTCACCAATCACTTCTTCAAGAATATCTTCCAGTGTTACAATACCACTGGTGCCACCAAACTCATCTACCACTATAGCAAAATGAATCCTTTTCTGTTGAAACTCTTGTAAAAGATCTTCAATAGGTTTTTGTTCATGCACGAAAAATGGAGGGCGCATTAAAGTATGCCAGTTATAATCGTTATGTTCATGAAGATGTGGTAATAGATCTTTGGTATGAATCATCCCCAATACTTCATCAAGATCTTCTTTATAGACAGGAAGTCGACTGTAATTCAATTCTTTCACCAGTTCTATCAATTCGCCAAATGAAGTACCATATTCTACACCATGAACATCCATTCTTGTTTTCATGATTTGCTTAACGGAAATGTTACTGAACTTAACAATACCTTTCAGAATATTCTTTTCATTCTCGGAAGCTGTTTCATTGGTCGTAAGATCGATGGCATGGTCTAATTCTTCCAGACTGTAAGCACTGCCAGATTTACTGGCCAATTTCTTCTCTATGATATCAGAATACTTCACCAACCATTTACTCATTCCGGCAAATGTGTAAGCTACTCCTTGTACAACACCTCCAAAATCTTTGGCAAAACGAATATTGTTCTGTGTTGCCAACACTTTCGGCATGACTTCACCAAAAAGTACCAGTAAAAAAGAGACCGCTAAAACTTTGATGAGAAACTCTACCCATACTGCATTGAATTGTTCAAAATTGAACATATTATCAATCAGTAGGTTGGAGATTATAATAATAGAGATATTGATAAAACTATTTGCAATCAACAAAGAAGCCAATAATGTTTTAGGTTGCTCCAATAGATCCACGATTCTTTTGTAAGATGGGATCTGTTTTGATTTCAGATTGTTGATGTCTTTGTAAGTAAGGGAGAAAAAAGCTACTTCGGATCCGGATAAAACAAAAGAAAGAAAAAGCAAAACAACGAGTATCATCACAAGTACTGTGGTGCCTTGTGGATGAATGGCCGATAAAAGCTGGGTATTCAATACCGAGTGATAATCCAAAACAGGTGTTTTTAGTTAACAATGAATGACAGTGTCATTCTTTTCCGCACAAAAATACGTTGAGCAGGGTTATTAAAATGGTAATGATTCTCCGGGATCAGATAATGGAGGCATATCATCGCCGGTATACCCTTCAATACCTTCTCCGGAAACATGCCCGCCTGAACCGTCGCCACGTTTATCTAGCATGATTAAGTTATCACCTACTACCTCGGTTGCAAATTTTTTATTGCCTTCCTTGTCTTCCCAACTACGGGTGCGTAAGCGACCTTCAACATAGATGAGACTCCCTTTGTGCAGGTATTTCTGGGCCAACTCAGCCAATCCGCGCCATAAAACCACTGTATGCCATTCGGTTTGGGAGATTAGTTTCCCTGAACGGTCTTTATAAGTTTCAGTGGTAGCGAGGGGGAATTTGGCTACAGCAATATTGCCTTCTAAATGTTGTACATCGGGGTCTTTTCCGAGATTTCCAATGAGCATCACTCTGTTAACACCTCTCATACAATTGATTTTTTGTTCGTCGCAGGTTAATCACTCTTAAAAATAACTTTTTTTGAGTAACAAAAGAACAGCAGGGGAAAAATTAGGATTTTAAGCGCTGAAGGTATGAGGTGATCAATTTGGGAAAAGCAAGTTCCCTGATGGCGGTGTTTTTCTGCCAATGCCCTTTTTTTAAAGAAGTAGGTAATTCCTCAAGCGCTACATGTATAAACTGGCCTTTGATCTGCTGGTGAGTCAATTGTTGCACCATTACCGGAGATATTTTGCTGATCAAGGCATGATCAATCCCCAACTGATCCTTCAACCAATCTTTTGTCATTTTTTCATCCCACCGAACCTGCTTTTCTGTCTCAACTAGATAAAACTCGAATAATTGTTGCCAGATATCCTTGGCTGTTCGCTGCTGTATCCAGGTTTTTTTTCGATGCTCAAATATGAAATAAGAAAAGTGACGTGTTTTTCTGTGTAGGATTTTTTCTTTGACTGGGAGTATATTCACTTTCCCCGTAGCCAAAGCTGCACAGCCATTTTGGAGCGGACATGAAGAACAAAGAGGTGCCATGGGTTTACAAACTGTTGCGCCAAAATCCATGATTGCTTGGTTATACAGAGCAGGTTCTTTTTTATCCAGCATTTGTAATGCCAGATCATCAAACAATTTCTTTCCTGCTGTGCTGTCGATTGGGGTGTCAATCCCTTTATATCTCGCTAATACACGAAAAACATTACCATCCACTACTGCATAAGGTAAATTATAAGCAAAAGAAGCGATGGCCGCTGCTGTATATGGACCTACTCCTTTTAAGTTTAATAAGTCCTCATAGGTGGAAGGGAATTTCCCGTTTCGTTGATGGGTAATTTCTCTAGCGGTATGAATCAGGTTGCGGCATCGGTTGTAATAACCTAAGCCTTCCCATAATTTAAACACCTGTTGATCTGGAGCATTGGCAAGGTCTTTTATAGTTGGATATTGTTGAATAAATCTATCATAGTACTGCATTCCTTGTTCAACACGTGTTTGCTGTAGGATGACTTCACTCAACCAGATGCGGTAGGGTTTTTTTTCTCCTTTCCATGGCATTTGCCGGTCATTTTGGTGATGGTGCCATTCCATCAATAGTGGTGTGAATGCGTTTTTCATTGCAGAAAACAAAGATGCTTAAAACAACGTTTGATTGGTAATAAAGTTGATAGATTTAATGAAATTTCATAATATGATCGAATCTTAACCATTTGTCTGCTCTTTGAATCATTTATCTATCAATCAGTAACGCACATAAAATTTACACTATCTTTCTTGCAAATACCAGTTTTTTTGTCGTACTTTAAATCTGATTTATAAAATAACATTATACAAATGAGAAAGTCAGATCTCATCAACCAGATTTCCGATAAAACGGGCATACCGAAAGTGGACGTGCTGGTGACGCTGGAAACCATGTTTAAAGAAGTGAAAGAAAGTCTTTCAAACGGACAAAACATTTATATCCGTGGCTTCGGTAGTTTTATTACGAAGAAGCGTGCGGCTAAAATTGGCCGTAACATCAAGAAAAACATTGCAGTAGAAATACCAGAACATTATATTCCTGCCTTCAAACCGGCAAAAGAATTTGTAAGTGAAGTAAAAAGCAAACGGAAGTCGGACTAACTTCGCCGAAATTTCCGATCAGTGAAGAAACAGCAATTTCTGTTAGCAGGTGGTGGTTTGGTGATATTTGTTCTGTTGTACTTTTTCAGTCCAACCGTCTCCCCCAACAAACATGTCCATAAAGAAGGCGAAGCGCCTCATAGTACTGTAAATCAATCTATTAAGTTTGAAGACCTGCTTGTAAAAGCCAAGGAACGCATTAGTCCTGAGCAGGTTGCACGCTTAGGTGCCCTCGAAAATTCTGTTGTAAGAGGGGATATCAATGAGCAAAAAATCCATGTTTATCATCAGTTGGCTCGCTTTTGGGCTGACTCAGCACGTATTTTTGAACCTTATGCCTGGTACACTGCCGAAGCTGCTAAGTTGGAAAATTCTGAAAAAAGCCTCACCTTTGCCGCCCATCTGTTTTTAGATAATCTGATGACAGAGGGTGAGCCCGCCATGCAAAACTGGCTGGCCTCACAAGCAAAAGTTCTTTTTGATCAGGCACTAAGCATCAATCCGGCGAACGATTCGAGTAAGATTGGATTGGGAGCATGCTATCTTTTCGGAAGCATTTCAGACAACCCTATGCAGGGAATCATGAAGATCAGAGAAGTAGTGGAGAAAGATCCGAAAAATGTATTCGGACAAATGATCTTGGGATTAGGCAGTAAGAAAAGCGGACAGTACGACAAAGCCATTGAACGTTTTTTGAATGTACTGAAAGTTGATCCGGAAAATTTGGATGCCATTTTCAATCTGGCTGAATCATATGATATCCATAATGAGAAAGCCAATGCGATCAAATGGTATGAGGAAGCAAAGAAAAGAGTAGCGATACCGGAAGCCAAGCAAGCACTGGAAAAAAGAATCGCTGAACTGAAACGATAAATTTATTTTTTAACTGTATAAAATTACTTTGGTATGCCTTGTGGTAAGAAGAGAAAGCGTCATAAGATCGCTACACACAAACGTAAAAAGCGTCTGAGAAAGAATCGTCATAAGAAGAAGAATAAATAATTCTTCGGATTATCGATCATGATACTAAACGGGTTTAATCTCGCTTCGGCCTGATTAAACCCGTTTAACACTTATCTGGAAGCAGCCTTACCTTCCTTTCGCAACTTTACCTTTCCTTCCTTTCTGGCTGCAAGCACAGATGTTGTGATGTTGATTTACCGTATACCGGTATGTGATTTTGTATTTAAAAGTTGCACTTTGTGAACAAAGAACTGATTATTAATGCTGCTCCAACAGGCGTAGAGATTGCATTGTTGGAAGACAAAAAACTGGTGGAGCTGCACAACGAAAAAACGGACGCCAACTTTGCGGTGGGTGATCTTTATCTGGGTAAAGTAAAAAAACTCATACCTGGATTGAATGCTGCGTTCGTAGATGTAGGGTTTGAAAAAGATGCGTTCCTTCACTATACGGATCTAAGTCCTTATGCTCGATCCATTATTAAGTTCACGCAGATAGCGATGACAGATAAAGGAGAACAGCCTTTTGATTTCTCTAGATTTCAATCTGAACCAGAGATCGTAAAAACAGGAAAGATCAATGAAGTACTGAATGGTAAGCCACATGTACTTGTACAAATCTTAAAAGAACCAATTGCGGCAAAAGGACCACGTCTGAGTTGTGAGATCTCATTACCCGGACGTTTTGTAGTGGTAACCCCATTCAATGAAATTGTTGCTGTTTCTAAAAAGATACACTCATCTGATGAACGTAAACGTTTACACAAGATCGTAGAAGCCATTCGTCCGAAGAACTTTGGTGTGATCGTGCGTACTGCAGCAGAAGGCAAGAGCACAGCTGAACTACATCAGGATATGTTAGCTTTGGTAGAAACATGGAAGACCATTCAACATAATTTGAAAGGTGCTGTTGCTCCTGTTAGAATATTGAGTGAAGAAACAAAAACTACCAGCATTCTCCGTGATCTTCTGAGCGCAGATTTCAATCGTATTGTGGTGAATGATAAAAATCTGTTTCAGGTCACACAAACTTATATCCAACGTATTGCACCTGATAAGACAGACATTGTTTCTTTCTATCATAACGGACTTCCCATTTTTGATCAATACGGTGTAACGAAGCAGGTTAAATCTTCTTTTGGTAAAACAGTAAACCTACCTAGTGGGGCTTATCTGATCATTGAGCATACAGAAGCTTTACATGTAATTGATGTGAATAGTGGTTATAAAAGCGTAAGCAATAACCAGGAAGAAAATGCACTGGAAACCAACCTTGAAGCAGCAGAAGAAATTGCACGTCAATTAAGACTACGCGATATTGGTGGGATCATCGTAGTAGACTTCATTGATATGAAGTTACCCGACAACAAAAGAAAGGTACAGGAAGCCATGGAGCAATTCATGAAAGCAGATCGTGCCAAACATTCAGTGCTTCCGATTTCAAAGTTCGGATTACTTCAGATTACACGTCAGCGTATGCGCCCTGAAGTAAATATCAATACGGCAGAAAGTTGTCCGGCTTGTAATGGTACCGGAAAGATTACGTCAACATTGTTATTGGAGGATGAGATTGAAAAGAAATTACATTATCTCGTTACACATTCGCACAAAAATCTAACGATCGTGGTTCATCCGATCGTACACTCATATCTCACAAAAGGACTGTTCTCTTCTATCATTAAAAAATGGAGAAAGAAACACAAGGTGAAAGTAAAGGCACAAGCTAATACCAATTATCACCTTACAGAATTCAAATTCTTCGATGAGCGTGAAGAGGAGATCAAATTTTAATGTGAATGGTGAATAGTCAATTGTGAATGATCATTATAAGTAAGCTACTTTTTATTGACAATTCACAATTGACCATTCACTCCACTTAATCCTCATTCCTTGATCCACCCAAAAAGATCAACACATATTGGATCAATGTAGCAACAGAAGCAAGTGCTGCAACTACATAGGTCATCGCTGCCCATTTAAGCGCATCTTTAGCTCCTTCCTGTTCTTTGTTTACTAAAACACGCTTATTGTCTAACCATGCCAATGCACGATTGCTTGCATCGAATTCAACCGGTAATGTGATCACTGAAAAAAGAGTAGTAATCGCAAACAAAATGATCCCTCCTAACAACAACATGGGAAATGTATTCACCAAAAGAATACCACCCAATAACACCCACTGCACAATAGAACTGCTGAATTGAACAAAAGGAACCAAGCGACTACGAAGCATCAACCAGTTATATGCGGTAGCATGCTGTACAGCGTGACCACATTCATGGGCGGCAACTGCTGCTGACGCAATACTGGTTCCACTGTATACTTCCGGACTCAGGTTAACGGTTTTATTCATGGGATTGTAGTGATCTGTTAGAAAACCCTCAACAGATATAACTTTTACATCATATATTCCGTTGTCGCGGAGCATTTGCTCTGCAACTTCTTTACCACTCATGCCATTCATGATGGGTAAATGGCTATAATGGGTAAATTTTGACTTTAAACGCATCGAAACCAGAAAACTGATTCCGATAAATAATAAAGACAACAACATAATTGAATTCATACGACTAGTTTCGGATATAGCTGCAAAATGCCTACCAAACCCAAATTTTGGAAATCGATGCCTTAAAATCTCCGATTTATGACAAAAAGCACCGAAAAAATGACATTTTTCCCCACTTCGCCAAAATGACTGTAAGCGGTTTGATTAACAAAGTGTTAAGGTTATCTACGAAAAAAATCGGATGTAAAAAATTATGCACAGAACCCAAAAATTATTTTGCCATGTGGCTCGGTTTTGTAACTTAGTGGTAGAATTTAATGGGTTAGTAAGTAAACAGGGTCAGCAGCAATGTTGGCCCTTTTACATGCCCGCTACTGCTGCATTTCAGCGTTTTTGTGTATTGCTTCAACCATTCACTTTTTGATTGAAACATCATTGATTTTGCACAAAATTTCATCATTTCATTTCACTCATTTTTTTACTGAAAAGAACTCGTCATTTCAACAGTACCTTTAGCCAATGAGTAAGATTAAAACAGCTTTTTTCTGTAGCAACTGCGGTTATGAAAGTGCTAAATGGATCGGAAAATGTCCGGCTTGTTCACAATGGAATACTTTCACTGAAGAAGTATTGGATAAAGGAAATGTGAAAGAAGAAAAATGGGATGATTATAAAGAGGAGAAAAGAAAAACAAAAACGATTTCACTGAATGAAGTTCAGACAACAGAAGAAAAAAGAATCAAAAGTCAGGATCCTGAATTGGATCGTGTGTTGGGTGGTGGTATTGTTCCAGGTAGTATCATTTTAGTAGCAGGAGAACCCGGTATTGGTAAGAGTACTTTGTTTCTACAAAACGGATTACTGTTAAATCAGCTCAGGGTTTTATATATCAGTGGAGAAGAAAGTGAACAACAGATCAAAATGCGAGCAGACCGTTTAAAGATCAAAAATGAAAATTTTTACTTGCTCACAGAAACCTCTACACAAACCATTTTTCAGGAAATTAAGAAACTGAAACCTCAATTAGTCATTGTTGATTCCATTCAAACTTTACAATCCAATTTAATTGATTCTTCTGCAGGTACTGTTTCACAAATCAGAGAATGTGCAGCAGAGTTTCAGCGTTTTGCAAAAGAAACGAATACACCTGTTTTCCTGATCGGACATATCACCAAAGACGGTGCCATTGCCGGACCAAAAGTGCTGGAACACATGGTAGACACGGTTTTGCAGTTCGAAGGCGATCGACATTATGCCTATAGAATACTCAGAACCTTGAAGAATCGTTTTGGTAGTACAGCAGAATTGGGTATTTATGAAATGACCGGTGATGGTATGCGAGTGGTGTCCAATCCTTCAGAAATTTTAATCGCACAAAGAGAAGATCAATTGAGTGGTAGTGGTATTGCTGCCACACTCGAAGGAATGCGTCCACTATTGATTGAAGTACAGGCATTGGTAACACAAAGTGTATATGGAACTCCGCAAAGAACTGTTACCGGATTTGATACAAGAAGATTACAATTACTACTGGCAGTACTGGAGAAAAGAGGGGGTTTTCAATTTGGCATGAAAGATGTTTTTGTAAACATTGCAGGTGGTATCAAAGTAGAAGACCCTTCGATCGATCTCGCAGTAATCTGTGCTTTACTTTCTTCTTATGAAGATGTTCCGCTGCCACCACATGTTTGTTTTGCGGGTGAGGTAGGATTGAATGGAGAGATCAGAGCAGTCAATAAAATTGAGCAACGTATTGCTGAAGCAGAGAAGCTTGGCTTCGAAAAAATATTCGTTTCCAAATACAATAAGAAAAGTTTCAATCCGCAAGCTTACAAGATTCAAGTGATAGCTTTGAGCAGGGTGGATGAAGTGTATCAGCAACTTTTTTGAGGTGAAAAGTGAAAGGTAAAAAGTCAAAAGTTTCTTTTTTTCACCTTTCACTTTTCACTTCTTGCTTTCAAAATTTTTGCGGCAAATACGTATGTGATGATGCTTAGTTTCATGACATGAAATCCATCATGCAATCACTCGCACAACTGTTTTACCCGCATTATTGCCTAGGTTGCGGAAGCGATCATTTAGGGCTAAAACAACAGCTTTGCAGTCGGTGCGTTCATCAGTTGCCAGAGACGAAATTCTTCCAACAACCGGGAAATCCCGTCGAAAAAGCCTTTTTTGGACGTCTGAGGGTTGAAAATGCTGCCGCTCTCTATTATTTTACCAAACAGTCAATGGTTCAGGAATTGATGGTTCAGCTGAAATACCACCAAAACAAGCATGCCGGGCTGTTTTTTGGCAGAATGATGGGGTATGCCCTGAGGTCAGAACCCCGCTTCGCTGATATTGATCTGCTGGTACCGCTTCCCCTCAATGCAAAGAAGGAGTTTAGAAGAGGATACAACCAAGCCGAAGTGATTTGTGAAGGTATCCGCGAAATCTGGCCCAAACCACTATTGACAAAAGCCATTCAAAGAGAAAAGTTTACAGATAGCCAAACCACACACAATCGGCTTTCAAGATGGCAGAACATGGAAGGGATTTTTGAGGTAAAACAACAAGATCAACTAATTAACAAACATATCTTACTAGTTGATGACGTCATGACCACTGGGGCTACGCTGGAGGCATGCGGACAAAACATCATTTCCCTACCCGATTGCAAACTCAGTATAGCCACCGCTGCGTATACACTTTAAGATCTTATTTTCATCCATTCCCCAAAAAGCCATAACAATTCCCTTATTTAAGTGTTATTTTGGAAAAAATCAATCATATGAAATACGTTCTCGCATTTGTAGCTGTGGTGATCATGTCGGCATTCACCTTACCTGATAACGGTAGTATCCATTCTTTTAAAGTAAAATCCATTGAAGGTGGTACCATTGATTTCGCAAAATTCAAGGGAAAGAAAATACTGGTGGTGAACACCGCTTCTAAATGTGGTTATACGCCACAATATGATGCTTTACAGAAAGTATATGATCAATACAAAGACAAATTGGTAATCGTAGGTTTCCCTGCCAATAATTTTGGCGGACAAGAACCAGGTAGTGACAGTGATATCCAAGAATTTTGCAAAGCTCGTTTTGGTGTGAAATTCCCATTGGCTAGTAAAGTAAGTGTAAAGGGAGAAGATATGGCCCCTATTTACCAGTGGCTAACCAGCAAAGCAAAAAATGGTGTATTGGACGCTGATATCAAATGGAATTTTAATAAATTCTTATTGGATGAAAATGGAAAGATGATCGCTTACTTCCCAAGTAAAGTGACACCTGACAGTGAAGAAATTTTGAAGTATGTGAAGTAAATCAAGCAATGTAAAAAATCCCGACCAGAAAATATGGTCGGGATTTTTTTTGCTACTTGTAATTAAAAAACATTCACTGTTAAAGCAATGCCATACAGTATATTTATAACCTAAAAATCACTGGTATGTCATACCCCTATCAGATCAAAAGTTTTGAAGCCTATCAGGAAGCGTATCAAAAAAGTATTCAGGACCCTGAAGGTTTTTGGAGTGCTGTTGCTGAGCATTTTACCTGGAAGAAAAAATGGGATAAGGTTCTTGAATGGAATTTTACAGAACCAAAAGTGGAATGGTTCAAAGGGGGTAAACTAAATATTACTGAAAACTGCTTAGACAGACATCTTGCCACCAAAGCCAATCACCCTGCCATCATCTGGGAGCCTAATGCCCCTGATGAAAACCATCGCATACTCACTTATAAAAAATTACACGAGAAGGTTTGCCAATTTGCACATGTACTCAAAAACAATGGTGTTCAAAAAGGGGATCGCGTTTGTATCTATATGGGTATGATTCCCGAACTAGCCATTGCTGTATTGGCATGTGCAAGAATTGGCGCTATTCACTCTGTAGTTTTTGGAGGCTTCTCTGCACAAAGTATTGCTGACAGACTAGAAGATGCCAAAGCTGAGTTCATTGTTACTTGTGATGGTGCATACAGAGGTGCTAAAGACATTCCACTAAAAAGTGTAATTGATGATGCATTGATCGGTAACAAAACGGTAAAGCGTGTTATCGTTGCAACACGAACACGTACACCGGTATCCATGATCAAAGGAAGAGATGTATGGTGGGAAGATGAGATGAAACATGTGGAAGAAAAAGGAATCACGTTTATTGAAGCAGAAGAAATGGATGCGGAAGATCCACTCTTCATTTTATATACTTCCGGTTCTACAGGAAAACCTAAAGGGGTGGTGCATAGTGTAGCCGGATACATGATCTATACAAACTACACTTTTGTAAATGTATTTCAATACGAACCCGGACAAGTGCATTTCTGCACTGCAGATATTGGTTGGATCACAGGACATAGCTATATCGTGTATGGACCATTAAGCGCAGGTGCTACATCTTTATTATTTGAAGGTGTTCCCACCTGGCCTGATGCAGGTAGATTCTGGGATGTGGTAGACAAATACAAAGTGAACATTCTATACACTGCCCCAACAGCTATTCGCAGCCTAATGGGTTTTGGATTAGGTCCATTGCAAGGAAAAAATCTTTCGTCACTAAAAGTATTGGGCACCGTTGGTGAACCTATCAATGAGGAAGCATGGCATTGGTATGATGAGCATGTAGGAAAAGGGAAATGTCCGATCGTTGATACCTGGTGGCAGACAGAAACAGGCGGATGCCTTATCTCAAATCTGGCTGGCATCACTCCCGCTAAACCCGGATGGGCTACACTTCCAATGCCTGGTCTGCAAATGGTATTGGTTGATGAGAATGGAAAAGAGATCATCCAAGAAGGAGAAGAAACCATATCAGGTAATCTATGTATCAAAGCCCCATGGCCATCTATCTTACGAACTACTTATGGCGATCATGAAAGATGCAGAACCAATTATTTCGCTACTTATGAGAACATGTATTTTACCGGTGATGGCGCCCTAAAAAATAAAGATGGCTTCTTCCGTATAACAGGACGTGTGGATGATGTGTTGAATGTTAGCGGACACCGTATCGGTACTGCGGAAGTAGAGAATGCCATCAATATGCATGCAGGAGTAGTAGAAAGTGCCGTTGTAGGTTATCCGCATGATATCAAAGGACAAGGCATTTATGCTTATGTGATCTATCAGGGGTCTCATGCACAGGACACGCATGGTACAGGAGATTTAGTAAGAAAAGACATTCTGCAAACTGTCACAAGAATCATTGGCGCTATTGCCAAACCAGACAAAATTCAATTTGTAAGTGGACTACCCAAAACCAGGAGCGGTAAGATCATGCGAAGAATCCTTCGCAAGATTGCAGAGGGTGAGACAGAAAATTTAGGTGACACCTCTACTCTTTTAGACCCGGGTGTTGTAGATGAGATCAAGAACGGAAGATTATAACTTATCTTTATACAGATGAGGTATCTACTCTTTCTGATCTTATGTGTCATGATCTTTTGTACCTGCTTACAGGCGCAAAATCTTATTCCCTTCGCGGAGAAAAATCGATTTGGATTTCTTCATAAAACCAATGGAAGAATTGTGATCACCCCGCAATTTGTTTTCGCAAGTACTTTTCAAGACAATATTGCTGTTGCTGCTGTTGGAAATTATTTTGTATCTGCTAGGTACGGATTCATCAATGAAAAGGGTAAATGGGTAATCACCCCTCAGTTTAATACAGCTGATCAATTTTCAGAAGGTAAAGCAAGGGTTCGGCTAAATGACAAATGGGGGTACATCAATAAAAAAGGCGAGTTTATTATTACACCACAATTCAACCTTTGTTTTTCGTTTAATGAAGGACTAGCTGCTGCATGCCTTAAAAATAATTTATGGGGATTGATAGACAGTACCGGAAAATTTGTGTTACAACCTGCCTATTATAATATCACAGGTGCCTTTTCGGGTATCGTTTGTACACAAAAAAACATCACGGATAAATGGGAAATACTAACGATTAAAAACAAAGCAAGCGTTAAAACTTCTTTCACGCATATGCTAGGCTTCTCCGATAGTTTGTCTGCAGCCCGTGATACCAGCAATAAATGGGGATTTGTGGATATGAACGGACAATGGATCATTCCTCCAGTTTATACAAATGCCGGATCTTTTAGTGAAGGTCTGGCCGCTGTCCAGAAAGATTATAAAAGTTGGGGCTTTATCAATAAAAAAGGGGAATGGGTGATTGAACCAAAATTTGATCGTTCTGGTCTTTTCAGAAATGGATTGGCAATGATGGAAAAAGAAAATGAAATCGTTTATATAGATACAGCGGGAAATATGCTCTTTAGTTTTAAGCGCTGATTTCAATTATTGTAATCAATATTCTTTCGCTGAAACTCCCAAAAAATACAATAGTAATGGGCCAAAAAATAAGACAAGAATAATAACGACAGAGGGAATAATGACGAACAGATGGATTTCTTTTTTTATCATATTCTGCTTCAATGCTTTCATCAGCAAAGCAATAAAACAAAAACAGCCGACCCAAGACAATAAAATTGCTGATAAATAAAAGAAAAAAGGACTTCTTTCCTGCTTGAATACATCAAATAGCGGAAGAACGAATAAGAGTATTGCATCTGCTATTAATAGAAAGAAAATAGTTCGAAACGGTATATTCAATAACCTGATTAAATACTTCTTTAACTGCATAAGTTCTAAATAGTTATTGAATCAAATCGCTCCTCAAGTACTTCTCAATAACTATTGCTGCAAGATATCTGTATTAGTCAGTATGAAAGACCAAATACTATTACATGTAATTGTAATTCTATTACATAATTATTTTCCTTACTTCATTATCTCTATTTTTTTGCCTTCCCAACCCGGGAAAAGTGTATCCGTCTTTTTTAAATGAAGATGTGCTGTAGATACTGCACTGAATACAGCTCTGAAATCTGTTGATACAGGTAAATCGCGACCATCTTCCAAATCTGCTTTTGCCAATGATTTTATTTGATGGTATACTTTACCTCCAACAACATCATTTCCCAAAACAAATAAACAACTGGCTCTTCCATGGTCTGTTCCGCCTGTTCCATTCTGATGAGCAGTACGTCCGAATTCTGTCATTGTCATTACAGTAACATCATCCTGATAATGACCCATGTCTTTCCAGAATGCAGCAATACTGTCGCTAAAGTCTCGAAGATTACGTGCAAAGGCCCCGTTGACTGTTCCTTGATTGAAATGAGTGTCCCATCCACCGCTTTCTGCAAAAGCTACTTCCATGCCTACATCCATTTTAATTAGTGTTGCAATTTGCTTCAATGAATTACCCAAAGGTGAATTTGGATATACTGCTCCATTGGCAGGCTGATAATTTTTGACATCGGTAGACTTCAAAATCCGCATCGCTTCAAAGCTCTCTTTACCTGTTTTATTCAGTAACTGATTACTAGTTTGATCATACAAGGATTCAAACGATTTGGCTGCCATATTACCCGCCATTGGATTTCCCTGCATTTGTATAGCAAAATCCTGAAGATTACTAATCGCCAATGCTTCTCTATCACCATACAAGCTACGCGGTAATGCATTGGTAATACTTACCGCACTGAATGGTGTTGCTTCATGACCACTAAGACCTATCGCTCTATTCAGCCAACCACTCGTTGTGCCTTTATTAAAAGGTGTTCCACTCTCCATGAAATCCTGAGCATCGAAATGACTACGCGTATTATTCGGACTACCCACACCATGAACGATTGCTATTCTACCCTCTGTAAAAAAAGATGATAAACTTTGGAGCGATGGATGCAATCCAAATTGTCCATCCAAATCCATCATACCACCTTGTGTTTGTGCCGGACTCATATACAAAGTCGGACGAAGTGTTTTAAGATTCGGATCAGTAAATGGACTCACAGCCATCAATCCATCCATCGCTCCACGTTGAAAGATGCACACCAATACTTTGTTTTTTTTATAAGGAGGGATGATTTTACCACTCTCTGCCGCACGTGCGATAAAGTTGGGAACGCCACCAAAGCCTGCTGCGAACAATGCCATAGCCCCCGATTTCATAAATGCCCTACGATGAATCATATGTTTAGTTTTTTTAGCTGCAAGCTTCACGCCTCAAGCTGCAAGTATGAATTTGATAAGTAAATCATTTCACCTTTTACTTTTAACCACATTACTTCCGTTGAAACTCAGGAGATCCAATGATAATTCCCACCACTTGTGCCATACTTGTTACTTCCTTCTTGATATCTTCCTTGTCTCTTGATGCTTGTCCTCTTGCTTCTTCTTCCAATTCTTCTTCCATGCTATTATTCTTTGACTTCGCAGCCGCTTCCGATATTTTTTGTTCCACATTAGCATCACGTACCATAGCTGTTAGTCGCTTAATATTTTCTTCATTATCTCTCTCAGGTAATAATATCTTACTAAATGCGCGTAACGCTTCATCAGCACTTTCAGGTTCATGATGGTTGTTCAATGCCAAGAGATTTACACGAACACCAGGAATTTTTTGTGTGGCCAATGCCAATCCAAAATTCATGCGATTCAGCAATGCGCCACTATTGATCCAAAAATTAGCACGATCGGGAAATCCGGTTGGGGCCTGATAGTAATAAACTCTTTGTCCCATTTTACTGCACCAATTAAATACTTGAAATGGCTGCATCACTTGTGCTTTTGTAGCTCTCAGCGCGCTGATAGCAAATTCAAAAGGGGATTTGATTTTTTCACGCAAAGCTTTCTTAGACCAAAAATCAGGATGATTCACCATGGCAATGATCATCGCTTTGATATTGCCATCGGTTTTTTCGAATGTATTGGTTAGTGTTTTGACCAAAGCTGCCGATGGTTCATCTGATACAAAACGTATGGCTATTTTGGTGGCAATAAATTTTGCAGTAGCCCCATGCGATGCGAGTTCGTTCAACACGGCTAATCCTTCTGCATAACCATCTTTGCCATTGTATTTTTTTCCCAGAATCACTTTTTCTCCTTCATCATGTTTATCACCACGAAACAAAAAATCTCCTTCGATCATTAGTCCTCTTCTTTTCAACTGTGTTTCATCAAAATTTTCCATCAACCTCATTGCCGGGCCATTCTTGTACATAGGTCTAACACTCCAACCAGTCAATGCCCTTGCTACTTCAGTAACATCTTTTTGCGTATAACCTCCATCTACTCCCATGGTGTGCAATTCCATTACTTCTCGAGCATAGTTTTCATTTAGGCCTTGTGTTCTTCTTGCTGCTACGGCTTGCTGCAATAAAGCATTACCGGGCATACTGGTATCATTTAATCTGACTTCTGCTCTTTCTCTCGAAGCACGCAATATGGCATTGTTTTGCTGTTTGCGCGCACGTTCATTATCATTGCTTACACTTAGCGCATTGTCTAAATATTCAAGCATGGCAGGATGCCTGGCTGTTGCTAGTAACATATCCTTGAAGTTCCCAAGCACGTGAGGTCGAATAGCATCTCGTTCATAGCTCATCACATATTGCTGCGATTGACCTTTGGTGAGTGATACGTTAAAATGATTGAACCAGAAATCTGTCAATACTTCTTTTAATTGATTATTACTGTATAAAGCACGCAATACTTTCTGATTTACCAACTGACGATGTAATTCTTGAACAGGTTTCACACCTGAGGCTCTCATCACCCTTGCCAATTCTTCCCGATATTTCTCTCGATCAGTGTTACTAAGAGAATCATTACGGATGATCTTCTCTTGAACACCCAATCGTATGATCTGCGCCGGAGTCAAATAATGATTAACGATATCTTCATTGCTCATTTTCAAAGCCTCAAAAACATTCAAACGTTTATCCAGTTCTTCGTCAGGCAATGACATTTCCAATTGCTGTTGCAACCAGTTCTCCAATCCCATCTTCACCACTTCTTGGATTTGTCCGGGTTGTATGCCAAAACTGAAACGATTTAATAAGTGTGCTGCTGCCTGTTCTTTTGTAAGACCTGCTTGTTGATAAGGCATTCGAATAGAAGCGGAATCTTTATCAGCAGTAATGAAAGCTGTGGATGCTATGAATAAAAGGATTGCTATTGAACGTTTCAGCCACATGGTTTTTCTTTTGCTTTTGGACCAATAGGTAGATCAAAAGTTTAAACTCTTCAGAAGAAAAATTGCCACTGAGAACACAGAGGAACACAGAAATCTTTCTCTGTGCCTATCTGTGTCTTCAGTGGCAATAAAATATACGTTCTAATTCAGCTATTCTGTTTTCTTCATAGCTACTCTATACAAGATAAGTCCCATCAAAGCAAAGAATAAAGTACCCAATAAGAAGTATCCATTTTCAGATAGCATTCCCACAAGTCCATGTTCCATACTGATGTTTCGTAAGAACTGTTCTCCCCCTGAAGTTCCTGTAATAAATGCAATCACAACACCGGCCACAGCACCACCTGCTACCAATCCGGTTGCAAACAGGCTTCCTTTACTGAGTTCTTCTTCTTCTGCACTCACTTCTTTTTTATCGTTTTTCTGACGGCCCTCTACCAGTCCACGTATAGCACCACCAATGAATATCGGCAATGTTGTAGCCAAAGGCAGATATACACCAATAGCAAAACTGAGTGACTTGATACCACAGAGCTCCATTACCACAGCCAAGAACATACCAACAATGACATATTGCCAATCCAAATTCTGAGAAAGAATTCCTTTGATCAGCGTGGCCATCAAAGTAGCTTGAGGCGCAGGATATTTTTCTGTACCGATGGCATGTTGAATACCTTGTTGCACCATTTCAGTGGTAGGCTTATCCAAAAATTTAACGGTAATACCGATGACAATGGAAGAAACGATCGCACCTACAAACAATGCGATCTGTTGATTACGTGGTGTTGCACCTACAATATAACCACTCTTAAGATCCTGAGAAGTAGCACCGGCATTAGCAGCAGCGATACAGATCATACCACCCACCACCAATACAAGCGGTTCGTATGCTTGTCCGGACCAACCCAAACTCAGAAAGATCAAACTGGTTCCCATCACTGTAGCGATGGTCATACCACTGATCGGATTATTGGAAGAACCGATCAATCCAACAATACGTGATGAAACTGTTACGAACAAAGCACCGAATAACACCACCAGAATACCAATGAGAATTTTCTGTAGGAATCCATCGCCCGGTAAACTTGGAATGACAGAGATGATGGCAATCAATGCCAAACTACCAAACCCTACCACTTTGAGATTAAGATCTTTATCTGTTCTGGATACTGAATTCTCTCCAGCTGAAGATCCACCCCGCAGAGAAGCCATACTTCCTTTAACAGATTTGACAATGGTAGGAATGGTTTTCACCAATGTAATGATACCACCTGCTGCAACTGTTCCCGCACCTACCTGACGAACATATGCGTAATAAATCGCAGCAGAATAATCATTGAAAGTATGTGTTACAGGATCCCATCCACCTTTACCGCCGGCATTAGCGATATCAGATAGATAACCCAGTTTCACTAATTGAATAGCGATAACATCAGGAGGAACCAATGTTGATAATAACGGAATAAAGACCATCCAGCTTAATACACTACCTGCTACCAATACACCTGCGATCTTTGGACCAATGATATAACCTACCCCCAAATATTCAGGTGTGATCTCACCACTCACTTTTGCAGAGGGAAAAAATTTATTGATTTGCTTTGTTGCATAAAAAGGTGTTTCAGCAATTACATGCATTACTTTCTGTAAAATGGCATACACAAATGCAACACCTAATCCCCAGAAAGCAGTTTTGGCAAAATCACCCCCACGCTCTCCGGCTTTTAATACATCCCCACAAGCGGTTCCTTCGGGATAAGGTAGATTATCATGTTCATTTACGATTAGTGCTTTACGCAAGGGCACCATCAAAAGCGTACCGAGCAATCCACCTACGATGGCTAGTATTAGAATGGTGAGATAATTAAAATATTCTGCACTGCTGGGTGAAGAAAGAAAAAGAAAACCGGGTAAAGTAAATGCCACACCGGCTGCAATACTTTCTCCGGCTGATCCTGTTGTTTGAATGATATTATTCTCAAGGATGGTGGTCTTCAGAAACTTTCTTCCTAGCGTAATAGCAATCACTGCAATAGGAATAGACGCCGATACTGTTAAACCTGCTTTTAAAGCTAGGTAAACGGTAGCAGCACCGAAGATGACACCAAAAAGACTCCCCACGAGAATCGATTTCACCGTGAGCTCTTTCATGTTTGTTTCAGGAGAAACAAAGGGTTTGAATGATTTTTGGGGTTGAGACATGAGTTGGTTTTTAGATGAAGCAAGCAATTTTTTCGGTAAACAGATGAACCTTTACCGATAGTTTCCAATACTTTTAAATTTCAAAATACGATTTATGTCCGATATACAAAATGAGTCGACTAAAGTCAGAATGCCAAAATCGATTCCGTACATTATAGGTAGTGAGATTGCAGAACGATTCAGTTTTTATGGTTTACGTTCTATCATGGTGACTTTTATGGCAGTCACTTTTTTCAATCCAACTCTCAACCCGGCACTTACGGCTGAAGCAGATGCAAAAGCCAATGAAATGTCACATCTATTTGTTACGCTGGCGTATTTCATGCCAATGGTTGGTGCAATAATGGCCGATTGGTTTTTTGGGAAATATCGGGTTATCCTGCTTGTATCAATTCTTTACACATTTGGCCATCTGATACTTTCGGTTTCAGGCGATAGTTATACAATTTTTAGTTTAGGACTTATCGTTATTGCCTGTTGTGCCGGTGGTATTAAATCATGCGTATCCGCCAATGTAGGCGACCAGTTCAACAAATCGAATGAACACCTGCTTTCAAAAGCCTATGGTTGGTTTTATATGAGTATTAACCTGGGTGGAACACTAGCACCATTATCTATTCCATTACTTAAAAAATATTATGGGCCTGAAATAGCTTTTGGTGTACCTGGTATACTAATGGCGATTGCAACTGTTGTATTCTGGCTTGGTCGAAAAAAATATGTTCGGGTCAAACCTGCTGGTATCAAAAAAGAGAACTTTTTTTCCATTTCTACCTATGCATTGATAAAGTTATTTAGCCGTAAACCTGGCCAAAAAGTTTGGGAAGCTGTTGCAGAAAAATATTCAGTTACATCCATCGATGGTATCAAAGCGGTGTATCGTGTACTGGCCGTATTTGCTTTTACACCTATTTTCTGGGCGCTTTGGGATCAAAACCTTTCTGAGTGGGTTTTGCAGGCTACGCGATTAGACCTGAACCTAGTCGGAGATTTTTCCATTTTACCTGAGCAGATCAATTTTATCAATCCCCTTTTTTTAGTACTACTGATCCCCGTTTTCAATTCATTTCTGTTTCCTTATCTGGATAAAAAGGGAATACGAGTAACCCCATTAAAAAAGATCGGCGCGGGATTGGTCATCATAGGCCTTTCATTCACCATCATTGCATTCTTACAGGAAAGCATAGATGCAGGAGGTAAACCTTCGGTATGGTGGCAGATACTGGCATATATTTTATTGGCAGCATCTGAAATACTGGTTTCCGTTACCTGTCTTGAATATGCCTATACACATTCACCGGTATCCATGAAAAGTACCATGAGTGCCCTGTATTTACTAGGTATTTCCGCTGGAAATTTACTCGTTGGACTGATCAATGGAAACATAGTGGACAAAGGCTTTTTCAGTCAATTCACAGGTGCCAAATACTACTGGCTATTCATCGGCATCTTGGCTGTTTCCTTTGTTTTATTCCTTTTAGTGGCTAAACGTTTACCCGAGAAACGTTATGTTGGTGTAGCAGAGGAAACCGAAAACTAATTTTTCAGCATGAGCGCGGTCTGTACAAAAAAATCCCCTGCTCATGCTGAAAATCCTACATAGAGACTACTTTCGCCACCTGAACTTCATTTTATGAATATTCTTTTACTTGGATCAGGTGGCCGTGAACATGCACTGGCATGGAAAATGTCGCAGAGCCATCATTGCGATGCCCTTTTTATTGCTCCAGGCAATGCAGGTACTTCTCAATTTGGTACGAATTTGGCGATCGGTGTTACAGATTTCGATGCCATTAAACAAGCATGTATCGAATACAAAATTGATATGCTGGTGGTGGGTCCGGAAGAACCATTGGTGAAAGGTGTGTATGATTTTTTTGAAAAGGATTCTGACTTACAAAGAATCATAGTGGTAGGACCTTCTGCAAAAGCAGCGCAACTGGAAGGCAGTAAAGCCTTTAGTAAAAAATTCATGCAGCGTCATCAAATACCAACGGCTGCTTATGCCGAATTCACTGCTGATAATTTTGAAGATGGAAAAAACTATATCGCAAAACACAATTTACCTGTTGTATTAAAAGCAGATGGACTTGCCGCCGGCAAAGGTGTTGTGATTGCAGCTACACATGCAGAAGCATTACAGACATTTGAAGAAATGATTCTGCACAAACAATTTGGTGAAGCGAGTAGTAAAGTGGTGATCGAAGAATTTTTGCAAGGTATCGAAGTGAGTGTATTTGTTTTAACGAATGGATCTGATTATCAAATCATCGGTCACGCAAAAGATTATAAAAGAATTGGTGAAGGCGATACCGGCTTAAACACAGGTGGCATGGGCTGTGTAAGCCCAGTACCTTTCATGGATGAAACTTTTATGCGTAAGGTAGAAGAGCGAATCATTATTCCTACTGTAAGAGGATTGGAACAAGAAGAACTCATTTATCATGGATTCATTTTCTTCGGACTGATGAATGTAAATGGCGAACCTTTTGTAATTGAATACAATTGCAGAATGGGAGACCCTGAAACAGAAGTAGTGATGCCTCGTTTACAAACTGATCTTGTTGCATTGTTTGCTGCAATGGATAATGGTACACTCGCAGATGCCAACATTGCGTATGATGAAAGATTCTGTGCAACTGTTATGGCAGTGAGTGGTGGTTATCCGGGCGACTATGAAAAAAATAAGATCATTCATGGATTGGAGCATGCAGGAACATCAAAAGATGTGATCGTTTTTCATGCGGGTACTCAACAAAACCAAAACAATGTCTTAACAAATGGTGGCAGGGTTTTAGCAGTTACTGCGTACGGAAATAATATTACTGATGCAGTGAACAAATCAAAAAATAAATTGAAAGAAATATCGTTTGAAGGAATGTATTTTAGAAGGGATATTGGGTTTGAGTTTGATGAAAAGTGAAATGGCTTAAGTGAAAAGTGTAAGCTAATACCTGAGCTGATAACAGATCAAAAAAAACGTTTCACTTTTCACCTTTCACCTTTCACCTCTAACCTCAGGAAAAATCAGTATTTTAGGCTTTGTTAATTCAAGTAATTTCAGCCACCTTTGCAATCATTGACGAACAAATAAGAACTTTTTCTATACAATGGGATTATTCAACTTTTTTACGCAGGAAATAGCCATGGATCTGGGTACGGCCAACACCCTCATTATCCATAATGATGAAGTAGTGGTAAATGAGCCATCGATCGTGGCCCTGAACCGTAACAATATGAAAGAAGTGCTGGCAGTGGGGAAGAAAGCCCTCATGATGCACGAGAAAACCCATGAAAGTATTCGTACTGTTCGTCCGCTGAAAGACGGTGTAATTGCCGACTTTAACGCTGCCGAGCTGATGATCAGGGAGTTGATCAAGATGATCTACCCTAAAAAACCTCTTTTTCCGCCGAGTTGGAGAATGGTGATTTGTATTCCTTCTTCCATTACCGAGGTAGAAAAACGTGCCGTTCGTGATAGTGCCGAGCAAGCCGGTGCCAAAGAAGTATATATGATCCATGAACCGATGGCAGCTGCCTTAGGTATTGGTATTGATGTGGAAGAACCCGTAGGAAACATGATCATAGATATCGGAGGTGGTACCACCGGTATTACCGTTATTGCCCTAGCAGGTATTGTATGCGACCAGAGTATCCGTGTAGCAGGTGACGAGTTTACAGCTGATATCATGGAAGCCCTGCGTCGTTACCATAGCTTATTGATCGGTGAGCGTACTGCTGAACAGATTAAGATCAATGTAGGTGCCGCAATGAAAGACCTGGATAATCCACCAGACGATATGCCGGTAAATGGTCGTGACCTCGTAACAGGTATCCCTAAACAGATCATGGTGAGCTATCAGGAAATAGCCGAAGCTTTGGATAAGAGTATCTTCAAAATTGAAGAAGCCATTTTAAAAGCATTGGAAACAACCCCACCCGAACTGGCCGCCGATATTTACCGCAGAGGATTGTACCTCACCGGTGGAGGTGCTTTGTTACGTGGATTGGATAAGCGTTTAAGTGCAAAGATCAAATTACCGGTTCATGTAGCAGATGACCCACTGAAAAGTGTGGTACGCGGTACCGGATTGGCACTGAAGAACTATCAGCGTTTTCCATTCATTATGAGATAAGTCCGGAGTCCGGTACAGTTATCCGATCATTTTGAATGTCCTAATCAAACTTTGCGTTGAAGAATATATTTCTGTTCATACGGCGTTATTTCACTTTCCTGAGCTTTTTACTGCTGCAGGTATTCGCCATTGTTCTGATGACCCGTTCTAGCAAAACGCATGAAGCATTCTTTTCAGATGCTACCAGTGAGTTAACAGGAAAGTTCAACGAACGCTACAGCAATCTTCGCAACTATTTTAGTTTAGCAGAAACCAACAGACAATTAGCAGAAGAGAACAACCGACTGAGAAATCTGTTGGCCAGTAATCAAATTGCTCCTGATAGCACTACTATCAATTATACAGATACAACATTCCGCGATTCAACTGGTCGTTACCGCAAGTTTACCTGGCTTCCTGCGAAAGTGATTGGCAATACTGTAACACTGCAAACCAATTTTCTGACACTGGAGAGAGGCAGTAACCAAGGGGTAAAAAAAGGGATGGCCGTTATTGGTCCTCAGGGAATTGTTGGCGTTGTGGTTGAAACCAGTGCCAATATCAGCAAGGTGATGAGTTTACTTCACCGTAACAGCCGCGTGAGTGCCATGTTGAAAAAAGACAATAACGCTGGAAGTATTGAATGGGATGGTAGTGATCCCTCGATCTTGACACTTCGCAATGTTTCAAAAAGTGCCAAAGTGGTAAAGGGTGATACAGTGGTGACCAGTACTTATTCCGCCAACTTTCCATCCAACCTAATGGTTGGAACCGTAGCCTCCATTGTAGAAGACCCTTCGAGCAATTTTTATACTTTGAAAATCAAGACCGCCACCAATTTTTTCAGCATTCAATATGTTTATCTGGTAGAAAACGTACGTTTTGCTGAACAGGTGCAACTTGAAAATACACCGCAGACCAATCAATGAGTAACCTCGTAAAAAATATCATCCGATTTATTCTGTTCATCTTTTTGCAGGTGTTCATACTCAACGAGGTTCCTCCTTTACATCGTTTTATTGTGCCTTACGTGTATTTCTTGTATATACTCTGGTTGCCTTTTAATATGAACAGAGTATTGCTGATGGTCATCGCATTTTTGTTTGGCATTACACTCGACTCCTTTACAGGAACCATGGGCTTACATGCAGCCCCTTGTGTGCTAATCGCATTTATTCGTCCATTCATTCTTGGTATACTCCTCCCTCAGGAAACCATTGAACAGAGTTATAGTGAACCGGGAAGTAAAAGTATGGGCTGGGCTCCCTACAGTCTGTATGTGGGTTTACTTACTTTCATCCATCATTTCTATCTCGTACTGATAGAATGGCTTCAATTTGGCGACTTCCTCTATTTCCTCGGGAAAGTGCTAGGCACCACTGCCATCAGCTTACTCATGATCTTCCTCGCAGAACTGTTATTCCTGAGAAAAGGCAAGTATAGAACAAATGCAGCTTAGAAATCAAAAGTAAAAAGTCAAAATTCAAAACTTTCCCTTTTGATTTTGACTTCTTCACACTTTTGCAAAATTTTTTTCGTTTGATCCATAACAATGCATCAAATTTGTAATACACTTCACATTTAAGTTTAGTCCCAAGATTTATGCCTGTCTTCAACCAGAGTCGCAGCCGTGTGATACAGTTTATTTTTGCAGGTGTTTTCATTGCTATCACGGGGCAATTGATCAACCTGCAATTGTTTTCCGGTCAATACAAACTGGCCGCTGATAACAATGCCTTTTATCGGAAAGTGATCTATCCCGATCGTGGTATCATTTTCGATCGTAAGAAAAGAGGTATTCTTGAAAATACCATCAGTTATGACCTGGTTGTAATACCCTCCGAGTCTCGAGGTACAGATACCATAACGCTATGTAGACTCTTAAACATAGACACTGCCACCTATAAAAGAAGAATGCGTGATCTGATCTTTAAAAATACCAGTGTAAAACCCAGTGTTTTTGAAGCGTTGCTCACCCCTGAGATGTTCGCGAAGTTGAATGAGAACATGTATCGCTTTCCTGGCTTCTCATTGAATGAACGCTCTGTTCGAACTTACCCATACGATGTAGGAGCTGCAGTATTGGGATATATGGCAGAAGTAGATACCGGATTTTTACGTCGTCATAAAGGAGAAGGATATGAAATGGGGGACTACTTTGGCAGTACCGGATTGGAAAATATTTATGAGAAAGTGTTGATGGGACAAAGAGGTATCAAACGATACATCCGTGATAACAAAGGTCGTTTACAAGGTTCATGGGAGAACGGAGCCTATGATACGGCTGCTGTTGCAGGGAAAAATTTATACTCCAGCATCGATGTAGAATTACAAGAATTAGGTGAGAAGCTGATGCAAAATAAAGTTGGGAGTATTGTTGCGATCGATCCTAAGACAGGAGGCATTCTGTGTATGGTGAGTGCTCCAACATACAATCCGAATTATCTAACTGGTAATCAAAGAAAAAAGCACTTGGTCGATATGTTGTACTTCGATCCAAGACTTCCTTTATTGAACAGAACAGTTGGTACTTTCTATTCTCCGGGATCTACATTCAAAACCATGGTAGGTATCATTGGCATGAATGAAGGTGTGATCGATGATAATTTTACAGTCAGTTGCAGCGGTTCTTATTATGGTTGCGGAAGACCCATGGGTTGCCACGCAGCAGGTACTTTTACTTTAAAACCGGCTATTTCAAAATCTTGTAATAGCTATTTCGCTGCCACCTACAGACGCATTCTTGAAAACAATAAATACCCCAACCGAGATAGTGCATTGAGTTCTTTCAATCAGTATGCTTACTCTTTCGGATTGGGAAGAAGACTCGGTGTAGACTTGCCCTCTGAGAAAATGGGTAATATGCCTACCCCTAAGTATTATCATGGCATCTTTGGTAAGAACTGGCAATCTTGTAATATCATATCCAATAGTATTGGTCAAGGTGAGATTACCACTACGCTTACGCAATTGGCAAATGTCATGGCGATCATCGCTAATAAAGGTTGGTACTACACACCTCACTTAATTGATTCAATTGAAGGTGGTGATGAGTTTGGTATGTTAGACAAATTCAAGATTAGACATAAAACCAAAGAAATTCCTGAATTTGTATGGGAAGAAGTACATGAAGGCATGCAGGGAACCATGGAATTCGGTACGGGCTTTTATGCAAAAGTTCCGGGTATCAATGTGTGTGGTAAAACAGGAACGGTGGAGAATGCATATCGTGGTGAAAAATTAAAAGACCACGCTTTCTTTGGCGCTTTTGCACCCAGAGAGAACCCACGTATTGCCATAGCTGTGATGTGCGAGAATGCAGGTTATGGTGCTACTTCTGCTGCACCTATCGCCAGCTTATTGATCGAAAAATATTTGAATGATTCGATCAGTGGGAACGATAGAAAAGCAAAAATTGAACAGTTGGCCAAAATGGATTTGATTCCGCCACAGATGAAAAGACAAATGGCAAAAAGAGATTCATTAAGACAAGCGCAACAAATGGCTGCAGCTAAAAAAGCAGCTCGTGATACTTCAGGTGTTGAAGAAGCACCCGAAGAAACAGAAACAGAAAGTACTCCAACAAGACCTGCTCCAACAAAAGTTCCTAAAAAAGACAGTGGCAGAACTGCAGCCGTTCTTCCGGAGGAGTTTCGTAAGTCAACTACTGCTAAAAGAAAAACTGCCGCCTAAAAATGAATAGAAGGAATCAAAATATAGTTACTCAAGGGGTTGATTATGTTGTCATTTGGTTATACGCCATTTTAGTGGCCATTGGTATTCTTTGCATCTTTATGGTTGAATACCGCCCTGAAACAGATTGGGTAGCTTCATTCTTAAGTGGTAAAACCAGCTACAGCAAACAATTGATTTTTGCGGGTATCTGCGCCATCACAGCAACTTTTATTTTATTGACCGATAGCAAACTGTTCACTGCATTTGCGAATCTTTTTTATCTGCTAGGCATCCTTTTAATGATCGCAACTTTTGCCATAGGTAAAAACATCAATGGATCAAAAAGCTGGATACCCTTGGGAGGTGGCTTCAACTTACAACCCGCTGAATTGTGTAAGATATTTGTATCGCTAGCATTGGCGAAATACTTATCCAGACAAGAAATCGATTTTTCAAAAGTTCGTTCACAATTGGTAGCAGGCGCTATTGCACTGGCGCCGGCGGTATTATCGATCCTGCAACATGAGTTGGGTCTTGCATTGGTATATACAAGTTTTGTTATTGCCATGTACCGGGAAGGCTTACCTGCTCAAATCTTAATTATTGGTTCTTCTTTTGGCGCACTGGTTGTTGCTACACTTATTTTAGAACCCAATATATTGGCTGTTATCCTTACCATTATTGCAGCTGCGGTCATTTTTGTTTTGCGAAAACAGATCAAAAAGAAAAAAGGGTTATTGACCATTATCATTACCATTTGGCTGGTGTGCGTGGGGGTTCAGAGATTCGTTGTTCCATATATCTTTAATAATGTGCTGGAGTGTTATCAAAGTACACGTATCTATAGCATGGTGGGTAAAGAATACAATTGTGAAGACAACAAACATGCACAGGATAAATCCAGCTCTAACAAAACCGTTCGCAAACCGGATGATTACAATGTGCGACAAAGTAAAATCGCTATTGGATCCGGAGGATTTTTTGGTCGTGGCTTCCTTAAAGGAACACAAACACGCGGTAAATATGTCCCAGCTCAATCTACAGATTTCATTTTTACATCTTTGGGCGAAGCATTCGGATTTGTAGGATGTTTCGTTTTCCTAATTATATATCTCTTCTTATTGATTCGAATTGTTAGGATAGCTGAAAGACAACGAAGTACTTTTAGTCGTGTCTATGCTTACAGCGTAGCCGGCATTTTTTTATTTCATATTGCAGTAAACGTAAGCATGACAATTGGATTATTTCCTATTGTAGGTATCCCTCTGCCGCTGGTTAGTTATGGCGGTTCTTCGTTGCTTACTTTTACAGTATTGATTTTCATCCTGCTTCGCTTGGATGCAGATAGGCAAATGGTTTTACGTTAAACAGTGAGTATGCAGATCATCCCACTTTCGGAAGGAAGTTTTACCATCGACAAGACGAAAATTTTTGTACCATTTGATACAGAAAAAGAAGAACTGAATAGTAGACCTATCGGGAGTTTATTGGTAGAGATACAACCCTTCGTAGTCATCACTGACAAAGATGTGATACTGTTGGATAGTGGTCTTGGATACAATGAAGCAGACGGCACTCCACAGTTATACAATAATCTCCAACGTGCAGGTATCAATCCTTCACAGGTTACCAAAGTGTTGATGAGCCACCTACACAAAGACCATGCTGGGGGTGTAACAATTGATAGCAATAATGGGCAAGATCGTTTTATCGCCTTTCCTTATGCCACTTATTATGTACAGCAAAGAGAAATGGAATTTGCATTAGGTATTGGATCAGCATCTTATATTCCGGAAGATTTCAAATTATTGGAAGAATTCAGTCGCGTAGAATGGTTAACCGAAGACGAAGGATGGATAGATGGATACATTCGTTACCAACTTACCGGCGCTCATAGCAAATATCATCAGGTATTTTGGATCGAAGAAAACGGACAAACCATTTTCTTTGGTGGTGATGATGCCCCTCAGTTGCAGCAAATGAAGAGTAGATTCGTTGCGAAATACGACTATGACGGGAAAAAATGTATGGAACTAAGAAAACAATGGTGGGAAGAGGGTCAAAGTAAAGGATGGACTTTCCTCTTCTATCATGACATTCAATCGCCTGTTTGGGGACCATTAAAATAAATCATTATTCACCGCCGTCTTTCTTTTCTCTGGCTTTACGGCGTAACTCCATGCGTTCTTGTAATTCCTTTCGAACCACATTCATGAATTCACGTTCTGCAACCAATGCTTTATTCACTCTTTCATCTGAAATCAGTACCTTCTTAAGTTCAATACGATAACGCTTGCGAATATTCAATACTGCTTCTTCAAAAGCCAGAATATCTTCTTTATTGTCATGTCTAGCCTTACGTACTTCTGCACTGTAACTATTATACATTGGCCAGAATTTTTCAGCTTCTTCCGTAGTCAAGGAAAGATGTTTTGTGAAGTACGCTACTTTCAGCACTTCAATATTCTCGCGGGGAGGTCGCATTCTTTCTCCAGGAGGCTGTGCCTGAACATTAGCGACGGAAATAAAAAACAATACAAAAGAAATTGTATAGAGTATTCTTGTTTTCATGATCAGCTATTTATATCTACTGTTTCATTTGTTGTTGATTCAGTAGACTCTTGTAAGTATTGATTGAGTTCATCATCAGACATATAATCTAACTGATCGTTTACATCAGGCAGTTCATCTATTAGTAAAGATTCCCTGTCAGCTGTAGCGATCACTAATTTTTCAGCACTACTAAGATAATTTGTCAATTCATCTTCACTCAGTTTCGATATTTCATTAGAAACATCTATACGAGCATAATTATTAGCATCAACCGGTTTCAAAGTTTGATTGCTATTGTAAATAAAAGCAGCCGTTATCAATACCCCTACCATTACAGCTGCCGCTACATAACGCATCCAAAGCTTTTTCCTCGTATTAGGCATCGCAATAACCTTTCCCGCATTGCTTTCAGCTTTCTCATCCATGATCGCACGAAGATCCAATACTGGAGCTTTTGTTTGATACGGATTGGTTTTGGGTATGGAATGTAAGAAAGGAGCTACTTCTTGTAATTCATCATTCACCTCAGCATGTCTTACTGCTTGTAAAATAGTAGCAGGAAGCTGTTCAAAATAATTTTCAGGCACTTCAAAAACATTGATTTTACCTGGCAGCCCTGTACTGATTCGCTCTACAATCATTTCAGACAACGCATCAAAATAACCCGCAGGTACCTTATAGGGTACTGCTATCGGCCAAACAAGCTTTGATGTTAATATGCTTGCCAACTCCTCTGTTATTTCTATTCTGCTCTGCATGTTCTTTAGATAGACGCTGTACACGTAAGTTTAATGTTCTAAAATAAAGGCTTCAATTTTTTTAGCCGCATGATGATAACTCGCCTTCAAAGCTCCCTCACTTGTATCCAAAATTCGGCTCATTTCTTCGTATGGCATTTCATCATAATAACGCAGATTGAAGACCACTCGCTGCTTTTCCGGCAGTTGTTGTATCGCCAACTGTAATTTCCACTCCAACTTATTTGCATCAAAATTACTATCGGCTTTTACTTTATTACTTAATACCTCTCCCACTTCATCTAAGCTAACCGATGCTTTTCTTTTCTGCTGTTCAATAAAACTCAAACTCTCATTGGTAGCAATTCTATATAACCAAGTATAGAGTCTGCTGTCTTCTCTAAAATTTTCCAACCCCTTCCAAACCTTAATGAACATATTCTGTAAAACATCATTGGCATCTTCATGATCAACCACCATTCTTCGAATATGCCAGTATAACTTCTCTTGATATTTTTTCAAAATACCTGTAAAGCCCTGCTCTTTCGTAGCCGGTTCTCTAAACTGTTGCAGTAATACCAAATCGTCTGATTGCATGCAGGGCTATTTTATGCTAATATAGTTGCTCCTTCACGTTAGACGCTTGTCTTACCAGAAAGTTTAATTCGGTAATTAACTAACATTTGTTTTATAACTATTTAAAAATCATTAGTTTATTAAATGCAATTCGTTAGTTTTTAGGATAAAAATGTATATTAGGGTATGTCTTCTCGTCACTATATCCATCAATTCAGGCGCAACGTAGCAGATAAATACACGATCTACAATAGCCTTTTTGCTGCTTTACCCTTTTCAGGTATTGCGAATGTGGGTGCTTTATTACCCATTCTTTCTCAAACATGTGAAGATGATTATAAGTCAGAGAAAGATCCCGTACAGATCATCAATGATTTTTTTCATCAGCATACTCAAGTAAGAGATGAGAAAGAAAAAGTTGATCGCTTATTCAAATTCGTTCAGTATATCGAGAGACAAGTTGTATTGTTTGATGCGATTGAAGATGCGGCTTTTGACTCGGTGAATAATCTTGAAGGTCAGGGCAGCCTGAAATCATTATACAATGAGGCTGTTTTTGCGGGTAAAACCCAGGCTTTAAAAAACAAGTTGAAAAAATTCAGGGTAAGGGTGGTTTTAACAGCACACCCAACACAGTTTTATCCAGGCAGCGTATTAGGTATTATTCATGATATGAGTGAAGCAATTGCCAAAAACGATTTTCATACCATCAATGAATACATTCAACAGTTGGGTATCACTCCATTCTTCAATAAAAAACAACCCACTCCCTATGATGAAGCATTGAACTTGATGTGGTACCTCGAAAACATTTTATATCACTCTATTGGTAACATTTACAACTTCATTGAGCGGGATATTTTTGATCATGCCTATGATGGTGATAACCCTTTTATTGAATTAGGCTTCTGGCCCGGCGGTGATCGCGACGGTAATCCATTTGTAAATGCCGCTACAACCCTTAAAGTTGCTGAAGCATTGAGAAGTTCCATCACCGTTTGTTATTATCGTGATATAAGAAAACTAAAACGAAGATTAACTTTTTCTGACGTAGATGTGCTGCTACAGGAACTGGAAGCAATACTGTATGCAAACGTTTTTCGGCCAACAGAATCAGAGCCGATACAGTCTGCAACATTACTCAGTAAACTGATGACCATTCAACAGTTGGTGAAAGAAAAGCATCATTCATTGTTTTTAAAAAGACTCAACAGTCTGATCCATAAAGTAAAGATCTTCGGAACACATTTTGCCACGATCGATATTCGGCAAGACAGTCGGATTCATACGCAAGTCATTCAAAACATTCATGAAACCTTGATCAAAACCCGTGGTAAAGGATTATTACCTGATCACTACTCAGACCTTTCTTCCGTAGAAAAAATCAAGGTACTCAGTTCACTGGAAGATCAACTTGATCCTGCCATTTTTGAATCCATTACGAGAGACACACTTGAAAGTATTTATGCAGTTCAAACCATTCAACAACGCAATGGAGAAGCCGGTTGTAATCGTTATGTGATCAGTAATTGTCAGAGCAGTTTGAATGTAATGGAAGTGTACGCATTATTCAAACTATGTGGCTGGAAGGAAGCATCTTTATCGGTAGATATTGTTCCGTTGTTTGAAACCATTGATGATTTGGCACAAGCCGAACAAACCATGGACCTATTGTATCAATTACCTGTTTATGCCGATCATCTGAACAAAAGAAAAATGCAGCAAACCATCATGCTAGGTTTTAGTGATGGTACCAAAGATGGCGGATATCTTCAGGCCAACTGGAGTATCTACACAGCCAAAGAAAATCTCACAGCTATTTCCAGAAAGTACAATATCAAAGCGAAATTTTTTGATGGTCGCGGTGGACCACCATCACGCGGTGGTGGTAAAACACATAAGTTTTATGCTTCCATGGGTTCCAATATTGAAAACGAGGAAATACAAATCACCATCCAGGGACAAACCATCACGTCCAACTTTGGCACTATACAGTCATCGCAGTACAACCTTGAGCAATTGATGAGTGCCGGTATCAGTAATGAATTGTTTGCTGATTCCAGAATTCAACTATCCCAACACGATCGCTTCCTCATGGAGGAGCTGGGTAGTATGAGCCATGCAACTTATCAAGCATTCAAAACACATCCATTATTCCTTGCTTACCTGCAGCAATTCAGTCCATTGAACTACTACAGTAAAAGTAATATTGCCAGTAGACCAGCCAAGCGAGGCTCAGGAGGCGCCTTACGTTTTGAAGACCTTCGGGCAATTCCATTTGTGGGTAGTTGGAGTCAACTAAAACAAAATGTTCCCGGTTTTTTTGGGGTAGGAACGGCATTAAAAACCATGAAAGAAAAAGGTTTATGGGAAGATGTAAAAGCTATGTTTAGAAATGTCTTGTTCTTCCGAACATTGATCGATAATAGCATGATGAGCATGCTAAAATCCTTTTTTCCTCTGACACAATACATCAAAGAAGACCCTGAATTTGGTGCTGTTTGGCAACTGGTGAAAGATGAGTTCGATCTAACCTGTAACATGGTTCTTGAACTGGCAGATATTCCACAATTAATGGATGATGATCAGCCGGGAAGAGCTTCTATTCAAATGCGGGATAAAATTGTATTACCATTACTTACGATTCAACAATACGCACTTTATCAGATCAGAAATCATTCCGGAGAGGGGCCTGAGAAAGAAGTATATGAGAAACTGATTACCCGAAGTATGTTCGGTATCATTAATGCCGGTCGAAACTCAGCTTAGTCAATAATCAATGTCGAATTTCCAATTTCGAAGTTGGACATTGGAAATTCGACATTCATTATTCATTATTGCTCTCCGTCTTTCCAGTTCCAGAGATGAAGACAAGCATAGGTTCTGTAGGGGCTCCAGTTGGCTGATATTTTCAGCATTCTTTCTTTCATTTTCTTTTTATCGGCAGCACTGATCTTATACAGTTTACACATGGCTTGCTGAATACCCAGATCATCCACTGCAAATACATCTTCACGACCAAGGGTAAACATGAGTAACATCTCCACTGTCCATTTACCAACCCCTTTGATACTAGTAAGTAATGCAATGATGGCTTCATTCTCCATCTGCAATAACTTTTTGTCGGTGATCTTATGTTCGATACAAAACCTAGCTACATTTTGAACATAACTCACTTTCGCATTACTTAACCCGATTGCACGTAACTTTTCAAAAGGAGTATCTAATACTTGCTGAGGTTTGGGCTCTTTACCATTGTATAACGCTAAAAAACGATGAAAGATCACTTTTGCAACTTTTGTACTCAGTTGCTGACTCATAATACTTGCCATTAGTCGAAGTGGAATATTTTTATGGAGTTTGAGTTCATGCGTATCCCCTTTTAAAATGATAGCAAGTTTTGGATCCTTTTTCAGGTGTTTGATGTATTCCATAGCAGCAAGTTAGATAATCAGTTTCAACCCGAAAACTTACCTTGCAAAGAATTATGAAAAGACATCTTCAATTGACTGCAGATGGTTCTCATACCATTCAAATAGATGATCTAGAGGTTACCTATCACAGTAAACACGGTGCCATACAAGAAAGTCGACATGTTTTCATTGATGCAGGCATCGTTTACTTACATCAAAGTAAAAACCCTTTAGAATACCGTATCCTTGAAATGGGGTTCGGTACGGGTCTGAATGTTTTACTAACTGCTGTTTTCGCAGAAGAAAAAAATGTAAAAATTCTCTATCACAGTATTGAAGCATTTCCTATAACCCCTGAAGAAGCAGCTTCACTTAATTATGGAACTTTGCTAGAGCGAGAATCTCTTTTCACACAAATTCATCAAGCGCCATGGGATATTACTGTTCCTATTCATTCAAATTTTGAATTACATAAATACAATACCCGACTAGACGCTTTTTCAACGCAGGAGAAATTCAACCTCATTTACTACGATGCATTTGCCCCAACCGCTCAGCCTGAATTATGGACGGTTGAAGTTTTCAAGCAACTCTATCAAAGGTTAGAAACCGGCGGAATACTGGTCACCTATTGTAGTAAAGGGGTTGTAAGAAGAACTATGGAAGCTGCAGGATTCAGGGTTACTAAATTACAGGGCCCGCCCGGAAAAAGAGAAATGGTAAGAGCTTTCAAGGACCATTAATTTTCAGTAGCTTTCTAAAAATTAACTGCATGAGAAAGCTACTCTTTTGTCTATTCCTACTCCAACTCTCATTCTCTTACGCACAGAATCACGATGAGCAAATCATCCGCAGCATTTTAAATCGTCAGACCCAAGACTGGAATCGTGGAGATATCAGCGCATTTATGAAAGGCTATTGGGAAAGCGATAGCCTCATGTTTATCGGGAAAAATGGTGTCACTTACGGTTATCAAACTACGTTGAATAATTATAAAAAGAATTATCCCGACGCAACCGCTATGGGACAACTACAATTTAATATCCTGCAAGTAAAGTCCTTAGGTGAAGGACATTATTTCGTTCTTGGCAAATGGATGTTGAAAAGAACCATTGGAGACCTTAGCGGACACTACACCTTGTTGTTCAAAAAGATCAAAGGTGAATGGGTGATCGTAGCAGATCACAGCAGCTAGGTGTAATATTTGATTCAGATTCTCTACTAATAATAAAATGTAAAAAAATGATAGCGATTATTTTAGGCGTGATCATACTGATCATTGGTATTGTCCTCAAAAATCAGGAAAGAGATGAGTTACGCAAACTCGGAACAGGTATTAGAATATTTGGTGCGATCATCATTATTGTTGGCTTTCTTACTTCCTGTATCAAACAAATAGATGCCGGTCAGATTGGTGTTAAAAGCTTGTTTGGTAAAGTATCAGATGACATCCTCACCAGTGGATTGAATATGGTAAATCCATTGGTAGATGTAAAAACAGTTGATATCAAAACACAGAACTATACCATGAGTGGTGTACATGATGAAGGTGATCAGGCAGGAGATGATGCCATTCGGGTATTGACAGCTGACGGACTAGAAGTTATTATTGACCTTACCGTTTTGTATCGTGTGGTAGGAGTAGAAGCGCCGAGAATTGTAAAAGAAACCGGCCTTGATTATAAAGACAAGATTGTAAGACCACTTACAAGAACCAAAATCCGTGACAATGCTGTTTACTTTACCGCTATTGAGTTGTACTCCAATAAAAGAGATCAGTTCCAAAACAGAATATTCAAAAGTATTGAGGATGATTTCAAAAAAAGAGGTCTTATACTGGAGCAATTATTGGTAAGGAACATTACGCTTCCCAACAATGTAAAAACCTCTATCGAAGAAAAGATTAAAGCAGAACAGGAAGCGCAAAAAATGGAGTTCGTATTGCAAAAAGAAAAACAAGAAGCTGAAAGAAAACGTGTGGAAGCTCAAGGTATTGCAGATTATCAGCGTATCATGAGTAGCGGCTTGACAGATAAGCAATTGCAGTATGAACAAATACAGGTATTAAAAGGATTGGTGACATCTCCTAACTCAAAAGTGATTGTGATGGGTAAAGGAAATACACCGGTGATCTTGGATACAAAAGATCAGAAGAATTAAGGATGAGTAATTCTATCAGCGGAGCTATCAGGCTAATAAAACGATGATCGATTCTTGTTTATACAAAAATTGATCATCTTTTTATGCTTAGGGCCATATGATTTAGTTATCGATTCAATACAAAACCATATTTGATACTTATTTTTCGAATATCTGGATTATTGAGCACCTGCTCATATACCCATGTATAATAAGGCTTTCTTCTCAATCTTGTTCGTGCAGCATTTGTACCAATAGCCAATTCTAAAGCTTGTAGCTCTAAATCACATACGATCAGATGCAGGTAAGTACTGTAAAGATTCTGAGCACCTAAAGGGCCTTTATCTGGAGCTTGCGGAAATAACTTCTTGAATTCACTAATTGCCTGCTCTCTTTGCTCGTTCATTGCTTCAACTTTCCAATGCAGCCCCTCATGCAGAAAAACAGCTAATTGAACAGTGTCATTCCATAAATTTCTCGCATTCAATGTTATTCGCGGATGGCTATGAGGAATATATTCCTGTTCATCAATTAGAACAGTATCACTTGAAATACAAAGCTTCACCGCATCTGGGAATTGCCTTATGATTCTCTCCAGCTGTGCCTTTGCCTTTATTTCATTTTCAGAATTATTTTTAAGAACAATATGAATTTGCTTTTCTTGGAAGAAACTACTTAGCAATATTGATCCAAACAATAGCAAATTTTTAATGCCTACTATTTTAGTTAGTACCATATGATTGATTTTAAAGTTTCTGGAACTTATCTAGAATGATCTCTTTAAAAAGAGGTAAACAAGATCATCTGGTTTATTATTTAAGTCAATACAACATAAATAACTATCATGTTTATAGAATATTATTTCTATGAACAGCACTTTAATGTAGATCAACAACAAGTTGATCGGTGATAAATTGGGCAAATAGCGTGGTTTACTATTGAAATCAATATCCCTCTATTGTATAAATCTTGTCATAACAAACTAAGAGTTGCTTTTCTGAGGGATCACAGCATAACGCACCATCAATCGACGAAAGCTAAGATGTCCAAAGAAAACTCCAATGACAGAAGAAAGGATATCCAGATAGTCAAAGGTTCTTCCGAAAATAGGGATGAGTTGCAAGTATTCATTAATGACAACCAATAACAATCCAAAGCAACAAGTGATGTTCAGGTCTCTGTCATTTTCCAATCTGAAAAAGCGTTGAAAGAACCAACAGGCGCCGAAGGGAAGCAAGAAAGAACCGATCAGATTAGGAGCCAAACCTATCAATGGCTTGAAAGTAGGGTCTATATGTACAAACGGACGGATCAAAAATTTAATCATCCAGATCAACAGTGTACCGATGATCATGATTTGTTTGGATATTTTTTTTAAGGGCATTCAGTACAGTTTCTGGAATGAAAATAAGAAAATAGCGATGGAAAAACACCATCGCTATTTTTTTATGACGATAAAATCTAATAAAAGTTACTCTTCGAAATTCAAAGGCTTACTCCAAAGGCGGATAATGTACCATAGGTAAAACCCAAGACTGATCAAAAAAAAGCAGTAAAAAAGAACATTTCCTAGCTTCACCTTATCATGAATAAAGGCGAAATCATACATGATCCCAAAAGTGGAGTTCAATGCCAACCATAGAAGTCCTAACGACAATGTATTGACTATCCTCAGCAGATATTTTCTTACAGCGGGTTCCAAAATGACGGTTTTGTAAACTAACTACAAATGCAATTCCTGATTGTTCTGATCAATGGTAATTATTTCACCAATCAACAGCGTTAATCCATACTCTGGTTACTAGCAGCCGCAATCTTTAACAAACGATCGAATTGTGCGGGTGTAAGGTCATTGTAGAAATAATAAATAGGATTCACTGGATTGCCATATCGATGCACTTCATAATGACAATGTGGTCCTGAGCTCTTTCCGGTATTACCAACATATCCAATCACTTCTCCACGTTTCACACGCTGCCCTACCCTTGCCTTGATACGGTACATATGCCCGTACAAAGTTTCATAACTATTTCCATGGTTAATAATAACCCTATTGCCATGTCCGCCTGTATTGAATCCTGCATCTGTTACCACTCCATCAGCCGTAGCATAAATAGGGGTACCATGAGGCGCTGTGAAATCCATCCCCATGTGCGCTCTTCTGTCTTTATAAATAGGATCAATTCGATAACCAAAACCGGATGCAATACGTGTTAGATTTTTATTACTGATAGGCTGAATGGCAGGGATCGATGCTAAGAATTTCTCCTTATTCTTGACCATCGTTGTGATCTCATCAAAAGACTTCTGCTGATAAGCCATACGAAGGGAGAGATTATTCAACTGTGCGGTCATGTTTTTGATCAGCTCTGTTGAACCCATGGCCTGGAGTAATTGAATTTCTTTTCTTTTCTCCATTTCACGAATACGAGCACTATCAGGAATAGGTTTCGATTCAAAAATGGAGCGATATACTTCATTATCCCTGTTAGCAAGTTCATCCATTTGTAGGGTCAACTGCTTTACCCTTTCTTCCAAAACACCATAATTCTGTTTCAGGTCTTCATTTTGTTGACGTAATAATTTCTCTTTGGGAGAATCGATATAACGGAAAGCGATGGCGAAGATGATGATTCCCGTAACGATGGAGGCAGCAATAAAACCAAATAATTGCAATAACCTCACCCTAAGGGGGGTCTCCAGCTTCTCATACCGGAGTGTGTGGGTATTGTAATAGTATTTGATCTTCTTCATATCCTGGGGGCCGCTTCAAACGGCAAAAATCGTCTTTTTCAGTATTTTTTGCTCTGGTTGAAGTCAAAGCCTTGTGAATCTTACCGCTTTCTAAGAAAGGCCAATTCCTTACCTTTGATGCCCTTTAAAAGCGCTCAAAGATAGCTTTTGAACGACTAAAATACTGTTTTTAAAATATATACCCAGATGATGACCAGCGCCGAGATCAGAAAGAAGTTTTTGAATTTTTTTGCCTCTAAACAACACCAGATCGTGCCATCTGCACCGATCGTGGTAAAAAATGACCCTACCCTCCTGTTCACCAATGCAGGAATGAACCAATTCAAAGATTATTTTCTGGGTAATAAACAAGCGGCCTATCCTAGAATAGCAGACACTCAAAAATGTTTGCGCGTAAGTGGCAAACACAATGATCTGGAAGAAGTGGGGGTTGACACCTACCACCATACCATGTTTGAAATGCTGGGCAACTGGAGTTTTGGTGACTATTTTAAAGCAGAAGCGATTGCTTGGAGTTGGGAATTATTGACTGAGGTATATAAATTGGATAAAGACCGTTTGTATGTAACTGTTTTTGAGGGGGATCCTGCTGAAGGTATCCCTGCTTCTTCTATTGCACTGAAAGAATGGAAAAAAATTGTTCCTGAAGACCGTATCATCTTTGGAAATAAAAAGGATAATTTCTGGGAAATGGGCGAAACCGGACCATGCGGGCCTTGTTCTGAAATTCATGTAGACTGCAGACCCGACAGTGAAAGAGCCAAAGTACCCGGCAGAGAACTCGTTAACAAGGATCATCCACAGGTCATCGAAATATGGAACAATGTATTCATTCAGTATAATCGCCAGAAAGATGGTAAGTTGGTAGAATTACCTCAAAAGCACGTAGACACAGGTATGGGTTTTGAAAGATTAGTGCGTGTAATTCAAGGAAAGCAAAGTAATTACGATACCGATGTGTTCTCAGGAACCATTGCAACTGTTGAAAAAATAGCTGGTAAAAAATATGACTATAGTGATACTAAAGAAGCAGTAGCTTTTCGAGTATTAGCAGACCATATTCGTGCGATTTCATTTACCATCGCTGATGGACAATTGCCTTCAAATACCGGTGCAGGCTATGTGATCAGACGAATTTTAAGAAGAGCTGTTCGTTACTATTATTCATACCTCGATTACAAACAACCTTTGTTGCATCAACTGATACCAGTGATAGCTCAACAGTTTAAAGAGGTATTCCCTGAATTACATCAGCAACTGGATTTCGTAAGTAAAGTGGTAAAAGAAGAAGAAGATGCATTTCTCCGTACACTTGATAAAGGATTGAAAAGAATTGATGACATCATCCAAACAAGCACGAATAAAACAATTCAAGGTAAAGCAGCTTTTGAATTATTTGATACTTATGGTTTTCCTATTGACCTTACAAGATTGATCGCTACAGAAAATGATCTTATAGTTGATGAGAAAGGATTTGAGGCAGAAATGCAACAACAAAAAGACAGAAGTCGCGCCGCTACTGCTGTTGACACAGAAGATTGGATCATATTGAAGGAAACTACTAACAATGCATTTGTAGGATATAATACTTTAGAAACCTCCACCATTGTTACACGATACAGAAAAGTAAAAGCCAAAGGAAAAGAAGCCTATCAACTTGTTTTGGAGAATACTCCTTTTTATGCAGAAAGTGGTGGTCAAACAGGTGATCAAGGTACGCTTGACTTTAATGGCGAATTAATTACTGTCATAGATACCAAGAAAGAGAATAATCTGATCATTCATTTCTGTGAGCAATTACCTACTGCTATTGATGGTACTGTAGTTGCGAAAGTTGATGCAACCAGAAGACAGTCTACTGCTATTCACCATAGTGCAACTCACTTATTGCATGCAGCATTAAGAAAAGTATTAGGAACGCATGTAGCACAAAAGGGAAGCTTAGTGAATGATGCACAATTGCGTTTCGATTTTTCACACTTCGCAAAAGTTACAGATGATGAGATCACACAAATTGAAAAGATTGTTAACCAAAAAATCAGGGAAAACATTCCTGTAGTGATCAAAGAAATGTCGAAGGATGATGCCGTACAAATGGGTGCTATGGCATTGTTTGGCGAGAAATATGGTGATGTGGTAAGAGTTGTAATCATTAATCCTGCTTATTCCATTGAATTGTGTGGTGGTACACATGTGGGTTCAACAGGTGAACTAGGTATTTTAAAAATTAAATCAGAATCAGCTGTAGCGGCGGGTGTAAGACGTATCGAAGCATTAAGTGGCGCTACCGCAGAGGCTTATATCGATGAACAACTCAATCAATTAACAGCAGTGCGTGAAGCATTGAAAAATCCGAAAGAGATCATCAAAGCAGTAGAAAATTTGTTTGCAGAAAACAATGAATTGAAAAAGAAAGTAGAGAGTCTGGAAGCAAAGCAAATTCAAATTCTCAAACAAGAATTATTAGGCAAAACAGAAACCATAAATGGTATTTCTTTTATTGGTGCTGTAACAGAATTGAGTAGCGCTGATGCACTCAAGAAATTATGTTTTGATCTTAAAAATGATCTCACAACTTATCTGGTAGTATTAACTGCAAATACAGATGGAAAAGCCAATGTAGCAGTAATGGTATCAGAAGATTTGGTCAATGAAAAAGGACTCGAAGCACCTAAAATCATCAAAGAACATATTGCCGGTCTGATCAAAGGTGGCGGCGGCGGCCAAAAAACACTAGCAACAGCCGGTGGACAAGATGCCAGCAATTTGGCGCAGGTGGTGGAGAAAGTGAAGGGGCTACTGTAAGTGGCTTATAGGAAAACATTTTTTTACTATGAACTATTTGCAATAGGCCATCCAGCAAATCATTAACCTTATTTAACATTTCCGAAATCCTTCGTAAGTAAAATTTTACTGTACATTTGACTACCAAACATTTCGTACACCAAAATTTTATCTTATGTATCGTAAATGGATAACCATAATAGTGCTCGCAGCTGGAATGACAGCTACGGCACAAAGCACTGAAAAAGAAAAACGTGAAGAAGGTCTAAAAGAAAAAAGACAAAAAACAACAATCATTATTGATGGCGATAATGTTATCGTCAATGGGAAAGACCTGAATGAGATGTCACCTGAAGAGCGTGAAAAATTGGGGCACATTAAAATCAATCCTCCCATTCGCGTTAGAGCAGAAGGCCCATACAAAAGACCTTTACATATTTGGGGAGATCCCTTCATCAAAAAAACAGAGGGCACCCCACGTGCATTCCTCGGTGTCATGAGTGAGAAGAACGAAAAGGGTGCTAAGATCACTTCCGTAACCAAAGAAAGTGCTGCTGCAAAAGCCGGACTTCAGAAAGATGACATCATTACCAAAGTGAATGATCAAAGCATCACTGATAGTGAGGATTTGTTCGAAACCATCCGTAAATTCAAGCCAGAAGATAAAGTAACCATTTCTTATTTACGTGATGGTCAGTTGAAAACAACAACTGCAGTGCTTGGCAAAACCATGGATATGGATGTTGATTTCAACTTTGATGATCGCTTGGGTAGAAGTTTTGATTTCGACATGCCTGAGTTAAGAGAATTAGAAAAATTAAACTGGAACTTTTCGCGTAAACCAAGAGTGGGAATTGAGATTCAGGATACAGAAGACGGAAAAGGCGTACAAGTAACAGAAGTGGAAGATGAAACACCGGCTCAAAAAGCAGGCCTTCAAGAAAAAGATATTATTACCAGTATCAATGGTAAATCAGTTACCTCTGTTGATGAAATAAAAGCTGCTTTAAAAGATTTAAAAGAAGGTGATTCGATCAAAGCCGGTATCACTCGTTCAGGAAAAGCACAAACCATTGACATAAAGATTCCAAAAAAGTTAAAAACTGCAGACCTCTGAACCATCGGTTCACAAGTGATGTTATAAGTTTTCTCATGTGCATAATAAGACCGCGTCACCTTACGCTTGTAAGGATTGTCGCGGTTTTTTTATTAGTATATTTAAAAAAAACAGCCTTATGAGAATTCTTACACTGATGGTGCTCCTTTGTCTGAGTATTCAAAATTTCGCTCAGGTATACCGAGCTAAAGAACCTTTGGTTCATACCTATTCCATTGTTGCAAGAGATGAGCAAACCGGTGAAATGGCCGTAGGTGTTCAGAGTCACTGGTTCAGTGTAGGTACTTCTGTTCCGTGGGCAGAAGCGGGTGTAGGAGCTGTTGCTACACAATCATTTGTAGATAAATCTTACGGCCCTAAAGCACTGGCATTACTAAAGACAGGCTTATCGGCACAACAAGTACTTGATAAACTGGTTGCAGATGATCCGGGTAGAGATGTTAGACAAGTGGCTATTATTGATGCTAAGGGAAATATTGCAACACATACAGGTAAAAACTGTATTCAGGTAGCGAGTCATATCAAAGGAAACAATTATAGTGTACAAAGCAATATGATGTTGGGTGATCAAGTGGATGAATTTATGTCAGCTGCTTTTGAAAAAAGCAAGGGAAAGCCAATTGCAGAAAGGGTTTTATTAGCATTGGAAGCTGCACAGAAAGCAGGAGGCGACATCCGAGGTATGCAGGCTGCCGCTATCATTGTGGTACCCGGAAAGATCGCTGAGGCCTGGAACAATAAAACAGTAGATATCCGAGTAGACGATGCAAAAGAACCTTTAAAAGAATTGCGCAGAATTTATACTGTACACCTCGCCTATCAATACATGAACGAGGGAGATCTTGCTGTAGAGAAAAATGACATGACAAAAGCCATGGCAGCATACAAAGCAGCGATGCAACTGTTTCCCAACAATCTGGAGATGCAATTCTGGACCGCTATCACGCTGGCGAATAACAAGGAGATAGATAAGGCCATTCCAATGTTAAAAAAGATCTACACTCAGGATAAAAATTGGAAAGAATTGACCAGAAGATTACCTGCTGTGAATTTGTTGACCGTTTCAGAAAATGATCTGAAAAGAATCCTTTCTTTATAATTATCTCATAAAACCCTTTTAAAGCTCCATAAGCTGAACAATGAGCAGTATTTTTGCTGCTCATGTCGCTTTTGGAAAAATATGAACCCGTTATTGGATTGGAAGTCCATGCCCAGCTCTCCACGAAGAGTAAGCTATTTTGCGGAGACAGCACTCAATTCGGCGCACAACCCAATACACAAGTAAGTCCTATTACATTGGGGCATCCCGGAACACTCCCAAAGACCAATAAAAAGGCTGTAGAATATGCCATAAAAATGGGATTGGCATGTCATTGTGAAATTGAGCGAGATAACTATTTTGCCAGAAAGAATTATTTCTATCCCGATCTTCCAAAAGGATATCAGATCTCTCAACACACCACCCCTATTTGTAAAGGAGGATATGTTACGATACATACTTCATTAGGCAAAAAAGAGGTGCGATTAAACAGAATACATTTAGAAGAAGACGCCGGCAAAAGCATACATGACCTTGATGAAGCAAATACCTGCATTGATCTGAACAGAGCAGGTACACCGCTTATTGAAATTGTTACAGAGCCTGACATGCACAGTGCTGAAGAAGCATGGCACTATGTAACAGAGATTCGAAAATTAGTTCAATGGTTAGGTATTTGTGATGGAAATATGGAAGAAGGTAGTTTAAGATGTGATGCCAATATTTCAGTTCGATTGAGAGGAACCACAACACTGGGTACCAAGGTAGAAGTTAAAAACCTGAACTCAATACGTAACGTAAAAAAAGCTATTGAATTTGAGATTGATAGAATCATTCAGTTACTTGAAAAGGGAGAGCAAGTAAAACAGCAAACGAGAAGTTTTGATGCAGACAATGATACCACATTTGCCATTCGCGATAAAGAAGAAGCAAACGATTACCGTTATTTCCCAGACCCTGATCTCGCTCCATTCCATTTATCAGACCATTATATTCAGTCTATCCAAGCATCCATGCCAGAATTGCCTTCACAACTTGAAGCTAGATTCATGGAAACATATGAACTGAATGAGTATGATGCAAAACAGTTGTGTGATACAACTGCAACAGCTGCTTATTTTGAACTTGTTACCAAACATACATTTCATTACAAAGCCATTGTGAACTGGATGATGGGACCTATCAAACAATACCTGAATGAACGTCAGGAAGATTTTGATAAGCTTGTTTTTGATCCGGCAATATTTGCTTCATTGATAGAACTTGTCCAATCTGGTAAGGTTAATTTCTCTGTTGCGTCTTCAAAATTGTTACCAATATTGTTGGAACAAGGGGGAGATCCTTTACAACTCGCCACATCCATGAATCTGATCATGGTAAATGATGAAAATATGTTAGAGAAATGGGTGGATGAAGCAATCACTGCAATGCCTGATAAAGTAATGGAATACAAAAAAGGCAAAAAGGGATTGATCGGTTTATTTGTAGGTGAAGTAAAGAAAAGAAGCAAGGGTCAAGCAGATCCAAAACTGGTAACAGGATTACTCGAACAAAAACTCAATCACTAAATATCAATACATGAAACCGTTGTTATACGTTGCAGCTGCGCTAGCATTACTGAGCAGTTGTCAGGAAAAAAAATATGGTGCGTTTACCGTGAGCGGGAAAATCACCAATGCCCCGTCGAAAAAAATCTTTTTACAAGAGTTACCCTATGGTGGAGAACAACCTGTGATCTTGGACTCTACTACTCTAAAAGACAATGGCAATTTTGAATTAAGAGCTGTTGGCAAAGAAGAATCTTTATACAGATTAGTCATTGAAAATGGGCCTGATGTTTTATTGGTCAATGATGAAAAAAGTATTCGGGTAAATGTAGATGTGAACAACTACAGATCGTATATGGTTGAAGGATCCGAAGCCAGTGAAAGTCTTCATCAACTCTTTGAAGATTTTCGTGTTAAAGATTCTGTTTTATACCTGACTTTCACTTCATTGGATAGTTTACAGCAAACAGGAAACGACAGCCTAATTACTGTCATGAGAGCAAAGCGTGATGTGCAGATTAAAGATATCAATAAGCTGGTATCTGATTTTATCAATCAGTCTGAAAGTCCGGCTGCTCGTTATTATGCGTTAGGAATGGGGTCTCGTACCATGCAACCGGAAGAATTGAAAGCTTTGGCAGATGCCTCAGCAAATAAATTCAAAGAGCATAGCGGATTGGCAAAAATCAAAAGTTTATTAGCAGTAAGTACAACAACTGCACCAGCGAACAGTTTATTAAACCAACAAGCACCTGAGATCAGTTTACCTGATACTGAAGGAAAAATGTTTTCATTGAGCAGTTTAAAAGGTAAATATGTATTGGTTGATTTTTGGGCAAGCTGGTGTATGCCATGCAGAAAAGAGAACCCAAATGTGGTAGCTGCATACAACAAGTTCAAGGATAAAAATTTTACCATTCTTGGTGTTTCGCTTGATCAGGATAAAGAAGCATGGTTAGAAGCCATAGCGAAAGACAAACTAACTTGGAAACAGATCAGTGATCTGAAGTATTGGGAAAGCGTAGTAGTACCCATGTATAAAATTGAAGGCATTCCTTTCAATGTCTTATTAGATCCAACAGGAAAGATCATTGCAACAGATTTAAGAGGAGAAGCTTTAGAGAAAAAATTAGCTGAAGTCATTCAATAATCAATAAAGAAGAATCGTAAAAGCCCATGAATAAGTTCATGGGCTTTTTTCATATCAGACACGTTAGGGATGATTTAAAAGGATAGAATACACATGTTTTATGGTAGGTATAATTGGGTTCTTTTATATCATCATCTATCACAAACATCTGCGTCCTATGCAGCTTTAATAAAACCGGCGACGATAAAGCTACAGCTAGGTACAAACAAAGAGGTCAGCTCAAATGAGCTGACCTCTTTTATATCAATCAATAAATATTGATTAGTTCGTATAACCAGGATTCTGCTGAATCAATGGATTAGCCTGGATCTCAGTATTAGGGATCGGCAACAGGAAGCGGAAGTTTCCTGCAGGCAATGTTGGTGCAGCGTTAGGGTTAGGCAGATCTACTGTAAGTCTTGTTACAGGCAGGTTTCTGCGCTTCAGATCCCAGAAACGGTGACCTTCATATGGTAACTCTTTGAAACGCTCTTCAATGATCTGAGCCACTGCAGCATCTTTAGAAGCAAGAATCACAGGAGTGTATCCGCTGATACGTGCAGCACGCAAAGTGTTCAAATCCGCAGCAGCACCAACCAGGTCATTGTTCTCAGCACGTGCTTCAGCACGGATCAAGTACATTTCACCGGTACGGAATACTTTAGCATCAGCAACGTTTTCGTTTGGAGTACCATAAGCAGTTCCTTCATACTTCTTGATCAAACGAGTGTATTTACGTGAACCACCGGCCAATAAAGGCTCATTCTTGTAGTAAGTAGTAAAACGAATATCGTTTGCTTGATTGTAAGAATCCCAAAGCTTTTGAGATACAGTCCAAGTAATACCTCCAATATTAGAAGCATTAGCAGAAGTACCACGGAAGAGAGAACCAATACGACCACCCAAAGAAGCTGTACGGCTTAATTTGAAAGTCTGCTCAGCTCTGTTAGCATCAGTCCAGATTCCAGGGAAATCTGTACGAGAAGCCAAAGGAATAGCATTGATGTATTCAGTACTGAAAGTAACTGCATCATTCCACTCTCTCAGATACAGAGCAACACGCGCTTGCAATGCAGAAGCAGCAAGATTGGTTGCACGATAGATATCGCTTGTTGCTGAGTGAACTGGCAACAGAGGTTTAGCAGCAGCTAAATCTGCTTTCAGTTTTTGGAAATAAGGAGCTACAGTAATACGAGCTGTTGGCTGCAATGATGGAGTTTCCATGTAAGCCATAGCCAGATCAGTTCCTACAGCACTGTTGCTGTAGTAACGATACAGTTCAAAGTGGCAGAAAGCACGTAAGAACAAGGCTTCTCCACGAATACGTGAACGAAGAGCTTCCTGAGTAGCATTAGCTGCTGTAGCGTTTGGCAATGCCTGTAATACACGATTTACGCGATCAATAATACGATAGTACAAGTTGAAAGCTGTAAAGTTATCACGGATAGAGATGTCAGTAGAACTGTACTGCCATTCGTGAACGGTTGCTGCATTGTAGAAATCTGCTGTTACTACTTCATCAGCAAAAACGGCGTTCAGCAAAATACCCATTTCAACGTTCATCGCTGCATAAGCACCGATCAAACCCTGTTCATTGTTCAGAACAGTCTTCAGGGCTACATCACCACCGATAAAGTCTGTTTCTTTAATCTCAATCAACTTCTGGCAAGAGAACAAAGTCACCAGCGCAGAAGAGAGGATTAATATTTTTATTTTTTTCATCATGATTGTTTTTGAAATTCTCAAATACGAATATTAATACTGTTGGATTAGAAATTAATATCCAGACCTACCACAAACATTTTAGGGTTAGGGTATTCGTTCAAGCTGATGTTGTTATCATCTTCAGGATCCAAACCTCTCCATGGGCTCCAGATAGCCAGGTTCTGGCCCTGAACATAGAAGCGTGCTCCACGGATCAAGTTGTTACCATTACCCAGTTTGATAGCAGGGATCTGATATGAGATATTCAGGTTACGGAAACGCAAGAACTTAGCATCTTCCAGATCAGCAGAAGTAAAATCTCTGTCGTAGATAGACGCCTGGAATGGTTTCACATCACCTGGCTTCTGCCACTGACCATCGATCAGTTCACGAGAAGCACGTACAGCACCATGATAACCCGGAGTACCACGAGTGATCCAGTTACGAGTGTTATTGCTACGTACAACATCGAACTGATAAGAGAACAATGCAGAAATAGTAATCGCTTTGTAACGGATTTCTAAAGTAGTACCACCTTGGTGAACAGGTAAGAAGTTACCAAACTTAGCGAAACGACCTGCCTGAGCAATGTTATTGGTAGTTTTACCATCTTGAGTCTCATATACCGGACGACCAGTTGCAGGATCTGCACCTAAGTAATTGTAAGTAAAGTGAGAACCATATGGTAAGCCTTTACGAATAACGAATGTTCCAAGGAAGTATTCGTTCACAAGGCCTAAATCATCAATGTTGTTTCTGTTGATAGAGTGGTTAGCAGAGATATTCAAATTGAAATCTTTCTGCTTGATCACATCAACACTAGCACTGAATTCGAAACCTCTGTTGCTCATCGCACCTGCATTGATACTCAGGTTGCCGAAACCGGTTGTACCAGACAATGGTTGGTTTACGAACAGATCAACTGTTTTGTTGATATAGTATTCAACAGTGAACTTAGCGCGATTCTGCCATACAGCGAAGTCAACACCAAAGTTCCACTTTCTGATCTTTTCAATACGCAGTTCAGGGTTACCAGGATTGGTTGGAGCCTGACCAGTGATGGTAGAACCAGCGTAGTTGGTTACACCAAACACGGGCTGCTGAGGACCTTGGTAGTTAGGAATACCACCGAATGATACACCATTGCCATAGCCTAAAGTAGGAATAGATCCAATGTTAGGAACGATACCATAGCTAGCACGAACTTTCAAATCAGTGAAGATCTTTTGATCAGCCAGGAATTTTTCCTGTAATGAATTCCAGATAACACCAGCAGACCAAGTTGTGATCTCACGGTTATCAGGATTGATGATTCTTGAAGTACCATCACGACGAACGTTAGCAGTTAAGGTATAACGGTTGTCGTAAGTGTAGCGCAAGGTTCCGAAGAAAGAACGGATACCAAAACCACTCTTCGCTGAAGAAGCGTTCTGAGGGTAAGTGGTTTGTCCGGCACCTACTGGCAATGTACCTGCACCCTGACCAGTTTCTGACAAACGTGGGTCTAAGTTGAACAAGGTAAATCCAAGTGTTTTGTTGTATTGACGCAATGCTTCAAAATAAGCACCGGCTTCAACTTCATGAATACTTGCAAAACGCTTGCTAAAGATCAAGCTTGAAGTGTTCACAAGCTGTGTTCTCATTCTGTAACCTTCTTGAGCAACACCTGATTGGAATTGCTGTAATGAACCTACGAAAGAGTTAGGATTGATGAAACGTGAAGTTTGATCGCTACCAACATCAATACCAAACTGATTGCTTAAAGTCAAAGAAGGTAAAATCTTATAGCCTAATTTCAGACCGGCATTGATCTTCACCTGATTCAGGGTCAGATTTGCATTCTGAATACGCTCTAACAAGTTAGCTACTTGACGCAGTGCCAATGAAGTACTTGCACCAAAACGAAGTGTTCCATCAGCATTGTATGGATTTTCATAAGTTTTAGCACGGTAAGTCATCTGGAATGGATTCAGAGGGCTATTACCCAACTGCTCACCTTCAGAGAATTTTGTTTTAGAGAAACCTACTGTTGCATTCAAACCAACAGTTAATTTATCTGCTGTATGGTCAATGTTGAAACGAGTTGTATAACGTTTCAGGCTTGATCCTAAGTCAATACCTTCTTGGTCAAAATAAGAACCAGAAAGATAGAAACGAGTTTTTTCATTACCACCAGACATATTCAACTCATGAGACTGAGTTAAACCCTGACGGTAGAAAATATTGGCATAGTCAATATCAATTTGGCTGATACTATCCAAGATCTGCTGCTTACGAGCTGCAGTCATACCTGCAGGAATTGCAGGGTTTAATGGAGAGTATACCCAACCTGGAGTACCACCGATTTTTTCACGCTCTTCATAAGCAAGCATTTCACGGGTATTCATCAGGTTCATACGATCAAAATTTGGACGCTGAGTGAAACCTACCTGAGTACGATACTGGAAATTAGTAACACCAGCTTTACCACGCTTGGTAGTAATAACGATTACACCGGTACCACCACGAGCACCATACAATGCAGCAGCGCTCGCATCTTTCAGTACAGTGATTGATTCGAAATCGTTAGGGTTCAAAGTCTGGAAATCACCATCAGGAGTAGGAACTCCATCGATGATGTAAAGCGGCTGAGCGCCAGCACCTTGAATAGACTGAGTACCACGAATTCTGATACTTGGGCTAGAACCTGGCTGACCAGTACCGGAGTTAACCAGCATACCTGGAGCACGGCCTTGTAAAGCCTGATCGAAAGAACCAACGGGAACAGTTTCTACGGCTTTACCACTAATTAAAGTAGCTGCACCGGCAAACTGTGTTTTTCTTTCGCGGCTATAACCTGTTACTACCACTTCTTCCAGAGATTTTGTCTCAGGATTCAGAGTGGCATTTACCACATTACCACGAATGGGTAATTCAATGCGGTCATAACCCACAAACATAAAGGTGATAGACTTAGCAGCAGCTCCAACACTGATGCGGTAGTTACCGGACTCATCAGTAAGAGCATTCGTGCCGCTGGCAGATACCGTAACACCAACCAGGGCTTGCCCTGTTTTCTGGTCTGTTACTTTACCTGTGATGGTTCGGTTCTGAGCCCAAACCTGCGCAATGCTGAGCAATGCACACAGAACAACTGTGACGAATTTTCTCATATTTCAGTTTTTAAAGTAAAAATGCGAGACGCAATTTAAGTTAAAGAAAACATAAATGCACACTAATGGACATCACTCGAACATAAAATGCTGCGTTTTGACAGGAAAAAATTAAAAATTATATAAAATAACTATTTGTTTAAAACTGATAATGAGCCAAAACTTAAATGAATTAGAATAAAAATTATATAACAAGTGTTAGGATTCTAATTTGATTTTCATTTGATAGAATGATACCGTAACACTGTCCCACATATACATAGGCGCTAATAAATACCATTAAGTTAACCAAGGAAGGTATTATGCCAATCGCTTGATACTAAGTATAGGTTTATGTGATATGGCGTCTTTAACAATTTAAAAAGGGAATAGCTGGTTAGCTATTCCCTTAGAACTTCATTTTATGAAATTTGATTAATTGGTATATCCAGGATTTTGCTGAATAAGAGGATTTGCTTGAATCTCAGCATTCGGAATTGGTAAAAGGAATCTGAAGTTACCAGCAGGTAACGTTGTCGCAGCATTAACTTGCGGTAAATCTACAGTCAGACGTACAACAGGTAGTCCTTTTCTTTTAAGATCCCAAAAACGGTGACCTTCCAAAGGAAGTTCTTTAAATCTTTCTTGCATAATCTCTGTAATGGCAGCATCTTTAGAAGCCAACACAACAGGAGTGTATCCAGTTATACGCGCAGAACGCAAAGCATTTAAGTCTGCCGCAGCCCCTGTGAGGTCGTTATTTTCAGCACGGGCTTCCGCACGAATCAAATACATTTCGCCTGTACGGAAAACCTTGACATCGGCAACGTTTTCGTTTGGAGTACCATAAGCAGAACCTTCATATTTTTTGATCAACCTTGTGTATTTTCTTCCAGCTCCCGCAAGTAATGGCTCATTTTTGAAATAAGCATTGAATCTTACATCGTTTGCTTGGTCATACATATCCCAAAGTTTTTGAGAAACTGTCCATGTAATAACACCAATATTAGATGCGCTTGCTGAAATCCCACGCCATAAAGATCCTAATCTTCCACCGGCACCTCCAGCTCTACTTAATTTAAATACTTGTTCATTTCTATTGGCATCTGTCCAAATACCATTAAATGATGCGATGGGTGAAAGAGGAACTGCATTAATGTATTCAGTACTGAATGTAACTGCATCATTCCATTCTTTTAGGTATAAAGCAACGCGAGCTTGTAAAGCAGTTGCAGCAAGATTGGATGCGCGATTAATATCAGATGTAGCTGAAAAAACAGGTAATAATGGTTTTGCAGCAGCTAAGTCAGCTTTCAATTTTTGAAAATATGGCGCTACTGTTATACGTGCTTGTGGCTTCAACGTAGGTGTTTCTATGTAAGCCATAGCCAAATCTGTTCCAACTGCGCTATTACTATAATAACGGTACAACTCGAAATGTGCAAATGCTCTCATAAATAACGCCTCTCCTCTTAATCTATCTTTCAGGGCTGCATCTCCGGCTCTTCTTGCTTCAGCCTTTGGTAAGGCAACCAAAACACGATTTGCACGATCGATTATACGGTAATATAAATTCGTTGCAGTAAAGTTATCTCTGATAGAAATATCGGTTGAAGTGTATTGCCATTCATGCACTGTAGCTGCATTATAAAAATCAGCCGATACAAGCTCATCACTGAATACGGCATTGAGCAAAATGCCCATCTCCGCATTCATAGCGCTATATGCACCGATAATGCCCTGCTCATTGTTTTCGACAGTGAGTAATGCGATATCGCCCGCAATCAAATCAGTCTCTTTGATCTCAACCAGTTTCTTACAAGAAGCAAAAGAGATTGCGATACTTGCAAGAATGATTATTTTAATTTTTTTCATATTCTTACTTTTATTTCAAATTGAAAATCAGTTCTATCACCAATTAGAAATTAATATCTAATCCGGCAACAAACATTTTTGGATTTGGATATTCATTCAAACTGATGTTATTGTTATCCTCTGGATCCAATCCTTTCCAAGGACTCCAAATTGCTAAATTCTGCGCTTGCACATAAAAACGAGCACCCTTAATCAGGCTTGTTCCATTACCCATTTTTATCGTTGGGATTTGATAAGACACAGTTAGGTTTCTAAAACGTAAAAACTTTGCGTCATTTAAATCGGAAGAAGTAAATCCACGATCATATGCTGAAGATTGGAAAGGCTTTACATCTCCCGGCTTTTGCCACTGACCGTCAATCAGCTCTCTAGAGGCACGAACTGCACCATGATAACCAGGAGTACCTCTTGTGATCCAGTTACGAGTATTATCACTTCTAATTACATCAAACTGATAAGTAAACAAAGCTGCGATTGAAATAGCCTTATATCTTACCTCAAGATTTGCACCACCTTGATGCTTAGGTAAGAAGTTTCCAAACTTTGCAAATTGACCAGCTTGAGCCGCATCTGTTGTTGTTTTACCATCCTGAGTTTCAAACATCGGACGTCCTGTTGCAGGATCAGCTCCTAAATAATTAACAGTATAGTGTGTACCATATGGTAATCCTTTCCTAATAATAAAGGTCCCCAGAAAATATTCGTTTACTAATCCTAAATCCTCGATCGTATTTGTATTAATTGAGTGATTCAAGGAAAGATTTACATTCAAATCCTTTTGCTTTACAAGATCTAAATTTACTGCAAATTCAAACCCTTTGTTACTCATTACACCCGCATTGATAGGAATTGCTTGTCCGCCAAACCCTGACATAGACGAAAGAGGTTGATTAACAAAAAGATCAGTAGTCCTATTGATATAGTAATCAACAGTGAATTTTGCACGATTTTTCCAAACAGAAAAATCAACACCAAAATTCCACTTGCGTATGGTTTCGATTTTAAGATCGGGGTTACCAGGACCATTTGGGACTTGCCCAGTTATAGTTGATCCCGCATAATTACCTGTTCCAAAAACAGGCAATTGTGGACCTTGATAATTATCGATAGCGCCAAAGTTTACAAAATTGCCATACTCAGCAGTAACAATGGAACCAATGTTTGGTACTATACCGTAGCTAGCACGAACTTTCAGATCATCAAAAATATTTTGACTGTTCAAAAACTTTTCTTGCATAGCATTCCAAGTAACTCCAGCTGCCCATGTTGTAATCTCACGATTTTCTGGATTTACAATTCTTGAGGTTCCATCACGACGAATATTGGCAGTAAGGGTATACTTGTTATCATAAGTATATCGAGCTGTTCCAAAATAAGAACGAATACCAAAGCCACTTTTAGCACTTGTACCATTCTGAGGATAAGTTGTCTGTCCTACTGCAACCGGTAATGGTCCTGCACCTTGACCCGTTTCAGTCAATCTTGGATCTAAATTCAACAATGTAAATCCAAGTGTTTTATTAAAGCCGCGAATACCTTCAAAGTAAGCACCTGCTTCTACTTCATGAATTGATGCAAATCTTTTTGAAAATACAAGGCTTGTTGTATTAATAAGTTGCGAAATAATTCTATATCCTTCAGCTGCTCCACCTCTTTGGAAGTTTTGCAAAGATCCTACAAAGGAATTTGGGTTGATAAAACGAGAGGTTTGATCAGACTGAACATCTAATCCAAAAATATTTTTCAAAGTAAGAGATGGAAGAATTTTGTAAGCAACATTCAATCCAGCATTTACTTTTATTTGTCTACGATTTACTGATGTATTTTGAATACGCTCTAACAGGTTTGCAATTTGACGCAACGCCAAAGCTGAACTTGTGCCAAATCGTAAGGATCCATCAGGATTGTATGGATTCTCATAGGTTTTTGCTCTATACGTCATCTGGAATGGGTTCAACGGACTATTACCTAATGTTTCACCCTCAGAATAATTGATTTTAGAAAAACCAAAAGTGCCATTGAATCCAACAGTCAATTTATCAGATGTATGATCTAAGTTGATACGTGTTGTATATCGCTGTAAAGCAGAACCTAAATCAATACCTTCTTGATCAAAATAAGAACCAGATAAATAGAAACGCGTTTTCTCATTACCACCAGACATATTCAATTCATGAGATTGAGTTAATCCCTGACGATAGAAAATATTGGCATAGTCCATATCGATATTACGAATACTATCTAACACCTGTTGTTTACGAGCTGCTGTCATTCCTGCAGGTATAGCAGGATTTAGTGGAGAATATACCCAACCTGGTGTACCACCAATTTTTTCACGTTCTTCATAAGCAAGCATTTCCTTTGTATTCATTAAGTTTAGACGTTCAAAACTAGGACGTTGAGTAAAGCCAACTTGCGTGCGATATTGAAAATTAGTAGCACCAGCTTTACCTTTTTTTGTGGTTATGACAATTACACCTGTACCACCTCTTGAACCATACAATGCTGCAGCACTGGCATCTTTAAGAACAGTGATCGATTCAAAATCATTTGGGTTGATCGTTGCAAAGTTACCATCAGGTGCAGGTACTCCATCTATAATATACAAGGGCTGTGTGCCAGCACCTTGAATAGATTGTGTACCGCGAATTCTGATACTTGGACTCGAGCCTGGTTGACCTGATCCAGAGTTTACCAACATACCTGGAGCTCGTCCTTGGAGGGCCTGATCAAAAGAACCCACTGGCACTGTTTCTACAGCTTTTGAGCTGATAACAGAAGAGGCTCCAGCAAATTGTGACTTTCTTTCACGACTATAACCAGTTACAACGACTTCGTCTAAAGACTTTGTATCTGGGTTTAATGATGCGTTGACCACGTTACCACGAATCGGTAATTCAATACGCTCATAACCCACAAACATGAAAGTCATTGTTTTTGTACTTGCACTAACATTAATACGGTAATTACCAGAGCCATCTGTTAATGCATTTGTACCACTTGCAGATACAGTTACTCCTACAAGCGCTTGTCCGGATTTCTGATCAGTGACCTTACCTGTAATGGTTTTGTCCTGAGCCCATAGCTGTGCCACAACCAATAGTGAGCACAGAAGGAATGTTAATTGTTTTCTCATATTTCAGTTTTGATTTTCTATTTCCGACAACCGTTTTGTTAAAAATTCTACGAGTTCGGAGTATATAACGACAGAAAACTAAAACGATGAGTTGCGTGAAAATTCAAACTGTCTACAGAAAGCAGTTAAGTGTCTACAAAAAGCAGATTGCAATTAGTTCAAGTCAACAAAAAAGCCGGTCTTCACAGACCGGCTTTTCTTTTAAAAAAATCTAACCTAATTAATTGTTATCCACACAAAGCGGATTCAATAATAATTCACTGGATGAAATTGGCCAGATATACTGCTGTGCAGTTGGAGCAATTGCCGCTACACCTGGTTTCGCAGGCAATGGCAATCCCAATCTGGTAATATCGGTTCCTCTTAAACCTTCACCAAGGAATTCGATACGTCTTTCATTCACAATAGCATCTGCCAGTGCATTCGCATTCGCAAAATTAGCTGCTGTGAATACAGTGGTAGCATCTGAACGACCACGTACTGCATTTAATAATGCAATGGCTTGTGCGTCTACTGTATTGCTAGAACGAACACGCGCTTCTGCTAAATTCAATAATACCTCAGCATAACGAATTACAGGAGCCCAATCTATAAAAGTAGAAGGTACACTGTATTTAGTAAGGTAGCTCTTACCGCTAAATACCTGTATAAAACTTCTTCTTCTGTCAGTTGCTTTCCATCCTGCATCTGCGATGATGCTATTAGGCAACAAAGAATATTCTCCATTACCACCATTGAAAGCAGCAGGACCATAATAGTAGCCTAACTGATTTTGTGTACCAGGTTGCTCGTTAGAAGCAAATGGCATTGACAAAATTGATTCAGTAGTGGTGTAGTTAGAAGTAAACATGGTTCTATAATCAGCTTGTAATGCATGTGCTACACCGGTAGCTGCTGTGAATGGCGCTGTTGCACTAACAATTTTGTTGGCTTCAGTAATCACATCAGCATAACGACGCATACTCATCAATACCCTTGTCTTTAAGGCAATAGCTGTATTTCTGTGTGCACGTGTAGTATTCAGTGTGGCATTTGCCTGCGTCAATGGCAAGTTCTGTTCTGCAAAAGTCAAATCCGTTAAGATCTGATTGTACACTTCTGCAACGGTTGCACGTGCCAATGCATAATCACCAGAACCAGTATTTCCTTTTAAGCGTAAAGGAACACCCGGTCTACTTCCATTACCATCCCAGAATGGGCGCGCATATAACTGAAGCAAAGAGTAATAACTCATGGCTCTCAGCAAACGGGCCTCTCCCAAATAATTGTTTGAGAGTGTAGCACCTACTACGCTCGTTCCTTTTGTAGCCATACCGTCAATGAATACGTTGGCCAGGTTAATTACATAGTACGCTCTTGACCAATGGTTCAATACACTATTGGTGGAACTGTTACTAGGTGTATAGTTCCATACATCAAATCCGGTTACCACGTTGGTACGTTCGTTATTGAATTCTTCACCACGGATATCATTGAAGATTTGATATCGACCGCCATACATTCCGGAGTTTTTGATCGAAGCATAAATAGCACGTACCTGTCCTTCAACTCGATCTTTACTGTCAAAAGCTGTCAGATCAGAGATCGCATTGGTTGGCACAGGACTAATGAATTTGTCCTTGGCGCAGGAGGTCAACTGAACCACCGCTGCGGCCATCATTACATATATAAGTTTCTTTTTCATTTTCTTCTACATTAATAGTTTAACAATTAGAAGCCTATGTTCAAACCAACAGTTAAAGTTCTCTGGTTTGCCACTGTGTTTCTGTCTACACCAAAATTGGTAGTACCATTACCATTGGATGAAACCTCTGGATCTGGACCAGGATATTTAGTTAGGATCAACAAGTTGTTTCCATTGATATAGAAACGTGCACTTGAGATCTTCACTTTATCAAGCAGTGATTTAGGCAGGTTATAGCCAACTGTTAATGTTCTCAGTTTTACGAAATCACCTCTGAATACATTGATATCAAGCGGGAATGATGAACCATTTGATACGTTATCGCCAAATACAGCTTTTGGTATCTCAGTAACATCACCTGCTTTCTGCCATCTGTTCAGAACAGCTACTTCATTGTTCCAGAAACGCTGATCTCTTAAACCGGCTTGTGTACCAAAATAGATCCAGTTACCAAACTGATAAGTCAACAATGCTGTCAATTCAAATCCTTTGAAGCGGAAAGTATTTTCCCAACCACCAAAGATCTTAGCATGTGTATTCTTGTATACCACCGCATCTGCATTACTTACAGTTGGAGCAGTTGTTCCATCAGCATACATGAAACGTGCTTGTCCGGCAGGAGCCACATGCTGGAAGAATACTTCACGACCTTGTGCATTGATAAAAATTCTTCGACCAGTCGCAGGATCTACTCCTTTTGTACGGGTAACAAAGATCATGGAGATTGGCTGACCAGGTAATGTAATGCTAGGATTTTCCAAACCACCAGTAGAACCGATGATATTATTGATACCAGGAGCCAGAGAATTTACTTTGTTATCATTAGTAGAGAGGTTGAATGCAGAGTTCCAAGAGAAATCTTTCTTTTGGATCGCAGCAAAGTTTACAGCAAACTCCAAACCTCTGTTATACATGCTACCTATGTTTTGCGGAATGGTAGAAGGTAAACCAGCTGATGGAGGTTGTGGTACAAACAATAACAATCCGTCGTTATTACTATTATAATAACCGATTTCGAAAGTCATACGATCTTTCATGATACCGAAGTTGATACCCACATCCGTCTTCTTACTGGTTTCCCAAGTTAGGTTAGGGTTACCTGCCTGACTATACGCAACGGTACCATTTCCTCCATACAGTCCAGAACCGAACTGAGATAAAGAAGCAAAGTTGCCAAGTCCGCCGATATTACCTACTTTACCATAACTAGCTCTGAACTTAAAGCTGCTGAAAATACGGTCTAATTTGGCTGCAGTCCAGAACTTTTCATTCATCACTTCCCAACCAACTGATGCTCCCCAGAATGTACCATACTTTGAGTTAGCACCTAATTGTGATGCACCATCTCTACGAAGGTTACCGGTAACATAGTACTTCCGATCGAAATTATATTGTACACGACCAAATTCTGAATACAGATAGTTTTCGCCGATACCTAAACCTGCAGTATTAGGAGTAGACCAACCGCCCTGAATATTGGTAAATGCAGGGTCGTTTACTGTGATACGGTTCAAACCGAAACTGTTACCATCAGATTTTTGATGTTCAATACCAGCTAAGGCACTTACATTGTGTTTTTCTGCAAAAGTTTTGTCGAACTGTAAGGTAGTAGTCCAAACCCATCTTTTGTTCTTGCTATAAGTTGCAGTAACAGAACCGTTAGAGGCAAAACCTTCACCGGAAATCGGGTGGAAGTAAATGTCATTGTCAGAAAGCACATAGTCAATACCATAAGTGGTACGCCCTGTTAACCAACTGAATGGTTTTACTTGTGCATAAACGTTACTGATGATATGCTCGATGTAGTTGTCGTTTCTGTTCAGATCAAGCTGGATAACCGGGTTGTTAAAACCAACCTGTCCAACTCTGTTTCCCATTACACCTATCAAAGCACCGCTATAGTTGTAAGTACCATCATTGTTGAATGGAGAAATGTTTGGTGCGGTGATAAGAGGTACACGACCTAATCCTGCAGTGGAAAATGCATCACCCAATGAACCAGAGCTTACCGCTGCAAGGTTCTTTTCGCTTGAATACTGGATCTTACCACCGAAACTTACAGCCTTACTTACTTTATGATCCACATTCATGGTTAAAGAAAGACGCTTGTAATCGTTTCTTCTGATGATACCTTCCTGCTCAGTATAACCTGCAGAAAAATAATAGTTGGTTGATTCATTCGCACCAGATAAACTGATGGTATTGCTATGCTGTACACCGGTGCGGTATACATAATCAAACCAACGAGTATTAATAGGCTGTCCGTCAGGACCATTGGTCAAAGCAAATGCATTGGTTGCAGCATTGAATGTACCTGCATTACGCAATGCTTCATTTTTGTAATCAGTGTATTGGAATGCATCCAACAGTGTTGGTAAACGCTGAACCTGACTGAAACCAACCCAGCTGTCCAATGTTACTTTTGAACGACCGGCTTTACCTTTTTTAGTTGTGATGAACAATACACCATTGGCAGCACGGCTACCATAGATCGCTGTTGCAGCAGCATCTTTAGCAACGTCTACACTTTCGATATCATTTGGATTGATACTCGCCAGGATGTTACCTGCAGCGCTGGTAGCACTGAAATCACCGGTAAACATTGGCACTCCATCCAATACGATCAATGGATAAGATGACAAAGAGATAGAGTTCGTACCACGGATACGAATAACCGGAGGTGCATTCAATACACCATTCGGAATATTCACTTGTACACCGGCAGCACGACCACCCAATGCCTGATCAAAACTCTGAACAGGTTTGTTGGCCAATGCTTCACCTTTTACACTGGCAATACTACCAGTGATCTCCTTTTTCTTCTGAGTACCATAACCTACAACCACTACTTCAGACAATGACTTGTCTTCTTCGGTCATACTTACAGTAATAGAATTTTTGTCGGAGATGCTGGCATCCAGAATGTTGTAGCCAACATAAGTGAAGCGAAGCGAGCGAACACTAGACCCTACCTGAATGGTAAAGTTGCCCGCATTGTCTGTAACTGTTCTCCTGTCGGAGCCAGCGGATACGGTAACACCGGCTAGTGGTGCCCCTTTAGCGTCCGTTACCTTTCCAGTGAAGGTACGGCTCGTTTGTGCCTGAAGTTGTGTCATTAATAGCACAACACTGGCAACAAGTGCCAATAATTTTCTCATGCGCATCTAAGTTTAAGGTTTATAGAAGTGTTAAATTTAGACAGCTAGAGGCAAAAAAACGCTGTTTGGGACAGAAAAAAGAGCGTTTAGTACACAGATTTTTTATTTAATACTTTGTAAATGATTAAAAATCAAACAAAAATGTTATTCAGAAAAAAATTAGCCGCCTGACCCATCCTTAACCTCGAAAATTGAACACTTTTTCTACTGTTTCGATTTTTTTTGTATGTGCAAAATCAACACCGGCAGTAGTACAAGATTAGTAAGAGTTCCTGTTACCAAGGTTAAAGATGTAAGCCAACCAAGTGCCTTGGTACCTCCAAAATCACTAATACAAAAGATGATAAACCCTGCAATCAATACCAATGAGGTATAAATGATACTGATACCTGTATGTTTGATGGTTTGGACTAAAGTTTGCGGTACTTGATAATTATAATGTGGCAACTCCTGTTTATAGTTGATGAGGAACCTGATCGTCACATCAATGGCTATACCTAATGCCACACTAAAAACCAATACAGTAGAAGGTTTTAGCGCAATACCTGTCCAACCCATAACACCTGCTGTAATTATCAACGGGATCAGATTAGGAATAAGAGAGCAAATCAATATCCTGAATGAACGAAACAGGTACAACATACAAAGTGTAATCAATAAAAAAGCCCAGAAGATACTCTCCTTTAATCCTTTAATGATAAAACTAGAGCCCTCCAAAAATGTGATACTACTTCCGGTGAAAGTAATTTTATAGGAAGCTGTATCAAATATTTCAGCCGCTTTCTTCTCATAATCAGCAATCAATAAGGGCAATTTTACACTCCCCACATCTTTCATATTCACACTGATACGAGCCACTTGTTTTGTGCTATCCATAAACGTGCTGATGATTTTTGACACTCCTGATTCGCTAACACCGCTATCAGATTTTTGTCGCAGATATGGACCCATGAATGCCAAATCACCTTCATATGGAATGTCATAACTCAATACATCTCCATCATAATATGCTTGTTTCGCGAACTTCAATCCTTCCGCAAAAGACAAAGGTCTTGATGCATCCGGACTCGCACCAATATAAGCCGACAGTTCATCGATTTTAGAAATAGGTCTGGTAGTTCTCAGTAAGCCATTTTTCTTTTTGGTATCAACCAATATTTCCAAAGGCATTACACCTCCAAAATTTTGTTCAAACCATTTCAGGTCTGTATAGATTTTATCTTGCTTGGGCAGATCATCTACAATAAACCCTTCACTCTTTAGTCTGAATAATCCTGCTATAGCAAATGCGGTGAGCAATATCGTAATGGCATATACCCAATTGGCATGATGAAAAGTCCAGCGCTCAATTCTTACCAATAATTTTTCTAAAAATTGATTATCTAGGTATCGTACATGTTTTGGTTGTGGCGGTTTGGTATAGCTTAATACCACAGGGATAAAAATGAGAGAGATAAAAAAAAGTGCCATGATATTGATACCCGCTACAGCACCAAACTCTTGTAACAATGCGCTTTTCGTAAGAGCAAACACAGCAAACCCAATGGCAGCAGCTATATTACAGAACAAGGTTACAATACCCATTCTCCCCACCATGGTGATCAATGCTTTTTCTTTATCACCGGTATCACGATAAGCTGTATGGTATTTATTCAGGAAGTATATACAGTTAGGAATTCCAATAACAACGATCAAAGGAGGTATCAAGGCAGTAAGTAGTGTTATCTTATAGCCTAGCAAAACAATGGTCCCTAAACTCCATACCACACCAATACCTACTACGATCAAACTCATCAACATGGCACTGAAGGAGCGAAAGAACAACAACAATGTAATAGCAGATAACAAAAGAGACCCTATCAAAAACCAATTCATTTCATCCTTGATCCTATTTCCAATGGTAGTTCTGATGTAAGGCAACCCGCTTATGTGTAATACAGTTTTTGTTTGTTCCTCAAAAGCATTCAACTGCTGATTAATATCATTGATCAGCCGGGTTCTACTTTTGCTATTGATGGTATCACCGTTCACAGAAACACCCATCAAATAAGCATTCGCAGAATCACTATACAATAATGTTTTATAGAATGGCAGGTTTTCAAACACCATTCTACTACTATCCAATGCTGCTTGTGATTCAAATGGTGTATTGAATATTTTTACAGGAACCAGTTTTGTATTTTCGCGATCATTCTTCAAATCCACTGCATCAGGAATACTCAATATACCTGTAACGCCTTTTATCTTTTTTAAGTCCTGCTGAAGTTTTGCTACTGCATTGAAATAAGTGGTATGGTAAAATGAATCCGTTTCAAATCCAACGACCAACATATTACCATCACCACCAAATTTTTGAAGAAACGACTGATAGTCTTGGTATTTAGGATTATCTGTTGGAATGGCTCTTGTAAACTCATAACTCAATTTTACCTGTGTCGCATAAAAAGTCATAATTCCTGTTGAAAGAATCAACAATATGAGCAATGACAATCTGTATTTTAAAATAAATTGACCGAGTCGATACCACATTTTGCAAATAGTCTTTTTCTTAATGTATAAACAATAGATCGTGCGTGAATAATACTGTAGTAAAAGCCCTACAAAGAAAAGAAGATTATCTCACATAGAAATAACATGGCACAGCGGTCTTAGTTATGTAGATTGCAGACACCTATGAAAGCTGTTACAGAAAATCGGAATCCTATCCGACCGATTTCTGATTAACGTCGTATATCCAATATCCATGATCCCCCGGAAGCACACATATTTTATTGTGTTGTTGCTGTATTCTGTCCTATGTCATTTAACCACTTTTGGACAGGGTACCTGCTCCAGCAGTGCGTTGGCGCCAGTGTTCTCACAAACATTCGGACAAGGCTCGAATCAAAATTCGAAATCATCAGTTCCATCTGGATTTACTACCAACTATAATTTCCAAAATAATGGGTCGCTTAATGATGGTTCTTATATAGTTACACCTAGAGTACAAAATTCAGGAAGGAACGACTGGGCTGTTGGAAATGATCATACTGGTAATTCAAATGGTAACATGTTTCTGGTAAATGCCGGAACGGGCGGCTCAGTTTTCTTTTTACAACAGGTCGATAATCTTTGTCCAGGCTCTACCTATAATTTTTCTGCATGGCTAGCTAATGTGAATACGACTAGTCATACACTACCAATTTGTGGATCCGGTTATGTGTATCCGAATGTTACATTTAATATCAAAAATACTTCTGGTGTTATTCTTGCCTCATACAGTACTGGTAATATTCCTTTAACTACCAATAGGTCTGTTGCCCCAAATTGGCAACAATATGGTTTCTCATTTGCATTACCATCAGGAACTACTTCGCTTGTTCTTGAGATGATTGATGCGTATGGTGGTCAGCCACAATGTGGCAATGATCTCGCTATTGATGATATTTTATTTACTGCATGTACGCCCACAGCTTCCGTTTCCTTTAGTACTTCATCTACTGTTTGTTCAGGAACCAATACTAGTGTGAATGCTTCCATTATCAATAGCCCATTCACTAACCCAGCATATCAATGGCAAAAAAGTACCAATGGTGGAACAACCTGGGTGAATATTGGAACACCCTCAAATAGTGCTACTACTTTCAACCTTAACAATGTAAGTAGTGGTGATCAAGCCATGTACCGTGTACTAGTTGGACCGGATATAGCAAGTTTATCTTCCAGTACTTGTATCACTGCTTCTCCCGGAATTTCATTGACTGTTGTTTCATCGCCGTCAACATCAGTCAGTACAGCAAGTCCGATTTGTTCCGGCAACGCCATCAACCTTAATTCAACAACTACCGGAGGAGTTTCTCCTTATACATATGCCTGGACGGGACCTAATGGTTTTACATCCAATACTGCGAATCCAATTATCAGTAACAGTTCTTCTGCCAATAGTGGTACTTACCATTTAACAGTAACTGCCAGCAATGGATGTACTGCAACAGCTAGTACCAATGTTACAGTCAATACAACACCTGTTGTAAGTGCTATTAGCGGACCAAAAGGTGGATGTATTGGTACAACTATATCCTTAGCCAATACTACTCCGGGTGGAGTATGGTCAAGTTTTAATACTGCTGTTGCAACTATTAATCAAAGTGGCTTGGTTTCATTACTTACCGGTGGCACCACTACAATTAGTTATACTGTAAGCGCTAACGGTTGCTCTGCTGTTGCTACAAAAGATATTACAGCAGCCTCCGTATCATTAGGTAATAGTTTGATAGAATGCAACAATGGCGTTAGGACTTACTCGAACTTGATTTCAAATCCTTATTATGTTTCCTATGGCAATACCAATCCCGGCAACACTTACTTATGGACATTCACCAACAATACTACCGGATTAGTAGAAACAGATGTATTCAAATCAGGAAAAACCAATGCTTCTGACTATCCTTCAGTTCAATTACAAAACGGGAATGTTTATACTATTTCAGTTCAGTACACGACCAATGATATTACTTGTACTGCCACACAAACATTGTATAAATCCATTACACTAACGGGCAGTATTGCAAGTTCCCAAGATACTTCTGTATGTTTTAATGCTTCGAATATTCCATTGCGTGGACAAGTATCCGTAGTAGCGAATTCTCTGAATTGGTACACATTAAATGGCTCCGGTAGTTTTTCATCTACCAATTCATTGAATACGACTTATACACCCAGCGCTGCGGACAAAACAAATGGTGTTGTATACATTGTGTTTGCAGCATCTACCACATTGAATGCAACGGGTAATTGTGGTTTATCGAATGTATCTGATACCATGGCATTACGCATATTGCCTGATAACATAGGAACTTCGTCTGTTCATACTATTTGTAACAACAATTTGTTCCAGCATACTCCATCTTCTGCTGTTGCAGGTAGTACTTATTCATGGAGTTCTTCTGTGATCAGTGGTACAGGTTCTGGTAATGCAGCGAGTGGTACCGGTGTTATCAGTAATACCCTTATCAACAATTCCAATAGCATTGATTATGTTGTTGAATATACCATTACTCCACAGTATAATGGCTGTACGTCCACACCTTATACAGTTAGAGCAAATGTAAAGCCGGAGCCAGAGATCACAATCACGAATAATAGTAATAATCTCTGTACAAGTACAGCTACCAATATTTCTTTCAATTCAACAGTTAGCAATACGCAGTACACATGGACTTCATCAATACTATCAGGAAGTGTAAGTGGCAATAGTAATAACGCAACTCCTGCTACAGGAAATAGTATTTCAGATGTGTTGGTGAATAGCAGCACTAGTAATGCAACGATTCGTTACACAATTACAGGCATTACACCTAGCGGTTGTTCTTCGAAAGCAACCACAGATGTGGTAATATATCCGGCTCCAAGTACTGCTAATGCAGGAGTTGATCAATCTATTTGTAATGCAACTTCTGCTTCACTAAGTGCTACCACACCCGCATCAGGAACTGGAAGCTGGACTTTAGTAAGTGGTCCCAATACACCTACATTCACCAACCCAGCTAATGCAACTACTACCGTTACCGGATTAACCATCGGTACTTACGTATTCAGATGGACTATTAGCAATGGTATTTGCACCTCAACGCAAGATGAAGTAACGATTACCAATAGCGCCCTTACTGTTCCTGGATCATTAACAGCCAATCTTACTGTTTGTGCTCCTGTAAATAGCGGTGTCTTAACCTTATCAGGATATACCGGAAGTATCATTCATTGGGAGTATTCAGTAAATGGCGGTAGTTCCTGGACCAGTAGTGCCGTAACTACTGCGAGCTATTCATTTAGCAACCTCACAGCTACTACTCAATTCAGAGCCAATGTTCAAAATGGCGCTTGTTCGGTTGAAATTTCAAACACAGGAACAGTTACGGTACAACAGCCTCCTTCAACTGCAAATGCTGGAACGGATCAAACCATCAATGGTATTAATAGTACAACACTTTCTGGAAATAACCCCACTTCTGGAATCGGATCATGGTCACAAATATCAGGACCGAATACAGCAATATTTACAAATATCAACCAATACAATACAAGTGTTACCGGATTAGTAGTTGGCTCTTACACTTTCAGATGGACCATTTCAAATGGTGTTTGTACCAACTCAAGTGATGATATGGTCATCGTAGTGGAACCGGCTACCGTTGCAGGCAACATTTCCTCAGATGCTACTGTTTGTGCAACAGGTGGTAATGGTGCAACTTTACAACTAAGCGGATACACCGGAAGCATCTTACAATGGGAATACTCTACCAATAATGGAAGCAGTTGGAGTATCATTACGAATAACACTGATCAATACTCGTATAGTAACTTAACAACGACTACTCTCTACCGTGCTTTGGTACAAAGTGGTATTGGAACACCTGCCTATTCTTCGATTGCAACGATCACAGTGATGCAACCTGTTACCGCTGCAAATGCAGGAACGGATCAAACACTTTGCAATCAAACTATTGTCAATTTACTGGCAAATCAACCAACATCAGGTAATGGGCTTTGGACATTCGTGTCAGGTCCAACAACTGCCAACTTCAACAACAATAACGCATATAATACAAGTATAAGCGGGCTTAGTGTTGGCACTTATGAACTCAAATGGACCATATCGAATGGTGTTTGTCCATCTTCAGAAGACAATGTAAGGCTTACCATTGTTCCTACTACCATTCCGGGAACTCTTTCATCAGATGCAATTGTGTGTGCTACATCAAACAATGGTACACTTAATTTAAGCGGATACACAGGTACCATTGTTCAAACAGAATATTCTATCAATAATGGTAGCAGTTGGAATATTGTTACGGGTAGCAGTGGCAACAGCAGTATCAATTACAATAACCTTTCTACAACCACTTTATACAGAACACAAGTAAAAAACAGTGTATGTAACAGTGAGTACTCAAATACTGTAACAATAACTGTTCTTAGTGCAGTTACAACAGCAAATGCAGGTGCTGATCAAACAGTTTGTGCCGTAAACAGCATAAACCTTGCCGGTAATCAACCTGTATCCGGAACAGGTACCTGGACACAGGTATCGGGTCCAAGCACAGCTAATTTTATCAATTCAGCTGCTTACAATACAATCGTTAATAATCTCGTTGCGGGTACCTATCAATTTAGATGGACAATCAGTAATGGAGTTTGTAGTAACTCTTCTGATGATGTTACTATTCATATCGATCCCTCTACAATTGCCGGTAATGTTCTCGGAAGTGCAACAGTTTGTGCAGATGCAAATAGTGGTACCCTATTACTAACAGCTCATAGAGGTGCGATCATTGAGTGGGCTTCTTCTACAGACAATGGTAATAACTGGACAGTGATCGCAAATAATACCAATTCGATTTCATACAATAATCTTACTAGTACAACTGCCTACAGAGCTCAAGTAAAAAGTGGCGTTTGTAATGCAGCATATAGTACAATGGCAACCATTCAAGTAGACCCTGTTACGAATCCAGGTACACTCAGTGGTAGTGCTACTGTTTGTAATGGAAATAATTCAGGTGTTATTACTCTGAGTGGTAACAATGGAAATATTGTTAGATGGGAATACTCAACAAATGGTGGTACCAGTTGGCACAATATCGCCAATACAAATAATGCTTACTCTTACAGCAATCTAACACAAGCAACTATTTTCAGGGTATTGGTGAAAAATGGAGTGTGCTCTAATGCTTATAGCAACCAAGTAAACATTTCGATCGATCCTATCACAATTCCTGGTACTACCAGCGGTGCCGTTACTGTTTGTTATGGAAACAATACCGGTTCAGTTACATTATCCGGCCATAATGGTAATATTCAATACTGGGAATCCTCAGTAGATGGAGGAAATAACTGGACTGTTATCAATCAACAAACAGCTACTTTATCCTATAGCAATCTCACACAAACTACAGCTTATCGTGCAAGCGTTAGAAGTGGCGTTTGTAGTCCTGCTTATAGCTCAAGTGTTACTATTACTGTTACACCATTATCTGTAGGAGGAACTGTTTCTTCAAATGCTACTGTATGTAGCGGAAATAATAACGGAACATTATTGCTAAATGGATATACAGGTTCGATCATTGGCTGGCAGTATTCTACAGATGGGGGAAATAACTGGAATGCTATTACTAACACAACCAATAGTTACAGTTATAACAATATAACTACCTCCACACAATATCGTGCAATCGTTCAAAATGGTGTTTGTTCTCAGAGTTATAGTAGTCCCGCAATCATTACCGTTGATGCCCCTACAAATCCCGGTAGTATTTCTGGCGGTGGCACTTCTTGTAGTGGCAACAATAGTGGCACCATTCAGTTAACTGGAAATAATGGAGTTGTTGTTAGATGGGAATTATCTACAGACAATGGCACTACATGGACCTATGTAAATAATAATACCAATACTTATAACTACAGCAATCTGACCGCTACTACACAATTCAGAGCACTTATCCAAAATGGAACATGTAGTAGTGCTTACACAAATAGTATCACAATACAAATCGTACCCGTGATCATCAATACGATCAGCACTATGAGTTATACAGTGTGTGATGGTCAATCTGTAAACATCAATACCAGTTCACCAACCGGAGGAACAGGCACTTATACATATCAATGGCAAATGAGCACTGATGGAACGAATTGGAGCAATATATCTGGTGCTACTAATGCCGATTACAACTTTACACCTGTTCACCCTCAAACATGGTTAAGAAGAATAGTGAACTCAACTCCTTGTTCTTCTACCAGTAATACCATCACTGTAACGAAACAAGCGGCTCTTAGCAATAATAGCCTTAATACGTTGATCGAGATCTGTACCGGAAATACTACTCAAATCATAGGTTCCGATCCAAGTGGAGGAGACGGTATTTATTACTATCAATGGGAGACCAGTACAGATGGAGGTAACACATGGAGTATCATTACTGGTGCAACACAAAAAGATTATACAACAACAAATCTCACTGCAAATCAACTTTACAGAAGAATTGTGACCACACAACTTTGTACAGGTGCACAATCTAGCACCAGTAACAATGTCAACGTTGTGGTTCGTCCAAATGCAATTGCATCTGTTTCTGTCGCTACCAACACAGGTTGTACTCCTTTTCCTATTACATCTAGTAATATTCAGGCAACACACTATTCGTCTAATAATGTTTCTTATGAATGGTTTGCAAATGGTACGTCCATTGGTACAGGCATTAATTTTCCGGGTTATACCCTACCGCTGAATCAGGATCAGGTTACCATCAGATTAAAAGCGAATAGTCTTTACAATTGTAACGCATCCATTGCAGAAGTGATTGTTTATGGAAGCCATCCGGCGAAGCCTTCATTTACGGTTTCTGATACATTGGTTTGTGGACCTATGAGTGTTACATTGGATAATACTACCACTTCAATTAACAACTATTCCTACAATTGGTATTTAGGTCAAACACTGATCTCTTCGAATCAACAAGCAGGTAATGTATTATTACAACGATCTGTAAGTGGACTGGATACGAATTACACCATTACTTTAAAAGCCAGTTCAACTTTATGCGGAACCTTCAGCTCTTCCAAAATTGTTACAGTACGTACTAAACCTAAAGCCGGTTTCCATGTATCTGTTGATTCTGCATGTTCGCCAGCTGCTATTACATTCAATAACTCCTCAGTAGGTAACACTATCACCTATCAATATCGCTTTGGGAATGGTAAAGACACTTTACTGAACGCTCATAACAGTTTTATTCATACCTATTTTTCTGCGCAACGTATCAATCTTAATACTGTTCTTATTGCTAATAACGAATGTGGTGCTGATACAATAAGTCGCTCATTGATCATCAAACCAAACAATATTGTTCCGAGTCTGGTATTAAGTGATAGCTCTATTTGTGGACCTGGCAATATTCGATTCGCCAACAAGACATCCGGTGCACTAAGATTCAGTTGGGATTTTGGTGATGGAACGACACTTACTACAACAGATACAGGAATTGTTTCACACAAATACCAACAAGCAGGCACGTATCAATTTAAATTGGTAATAGATAATGATTGTTCGATCAAAACCATTACACATGTGATTCGGGTATATGAAGCGCCCACTGCCTCATTTAGTTTGAATGCTCTTGATTTCTGTGTGGGAGACACTGTTCGTATTCATAATCAAAGTACCAATAGCAATCGTTATACATGGAGCTTTAGTGATGGGACCGGAGCTACGGTTGCTTCTCCTGTTTTGGTGTACAAATCTGCAGGTACTATTCAAGCAACACTGATTGCGGGTACTACCTATGCCCCGGACAATAAAGCATGTTATGACACTGTGAGCTCCCCAATTCAAGTAGTTGCAATAAGAAAAGGAAGCATGAAGATCACTTCTCTGACTGATCATTGTTTACCACATCAAATACAAGCAACGAGCTTGAATACTCCTGCTGCCAATGTAGTATGGAGTTGGGGTGATGGAAGAAGTTCCAACGGAGATACTGCCACTCATTTTTATCACAAAAATGGCAGTTACACGCTTACTATGTTGTCCACATCATTAGGAGGTTGCCAATTCAGAGATACTACTAAAGTAATAGTGAATAGTCCAAGTGGTTCTTTGCAAATTCAACGCTTGAATCTTTGTATAGGTCAGTCGGCTGTTTTCAATGCTATAATCACCGATGATCGTGCAAATCAAAACGATTCACTTCTGTGGCATACAGGTGATGGCGCCATCATCAAAGGAGGTCTTGGTACTCTTAACTATACTTATGAGAAAGCAGGCGTTTACTATCCTAAAGTATTTCTGGTGAAAGCTAATGGTTGTATGACGCAACTTGTTTCCAACGACTCCATCAAGGTTGATCAGGTTGTTTCGAATTTCGGATTGTCTGCCGTTTTTGAATGTGGTAATACCAATCTCCGTTTTATCGACTCCAGTAAAGCCTTCTTTGGCATTCGTTCTTGGAAATGGTCTTTGGATGGAAAAGAATATTCTTTTGAACGTTTAAAAGTTGCCAATTTCAAACAAAAAGGAACTCATAGTGCTGCACTTGAAGTAGAAAGTAACATTGGTTGTACAGCAAGTTTTGAAGCGAATTTTGATGTACAGGTATATCAATACCCCGTTGCCAATATCAATGCTATGGCTGAAGCTTGTAAAACCGATCTCATTCAACTAAAATCAAATGTAAGTTCACAAGACTCTGTGGTAATGCGTTTCTGGAACCTTGGCAATGGATTGAACGCACGCGACTCTATAGTGAATGCAGCATATACCAATGAAGGAAAATACAATGTAAAACTAGTGGTGGGCACAGTGAATCAGTGCTATGATTCTGTTTTTAAAGCAGTAACCGTTCACCCACTTCCAAAGATATCCATTGATCAGAATAAGATCGTTTGTCGCGGTGATTCAGTTACTATTCGTGCGAATGGTGCATCTCGTTTTATCTGGAAAGATCAGAATGAAAACATTCTTTGCACCAACTGTACCGAAATCAAGGTGAAACCAAATAGTAGTATGGGATACCAAGTCATTGGTTATAATGAATTCGGATGTACTGAAATACGCTCAACCAATGTGCGGGTGATCAATCCACTCAAAATGGTGACTTCGCCGGGAGACACCCTTTGTATTGGAGATAGTAAAATATTATTTGTTACAGGTGCTGCTAAGTATAACTGGATATCTGCTAATGGACTTACTTCAACCAACAATGCTTCTGTAATTGTAAAACCAACTGAAACTACAACTTATAAAGTCGTAGGAAAAGATGCGTATAACTGCTTTACAGATACTGCAGAGATCAGAGTTGTTGTTGGAAAGCCAACACCTCTATCGATAGGAAGAGACACAACCATCACCAGTGGTATCAATTATCAGTTAAGTGTTCAATCTGCTAATAACGATATCGTAAAATGGCGTTGGAGTGGATCAACGGGCATCTCTTGTATTACTTGTCCAACACCTGTTGTAAAACTACGCGATGATGCATGTATCAGTTGTACAGTAGTGAACAGATATGGTTGCGTAAGTACCGATACGGTTTGCATCAAAACCATTTGTCCAACCACAGAAGTATTTGTTCCCAATGCCTTTACACCTGACGGCGATGGTGTTAATGACAAGCTGATCGTTCAGGGTAAAGGAATCAGACTCATCAAAAGCTTCCGCATCTTCAACCGCTGGGGTGAAGTTGTATTTGAAAAAACAAATTTCAATCCTGGAGATCCTGCCTATGGTTGGGATGGAAGAATCAGAGGCAATAATGCGTCACCGGATGTTTACGTATATATATGTGAAGTGATTTGTGAAAAAGGTCTACCCTCATTATTCAAAGGAAATACAGCCATACTCAAATGAAAAACCTAAAAACACTATCCATGATCCTGCTCATTCAATTCATTGGATGTCTTAGCTACAGAGATGTGGCTGCACAGGATTTCACTTTTTCGCAGTTCTATGAACAACCCCTATTACGTAACCCTGCATTAGCGGGTATCTTCACGGGAGATTTACGTGTATCAATGGCACATCGAGACCAATGGGGCAGTATAACAACCCCTTTCAGAACCACTTCATTTAGTATTGAACACAAACTGCCTGTTGGCGCTAAGAATGATTTGGTAACAGTTGCTGCTCAAATGAGTCAGGATGGTGCTGGAGACATTAGGTTAAAACGAACTCATTTATTACCTGCCATCAGTTATCATAAATCACTGAGTGATAATAAAGACAGCTATCTCACTGCGTCTTTCATGGGTGGACCCGTATTCAGTCAATTCGACCCCACACAACTTCGCTTTGGTGATCAATATCAAAATGGAAATTTCAACCCAGGCTCAAGTATGCAACCGATCAAAGGAACCGGTTATTCGTATTGGGATGTTTCTGCAGGACTATCTTACAACACTTCATTCAATGACAAAACCAGATTTTATATTGCTGCAGGAATGTCGCACTTAACCAACCCTGTGATCAAATCAACAACAGGAACAGTCTCCGGTTTTGTATCACCAAGAATGTCTGTGAATCTTGGTATCCATGCACCTTCTGGTGAGCGTGGACATATTTTTGGCTTTGCAGATATCTTCACTCAAAATGGGAGTCAGCAGTATTTGGGGGGACTCATGTATGGTATCAATATGAGAGAGTATGATGAAGCAGAACCTGATATTTTTTACATAGGAAGTTTCATGCGTTGGGGAGATGCATTGATACCTGTAGTAAAAATGGAATTTAACCACTTTAGTGTGGGTGTCAGTTATGACGTAAATATTTCACAACTAAAAACAGTCTCTAACTTTCGAGGAGGTTTAGAACTGACCATTGCGTACAAAGGATTCACTAAACTGAGAAGCTCATTGTTAGACAGGGTAAGATGTACTCGCTTTTAAGATTTTACATGACAAAAATATAAGCACCAAATTGACAAAGCGAACCCACAAGCAACCCTGCATATACTTCTTTTGTAGTATGGTCACTGACGATCAATCGACTTGTACATACAAGTCCTGTAAGAAGCGTTACGATTGAGATAGGTAGTCCCATGGGTAATTGATAGTAAAAAGAAAACAGAATAACGGCTGTCATCGCACCACCCATACCTATTCCATGTAAACTGATCTTAAAGAAGTTATTGAAGACCAATCCAACCGAACTCGCAATAAAAATTCCCATAAAGAAAAATTTCAGGACTGCGGGCTGATCTGTAAAATTTCTACTGAGGTAATACATCCACCAGTAAAAAAACATGGTGATCACATATGGAATGATCCGCTCTTTTTGAGTACGCAGAAAAATGCTTTCGCTGAATTTCAATCTCCACAAAAGAAAAACGGCAAACGCGGGAAAAAAAGCAGTAAGCCAGAAGAGACCAAACAATCGCATTTTCAATTGCCAAACTGTAATTCCCGAAAATTCATAAGGAACTGTATACATCAACAAAAGAAAAATATAGGTAGGTACAAATAATGGATGTAACACATAAGAAATCACTTTCGCTAAAAAGCGAACTAAAAAAGGATATTTCCCCGTCGGCTGACCAACAACTTCCATCATAATGTGTGTATCAAATGATTTACAACAATCTGTCTCTTACTACTTCCTTGTCTCTTGTTCCTTATTCCTTGTTTCTTACTCTCATAATTCTTTCCTCAACCTCGCCACCGGAATGTTCAATTGTTCCCTGTACTTAGCCACTGTTCTGCGTGCAATATTATAGCCTTTTTCTTGAAGCATTTCTGTTAATACTTCATCACTGAGCGGTTTACGCTTGTCTTCAGCTTCGATGATATCACTCAAGATCTTTTTTACTTCTCTTGTACTTACTTCTTCTCCACTGTCTGTACTCAACGATTCACTAAAAAAGAATTTTAAACGATAGGTACCAAATTCGGTTTGTACAAACTTGCTATTGGCTACCCTACTAACGGTAGATATATCCAATCCGGTAAGTTCAGCAATATCTTTCAAGATCATAGGGCGCATGGTGGTTTCATCGCCGGTAAGAAAAAACTCTCGCTGGTGCTTCATGATAGCGCTCATGGTACCGATCAAAGTATCCTGACGCTGTTTGATCATATCGATGAACCATTTGGCAGAATCGATTTTCTGTTTGATAAAAAGCACCGCTTCTTTCTGACGCTTATCTTTTTTACTCCCTTTTTCATACTCTTTAAGCATATCCCGATAACCTTCACTAATACGAAGATCAGGAGCGTTTTTAGCATTGAGGGTTAACTCTAGGTTTCCGTTATTGTTCAGGATGAAGAAATCTGGAACGATATAACTCTCCGCTTTATTGATCTCACCAATATTACCACCCGGCTTAGGATTGAGTTTGATGATCTGATTAATTACATCACGGATCTGATCATCCGTTAAATTTAGTCCGCGTTGAATCTTCTCGTAATGTTTCTTGGTAAACTCATCAAAATATTTGGAAAGCACTTGTACAGCGAGCTCTACAGAAATACCTTCACTTAGTTTTCTTTTTAGTTGAAGTAATAAACATTCTTTCAAATCTCTCGCACAAACCCCAGGCGGATCAAACTGTTGTACTTGCTGGATGATGGCTTCAATTTCTTTTTCTTCTACACTCAACCCTTGACGAAAAGCCAGATCATCTGCAATAGATGTCAATTCACGACGTAGATATCCATCATCATCTAAACTACCTACTATCTGCTCAGCTATTTTATAATTTCTTTCATCTAACTCCAACATGCCAAGTTGATTCAACACCAACTCATGAAAGCTGGTTTCTACACGAATTGGAATCACTTTTTGGTCATCCATTTCGGGATAGTTATCATCTTTCATTCTATAATCCGCGATCTCTCCATCATCATCTACCACATATTCACTGATATCTACATTGTCATATTCATCAGAACTTCCATCGGGATCCAGATCATCTTCCGGCGAACTTTCAAACTCATCTTTCATGTCCTCACCAAACTCATCTGTATGCCCTTCTTCATCCATTTCCAATGCCGGATTTTCTTCTAGTTCCTCTTTAATGCGTTCTTCCAGGTTAGCAGTTGGTACCTGCAGCAGTTTCATTAATTGAATCTGCTGTGGAGATAACTTCTGTAATAATTTCTGTTGTAAGGACTGGCTTAACGACATAGTTGCTTCAAAATACAAATGAACAATGCAATTCAGAACTTTCTGATGCTTGTTTTGTTTAACATCTTATGATGCTAAAACGCTGTAAATTTACGTACAATCGAAGCAAGATGTTGGTGAAACGGATTTGTTTGTTTGTGAATTTATCCCTAATAACTGTGGTTGCTACAAAAGCTCAGTTAACGATTAGTCCTGTAACTCAAAGACAGGTATTGACAGACAGTTTACGAAATACCGGTTTTCGTTTATTACCGCAAGATTATTACAGTAAGAATCTCTCTTTTTTCTGCAAAAAGGAATTACAGATAGAAAAAATCACCAAAGTGCCACTTCGCTTTCGATTGGGAAGTTTAGATCATGTCAATCAACTGGAGGGCAAATTTTCTGGTTTTACACCGACTTCACTCAGGCGGCCATCCGGTTCTCGAAAGGAATAGAGCGATGTTGAATCTGATCATTCAAAGCTTCAATCAATAAAGCCTTATCCTCGTCTGTTATAGTTTCAAAAGGAATATTATCAGAAAAGTAGGTAGACATGTATTTGATGATGATCTTCTTTTCGTCGACCACAATCTTTTTGATATCGTCCCAAACAATTACTTCTCGTTCCTTAACATCAATCCCTGGTCTTGGCAAACGCCAACTGATTCCCTCTTCATCTATTTTTATATAACAGTTTTTGATTTTGCTGTTCTTATACTGTTTATATAATCTTTCAAAAAATCCATAGAAAATAATCATATGGACAGAAGGCGATATCCACTGTCTGAAAAAATTATCTCCTTCAAATGGAGATACCATTCTAAAGACATTAAAACCAGCAAGAAGTGGCACAACAATAATCCATACATAAAACCAAAAACCTAAAGGCACTGGTCTATAATAAGCTGTGTGTGATTTAGGCTTATGCATGAACTGTGGCACTTGTTAATACTTTTTTGATGGCTGCTACCATTTTCTCACCTTTCTCTTTGATCTGCTCTTCTGTCCATAACAAACTAATAGCTGTTGAAATACATCTACTCATCACTGCATCACTTGCAGCAAATGAAGTATCCTTTAATTTTAACAGCGCAATTTGTTGTACATCACTCAATCTATTCAAAGTAGTAGCATTCTTTAGATGATCCCATTTACTGATGTAATGCCAGTTGTTGGCATACCAGTAAAAATTACCTGCCAATATTCCTTGCTCTTTCATTTCAGCGATCACCGCTTTTGTCAACGCTTCAGTTGGTAAAAACCAGCTCAAGAAACTACAACTATCTCCTGCTTCATCAGGTACTTTTCTAAAACTTACTTCAGGGATGGTTTCTAGATAAGCGCGCAACGCCTTGTTATTCTTTCGTTGTAGACTCAGGAATGTATCCAGTTTTCTGATCTGTGCCAATCCAACTGCTGCATGCAATTCACTGATCCTAAAGTTGTATCCAATGAACGGATGCAAATCTGCACCGCGATCCACTCCTTTATGATCATGACCATGGTCTGTATAACCATCACATTTGGTCCACACATCTTCACTATTGGTCATCACCACACCACCTTCACCACAAGTGATGGTCTTTACAAAATCAAAAGAGAATGTACCTGCATGACCAATGGTACCCAATGCTTTTCCTTTATAAGTTCCGCCGATACTCTGACAAGCATCTTCTAACAAGATCAGGTTATGTTCTATACATATTGATTTCAATGCATCCAAATCTGCCATGCTGCCACACATATGAACCGGCATCACACATTTTGTTTTTGGAGTAATGGCCGCTCTTACTGCAGCAGGTGAAAGCGTTAATGTTTCATCCACATCCACCAAAACTGGTACTGCGCCTACACTTAATACAGCTTCAAAACTGGCCACAAAAGTGAAAGAAGGCATGATCACTTCATCCCCAGCACCAATATTCAAAGCCGACATTGCAGTTGTTAATGCAGCTGTACCACTAGAGGTTAAATGAGCATGTGTACAACCAAATACTTCAGTAATGGCTTTTTCCAATTCCTGGGCTTTCCAGATTCCTTTACGTGGACCATCAAATCCATAACGCATCAAGATGCCCGTTTCCAGCACATCATTCACTTCTTTTCTTTCTTCAGCACCAAATAGTTCAAATCCAGGCATAGTTGCAAAGTTTGATGCAAAAATAAGGAAGAAGTTGACAGATGATAGTTGACAGTTGATAGAAGAAAAAGATTTTCATTATCTGTCAACTATCAACTGTCAACTATATTTGCCCTATGACTCCCACTCTTTTCTACTGCTACGACGCTTATTGCGGTTGGTGTTATGGATTTAGTCCGGTAATGAAACAAATTCAGGAGGATTATCCTCAATTGCCGATTGAAGTATTATCGGGCGGTATGATTTTGCCGGAAGAACCTGTTTCTATTGCTGCTACTGCGGGATATATACAGAAAGCATATAAAACAGTGGAAGAATATACCGGAATTACTTTCGGACCAGATTATCTCTGGCATATCAATAACCCAGACCTCAGTGACTGGTTTCCTCATTCCGAAAAACCAGCGATCGCTCTTTGCATTTTTAAAGAATTTTATCCGGATCAACAGGTTGGTTTTGCATCTGATCTTCAATATGCTTTACACTTTGAAGGCCGGGATCTCACAGATGATGAAGCTTACAGACACTTACTGGAAAAATACAGCATCAACCCTGAGACTTTTTATGAAAAACTAAAAAGTGAGACGTATAAAGAGCAAGCCTATTATGAATTTTCTTTGGTGAAGCAATTACAAGTAACCGGTTATCCATGTGTATTGATACAGATCAGTGAAACAAAGTTCCATTTATTGGCAAGAGGATATACTGATTACGATACCCTGAAAAGCAGACTGGATAATATTTTGAGCGAGATCCGGCAAAATCAGTGATAGCACAAAGAAACGTTAAGATATAAGAGTGGTTCTAGCTTATCAGATCATCACAATAGTTTCCGTTTTCAAATCATATACACATGAAGTCGATGTTTACTATCGCGGCAGTATGCTGCGCTACATTTTCAATGGCGCAGAATGCCAGAATGGATTTTGAAAAATATGAGCCCAATAGCACGCTCGTTGTTCCGGAACATAAAATCACCCGCGCTAAATTTCCTTTTATTGATGTGCACAATCATCAATTCAACATGCCATCTCAAGATGTAAAAGCCTTGTTGAAACAAATGGACGAACTGAACATGCGTGTGATGGTGAATCTAAGTGGCAGAGGATTTAAATCTGTAAATGGACAATTTGGTTTACAAGATCCACAGTATTTGGCTGATGCCATTGCCAATGCCAAAAAAGCAACTCCTAACAGAATCATTCATTTTACCAATGTTTCCTTCATTGGTGTAGGGGAGCCGGGATGGGCCGAAAAAGCAGTTAAAGAATTGGAGAATGATGTAAAAGCGGGTGCCAATGGATTGAAAGTGTATAAGAATTTAGGATTTTCCTTCAAAGACAATACAGGTAAACTGTTACGCATCGATGACCCAAGATTAGATCCTATCTGGGCAAAATGTGGTGAATTAAAAATTCCTGTCCTCATTCACAGCGCTGATCCGGAACCATTCTGGCAAGCATTGGATGATAAGAACGAACGCTGGCTGGAACTCGCTACCAGACCCGATCGTAAGAGAAGTGATACGGATCCTGCTCCATGGAGTGATCTGATACAGCAGCAACATAATATCATCAAGCGTCATCCGAAAACCAATTTCATAGCCGCACATTTTGGATGGTATCCGAATAACTTGGCCAAACTCGGTAGCTTACTCGATGCTATGCCTAATATGTATGTTGAATTTGGTGCTGTAATAGCAGAATTGGGTAGACAACCCAGAATGGCCAAAGCGTTTTTTGAAAAATACCAGGATCGCATCATGTTTGGAAAAGACAGCTGGGTACCTGATGAGTACGCCACTTATTTCCGTGTATTGGAAACCACAGATGAGTACTTCCCTTATCACAAAAAATACCACGCGTTTTGGAGAATGTATGGAATGGGATTGAGTGATGATGTGCTGAAAAAAGTATATTACAAAAACGCGCTGCGACTCATCCCGAATATTGATAAAACATTATTTCCAGATTAGATGATTAAGCCACAGATTCACAGATTACTCATAATCTGTGAATCTGTGGCTTAATCTCTTAAAACAATCTTTCATTCGGAGGTGTGACCCCTTGTAAGCGAATGTAAATGGTGCATTGTCCGCGGTGATGTGTCTGGTGTTCAAATCCTTTCATAATCCAGCTAAGCCTTGATTCATTGAAGTTGCCTCGCTTCACCAATTCACCCAATTTATTGGCATCCATTGCTTTGATACCTTCAATGGCAAAATCATAACTCGCATTCACATAATAACTTACCGAGTCTTTGGTTTGTGCAGTTGTTGATTTCTCCATATTGTATCCAGCAAATATTCTTGCTTTACCGGTTCCATTTGCAGATAAGCCAATACTTCCCTGAGCTAAATGCAACATTTGCTCTGCAAAACTTCTGATACCCTCTACAGGTTTAGCAGTGTATTTATCAGCAGGCATGGTAGCCAGGTATTCGGCTGTGTATGCTTTGGCCCTCTCCCAATCTTTGATCAACTGCGCTTTTAAAGAATCAGGAGCTACTGATTGTGCAATGCCAATAGTAGTAGAGAATAAGACCAGTAGACAACTGATCATGATAAATTTTTTCATGTGTTTGTTTTATATGATAAAAATTAAGAGGTCTGAGGAATGCTATGTAAAGCCACACGGTTGCCTTCGGAATCAATGAATACAGCCATGTAACCATATTCGGGAGATATTTCGGTTTTCGGGACAGTGATTTTCCCACCAGCCGCTTCAATTCTATCTAGAATAATCTGAAGATCAGGATTACCATTCAGGTATACGAGTGGACCATCTGTTGCAGAAACTTTATGAAACCCACCGCTATCGCAAAGTGCTCCACCAACGGCAACACTATTGTCTACAGGAAACATACGCATTTTGATATTGGGCAAATCCAGTGGAATCATTTTGAAATCAAAAATTGTTTCATAAAACTGTTGTGCCCGGTCGATATCCGTTACCGGAATTTCAAACCAACTGATAGCATGTTCCATATAGGTTGTTTAAGGAGGAGATATTGGGATGACAAGTAAAGACAATCATATAAGGCTTCACTTATCACAAGTTATAACCACTTGTCGAGCATTACAACCTTTTGATATTAATTCTTAGTGCATGCCTGATAGCGTTTCTACTATTAATCGGCAAAAGTGGTTTTATAGCCCTGTTAACTCTAAAGCTTTTTCCCTTACTTTGCAGCCCTAACATTTTGTATATGGAGTATAGTAAATTGATATCGATCACCGGACTTCCCGGATTGTTTGAAATGGTTGGCAGCAAGACCGATGGCGCCATCGTACGTTCTCTGGAAGATAAAACCACAAAGTTCGTCAGCAGTCGCGTTCATAATTTCTCTCACCTGGAGAGCATTGAAGTATATACAGTGCGTGATAATGTAAATCTGGTAGAAGTATTTCAGGCAATGGATAAAAGCAAGGAAAAAATTCCTGCTGAAAATGATGCAAAAGCTGTGAAATCCTACTTCGAAAAAGTATATGCTGATATGGATTTTGACCGAGTGTATGCCAGTGACATGAAGAAAATGGTAAAGTGGTTCAATATCCTGAAAGCCAATGAAGTAGAACTGAAACTCTCTGAAGAAGAAACAGAAGAAAGTGAGGGATAATCATAATTCAAATCTTTATCAACCCGCAGTCGTCAATCACTGCGGGTTTTTTATGCAGTTTTATTGAGTCGATTTTTAAAACCTGCAAAAAACCGCAAATACACCAGATTTCTTAACTTGTGCCCAGAACCTCTTCCATATGAAAAAAATTTTCCTGTTTTTCTTTTCTGTACTGATTTTCACGAGTATTACCGCGCAACAATTTTATGAGCATACTCCCGCAGCGGATAAATGGGTTAGAAAACAATTCCGCAAATTGTCGAAAGACCAACGGATTGCACAATTGATGATCATTCGTGCTCATAGTAACCTCGGAGCAGAGCATGTACAAGAAGTCACGGAGCTTATTAAAAAGTACAATGTGGGTGGACTCTGTTTTTTTCAGGGGGGTCCGGTAAGACAAGCTAACCTTACCAACTTCTATCAAAAGATTGCCAAAACTCCATTGATGATTGCCATTGATGGTGAATGGGGATTGGGGATGCGATTAGATAGTGTGATCAATTTTCCTCGTCAGCTAATGATGGGTGCTATACCTGATGCGAAACTGATCTATCAGTTTGGATTGGCGGTAGGTGAACAATGTAAAAGAATGGGTATCCATGTAAACTATGCACCGGATATTGATATCAACAACAATCCAATGAACCCTGTTATCAATGACAGGAGTTTTGGGGAAGATAAATACAAAGTAGCACTCTTTGGAGTGCAATACATGAAAGGCATGCAAGATGTAGGTGTGATGGCATGTGCGAAACATTTCCCCGGTCATGGTGATGTGAGTGTAGACTCTCATTATGATCTGCCTGTGATCAATAAATCACGTGCACAATTGGACCAACTCGAATTATATCCATTCCGCGAATTGATCAAAGCGGGTGTTGGTAGTATGATGATAGCACACCTGGCCATACCATCTATTGATACCACTGCAAATCTTCCTACATCTTTATCTGCAAAAAATGTAACTGACTTACTTCGTAATGAACTCGGCTATCAAGGTATTTCATTTACCGATGCTTTGGAAATGCAGGGTGTAGCCAAATTTTTTCCGAAAGGAGATGCATCTGTGATGTCACTCATTGCAGGTAATGATATGCTTTGTTTACCCGGCGATATTCCCGGAAGTATAAAAAAAGTACGTCAAGCCATCAAAGAAGGCAAGCTTAGCTGGGATGATATCAATGCACGTGTTAAAAAAGTATTACTGGCAAAATATCATCTTGGTTTACATAAAAAGCAAGTGATCAATACAGAGAACTTAGCAGAAGACCTCAATGCTAAAACCAATGAGATCAAAAAAGCACTGGCAGCGAATGCATTGACATTACTTCGCAAGACCAATGAAAACTTGTTACCACTACGCAGTAATAAAGTTGCATTTGTTGGCATCGGTATCAACAAAGCCAATGCTTTTGCAACAAGAGTACAGCAAGGTCTCAAAGCAGATCTTTTCTTTTTCGATAATAAAGACACTGCTACGAAGATCAATAGTATCCTTGATCAACTCAAGAATTACGATGCAGTTGTTGTAGGATTTCACAACTACAACCGCAGACCTGCCAATCAGTTTGGTTTAACCAAAAACAGTCTGGAGTTATTGAATAAGCTTCAGGGCAACAATACCATCACCTTTACTTTTGGTAATCCATATGCTGTACAATACATCTGCAATAGCAATAATCTGGTTGTTTGTTATGAAGATGATGATATCACGCAATCTGCTGCGGCAGATCTACTCATAGGAAAAATCAATGCAAAAGGAAAATTACCGGTAACTGTTTGTGAAGGATTTCGTTTCGGTGACGGCATTGTGTACGATAATAGTTTACCTGTTGCCAAACCAGAATCTGTGGGTATGCAAAGTGAATCTTTGAAACAGATCGAAACCATTGCTAAAGCAGCTATTGATAGTGGTGCAGCCCCTGGAATGGTAGTATTGGCAGCAAAGAATGGCAAGCTGATTTACCATCAAGCATTTGGTTACACGAATACAGATCGTACTACACCTATGAGTAATGATATGGTGTTTGATCTCGCATCTGTTACCAAAATCTCGGCTACCACCATAGGCATCATGAAATTGTATGAAGAAGGAAAAATTGATTTAAATAAAACACTTGGGGATTACCTCAAATGGACGAAAGGCACTGATAAAGCAGGATTGAAACTGTCAGATATTTTATTACACCAAGCCGGACTCAATCCTTTCATCCCATTTTACCGTGAAGTGATTGATACAGCAACAGGAATACCCTTCCCACAATATTTCACACAAACACCAACACCACAGTATGCTTATCGTGTAGCAGAAAATTTATACCTGCGGAATGATTGGAATGATACGATGTTCAGTAGGATCTTATCCAGCAAACTCACAGAACAAGGAAAGTATGTTTATAGCGACAATGATTTTATTTTTTTAGGTAAGATCATTGAAGCAGTAAGCGGAATGAGTTTGGACCAATATGTACGTAAAACCTTTTATGAACCATTAGGAATGACAACTACCATGTATAAACCAAGAGAGTCAATGCCTTTAAGCACATTGGTGCCTACAGAAGTAGAAGCACACTTTCGCAGACAACAAATACATGGTGATGTGCATGATGAAGGTGCCGCTATGTTTGGAGGTGTTGCCGGACATGCAGGTTTATTCAGCAATGCATATGATCTCGCAAAACTTTATCAACTATTATTGAATGGAGGAGAACTGAATGGCATACGACTACTGAAAAAAGCAACGATCGATCAATTCACTGCTTATAATAGTGAGTTCAGTCGCCGTGGCTTGGGTTTTGATAAACCCGAAAAAGACAATACCACCAGAAAAGAGCCTTATCCATCCCTCAGTGTTTCACCTGCCACTTTTGGCCATACCGGCTTTACTGGAACCTGTGTTTGGGTTGATCCTGCCCAACAACTCATCTATATTTTCCTCTCCAGCAGGGTAAATCCCACCCGTAATGGCAATAAATTAGGCCGATTGAACGTACGCCCAAACATACAGGAAGCCATTTATGGAGCTATTATGAAGTAAAACCAGATTTCCACGAATTTTACCTTGTAGGCTTTAACTTCGTATACTATAATCATTAATGTATACATATGAAGTCTGCTCTGCAATCCATTCTAGCCGTAATTATTATTGCGGTGATCTTCACATCCTGCTCAGGTGGCGGTCCGAAAGAAGCCCGCTTTATTCCTAAGTCATCCAGTGCCGTGATCATTTTAGATCCGGGTGCCATGCAGGATAAACTCACCAAAGGAGGCATCAGCATTGATACTTTGTTGAGCCGTGTATTCAAGAACGACTCTATTGATACAAAAGACAAAGAAAAGATCAATGAGTTTAGAACCAATGCAGGTATGAATTGGCAGAGTCAACTGTTCTTTTTCTTTTCACAAAAAGGCAACCCTTCTACACCGGAAGGAGGTGCTACCATCATGAACCTGATGGGTGGTTTGACAGATGCAGCAAAATTTGAAGCTTGGTTAAAAAAGCAAGACGAGATCAATAAAAAAACCATCGTTAAGGAAAAAGATTATTCTTATTTAGTTGCCGAAGACAATACCATCATTTCATGGAGTGATAAAAATGTGATCGTAACCATTTACAATTTCACGCAGCAACCAACTTATGATACTGTTACCATGCAGTTCAACATTCCAGAAAAAAAGAATGTAGAAGCTGACATGAAAGAGCAGGTAAAAACATATTATACCCAAGCTAAAGAGGCATCCATGGCAGGTGTGAAAGAATTTACAGGGATGTTCAAAGAGAAAGCAGATGGATATGCGTTTACATCGTCTAGCAGTTCCATATCTGCATTAAGTATGCTTCCTGTTTCTTTACCTAAAGTAGAGGAATTACTAAAAGACAACTATACCGCATCAACACTGAGTTTTGAAGATGGTAAGATTGTAGCCAAATCAAGCACCTTCACCAATCCAATGGTGAGCAGCATCCTCAAAGAATATGCAGGCCCTACAGTGAATTTATCTATGATTGAAAGATACCCTTCTGATAAGATCAACGGTATCGTATTGGCATCATTCAACCCAGAGATCTTTGGTGGTTTCCTAAAACAACTTGAAGTAGAAGGGTTGGTAAACGGAATGATGGAGAAAACAGGTTTCTCGGTTCAAGACCTTTACAAATCATTGAAAGGAGAAATAGCAGTAGTAGTTTCTGACCTTGGCGCTTCACAACCAGAGCCTCAGGAAAGAAAAGATGAAAAGAACATGACTGTAAAAAAACCGATGGGTAAAATGATTTTAAACGCACCTGTTGGAGATAAAGCCAGTTTCACCAAGTTGATGGATAAGGCTACCGAATTGGGTTATTTCACTAAAGTTGGCAGCACTTATAAAAGCGGCGAGTTGATGAAAGTATTAGGTATCTATATGTTGGCTGATGATAAGAATCTGGTTATCGCCAGTGATTCTCTCACATACACACAATACATGTCTGGTAATAATAAAGCTGTCATCAATACAGAAACACTGAACAGATTCAAAGGAAAATCAACTGTGATGTATTTTGATATTGCAAATACAATTGGCGGATTTTACGGTAATGGCGGTGATTATAACCAATCCATGAAAACTGCCAAAGAAACTTTCAAAGACATCATTGGAACTTCTGACAACTTTGACGGAAAGAGCATTAAAGGTGTTTTTGAAATTCGTATGCAGAATGAAAAACAAAATAGTCTGGTAACACTTACCAGTTTGATCACAGATATCGCAGTAGACATGAGAGTAGCCGCACGCAGACAGAAAGAAATGGAGGAAAAAATGTTCCCTGGCGGTTTCCCTGCGATCATACGCACGAACTAATCAACGTTTTAAACACCATAAAAAGTCCTGTTACAGCAGGACTTTTTATTTGACCTTATTGAATGATAATTTAGCGTAATGACCATAGCACTACATAAAGTTGTACCGATACCTTTACGAGATAAGGTTCAACAGCAGCGTTCTGATATCTGGGATCAAGAGATCATTTTTAAAGCCGGTCAATGGACAAAAATCAAAGCGCCTAGTGGTTCAGGAAAAACCACCTTGATTCATTCACTGTACAAGTTAAGAGAAGACTATACCGGAGAAATAGAGTGGGATGGAAATTTGTTGCAACAGATGCCTGCAGAACAATTGTCCAAATACAGACAAGAAAAAATCAGTGTGATTTTTCAAGACCTGCGTTTATTCCCAAATTTAACAGCGCTTGAAAACATTGAATTGAAAAGAATTTTACAAAGCCCTTATTGTTCTACAGAGAAAGTGATTGAGATGGCAGAAGAATTGGGTGTTCAGCACATCCTTCATCAGAAAGCAAGCATTTGTAGTTATGGGGAGCAACAACGTATTGCCATCATCAGAGCATTATGTCATCCTTTCTCCATGTTGATCATGGATGAACCATTCAGTCACTTAGATCAGGCAAACACGGCAAAAGCAGCAGCCCTGATCATGAGAGAGTGTAAAGTAAGAAATGCGGGCTTCGTGATTACAGATCTTGATGAAGATCATCATTTTGCATACGATCAAATATTGAACTTATAAGAGCCTACCATGAACGATCTGAATAGCTTATTAAAAAAACTGATCAGAACTGCTACAGGCAGAACACGTTTTGCCATGGCAATCATTGGATTGTCTGTAGCCCTGTTATTAATTCTTGCGGCTGTACAAATTCAAGTGAATTATACGGAGTTACTACAAGGGAAACAGAACAAAGACAGTGTAGCCAATTTCTTGGTGCTCAATAAAATATTGACGGATCAAAATATTGGGAAAGCTGTGCTGACACAAGAAGAGATTGATGATATCCGTTCACAACCATTTACAGAGGCAGTGGGAATTTTGCAAACCAGTAAATTCAAAGCCTCCATCCAAAGCAGTAGTGATGTTTTTCCATTTTTTACAGATATTGCTTTTGAAAGTGTACCTGACGCTTTTTTGGATGTGAATGCCAAAGAATGGAACTGGGATGAGAACAGTACATATGTTCCCATCATTGTGCCGGGCATGTTTTTAGATATTTATAATTTCCAGTTCTCGCTCTCGCAAGGATTGCCCCAGTTGACAAGAGAAGTGGTGAAGATGATTTTTTTCAATGTGAATGTCTATGGAGTAGATGGCACCACAAGAGTTTACAAGGGGAAAGTTGTGGGCTTTAGTGATCGAATATCTTCATTACTGATACCTCAATCATTCATGGATCATGCAAATCAGTTGTATGGAAAAAATATTGGTACTGCTCCATCCAGAATTATTATTAGAACCAAAGACCCAGGACATCCTGAACTCATCAGTTACTTAAAGAAAAAACAATTGACAACAGATCAGGATAAAACGAGATTTAGTAAGTATCGACAGATAGTTGAGATGGTCGTGAATATCACCGGTGTTACAGGATTGCTTATGTTCCTGTTTGCGATGTTGATCTTTTCTTTATTCATACAACTCACCATTAGTTCATGTAGAGAAGAGATACAATTATTGATCACACTGGGCGCATCACCGTCGCAGTTACGTTCATTTCTAATGCGTCAATTTTTCCCATCCAATATCTGGATCGTACTAGGATCATTACTGATTCTATCGCTGGCTCAATATTGGTTAGCTCTTGTTTTACAGCAGCAGGCGGCGGTTGTTTCTACCTTTATTTCACCTATTACCATTGGGGTTTCCATAGTGATGTTAGTAGTAATTTATATATTAAATCTAAAAAGCATTAGATCAAATATTCAAAAATGATTAATTAAATTATTATTTATCAATATTATAATAAATAATAAATAATTATATTCGTTTAAAACACCGTATTTAAATTCAGTGAAAACACCCGAGTAGATTCCGTGATTAAATAGTGTTTACATAAGAAAAAAAGCAGAACTTTGTATTCGATGGGAATAAAATTTGGATAACTCCCACCGAACAACTTGTAACACCGAATTTCTTTAAACCTTGGTCAAAACCTATTAAAAACAGATTAGATGAAAAAGTTTCAAATCTTAGGCACAGTTTTACTGCTGTCAGTAGTTACCATCCTTCTGGTAGCCTGCCAGAAAGAACAGGATGGTGTTACGAATGAAGTTAACAGTAATAACTCTTCTGAAAACGTTACCGCTATCGAAGCAGATGCTTCTTCTATACCCGGTATCATCGACCGAAACGAGGCTGCAAAGATGGCGGCTAGATATGAAAGTTCTAAAATGAACAAATCGTTAGCTGTATCTTTTGATATCAAAGACATTCAAACCTATTTGAACGTTTTGAAAAGAAACCAGTCATCGAAGATTTATGTAAACTTCGGTATGTACGAGAATGGCAGATTAACTGTTTTCTTCTCAGGTGATAAGAAAACTAGTAACGGTAGTGTAAGAGGTAACTTTGATGATGGTTCTGAAAGATTCTTGAACCACGGCGGTTTGGTACCATAATAGACTTTGCGTTTTATCAATATTTTTACCAAGAAATTTTATAAACCCCTTCCTATTTGGAAGGGGTTTATATCTTAATTTAGGTCCATGCTCGAATTCCTCCGACTTAATCTACACTTATTCCTCGAAGTTGCTTGTCTTTTTACCGGACTACTTTTCCTTAGGTATTTAAAAAATAATAAAGGGTTTATTTATTTCATCCCGTTTCTTCTAGTAACTGTAGCTGTAGAATGTATAGCTAAATACCTGCTTACAAGTCCCAATACAGGCAGGTCAGCACGTTATATGCTTTTTAATATTTTCACTACTAGTGAATTTGTTTTCTATTCAGCAATTTTCTTGATTTACCTAAATAACAGAACACTTCGAAGAATAATTACAATACTGATCCCTATTTATATAGTATTAGTGATATTAAATATTGCACTTATTCAAGGCACTCAAAAATTTCATAGTTATACTTTTTTATTGGGATCTTTCTTAATGGTAGTTTATAGTTGCTTTTTTTTATATGAATCTATTTTACCAGACTCCATCAATATTAAACTTACTCAGCATCCTTTCTTTTGGGTGACGATCGGTCTTTTAATCTTTTATCTAGGTTCTGTTATTATTAATGCGCTTTTTGAATATCTTACAAGCGCAGCTTTAGGAAAACAGGGAACCCAGATATATGGTTATATTAACAACAGTCTGAACATAGTATTGTACGGCTCTTTTATCATTGCATTTATTTTATGCCGAAAGAACAAGAAGATATCCTCATCACCATCGTTATAGCATCAGTATTCCTGGTTTTAATCGGATTTTTCTTATTACTGATTGTCTTTATTTTTTTAAGAAGACAAAGAAAATTTCAGCAGGAACGTGATGAGATGAAAAATAGATTTGAGCAAACGATCCTCAAATCTCAATTGGAGATACAGGAACAAACATTTACTCACATCAGTAGAGAAATTCATGATAACATTGGTCAGGTATTAAGCCTCGTAAGACTAAACTTAAGTACCTTTAGTAATGTTGCTGATCATGAGAAAATGGAACACACGGATGAGTTATTGGGAAAAGCAATCAAAGATCTACGTGATCTGAGTCATAGCTTACAAACCAACCGGATTCAGGATATCGGAATTGTAGAATCGATCCGACAACTCTTAAATAACTTGCACAAGAGCGGTCGATATAAAACAGATCTTACCGTTGCAGAGAATTTCACAGGTATTGATAAGAACACAGACCTGATCATGTTCAGGATGGTACAGGAAATTATCAATAACATCATGAAACATGCAAAAGCAGATCAGATTACTGTAATGATCGAAGGCAACGAAAATGAAGTTCAGCTGATCATTGCTGATAACGGTATTGGATTTGACATGGAAAAGTTTAAAACTGCCGGACCGGGTATCGGTTTACAGAACATATTTAACAGAGCAAAAATGATTAACGCTACTGTTGATATAAAAAGTGAGCCGGGAAACGGAACAGCCATTATATTGCAGGCAAAATCGAAATAACCTTTGTATGACCTTTGTAGCACTTGTGGACGATCATGAATTACTTCGTAGCGGTCTCGCTTCAATGATCAATTCATTTGAAGGCTTCAAAGTAATTATGGAAGCCGGTAACGGAAAAGAATTCATGGAGGCATTGAAAAATAATAAACCTCCTGCCATTGTATTGTTGGATATCAACATGCCATTAATGGATGGCTTCGAAACTGCCGAATGGATCAAAGCCAATATGCCCGAAACAAGGGTCTTGGTATTGAGTATGCTTGAAAATGATATCGCCATTATCCGCATGCTGAAAAATGGTGCCCGTGGGTATTTACTAAAAGACAGCAAGCCTAAAGTCTTCAAACAAGCACTTGAAAATATTCGTGATACCGGTTACTTCATCAATGAACTCGTAAGTGATAAACTCATGCACTATATCAGTAATGAGGATTCATTTCTAGGCGATGGATCACCACTCAGCAGTCTTACTGAAAATGAAACCATTTTCTTACAATGGATCTGCTCAGACAAAACCTATAAAGAGATCGCTGAAGAAATGCATATCAGCCCACGTACAGTTGATACTTATCGCGATAATCTCTTTAAGAAACTGGACATCAAGACAAGGGTTGGGCTGGCCATCTTTGCAATCAAACACGGTATAGTAAGTGTTTAGTACCCTATCGTTGATTCCACATTGCAGCATAATAACCGGTTTGGTTGATCATCCATTGATGCGTTCCCCTTTCGATGATTTCACCGTTTTTTAACACCAAGACTTCATCACAGAATTGAAGTGTTGAAAGCCTGTGTGCTACGATGATAATTGTGATCCCCTTTTCCTTATAATAAGTCAAACAATTCTGTACTGCAGCTTCGCTAATGGTATCTAAAGATGCCGTTGCTTCATCCAATAATAAAATTGATGGCTGTCTGTATAAAGCCCGCACGATCCCAATTTTTTGTTTTTGTCCACCCGACAAACCTGATCCTTGCTCATTGAGCATTGTATGATAACCATCCGGTAAACTTCGGATAAAGTCATCCAATCCTACCTGCTGACATAACTGCTTTACAGTAGCAATATCAATAAGTTTATTCAGACAAATATTCTCCAGGATGGTTCCAGAAAGGATATCTGTTTCTTGCGGTACCACTGCAATTTTCTCTCTTAGTTCCACAAGATTTAGTTCTTCTATATCAGTATCACCAATGTATATATGCCCATGTTGAAGTGGATATAATCTCAATAAAAGGTGTAACAATGTTGATTTCCCTGACCCACTCTCCCCTGCAATACCTATGCAGGATCCTTTTGCAATCTTAAAAGACAACTCGTGAAAGATGGTTTGTCGTGTGCCATATCTGAATCCAACTTGATCAAATATAATATCACCAGGTTTATAGGCAGGTTGATGATTTCCGATTTGTAAAGCTTCTTCCGGATCCAATTCCATGATTTCAAAAAGTCGGTCTGCCGCAATCATTGCCTCCTGAAAACTTTTTGTACTACCGATCAACACCAATACCGGTCCTGTAAAATATCCGATGATACTGTAAAAAGAAAGCAAAGTCCCAGGCGTCAGCGTTTTTTCAATCACCAATATAGAGCCCACCCATAAGATCAACAATGTAAACAATCTGGTGACGAATTCTGCAACAGAAGAAAGCGCAATGTTTCTTATACCCGTATCATATACTGTACGCAATAAAGCAATAAGACCGGATTCGTTTTTTTCCATCATCACTTCTTCAAGTCCAAAACGTTTGATGGTAGTGGATGCTTGTAAAGTACCTACCAGTTCTGTTTCCATAGCAGCACCCTTTTCCATTAATTTTCGTTGCCAATAGCGATTGATCTTATGACTCAGAAAATATAAAACACTATAAACAGGTAATAGTACAAGCATCATCAATGCTAATTTGACGCTATAAAAAAACATCAACAGAAAAGAACAAACCAGTATTAATAGATTCACAATGATCTGCATCACCGTATCACTCACAAAGTTTCGAATCATTACAGCATCATTGATCCGACTCAACACTTCTCCTGTTCGCATTGTATCGAAAAAGAATTGTGGTAGTTTTAATAAATGCCTTAAGTAATGGGTGATAAGTGTTGCATCCAGTCTTTGTCCTACTTGCAGACCTAATATGGTTTTAAATGTTCCTGTATATTGTTGAATACATAGCAGAAAAATCATCATGATACTTGCTAAATTCAACAACCCAAGATCTCCATCTAACAAAATGGTATCAACTAATTTCTGGATATAGATGCTAAGTGAAAGCCCTAACAGTGTGTAGACCAACGCACCAATGAATCCCTGTAACAATAAAGATCGATTGGCTGCCAGTAGATCATAAAGTCTTTTATGGGTAGAAATTGTATGGTTGGATAGCGAGATCGAGCCGGAAGGTTCCAGTAACAACAATACTCCTGTCCATATTTTAATGAATGCACTTTGTCTGCTTTTGACCAAAGTTCCTGTTCCCGGATCCATGTACACCAAATATTCTCCTTTGATTCTATACAGTACTACAAAATGTTGTAACCCATTTTCTATTAACACGTGAGCTATACATGGAAGAGGAATTTGTCTGACAACTTCCACACCTGCACGGACTGCTTTTGCCTGGAAACCCATTTTAGTGGCGGCTTCAACCATACCTAACATGCTGGTTCCTCTCTTGTCTGTACCTGCTGTTTGTCGGACCTTACTTACGGAAAACTGAACTCCATAGCTGGCTGCTACGGATACCAAACATGCCGCACCACAATCCGTAACATCTCTTTGTTTCACACAGACCATTTTTCTGCTCATACAGTTGATTTAGTAAGTGTAGCCGGATTGAACCAATCGTATAATTGCTGGTACAGTAGTTCCCAACAACTCTTTCTGGCAAGTAATAATCTTGTTTCAAGTAGTAATCCCTTGCCGAGTTGATAAGAAAAGCCATTTTTTAATTCCACTTTCGCCTGATTCAAGCTACATCTGACTTTGAACATAGGTCTGTTATTGACGAGTGTATAATCTTTGGCAATAGATATTACCCTACCTTGTAACAGGCTAGACATTTGATTCCGTATTTCCGGAATAGTATAGGTAACGGTCTGCTGTTGATAGAGGGTAACCAATTCTGACGGTGGTATCCAACACTCAACAACCAAGTCCTGTTCCGGAGAAATGGACAAAAGTTCGGTAGCAGGGAGTACTGAACTACCAACATACAAAGGTTCTTGCATCAGTATAGTTCCACTGATGGGTGCTTTGATCACAAAAGACTGTGCAGTTACAAGCAGATTTCGTTTTTCCGACTCTAGTTCTGCTAATTGTCTGTGTACTTCTATCAACTCAGCTTCCCATCGGCTGAGCTGTTGACTGATCTGCGATTGAACACCCACTGATGATTGTAACAACTGATAGCCAATATCAGCGAATTCATTGGGTGTTATTATTTTCTCACGAACAAGCGGATCATATAGACGAATATCTTTCTGAAGTTTTTTACTGAGCAGGCTTTTTTCTTGTAACTGGTCTTGAAAATGCAAGAATTGTGATTGATACAATGCTGTTCTCAGATCTTGACTAATACTGGAGTCTTTCCATCGTTCCATCTTTGTCAGCAAACTTAGATCATGGATCAGCTCTTTACACTTCTGAATCTTTTGTGTGAGATAGTGATTTTGCACTCGATAATTAGGTTGTTGAAAAACAAGTAATGTATCTCCTTTGATCACCTTGCTACCATCTTTGCAGTAAATGAATTGGATTGTACCGCTGATCAAACTGCGCACATTAGTACGTTCTTCAAAAGGTCGAATGATCCCTTCTGTTCTGGCAATAACATTAACATAACAGAATGGAAGTAATGCAACTGTAAACAGAACGATCATGATCAATGACCAATAGAAGATTCTCGCGTAAGCAGAAAAACCTGAGAGATAGAAATGAATGTCGCGATTGATATCGGGCAACTGGTCATATTGTTTATCCATCAATAAAATAATTAACTACCAGAGCTGTAAGATTATAAAACATGTGTACCAATGAGGTCCATAAAAATCCATTCCACTTCCTTAACATGCAAATGAAATAGACAGAAGAATAAACAGCGCCTGAAATGAGTGTTTTTAGCATGTATGCTATCGAATAATGATGTAATGCAGAAAAGACGATAATACTCACTAATAAACCCGGCCAATACTTTTTTGTCCATCTATAGCCGTATTCCATTATCGTGTATTGTACTAACCAGGTTTCAAGAAATGGTGCAATAAGAATAGTAGCAACAAAATAAATATTATCCGGAAGATCATTGGGATTATCCTTCTGTTCCGGAAAGAATACATACCCGAATAAAATTGAAACAAAAAGATTAATTAGATATCCAATAATAATTAGTTTAGAAACGGTTAGATTATCTACCCAATTAAATAATCGCTTACGAAATACCATAGTCTTTTATTTTAAAAAATTATAAGGGATGACCTCTATAAAAGTGAGATCATCCCTATTAGCTTATTTCTTCAAGCTTGGAGGCAAAGAAGACTGATACTCTCCTGCTGTTTTTACAAACTCATAGAAGCATCTACAGGTTACACCTACTCGATAGAATAGATCACCCCAAAATCCACCGCCCTCAATTTTTTCAAGTTCACTTGAAGACAATAATTGACATTCAAAAGAATGCATCATTGATTGATGATTATTTTTCATGATTGATTGTTTTAAAGGTTTATGAATTATTTGTTGTCAGCAAAATGCCATCCTCTTCGAAACTCTCTTTTGATTTCATCCCAATTTTTGATAGCATCATAAAAAAGCCCGCTCCATCCAAAATTTTTCAACCAAGACGGAATCGCGCCACCTTCAATACTGATGAGCTCCTGATCTGACAAGGGCTTCAGTCCTACAATTTGATTGTTCATAACAATGGTTTTAGTTTTTAATGTCGCTTCTTCTGTACCTGCGCTAAATACAAGGCTTACCGACAATACTCCCATTCATGGCCCATGAATCTGATGCTAAACTACTGTGCACTGATACGAGCCATGCGGAGTATGAAAAAAACTTTACTTCGGAACAAAGCCAATCACAAAACTTCCTTCCTCCTCATAGTAATAAGTCTGCTTAAATTTATTGTACTGAATAGGCGCCCCCATCTTTCGCATCATCGCGATATAAGTAAACAATGTGGTAAGCGAACAATCAAGCTTGACAGCCATTTCAGCCGGCTTCCCTGTATTTTTCTTGACGATCAGTTGATTGATCTTTATCATCTGATCAATAGCAATTCTACTCGACATAGTATATCATTTAGAATGCCAAAATAGACTGCTTTCTCTTTCACAAAAACCGTAAAAACACCTGATTTTTATGATAAAACTTCGTAGCAGAAATACCTATTTTTTTATCCTGTAACTTTACGTATGACGTTGAAGTTTCGCTCCTGTAACGGTAAAAGAATCATACTGTTATTCATCATACTGATCTGCTGCTGCTTTACCGGTAATATCCTTACCGCTCAATTACCGCCTGTCGGACAATGGCGCGAACATCTTAACTATCAGCAAACCATTCAAGTAGTCAAAGGCAGTCAACTCTATTGCGCTACTACCAAAGCCCTTTTTTCACTTGACGATAAAAATGAACTCACCCGCTACTCCAAAGTAACCGGACTCAATGATATTGGCATCCGCTGTATTGGATGGGACGCTTCTTCTGCACAACTCGTTATCGCTTACAACAACAGCAATATCGATTTGCTCAAAGGCAATATTGTTCACAATATTGCCGACATCAACAAAAGCTCCATTGCCGGTGATAAATCGATTCAACAAATTTTTTGTCAGAATGGCCTGGCTTATTTATCCAGCGGGCTCGGCATCATTGTCACCGATCTTTCTCGAAGAGAGATCAGAGATACCTGGATCATTGGCAACAACGGCAATCAAGTGAAAGTGAACGGATTCACCATTCACAATAATGTATTCTACGCTGCTACAGAAGAAGGTCTCAAAACAGTTAGTACAAGCATCAACAATCCGGCTAACTTCAGAAACTGGACTTTGGTGAGTGGCAACAATCAACTTCCTTCCGGTCGCATCAACAATGTGATCGTCGCCAATAATAATGCTATTGTACAAAAAGGAGACTCGCTATTCATACAAAACGGTAACAACTGGCAACTGTTCTACCATGATAATAATTGGCCCATTGTTTCCATCGCATCAGCCGGTAATCAACTCACTGTTTGTCAGCGTACGGCTACAGGAGCTGCACGGGTAATATTGTTGAATACGAATGGTACTATCGCAAGAACCATCAGCGCCAGCGGTATTATCTCATTTCCTTTATCAGCCATCTTAGATAATAATCAAATATGGGTGGCCGATCGTTTTGGTGGCTTATCCAGAACAGGCACTACAACAGACCGCTTTATTCCCAACGGCCCCCCGGGTGTTGTTACCGGTGAACTGGTTGCTAATGGAAGCATTACCGTAGCTACTGCCGGTAGTGTCAACGATGCATGGAACTATCTTTTCAATCGAGATGGTTTTTATCTGTTGAAAGACAATGTTTGGAGCTCAAAAAGTTTTTTCAATACTGCAGTTCTCGATTCACTACTAGACTTTATTACTGTTACCATCGATCCTCGTGACGAAGCCATTTGGGCAGGTAGTTACGGTGGAGGATTGGTTCGATTTGCAAATGACCAGTTCAGTATCTTCAGGCCATTCAATAGTAGTTTAAGAGCTGCTATTGGTGATCCGGGTAGTATTCGTGTTAGCGGTTTAGCATTCGACAGCAAAGACCAACTTTGGGTGGCCAATTATGGAGCTTCACAAAATTTGAGTGTTCGCAAAAAAGACAATACCTGGAAATCTTTCTCCATTCCGTTTACACATACCGAAAATGCCATTGCTCAACTCATCACCGATGATCTTGATCAGATATGGGCTGTTAGTCCGAAAGGTAATGGACTGTTTTGTTTCAATCCCGGTAACGATATCGACAATCTTGCGGACGATCGTTGGAAATATTACAGACAAGGTAACGGTAATGGCAACCTGCCTTCCTCAAATGTATTCAGTATAGTAAAAGATAGAGACGGTGCTATTTGGGTAGGAACAGACAGAGGCATTGGTATCATACGGTGTCCGGAACTCGCTTTCACACCTGCAGGTTGTGAAGCCATTCAACCCATTGTACAGCAGGATCGTTTTGCAGGTTTGTTGTTTCGTGATGAGGTAGTGCAATGCATGGCCGTTGATGGCGCCAACAGAAAATGGATCGGTACACGTAATGGATTATGGTTGCTTTCTTCCAATGGAGAAAAAATAGTGTACAGATTTACTGCAGAGAACAGTCCGCTATTAAGCAATGATGTTCGTAAACTGACCATCGACCCTATCACCGGTGAATTATTCATTGCCACTTTTGAAGGACTCTGTAGTTTCAGAAGTACTGCAACCTCTCCTGTTGAAACACAAAACAAAGTATTGGTATTTCCCAATCCAGTGCCACCTTCCTTTAATGGAACCATTGCCATTAGGGGATTGGTAGATAAGGCACTCGTTAAGATCACTGAACTGAATGGACGATTGGTGTATCAAACCCGTTCTTTAGGTGGACAAGCTGTTTGGGATGGAAGAAATTATCTGGGTACGAAAGTTGCCAGTGGTGTATATCTGGTATTGGTAAGAGATGATTCAGGAGAAGAACGCATTGCTACCAAGATCGTGATCACAGCAAACAGATAAAACTACTGCTTCACATAGTCATAAGTACGTGCTACCTGAAATTTGAAACCGCTTTTTTCTCCCGGCACAACACGATACATCACTTGACGCATTTTTCCAGTTGGTTGTGCTCCTGTACTATCGGTCGTGAATAAAGGAAATCTTCTGGTCAACACCCCTTCCATCACACGAAATTCATCGAATCCCCTATAACCATCCCTTAGTTTTGGATCATCTACAATGTCAGGAAATCCAATAGGTATTACGCTGTTGTTGGCTTCCGAACTTACACAAATCACATTGCCTTTATTAAGGGTGTCTCCATTATAAACGTACAATAACAAATCAGGGTAATTATCTCTATTCACATCATCCACTTCTGCACGAAGAATCCGGCCCTTAATTTCAAAGCTGAAATCACGTACCTCATTACTGAATCCAATGGGCGAAATGTTAATGGTATTCTTTTCCGAATTACGGTTATTACAAGTTACTTTGTACCCTGCTTTACCGATCTTCATCGAACTATCATAACGTCTGGCTGGCACTTGAGCTGTGACACTCATATGCATACCGAACAAACAGCAGAACACAAGAAATAATGAATACTTCATACCAGTAAATTTATAGCAGATTTTACAGAAAACAACATGCTCCTTACATATTCCTTCTGTATTGCCCGCCCACTTCATACAATGCATGGGTGATTTGTCCCAATGAACAATACTTCACTGTTTCCATCAATGCTTCAAACAAGTTGCCATTCTGGATCGCTGTTTGCTTCAATTGCGCCAATGCAGCTGCAGATTTGCCTTCATTTCTTTTCCAGAAAGCATGAAGGTTTAGAATCTGTTGTTCTTTTTCTTCTGTAGTAGAGCGAATCACTTCTCCGGGTAGTATGGTCGGGCTTCCTTTTTTATTCAGGAAAGTATTAACGCCAATCAGTGGCAATTCTCCGGTATGTTTCAAAGTTTCGTAATGCAGGCTCTCTTCCTGTATTTTATTACGCTGGTACATTCTCTCCATCGCACCTAATACACCTCCACGTTCACTGATGCGTTCAAACTCTATCAATACGGCTTCTTCTACCAGATCGGTCAACTCTTCGATCGCAAAACTTCCTTGTATAAAATTCTCTGTTTTAGCACTCCCTAATTCACGGTTGATGATAAGCTGTATTGCCATGGCTCTTCTTACACTTTCTTCTGTTGGTGTAGTGATGGCTTCATCATAAGCATTGGTATGAAGGCTGTTACAGTTATCATAAATGGCATACAATGCTTGCAATGTTGTTCTGATATCATTAAAGTCGATCTCCTGCGCATGTAAACTTCTTCCACTTGTTTGAATATGGTACTTCAATTTTTGTGAGCGATCATTACCCTTGTACTTGTTCTTCATGGCTTTAGCCCAGATACGTCTGGCTACACGCCCAATCACACTATATTCTGGATCCATACCATTACTGAAGAAGAATGATAGGTTCGGAGCAAAATCATCAATGTTCATACCACGACTGAGGTAGTATTCAACATACGTGAACCCATTTGCAAGCGTGAATGCCAATTGTGTGATGGGATTTGCGCCTGCTTCCGCAATATGATAACCACTGATACTTACACTGTAAAAATTCCTCACTTTCTGATCGATGAAATATGCCTGTACATCGCCCATGAGTTTTAGGGCAAACTCAGTAGAGAAGATACAAGTGTTTTGTGCTTGGTCTTCTTTCAAAATGTCTGCTTGTACAGTTCCTCTCACTTGAGAGAGCGCTTCGGCTTTGATCTTTGCATAAACCTCAGCAGGTAATACTTCGTCGCCACTCAATCCTAACAAACGAAGCCCCAACCCATTGTTACCCTCCGGTAAGCGTTCAGGTGATGATGGATTATAATAAAGAGGCTTAGTCACTTGTTTGTATTTCTCAGCAAACACTTTATCAACCTGTGGCCACATACCATTTTCATCGATGTATTTTTCACAGAGCTGATCAATGGCTGCATTCATAAAAAATGCCAACAAGATCGGCGCTGGACCATTGATGGTCATACTTACTGAAGTCTTTGGATCACAGAGATCAAAACCGCTGTATAATTTTTTAGCATCATCAACCGTTGCAATACTCACACCACTGTTACCGATCTTTCCATAAATATCAGGACGCACTGCCGGATCTTCACCATACAAAGTCACACTATCAAAAGCTGTTGACAAACGAATAGCGGGTTGTCCGAGTGATACATAATGGAAACGTTTGTTCGTTCTTTCCGGACCACCTTCTCCTGCAAACATTCGGGTTGGATCTTCTCCTTGTCTCTTCAGTTCAAATACACCTGATGTATAAGGAAATGCACCGGGTATATTTTCCTGTAACTGCCAGCGTAAAATATCACCCCAATCTTTGTACTTAGGTAATACCACTTTGGGAATACGTGTATTACTCAATGAAGTGGTGGTCAATGGCTGACGAATGATCTTATCCCTCACTTTATATTCAAAGAAATCTGCAGCATATTGTTGAACTACAGCTGGCCATTGTTCAATCAGCTGTTGACATTCAGGATGTAATTTTTTCTCGAAAGATTTTTTTACTTCTTGTAACCCTGCAGCTACTTCCCCACTTACTGATTCCAGTGCACCATTGATCTGGTATAATTTGCTAGCAATGGTCACTTGCTCATTCACCCACTGATCGTAACCACGATTGTTCTCAGCGATCTCCGCCAAATAACGAACACGCTTTGGAGGAATGATTTGAGATTTGGTAGTAGTATCTTTTGTATGTCCTTCTTTAACAAAATTGCCAAAGGATACTTTTGTTTTTTGTTCGATGGTCAGCATCAGTTTCTCGAACAACTCATTCACGCCTGCATCATTGAACTGTGCAGCGATGGTTCCTACAACAGGAAGGTCTTCATCTTTGGCTGTCCACAAACTATGATTACGCTTATATTGTTTACGTACATCATGCAATGCATCCAATGCGCCGGCTTTATCAAATTTGTTGATACAAACCACATCAGCATAATCCAACATATTGATCTTTTCCAACTGTGATGCTGCACCATATTCCGGTGTCATCACATACAAACTCACATCACAAAAATCAAGGATCGAAGCATCGCTTTGTCCAACACCGGCAGACTCCAAAATGATGAAATCAAATCCAGCATTCTTACAAATATCGATCGCATCCTGAACATGTGCACTCAGCGCGGTATTGTCATCACGTGTTGCTAAACTGCGCATGTAAGCACGTGGATGAGAGATGGCGTTCATCCGAATTCTATCTCCCAACAAAGCACCACCGGTTTTTTTCTTGGAAGGATCTACTGAAACAACAGCAATGGTTTTATCTTCAAACAACTGCAGATACCTTCTTACGATCTCATCGGTCACCGAGCTTTTACCTGCGCCACCCGTACCTGTAATACCTAATACCGGTGTTGTGGTATTGGCTTTTTCTTTATCAGATCCAACTCCATTTTCTGCATTGGTGATCTTTCTGGCAATAGTTCTGATATCTTTCACTTCACCAAGTGTCATCGACTTCTGATACACACCGGTTCCATTAAGATTGAAATCACACTGACGGATCACATCTTCGATCATGCCTTCCAATCCCATTTTACGACCGTCATCCGGACTATAAATTCTTGTGATACCATAATTATGTAACTCACGAATCTCTTCCGGAAGAATGGTTCCTCCACCACCGCCGAATATTTTGATATGGCCACAGCCATTTTGGTCCAACAGATCACGCATGTATTTGAAAAACTCCACATGCCCACCCTGATAGCTGGTAATGGCAATACCCTGTGCATCTTCTTCAATAGCACACTCTACAATTTCAGCCACACTTCTGTTATGTCCGAGGTGAATAATCTCCGCTCCTTTAGACTGTAGAATACGACGCATGATATTGATGGCAGCATCATGTCCGTCAAATAAGCTGGCAGCGGTAACAATTCTGATTTTATGCTGGGGTTGGTACGACATATCCTTACTTTTCACTGAGGTGCAAATTTAGCAGTTTTATGCCGAATGGTTAACAATCGTTAGTTTTTTGAGAAGTATGTTTACACAAATTACCCTATGTCATTTTCTATTGATATTCAAGGCCAAGAAAGTCATCAGATCGTTTTATTAAAAGATGATCAAAACGGGACGGTTGCAGAACTCTTTGCTTTTGGGGCATTACTCAACAGTTTTAAGGTTCTAACGCCGGATGGTCAGTTAAATGTTGTGGATGGCTTTGTAGGTACAGAGGATGCTATTGAACACCTCACAGCAGCATTTAAAAGTGCCAAAATGAGTCCGTTTGCCTGTCGTTTAAAAAATGGTCGGTATCAATGGAATAATCAGGAATGGACACTAAATGGTTTTTTTCTGGGAGATCATGCATTGCATGGATTATTGTACGATGCAGTTCATACCATTCAAAACAATGGAGCAAATAGTTCTTCTGCATGGGTAACATTTGAGCATCATTATGAGGGAGCAGATAAAGGATACCCCTTCTCTTATACATTACTGGTAAAATGGGAACTCAGTGCAGGTCATTGTTTGACCGTTACTACCACTGCTACCAATCATTCCTCAACCAGCATTCCATTCAGCGATGGGTGGCATCCTTATTTTACAGCAGGTGAAGATGTGGATGATTGTGAAATCACATTTAACAGCGATCGAAAACTGGTTTTTGATGCAGACCTTATTCCAACAGGTGCGGAAGAAAAGGATGACCGTTTTTTAAAAGGCCGATCATTGAGAGGCATAACACTGGATAATTCTTTTATACTACCCACTGATGAACCCGGCTATTGTGTGCTAAAAAGTAAGCAGGTAAGGATCATCGTTGAGCCATTGCTCCATTATCCTTACCTGCAAGTATATACACCCGAACATCGCAAAAGCATTGCGATTGAAAACTTAAGCAGCGCCCCCGATACATTTAACAATGGGATGGGATTGATATACCTACATCCCAAAGAACCTGTACAATTTAGTACGCGGTATCGGGTAGAAGTTTTATAGATCTACCACAGCAATCATACTGATCTCTACATTCACACCACGCGGTAATTGTTTCACTGCAACGGTTTCTCTTGCAGGATAATCACCATTGAAGTAAGAGCCATACACTTCATTGACTTGTGCGAAATGTGCCATATCACTTAAAAAGATACTGGTCTTTACCACGTGCTCAAAGGTGATATGCGCTTCTTCCATGACTGCCGCCAGATTCTTCATCACCTGATGGGTTTCTGTTTGAAGGTCTCCGGTACGCAACTCACCGGATACAGGGTCAAATGCCACCTGTCCACTCAAAAATACCATACCATTGGCTTTTACCGCCTGACTGTATGGACCGATTGGCGATGGAGCCTTGTCGGTTTTAATGATTTGTTTCGACATAATAACTTCTTTAGTGATTGGCAATTTGCTGTATTTCTATCAACCTGCCAACCTAAATTTGCAGCATGCAAATAGTGTTGAATGCCAATGAACAACAGGCAACTGCTTTTCTCTCCAAAAATATTCCTGCATCGGTAACCATTTTCCGTAAGGGGGTAGATGTATTACCTGATAAAGCTGATGCATGGTTCGATCTCTGTTATGAATCTGAGGGCGCTGCATTTCCTGATATCACAGATGCACCGGTATTTGTGAATGCCGTATTGACAAATGCAGATGTATTACCAGACAATTATATCCGTATCAATGCTTGGAACAGTTTTTTGCAAAGACCTGTTATGGAAGTAGTGCCGCCGAAAAAGAAGCTATCATTTGATACAGTGTTATCCACCTTGGATTGGTCTTATCAGATCGTTCCTGATGTGCCCGGCATGATCGCAGCTAGGGTCATCGCAATGATCATCAATGAAGCCTATTTTGCATTGGGTGATGAAGTGAGCACCAAACAAGACATTGATACTGCTATGAAACTGGGCACCAATTATCCGCACGGACCTTTTGAATGGTGTGATCTTATAGGCATACAATTGATCCGTCAGCTATTGGAATTGTTATCAAAAGAAGATGATCGTTATACACCTGCACCTGCACTGATCGCCGAAGCAGCTGTTCAAAACGCGCTGTCATGAGTTATTTACTGAACATTGATACCGCTACAGAACAAGCCAGTGTTTGCTTGAGTCAAGATGATCGAGTATTGGCTCAATTGACAAATCCTGATCAAAAAAATCATGCTGCTTTTCTTCAACCTGCTATTCAACAACTGGTACAGCAAACGGGTATTTCATTGCAACAACTGGATGCAGTAGCAGTAACCGGCGGACCCGGCAGCTATACAGGTTTGCGTGTTGGATTGGCAAGTGCAAAAGGCATTTGTTATACTTTGAATAAACCACTCATCATCATCAATACATTGGACGTAATGGCATGGGCGGCGATCGAACAAGAAAGAGATAATACGCAGTTGTATTGTTCATTGATCGATGCAAGAAGGATGGAAGTTTTCACTGCCATTTATCAGCATGACCTTACCGTAATGATGGCTCCACAAGCCATGATTCTTGATGAAAGTTCATTCCATGAATTACTCGAAAAGCAAGCAATTCTCTTTATCGGAAGCGGTTCCGAGAAATTAAAGGGAATTTTAAGCCACCCCCAAGCGAGGTTCCAAAACGTCCAACACAATGCAGGTCATCTGGCACAACTAGCGCTCAAAGCCTTTGCAGATCAATCCTTTGCAGATATCGCCTACAGTGAACCTCTTTATTTAAAAGCCTTTTACGATACATCCGGAAAGACAAAGTCCCAAGGTTGACGATTTTTGTATATAAATTTTATACAATAAATAGGTAAAGAATTTCGTATCTTTAACCGTACAATTTTAGTTTGTTAACCCCCCATCATAACTTAATTGTCATGAGCCAATCATTACAATCCGTTGTTTTAAACAATGGCAAAACGCCCATCAAGGTTGATTTTCTTCACACAAAGAAAGCTGCCCTGATACTTAGGTCCATCAATCACAAACTCCGACAGCAAATCATCAAATTACTTGACGATCATCAAAAAATGACGGTTACAGAAATTTATGTAAAGCTTCGCCTTGAGCAGTCTGTAGCCTCTCAACACCTTGCTATTCTCCGCAGAGCAGGTATTGTTAGTACTACACGTGATGGAAAATTCATCTTCTACTCCGTAAACTATGCACGCCTTACTGAGGTGGTTGGTTTTGTAGAGTCGCTCGTAGGCTGATATTTTAGCTGACAGTTTGCCCTTTTTAACTTAGATCTGCTTTTCTGGCCTGATCATTGGATTATCTTTGCCTTAAACTCAGGAATATGTTTGTAAAACAATTATATACCGGCTGTTTAAGTGAAGCCGCCTATTATATTGAGAGTAATGGCATTGCCGCTGTAATAGATCCACTAAGGGATATTGATGAATACCTGCAAATTGCCCAGGAAAGAAATAGTAGCATCCGTTATATTTTTGAAACACATTTTCATGCCGATTTCGTAAGCGGTCATCTTGACTTGGCCGCTGCCACAGGTGCAACCATCGTTTATGGCCCTGGCACCGTCACTAATTTTCCGGTTCATGTTGCAAAAGATAGTGAAACGTTTACCATTGGTGATTTGACACTGCAAGTACTACACACACCCGGACATACCCTTGAAAGTAGTTGCTATTTACTAAAAGATGCAACAGGAAAAGACCATGCTATTTTCACCGGAGACACTTTGTTTGTAGGTGATGTAGGCAGACCTGATCTTGCACAAAAAGGAAAAGAGATCACTATGGAAGATCTTGCCGGTATGATGTATGAAAGTTTACAAAGCAAGATCATGCCGCTGGCAGATGATGTGATCGTATATCCTGCACATGGTGCAGGTAGCAGCTGCGGAAAAAATCTGGGACCGGAAACTTTTAGTACCATCGGTGAACAGAAAACTTCTAACTATGCTTTACAACAACAGAGTAAAGAAGATTTCATCAAAGCAGTTACTGATGGGCTTGCGGCTCCACCTCAATATTTCCCCATCAATGCCAAGATCAATAAAGAAGGTTATGAAAGTCTGAATGCAGTATTAGAAAAAGGAATGGAAGCGTTGGATATAGCAGCTTTTAAAAAGAAAGTACAGAACGATACTACTTTCATTCTCGATACACGCAAAGCCTCTGTCTTCACTGAAGGATTTGTACCCGGATCTATTTTCATTGGTCTAGAAGGACGCTTTGCAGAATGGGCCGGAAGTTTACTACCTTTTGATAAAGAGATTTTGTTGGTAACGGAACCCGGTAAAGAGAAAGAAAGCATTGTACGTTTGGCCAGAGTAGGTTTTGAAAACTTCGGCGGTCATTTAGCAGGTGGATTTGAACATTGGAAAAACAGTGGAGAATCTACAGATATGATCATCGATGTAGAAGCAGATGAATTAGCGATGGACATGCCCTTTGATCCGCAACTGGTCATTGTTGATGTGAGAAAGGTACCTGAATACGCTGATGGACATATCAAAGAAGCCCTCAACATACCATTGGATGAACTTACTGATCCGGGGAGCATGGCACACCTGGAAGACAACCACAATATTTATGTGCATTGTGCAGGCGGCTACAGAAGTGTGATCGCAGCATCACTCATGAAAAAACAAGGTATCCATAACCTCAGAAATGTGCTGGGTGGTTGGGGACAGATCAAAGAATTGAAAGATAAATTCAGCATCGAGAAAACAACAGCGGTGTTGAATTAATGACGAATCTAAGATGGCAGATGTCAGATTTTTTAACCAAATCTGACATCTGCCATCTTAGATTTGAAATGTTAAACCATCAGGTGCTTAAACCTCTCCGCCTGATCACTGTGTTTCCATCTTCTGTGACTCCACAAATAATTTTCGGGAATCTTGCGAACAGAGTCTTCTACTTTTCTTACCAATAATTTGGTGAGCTCTCCATCAGCATAATCATGTGGTGTAGTAGTAACGAGTTCCATATCGATCTGATAATAGCCTCTCCTTACTTTATAAAAATGAGCATACACAATTGCTGTATTGTTCATCTTCGCTCCTTTCTCCGGACCACGCACAAAGGGTGCAGGCTTGGTGAAAAAGTTCGTCCAATAAGCTTTGCCGGGATTACCAGGATTCTGGTCTGCAACTAAGATCAATGCATAACGATTCTTTGCATACTGCTGAAAATTATTCCTAAACTCAGTTGCCGGAACCAGCAGTGTACCAAAACGAGTACGCAAGCGATGAATAAGTTTATCAAATGTTTTATTCGCAAGTGGCATATACACCACTACAAAAGGATAGCGACAAGTTAACGCCACTCCTAAGTTGGCTACTTCCCAATTGAAATAATGCCCGGTAACAATCTGTACATTCTGTCCGCTCTCATAGAGTTCATTGACTACTTCAATATTACAAGAAACTCGCTTTCGCATCTCTTCTTCGGAAACAGAAAACAACTTGATGGTTTCTATGAATGTGTCAACAAAATTGTGGTAGAATTTTTTTTCGATCTGTTTTCTTTCAGCTGCAGTCTTTTCAGGAAATGCAATCAATAAATTAGCAGCTACTACTTTTTTTCGATAACCAAATACATAATACAGTAACACATAAATACCGTCACCAATCAGATACAACAACCACCAAGGAAGCCGAGAGAGTAAGTAGAATAAACCTGATACGATGCTGTACATGGATCTTTAATTTTTTGATCTATAAATTCCCAATCTGTGATTTCATTATTTTTTTGACTTTTCACTTTTGACTTTTGACTTCCTCAAATCAAAGATTAAAAAATCACAGATCACAATATAATATTCTGCAACAAAGCACTCTTCTCCTGATGATCGGTATTATAATGCAACCCTCTGCTTTCTTTTCTGAACTGTGCTCCTTTTACAATGAGATACCCTACTGTAATAAGATTTCGTAGTTCACAAAGCTGAGGTGATACTTTGGTAGAACGATACAACTCTTCTGTTTCTGCATACAAAAGATCCAAACGCTTCATGGCTCTTTCCAAACGTACATCAGTTCTTACAATACCTACATAATCACTCATGATCTGTTGCAGCTCTTTCAAGCTTTGCGTGATCAGGATCATTTCCCGAGGCTCTGTGGTTCCTGTGGTTTTCCAGTCGGGGATGCTGTGTTCAACATCAATCTTTGATACAGCATCGATACTATCGAGATAACAACGATGTCCAAATACCATGGCTTCTAATAAACTGTTGCTGGCTAATCGATTAGCACCATGTAATCCGGTGCTGGCACACTCTCCGCAAGCATAGAGATGTCGAATGGAAGTGCGTCCGTATTCATCTGTTTTAATACCACCACAACTATAATGTGCTGCAGGTGCTACCGGAATCATGTGTTGCATCACATCAATTCCCATACTCAAACACTTCTCATAAATATTCGGAAAATGATGAATGAACTTTTCTTTGTCCATGTGCCTACAATCGAGGTACACATATTCTGTACCTGTTCGCTTCATTTCATTATCAATGGCACGGGCTACAATATCACGTGGTGCTAAGTCTTTACGGACATCATAACGCTCCATGAATGCTTCACCATGTTTGTTGCGCAAAATACCTCCATCACCACGCACGGCTTCTGTGATCAGAAAAGAGGGTGAAGTACCGGGTTCATATAAAGCAGTAGGATGAAACTGAATGAACTCCATGTTCTCAATTCTTCCTTTGGCTCTGTACACCATTGCAATACCATCTCCTGTTGCGATCTTAGGATTGGTAGTAGTTCTGTAAGCTTGTCCACAACCACCTGTTGCCAATAATGTGATCTTAGAAAGTATCTTTTCAATACGATGGGTATTCAGATTGAGTACATACACACCATAACAAGTAATATCAGCAGTTGATTTTGTGACCAGAAATCCTAAATGGTGTTGTGTGAGAATATCTACCACAAAGCAATGGTTAACGAGCTCAATATTCGGAACACGTGCCATCTCATCCAATAATGCACGTTCCATTTCTTGTCCGGTCACATCTTTGTGATGAAGGATTCTGTTTTCACTATGTCCACCTTCTTTCCCCAAACTATAATCACCTTTCTCATCTTTATCAAACTCAGCACCATAAGAAATGATCTCACGAATTCTTTCCGGACCTTCTTTCACCACAATTTCTACCACTGATTCATTACACAATCCATCACCTGCGATCAATGTATCTTCAATATGTTTTTCGTAACTATCCCGATTTTCATCCCATACACCTGCAATACCACCTTGTGCATATTTGGTATTGGTTTCATCGGCTTGTGTCTTGGTAATGACCATCACTTTTTTATCCGGAAAATGACGAGCCGTCTTCAAAGCATACGTAAGCCCTGCAATACCTGAACCTATAACGAGAAAATCTGTTTGCATAATGATGACCTATCTGCGCTATCTCATGTTCTCATATTCTCCGCGGTTAACATCTCTACTACAAAAATTAACTACCGCAGAGAAGAAGAGAACGCTGAGTTTTCGCAGCGTTTTTTATGATGTCGGTTCTACCCACGCATCATTTTCTTTTAATAAATTAATCAACTCATCCACCGCTACTTCACTGTCTACATTTCGTTTGACCACTTCTTTTCCTTTGTACAAAGTGATCTTGCCAACACCACTTCCTACATATCCAAAATCTGCATCCGCCATTTCACCCGGACCATTCACAATACATCCCATAATAGCGATCTTCACACCCTTCAAATGATTGGTCACTGAACGAATTTTTGCAGTGGTCTCTTGCAGGTCAAACAATGTTCTTCCGCAGCTCGGACAAGAAATGTATTCTGTTTTGGAAATGCGTGTTCTTGTTGCTTGCAGAATACTGAAAGCAGTGCTATTAATGAATTGTTCTACTGAAGTATTGGTTACATAATTTCTGCCACTGGTATCGGCATTTCCTGTTTCCGATTGTTGCAGGTAGCTATTGACAGACATTCCAAAACAAACGCCATCTCCAAAACCATCGAGCAATAAGGCTCCGGCCTCGGTTGCATAATGTATCAGATGTTCATCAGCTGTTTGCCAGTTACTGTCTACGATCAGCACCACAGGGTTTTTAACCTGCTGCTGCACCAGTTCTACAAAAGCTCTACGCACAGAAGGCATCGCATGATCATTGGTACTGCTCAAGCAAAGCACCACGGTTTTATCTGCTGCTAGTTGTTGTAATTCAGTTGGAGTAGCCAGTGTACCATCATTGTAGCAATCTAACATTACAAAATTTAGCTTGCTGCTTTTGGATGCACTATGGAGATAACCCTTGACATCATAAATGGGAAAGAACTTTTCATGATCGTTCACATTCTTCCACGTTGCAACATCCACAATCACTTTTAAGGTGCCGGGCAATGCAAAACCTGGGATCTGATCACCGGTGAAAATATAGTCGGCTGCCAAATCACTGATGTTCCACTTGTCTGTAGCAGCATCATAAGTATACCCCACAGCACTGAGTTTTTCAGGTGTGAGTGTATCCAACTTACTGAGATCTGCAATAACCACCGGCACTTGTTTTCCGCCGATATTGCTCACTTCAAAACTTTCCCTGCGCTGATAGTTGAAAGAATCATAAGTGATCTTTTCGATGGCAGGAATATGTTGTGTTTGTCTACTTGAACTTGTGTAACGTTTCACCAGATCACGACAAACGGGAATTTCAAATTCAGGGTCTTCCGTTAAGCTTACGCGAACTGTATCGCCGATCCCATCTTCTAATAAAGTGCCGATACCTGCTGCACTTTTCACACGACCATCTTCACCATCACCCGCTTCTGTTACACCCAAGTGTAACGGATAACACTCCCCGAATTCAGCATCCATTTGTTGGATCAGCAAACGATAAGCCTGCACCATTACCTGTGGATTGCTGGCTTTCATGCTCAATACAATGTTGTGAAAACTTTCATAGCGAGCGATGCGCAGAAATTCCATAGCACTTTCTACCATCCCCATCGGCGTATCGCCATAGCGACTCATGATACGATCGCTCAGAGAGCCATGATTGGTACCAATACGCATCGCAGTTCCATGTTCTTTACAAATGCGTACCAGTGGTGTGAATTTTTCTTGGATACGTTCGATCTCTTCGGCATAATCCGCATCGGTATATTCAATGAGTTCGAATTTCTTTTTGTCGACATAGTTGCCCGGATTCACACGAACTTTCTCCACAATTCGAGCAGCAATTTCTGCGGCATTGGGAGTGAAATGTATATCGGCTACTAGTGGTGTTTGATATCCTCTTTTGCGAAGTTCATTTTTTATATTCAGCAAGTTCTCCGCTTCTTTCTTACTGGGAGCTGTGATCCGCACCAATTCTGCCCCCGCTTCAATACAACGGATGCTTTGCTCCACTGTAGCCATGGTATCCATCGTATCGGTAGTGGTCATGGTCTGTAAACGGATGGGATGAAAATTACCCAGCAAAAGATCACCAATACGCACTTCTCTGGTCTTCAATCTTTTGTATTGTGTAAGGGAATGGCAGTATGCTTGCATAAATGAGATATGAGGTACAAATTTAACGTGAAATCGCCTGATTTGGTGTTTAAAACGGATAGGCTTCGAGACTTGTTCGCCCTTTTTCGAATTTTATAGTGTCCCCTGCCGTCTTGTTCACGAATGTCATGTCGACGAAGGAGACATCTCACACCGCTGGGATGTTTGTAAATCGTTTTGTTCTTATCATACCTGCTAGTGGTGGGAGACCCCTCCTAACGTCGGGGTGACGACTTAGATCTTCCCTTTGTAATTGGCATCATAATCAATCATCCACTCAATACCATACTTGTCTCTGAACATACCAAAGTATGAACCCCATGGACTTTCGGAAATGGGCATTTCGATTTGTCCGCCGGCAGAGAGACCATTGAAAAGATGATCTGCTTCTTCTTTACTCGTTGCACTGATGGCAATTTTACTGCGGTTTTCATTTTCATTGGTACGTCCTAATATTTCAGGAACATCATTTGCCATTAAGACATTGTTACCGATCGGTAAAGCGATGTGCATGATCTTATTGGCTTCATGCGCAGCTACCAGAAATTCATCGCTGGCAAGGTCTTTGAAACGCATCACTTTTGCGAACTCCCCGCCAAATACAGATTTGTAAAAGTTGAAAGCTTCTTCAGCATTGCCATTGAAATTGATATGGGGATTGATTTGTGGCATGTGATTGTTTTAAGGGTGATTAGGTAGAGCTTGTGCATTGCTGCTTGTTAAATATACAAAGCTTTCAGTTTGGGGCACTTCTCCAAAGAGTCTCCAAGGCACGGAGGAATCTCCGCAGTACACACACAAAGTATAACGATTGCTTTTCAATTCACTATGCGTGTTAGAGAGATGAGTAGTTTATAACGAATATTTACCGTTTCTGTATAGCCTAACGCAGAGTCACCTTGTACTTCGAGAGAAACCTGCGAGGAACACAAACAACAAAAAGACCTGCATCCTCACGAATACAGGCCTTAAACGATAAACGCCAAAACAAAAATCTAAAAAACCTATTTCTTCTCTTTGATCCACACAGCCGACGCTACAGGTCTGTTCTGAATACGTTGTGGTGGTTCATTGGCTTCAGTAGGTAAAGTGGTGGTAGTTGCCGCAGGCACTTTACCATCAATACGATTGGTACGCGCATAGTTCGGGATAGCGATCAACGGCGAACCATCTTCCCACTGTCCTTTGATGATCATCATTCCACGTAAGAAATTCTCTCTCCACTCAGTTGCCAATGGCTTACTTGCATCGATCGCTTTATTGATGTCTTGTCCATCTGCTGTCTCCACATTGTAGATCAATGGACCAAAACGAATCGCTGTTCTTCCAATATTGGCTTCAATACGTGGATCAGCTTTGAACTTCTGTACTTCCATCGGCATCTCCAGTTCTATCTTATCTCCTTTCTTCCAGGTACGCTTGATCATCACATATCCTTTATCGATCGTTACCGGAATATTTTTCCCATTTACTTTCAGGTATTTTAATCCCTTTACTTCTTTATCAGGAGTGTACAGTTCACTGGTAGTTCTGTTCGGTACACGTACATACACTGCAAATTCTTTACTCACTTTCGGATTCACCGTAATCGCTACTGCACCTTCCCACGGGTAATTGGTTTTCTGTACCATCTCCACATCTGTTCCTGCTAAACGCTCTACATTGATGGTACTTCCGATGTACATGTTTACATACACTGCATTCGGACCGGTTACATACGTCCAAGTAGGTACCATCAATAATGTACGCGGAATATTACCTACACAACACGGACAAACATGCCATGGATCTCTGGGTTGTGCTTCTGATAAACGATTGGTGTAATAGAAGCTTTTACCATCCAGATCCAATGAACCCAACAATGCATTGTACATGGTTTCTTCATACAAGTCTGCATACTTTGCATCATGGTATGCCAGGTTCATTTTGTATTGGAAGAAGATCAATCCGGCACTGGAACATGACTCACAATACGCATTGTTGCGCAATGAATAGTTTGGACCAAAACCTTCTGATGTTTCACCACTACCAATACCTCCTGTGAAATAATATTTCTTGTTGATCAAATTATTCCAAAGCGACATTACTGCACTTTGATAATCTACATCACCTGTCTCAGCAGCTACATCTGCCATTGCGGAATAGTTGTAAGTAGCTCTTACTGCATGTCCTACGGCTTCGTATTGTTGTTGAACCGGTACATGGCTCTGATCATATTCGCTACCATTCTTACGACTATCCAATAAATATTTGGCAAGCTTCACATAGCTATCTCCTCTTCCATTGCCTTCCATATCATTCACAAAGCGACCGAAACGCACCAATGCCTGTTCCATTTCTTGGTGACCATCGTACCATTCCTTTTTTCCGGGCTCAGCGCCAATATTGTTTACCCAGCAATCTGCGAGTTTCTTTGCAGCATCGTATAAGCGTTTGTCTTTACCGTTGGTTAATGTATAATGGTTGATAGCAGACTCAATGAAATAGCCTGCTACATATCCTTCATGATCGCCGCGGTTGCGTGGCGACCAACGTTCTTTCCAGCGAGTGGTATCACGTAATGTGAAAGCAGTATGAAGGTAACCATCTGGTTCCTGTGCTGCAAGAATAATAGGGATCCATCTTTCCAATGCATCTTTCATTTTTGCTTGTGCTGCAATGATCTCTTTATCACCTTGCGGATCTACCATCAATGCAATACAAATGGATTCTACAGTTTGGTGTACCCATGCATTGGAGAATACATATCCTTTATGACGCTGGAAGGGTTGCCCTTTGATAGCTTTGGCTGCTTCAATAAAATTATCCAGACCACCTTGTCCGATCGTAAGATCCGTGCGTTCATTTTGTGCGATGCAATAAGGAATCCAATTCACGATCATCGCTTTGGCACGATCATTCCATAATTTATTATCGATCTTATAACGCTTGGTGTATACAACATCCAATCTCTCTTTGGGTGGCGGGTTGTGAACCTTTACTTTGATGGTAGAGGTTTGTGTCAATCCTCCTTCAGTTGCAGTCATTCCTAATTCATAATCACCTACCGCAGAGAAAGCAGCAGTTCCTTTCAATCCATTCGGATCACTGAACTGTACATTTCCGGGGCCGGATATTTTTTTCCATTCAACTTTGGAAACAGGGGTTACTGATTTTACAGAAGCATCCAAATAAGTTTTACCATTGATCATCACATCTCTGTCGATACCCGCTGTTACCAATGGTTTGGGATTAGGAGAGTTGGGAGCTTTGGCCACCACCCATTCCAATAAAGTAGTAACACCACGATCTGCAGAATCCAGATCAATACGCATGCGTGTGGTTTTTACTTCTTTGAATGTTGTGACATTGTATTGATTGTTTTCCTTACCCATACCTTGTGCATTTTCTACCGGAACAAAATCAGATCCATTCCAGTAAGTAATGCGATAGTTCTCAGGCAGGCGAACATTGTTGTTATAATTCCACCAGAACAATCCTACTTCACTCGTACTAACAGGCTCTTGCCAGCTATACTCTACCCAAATATTGGTGCGTGGTTGTGGACGATTGTTGCCACCTCCGGCTCCACCCGGACGTGAATTCCCAATGTTGACAGGCGTTTGCCCATCATTCAGTCCATTCACGCCAAAACCTCCCCTGCTGGAATTCACTTTGGCAACCAATGCAAGATTGGGTTTACCGGTAATGGACTGTTGTGCAAACGACAGTTGTACAAATGCCATTACGAGTAATAATCCTGTAAAAAGTTTTTTCATTTGTCTTCCTTTTTAATAATGATTTATTTGAGTTGTACAGGGTCTACATAATACATGTTCTTGACATTCTCCACGGTTACCAATGCCAATTGTTCTTTAGTAAGCGAAGCTGTTTTCCATTCATCAGTGGCTTCCAGTCTTACCACCGTTTGTTTGTTCTTCAATGTGATGGGCAAATTGAATCCTTTGATACAATTGGTATACCTGTATTTCACAGAATTACCACTGATCTCGAATTCAAACCTTGGAATAGCAGTATCGCGCAGGTATTGATCAAATACTTTGCTGTAATTGAAACCTGCTTTTTGATTGATATAATTTTCTACCTGTGTTGAATTCACTGTCTTGTGATAAAAATCTTTATTCAGTCCACGAAGTATCTGTCTGAATTTTTCATCATTGTTCATGCTGTGTTTGATGGCATGTAAGAGATTACCACCTTTCGGATACATATCACCACTGCCCTGCGCATTCACACCATAAGCGGGAGGAATAATAGGACGATCATTTCTGATACCTCTGCGAATACCAACATTGTATTCATTGGCTGCTTGTTCACCAAAAATATAATCGATGAAAAGTGTTTCACTGTAATTCGTGAAACCTTCATGGATCCACATGTCTGCCAGATCGTTGGTGGTGATGTTATTTCCAAACCACTCATGCCCACTTTCGTGGATGACGATAAAATCCCATTTCAATCCCCATCCTGTTCCAGAGCCATCGCGCTTTCTGTAGCCGGGTTGGTACCAATTACCGTATGCAACAGCACTTTGGTGTTCCATACCAGTATGTGGCACATCGATCAATTGATATCCATCTTCATAAAATGGATAAGGGCCAAACCAGTACTCAAAACTTTTCATGGTATTGTGTACTTCTTTGGGTAGGTAGGCTTTTGCTTTTTGTTCGTTATAATCGAGTACCCAATAATTCAAATCAAGTTTTCCCTTTTCACCTTGGTATACTTCTTTGAAGTTGATATACTTACCTATGTATGGAATGATGTTATAGTTATTGATTGGATTGATGACTTCCCAGCGATAACTGATAGTACCATCACCATGAGGGGTCGTTTTTTTCAAGCGACCATTTCCGATGGCCATCAAAGAATCGGGCACACGCATGGTAAGTGACGCGCCTTTATCCGGCTCATCACTTTGATGGTCTTTACAAGGATACCAAATAGAAGCCCCGGCAGCACCCTGACAGGTTACGGTCATCCACGGTCGACCAAGAGAATCTTTGGTGAAGGTCCAGCCACCATCCCATGGAGCGCGAATGGCTTCATGAGGTTTGCCGCTATAATAAATAGATACTACACCTGATTGACCTTTTTTGAGTGCAGGCATATGGAGATGCCATATAGAGTGTGTTTTAGTAAAAGTGATTTTCTTACCAGCAAACAAAACGCTGTCGATGGCAAGTGGATCTTTAAGGTCGATCTGCATTTTTTTTCCTGCACTATTCTGTGTAACAGTAAAGCCAATATTATTCGAACCTTGTAAAGTTTTTTGCAGATAGTTGGGTTGTACGGCTATATCATAGCGAGTAACATTCCACCAGCTACGTTCAGGTGTAAGGGTACCTCTGAGTGTATCGGATTTTGTATAAGCTTTTTGACTGATTGCTTGCAATGAAAGAAGTACAGTAAAGCTTATAAAAAGCGTAATAAGTGAGTGTTGTTTCATCGTGATTGGATTTCTCCGTGAATATACTCAGTTTACTAACGGCAAGACCTGCAATAAACTTTGCAGGCCTTGCCATTGCTTAATACCTAAAACCTAAACCTTGTGAGAAAAAACCTTTTTAGTAACCCGGATTTTGTTTCAGATTCGGGTTCACCAACAATGAGTTTGCCGGAATCGGGAATATGTTTCTGAAAGTAGCAGATGGCTTATGTGAGAACCAGCTCTTTCTGTGGAACACACCGAAACGAATCAGGTCTTGACGACGTTTTGCTTCTGCAGCAAATTCCCAACCCAATTCATCGAGCATTCTACCAAAAGGAATGTCTGCACCACCTTCAAAAGTGGTTTGAGCTCCGTTGGCCCACTCACCATATGGATAGCTACTACCTTGTTGTAATTGAGCAGCTGTTACAGTTGCTTTTGCAGGATTTGCAGCAAAGCTTCTTGCACGAACTTGTGAAACGATGGTTGCTGCTTCTGCTGCATTGCCAGTACGCAGTAATGATTCAGCTTTCATCATCAATACATCAGCATAACGCATCAGCGGGAAGTCTACGCTTGATCCGCCACGCATACCTGCTTTGATTTCATATTTACCGATACGGAAACCTTGATTAGAAGTACTGGATGCAATACTGGTCACGGTTTTTACATAGTTGATTACCAGTGCGCCTGTTGTTGCATTGTATTGAGGACCCATGATCCAAGTATCGCGTAAGCGTCTGTCATCCGGATCATAGGTATCGATCCACTGAGGAACCGCACAGTTACCACCCCAAGGTTGTACCTGCATTGGATATACCAACTGCATGAGTGGATCCAATGTTTTCATGTGCATGTTACTCTCAGTAGCAAAAATTTCATCGTAAGGAACTGCGAAAATGATCTCTTTAGAATTATGATTCGTTGAAGTGAAATTCTCTCTGTAAGTAGGAGTTAGTACATACTGATTGGAAGCAATGATATCATTACACTGCTGGATACATTCAGCCCATCTTGCAGTACCGGTATACACTTGTGCGTTCAGATACACGCGCGCAAGGAATGCTTTTGCAGCCCAACGTGTCATACGACCATAAGTTGCATTGGATACTACAGGTGATAGATTAGGCAATGCATCAGTAAATTCTTTCACTACAAAATCGTAAACCTGCTGACGTGTTCTTTGAACCGGCAAGCTGGTGTCTTTAAAGTCTGTTACGATAGGTACATTACCATGGTTATCCAATAACAGATAGTAATAGTAAGCTCTTGCCGCTTTTAACTCAGCAATGATGGCATCTTTTCCTGTTGTGATAGGAATTTCACCTGATTCGATCTGGAACAATACACGGTTTGCGTTATTGATACCTGTGTAGCAACGATTGTACAAACCATTGGGTTGACCTTGCGTAGGTGTCCATACATGTTCGTGCATACGACGATAAGTACCACCATCTACCCATCCGTTCGGACGAGCGGGTGTTACGATCTGATCTGCGGCTTCTTCTTGCAAATCGAACAATGCCTGCCAGCTGGCAGTATTGGCACGTAATACCGTGTATACAGGGGCGATCAATGCAGGTACATCCTGTGCTGTAGCCTGGAAGTTCTGCGCCAAAACTTCTGAGTAAACTTTCTCATCCAGTTTTGTACAACCGTTGAGAATAATGGTGCCGGCCAGCGCTGCTGTGAGGAACCATTTTTTATTATTAAAGTATGTTTTCATGATTTATCGTTTCGAGTTTCAGATTAAAGTGTTACCAATGCACCCAGTGTGAATGTTCTAGTAGTTGGGTATTTATCACGCTCATCATTACCCGGAGCCAATCCACCGCGGTTTACTTCAGGATCGATTCCTTTGTAACCAGTGATGGTGAACATGTTCAGACCTGAAGCGTAGATACGCAGCGACTTCACATATTTGTTGCTCTTCAGGTTTACATTGTAGCCGAGTGTGATGTTATCTACTTTCCAGTAGTCACCATCTTCAATGTAGTAGCTAACATATGCCTGAGGGTTTCTCAATCTTGTTTTGCCATATACATTATCGAAAGCTGATTTCAACACGTTGTAGTTACCCAGGATCTGCGGCTGTGAATTCTCATAGAACATACGCTGGAAGTTCAGGATCTGGAAACCAAAAGCTCCACGCATCAATACACTCAAATCCCAGTTTTTGTAGCGAACAGTGTTGTTCCAACCTGCATACCACTTAGGTAAACCATTACCCAAGATTTTTTTATCTTCTTGACGAGCTTGTGTGTATGGTTTTGGTTTTCCATCAGCACCTTCAATGATCCACAAACCGTTTGCATCGATATCGATAGATTTGTATCCATGGAAATTACCGATGGGGCCACCGATGTCTACACGGTGAGTGTAGTCCTGTACCGGCTCACCTGTACCACCTGCAGTAAAGAAGTTAGCAGTGGTTCTGAACTGATTATTAGAAAGTGATACCAGTTTGTTGGCATTGGTAGAGAAGTTCACACTTGTTTCCCAAGAGAGATCCTTCTTCTGAATCGCATTATAGTTGATCAATACTTCCACACCTTTATTCTCCATCACACCTACGTTAGCAAGGATGCTATTGAATAAGTAGGGAGGAACAGGTACACTGTAGTTGTACAGCATATCGCGTGTTGTTCTCTTATAGATATCAACTGTAGTACTTAATCTTCCTTTGAACAAAGAGAGATCAATACCAAAGTTCACCTCTTCTTTTTTCTCCCATCTCAAATCCGGATTCGGGTTACGTACAGGAGCCAGAGATTGGATCCATACCCCATTATCCAGGAAACGTGTACCATAGTTCAAACTGGTTTGAGATAAGTAAGCCGCAGTTGGTGCGATACCTGTGATACCAAAACCTGCACGAACTTTCAGATCACTGATGAATTCAAGATTACGCATGAAAGATTCATTCTTCACACGCCATGCAGCAGAGATCGCAGGGAATGTACCCCATTTGTGGTTGGCACCGAATTTAGAAGAACCTTCACGACGTACACTCGCAGATAATAAATACTTATCGCCGAAGTTGTAGTTGATACGACCAAAGAAACCGATCAGTTTGCTCTCTTCTGCAGCACTGCTCATAGAAGCTTCGCCACGTCCAAGGGCATTACCCGCTTGCAAACGGTTATAAGAATATTGGTCGGTTGGAAAATCCCAGTTTGAAACTGAAAAGCTTTCATCAAAGAAATCCTGGTAGCTATATCCGGCCAATGCAACCAAACGGTGTTTACCAAAGCTCTTGGTATAATCCAATGTAAACTCTAACAAGTTATCTTCACTAGCTCCTGTACTTCTAGAAGCATTACCATTTCTTCCGTTCTTAGTTGTAGATACGTGTTTTTTGGTTTCAGAAAATCCGGATAAAGACTCGGTTTTAACGCTAGCAACCAATAATTTGGCATTCAGTCCACGCATCAAGTTTGCAGTTACGCTTCCTGATAAACGTGTCTCCTGGAACTCATTTCTTGCATTGGTTTCCATGATATATGCCAATGGATTATCATAGAAATAAATATTACGCTCTTTCCACTCACCTCTGAAATCATAGACACTATCTGTAGGGTTACGGATCACAGACTGACGATAGATATAGCTATTGAATCCACCATCATCGTTACGCTGACGGCTGATGGCATTCAGGTTTACTTTTACTTTACCATCGAGCATGCTATGGTTTACATCTGCACGAAGGGTTAATTGACGGTTCACTGATTTCAAGAACATACCTTCCCAATTACGGTAGTTGATGTTCGCTGTGTAGCTGGTTTGTCTGTTACCCCCTTGGAATGTCAGGTTATGGGTTTGGCTGAATGGAGTAGGTCTTGAAATTTCTTTGAACCAATCAGTATTCATCCCATAATCCACAAAAGGATATCCTTCTCTTCCAAACTGACGAAATTCTTCCGCATTCAGGAAGCGAGGACGTCTGGCGATGGTTTGGATACTTGCATATGTATTGTATTCTACTACTGAACGACCACCTCCTTGAATTTTACGGGTAGTGATCAGGATAACACCATTGGTACCACGAGTACCATAGATAGCCGCAGCAGAACCATCTTTCAATACGTCGATAGATTCAATATCTTCCGGAGATACAGAGTTTAAGTTACCCGGAACTCCGTCAATCAATACGAGAGGTGCTGTTGAAGCATTCAACGTAGTAATACCTCTTAACTGAATCTGCGTACCTGCAGTTGGAGAACCCGATGAAGTAGATACAGATAAACCTGCTACTTTACCCTGGATCAACTGAGCAGCATCTCTTACAAAACCTTTTACAAAATTTTCTTGCTTAACACTCGATACCGCACTGGTAAGGTCACCTTTCTTTTGTGTACCATAACCTACTACCACCACTTCATCCAGACTATTGATGTCTTTGTTCAGTTTTACGGTAAGTGAGTTTTGTCCACGTACAGGTAAAGAAAGTGTTACATATCCTACATATGAGATATCCACTATCGCATCATCTGAAGGAACTGTAATACTGAATTTACCATCTGCATCTGAACTGGTAGCAGTTGTGCTGTTTTTAACTGTAATGGTAGCGCCTTGTAATGGGCCACCAGAAGTAGCATCAGTAACAACACCGGTAATGGTTTTGGGCGGGGGATTACCGATACGCGGTAGTTTTTCATAGCCCGCGTAAACAGTGTTTACTGCCAGTAAAAAAAGAAGCAGAAAACAAGTAATTAATTTTTTCATAATGCAAGCGTTTTTATAAAGGTCAAAATGACACTTAAAATTATTTTTATTGGTTTACCATTCAGCCTAATATTTTAACTAATACTCAACATATTTTAACCAGTTTAAAGAAATAGCCAAAAAGCCATTGATAATTAGAAGGTTACGAAAAGTCTAAAGCAAAAGCTATGTTTTGAAACACGACAAGTAGCTACCAATTGATGATACCCCTGGTTCACACCCAATCAGCTAAATAAGAAGAACATTTGGTTTATTTCTGCATAGGGTTGTCTGATGAATCGCAAATATCTTTAAGCAATCACCCATTACATATCATTGAAATCAATTCGAATGACTGAAACCACTCAATTCAAACCATCGCTTCGTTTACTTGACGCTACTATGATCGTTGCAGGATCTATGATCGGTTCGGGAATATTTATTGTGAGTGCCGATATTACCAGAAATGTTGGTAGCACGGGATGGTTAATGGCAGTATGGCTCATCACCGGTTTTATGACCGTTGCTGCCGCACTTAGTTATGGAGAACTGAGTGCTATGTTTCCAAAAGCAGGTGGACAATATGTTTACCTGAAAGAAGCGTACAATCCGCTCATTGCTTTTTTATTCGGATGGAGTTTTTTCTCTGTCATACAAACTGCTACCATTGCAGCTGTAGCTGTAGCTTTTGCAAAATTTACCGCTTACCTGTTTCCTTATTTCAGTGAAGACATTGTTGCATTCGATGCGGGATTCATGCAAATAACAAGAGCACAGCTTTTATCGATTGTTGTCATTGCCTTGCTCACATTCATCAATACACGTGGTATTCAAAGTGGGAAACGCATTCAAACCACTTTTACAATTGCAAAGCTTTTGAGTTTATTCGGACTAATCCTGTTTGGTTTGATTTTATTCAATACAGATGTATGGAATCTCAACTGGCAAAATGCTTGGGAATTAAGGCCTATGAACGCTGATGGCTCTTTTGGGAGCTATACATTGTTTGCAGCACTCGGTGCTATTGCCGCTTCAATGGTAGGTTCCATTTTTAGCAGTGATTCTTGGAACAATGTAACCTTTATCGCCGGTGAGATCAAAAATCCGCAACGAAATATTGGTCTTAGTCTATTCCTTGGCACACTGATCGTTACGATCATTTATTTATTGACCAATATCGCTTACACTGCTTTATTGCCCTTACAAGAAATTGCCCATGCGGAAAAAGACAGAGTAGGTGTTACTGCCGCCAATGTGATCTTTGGAGAAGCGGGCACTATCATTATTGCCATCATGATCATGATCTCCACATTCGGGTGTAATAACGGTATCATTTTAGCCGGTGCTCGTGTGTATTATACAATGGCAAAAGATAAATTATTCTTTCAAAAGGCAGGAACACTGAATGAAAATAACGTTCCGGCTTATGCTTTATGGCTTCAATGCATTGTTGCTTGCGCCTGGAGTTTGAGTGGTAAATACGGGCAACTATTAGATATGATTTCTTTTGTAGTAGTTGGATTTTATATGCTCACCATCGCAGGTATTTTTATTCTACGTAAGAAAAGGCCGGATGCTGAAAGACCTTATAAGGCTTTCGGATATCCGATTCTTCCATTGATCTATATCATTATGGGATTGACCTTCTGTATCCTACTAATCATCTTCAAACCTGCATTTACATGGCCTGGATTGATCATTACATTATTAGGCGTACCTGTTTATTACCTGGTTAGAAAAAATAAATAAGGGATTAACGATCTCTTACACTCTTCAGAAACTGACGTGTGGCATCAGGATATTTTGCGATGAGGTGTGAACGCACCAAATTGGCAATTTGTCCGGATTGTTTTTCTGTTTCCAACTGAATCAACTTAGAAGGTTTTGCCGGCATATGACAATCAATACAATTATTCACAATCGTTGGTCCTACTTTATTAGCAAAAGAACAGAACGACTTGGTGTTTTGTTGATGACAACTCATACATCGCGTTGAAAACAATTTCATATCATTTCGTTCTGTTTGATGCGGATTATGACAAGAGCTACAGGTCATGGTTTGCACAGATCCTTTGAAACATTCACTGGCCAACAACAATTGATACTGGTTACCATGCACATCTAAACTCTCTGCTGAACGTACAGTTGTATCAGGTTTATAAAAATCTTTCAAAGCATGGCCGGGTCTGAATAAAAAAGGAGACCGTATGGGTTCGCGTAGACCTGAATGACAGGTAGCACAGGTTTCTATTTGCTGAATATTGTTTACCGACTTGTAGGAATGAATGTATTTCGCAGTTTTATCGTCAGGATTTTCTTTTTGATATGCAGCATGTGCTGCCGCAGGACCATGACATCTTTCGCAATCAATGCCATAAATTAAAGTTTGCCTGTTCAATTCGTCAATTCTATATCCCTTTTCTTCTCGCATACTTGTCCTTTCAATGTAAGAAGCATGGCACTCAAAACATCCGATCGGTATTACACGATCGAAGCGAACATTGTCGGAGGGATAATTTGGACTATTCACCCAACATTTTCCGATCACTGAATAACTCACTGGCAATTGATAGGCATTGGTTTCCTGCCAGTATAAAAATGTTTGTGCTTTTCTTCCTGATCCGATGATAATATCAAATGGAAAAGAAGCTTTTTGTTGATTATTCTCATACGCAGTTTGAAAAAATCGATCTCCTTGTTTTTCTATCAATACTTTCAAGTCTGAACGATAATGATATTGATTGCTGTCAGGATGAAAACTACCCTTCATGTTTGCAGCGATAGCTGGAGACGTTGTATTGTTATGAGCAGTCTGTGCATATGCATTCACAATATCGGCATGACAACTCACACAGGCAGCTGCACCTGCATAGCCTATGCCCCTAGGGTCCTGAGATACCGGTTGTTTATCCTGCATACAAAATTGGAATAGTAACCCCACGAATAAAAGAATACTGATTACTATGATCCACTTTTGCTTCATACTTTTTCTTTAGCAACCTTACCCTTATTGAGATGCTAGCAAAAAGTTGATGTAGCATCTCAATAAGCAGGAATAAAAAATTATTCGTTATAAAATCTCCAGTTTGTTTTAAAATTTTCTGTTAATGGTTGTTTGGTTAAAATGGCCCTTACCATTTCAACAGGCATACTGTTTAACGACATCACCGCATCATGATATTGCTTATAAGTCATCTTGCCACTGTCTACCAATTCTTTTTTTAGTGCATAGAATTGTCTGCCACCGGTTAAATAAGCCAGTTGATACAATGGTGGATAGCGCCCTACAAATGAGCGTCGTACTTCACCTTCGGCATTTGCTCTTTCATGACCTACTCTGTCTACAAGAAAATCAATGCACTGTTGTGGTGTCCATTTGCCCATATGATAATTGAGAGAGAAGATAATTCTCGCACAACGGTGCATGTGCCAGAAGAGCATTCCAATTCTATCTTCTGGTGTTTTTGCAAACTGCATATCCCATAATATCAGCTCCCAATACAACGCCCATCCTTCTCCCCAGAAAGGTGTACCGAAATTGCGATAGGTTCTGTTTCTTGAGTTTACAAATTGTTGCAGGTTATGTCCGGCAATCAGTTCATGATGCACTGTTGCTTTAGAAAAATGAGGATTATTACCACGCATGCTCATCATTCTATCTTCATAGGCCATGGTATTTGTAGGATAAGAGATGATGATATCAGCACCCCCAAGGAAGAATGGATTCACCAACTGTCTTTCAGGAGACATCATCATCATGCCCCAGGTTTCTTCTGCCAATGGTGGAATAGTGATTAGGTTATTCTTCTTGAGAAAATCAATTGACTCTGTATAGAGTTTTAAAATAGCTTCAGGTTGTTTACCCGGTGGAACATACAAGGTTTTTACTTTTTCCAAAGCCGCTTTCCAATTATCGCCAAACCCCATTTCTCTCGAAGCTTTCAGCATTTCTGCATCACACCATGCAAATTCTTTGTTTGCAATATCGATCAGCTCTTCAGGAGTATAAGGAATCATTTCACGCTGTAATTGCTTGATCAAATTCTCTCTGCCTGCTCGTACGCCTACAATACCACTGTTATCACTCGCCGTTAAAGCACTATTGGCTTTTGTTTTCCATACACCTGCATAAGCGGTTAATGCCTCATCCAAAGATTTATGTACGGTTGGTACCCACCAAGTGAACATGGGATCATATCCATTGTAAAAATCAAAGACACTCTGTAAAGTTTGACGAAGATTATTGATTACCTCTCCTGCAGTATACACTGATTCAGGATCAATGACCTTTTCTTCTTTTAACTTCGATTGTAAAGATTTGATCTCTGTGATCATCGCAGCCCAATCTTTCGCTACTTCCTCTCCATTAGGCTGATACCCTCTTCTTCGCTGCTGCTCCAACGCATATACTTTTGGTGCAAATGGAAGCCACTGACTTACTTTTGAAACTTCATTGGCTTCTGTAACCAATTGTTCCATTCTTTCGGTTAAATCTCTCTTGAACAAAATGTAATCCACCTTACATTCTTGCGGAAGATTTTTGAAATCAACAGCTGCTAATTTTTTTTGATAATCTTGCACCAGTTGCTGCAAACGTTTATTTTTTTCCGGAGAACCTATACTTGCATCAGCACCACCTCCAAAACCACCACCTCTTGAGGAAGCCGGACTATAATACCTGCTCAGGGTTCGATTGTCAGCAGCATACTGCTGAATCAACGTTGGCATTTCCTGACAAGGAACATAACTTTCTTTTGAAACCTGTGCATACGATTGTTGTGGTAATGCACAGAACATAATGCCTGCTACCAGCAGTACAAGGGGGAAGTGTTGTTTTTTCATATCGCTGTTTTGGTAGTTCGCTTAATCAAATCTTGAAGGATCGAATGCTGTAACATCGATGCTTGTCCTTTTACCTGTAGCCAGTTCTGCTATCAGATAACCCGTTGCAGGTCCTAAACTCAATCCCATCATAGCATGTCCACCTGCATACAACAGGTTATCATACTTAGCCCCATAACCAATATAGGGTAATCCATCCGGTGAACAGGGCCTGAAACCATACCATACTTTTTGTTCTTCCGGCATGGCTACATCTAACCCGGGTAAATAAGCAGGCACTGATTCTACAATACCTTTTACACGATTCATATTGATCTTATCATTGATCGGACCAATTTCCATCGTGCCACCAAATCTTAAATGATGACTCATAGGTGTAATCGCTACCCTAGCTTCACAAAGAATAGCCGGTATGTGTAATTGTTTTGTAGGATGGTCTTGTGTAAATGAATATCCTTTCCCCGGCATCAATGGTATCTGTAAACCGGCCATCTGCAGCAATGCTGGCATCCATGAACCGGCAGCCATCACAAATACATCTCCATCTATTTTTTCCTGACCTGCATGAACAGCAATGACCTTGTTATGTTTTCTTTCAATTTGTGTGACTGGTTTTCCGGTCAAAAACCTCACACCTTTATTTTTTAGATAATGGATCAGTTGCTGATTTAGTTTATTAGGATAAAGATGTGCATCACAACGATAATGCACAGCACCTAACACATTCAACGCAACCTCAGGCTCTAACGCTTGCGCTTCTTCAGCACTCAATACTTCTACATCTAAACCCATTTGCTTGGCTGCTTCTGCCATATGCGTTTCTTCTTCAGCTACTTTCTCCGTTTTATAATACATCATGATTCCCTTCTTTTCAAAAGAGAAATCAAAACCCGGTTGTTGACTCAAATCTTCATACAATTGCTTACTCAATAAGTTGATAGCTGTAAGGTGTGGACCAGATTTTTTTACATGACTTTCATTGGCCGACTTAATGAATTTTAATCCCCAGTTGATCAACTGTCCACTCAAAGAAGGCTTTACATAAAACGGACTCTTTGAATTGAACATCCATCTGATACCTTGTGCAACAATACCGGGTGCAGCCAATGGAACGAAGTGACTTGGAACGATCATACCGAGGTTCCCATTTGAACAACTGTCTGTAAGATCTGTCTTATCGATCACAGTAACATCCCAACCTTCTTGCAACAAATAATAAGCAGAGCTTAAGCCAATAATACCTCCTCCTATGATAACCGCTTTCATGTTTTGATATTGTTATTGATCAGATCACTTGAAATCCATGTGCATAAGGATCTTCATCATCAATGATGATGGTATTATATCCTGTAACCCTTGCCCATCCTTCAATACTTGGAACAATGGCTGGTTGTCCATTCACAGTTGTTTCAGCTTCAATTCTTCCGGTAAAAGTGGACCCAATGATACTTTCATGAATGAATGCATCTCCTTTTTTCAGTTTCCCTTTTGCATACCACTGCGCCATACGTGCAGATGTTCCGGTACCACATGGGGAACGATCAATGGCTTTATCACCATAGAATACAGCATTGCGTGCTGTTGATGTAGGTGCAATGGTTTTGCCTGTCCATAATAAATGACTCAACCCTTTGATATTTTCATTTTCCGGATGAATGAAACTGTATTGTTCATTCAATAATTTTCTACAAACCCTACTCCATGAGATCAATTGATCGGCAGTATAGTGCTCAAGACCCGGGAAATTTTCCTGTGGATCTACGATAGCATAAAAATTACCCCCATAAGCAACATCTACTTTGATTTTACCAAGATCAGGACATTCTACCTCTAGATCTGACGCATACAAGAATGCTGGAACATTGGTCAGCTTTACGGATAATACTTTTTTATCTTCTTGTTTGTATTCTATTAGCACCAAACCTGCAGGTGTTTCAATTCTTAAATGACCCGGTGTTTTTGGTGTTACCAATCCTTCTTCAACAGCAATAGTAATGGTACCAATGGTTCCATGTCCACACATCGGTAAGCAACCGCTGGTTTCGATGAACAATACACCAATATCATTTTGTGGATCATGAGGTGGATATAGGATGCTTCCACTCATCATATCATGCCCGCGTGGTTCGAACATCAATCCTTTTCTGATCCAGTCATATTCACGAAGAAAATGCAATCGCTTTTCCATCATGGAATTTCCTTCCAGCAAAGGCCCTCCACCTGCAACGAGGCGAACAGGATTTCCGCAAGTATGTGCATCTATACAAAAGAATTTTTTATGTGCCATTTTAATATCGTCGTTAGTCGATCAAATTTAATCAGATAGCATCACGCGTATAAGTGCCATTGACTTTACGCATGATCCCTGCTGTATTATCATTCTGCAAATACAAAGGCAACAGCTCCTGTGGACAATCCTGATAACAAACCGGTCTTACAAATCTGCGAATAGCTTCTGTTCCAACAGAAGTGGTTCTTGCATCCGTAGTAGCCGGGAATGGACCTCCATGTACCATTGCATGACAAACTTCTACACCGGTAGGTACATTATTGAATATTACCCTGCCCGTTTTTTGTTGTAAAATATCTACTACAGATGAATACCTTTTCAACTCATCGGTAGCACCGAATATAGAACCGGTCAATTGTCCATGCAACGTTTGCAAAGCTGATTCCAATTGTGTTTTATCATCACATACTACGATCAGTGAACATGGGCCAAACACTTCATCTTGTAATGATGGCTCTTGTATAAAATCCTGAGCATTGACTGATAATAATGCAGGACTTCCTTTGTATTCATTTCCTAAATCATCCCCCGCGAACAATACTTTTACTCCTTTGGTTTGTGTAACCCTTGATCTGTCTGCATAATATGATTTACAAATATGTGTATTCAACATAGTTGCTGCTGCTGCATTTGAAAGCGCCGCAACTAGTGATTCATTAAATGCCTCCGAAGCTTTTGATCGAATGAGAAATAATAACCCGGGATTGGTACAGAATTGTCCAACTCCCAAAGTAATAGATCCTGCTAAAGCAGTAGCCGTTTCAGCTGTCCTCAATGCCAATGTTTCCGGCAATAAAACCACAGGATTAATGCTACTCATCTCAGCATACAACGGTATTGGCTCTTTTCTTTTTTGAGTAACGGTGGCATACAATGCCATACCTGCGCGATAGGATCCCGTAAAACCAATGGCTTTGATGGATGGCTCCATAGCAAGTTTTTGTCCTAGTATAGCTCCTTCTCCATTCAGCGAAGAGAATACACCATCCGGTATACCTGTTCTCTCTGCAGCCTTTCTTATAGCATTGGCCATCAGTTCATTGGTACCGGCATGAGAACTATGCGCTTTCACGATCACAGGACAACCGGCTGCCAATGCAGATGCTGTATCTCCCCCTGCGGTAGAGAAAGCAAAAGGAAAATTACTCGCCGCAAATACGGCCACCGGACCAACAGGCTGAAGTATTCTTCTGATATCGGAGCGAGGTAGTGGTTTTCTATCAGGTATCGCTGTATCTATGACAGCATCCGCCCATGAGCCCTCTCTGAGTAGGGATGCAAATAGTTTCAATTGATTCATTGTGCGATCTCTTTCACCGGTTAATCTTGGCAGAGGCAATCCGGTTTCGAGGTTGGCACGTTCCAACAATACATCTCCGATGTTCCATATTTCTTCTGCAACGGCTTCCAGAAAAATAGCTCTTTGTACAAAAGAGATCTTACTGAAAATCGCAAAAGCAGCTACCGCTTTCGCGATAGCTGCTTCGATTTCTTCGTCTGTTGCAATATGAAAATGTTCTGGTAAATAGGTTCCTTGAAGTGTACTAAAAGACTGAAAAGATTCTTTGCCTTTTGCTGTTACTTCAAATCCGATAACGTTATGCCCATGCAGCATCCTTCTTATGTTTCAGGTTCAAATAATCTGGCAATGCCGGACGATTGGCCAATGCCGTTTCTATAATTGTAGTTACTCGTTTCAACTCTTCACCTTCTAATGGCAAACGTGGTGCTCTTACATGTGTTGATCCAATTCCGGTATGTGTTGCGGCAAGTTTAATATACTGAACCAATTTAGGATGAATATCCAATTCAAGCACCGGTAAGAACCAACGATAGATCTTTAATGCCTCATCAATCATTCCCGCTTTTACTAAACGATAGATGGCTACAGTTTCCTGAGGGAATGCATCTACCAAACCGGCAACCCAACCATGTGCGCCCATACACAGACTTTCCATAGCAAGTGTATCAACGCCACAAAGAATATTAAAACGATCCCCAAAACGATTGATCATTCTTGTTACATTGGAAATATCACGTGTAGATTCTTTTACTGCCTGAATATTCTTGTAAGGTAACATGGCTTCAAACATATCCAGTGTAACATGGATCTTATAATCAACCGGATTATTGTAGATCATAATAGGCAAAGAAGTAGAAGCAGCTACTGCTTTGAAATACTCTAATGTTTCTTTGCTATCAGCATAATAACGCATAGGCGGTAACAACATTAATCCATCCGCTCCATTCTTTTCAGAATCCTGCGCTAGCTGAATAGCAGCTTTGGTAGTTTGTTCCGCTATATTGATGATAACGGGAAAATCTTGTGGAATATGCTCTTTGGAATAAAACAAAAGATCTCTTTTTTCCTCATTTGAAAGAGAACTTGCTTCACCGAGAGACCCCCCGAGAATGATACCATCAACTCCCGCATCCAATTGAGCCTGGAGATTTTTTTTGTACACCTCAAAATCAACAGAATCATCCTGTTTGAATGGTGTGAGAAGAGCAGGATAAACACCCTTCCATGTCAGATTAGCCATACTGAATATTTTATGAGTGTAAAACTAACAAGGTATATAAGTAGTCGATTTTCGTCGATTAATAAATTATGTACAGATTTTAACTGCTTTTGGTTTTATGCCTTTCAATCTAGAATCATGCATTCTTAGATTGTGTGGGTTCACTAAAAATCAATATGATCCTGATAAAAAGTCATTGATTCATCAGCATGCTGATAAATTTACTCTTGTAAGATCAGATCTCTAGAACATAAATTACCCTTACTTGTACAGATTTTAACCAGGATAACCCAACAGATTATTTTTATGTAAAAAAAAGCAGCATTTAAAGTATCTTACCTGTCTTTTACCTTAATACAGCCATTTTAAGTGAAAATTGGTATTCATGAATGGCCATACACCCCGACCAATGCAGCTGCTATGAAAGTCCTACAATTCACGATCCCTGTTCCCGGAGATAAGAACATCATTGTTCAACATGATGTTTTACCTTATTTCTATCAACACCTGCACAGACATGATGAGATCCAACTTACCTGGATTCAAAAGGGAGAGGGTACACTAGTAGTAGATAACAATATGTATCCTTTTGGTCCGAATGAAATCTATTACCTCGGCGCCAATCAACCACATGTTTTCAAAAGTGATCCTGCTTATTTCTCTCCAAAGAGTAAAAGAAAAGTGCAGGCGATTACCATTCACTTTAATCCCAATGGTAAACTAGCCGGTTTATTTGATCTGGCTGAAATGAAACATATTCAAACCTTTCTTCAAAAACATAACAATGGGTTTGTAATTCCATCAGAACATATTTCAGATGTAGCCCATAAAATGCAAATTGTAAGTAAAAGTCAGGGGGCTGATCAGATGATCTCCTTTATTGATATACTAAAAAAATTCACCAGCATTCCTAAACTAAAAGAGTTATCCAGTATTTCCAATCTAACTACGGTTAGTGAGCATGATGGTATTCGCTTAAGCCATATTTATCATTACATCATGGCCAACTATGCAAGAAATATTACACTTGAAGATGTTGCCCAGCAAGCACATATGACACCTCAGGCTTTTTGCCGTTATTTTAAGAAACGTACCTTACATACATTTGTCTCATTCCTGAATGAAGTTCGCATCAACGAAGCTTGCAAAAAGCTTACAACGGGCGATAGTGATAGCGTAAGTATTTCTACCATCGCTTATAACTGTGGATTTAATACTGTTACAAATTTTAACCGTGTATTTAAATCCGTGATTGGAAAATCGCCGAGTGAGTATGTAGATGACTATTTCAAAAGCACTTACGAAGAAATAACTACCGTATAAAAAAAGAGAGGCTTTATAAAGCCTCTCTTTTTTACTCTGTCTCCTGCATTAACTCATCATTGTTTCTATCAGGAGGATCTATTCCCAACAAACTCTTTACGAAGAAATCCCTTTTTTTGGTGCGACCATAAGGTCCCCCATCACTATGCCCCATACCTGGTACTGCAAGAAATTCAAAAGACTTTCTTGCTTTGATCAACGCATCCGCAACTCTATAAGTTGATTCAGGAGGCACGTTGGTATCCGCTTCACCTACGATCAATAACAATTTTCCTTTCAATTTATGCGCATTCGTAATGTTGGATTGTTCTTCATAATGCTTACCGATCGGATAACCCATCCATTGTTCATTCCACCACTGCTTATCCACTCGGTTATCATGACAACCACAAGCAGATACTGCTGCCTTATACCAAGTGGGATGGAATAACAATCCACCCAATGAGTTTTGTCCACCTGCTGATGTTCCATAAAGCCCAACTCGTGTAGTATCTGCCTGCGGGTACTTTGTTGCCAATGCACGCATCCAAGCTATTCGATCAGGGAAACCGGCATCTGCCAGATTTTTCCAGCACACGTCGTGAAATGCTTTAGAGCGATTCGCTGTTCCCATTCCATCGATCTGCACTACTATGAAACCCAATTCCGCCATGCTTTGCATTTCACCAAATGCTGAAAACGATTTTGGCACAAATGCATCTTGCGGACCTGCATAAATATTTTCAATGATGGGGTATTTTTTTGACGGGTCAAAATCAGAAGGTCTGCAAATGATGCCCCAGATATCCGTTACACCATCACGCCCTTTTGCATGAAAAGGTTCCGGTAGTTTAAACCCCGCTGCCACATGTCTGCTAATATCTGCCCTCTCTAATTCCATCAACTGCTTACCATCAGTCACACGACCTAATACTGATACGGGAGCTTGGTCAACAGTTGAATAAGTGTCAACAAAATATTGTTTGTCTGGTGACCAAGTAATTCGATGATTGAAACCCGGTTTCGTCAAGGTAATCATATTCTTTCCATCAAACCCAATACGATAATAATGAATGAAATAAGGATCTTCTCCTGTATTCATCCCACTTGCCTGAAACCATATCTCTCTTTTCTTCACATCTATACTATCAATGTTTCTTACTACCCATTCTCCTTTTGTGATCTGATGCTTAACAACACCCTTCTTTGCATCTACCAAATACAAATGACGCCATCCATCTTTTTCTGTTATCCAAATGATCTCTGAAGTTGCAGGTAAATAATAAGTGAAAATACGTTGCTCATAAATAAAGGTTTGTGTTTGTTCGTCTACAATGTTTCTAGTACTACCATCGTTGGCATTCACTTCAATGATCCTGAATCGCTGATGTCCACGATCTACTCTTTCAAACATAAAATGATCATTATCACCCTGATTCCAATTGAGTTTTGGCGCATCAAAAAAGTCAATGATCTCTGTCTGTACTTTCTTGATGGCTTTATCAGCAATACGAATCACAAACATTTCATAGGTAGAAAAATCATCCCCAGGTTGTTTATAGGGTCGCTCTTTCATTTCCCCCCTAGTCGTTCCCGGAACTGAAGTAAGTACATAGTAAACAGGTTTATCTACAACACGTTTGATCTTATAGGCAATAAGGTATTTACTATCCGGCGACCAGGTTACTTCTCCATAAGGTAAGGCGGCAGTACCATCAGTAGTATATTGAACAGGTACTCCCCCATTTGCCGGCTCTAAATAAATATTGTTCTCCTTCACAAGAACGTTCCATTGCTTGTCGGGAGATGTACGAATGGTTCTCCCTCTTTGCCATCTCCCCGGAACACGAGTAAGACCGGGATATTCGGCTTTATCCATCGGCAAACTGTCAATCTTTGATAATTGATACTGAGAAAGATCAACATCATAAAAAGTATTACCTACTGATATTGCAATCTTCTTACCATCAGGATACAAAAAAGCATTCCGAATAGGCAATCGATTTGCTGTTGCGTTTTTATGACCAGCTGCTATTAACGCTTCAGCCATTTTACTTGCATCGAAAAGTGGACGTTTCACATTTTTTACTGGATCAACAAACAAATATTCTGACTGACTGTCGGGCAATGCATTTCTATACCAAAAGGAGGAACCACCACTCCAATTGGGTGTAACTGTGAGTTTAAAAGCAGTTCTTCTAACAAGACTATCTCTCTCTGTTGCTGTTTTATATCGTTGCATCATTTGCTCCCTTGTTGGTGCAAAAGCGGGCAAAGACTTTGTTTGTGCTACCGCTAATGATAATCCTGAGATCAAGAGTAGGATCGACAAAAATGTTCTTTTCATAGTTGGTTGATTGAGGCGTATCATTTTTGAACAGGAATTCTCAGTACAGTAATGGAATGTTTAGGGAAAGTATAAATCAACTTTTGTCCATTTATTTTCCCAGTTACTGTTTTTACCGGAACGAATTCCTTTGGATTTGCAAATGAATTTTCAGCTTTCACTGTTGGTGCAGTAATTGTATATGCTGTTACAGATCCATTCAATACTTGTGTGCCATCCAGCGATATATCTGTTTCACAAGCATTCTCACCTCCATTGACCATCTTAATGATAAGATCGCCATTCGATTGATCACGTCCTGCCAATGCAAAAACTTTTCTGGGTTCAGTATAAGATAGTAGTAATGTATCATTCAGATAACAGTCTACTTTATCTAAGCCTACTTCTAATCGGATATTATACCATTTGCCTGTTTCAATCGGTTTTCTTAGTCTTTTTGATTCAGAGATATTCGATACAGAACCATCACTCACAATTTCAAAAACTGTATTGAGATTCACATAAGAACCAATATGCGCTCGCAGCATATTATTCTTGTCTGCAACTGCAAACGGAATAATAAATGCGTTGGTACCGCCAGTCTTTCTTGCTTCTAGTTTTAAAGTATAGGTCTCAAAGCTTTTATCTTTTAATACCATCAATCTTTGAGGCCCTTGTGCTGTTTGTGCAATTGCACCCTCTTTTACTTCCCAGCTACCACGTACATTATCCCACTCTTGCATATTGTTTACAAAATCACATTTATAAACTGTTTGACCATTTTCAATTACTTCAATATTGCGATATTCAGTTTGTGTATCCCATGTTGCAAGTCCTATACTTCCTTTGTTCTTCGGCTTCTTAATTGCTGTGGGTGTGATGTTTAAATTGATATTGAAATTTTCATCTGCCCTATGTTCATTCAATAACTTGATCGTATAGTAAGAAATACGAGCAAAACTGCTATCAGCTTTGTATTTGATGAGATTCACCGGCCAATGTCTGGTATTCACATTCTCAAACAAGGGAGCATAGCTCGACATTTTCACCAGATCACCATTGTTTTCCATTCCTAAGATGTAAGCAGCGTCATTCAAAGCTGCTTGTAGATTTCCGGCTCCAACACCTGCATTCGTAGCGTATTCACCCACATAGAGTTCATAATCACCACGCTTATAGTTATCAAAGTGATCATAGTTCGTGAATGACCAGAACGCACTTTTGTATGCATGTTCATCCGCCATATCAGTTACCTTGATACTATCCAGTGTTCTTCTATTTACATCACCAATCCCCATACTTGAAATAATCTTCAGTTGAGGATATTTACGTTTAATGGCTTCATGAAAACGATTGTATCGTTTTGCATACCATGGGCCGTGCTGTTCATTACCCACTTCAATATATTTAAGCGGAAATGGTTTTGGATGACCATTTTGCGCTCTCACTTTCCCCCATTTAGAAGTAACAGGTCCAATTGCATATTCAATAGCATCTAACACATCATCAATCACAGGCTGTAATTCTTCTTCTTTGATAAATGTACCACTACGAAATTCACAGGCTACTCCGGCATTGAATACATACAACGCATCTGCATTGATATCTTCACAAAATTGTAAATACTCATGATAGCCAAAACCATCACTAGACCAATATCCCCATACACTAAATGTTCCGGGTCTTTGCTCTAATGGACCGATTGATTTTTTCCAATTTGGTGCGCTCTCTACATTCAATCCCTCCACAAAACATCCTCCTGGCCATCGAACAAATGCAGGTTTTAGGTCTGCCAGATATTGTGCGAGATCAGCTCTCAAACCATTGGGCCTATTTTTAAATGTTTTAGCAGGGAACATGGAAACAAAATCAAACATGATCTCTCCAGTAGCGCCAAAACGAAATGCAAAAGAAGATGCACCATCGGTTTCTGTTGGCATCAGTTTACAAGTGTACTTTTTCCAATCCTTACTACTAATAGATTTAAATGTATGGCTTGCGATCTCTTTTCCTGTAGAAGATAAAAGCACTACTGTTAAAGGACCTTGATAGCTATCCGCTGTTCTGGTATAAAAACTGAGGTGATATGTTTCACCTTTATGTGCATTGATACCCCAAAAACCATCATTCACAAAATAATCTTTACCATCTTTGGACAGTTGGTTTACCTTAACAATCGCAGATTGAGGTGTAGCCTCGGTCAACGGTTTTTCAGTACTTAGAATGGCTTCAACATTACCACCATCACCTGTTTTAATACTCCAATAGGGCATGGCTGTTTTCACCGGCCATGGTAAGCGAAAATTACTGGATCGCCCGTTGAGATTGTAATGTGGTTTCTTTTGCGGATTGGGATTCAGCATATCACCTTCCAATACCGAACCGGGTGGAATTCTACTTTCTTCAAAGCCACGATTTTGTATCAACTCAGCATAAAGTCCTCCTTCACCTCCATGACTGATTTCTTCAAAGAAGATGCCATGCAGATTTGGCGACACTGTATTCTTTACTTTATTGGTGAATACTTGTAAAGAGACTTTCTCTTGTGCATGTAAACCCAAACAAGTACAAATAAACATTAGTAATGCCAAGATTCTTTTTAGAGACTGATACACCATAACTTTTTATTTGATGATCCACTCATGTACGCCGGTAGCATGATTTTCAGGCAATTTGATTTTCATTCTCACAGCAGTTGTCTTAACCGGTGTAAAACGAACGGTGTTATACTTGTCTTTAGAAGTTTCATATCCTGTTGCTGTTTGTACTGGCACCCACTCGTCTCCTTGTTTGTATAATATTTCCCATTTTGCCGGTATACGACAACCACCGAATGGACTATCATCGTACCAGTACACTTTTGATTCGCTAATGGTATATTCCTGATCGAAAGTGTATTGAATCCATTCTTCTGTATTTTTCTTTGGCCACCAGTGGAGATAGAGTGCGGATTTATCTTCGGAAGAAGAAGGTTCAAACTGGTCATTCAAAGAAGTCAGCATACGTGGATTATTGATCGATGCGCTAATCTTACTTTTTGAAGCAATGGTAGGCGCTGCTTTAGGTCTAGCCAAAGATTCTTCAAAAGGAATCCATACGACCATCTCGCCGGGACCACGATTGTTCCATGAATAGTAAGGAATAGCTTTAACAGGTAACTCTTTCTTTAATAATTCATCACTATTGACTTGTCTGGCAGTTGCAGACCCTGTTCCGTTTAAAAACAATACCCCATTCAAAAAAGAAGGATCATATTTTTCCGAAAAAGAAGTTTGTTGTGGAACAACAATATTCTGTACTGCTTGATCTGCATGATCAGGGCCTTCTAAACAATAGACGATTGGACCACGCTGAAGTGCAAAACGCCCAACATCATCTTTCACTTTTTCATTGGCCAATACTTTTTCTATCTCCATCGGTAATTCAAAAGAAACAACATCGCCTTTTTTCCAAGCGCGATTAAATACGGCATAGCCTTTATCTATGGTATATGAAACTGTCTTTCCATTAATGCGAATCTCTATATTGTTTTGTTCTTTCTGACTTGCAAAACGATAGAGGTCTCCCGGTACTGCTTCTTTTCTTGCCCATCCCGGAATTCTAACTCTCAATGCAAAATTCATTTGCTTTTCCGGATTCACTGTGATCTTCACATTACCCTGCCATGGATAAGCTGTTTCCTGTGCTACCGTTAATTTTCCGGAAGGCAAAGTAATATTCGCTTCATTGGTCATGTATAAATTCACATAGACATTGTTTTGATCCTGCGCATATACATATCCCGGCACAGATGGCATGAAGCGTGTTACATTCGAAATACAGCACGCACATCCAAACCAAGCACTACGCTGATGTTGACCCATTGATGCTAATGGATTAGGATAAAAGAACTTTTTCCCATCCTGTGCAATTCCCGATAACATACCATTGTACAACACTCTTTCCATGACATCAATGTATTTTGCATCACCATGCAATAGGAACATTCTATTGTTCCAATATACATTGGCGATAGAAGCACAGGTTTCTGCATAGGCAGACATATTCGGAAGCTGATAAGCAGCCCCAAATGCTTCTCCGGCACCTGTAGCGCCAATACCACCTGTGAGATACATTTTTTTGGTTACCACATCAGACCAGATATCACCAATGGCTTTGATATAAGAAGCATCTCCTGTGAGCGCAGCCACATCAGCCATGCCAGTATACATATAAGCAGCACGAACTGCATGTCCAACTGCCTCATGTTGATCTGTAACAGGTTTGTGAGATTGGCTATACTGCGCCCCTTTTACTACACCATTACCACGTATGTCTAAAAAGTATTTAGCTAGATCGAGGTACTCTTTCTTTCCTGTTACACGATATAACCTGGACAAACCTGTCTCAATTACCTGATGACCCGGGAAGTAAGGAGCTTTACCGTAAAAAAAATCTTTTACAATGAGATCAGCATTCTTTGTAGCTATATTCAATAGGCTCTTTTTACCGGTAGATAAATAATGCGCTACTGCTGCCTCAAATAAGTGACCTGAGTTGTACAATTCATGACTCAAGTCAGGATCTTTTTCCCATCGCTTCTCGCTGATCCATGGATGTAACTTAGCGGGCTTCATTGTTCTGAATGTATACAGATATCCATCCGGTTCCTGTGCATCTCCTATGATTTGAATTAATGTGTCAATAGACTTTTCCAACTCAGGATTAGGCTTCACTTGTAAGGCATAGGAAACACCTTCAATAACTTTGAAAATATCAGAATCATCAAAAGGGTACTCAGTAAGGTTTTCAGGCGCTTTCTTACCTGCTGCTTTCAAGAAATTATCTACGCGACCTGTTTCCCGGCATTTCTGCAAAACATACGGTATCGTGATTTCTGCATTTACATTGATTCTTGGCGCCCAGAATTGATCATACACATGTACATGATTGAATGTTACCGGCTGGATCGGATAATCTTTATTGTTTTGTGCAGTCAAGTAACTGACTGACAAAAGAATACCGGCAACAAAGGCTTTACTTTTGTAGTAAGACATAATTCCTGTATTTATTTCAGTTGACAGAATATTTTTCTAAAACAGATTTGCTTTAGTAATTAGATCTATTGTTTACAATTGGCTCATGCAGGTAAGGATAAAAATATCCTTGTTTTGCCTGATCATCTATTCAAATATTAACCGCTTCTTTTTTTATTTTATCATTTACGAACTCCGAATGTATAGATCGTTGTTGTCTGATATTTTTTTCCGGGCTCTAATACTGTCGAAGGAAAATCAGGCTGATTAGGTGCATCAGGATAATGTTGTGTTTCCAAACAAAATGCTGAACGATATCCATACTTTTTATTGCCCTTTCCGATCAATGTGCCGTCTAAAAAATTGCCACTATAGAATTGGATAGCAGGTTCGGTTGTCAACACATCCATGGTAATACCTGTAAGAGGCGAATACACGGTTGCCGCCTTATCAAGCTTTTTTTCAGCTGTTTTATTCAACACAAAATTGTGATCATACCCTAATCCGTTTTTGATCTGTATATGATCAGTATTGATGTCTTTACCAACTAACTTTGAAGTAGTAAAATCAAATGGAGTGCCTTTTACTTCTACTGGCGCTCCTGCCGGAATCAAAGTAGAATCTACTGCTGAATACTTAGATGCATTGATCATCAGTTCATGATCTGTAATGGTCTCGTTCCCTTGTCCATTCAGATTGAAATAAGCATGATTGGTAAGATTTACAACGGTGGCTTTATCAGTGGTTGCCTCATATTCGATCTTTAACTCATTAGCATCTGTAAGTGTATAGATGACTTTTACCTGTAGATTTCCTGGATAGCCCTCTTCGCCATCTTTAGATAAATAAGAAAGTGATAATGAATGATCATCATGACCGATAACATCCCATACTTGATTATGAAATCCCATCGGACCACCATGCAGAGAATTTGGGCCATTATTGGCAGCTAATTTGTAGGTCTCACCATTCAAGCTAAAGGAGGCTTTTGCAATTCTATTTCCATACCTGCCGATCAAAGCCCCAAAATATGCTTCATTACGGTTTCTGTAGTGATCCAGACTATCATAACCCAAAACGATATCGGTTGGATTACCGTTTTTATCAGGTACTACTAGAGCTACTACTCGTCCTCCATAATTCGTGATTGCTACTTCAACATTGTTGGCATTTTTAAGAAAATAAATTCCTACATTTTTACCATTGATTGTTTGTTGATAAGCAGATTGTAACGCAGTAGTATCAAGCACTGAGGGCTCTTCAACAGCGGTAGATGATGAGGTGCATTGCATGAGAATGGTTGCACTTGCCAGAATTGCCATGAGTTGTATTTTTTTCATATGGAAGCAGGTATTATGAATACTAAGCAATAGTTTTTGGTAAACCAACCGTACCAAATTAGAAAAAAAATATTAATTGTAAAAAAAACACTTATTATTTTTAAGAAGAAAATATAATTTTATTCAGATATTTAACAGCGCTTTATTGAAGCCATCAACCTTGCATTTGCTTTTATATGGTCAGGTATCATAAACAAACACGAATATTAGTTGCCATAGATTGTATCATCTTTGGATTTGATGGAGCAGATCTGAAGTTATTACTTGTACAGCGTGGATTGGAGTATGAAAAGGGTAAATGGAGTTTAATGGGAGGATTCATTCAGAAAGATGAAGACTTTGAAAAAGGCTCTGCTCGCATCTTAAAAGAGCTAACAGGGTTAGAAGGTGTATATATGGAGCAATTGTTTGCATTTGGCGAAGTGAACCGTGACCCGATTGAAAGAACAGTATCAGTTGCCTATTTCGCATTGATTGATATTCATAAGTATGAAAAACAAATCAATGCCGATTACCATGCAGAATGGTTCCCCATCAAAGACACACCCAAATTGATCTTTGATCATCAGAAAATGGTAGATATGGCGAAAGAGAAACTTAGATATAAAGCGGCTTTTCACCCTATTTTATTTGAGCTTCTGCCGGAAAAATTCACGCTACCTCAACTACAAAGTTTGTACGAGGGCATCTTTGATTACCAGTTTGATAAACGAAACTTTAGCCGGAAATTACAATCCACCAAGTTATTAGTGAAACAAAAAGACAAAGACAAGGAAAGCTCAAAAAAAGGCGCCTATTATTACAAACTTGATAAAAGGCGCTATGCAGCTAACTTTCATGCTTTCTTGAACCTCATACCCAACCCGGGAAATTTGAAATAAACAGGAAAAAAACTTCCTGTTTTTTTTGTTTTCCATTTTTAAGTGTTATTTTGACACGAATTATCGAACCTCATTGCTTGCCAAATGAAAAAAGACTCGTTTGTGATAGGCGTAGACTATGGTACTGACTCTGTGAGATCTATTATAGTCAACACTACTACCGGAGAGGAAATCACCTCTTCTGTTCACTATTATTCCCGCTGGAAAAAAGGCTTATACTGTAATGCTACTGATAGTCGGTTCAGACAACACCCTTTAGATTATGTGGAAGGACTTACAACTACGATAACCAATTGTCTAAAGCAAGCCGGTCATACTGTTGCGGGAAATGTAGTAGCCATTGGGGTAGATACAACAGGGTCTACACCCGTAGCAGTAGATGAAAGCGGTACACCTTTGGCATTGCTTCCTGAGTTTGCTGAGAATCCAAATGCCATGTTTGTATTATGGAAAGATCACACCAGTGTTAATGAAGCCGCCGAGATCAATCAACACGCAACAAAGTTTGACACCAACTATCTTCAATATGTAGGAGGCATTTATTCATCTGAGTGGTTTTGGGCTAAACTATTGCATATCCTCAGAACCGATACAAACGTTCGAAAAGCATGCGTATCATGGGTGGAACACTGCGATTGGATCCCATTCCTCTTAACAGGTGGCAAACATATCGCAGAGCTAAAAAGAAGTGTGTGTGCCGCTGGACATAAGGGTTTATGGGCAGAGGCGTTCAATGGTTATCCACCCAATGAATTTTTTGTTTCATTAGACCCCTTACTTGATGGTTATGTAAACTCACTTGGACAACAAATATTTGCTTCAGACACTTCCGCAGGTACCCTTTCTGCAGAATGGGCTTCCAAACTAGGTCTATCAGAAAATGTGATCGTAGCAGTAGGCGCATTTGATGCGCACATGGGTGCTGTGGGTGGACAAATTGAACCTTATCATTTAAGTAAAGTCATGGGCACTTCTACTTGCGACATTCTTGTTGCTCCTTCAAAAGACTTAGCAGATAAGACCGTAAAAGGTATTTGTGGTCAGGTAACAGGATCAGTGATCCCAGGTATGCTTGGACTTGAAGCTGGCCAATCTGCATTTGGTGATACCTATGCTTGGTTCAAAAACATGTTACTGCAACCAGTGTATGAATTACTGTCGAAATCAACGACCATTACTAATCAACAATACAGTCAATTACAAACAGAATTGAATGATCAACTCATCGCACATCTATCAAAAGAAGCTATAACACTCCCTTTGCAAGACGATGATGAGCTAGCACTCGATTGGTTCAACGGAAGAAGAACCCCTGATGCCAATCAATTTTTAACCAGCAGCTTACATGGATTAAATCTCGGCACGAACGCGGCATCCATTTTCAAGGCATTGGTAGAAGCCACTTGCTTTGGAGCTAAAATGATAGTGGATAGATTTATCAGTGAAGGCGTTCCTGTGAAAGGTTTGATAGGTCTGGGTGGTGTAGCGAAAAAATCTCCTTACATCATGCAAGTGATGGCTGATGTGATGAATATGCCGATCCGAATCCATAAAAGTGAACAGACCTGTGCGCTTGGTGCTGCAATGTTTGCTGCTACCGCAGCCGGTATTTATTCAAAGGTTGAAGATGCCATGAAGCAAATGGGGCAAGGATTTGATACCACCTATCTTCCAAACACAGCTAATACTTCTTATTATAATAACCGTTACCTGAAATACCAGGAAGCAGGTAAATTCACTGAGCAGCATTCGCGCAAACAATAAAATAGAATTCATGAGTCAATATGATGCTTTAAAAGAAGAAGCTTATATAGCCAATATGGAACTACCAAAACTTGGGTTGGTATTATTCACTTTTGGCAATGTAAGTGTAGCTGATAGCGTAAAAAAAGTCTTCGCCATCAAACCCAGCGGGGTTCCTTATGAAGAACTCACTCCTGATAAGATGGTTATTGTTGATTTTGATGGAAACACCATAGAAGGGAGTCTTAGACCTTCATCTGATACCAAAACGCATGCTGTTCTTTATAAATACTGGGAATCAATTGGAAGTATCGTACATACCCATTCAACTTATGCAACTGCATGGGCTCAAGCACAGCGTGATATCCCCATATTCGGTACAACACATGCTGATCATACCACTTCTGTGATACCCTGTGCCGCACCCATGAGCGATGAAATGATTCAACGTGATTATGAAACAGAAACAGGTCATCAAATCCTCAATTGCTTCGCTGAAAGAAAACTAGATCCATCAGAAACAGAAATGATACTCGTTGGGAATCATGCACCATTTACATGGGGTAAAACATCACATAAAGCTGTTTACAACGCAGCTGTATTGGAAGAAGTAGCAAAGATGGCTTACTTAACCTTACAGATCAACCCATCTGCACCGAGCTTAAAAGATACTTTGATCAAAAAACATTATGAGCGAAAACATGGACCTGATTCCTATTATGGTCAATAACTAATTTATCATTAAAGACAAGCAATATGATTAATCTCAAGCAACTAGAAGTTTGGTTTGTAACAGGCAGCCAACACTTGTACGGAGAAGAAACTTTAAAGCAGGTAGCTACTAACTCAACAGTAATTGCCGATGCACTGAATAAGGCACCAAATATACCTGTACAAATCGTTTATAAACCGACAGTCAAATCCACTGAAGAAATATTTTCACTCTGTCAAGAAGCCAATAATGCTGTGAACTGTATTGGTGTAATCACTTGGATGCACACATTCTCTCCTGCTAAGATGTGGATTGGTGGATTGAAAATTTTAAGAAAACCCATTTTGCATTTCCATACGCAGTTCAATAGAGATATTCCATGGTCTACCATTGATATGGATTTCATGAATCTCAATCAAAGTGCACATGGAGATCGTGAATTTGGATTTATCATGAGTAGAATGCGTCTTGACAGAAAAGTGGTTGTAGGCCATTGGAGCGACAATGAATGTATCGAGAAGATCAACGGATGGATTAGGGCTGCAGCCGGATGGCATGATTGGCAGGGAGCTAGATTTGTACGTTTTGGCGATAACATGCGATTTGTTGCTGTGACAGAAGGGGATAAAGTAGAAGCTGAGATCAAATTTGGATATTCAGTCAATACCCATGGCGTTGGTGATCTCGTACAAGTGATGCATGAAATCTCTGAAGGAGATGTAGATGTATTGATTGAAGAATATCATTCCAGTTACAACCTGATGGATAGCCTCAAAAAAGGTGGCGCACAATATGACTCTCTTAGAACTGCAGCTAGAATAGAATTAGGGATTGAAAAATTTCTCATTCAAGGAAGATACAAAGGCTTTACCACCACTTTTGAAGATCTCCATGGATTAGAACAGCTGCCGGGTATTGCCGCACAAAGATTGATGGGTAAAGGTTATGGATTTGCAGGTGAGGGTGATTGGAAAACAGCTGCATTGGTTCGTGCTATGAAAGTGATGGGTAGTGGATTAAAAGGAGGTAATTCTTTCATGGAAGATTATACTTATCATTTTAATCCAGATAACAAATTGGTACTTGGAGCACATATGTTAGAGATCTGTGAGTCTATCGCTGATGGCAAACCAAATTGTGAGATACATCCATTAGGTATTGGAGGAAAAGCAGACCCTGTTAGACTTGTCTTTAATTCAGGTCCTGGCCCGGCTATCAATGCCTCAATTGTAGACATGGGTAATCGATTCCGTTTATTAGTCAATGATGTAATGGCCATTGCACCCATTGCAAGCTTACCCAAATTGCCAGTAGCACGTGTACTATGGAAGCCATATCCTGATATGCAAAATGGATGTGCAGCATGGATACTTGCAGGAGGCGCGCATCATACTTGTTATTCGCAAAACATTTCCGCTGAACAGATGGAAGATTTTGCAGCAATGGCAGGTATTGAATTTGTATGTATCAATAATGAAACCAGAATGTATCAATTCAAAAATGAACTCCGCTGGAACGATAAGTTCTACCAATAAATAAACGATCTTTCAACACAAGAAACCAACACCATGAAAGGACTTGCCACTATTGACATTATTGTCTTTCTATTTTATTTTATCATCGTAGCCGGATACGGTTATTGGATTTATCAGCGAAAAAAGAAACAAACAGCCGACACCAAAGATTTCTTTTTGGCAGAAGGATCATTAACATGGTGGGCGATCGGAGCATCACTCATTGCATCTAATATTTCTGCCGAACAGTTTATCGGTATGAGTGGTGAAGGTTTTTTTGTAGGTACTGCGGTAGCTGCCTATGAATGGATCGCCGCATTGGCACTTATTATTATTGCCATATGGTTCATGCCCATTTATCTAAAGAATAAGATATTCACGATGCCTCAGTTTCTTACCAACAGGTACAATGAAACTGTGGCATTGATCATGGCTGTATTTTGGTTATTCTTGTATGTGTTTGTGAACCTCACATCCATTCTTTATCTGGGTGCTGTTGCTATTAATGGTTTGGTGGGGGGACAATATCTCCATCTTATCATGATTCTACTAGCGGTCTTTGCATTGATTATTACACTCGGTGGAATGAAAGTGATTGGTTATACTGATGTAATACAAGTGGCAGTATTGATCATCGGAGGATTAGCCACAACTTATATGGCGTTACTCATTGTAAGTGAAAAATTTGGTTTAGGAAAAGATGTCATTGCCGGCTTCAATACACTCTTGAAAGAGGCACCGGATCATTTCCATATGATTCTGAAAAAACCGGGACCCGATGCAACACAAGAAGAAATCAACAAATATTTGGTTCTCCCGGGTATCGCCATGTATTTTGCCGGCCAGTGGATCGTTAACTTAAATTATTGGGGATGTAACCAATACATTACACAACGTGCCCTAGGTGCCAATCTGCAAACTGCCAGAACGGGTATTTTATTTGCTGGATTATTAAAACTCATGATGCCTGTCATTGTGATGTTACCCGGTATCGCTGCATATGTGTTGTATAAGAATGGTCACTTACCTCAACTAGAAGGCGGTAGTAAAGATGGTGCTTATTCTGCCATATTAAGTTTTCTTCCTAGCGGCTTAAAAGGTCTTTCAATTGCCGCACTTACAGCTGCTATTGTAGCTTCACTTGCCGGAAAAGCCAACAGCATTTCTACCATTTTTACACTTGACATCTTTAAGAAATACATTCGCCCAAATGCAGATGAAAAGAAAATGGTGTGGGTAGGAAGAGTAACGATACTGATCGCAATGATCGTGAGTGTTCTTTTCACTTGGAATGACACTTTGGGAATAGGTGGCGAAGGCGGTTTTACCTTCATCCAAAAATATACTGGCTTCATTAGCCCCGGAGTATTTGCGATGTTCTTATTAGGTATGTTCTGGAAGAGAACAACAGGTGCTGCAGCAATTGCAGGTGTGATTTGTGGATTTGTATTGTCTGTTTTCTTTAATAACTATGCTCCTGCTATATTAGGCAATGAAACTATTTTATATACTGCTTATCCCAATGGTAAAGGAGGATATGAAATCCCATTCCTGATTAACATGGGATGGTCATTCTTCTTCACTTCTGTTCTGATGATCGCTATCAGTCTGGGTGGACCAAAAGTAAATCCTAAAGCATTTGTGTTTGATAAGGGTATGTTTGCTGTTAGCAAATCAGTAATGGTACTGATTGTTATCACACTCTTATTATTAACTGCATTGTATGTTCGTTTCTGGTAATACTAAGAATACATAAAAAAGGGCCGATCGTTGATCGGCCCTTTTTTATACAATTACTGCTCTAACATAGGTAGCAGATCGATATAGTTCTTAGTATAAGTGATTACATTGGGATATTGACTAAACTCTTCCTTCTCGTGCATGGTCGTTAACACTACACATTTCATACCTGCATTCAAAGCCGCTTCAACCCCTTTGGGTGCATCTTCAAAAACAATACAGTCTGTGGGATTCACAGCCAACTCTTCTGCGCCTTTCAAATACGTTTCAGGATCCGGTTTGCTATCTTTTACATGTTCAGCACCAATCACAGAATCAAAATAGTGACGGATTTGAAGTCCATCAATCGCAAAATCAATATTGAATAAGATGGCAGCAGAACCGATTCCCATTTTTATTCCTTTTTGTTTCGCAGTTTCAAGAAATGTTTCCAGACCGGGTAAGCCTTTCAATTCAGGTCGATAAAGTGCCTGGTATCTTTTTTCTTTTTCCACGGATAAATGATCCATTTCTTCAGGTGTAAAGCGATCTGGGCCAAAGATGCGAATCAATAACTCTGTATTTTTCCCATACATCTGATGAGCAACTTCATCCCAAGTCAGATTTGCACCTAGGTCTTTGGTTAGCACGTCGAACCACACTTGTTTGTGATAATGCATATCATCGATCATGGTTCCATTCAAATCGAAAAGAAAAGCTTTGGCGCTATGTAACATCCGATAAATTTTGATGCGCAAATTAATGCAACAATGACACAGCGATCGATTTATTTCTTGACAAAATATTGGCTGATTTTGACTATCAGGATATTTTTTTCACCATTTCTTTATTGGCTTTTAACATTGCCAACCCTTCACTTCTAGTCATATAAGGGATTCCCCCGGCGTGATTAATCATACTGATCTTACACATGATACTCCAATGACGGGTAATTTCTCTCCAGGCATAAAAAACAGAATGTTTAGGATCGTACATGTGCGTAGGTTCACTTCCCGATCCATTCAATTCTACGATCATAAAATTTTTTCCTTGCCGCAACAGCTCAATAGATTCGTATCGTATATCCATCCTGCCATAATAAAATCCCTGAATCTGTTGTGCCAAGGTGTCAATAACAGTATTAAGTTGTTCATCAGCCAAATGACTCAGATCAATGAATTTAGCACCGCGAGCGTGATTTCCATAGGGAACTAGCACTCTTTGTTCCCCTTTATTCAGGACAACCCTTAACTCATCGCGTATTGTTTGGCGTAGTGCAGGTAGCTGAAGAATATATCTTGGATCCAATTGCAAAAGCTGATCAATGTTAGAAATACCATCACCTGTTACAGATAGAAATTCCTTACCTACAATACCCGTGATTTTCCCTTTCTCTTCACCTGGTATACGATAATAAAATATACCTACTTCTTCTTCAAATGGGATATAAGCTTGTATGAGAAAATCAAAATCGGCAGATTGAACATACGCTTTTACATCTTCTTCATTGCATAGCTTTTTTACACTCATTCCTCTCATACCAATATCCGGCTTGCCGATCAAGGGAAAAGACATATTCTCGTTTTGAATGGAATCGATTACAGTTTCGATCTTGGTTCTTGCCACAAAGAATAATGTTGTAGGATAAGATCCGGCAGGCAGTATATCGTATATCTCTTTTTTGCTCTCCATCAAGAACCCTCCGTTACGAATACTCGGATTGGCTGCATTGATATAAAAGAAAGCCCTCGCTTTTAAACATAACCAAAACCAGTAAGGATATAAAGGTGCATACAGAACATTGAATGACCAATATTCCCAGTTCAAAAGTCTAATAAAAAATGGATGGAACTTTAACTTCCTGATCAAAGACATGCCTGAAAGTTAAGAAACAGGCTGTTGCTGTACAAATGAAACTGATAATTGATGTTGTTCCTGATGGATGATATCATTGTAAAACATGTTTGCAGATGTTTGATCACAAATGATATTGGTAACACTTACCGTTAACATTTCGTTGTTACGATTCATACGAATACCATTTTCAATATCTTCATTTCCTCCAAACAAATGAAACGATAAAACATCTTCTGAATTTGGTTCTGGATGTTGTTGCAACCAATCATTGAACCAATATTCTCTTTTTTGAATGATTTCCTGTGTATATAAAGTAACCGATGACCATATATGTGGTTGGCTGGGGTCAACTTCTCGAATATATTTTTCTTCCCCACTCCATCTGCATTCAAATAGTTGTCCTTTTTCCCAAATGATCAGTGTAAAAGGCTCAATCCCTAGAAGAGCTATTTTTTTATACCCCGATAGCACATCTTGCTGTGAAAGAATATCGAGAAATATAAGTCCTCGACTTCTTCGATAAGAAACAGCAGGTTCATGTTTTATAAACCCACCATTCAATAATACCATCACAGTTCCTACCTCCGAAGCTCCTATCCATGTTCCTCCGGCTTGTGCATCCAAAGGAGATAATATTTTCATCTGGTCAACAGTATGAATGATTGGAGCTATCGCTTTTTTTCTTATTCCTTTTTCATCTCTATTGGAAGTAAGTAATACTTTATTGCCTACAGGTATGTATGTTACTGTGCACATGTATCGCGATGTTTCATAGTAGAAGAAGCCACACCAAAGCTATCCGGTAAAACAAGATCAGAAACTTCAGCAACACCTACACGAATCAAAGCCATATGATGCACTGTGTGTTCCAAATTATATACTACTTCACGATAATAGTTACTATTAACAAGAACTTTTTCATTAGAAACATCATCATAACTCATTTCGAGTTGAATAGATTTATCATCTCTTATCAATCTGTTGCTGATATCATGCAATAGCTGAATTGCTAATTGCTTATCGGTTTCTATCGATTTATCTCTTTTTCTATGCTCATAATTTACGATACCGGAATCATACCCATTTTCCAAGCATTGAAACAACTCTACAATATGCCTAACATGTTGACCGATAGTTGCATTGAATAATGCCTTACTAGGTTGTGTATATTGATCAGCGTTTAGCTTATCTAAGGTTTCGTGCAGTTGTACAAACACATTTTTGATAGCAAGGGCAATATGCATAAATACAATTTTCTTTTGTCAGTTTTTTTGTGCCATAACAGAAAGGTTAACCGATAGTTGATCAGACAATATCAGGCTTTTTCCGCCAACTTTAAAATCTTTTCTATTTATCTTAAACCCGCCTTTAAATAGGTACCCGCTTGTTATTAGGTTTGCAGTAAATATAAAATTGATTTCTTTACTTATTCCCTTTATCTCAAGCACTCCTGTGACCTTATATTGCCCAGATGCCTCTTTTGTTATAGTCTTTGATATAAAACTAATTCTTGGATATCGTTCTACATAAAAATAATCCTCTTTTTTTAAATGATTATCACGGGCTTTGATATCTGTATCAATAGAGGCGCTATTCACCGATACTGAGAACTTGCTTTCCGAAAGACTCTCCGGATCAAAAATAATCGATCCGGTTAAGCCAGTGAATTTGCCCGTAACGTTAATACCCAAGTTTTTGATCGTAAAATTTACTGCTGACTCAGCATCAATAGGGGCATATTTCTGCGCAGAGATGAGAAAGGCATTCAATAATATTGCTATAGTTAAAACTATTTTCATCACATTGGTATCTCCTTATATTCAATTAATCATTTAATGGTAGCAAAACCAAACGCTCTATTGAATTGCTGGCAGTGAATCACTGCAAATTTATACTCATTGAAATCGGGGTTTCCTGGGATATCATATAACTGATTACCTTGAATAGACTTCAACCTTCCCAATTCATTAAAATTCACAGGCTGTATTTCTTTTGAAAGGTATACGCGTAAATCTGGTCCATTAGAGCTTCTGAAATTTTCTAACGCTAAAATGAGTTTACCATCTTTTTGATAAACTCTTACATTACCAGTAACCGTATATCCATTTGCGGATGTAAAAGCCATAGCTGATGTAACAGGAGTTCCTGTGTTACCAATCATCTCATCAATTGGATCAGATGAAGAGCCGCTTTTAGTACAACCATTTATTAGGGATAATAAGACTATCCCTGTGAAGTAGATATATTTTTTCATAATAATGGTTTTGCTTTTTAAAAATGTCTGGATATGCCAATACCGAAAGCATTTACTTTATTTCTGAATCGGTTTATTACAGTACCGTCAGAAGTTACTTGACTAAGATTAGTAGTTTTATATTCAGAAAAATAATACTGGAAAACCCCTCTTAGAGACCATTTATCAGAAAAATGATACCCGATGAAAAATTCAGAATTAAGGCTACCTCGATCATGATCACCCGTAAGAAGAATATTAAAAGCAGTAGGTTTAACTTCAGAGTCATTTCTGGTAGTACCATTACTCGTAAGAATACCATTGGTAGTTCGTCCAAGAGTAACTCCTATCAAATCGATATTAAAACCGGCAGACCATTTTTTATTAAAATGATAACCAATATTTACTGTTGCATTGAATGCAGTGGTAAAAGGTCTTTGCACATTGAGTGTATCCCAATTCTCAGGCCTTTGATCTGCAAAAAAGATTAAAAATGGAATAGATTGACTTCTGGTTAATCTGGCGGGTCCTGCGGTAATATATTCTCTTTTCGTACCAAAATAACTTGTTAATCTTCCTCCAATCCCAATTTCCCATTTTTGTTTTTTACCGATTTTCCAATTGTGAACGTAAGAAAATGCTGCGGCGCCTTGTGACGATCCTGCCGTTAAAGCTACATCAACGAAGCGGTTTGTTTTTTTTGTTGATACTGTTTGAGCAGTAGCCATACTAACAAAAAACATTAAACAGAAAGCAACTCCAATCTTTTGCATATTATCTCAATTTAAATTGTTTCAAAAATTGTATAATCCATTCTTTTTTAAGCCAGATTATTACGGTACTACTGACCCACACAACAAGCGCATACAGAAAAAGTTGCCCCCCATCATCTTTTACTTCGATTCCCAAAACAGTCAAATGAGAAAGTAATGCACCACTCATGATACCAACAGCTATTATTGCTCCAAAAACCAATGTTGGATTGAAAAGCAATAGAATGGAGGCAAACAACTCAAATATTCCAGTTGTTATACGTCCCCATGGCTCAATACCCATTTTTGAAAAAATATAAACAGACTCTTCTGCTGCAGAGAACTTGAAGTAAAGTGTTTGTAGCATAATGATTGCCGCTACAATTCTCAGTATCCATAATACGATAGTGGGTGTCTTCATTGATTTGATTTTTTAAGTATGTATTCATAATATCAATTAATGAATTTTTTCCATGCTATATCAGCCTTAGACTTTAGGTTAGCTTCATCTTTATTCCAATCTTTGAGTGTATTATTAAAGAAGCGGTTATAAAAGAGATACAGCTTATTATTGATAATCTTAAACGTTTCCGGATCTACTTGAACTTTTTCACCTGTAGCTCCCATGGCATAAGCACACCAGCCTCCATATTCAGGCTCATAAGCGGAAGGATTTTTGATAAAAGCATCCTTGTTTTCTTTTGAAGAAAAATAGTAAGTAATATCTTTTTCAGTAACTGAATAAGCCGACTTACCCTTTACGGCTTTTTTTACCGTGAAATAGGCAACAGGATCATATCCGCTTATCGCAAGATTGTTTGACAGATTGTAATGTTTTTTTCGAACTTCTGCAGTTTGGGCAAATGCTGTAAATACAAGGAGTGCAAAAAGAGATAGTAAAAAGGATTGTTTCATATAACAGTTGTTGTGATTTATTGAGATTAACCCTTAAGACGATTACTCTCTTGATCCCTTACAACTGAATATTATCAAAATGTTAAAGCCCTAGGCGAAAGGAGTACCATGGGTTTGCCGAATCAGCCAATTGGCGAGTTTAGGCATCTTCGACATAGTGTATAAGAAAACCCTTGTAAGAAAAGTATTTCCGAAAAATGACTGGACGAACCTTCCAATTGCGAGTCTTCTTGAGAATTGAGTCTTCCAAACTTTGATGTACTGCTTTTCCATTTGTTCACGACTTAGTTCACCATCCAGAAAAAGCTTCATATTTTGAAACACCAGACTTGAAGCATGCATAGCCATACTCATACCATTACCACATAGTGGAGTAATTAAGCCTGCTGCATCTCCCAACATCAGTATATGATTTTCAACTTGCTTTTTTTGATCAAAACTAATTTGTGCAATCGTAAGGGGCTTATCATACAAAAATTGAGCTTTGGAAAAAATTTCTGATAAGACTTTATTTTTGGATAAAATTTTTGCCTCCAATTGTTCAATCGTATTACCCGCCTTGGAAAGCTCATCAGATGTAGTTAGGTAACATACACAGCACTTATCATCCTCAATTCTGGATATACCGCAATAACCATTTTTAAAATTATGTAGCCCAATCAAACGACTATCTATATCATATTTTACATGATACTTGACACCAATATAATTATTCAATCTACTCTTCTTCTTTAAAGAGAAATTCCTTTTCCATTTAATATCAAGGTTAGATCTTTTACCAAATGACCCGGCTACAAATTTTGCAGTATATCTATTGTGATGGGTATGTATTTGAAAAAGATCATCTTGAAATGTAACGTCTTCAACTTTTATTGCTTCATATAATTCAACCCCTTTCTGTTTTGCTATCAAAGCCAGCGCATGATCTAATTTGTATCTGCTGATACCAAATCCACCCAAGGTCAGGGGAAATTCGTACGATCTTCCTGTACAATCTGAGATCTGTAATTGGGAGATAAAAGGCAAATCCCAATCTTTCAAAGGCACACCGCACTGCAATAAGAATTGATGACTTTCCATACTGATATACTCCCCACAAACTTTATGAAACGGATAGCTTTCCTTTTCAAAAAGTATAGTTCGATAACCGGCATTCGCAGATTGTATGGCAAGTGTGAGACCTGCCAGTCCCCCTCCGATAATTGCTACATCATATGTGATACTACTTTCGATCAATTTTGCTTTTTGATAGGATTAAATGCCTGAAAGCCCACTCCCATGAAACTTCTGCTTCAATTGAAGCCTTGTTCAACAACTCAATCCATTCTTCCTTTTTAAACCCTCTCTTAACACTCAAGGGAGCATCATTTTTTACCAAATAAGATTTTGAAAATAATTGAGTGAGTATTTTAATCGAATAATACGCCAACCAATGTCTATGAAGATCATTGATAAAAAAGCCATGAACAGAATTCCGACTCATCCATTGAAGTTGTTCAACAAGAGATTCATTGGTAAAGTGATGGCAGAATAGACTTGAAAAAATAATATCAGGACACTTTGAGAAACTTACACTACGATAATCACTAGTAATCCAGTTTGCTTTAGCGCCTATATCATTTCTATTTTTTGCGACATTAATACAATGACTATTGATGTCGATTCCTGTAATTTCAAGTTGGATATTGTTACGGTTAGCCCATCGTGCAATAGCGGCTAAGTTATCGCCTCCACCACAACCTATTTCACAAACATGCACAAACTTTTGTAGTCCGGATAATTGTTTTACTCCTTTGATGGTTATGCGATGCCCTCCCAAATAGGTATTAATAGTATCCAACTCAAGCATATTCAGACGGATATCATCCATCGGAATATTTATATCATCTAAAAGCTCCGGCTGATATGATCGTTTAGATAAATTCATACAAAGTGAGCTGTAAAAGTTTCCATGGTTAATCCCGGACCAAAAGCCATCGCTAGAATGTTTTCATCGGACTGATAATTGTTTTCAAAAAGACTTTTGAGTACAAAAAGAACGGTTGGTGATGACATATTCCCATATTCCTTCAATACCGCTCTGGATGGATCAAGCGCATTCGATGATAAATTCAACTTTCGTTGTATGCTGTCAAGAATTCTTTTCCCACCGGGATGAATACACCAATGGTTGATTTCCTCTTTTTTTAACCCCCTTTCGTTCAATGCGCCTGATAAAAGCGATTCAATATCTGCCTCAATCAACTGTGGGATATAACCGCTCAATCTCATTTGAAATCCGGTAGATCCTAATTCCCAAGCCATGTCTGCTTTCCCTTCAATAGCTATTTGAGAATAAAATCCATCGATCCTGATCTTATGCTCTCGATGTATGTTGTTGGATAGCAAAACAGCAGCGCAACCATCTGCAAACAACAGACTACTGCCTAAATTGTCTTCATTCATGGTAGATTGAAAATGGAGGGTACACAATTCAACGGTAACAATAACAATATTAGCATTCGCATTTCCTTGTGCAATCATATCTGCTAATTTTAAAGCATGAATAGCAGCATAGCAACCCATAAAATTGACTGAGGTTCTGAAAATATTTTTATTTAATCCCAGTTCCTCTATTAATTTAATATCTAAACCCGGGGCTGTCATTCCGGTACAACTTACTGTTATTAAGTGCGTGATTTCTTTTTCTGATATAAATCCATTGATACATTTTTGAATTGCATTGATAGAAAGCGTTACAGAAGTATCGTCATAAATTTTGAGTCGTTCTTCCAAACTTCGCTCAATTTTTTTATCACCTTCATAGAAAAATGTTGCTGCTGTTGTTGATGAGAAATCGGGCAAAACAGAATATCGTTGTTCTATACCGCTTTGATGATACATGAACTTTAATTTTCGTTTTTCAGTATCATCAAGCTGGTATGCTTGACTCATATAAACTAGAATATCTTCTTGCTTATGACAAAACTGAGGTACAGCAGTTGCTATAGAAATAATATCAGTCAAAATATTGTATTAATAGTAAAGTAATAAATGCCATTGAAGTACATGTGGATGCTATCCAATTCATCTTCATGGTATGTTCGTAATCGGCTTTTTGTGGATCGTTCCAAACTTTCACTGCCCAGGTAAGAAAATATACGGCTACAGGTAAGAAGAAGATTTGTAAAACAAAAAATAGAAATAATTGCTGCAGCTCCTTGAAATAAAGAAATAATAAGCCGAACGCTATTATATATAGTATTCCACAAAAAATAAAAGTTCCGCGCTTGCCCAATAACATAGAAATGGTTTTGACTTGATCATTTTTATCTGAGTCATGCTGATAAATTTGAGTGATGGGATAAAAGCCACCTATCAATAAACATGCTGTAATGACACCAATCAAAGGAATCGTTTCAATACTTTGATGAGTAGCACCATGATAAATCATTAAAAAAACAACGCCCCCTTGATTTAAGATAACGATCAGATATCCTATAATCGGATATTTTTTTAATCGGATTCTTCTATAGCTATATAATCGAGAACAAACAATATATACCAATAACAGACCAGCAAAATATAGAGAAATGAAAAGCGATAATAATAATGCGATCGCATCCAGAACAATTGTTATAAGAAATAATTCTTTATCAGGTAACGGAGGATGCTTGATGCCTCCTATACTAGATGTGTCCTGATCCATATAAGAATTATAGCCATTGCTGGAAGGATAAACCAATAAATGCAGTATGAGAAAACTTAAAACTGCATTTACCCAATCGATATTTTCAACAAAACTAATCGTAAACCAAAACACCGGCATCAGAAACCAGGAAAAAGGGAAGCGTAAAAGTTTTATGCTTGATTTTTTTATCATTAGGTACTATTGGTTTCTTTTGCCTAGTAAGACGTGTAGTAAAGCTAGTCCTTTCACACCATACGCTTCATTACATATTTTTGTTTAATTCTTGCTTAAAAACATGACAGATCAATTTACAATCTGAATAATTAACCTTATTTTACCATAACAGAATGGTTTATTGAAACATGAGTCAAGAGAGAATAATATTTATCGTAAAATCCTTTTGCATCATTGTGTTTGCTTTGGGTTTAATGGTATTCGCCGGATGGCTTTTCAAGATCCCTTCACTAACTAGTATTATTCCTGAGTATACAAATATGAAAGTAAATACTTCTTTACTATTCATCTTGTCATCTATTGAACTATACCTGATCTTAATAAACAAGTGGAAGTTTCTGAATAGAATATTATGCTTGCTGATATCATTATCCGGATTGATGACATTACTTCAATATGAATTTCAACTGAATCTGAACATTGACGAGCTCATCATTAAAGACTTTTTGTTTACCCCATCCATTGACTCTTTCCCCGGAAGAATGGCTAGAGGTACTGCATTTTCATTTACTTTATTAGGTATTTCTTTTTGTTTGATACAAAATAGTCAGATTTTTTGGAGAAAATGTGCCCAGTACTTACTCCATATCATATCTCTCATCGGATTTATAGCAATCGTTGGATATGTACTGGGTGTTCCAATATTTTATAAGCTATCTGCGATAGGATCAATGGCCATACATTCTGCTGTAGCCTTTCTCATTATATCAATTGCAGCCTCTCTTATAAATAGTGAGCTAGGAATTACCGGACTACTTACCGGTGAAAAGATCGGTAATAGAATGGCTCGTCAATTGTTTCCTACATTGACAATTTCGGTTATACTATTAGGCTTTATCAGAATTTATTTACACAGATACCATTTGGTGAGTGTTGAATTTGGGATAGGCATGTTTGCTACTTCCTTTATTTTGGTTGGATTACTACTGATTACATTATCAGCAAGACAACTAAATAAGATTAATTATGGGAAAACTCAAGCAGAAGAAAAACTTGAGTCATTAAATAAGAATTTAGAGCAGCTGATACTTCAAAGAACCAATGAGTTGAATAATTCTATTGAACTCTTAGAAAGAAAAACTGACGAACTTAGGAGAAAAGAGCAATTATTAGATGCCATCATCAATAATACTTCTGCCGCGATTTTTGTAAAAGATGTATTTGGAAGATATATCCTAGTAAACAAAAGATTTGCGAATGACTTCAATATTGATGCGGCATCAGTCATTGGTAAAAATGCTTACGATCTTTTTCCAAAAGAAATTGCTGATCAACTTACCAGTGACGAAACAGGTATTATACAGACAAAAAAAGGTGTTACTTCTGAGGTAAGTATTCCGTCGAATAGTTATCAAAAAACCATGCTTACCAATAAATTCCCCTTGCTTGATGAGCATCAGCACGTATTTGCCATTTGTTGTGTGGCAACTGATTTTACGGAAATGAAAAATGCGAAGACAGAACAAGAGATTTTATCCTCACAACTTCAAAAGAAAAATCAGCAATTACTGAATTTTGCTCATATTACTTCTCACAATCTTCGTTCTCCGGTCAGCAATCTTAATTCTCTTTTATGGCTCTATAAAGAGAGTCAAACGAATGAAGAAAAAGCATTATTGTTTGAGAAATTTGAAACAGTTATCCATAATCTTTCGGAAACCCTTAATGAATTGGTTGATGCATTGAAAATTCAAGAGGATACCGATAAAAAGAGGGAGATTCTGCTTTTTGAAGACGTATTCAAAAAAGTAAAAGAAAGTATGGCCGGTAAGATATTGGAAACAGAAGCTGTGGTAAGCTATAATTTTTCAAAAGCGCCTACCATTGAATATCCTCGCTTGTATCTTGAAAGTATTTTACAAAATTTACTGTCCAACTCCCTCAAGTATAAATCTCCTCACAGAACACCCGTGATACATGCGGAAACGATGTTTCAAGATGGAATACTAACATTAAAATTCAGTGATAATGGAATAGGAATTGACTTGAAAAGACATACAGATAAACTTTTCGGATTGAACAAGACTTTTCACAAACATGCTGAAGCCAAAGGTGTCGGACTTTTTATTACAAAAACTCAGGTGGAAGCCATGGGTGGGTCCATCACTGCTACCAGCGAAGTAGACAAAGGAAGTGTCTTTATCATCTATTTTAATAAAAAGAGTGTTTAATACATTGTATGCTCAGCGATATCTTATCCACTCTTTAAAGTCTTGATAAGAAGCTTCCATATCGATCATTTTTTGCGATGTATCAAAAAGCGATGCAATACTTGCCGGTATCGGTAAAGGTTTTTCTATGATCTTCTCCACAGTTTCAGGAAATTTTACCGGATGTGCAGTTGCAAGCAATATTCCTTTCTCGTCTTTTTTTAGTAAGCTTTTCAAAGCACTATACCCTACTGCAGCATGTGGATCAAGTATATAATTGTATTGCTGATAAATAGATCGTATGGCTTCAATAGTTGAGTCATCGGTTTGCATGGAACTGCGTAAATCAGAAGATAATAAAGACAAATTACCTTGATACATTTCAATGATACGAATCAAGTTACTCGGATCACCAACATCCATTGCATTGGAAATTGTGGCTTGAGCTTTTTTGGGGGAATGAATCCCTTTAGTTAGAAAATCAGTCACTGTATCATTCACATTGCATGCTGCTATAAGATGAGCTATCTCAAGTCCCGACTTCTTTGCCAATAATCCGGCAGCGATATTTCCCAAGTTACCGCTAGGTACTGCCATCACAGGAGGTACAGTCTCTTCCCATTGTTGCAAAGCAAGAAAATAATAAAGTTGTTGTGGAAGCCATCTAGCTATATTGATTGAATTGGCGGAAGTCAATTGCAGCATTTTATTCAACTCTTCATCCATAAAAGCTTCTTTCACTATTTGCTGACAATCATCAAAACTTCCATGGATACGTAATGCAGTTACATTATTACCACAAGTTGTAAGCTGTAATTCTTGTACTTTACTCACCTTACCTGCCGGGTAAAGGATAATAACTTCTACTCCTTCTACATTTAAAAACCCATTAGCTACAGCTCCACCTGTATCTCCTGATGTTGCTACAAGTACAGTCGTTTTTGAAGTTTTATCATTGGAGAAATATCCCAAACACCTGCTCATAAATCTGGCTCCTACATCTTTAAAAGCCAAAGTAGGACCATGAAATAATTCTAACACATAGATATGCTCTTCCAACTGCACCAAAGGAAAGTTGAAACAAATGGTTTCACTTATGATACTGCGTAATGCATCGGCTGAAATAGTATTGCCCACATAAGGATGCATGATTTGATACCCAAGTTCTTCTTTTGGGATTTTTTTTAGCTCCTTCACCCATAGCTTATCCAATACGGGAATACTTTCAGGAAAATAAAGTCCTCTATCAGGTGCCTGACCTTTTAATGTGGCTTCTTTAAAACTTACCTGCGGTGATTGTCGATTTGTACTATAATACTTCATGCTGATCTTTGCTATTCAGTGATCAATTGAACACCTACTTCACTTACAGTTGTGACATAGGTATAATACTGTAAGTTCATTTGCTCATATACTTTTTTCATTTCAACTTCAATAAGTTGTGCAGTTTCCCATGTGCGACTCAACATAAAGATCGATGGTCCAGAACCTGAAATACCACCACCTAATGCTCCATTTGCTTTTGCTTTTTCTTTTACTTCATGAAACCCCGGAATAAGAATACTCCTTACCGGCTCAATGAGTACATCTTCCAATGACCTCGAAATCAGCGCATAATCTTCCTGAAGCAATCCGGATACTAACCCTGCAATATTGCCCCATTGCTTAATGGCATCCTTTAAATACACCTGTTCTTTCAAGATACTTCTCGCGTCAGCTGTTTTAACTTCTATCTGTGGGTGTACGATTGTCACATACAGTTTCGGAGATTTGATAGAAACAATATCCAGAGGAAAAATAGATCTGATCAATGTAATGCCTCCATAAATACATGGTGCAACATTATCAGCATGCTTAACACCTGAGGCAAGTTTTTCTCCATGCATTGCAAACTGAACTAAATCCTCATTACTGAACGGTTCTCCCAATAAATAATTTGCTGCCACAACAGCACCAGCTGCGCTTGCTGCACTTGATCCAAGACCACTGCCAGGTTTGATATGCTTATGTATCGTTACATCAAATCCTACAGGAATGGTAAGCTCTGCTAACATGGCCTGCAAAGCTACACCCGCAACATTATCATCCGCATTTGTGGACAATCCATAATCATCTGTATGTGTGATGCTGATTCCCGGTTCTTCTCGTAATCGAAGTATCATCTCATCATAAGGTGCAGCTACTGCAAAACCAAGTATATCAAAGCCACAAACCATGTTTGCAACTGTTGCCGGTACATGTATTTTTATTTTTTCCCCGTATCGCATAGTCTATATTCTTGCTACTCTAATAATATCTGCAAATACACCGGAAGCTGTTACTTCAGACCCAGCACCCGCTCCTTTAATCACCAATGGTTGATGCTGATAACGGCTTGTATGAAAAAGAACAAGATTATCCTTACCATACAAATGAAAGAAGTCTGATTCCGGAGGAACTTTTTCGAGTCCAACCATAGCTTTTCCGTTTTCATACGTTGCTATGAATTTCAGTTTACAATTCTCTGCAGCTGCTGCTCTGTATAACATCTGAAAATGAGATTCCTGTTGTAACATTTCTTCATAGAAATCTTCAACTGTTCCATGAAAACAACTTTCAGGTAAAAAGGAATGATTAATAATGTCTTTCATCTCCAAAGACTGCCCAATCTCTCTGGCGAGGATCATGATCTTTCGCATGACATCTGTACCTCCAAGATCTAATCTGGGATCCGGCTCTGTATACCCTTCATCCTGAGCCTTTTTTACAATTGACGCAAAAGGAACAGACGTATCATAATGATTAAACACATAATTCAGCGTGCCTGAAAGTACTGCCTGAACTCTTTGAATTTGATCGCCACTTCGCAATAAATCGTTCAAAGTTCCAATGATCGGAAGACCTGCCCCTACATTGGTTTCAAAAAGGAATAAAGCATTGTAAGATTTCGCTAGTGATTTTAATTGTTGATAAGCAGCAAAAGAAGATGAACAAGCAATTTTATTGCACGCTACTATCGATATGCTTTTGCTTAGGAGAGACTCATAAACGCTTGCCACTTTCTCACTGGCTGTTACATCCACAAAAACACTGTTTCGGAGGTTCTTTTCCTTAATAAGCGAAACGAAATCTTCTATTGCAGCATTGGGTGCATGAGATAATTGCGACTCCCATGATTCGAGATCAATGCCATTTTCATCAATTAATATTTTTTTACTATTGGCAATACCAACAACCCTGATTTGTAGATTCAACTGATCACGGAGTATTGATTGTTGTTGTTTTATTTGATCCAACAACTTGCTTCCTACATTTCCTGCACCTGCTACAAAAACATTTAGTTGTTTATAGGATGTTTCAAAAAATGTCTCATGAAGAACATTGATCGCTTTTTTGACATCTTTTGATGCAATGACAGCTGAAATATTCTTTTCAGAAGACCCTTGTGCAATGGCTCGCACATTGATCCCATTTCTGCCTAATGATCCGAACATTTTACCACTGATTCCAGGATGGCTTTTCATTTGTTCACCTACCAATGCGAGTATAGAAAGATTGGTTTCTATTACCAAAGGGTCCACTTTACCACTAATAATTTCAATGTGAAAAGCCGCATCGATAGCCCTCTTTGCCTTTAGCGTGTCTGCTTCATTGACAGCAACACAAATAGAATGTTCAGAAGAGCTTTGCGTAATTAATATCACATTGATCTTTTCATTAGCAAGTGCTTCGAATAATCTTTTGGAAAATCCTGGAATTCCAACCATCCCACTTCCCTCAAGGCTTAATAAACTGATACTATTGATACTTGATATCCCTCTAATGAAGTCCTCTGATGTAATAGTATAGTTCTCAATCAATGTTCCATGTGCAGTTGGTTCGAAGGTGTTCTTTAACCAAACAGGGATGCGCTTATGCATTACAGGTTGAATTGTTGGCGGATAAATGATCTTAGCTCCGAAATGAGATAATTCCATTGCCTCCTGATAAGATATTTGCGCAATCGGCTTTGCGTTTGTAACAAGTCGTGGATCTGCTGTCATCATACCGCTAACATCTGTCCATATCTCTAATACATCTGCTCCCAATGCTGCCGCATAAATTGCTGCGGAATAATCCGATCCACCCCTTCCCAATGTTGTTGTTTGTCCCGATATACTAGAAGCAATGAATCCGGGCGCTACATAGAACTGATGAATATGGGTATTAAAGTGATGTTGTACTTTTTCATTGGTCAGAACAAAGTCAACATTGGCATTGGCATGTTGCGCATCAGTAATGATGAGTTCTCTGGAATCAATCCATTGTTGATCCAATTCAAGTGATTGAATTTTTGCTGACAATATGATTGAGGAAAGTAATTCGCCGAATGAAACAATTTTATCTTGCGTTCTTAATGACAATTCCTTTAGTCGATAAACACCATCTAACAATCCATCCAATTCATTACAGTATTGTTTAATCTTACTGAGAACTGCACTCTGCTGTTGTATAGGCAGTAAATCTCTTACCACAGAAAGATGCTGTAGCGTAAAAGCTTCTGCTTCTTTTGTATATAACTCATCTGCATTTGCAGCCATTGATGCCATCTTTAGCAGATGGTCAGTCACTCCACTCATTGCAGAAACCACTACCAATAATCTATCTGATGAAGATTGATTTAATAAAACTCCAATTACTTTTTGAATATGATCGGCATTGGCCATTGACGTACCGCCGAATTTGAGCACTTTCATGATACAAGTTTGAAATACAGATAAATGAATAATCCTTAAAAACGATCCGAAGATCCGGGAGATGATATGAAAATGTATAACCCTTTACAGGGTTGTGGTAGTAGTTGTAATAATAGCAGCCCATGTCGCAACTGGTGCGATAGAAAGGCATTTATATGACTGCATATTTTTCATTACCAACTAAAGATAGGTTTTTAATTAATTATTTAAACCAGATACCCAAAAAGATTATCATTTTTATTCAATTCCGTATAATGAATTTGGTGTATAGAAAGATTATCCAATAATGATTGGTAATCTTCTTTTGATTTTAACTCAATTCCTACTAATGCCGGACCTGTTTCTTTATTGTGTTTTTGCATGTATTCAAATCTCGTAATATCATCATCCGGTCCTAATACATCATTCACAAACTGTTTCAATGCACCAGGTCTTTGGGCAAAACGAATAAGAAAATAATGTTTTAATCCCTCATATTGCAAGGATTTTTCTTTGATCTCCTGCATTCTGTCGATATCATTATTACTGCCGCTTACTATACATACAACAACCTTGGCTTTGATCTCTTCTGCATACTTATCTAAAGCAGCTACTGATAATGCTCCTGCAGGCTCTGCAACAATCGCATCTTCATTATAAAGTTTGAGGATGACAGAACACACTTTTCCTTCCGGTATCAGACACATTTCATCTAATACATCTTTACAGATCGAAAAAGTAGTGTCGCCAACTCTTTTTACTGCTGCACCATCTACAAATCGTTCAATGGTTTCTAATTCAACAGGATGACCAGCTTTTAACGCTATTGTCATAGAAGGAGCACCCTCAGGCTCTGCACCAATGATCTTTGTTTTAGGAGACAATGTTTTAAATACTGAACCGACTCCGGCACTGAGCCCACCCCCGCCTACCGGAACAAAGAGGTAATCAATATTAGATTGATCTTCAAAAATTTCTAACGCTACGGTTGATTGCCCTTCGATGATTTTCAAATCATCAAATGGGGGAATAAAGGTCATTCCATTTGCAGCTGTATAAGCTTTCGCTGCCACAGCACAATCATCAAAAGTATCTCCGGTAAGAATCACTTCAACTGCATCTTCTCCAAACATTTTGGTTTGGTTGATCTTCTGATTAGGTGTAATCACCGGCATGAAAATAACTCCACGAATCCCTAATTTTTTACAACTATAGGCAAAGCCTTGTGCATGATTACCTGCACTAGCACAAACTACCCCTTTAGACAATTGTTCTTGATCTAAAGAACTCAACATATTATATGCCCCTCTTAGTTTGTATGACCTTACTACTTGCAGGTCTTCTCTCTTCAGATATACATGACAGTCATACTTTCTTGATAAGGAATGATTATACGTAAGTGGCGTTTTTGTAACAACAGTACGAAGTCGATCAGCAGCTCCTGCGAAATCAATCAAATGCGAAGTTATTTTCATACCGTTTGTATTAAGAAAGTTCTACTGCTTCTTCTACTTTCTGATTTTCAGGGCGAAGACTTCTTACTGTTTTACCTGCCTGCCATAATTCGCTTTCACGTAACTCTTTTAATTCCTCTTCCAGTTTTTCTCTATAATCTGCTTTACTATTACTTTCAATAGATTTTGCTGCTTCTTTTCCTGTTGCAACACTCTCGTACAATTCAGTAAATACAGGCAACGTAGCATCTCTGAATTTTTTCCACCAATCCAATGCCCCTCTTTGCGCTGTTGTTGAACAGTTCGCATACATCCAATCCATGCCGTTTTCAGCCACCAATGGCATTAAAGATTGTGTAAGCTCTTCTACTGTTTCATTGAATGCTTCCGATGGAGAATGTCCTTTAGAACGTAACACTTGGTATTGAGCTGCAAAAATTCCCTGAATGGCTCCCATCAGTGTTCCTCTTTCTCCTGTAAGATCACTATACACTTCTTTTTTGAAATCGGTTTCAAATAAATAACCACTTCCGATAGCAATGCCTAAAGCTATTACTCGATCAAAAGCCTTTCCTGTTGCATCCTGAAAGATGGCATAACTACTGTTCAATCCCCTTCCCTGTAGAAACATCCTGCGCAAAGAAGTACCTGAACCTTTGGGTGCAACCAGAAATACATCAACATCTTTAGGTGGAATGATTCCTGTTTGTTCTTTATAGGTTACGCCAAATCCATGAGAGAAATACAAAGCCTTACCCGGCGTCAGGTATTTTTGTACCGTTGGCCACAACTTGATTTGTGCAGCATCACTCAACAGATAGCAAATGATGGTGCCTCTTTGTAAAGCTTCTTCAATTTCAAATAAAGACTCACCCGGCACAAAGCCATCGCGAACAGCCTTATCCCAGCTCTTTGAATTTTTTCTTTGTCCTACAATGACATTAACACCATTTTCTTTTTGATTCAAAGCCTGACCCGGACCTTGTACGCCATATCCTATCACTGCTACTACTTCATCTTTTAAGACTTCTTGTGCTTTCTCCAGAGGAAACTCTTCTCTGGTAACTACATTTTCAACAACTCCTCCGAAATTTAACTTTGCCATGTTGCTTGTTTTATATTTTTTAATTGGGTTGATTACATACTAAACACTTCTGCTTGCTTTCCCAGATATTCATTCTCAATAATTTCATCACTGGGATCTGTTGCTTCAAACTCTTTGATCTTTTCATGAAAACCTCTACTAGCCTTAATAATTGCGACACGAGCACTTCGAACGAATTCAATAAGTCCGTGAGGTTCGAGCACTGCAATAAGACGATTGGTCTCTTCTCTATGACCACTTGTTTCGAAAATGGTATAGTCTTTTCTTATTACTACCGCTCTGGCTCCATACTCACGCAATAGGCGCTCTACTTTTACTTTCTCGGCTATTTCATCTGTTGATACCTTATACAAAGCCAACTCCTGCCAGACGATCTCATCATTCGTATTATAATAAGCTTTCAATACCTCTACTTGCTTTTCAATTTGTCGTACCAGTTTTCTTACAACTTCTTCTAATTCATCAATGACGATTGTGAAGCGATGAATGCCTTCAACTTCAGAAGGGGATGTATTCAAACTTTCGATATTGATTTTACGTCTGGAAAAAATGATCGCAATACGATTCAGTAAACCAATATGATTCTCTGTATAGACTGTTATGGTAAATTCCTGTTTTTGCATACAATTATTTTAACCTGATTTCACTGACACTACATCCTTGTGGTACCATTGGGAATACATTGTTTTCTTTTCCGACCATCACTTCTAATAAATAAGATCCTTCATGTGATAGCATACGCTCTAAAGCTTTTTGTAAACCATTCCTATCTTTTATAGTTTCACCGCTGATACCATATCCTTTGGCGACCATTACATAATCGGGACTAGCGATGTCTACAAAAGAATAGCGCTTGTCATGAAACAGTTGCTGCCATTGGCGTACCATGCCTAGAAATTGATTGTTAAGGATCAATATTTTGACATCAATACCTGTTTGCATGATGGTTCCCATTTCCTGAATGGTCATTTGAATACCTCCATCACCAATAATGGCTACAACAGTTCTATCCGGCGCTCCAAATTTTGCCCCGATGGCTGCTGGTAATGCAAACCCCATCGTACCTAAACCACCAGATGTGATGTTACTTCTGGTTTGATTGAATTTTGCATATCTGCAAGCCACCATTTGATGTTGACCAACATCAGATACTACAATTGCTTCTCCTTGTGTCAACTCATTCAATACACGTAATACTTCACCCATAGAAATCTGTTCTGTTATTGGATAGAGTTCCTTGGCTATTACTTCATTCTCTTCTTCTTTTTGATAGGCTTTGAATGTATCGATCCATTGTGGATACACTTTTGTTTCAATCAGGCGAGTCAACATAGGAAGTGTTTCTTTACAATCGCCCCATACTCCTACTGTTGCTTTTACATTTTTATCAATTTCAGAAGGATCAATATCCAAATGAATGACTTTTGCTTGTTTGGCATACTTGTCCAATCGACCTGTAACCCTGTCATCAAAGCGCATTCCAATAGCGATCAATACATCACATTCATTGGTGAGTACATTGGGTCCATAGTTACCATGCATTCCTAACATCCCCATATTCAACGGATGATCTGTTGGCAATGCACTTAAACCAAGGATCGTCCATGCAGCAGGTATTCCTGATTTTTCTAGGAAATTTTTTAACTCTTGTTCTGCTTTACCAAGTATCACACCCTGACCAAACACTACAAAAGGTTTCTTTGCAGTATTGATCAACGCTGCAGCGGCTTCAATGAATTCTTTTCTGATATATGGTTTTGGACGATAACTTCTGATATGATCACAACTGTGGTATCCGGCATATTCAAATAGCTGCAGCTGTGCATTTTTTGTAATGTCGATCAGTACAGGTCCTGGTCTTCCACTTCTTGCGATATAAAAAGCTTTGGCCAATACTTCCGGAATTTCACAAGCATCTGTGATCTGATAATTCCATTTTGTTACAGGCGTCGTAATATTGATCACATCTGTTTCCTGAAATGCATCCGTTCCGAGTAAATGAGCAAAAACTTGTCCGGTAATACACACCAAAGGTGTACTATCGATTTGAGCATCAGCCAAACCGGTAACCAAATTAGTAGCACCCGGACCACTGGTTGCAAATACAACTCCAACTTTACCTGATGCTCTTGCAAACCCTTGAGCAGCATGTATTCCACCTTGTTCATGTCTTACAAGAATATGCTTCAACTGTTCATGATAATCATACAATGCATCATAAATAGGCATGATAGCTCCGCCAGGGTATCCAAATACCGTATCTACACCTTCTGCTATCAACGCTTCCAGTAGTGCCTGTGAGCCGCTCAGCTGAATCATCGGTTGTAGCGGTTGTTCTACTATTTCTATTGCAGTTTCCATTGATATTGCTTATTCATGAATAATTAAATTTCATCTGTCACACATCCTTCTGATGCATCTTTCACTGTACGTGCATACTTGAACAATAAACCTTTACTAACTTTCAAAGAAGGTTGTTTCCATTGTTGTTTTCTTTCTTGTATTTCTTGATCCGATATTTTCAAACTGATAGATCTGGTTGTGACATTCAGTTCAATGATATCATCGTCTTTTACCAAAGCGATCAATCCACCATCATACGCTTCAGGTGTGATATGACCAACTACAAACCCATGTGTTCCACCACTAAATCTTCCGTCAGTGATCAATGCAACAGATTTCCCTAATCCTGCGCCAATGATTGCAGATGTAGGCTTCAACATTTCCGGCATTCCCGGACCTCCTTTGGGGCCAACATAACGTATGACGACAACATCCCCTTTTCTGATCTTGCCACTATTAATGCCATCTATCAAAGCATGTTCGCCATCAAAAACACGTGCAGGCCCTACAAACAATTCACCTTCTTTACCGGATATCTTAGCCACACTTCCTTTCTCTGCGAGGTTCCCATATAGTATTTGTAAATGCCCTGTTGCTTTAACCGGATTCTCAAGAGGGTAGATGATCTTTTGTTCTTCAAAATTTAAGTCCGGAATAGTTGAAAGGTTTTCTGCAATAGTTTTTCCAGTAACAGTCAAACAATCGCCATGCAACAGTCCTTTTGATAATAGATATTTCATGACAGCAGGCAAGCCACCGTATTGATGAAGATCTTGCATCAAATATTTCCCGCTGGGTTTAAAATCAGCTAAAACAGGAATACGGTCACTGATCATTTGAAAATCATCTTGTGACAATGAAACATCCACAGCTTTTGCCATTGCAATTAGATGCAGTACTGCATTGGTACTTCCGCCCAATACCATAATAATTGTGATTGCATTTTCAAAAGCCTTACGCGTCATGATATCACTTGGCTTGATATCTTTTTCAAGTAATAGTTTGATGGCTTTTCCTGCTTCCAGACATTCCTTCTTTTTTTCTTCACTCAAAGCAGGATTAGAAGATGAGTAAGGTAAACTCATTCCTAAGGCTTCAATGGCAGATGCCATGGTATTTGCAGTATACATTCCCCCGCATGCACCTGCACCCGGACAGGCATGTTGTATGATTCCTTTAAAATCTGCTTCAGAAAGTTCACCGGCAATCTTTTGTCCGAGTGCTTCAAATGCTGATACAATATTCAAATCTTGACCTTTGTAATGACCCGGTGCAATGGTTCCACCATATACCATAATAGATGGACGATTCAATCTCCCCATGGCGATCAAAGAACCAGGCATATTTTTATCACAACCCGGTAGAGCAATCAATCCATCATAATATTGGGCTCCACAAACAGCTTCGATGGAGTCTGCGATTACATCCCGACTTACCAAAGAATAACGCATACCATCTGTACCGTTACTCATTCCATCACTTACGCCGATGGTATTGAAAATGAGACCTACCAAATCATTATCCCACACACCTTGTTTCACCAATTTTGCTAAATCATTCAAGTGCATGTTGCAGGTATTACCATCATAACCCATACTGGCAATGCCTACCTGTGCTTTCTTTAAATCTTCTTCGGTAAGACCTATACCATAAAACATCGCCTGCGCTGCAGGTTGGGTAACATCCTGTGTAATGGTCTTTGAATATTTATTAAGTTCTTTCATAATTAATGCTTGATCGTAGTATGAGTAGGTTTTAGCTACACTTCTATCATTTCTCTTGTATATTCTTTCTGTAAGACTTTTGCCTTGTATGCTTGCTGAAGAATAGCCCCTAATGACTCCTCCCATTTTTTCTGAAAAGAAACATTATCTAATGATTCTAGTGCAACTACTTCAGCAGCTGTTCCACAATAAAAAGCACTATCAGCTCCGCGCATTTCTTCGGGACTGATCTTCTTCTCTATTACAGAAATATTCAAATCATCACATAACGCTAACAATGTTGCTCTTGTAATACCCGGCAGGATATTTCCTGTGGCCGGCGTATAGAGTACTCCTCCTTTTTCATAAAAAACATTTGCGCCCGGACCTTCTGCTACATTACCATCAATATCTAATAACAAGGCTTCATCAAATCCGTTATCCTTTGCTTCCTGACAAGCGAGGATCGAGTTTACATAATGACCGGAAACTTTTGCGTTGATCTTAAACCCACTCGGATTCGGCCTTCTATAAGAAGACGTCATCACACGCATTTGATTACTCAGATAACCATTGGTCCACTCCCATGCGGTGATGGCGAGATAACTTTCTTTACCTTTTGATAGCGACATATTGGGAGAACAAAGAATAATTGGTCTTATGTACGCATCAGAAAAATTATTTTTCTTCAGCAATTCATATGTGATATCTATCAATTCTTCAACACCAAATGAAAAAGGAATGCCCATGACCTGTGCAGAGTAGCAAAGTCTTTCATAATGTTCTTTTGCTTTAAAAATGGCTGTTCCACTTTCTGTTTTATAAGAACGAATACCTTCAAATACTGCATAACCATAATGCAGTGACTGACTATACAAATCAATGCCTGCCTCTGTAGCTTTTACAAAGTTGTCTTTGAAATAAATAATGGTTGATGATCCGTAATACATAGTTCTGTTTTGCGTAAATAAAAAAGCCCCGCCTTTTGGAGGCGGGGCTGTATAATTCAGTTGTTTGATATTATAGTAAGACTCCTCCTCCGTTTGGTACAGGGATAATAATGACAACCACAATAATAATTGTGCTGATGATGTTGACAATATTGATGCTGTTACTTAACATGAAGAGTATCTGTTCAACGAATATACTCCCACCTCAGATAAAAACAAAGAACTCTTTTATTTTTTTTTCATCTTACGAACAAGTGTTTGTTATCTCGTATCCGAAAACAACAAGTGCGATAACTCAGTATCGCACTTTAAACACCATTTATTATCCGTATGCTTATTCTACTCTCTTCTTAAGTTTCTCATTAAATAATTGTAGACTTATTCAAACTCGCATTTAAACTAACAGTCTGATCTTTTGTCCTTTCGATATAATCTGCTATCAAATCACCAATAGCACTGGTTGAATAATTATTGACCGGATCAATATCTTTTGCAACAAATCCGTTCAACAATGTCCATTCAACTGCATTGCGCACAGCAGTTGCTTCTTCTTCTAATCCAAAATGATCCAATAACATTGCCGAAGAAAGGATAGATCCAATAGGGTTAGCGATGTCTTTGCCTGCAGCTTGTGGGTAAGATCCATGAATAGGTTCAAAAAGTGCTGCTTTGTTCCCTACTGATGCTGATGGTAGTAACCCTAATGAACCCGTTAAGACACTGGCTTCATCACTGATGATATCTCCAAACATGTTTTCTGTAAGAATCACATCAAATTGTGCAGGGTTCAAAATGATCTGCATCGCAGCATTGTCTACATAGACATAATCAACAGCCACCGAAGGGTATTCTGATGCTATTCGCTGAACAACACGTCTCCACAGTCTCGAAGTTTCCAACACATTTGCTTTGTCGATCAGGGTTAGTTTGTTTTTTCTTTTTTGCGCATATTCAAATGCTAAGCGTGCAACTCTTTCTATCTCATACGTTGAGTAACTACACTCATCAATAGCTGTATTTCCATCTTCACTGGTTTCTTTTTTTCCGAAATAAATACCACCTGTCAATTCTCTGAATATGATAAAGTCAACATTCTCTAACTGTCTTGCTTTAACAGGCGATAAGTGTTGTAAAGCCTTGTAGGTATCAATAGGACGAATATTGGCATAGAGTTCTAGTACTTTTCTCAACTTCAATAACCCTTGCTCTGGCCTAACAGTAGCAGATGGATCATGATCATATTTAGGATCACCGATAGCACCAAATAAAACAGCATCACTATTCAGACATGCATCGATGGTTGCATCAGGTAACGGATTACCGGTCTGATCAATTGCAATAGCACCTACTACTGCAAAATAGTATTCAAACGAATGACCAAACTTTGCTGCAATAGCATCCAATACTTTTATGCTTTGATTGGTCACTTCAGGGCCAATACCATCTCCAGGTAAAACAGCAATTCTTTTATTCATATACTCACTTTAGACTTCTGATTGTTCAAATTTTTCAATGGCTGTTCGCATATTGATTAGATAATCGATATCATCATAGCCATTGAGTAAACAGGTTTTTTTGTAACTATTGATCTCAAAATTTTCCTTTTGACCGGATTTATCGATACAAACAGTTTGTGCTTCTAAAGTCACAGTAAGAGTATCTGCCGGAGATAACTGGAATAATTGTTGAAGAAATGCATCGCTTACCTTAATTGGTAATAAACCGTTGTTTAGTGAATTGTTTTTGAAGATATCGGCAAAAAAACTGGATATCACCACTTTGAATCCATAATCTTTAATTGCCCATGCAGCATGCTCTCTCGAGGAACCACAGCCAAAATTTTTTCCTGCTACAAGTATGTCACCGCTATAGATCTTGTGATTCAATACAAAATCTTCTTTGGGTTCTAACTCATCATCATTATGATATCTCCAATCTCTAAAAAGATTCTTCCCAAAGCCATCTCTGGTAGTGGACTTTAAAAACCTTGCCGGAATGATCTGATCGGTATCAATATTCTCTATCGGTAATGGAACAAATCTGCTTTGTATGGTTGTTATTTTATCCATGTTTGTTTAGTAGTATTCTTAGCTTAAGGCTTATAGTTCATTGATGATAACTTTATATGAGCTCTCTTACATCGGTAACGACTCCTGTAATAGCGGCAGCTGCTGCTGTTAGAGGACTGGCCAATAATGTTCTAGCACCGGCTCCTTGTCTTCCTTCAAAGTTTCGGTTACTGGTACTGATGCAGTATTCGCCCGCAGGAATCTTATCTTCATTCATGCCCAAACACGCACTACATCCTGCTTGTCTGATCTCAAAACCGGCTTCCTGAAATATTTTATCTAGTCCCTCTGCCTGTACCTGCTTTGAAACTTGTTGTGATCCGGGAACGATCATTACCTGTACACGTTCATTCTTTTTTCTTCCTTTCACCAAAGAAGCTACTTCTCTTAGGTCTTCAATACGTGAATTGGTACAACTGCCTATGAATACATGTTGAACAGGCAACCCTAACAAGGATTTCCCACTTTCCAATCCCATATACTGCAAAGCTTTCTCAATCGTATGTCTCTCTCCTGTATCCGGAATGCTTTCAGCCACAGGTATCAAGCCATTAATAGCAATTCCGAGTCCGGGGTTTGTTCCATAAGTGATCATAGGTTGAATAGTACTCGCATCAATATGAATTTCTTGATCGAATTTTGCATCTGCATCACTATACAATGTGGACCATTCTTTTACTTTCTCATTCCATACTTCTCCCGACGGAGCAAACTGACGTCCTTTTATATATTGAAAAGTAGTTTCATCGGGCGCTATCATACCGCCTCTGGCTCCCATTTCAATACTCATATTACAAATGGTCATCCTTGCTTCCATCGATAAAGAACGGATAGCTGTGCCTGCATATTCCACAAAGTAACCGGTTGCTCCACTTGCCGATATCTGAGCAATGATGTATAAAATGATATCCTTTGCTACCACTCCTTTATTCAAATTACCTTCGATATTGATTCGCATCAACTTGGGCTTGGTCTGCATCAAACATTGAGATGCAAATACCATTTCTACTTCACTGGTTCCAATTCCAAATGCGATCGCTCCAAAAGCTCCATGTGTTGATGTATGACTATCTCCACATACAATTGTCATTCCAGGTTGTGTGATGCCTAATTCAGGACCAATCACATGAACAATACCTTGGAATGGATGTCCAAGTCCATACAATTCTATTTGATGCTTTTTACAATTCTCTATCAACTGTTGTACCTGAATTCTGGATAATTCATCTTTGATTGGTAAGTGCTGATTCAGTGTAGGCACATTATGATCTGCTGTGGCAACCACCTGCTGTGGTCTGAAAACAGATAAACCTCTTTTCTCCAATCCTTTGAATGCCTGTGGACTGGTCACTTCATGAATAAAATGTTTGTCGATGTACAAGACCGAAGGGCCATCCGCGATCTGCTGAACAACATGTTTATCCCATATTTTCTCAAATAATGTTTTTGCCATTGTATTGAATTAACATCGAACAATATCATGCAGTAACTGGCTCTGTTTGATAAGCCTGCGCTAATACATGGAGATCTGTCTCTTCTACTTCTTTTTTCTTATCCGCTACTTTTAAAAATTCCTGATAGAGAATATCAATGTCATTTCTGTTGTATTGATATCCGATCTTTTGGAATCGATATGCTAGTGCACTTCTACCACTTCTTGCCGTTAAAACGATCTTACTTCCTTCAGCTCCTACCTCTTCGGGATTAATAATCTCATAGGTTTGCGCATCTTTTAAAAATCCGTCCTGATGAATTCCCGATGAATGAGAGAATGCGTTCGATCCAACGATGGCCTTATTCGGTTGTACGGGCATTCGCATCACTTCTGCCACTTCTCTGCTGATCGGATTTAATTGCGGGGTCTGTATTCCTGTATAAAAACCAAGATCCTTGTGTTGTTGCAAGATCATTACTACTTCTTCAAGTGATGTATTTCCTGCTCGTTCACCTAAACCATTGATGGTACATTCTATTTGTCTGGCGCCGTTGATCACACCTGCAATAGCATTGGCAGTAGCAAGTCCGAGATCATTATGACAATGACATGAAATGATGGCACGATCAATATTTTGAACATGATTTTTCAGATAAGCGATCTTTTCCCCGTATTGATGAGGCAAGCAATACCCGGTTGTATCAGGAATATTCACAACAGTAGCACCCGCTTTGATAACCGCTTCAATAACGGTGGCCAAATAGGCATTATCTGTTCTTCCCGCATCTTCTGCATAGAACTCAACATCATCCGTAAAATTTCTTGCCCACTTTACTGCTTGAACAGCTCTCTGCAAAATCTCATCTCTAGTGGCATTGAATTTTGAACGAATATGATAATCGGATGTTCCGATACCGGTATGAATTCTTGGTCGTTTTGCATATTTGAGTGCCTGAGCTGCCGTTTCAATATCTTTTTGGACAGCTCGACTTAACCCGCATACCGTAGCATTCTTCACTGCCTTGGAGATCTGTTCTACTGATTCAAAATCACCCGGAGATGAAATAGGGAAACCTGCTTCAATAATATCAACTCCCAATGCTTCTAGTTGGAGTGCCAATGCTAATTTCTCTTTGGTATTGAGCTTACAACCAGGAACTTGTTCACCATCGCGCAATGTGGTATCAAATATGTGTACCTGCTGAGCCATGACTGCGAATAATTTTATTGTAGGATAAAAAAGCAAGCTGTTTATATTTGTTAACGATTGCCTGTATTAACAAATCAACAGCCTGCTCATCATCGAATATAGATGCTCTGATCAGCGGCTTGAGATCAAAATTGCTGTTATTTTACGCCGTATGAAATGAGTCGTATTTGCTGAAATACTTATCAGTAAAGGATCTTAATCATTTCTAATTACCATGCCTAACAGAAGTACAGATACCCTTTTTCAACTGATTCAGTCGCTCACAGCCTCTGAAAAAAGGCATTTTAAACTGTATATGAAGTCTGTATCAGGAGAGCCGGCTCACCTAAAAGTGGTACAACTCTTTGATGCCATTGATAAAATGAAGCAATATGATGAAGAATCTTTGCTGAAAAAAAACAAGAGCATCCAAAAACAACAGCTCTCCAATCTGAAAGCCCGCTTGTACCATGAAGTACTTAGCAGCTTACGATCGCTCAAGCAACAGGAGAATATAGACCTTCAGTTGCATGAACAACTAGACTTTGCACGATTACTCTATAATAAAGGGTTGTATCTGCAGAGTTTGAAAGTATTGGATAAGATCAAAGAACTTGCAAAAGCAAATAATCAGGTTACATATATTCTACAGGTTGTTTTTTTAGAGAAGAAGATCGAAGCCTTGCATATCACCAGAAGTATGCAGGACCGTGCAGATAAATTGAGTCAGGAATCAGCGGAGATCAATGAAAGATTAAGATTGATCGGTGCGTTATCAGATCTGTCACTCCAATTATACAGTTGGTATATTCAACATGGACATGCCAGAAATCAAAGAGACAGAGAAGAGTTGGATGGCTTGATGAATCAGTCTATCATTGAAAAGCCATCTAAAACAGAAGGTTTTTATGAAAAACTATACCGCTACCAATGCTTTTGCTGGTATGGTTTTATTATTCAAGATTTTTTATTGTACTACCGCTATTGCCAAAAATGGATAGATCTATTTCATAAAGAACCTAGAATGATGGAAATAGAAACTATGCATTATATCAAAGGCATGCATAACTTATTAAGCGCACATTATGATCTTCGGAATTACCGGAAATTTGATGAAGCCCTTCAGCAGTTTGAAACCTTCTCAGCAAGTAATAGCATACAACAAAACCAGAACAACCTGATCCAAACTTTTATCTATCTCTATACAGCTAAGCTGAACAAACATTTTATGGAGGGAACTTTTACAAAAGGATTGGCTTTGGTTCCCGAGATCGAAAAGAAATTAAAAGACTTTGAGATATACTTAGATCGACACCGCATCCTTGTTTTCTATTACAAATTCGCCTCTTTGTATTTTGGATCAGGTGATCATGAGAAGAGCATTGACTATTTGAATAAGATTATTAACTGGAAAGTAGACCTCAGAACAGATCTGCAATGTTATGCGCGACTATTACACCTAATTGCTCATTATGAGTTAGGAAATTTCGATTTGCTTGAATACTTATTGAAATCAGTTTATCGTTTCATGGCTAAAATGAATAATCTGAGTGTGGTAGAACTGGAAATTTTTGACTTCTTAAAAAAATCATTCCGTTTAACCCCCAGACAGCTCAAGCCTGAATTTGAAAAACTTTTATCGAAACTCCGTAAACTGGCTAAGAATAAAATGGAAAGTCGTGCATTTATGTACCTCGATGTACTTTCATGGTTAGAAAGTAAGATCGAAGGAAAGGAAGTGCAAAAAATCATCAGGGAAAAATATTTACATAGCAAAAAATAGCTCCTTGCTATCTCAGATAACGCACGTAATCGTGCTTTTATTTACCGATTTCTCTATAATGCTTACGTTTTCTTTCTTACATTCATTACCTAATTATGCTGTATGAAAAAGCTACTACTTCTTCTCACTTTTCACCTTTCCCTTTTCACTTCCTTCAGCCAAATACTCAAAGCGCCTGAAGTAAAAGATGGTGATGGACCTTATACACAATTGATCATACGTGGTGTAACGTTGATCAATGGTACAGGTGCTCCTCCTGCAGGGCCTGTTGATATTGTAATAGAAAACAATCGTATTGTTCAGATACAAACTGTTGGTAGTCCGGGTTTGCCTATCAACCAAAATAGAAGGCCTGCTTTAAAAGAAGGAGGCAAAGAATTGAATTGTGAAGGTATGTATGCGATGCCAGGCTTTATTGATATGCATGGACATATTGGTGGTACTGCTCAAGGCACCCCTGCAGAATATGTATTTAAATTGTGGATGGCGCATGGTATCACTACGATTCGTGACCCATCGGCAGGTAATGGCTTGGATTGGGTGTTGGAACATAAAAGAAAAAGCTTAGCCAATACCATCACTGCTACAAGAATTTTTGCTTACACAGCATTCGGACAAGGTAATCGCGGACCTATTGCAAATGCCGAACAAGCACGTAATTGGGTTCGTGAAAATGCAAAAAAAGGAGCTGATGGCATTAAATTTTTTGGCGCATCCCCAGAAGTGATGGATGCCGCTGTTCGTGAGAATAAAGCATTGGGATTACGTTCTACTGCACACCATGCTCAAACAGATGTTGCCAGATGGAACGTATTGAATTCTGCTCGTGCTGGCATGACCAGTATGGAACATTGGTATGGTTTACCTGAAGCTTTGTTTACAAATAAAACCATTCAGGATTATCCGGCAGAGTACAATTATAACAATGAACAACATCGTTTTGAAGAGGCCGGTAAGTTATGGAAACAAGCAGCTGCACCTTATTCAGACCATTGGAATAAAGTCATGAATGAGTTGATCTCACTTGATTTTACCATAGATCCTACTTTCAATATTTATGAAGCGAATCGCGACCTTCATCGCGCAAGAAGAGCTGAATGGCATGAAGATTATACATTGCCTTCATTATGGAAATTTTATGAGCCTAGTTATCAAAGCCATGGTTCTTACTGGCATCAGTGGGGAACTGAACAGGAAGTGGAATGGAAAAACAATTATCGCTTATGGATGACTTTCATCAACGAGTATAAAAACCGAGGAGGAAGGGTAACCGCGGGTTCCGATAATGGATTTATTTATCAGACCTATGGTTTTGGATATATCCGTGAATTAGAGTTGTTGCGTGAAGCAGGGTTTCATCCTTTAGAGGTAATACGTTCTGCAACTTTGTATGGTGCTCAGGCACTAGGCATGGAAAAAGACCTCGGCAGTGTTGAAGTAGGTAAGTTGGCTGATCTGGTTATCGTGAACGCTAACCCACTAAAAAACTTACAAGTACTCTATGGTACCGGAGCAATTGAACTGACGAAAGAAAATAAAATAGTTCGTACCGGTGGTGTTCAGTTCACTATTAAAGATGGCATTGTATACAATGCCAAAAAACTATTGGCAGATGTCAAAAAAATAGTAGACGAACAAAAAGTTAAAACCGGTTGGAAATTGAAACAACCAGGAGTGGAGTAGTATGCTGTTGACAGAAAATAGTTGACAGTTGATAGTAGCGAATTATTCAAAAGCCTGTCAACTGTCAACTATTTTTTTTCAACTAAAAATTATTCTTGTTTAACTAAAATATCACTTGTGATCGGGAATTCTATTTGCAACTGACATCCCTTACCGGGTTCTGAATGAATGTTTATTTTACCTGCATAGAGCCCAACTCTTGTTTGAATATTATGAATACCAATACCATTTCTCTTCTTTTTGGTATCGAATCCGACCCCGTCATCTGCTACTGCAAGCCTAACTACTTCATCCCGATATAATTCAATCACCACATTTTTTGCTTTAGCATGCTTAAGGATATTATTCAGCTGTTCCTGGACGATTCGATATATACTCAATTTGAATTCATATGAAATATCTTCCTCATAAAATTGATCACAGAAAAGATCGAAATGAACGACACTATTTGCTAAATGAATATCTTCGAGAAGCCCTTCAATAGCCTTACAAAGGCCAAAATCTTTGATCAAAGGGGTCACAAGTACCTTTGATAATTTTCTGATCTCTTCAATCGCATTATAAATAAAGCCCGATGACTGTTTAAGCAATGCTTCAGCATTATCAGAACCTTTTTCAGCTGTGGCGATATACATCATGGCAACAGTTAATTGCTGATTTACGTTATCATGCAATTCCCTGCTGATTTCGTAACGTTCTTTTTCCTGAACTCGAATCACCGCTTCAGTAATTTCTTTTTGCTTTGCCTCTCGCTCCTCTTCTAATTTTTTTGCTAGTCTAAGTTTTTCATCAATATTGTTCGCCAATGCTAACACTGCTTCTCTTTCTTTAAAAGCAATTTTCTGTGAATAAATTTCAAGCGTAACCTCTTCACCATTTTTTCTTACGTGTTTCCAAACACCTTGCATAATAGTATCCGAGCTTGCATTTTTGAGACTTTCTACGAATGAGAGATATTTCTGTACATTTTCTTTTTTTCGGAGATCTTTCATATTCAATGAAAGAAACTCTTCTCTTGTATATCCATATTCTTTTTGGGCAGTATCATTTACTTCTAAAATATCCAACGTATTAATATCCCAGATATAGATAGACATGGGATTATTGAAAAACAGGCTACGGTATCTTTCTTCAGAAGCTTTGATGGCTTCTTCTGCTTTCTTTTTTTCTGTAACATCTCGTGAATTAGAAACAATACCTTGTACAGCGGGATCAGCAAGTAAGTTGGTTAGTTTTGTTTCTAACCACCTCCATTCATTGTTTTTATTCTTAAAGCGGAAGTAAGGTATTTCATGATAATCTGTATGCCTAATAACTTGAAATTGATCAATAATATTTTTCAGATCATCCGGGTGAATAAAATCAAATGCACTTTTCCCGACAATATCTTCTTTCGAATAACCCAATACGGTTTCAACACTAGGACTTGAGAAGGTGAATATTCCTTTATCATCTAATATTTTGATCATGTCAGATCCATTCTGTACCAATGAACGGAATCTTTTCTCGCTATCCAACAATTTGAGCTCTGCAGTTTTTCTTTCGGTAATATCCTGCATTGATCCTATCATTCGAATGGCCTTCCCATTCGCATATAATAGATAGCTTTTATCAATCACATATGCATATGTGCCATCAGATCTTTTAAACCGATATTCATCTTCCCATCGATCACTTTTACTATCGTCACAAGTTTCTAATAATTTTTTTACTACCCGGTCACGCTCTTCAGGGTGAATTTTTTGTGACCAGAAATCGAAATCAGTTTCCCCATTTTCTACATCATACCCAAAAAGGCGTTTCATATTTTCTTCTGCCCATAGGATTCGTTTTGTAGATAGGTTCATATCCCATACCACATCATTTGTGGCACGTGTAACAAATTTATATCGATCATTACTTTCTCTTAGACTTTCCTGGCTTTTCTTACGCTCTATACTATACTGTATCGATTTCTCCAGCAACTTTTCATCGAATTCCCCTTTGATCAAATAATCCTGTGCGCCACTGGCCATGGTCTCTAATGCAACCTCCATATCAATCAGTCCCGTTAAAACAACTATGGGCAGAGATCGTGCATATTCATCTACCATTTCATAAGACTGTAAGCCATTACTATCTGGTAAACTAAGATCCAATAAGACAAGATTAATGTCAATACTTTGAAGTGCTTTTCGTGCATCACTTGCACTGGTAACCTTAACAAGTTGTTTAATAGGAAGTGTTGACCCTCTCAGTAGCTCTTCTAATAAAAAAAGGTCACCGGGATTATCTTCAACAATTAATATGGTCAATGGCAATCGGTTATCGGACATAACCTAAGGGTTTGGAACAACAATTTTCTCAGTTTTCATTATTGCTTATACCAAGATAGTAAAAATAAAAGGGGTTCTACGATATTAGGATATTTATCTTTTACTGAGGGTAAAAAAGAAAGTACTTCCTTCCCCGGGTATTGATTTTAACCAGATATTGCCATTATGGCGCTCTACAATTTTTTTGCAAATGGCCAGTCCTATTCCAGTGCCACTATACTCAGAACGACTATGTAATCGATGAAAAATAACGAATATTTTATCATGAAAAGCAGGATCTATGCCGATACCATTGTCTTGAACTTCAAAAAGATAATGGTCCTTTTCCTCCTTGTATCTAATTTGAATAATGGGGGGCTCCTTTTTTTGGTACTTAATGGCGTTGCTAATTAGGTTTTGAAACAACTGGAATAATTGTGTGCGCGTCCCCTTAACGACAGGCAAATGAGAAACAGTGATAGTAGCTTTTACTTCGTCAATTGTTTTTCCGAAAATATCTTTAATATCTTCAATTAACAAATTGAGATCAACATTGTCATTTGGATCTGTATTGGATCCTACTCTTGAGTAATCGAGCAGATCCATGATTAGTGTTTTCATTCTTTCAGCTCCATCAACTGCAAAATTGATATATTGAGTGGCAGTTTCATCAAGCTTATCATCATATCTTTTTTTGAGTAGTTGAAGAAAGCTGGTAATCATTCTTAGCGGCTCTTGTAAATCATGAGATGCTACATATGCAAATCGCTCTAACTCAATATTTGAATTGGTCAGCTCCTCTGCCCTTCGCTTAAGTCTATTATTAAGTTCCAGCAACAATGCTTCTGTTTCTTTTTGTTGAGATATGTCTTGAGTAGTGCCAATCATACGGACAGGGTCTCCTTTTTCATCTCGTATGATGTATCCTTTATCAAAAACATGAGCATAAGTATCATCTGCCTTTTTAAATCGGTATTCATCTTCCCAATACAATTCTTGGGTATTATTCAGAATTTGTTCTCTTTTTGATATCATAGAGTGCAAGTCGTCTGGATGAACCCGATTGACCCAAAAATTATCATCTTTAGCTGCCTCATCTTTATCATATCCAAAAATATTGCTCAACCCATCCCCTACACGAAATACTATATTTTGCCGTAGATCCCAATCCCATATCGCATCATTAGTAGCTTTGGCTGCATAGTAAAATCGCTCATTTGTTCTTAATAGTTCTTCCTCTTTGAGCATTGTTTCGGTAACATCACGAATATTAATTATAGCACCTACGATAACATTCGAATCATAAATGGGGGCATATCGAATGTCTAAGAAAACTTTAGGGTTACCTTGACCAGCAGGAATTTCCACAGTATTTCTCCTTATAGCACCATTGAGAACATCTGTATATATTTGTTTTAATAGTGGAATTCTATCTGGCTGTGCACTCTCGAGAATTGATTTTCCTCTTTGGAAAGGAACTCCTAATAATTGTTTTGATCGTTCCTCAGTAGCCTTATTGAAATTGATGATTTTGAGGTTTCGATCTATGATAATAAATAGCTCGTCTGTATTATCAAGAATCATTCTCATATTCGCTTCAGAATTACGAAGCTCTTGCTCTTTTCGTTTCCGTTCACTTATATCGTGAATGATCGTAAATGTTTTTTCTTCTTGTCCTTCTTCTTTAAAAAGCACTGAGGAGACCCAAATAGGAAAACGTTCTCCACTTTTCTTAACACCAATTAGTTCACAGGTAATCTTACCCTTCAATTTTCGTTCCTCTAAAAATCCTATTAGTCCGGGAGATTCCGGGTCAATCACCCCTTGCCTTCCTGCAACCTTAAATTCATCCAATGTATATCCAAACATACTGCAGGCTGCAGCATTGGCATCCAAAATAGTGCCATCAGGCTTTGTCAGAAAAAAAGCATCCAGTGCATTTTCAATCATTACACGATAGATGCTTGAATCAGACATTGGATAGGAATAAAGGTTTTAAAATCTAAGTAAACTGATTTTTCACTTTACGATCAGGCATAAATTCTTTCAATAGCTGATTTGAATTTCTCCATCACCACTTTTCGTTTCAAACTCATTTTGGGAGTCATTTCTCCTGTATCAATGGTCCACTCTTGCGGCAATAATTCAAACTTTTTAATCTGCTCTACATGATTAAAGAAGGTATTGTAGCTTTCTACCAACTCTCTATACAATTCTAACACCCTTGGATGATGAATCGCATCTTCATTGGTTGTATAATTAATATTTTTTTCTCTCATCCAATCTTTCAATGTCAGAAAAGACGGCACAATGAGCGCTCCAACAAATTTTCTTTCAGAGCCTACTACCATGATCTGTTCGATAAATGGACTTTCTTTTAATTTATTCTCAATAGGCTGAGGCGCAACATATTTACCACCGCTGGTTTTAAATAACTCTTTTTTCCGATCCGTGATCTTTAAAAATTTACCGTCTTCAATGATGCCAATATCACCGGTATGAAGCCACCCATCGATCACGGCTTCCGCAGTCAGATCCGGTCTTTTATAATATCCCTCCATCACACTTGGACCAGCTACACAAATTTCTCCGTCTTCTTCCAGTTTTAACTGAACGCCATTGATGACAGGACCTACTGTTCCAAATTTTGTTAACCCCTTTGCCTGCCTGTTCACACTGATTACAGGGCTGTTCTCAGTTGGACCATACCCCTCGAAAACAGGTATTCTAGCTGCGTTGAAAATGCGTAGTAATTTAACTTGACAAGCAGCACCACCTGTGACTATGAATGACACATTGCCTCCTAATGCTTCTCTCCATTTACTGAAAATGAGTTTATTGGCAATGGCCAATTGGATATTGTACCAAAGTCCGCCACTTTTCAGGTTATCATATTTTTCTGCAAGATCCACAGCCCAGAAAAATAACTTTCGCTTAAGACCTGTCAACTCATTTCCTTTCGCCATTATTTTCTCAAATACCTTTTCTAGCAATCGAGGTACAGTTGTGAATCCATCTGGTTTTACTTCGCGCAGATTATCGCCAATGGTTTCGAGACTTTCCGCATAATAGATACTGATACCACTGTAGAGATATATATAAGTAACTGTTTTTTCAAAAATGTGATTCAGTGGCAAAAAGCTTAATACTTTAGATTCCGGCGCATCATTAAAGGGAAAGCTTTCTTTAGAAAATTGAACATTGGAATAAATATTCCTATGACTCAGCATTACTCCTTTTGGAGTTCCTGTTGTACCGGAAGTATAAATGATTGTAGCAAGATGAGATACAGGGATGGTTGCTTTTATTTGATCTACTTTTTGTAATAGCGATTCATTAGCAAGTGAAATTACTTCTGACCAATGTCTGGCACCTTCAATTTTATCAAAAGTAAATATGGCTTTTATAGAAGGTACTTTTGCAGCAACTGCTTTTGCCTTTTCCAATAATTCAGCATTACTTACGAAAAGATATTTTACTGCTGCATCGTTGAGAATAAACTCTAGCTCTAAAGGACTTGTAGTTGGGTAAACAGGAACCAGAATAGCTCCTATTTGTTGAACTGCCAGATCGGTAAAAACCCATTCAGGTCTATTATTACTGATGATGGCAATCTTATCACTAGATTCTGGCGTTACATCATGCGCACTTACATCTAATGCTATCAAACCGGCGCTGAATTTATTGACCGTTTCTACTACTTTTTCTGTGCTGTAGGTAGTCCATTGGCCGTTTTCTTTCGCAGCAAGCATATCCGTTTTAGGAAAACGCTGCAATTGGTGCTCAAGGCAATCAAATAGTCTCTTTATCGTCATAGGGCAAGCATTCAAAATTGATCAAAACTAAACTATAACACACTAGAAAACCTATTTGTTATTGTTGACGTTTTAATTTTTCATATTCTTCTTCAGCCAAGTCTTTACCGTTTCCATTGTATGCATCAAAATACTGGAAACCAAGCGCAATACCCCATCCTAACATCGCCCATACAGGCCAAGGGGTTCTATCAAATCCATTATAACGACCGGAAGTGATCCACCAGATAGCCCATAAAAAAGCAATAATAATGATGTAGCTGTATAAGCTTCTCTTAAATGAAGCACGTTTTTTTGCTAGGCGCCAGAGTTTATCGTCTTTGACAGGTTCCATAATAGGCAGTTTAGGTCTGTTAATTTAGGCAAAAGAAGAGAAATAAAAAAGCCCGCAATGGTATTGCGGGCTATAAAATGGAGTTATTTTTCTATTTCGAGAAGTAGTATTGTCCGGCTGGCAACTTGAATAATCTTGTTTTCTGATATTCACTGTATGCCTGCGTTTCTTTTGGATGGGTCTCTTTCCATACTTTATAGGCATCTTCATTTACAGCTTCGGAGAAAATCCATTGGTTATATGCTTCAAATAGTCCTTCACGAATAAAGTATTGCTGTTGTTCAAATAAACGAAAGGGAAAATTAGTTGCATTCGTTTTGAACCATTCGAGTATAAATCTTGAGCGTAAAGAAGTGCTATTCTCAGCTTGAAAACCAGTTTTTGATTGAGTCACGTCTTTCTCCAATGTCTGTAAAACAACTTTTTCAAATGAAGATACCCCAGACTTTAGCTGCTGACTGATTACTGTTGGTAAAAAGAGTTTTTGCCATGCATTCAACAATGCTTTTTTTACCTCCTTGGTACGATCTGTAAAGCTTTCTAGATTAATGAATATCTCTCCATACAATGCCATTCGAATCCAATTACCCGTTTTTGTATAGTAAATACATGCATTGTAATAATTGCCACTAAAATTGGGATCGGCTTGGATGCCTTTTTCCCATTGCTCAATAGCTTCATCAGGAGATTTATCCATAGCTAGTAACTCTCCGAATTCATTGTATATAACTGTACTAGTAGGAAATTTTTTTAAAGCAGCTTTATACAGTTTAATACCATCTTTATAAGCAGCAGTTGCTTTATAAGAAAGTCCTAAAATTTGGAACACTTCTTCATCAGCATCTTGTCGTTCAGCTAATGATTTACCTGTTTGTATCGCTTTTCCAAAATCACGCTTGAGGTAATAAGCATAACAGAGATCTTTTAAAATACTTATATCTCCAGGTGCCTGTTTGGACGCTGACTCCAATATGGCTACAGCATTTTCAAAATCGCCTTGCATCAGCATGGTCTTTGCTGTTTCCTGTAACTTTTTACCTGGTTGTTGTGCCTGGGTAGAAATAGAACAAAGGGCTAAAAAAATGCATACCAGAAAACGCATTAGATTGATTTTTGATTTTACTGAATAACTCATATGATCAATAAATCAAGTGAGTCAATAAGCCATCTCGTAATTTGGGCTCAAACCAAGTACTCTTTGGTGGCATCACATTACCGCTATCAGAGATATTGAATAATTGATCAATGGTAACCGGGTATAAACTGAAAGCGGCTGCAAAGTCTCCACCATTGACTTTCTTTTCTAATTCACCTAAACCTCTGATACCTCCTACAAATTCAACACGTACATCTGTACGTGGATCTTTAATACCTAGTATCTTGTCCAATACTCTATTCTGAAGTATGGTTACATCCAAAACTCCGATAGGATCTTCTGTATAGCTACCCGGTTTAGCGATGAGTTGATACCAAGAACCCTCTATAAACAATCCAAAATGATGAAGATCTGCTGGCTTAAATGCCGTTGAACCCATTTGCTTTACTGTAAAATCTCCTTCCAACGCTTTTACAAAAGACTCCACTGTTAAACCATTGAGATCCTTCACAACACGATTGTAATCTAAAATAGCCAGCTGATCGGATGGGAAAAGAGTGGTAAGAAAATAGTCTGCCGAAGGGCCCGACTTATCTCCTAAGCTTTGACGTACTTTGGCTGCCGATGCTGCACGATGATGTCCATCAGCTATATAAGTACATGGAATTTCATTGGCAAAAATGGAAGTGATCTGATCACATACATCAGAATCATTTACGATCCAAATGGTATGTTGTATGTCATCATCTGCAGTAAAATCATACACCGGCGATTTACTGTCTTTCCACTTTTCAATGATTTCATCAATATTTACATTACTCCTATAAGCCAGAAATACATTCCCTGTTTGTGCTCCTGAAATACGGATATGATTGATACGATCTAATTCTTTTTCAGGTCGGGTAAATTCATGTTTTTTTATGATATCGTTCTCATAGTCATCTATACTACTCACACAAACCAAACCGGTTTGTTTTCTATCATTCATGATCAGTTGATAGATATAATAACATTCTTTAGATTCCTGAAATAAAACTTCGCGTTTAATAAAGGCTTCAAGATTGGCTTTCGCTTGCTCATAAACTGCTTGCGAATGAATATCTGAACCATCCGGCAAATCAATCTCACTTTTTGTGACATGTAAAAATGAGCTCGGATTGCCTTGTGCTTCTATTTTGGCCTCAGCACTATTCAATACATCGTAGGGTCTACTGGCTACTTGCTTTGCCAGTTGTGGTTGTGGGCGTAATGCCTTAAAGGGTTTAATAATTGCCATTGCGCAAATATCAGTAATTAATTATAAAAGAAACGTTATGAAAAGGCTTTGCTACGCAATATGTCTTGCGTAAGCTTCTATTCGCTTTGAAATAGCTTTTTGACGGGAAAGTTTTGAAAAAAGAACAATACCAATGATCGCACATGTTATTCCGGCTAATACATCCAATACATAATGATGGCTTGTATATACTGCTGCAAACCAAATGCCCAGCATAACTGTTGCAAAGAAAACATTCACCCACTTCAAATGAAATCTCCATCCGAAATATAGAACAACTAATGGATAAGCAGAATGCAAAGACGGCATTGCAGCAAATACATTGGAACTTTTCTCATACAGTGATTTAAAAATGGTTACATCAAAATAAGCATCGAAACGATGAAGACCTGCAGTATTTCCGGGTGTTCCGGCTAAAAAATCAAACCCATATTGTTGAATATACCATGGTGGCGCTGCCGGATAAACATAATAAATGATGAATCCTAAAATATTCACAAATAAAAAAGTAAGTGAAAATTCTAAAAACCATTTTCGATTCTTAAAGAAAAGAAATGCGGCAAATCCAAGTGGTACCGGAACCCAGCTGAGATAAAATAAACCACACAGTATATCTAGAAATTGTGTGTGATGCTTGGCCCAGTATTCATTCGGGGTGATCACCTTACCTGCATCAGACATACCAAACCAACTTTTTTCTGTTTCATATAAACTTTGAATATGTACTTCCTGATAATGATAATTGGGAAATGCTTTCATGAAATCAAAAATGATCCAGAAAATCATAAAGATGGCAAACCCAAGTATAAACTTTCTAGTAATAAAAGAAAGATAATAACAGACATTGAATAGGATCACTAATGTCAACTGGTCTTGTTTATAGCCAATTAACCAATAGCTCAATAACAAATATGCCGCCGATATGAGCGATGTGATCAGGAGGTCTTTTGCCGTATAGAGCCGTTTATTTGATGATGTGAAACTGCCTGTCATATCAGGGTTTGAATCTTTGCATGAGTTCTTTACCGGTGTATTCATCAACACCTTTCATTTCCATATATACCACATTAGGTGACCAGAAAGTGCCCCCATCCACTTTAATAAATATTCTGCTCAACACGGCCTGCTGATTATTGATGGTGGTATACACCTTGTATTGATTGTCTTTTTGTGAACGCATCAAATAAAATGGTTTCTTCTTATAGGAAACGAAATGAAGCTTATAAGAATCTTTCTCTAGCATTTGAGATTTGATACCATAAGCGAATACACGTTGTATATAAGAAAGTTCCTTTTTTACGCCGCCTTCTGTATAGCGTATCCAGTATACATGCACAGGATCTGATTCGTCCAATTTCCCATTTTTGTCATAATTAAGTTCACAAACGATGGTATTGGTATTGGCAGTTCTTTGTAAGTAAAAGAGTTGCTTACTATTCGTTTTCGGAACTGGAAATGTATCCTGCGGTTCAATTACAGCTTTGCTGATTTGCAAAGCACTTACTTCTTTCTGGGCCATTGCTGGTACTGTGGTGAGTGTGATCAGGAGTCCGATCACAATAGAAGGTAAAATACCTGATTTCGATTGTTTCATTTGTTCGTCTTTCAAATCCAATGCCTTTTTTGATCCTCTTAAACGATTGATTGCGGTGATATTCGTCAACACTGCCATTAAAGTGAGTGGCAAAGTAAAAATGGACATGGTTTCCAATACATGAAAGCTGATTCCATTCACATACCATTTCCAATCACCACCAATGTATTCTCCTGCAATTCCACAAGCGATTGCAGAAACACCAATGGTTACAACTCTTTCAGGTCTTTGCATGAGTCCATCTTTACATTCTATCCCCAAACCCTCTGCTCTTGCTCTGGTATAACTTACCATCATAGAGCCGATCATAGCAATAAATGCAAACAATGAGCTTAAGAAATAATGATGAGCAATGAGGTAGTAACAAATACCTAAGAACATGATCAATTCACTGTACCTATCTAATACAGAATCAAACAAAGCGCCAAAGGAAGAACTCATGTTGCCCAATCTTGCTACCTGTCCATCAAGCATATCAAATAAGCCGGCAAAAAGAATTAATGCGCCTGCCCATCCTACATAAGAAAGATCCCCACGATTTCCTCTTTCCCCTCCTTCTACAAAAATGATGGCGACTCCAATATTCAATACAAACCCGATCATGGTTACCATGTTGGGAGTTAATCCAATTTTGATCAACCCCTTTACAAAAGGATCAATGACCACATAAATGGCTCTCTGTAATTTTACTCTTAAGGGTATTTTTTCCATGTACCGTTAGCTGCTATACAAAGTAATACAATCAAAAATCAAATTTAAAACGTGCTCTCACACCCCATGTACTGATATTCGGATTTTCTTTATAATTAAATCTTCGCACCAGATCTACTCTGAAAATTTTAAAAATATTTCCTATACCAACACTACCTTCTATGTAAGGTTTTCTATTCAAGGAAAAGGTAGTTGTCTGACCATTCAATACAGGGAACTTGATCAGGTCGGGGTTTTTATCCGGATTGTTTTCATCTCTGATACCCCCATAGATCACTTTCATTGTCAGCAACTCTCTTAATTTCAACTTTTTCAATAAGGGAATACGATTAAAGATCAGTCCATTGAAATGATGATCAATTGATAATGCTGCAAATTGGTCACTTACAAATTCCTGGAAGTTCATCAGGTTATAAGAATTCAATTGATAAGCATAGGTTTGGTTGGCGCGATGAATCGTAAGCAAAGGATAAGGTGCAGAACCAAAAGTATAACCACTTTCTAAAACCACATCACTATACCCTAATTGAGACAAGAATACACGCTTTTCTACGCGTAAATTGATGTTTTGATAATTGTATTCACTGTTGAATAATCCTTTTACCCCAGCAGTATAGCGTAAGGTGAAAATGGGATATTTATTGATGATTGGAATTCTGTATACTTTACCTTGATAGAATTGTTCTTTCGGCGCCCAGCGAATTTGAGCAGAGATCTCACTGGTATTGATCGAAGGAACACTTTCAAGAACACCATTATTAAATTTATTGTACACAATTGATCCTGCAGGTGTATGTCGCCAATTTCTAAATCCTAACGTATAAGATAACCTGTTTTGAAATTCATGTACATATTCTAACTTGAAGATGTCATTATAAATCCATTTATCATTCAATCCACGTTTAAAAGACAAAAAGAAATTGTCTTCTTGAACAAACTGTAATTCTTGTCCGGGTATTTTGGTATCGTGCTGATAGCTTGCCCGTATAAATTTCAAAGGAAATGTGTAGATGGATTTATTATTGAGCGAATACGTTGTACTTAAAAAGTATTTCCATCTTTGATCTTTGAATCCATATGCACCGTAAGTTTCAAAATAAATCCGTTTACTAAGTTTAGGTGTTGTTCTTCCCCCCAAACGAAGCTTGAAACCTTCTACCGGATTGAAGCCGTAAAATGCAGCAGCAGGGCCCATTTCAAAAGGTCCAAAAGATGTATAACCGGCCAATAAGAAGGTCGCCAATGCCAATGTTCGTCTAAACGAAGGCATTTTTTCCAGACTATCTATGTTAGAATATACTTTAGACTCTGTTGCAGTTAGTGTATCGTGACGATTCTTTTCCCAAAAAGTATCAGGAAGCTTATCTACTTTTTCTAACTTCACAGTTGCAGGGCCATCATAGATGCTATCCGGTTTGGCTTCATTGATCTTGTAGTTTTTGAAGGAGACCGTTCTTTCACCAAAGAATCCTCCGCTAGAACCTTTTGTAACAGCAGCTTCTGCCATTACGTTGCTTTTGCTCAGATGATAACGGCCATCAGGATTTTTTTCAAAATCAAGATCAACACGCAGTTCACGAACGAAATTCAAATTTACATTCCGACTCAAAAACATATCCAGTTTTTGAACCGCATAGTTTCCATCAAGTGTGATATACATATTACCACGGAACAAAAGATCATTGGTATTTCTAGGCGTGAAATACATTTTGATCAATTTATTTCCTGTCTCGTCCGTAATGGTATCACGGATGTAGTACATATAAAATGTGGGAGCGAGGTCTGCAATAGGACTTAGGAACTGATAAGTAAACAATGGAATATTATTATCATAGATATCAACATCCATGATCAATCTATTCAAGTAAGAGCTAACACCATCATTATCGATATATTCACCATAGTTTACTCTTTTCTCTCCTCGAACAATGGTTTTGGTTTTCTCAGGATTCTTACGATAATATTTTTGTGCTAATTTTTCTTCCAAATAAACAGGTAATAATGTTTTCCCCTGAAGTTTGGTAGAATCTACATTTTCAAACAGAAACTGGTATTTACGCAACATTCTATTGTTAGCCAGTTTTTCCGGAACACTACTCAATGATACTTCGAGTTTTTCATATTGATCGTACTCTACATATTCATATTTCTCCGGACGATTCAATGGCTTGTTATCGATGACTCTCTTAATAAGATCTACAGCCGGATTGTTTTTATTTCTATACTTAGCTCTTTTATTGGTAGATACAGTTACATTGTATACTGCTTTTGGATCTGTTTCCAATTCAAGATCAATGGTCTGTTCTTTACCAACAATAATATCTCTTTGAATGGTTTTATATCCTACATAAGAAACCAGAATCACAGATATACTATTTCCTGAAGAACGTAATGTATACTGACCCAAACTATCTGTAACAGTACCACGACCTCCTTTAAATACTACGCTTACATATTGTAATGGCTCTTTGCTGAATGCATCAACAATCTTCCCTTTGACTACAGTTTGTGCCATGCTTTGAACAAAGCCTGCCAGGATAAACAAAGCCAGAAACCCCCATTTTACAACGCCACTTTTAGTTTTCATTTTTGTTATTATTTGAACACGAATTTTTTTTGTAACATATAATTGTAGGTAAACCCTACAATCAGTGATACAATGATTTTTGATGCGAGGGGAGTGAGTTGTGCATATTCAGTGACCACAAACACACCACCTGATACCAATAATAGATTACCGGTCCATACCAATATATATTTGAATGCTTGCTTAGGTACTTTACCTTGAGTAGCATCAAATACCCATACACGACCTAGTAAAAAATTGGTAATGCCTCCTGAGATGGTTCCGGTAATACTCGCTGCCAGGTACCAACAGTTTAACCATTCTGCCAATATGATAAAGACAGAAAAATCAACTATAGTGGCCGCTAACGAAGCAGCTTGTGCTTTTACAAAAGTAACCATCGGTCAAAAAACATTTAACCACATAATTGTGTGTAACAGTATGTTGGTATATAATCCGGCGATCATATCGTCCATCATCACACCCCATCCACTAGGGAGTGATTCTGTTCTTCTGATCAGCAGTGGTTTGGTAATATCCAGTAATCGAAACAAAATAAACCCTGTTGTCATATAACTTATTGTAACTGGTATGAATAACAGACTAATCATCATGCCTGCTGCTTCATCAATCACAACTTTACTGCTGTCTTTCCCCCATTCCTTTTCTACAACCGTTGCAGTCCATACGCCCAATGCAGTAACGACAACAGTTACTACAAATGCAATCATTTCAAAAGAGCCAACTGTCCGGGCAAAATACCAGGGTATGCAACAAAGTAAAGCGGTGATTGTACCGCCTCCTTTGATGGTTCCGATACCCAAACAGCTGGCTATGGCTTTTTGTATCTTCATTACAACGCTTCCACCAGATCCTGATAATAATCAAGACCTAAGTGAGTGATCAGATCTTCACCCATCATATGACGCAGTGTATTTTGCAATTTGATGAGTTGTTTGAAAATATCATGCTCAGGTCTCAATCCAGGTGCTGTTTGTGGCGATTTAAAATAAAACGACAACCACTCCTGAATACCACTCATATTGGCACGCTTAGCCAAGTCCATAAAGATGGCCAAGTCTAGTACGATAGGCGCTGCCAAGATAGAATCGCGGCACAAAAAGTTGATCTTGATCTGCATAGAATAACCCAACCATCCGAAGATGTCGATGTTATCCCAGCTCTCTTTATTATCACCATGAGGAGGATAATAGTTGATACGAACTTTATGATACAGATCTCCGTATAATTTTGGATTGATATCCGGCTGAAGAATATCTTCCAATACACTCAACTTAGAAACTTCTTTTGTTTTGAAGTTATCCGGATCATCCAATACCAGACCATCTCTGTTACCAAGTATATTGGTAGAGAACCATCCACGAATACCTAATGCACGTGCGTGCAAACCAGGAGCCAGAATGGTTTTCATCAATGTTTGTCCAGTTTTGAAATCTTTTCCACCAATTGGTGTATTGGTTTCTTTCGATAATTCGATCAATGCGGGAATATCGCAAGTAAGATTCGGCGCACCATTGGCATAAGGAACTCCAATTTTGATGGCTGCATAAGCATAGATCATACTTGGAGAAATAGCAGGATCATTATTTTTTAATCCAGCTTCAAATGACTCAATGGTTTCATGAACTGCTGATTGCTCGATATATTTTTCTGTAGAACCACACCAAACGATCACAACACGATCACAACCATTGGCTGCTTTAAAGTTTTCGATATCGTTGATCACTTCATTAGCAAGATCCCACTTGGTAGGTGCCTGTTTAACGTGTGTTCCATCAAGATTTTTAATGTAAGATTTGTCAAATACAGCCTTCATAGGTTTGATGGCTTCCAGTTCGGGCTTGATAGCATTGAGCAATGTAGCATCCAATACTTTTGCATTCATAGCTGCTTCGTATACATTGTCACTGTACACATCCCATCCACCAAATACTACATCTTGTAAAGGTGCAAGAGGTACAAAATCTTTAATAAGCGGATAACGATTTTCAGTTCTTTTTCCCAAACGGATATTTCCCATTTGTGTAAGCGCACCAATTGGTTCAGCAAGGCCTTTGTTCACAGCCACAACGCCCGCAATAACAGTAGTAGCCACAGCTCCCAATCCGGGAAGAAGGATTCCCAATTTGCCATTTGCAGGTTGGATTTGTTCTTTCATGTTAGTAGATTTTCTCTGTTGTTGTAAATGATAGTCCCGATGGTATCGGGACGTATGAAACTCTTTTTTATTTTATTTTTTTATCCCTTTTACCATAATACTTACGATCGAATCGATCCTTGTTTCGAGTTTTGGATACTTATTACCCGCAAACAGATCAAATTCAAGTCCGCGCAAGGAACTCACTACCACAGAAGGTAATATATCCAGGTCTTTTTTGATCGAACTGCTAAACTCACCGGTTTTAATACCGAAGCTTAGGATATTCTTTACCAGTTTTACCTCTTGTTGGTCATATTCTGTATGTACGTGTTTCATGCACCGATTGTTTTCCTGCATTTCACCTCGTACAACTCTATATAAATTGGATTTTTTTTGAAGGGCTTTGATCTTGGTAATAGTGAAAACCCTGAGTTTGTCTTCGGCAGAATGAGCTTTTTCAGCTGCATCCTTTGCTTCATTGAAGACTTCTGTCATTTCTTTACTAATGACGGCGTCGAATATCTCTTCCTTACTGCAATAGTAATAGTATAAGGTACTTTTCCCTTTGCCCATAGATCGGGCAATGTCTTCCATGGTGGTTTTCTTCAGACCAAATTGTTGGAATAACTTCTGCGCCTCTTTCAGGATGTCGTCTTTAACGATCTCTTCTTTCTGCGTTACTATCATTTTCGACCAAAATCGTTTTTCGGTCCAAAAGTAGGTAAAAATTGTTTGTGGTCACAACCGTTTATAAAAATCATCCATGCTTTGATGCGAAGTCTTTCATAAGATTACAAATGGCTTCCACGCTCGATAATGGCAATGCATTGTACATACTTACACGGATACCACCTACTGTTCGATAACCTTTCACACCTACCATATTTTCTTGCTTACAAGCTTCCAAAAAAAGCGATTCTAAAGCTGGGTCATTCATAAAAAACACAGCATTCATAAGGCTTCTATCTTCTTTTGCCACATCCGCTCGAAACAATGGAATACTATCAATGGTTTGATACAAAAGATCAGATTTTGCTTTATTTCTTCGCTCCATTTCTACCAATCCTCCTTCTTCGATGATCCAACGCAAAGTGAGCATGCTTACATAAACAGCAAATACCGGTGGTGTATTCATCAATGATCCTGCAGCAATATGCTTTTGATAATCCATGATCGTTGGAATTTGTCTGCTTACTTTACCCAACAGATCTTTTCTGACTACCACCATGTTCACGCCAGCGGCACCCATGTTTTTTTGTGCACCTGCATAAATCAATCCAAATCGTTTGTAATCAGCAGGTCTGCAAAAGATATCACTGCTCATATCAGCGACCAGAGGCACTTGCGTTTCCGGAAATTGGTGCCACTGCGTTCCTTCAACCGTATTGTTAGAAGTAATATGCAGGTAAGAAGTCGATGCAGGCAGATTGAACTCTTTACTGATGTATGTATTCTGCTTATCAGAACTGTCTGCAACAATGGCTACTTTACCAAATAATGCTGCTTCGGTAGCTGCTTTTTTACCCCAGATACCATTCACATGATAAGCTGCCGTAGCTTTTTCATCGAGCAAATTCATAGGAACCTGCATGAATTGTGTAGTTGCTCCTCCGTGCAAAAACAATACTTCATGATCATCTCCTAAATCCATCAATTGTTTTACACTGCTAATTGCTTCCTGCAATACTTGTTGAAAATGAGTGGTACGATGCCCGATCTCAAGGATAGATAACCCTGTTCCATTGAAGTCATGAATTGCCTGTGATGCTTGCTCCATCACAATTGTAGGCAAAATAGATGGCCCCGAATTAAAATTATGAACCTTCATATCGATTGCTTGAATGCGCAAGGTAGGAATTTGTCGATAGTCGATGGTCAATAGTCCATGGTATAATTATTTTGAATCACGTGATAATGTATAAAGTAAAACCATTGACCATCGACTATAAGCTACTCCACATCCGTAACCCCACCGGATACTGTGTACTTCATGGCGTCTGCAGCACTGATGTGTGGCAGAGGTTTTATTTTTTCTTTGGGAACAAAATAGGTGATGCCAGAAATAGCATAAGAGTGTGGAACATAAACGGTTACATGATCTTGCAACCCAAATTCTTCTGAAGAATGTTGTGTAATAAAACCAACACGCCAAACATCGCTTCCATCAACATTTACAAGTACAGGCTTATCAAACTTCTTCTTGTTCCCGGCAAATGCTTCTAGAAAATCTTTGACAGAAGAATAAATGAATTTGATACCTGGTGTTTTTTCCAAAACCGTATCCAACAATGTCACCAATCTACCTACAACAAAAATAGAGGAGATCCATCCAACCAGTAAAACCAAAGCAATGACAACGATGAAACCCAATCCGGGTAAGCTTCTCAGGTTACCCGCAGCATCTTTTTCAAGTAGATCTGGGAATAGAGAATTAATAAGATTGGGAAGAAATCCGTCGATCCATTGAAACAACCCAACGACTACCCAGAGTGTAATACCAATAGGTGCAAGTACGATCATGCCCTGAAAAAAGTATTGCAATAACTTTTTAAGGTATACGCGAAGACTGTTTTTTACATCCATATTACTCATCTGTCTGGATTTCAATGTAAAGTAACTAAGAAATCGACAAATACGTAGTTATAATACAATATCAGAGTGCTTAAAACGTCTCAAAAACTAACTGTCATAAGTATTTCATTCATCTGATTTATAAACCGCTTAACACAAAATTCATCCAAAAAACACATGGAAACTTTGGTAACGATAAAAGTTTCCATAGTTTTGCGCGCGATTTTATATTATGGAAACTCAAGAAAGAATATTGATCAAGGCGCATGAATTATTCATGCGATATGGGCTGCGCAGCGTGAGTATGGATGAGATTGCCAATCACTTGGGCATGAGTAAGAAGACCATTTATCAGTATTATGCAGATAAAGATGCTTTGGTAGAGGGTACGATTGATATTGAGATTGAACGAAGCAAAAATGACTGTACCGGCAATAGAAATGAAAGCGAAAATGCAATTCATGAGATTTTCATGGCAGTAGATATGGTACAGGAAATGTTGAAGCACATGAATCCTTCACTCATGTTCGACTTAGAAAAATACCATCCCAAAGCATATAAAAAATTTCTGGACCACAAGAATAAATTCTTCCATGAGGTCATCAAAAGCAACCTAGAATGGGGTATACAAGAAGGTTTATACCGTGAAGATATTAATGTAGAGCTACTGACAAGGTTTCGTTTGGTTACTATGTTTTTCATGTTTGATAAAGAAAATTTTCCTGCATCCAAGTTTACGCCTGGTCAGGTCATAGCAGAGATCACTGATAATTTTCTGTTTGGTATGGCAACAGCTAAAGGACAAAAACTAATTATAAAATACAAGCAACAAAGACAAAAAAAATAAACCTAAAACCTATGCACGAAAGAAGGATCCCAAGAATGGTTTTACTGATGGGGCTGGCATTGATAAGTTTTCTTACCAACGCTCAAAATCCTGCAAAGCATGAATTTAATATTCAGCAATGCGTTGATTATGCCAATAAAAACAATGTCCAGGTAAAGAATGCATTGTTGAATATTCAGGTGCAAAACCAAACCAACCGCGATATTACTGCGGCTGCATTACCAACTGTTACAGGTAACGTGAGTGGTAATGATTACTTACAATTGCCTGTTTCTTTACTACCCGGTGAATTTTTCGGTGGAGCTGCCGGTACTTTTATTCCTGTTCGTTTCGGGGTGAAGTACAATGCTTCCGCAACCATTCAGGTACAACAGTTATTGTTTGATGGACAAGTATTCATTGGCTTGCAAGCTCGAAGAACTTCGATGGAGTTCCAGACCAAGAACAAGGAAGTTACTGAAGAGATGATCAAAACAAATATTCATAAGATCTACTACCAACTAGTAGTAAGCAAAACGCAAATCGATCTTTTGGATGCCAACATCAACAGGTTATCAAAACTAGAGAATGATACCAGAGAGTTGTATAAAAATGGCTTTGCAGAAAAATTAGACTTAGATAAGATCGCTGTTCAAGTTGCAAACTTGCAGACTGAAAAGTTAAAAGCGCTCAACAGCATTGATCTGGGTTATATGGGATTAAAGACTTTGATGGGTATGCCCGTACAAGATACTTTGATTCTAACAGATCGTTTAAGTGAAGATCAGATCAGTAAAGATTTTACGTTGGATACTGCGTATAACTATTCTGACAGAAAAGATTTTCAATACCTCAGTTTGGGTAAAAAACTCAATGAATTCAATATTAAGCGTTACCAGTTAAGCTATCTGCCAACAGTTGCTTTATCAGGTGCATATACTAAAAATGCACAAAGAAATAAGTTTGACTTCTTTGGTAAAGGCGATTGGTTCACCACTTCATTCATTGGCTTGAACGTTTCCATTCCCATATTCGATGGTTTTGGAAGAGATGCAAGAATTAAAAAAGCTCGTTTCGAGTTGAAGCAAACAGAGAATCAGATCGACAATCTAAAGCTCAGTATTGATAATGAAGTAGCTCAGTCAAGAGTGAATTTCAAAACTGCCATTGCAACCATGAATTTTCAAAAGAAAAACATGCAGTTAGCAGAAAGTGTATACAACCAGACCAAGAAAAAATATGAAGTAGGTACCGGTTCTAATACCGAGATTACTGCTGCACAAACAGATTTGGTGACTGCACAAACCAATTATATCAGTGCCCTGTACAGTGCCATTATTGCCAGGGTAGATTATTTAAAAGCAATCGGAAAACTATAAATACCAATAAACCTAAGTATATGCAAAAGATATTCACTATTCTGGTACTCGCAGCTTCTGTAACACTGGCTTCCTGTGGTGCAGGTTCTACTGAAGCAAACAGCGGTGCCGCAGCTGAGCAAAAAGCAAAGTTGGCTGAATTAAAAAAACAAAAGGACGGAATTGATGCTGAGATCGCAAAGCTTGAAGCTGAAATCGCGAAACTTGATCCAGCTTCTGCAAAACCTGACAATGCAAAGCTGGTTTCATTAACGGCAGTAGCTCCTGAAACATTCACTCACTATATTGACCTGCAGGGTAAGATCGAATCGGAAAATATTTCTTTCGTTACTCCTCGCGGTGGTGGCGGACAAGTAAAAGCGGTATACATCAAGCGTGGTGATGTGGTGAAGAAAGGGCAGCTGATCTTAAAACTGGATGATGCTTTGCAACGCCAAAGCGTGATCGCAGCTGAACAAGGTCTTGAAACACTGAAAACACAATTATCATTTGCGAAGACACTGTATCAAAAGCAAAAGAATTTGTGGGAGCAGAACATTGGTACTGAAGTACAATTGATCACTGCAAAAAACAATGTTGAAACGCTCGAAAACCAGTTAAAGAGCGCTGAAGAACAAGTAAAATTGAGCAGAGAACAACTCGCATTTACTTCTGTATACAGCGATGTAAGTGGTGTTGCTGAGGATGTAAACATCCGTGTGGGTGAAATCTTTGCGGGCCCTGGTCAGATCAAGATCGTAAATACTAGCAACCTGAAAGTTACTACTGAAGTTCCTGAAAACTACATTGATCGTGTGAATAACGGAACTCGTTTAAGAGTAACATTACCTGACATCAATAAGACCATCGAAGCAAAAATTTCTGTATCAGGAAAAATCATCAATCCAATCAGTCGTAGTTTCTTTATTGAAGCAAGAATGCCGAACGATAAAGATTTCAGGCCCAATCAAATTGCGATGGTACAGATCCAGGATTATACCATCAATAATGCAATCACTGTTCCCGTGAATACTTTACAGAATGATGAGAAAGGAAAATATGTAATGATCGCTGTAAAAGAGAATGGTAAGATGATTGCTAAAAAGAAAATGGTAGTAGTAGGTGAATTCTATGGCGACAAACTGGAGATCAAATCCGGTTTACAAACAGGTGATATGGTGATTACAGAAGGCTATCAGAGTTTATATGATGGTCAGGTCATCACTACTAACGTCAAGTAAGCATCTAGATTCAAGATCAATTAAACTAATTGTATGAGTGCATTAGAAAATATAAAAGGTAAGTTCAAAGAATTTGGACCTACTACCTGGAGTATCAAAAACAAAACATCTATTTATTTGATGATGTTGTTTGTGAGCTTAGCAGGTATCTACCAATTCATCACCTTACCGAAAGAGCAATTCCCGGATATCGTGATCCCTACTATTTACGTACAAACCGTATATGTAGGTAACTCACCAAAAGATATCGAGAATCTTGTTACCCGTCCTATTGAGAAACAAATCAAGGGTATTACAGGTGCCAAGATCAAAAAGTTCACAAGTACATCTCAACAAGACTTCTCTGCCATCATGGTAGAGTTTGATACGGATGTAAAAACAGATATCGCACTACAGAAAGTAAAAGATGCGGTAGACAAGGCAAAGCAAGATCTACCCAATGATCTTACTCAAGAACCAACAGTTCTGGAAGTAAGTTTCAGCGAGCAACCAATCATGTATGTGAATCTGAGTGGTGATTATGATTTGCCTCGTTTGAAGAAGTATGCCGATGATATGAAAGATAAATTGGAAGATCTGCCTCAGATCAACCGTGTTGATATCGTTGGTGCTCCTGAACGCGAATTTCAAATCAATGTTGACAATTACCGCATGCAAAGTGCCGGGATAACATTTGATGATATCACAGCTGCTGTACAACGTGAAAACCTAGATATTTCAGGAGGTCTTTTGGAAGTAGGTAACATGAAACGTAACCTGCAATTAAAAGGTCAGCTGAAAACTGCTTTTGATATTCAACAACTGATCATCAGAAATACGAATGGCGCTCCCATTTATCTGAAGGATATCGCGCATGTGATTGATACCATCAAAGAAAGAGAAAGTTATGCTCGATTGGATGGTAAAAATGTAGTGACGCTGAATATCATCAAAAGAAGTGGTGAAAATCTGATTGAAACCAGTGATGGTGTTAAAAAGATTGTAGAAGAAGGAAAAGGTATTTTATATCCTACAGATATGAAAGCCGTGATCACTGGTGATCAAAGTATTCAAACCAGAACTTCATTCAATGAATTGGTGAACTCTATCATTATCGGGTTCGTACTGGTATTGATCGTCTTGATGTTCTTTATGGGTGTTGTGAATGCATTCTTTGTGGCACTTTCTGTACCATTAAGTATGTTCGTAGCCTTTGTATTCTTACCGGGTGCCGACCTCATTGTTGGAACACATGTTACACTCAATTTCATCGTACTCTTCGCATTACTATTCGGATTAGGAATTATAGTTGATGATGCGATTGTAGTGATAGAAAATACGCACCGCATCTTTATGGAAGGCAAGGGTAAACTGACTTCTGCCTTCTCTGCAAGAATTGCTGCAGGTGAAGTTTTCGTACCGGTATTAGCAGGTACACTAACAACACTCGCACCATTCTTCCCATTATTGTTCTGGCCGGGTATCATTGGGAAATTCATGGTATACCTACCAACGATGCTGATTTTCACATTGGCTGCATCTCTTGTGGTGGCTTTCATCATGAACCCCATTTTTGCAGTTGACTTCATGAATCATGAAGATGAACATGGTGTGAAAGAACCTAAGAGTGCCATTTTCAAAAAGAAGGGATTCTGGATTGCAATAGTTATTGGCATCTTATTAGATATTGCAGGTGCTACCTTCTGGGGTAACTTACTGTTATTCTTCATGATATTGGTAGTGTTCAACAAATATGTGTTGGATGATGCGATCCATAATTTCCAGAATAAGGCATTGCCATGGATCATGAGTCATTATGAAAGTTTATTGAGATGGGCATTGAATGGATGGAGACCTGTTCACTTGTTATTAGGAACCATCGCTTTATTTTTCATCTCCATGTTCATTTTTGTTGGCTCCATTGGAAGTGGTCGTATACCGATTACCTTCTTCCCTAAAGGTGATCCAAACCAGATTTTTGTTTACCTGAAATTACCAGTTGGTACCAATGTAGAATTTACAGACTCCATTACTAAAGTATTGGAAGGCAGAGTGAATAAGATCTTAGGTACTGAAAATGGAAAACAAAACCCGATCGTGGAAAGTGTGATCAGCAACGTTGCTGTTGGTGCAGGTGATCCGATGGCTGGTGATAGAAGTACTAGAAGTGAGTTGGGACGTATTCAGGTTTCATTTGTAGAATTTGAAAAGAGACATGGTGTTTCTACAAAACCTTACTTAGATCAAATCCGTGCTGCCATGAAAGGCATCCCTGGTTCGGAAATTAGCGTAGATCAGGAAAGTGGTGGACCGCCAACTGATCCTCCGATCAATATTGAAATTGCCAGTGAAGATTTTGATGCGATGATTAAAGGCGCTACATCACTGAAGAACTATCTCGATTCGATTCAAGTTCCGGGTGTAGAGGAATTGAAAATGGATGTGGACTTGAAAAATCCTGAGATTACTTTGACGATTGACAGACAGCGTGCTTTGATAGAAGGTGTATCCACTGCGCAGATCGGTATGGAAATTCGTACGGCATTATTCGGAAGAGAAGTTTCAAAAGTGAAGGAAGGAAAAGAGGAATATAAAATTCAATTACGCAATAATGAGATTCAGCGTAAAAGTTTAACTGACCTTTTGAATATGCGTATTTCATTCAGAGATATGGCAGCAGGTGGTGCAGTAAAAAATATTCCTATCAGCGCATTGGTAAAAGTTGAGCCTACAAGTACATTGGGTAGTGTAAAAAGAAAGAATCAAAAGCGTTTGATCACATTGCGTTCAAATGTATTAACCACTGAAGGCTTCAATGCTACGGCAGTGAACCAGGTATTGGCCAAACACATTGCAGATTTCAAAGGTTTACCTGATGGTGTAACCATCAAACAAACCGGTGAAGGAGAGCAGCAAGCAGAAACGGGCGCATTCTTATTCAGTGCCTTATTAATTGCATTGGCATTAATATTATTGATTCTGGTATTACAATTCAACAGCGTAAGTAAACCGGTGATCATTTTAACGGAGATTATTTTCAGTGTGATCGGTGTATTCCTCGGATTCTCTATCACAGGTATGGAAGTATCTATTCTGATGACAGGACTTGGAATCGTAGGTTTGGCAGGTATCGTAGTAAAGAATGGTATCCTAGTGATTGAATTTGCGGATGAGTTACGATCAAGAGGTATGAAGACAAAAGAAGCGGTGATCCAAGCGGGTAAGACACGTATCATTCCAGTACTGTTGACAGCGCTTGCTGCGATCCTCGCATTCATTCCGATTGCGGTTGGTTTCAATATCAATTTCATAACACTCTTCTCTGAATTGAATCCAAGAATCTTCTTTGGTGGAGATAATGTGGTATTCTGGAAGCCATTGAGCTGGACCATCATCTTTGGTCTGACTTTCGCTTTCTTTATGACATTGATCATTGTACCTGCGATGTATCTGATTGCTGAGCGTTTACGCAGACCCATGCGCAGAATGTTTGGTGGTAAATGGATCAGCTTCATGGGTATTCCTCCATTAACAATTATTTTCTTATTGCTAATGGTAGCGGCATTGATCAGAAATAGAATAGCGAGAAAGAAAAGAGAAAAACGTTTGAAAAATGTAGCAACAGTAAACCAAGCCTTTATCGGTAGTTGGTTCTAATGATAGTGTACAGTTGGTTTTTGGTAATAATCCACACGCCGCCCCTGTTCTCAGGGGCGGCTTTTTTTGCGGGAAATACTCTCCCATTTCTGTGTATCTCTGTGTCCTCAGTGGCAATAACATGAATACCTATAATTTGAAAGATTACCCATTACAAGATCTAACTTATCACTTAATTGGTATGGGGATGGAGATACATCGAATTTTAGGAAAAGGATTTCTGGAAGTGGTGTATAAAGACGCTTTTGAGTATGAATTAAGGTTAAGGAATATGATATATGAAAGAGAAAAAGAATATACGATTACCTATAAAAACATCATTTTACCGCATAAATTTTTTGCCGATTTTGTAATAGACAACTCAATAATTTTAGAAGTCAAATCAAAGGCAGGAATTATAGAACAACATCAGGCACAGGTATTAAACTATCTGGCTGTATCAAAATTGCAAGTTGGTCTTTTATTAAACTTTCATGATCAATCACTGCAATACAAAAGAATTGTTTTAACAAAATAATCTGCGAATCTGCGGCTTATTTTTTGCCGCAGATTCGCAGATTATGTAATAATTTTTATCAAAATACTACTTATTTAAAAAAGAAATATGAAACAAAATCACGAAATAGACTACAAGATCTACGGTGAAGAAATGCAATATGTAGAGGTAGAATTGGATCCCAATGAAACAGCTATCGCGGAGCCCGGTGCTTTTATGATGATGGATGATGGCATCCAAATGGAAACACTTTTTGGTGATGGCAGTAAACAACAAGGTGGATTACTGGATAAACTTCTAAACGCCGGTAAACGAGTTTTGGTGGGTGAAAACCTTTTTATGACTGCGTTTACGAATATTACTGGAGGCATCAAAACGGTCAGCTTTGCTTCTCCCTACCCCGGAAAAATTATCCCCGTTGATCTTTCTAGATTTCAGAATAAAATCATTTGCCAAAAAGATGCATTCCTGTGTGCTGCTAAAGGTGTAAGTGTTGGCTTAGAATTTCAGCGCAAATTAGGTACAGGTTTGTTTGGTGGCGAAGGTTTCATCATGGAAAAATTGGAAGGTGATGGAATGGCATTTTTACACGCATGTGGACATGTAGTACAAAGACAACTACAACCTGGAGAATTATTGAAAGTAGATACCGGCTGTATCGTAGGCTTTACCTCAACCGTAGATTATGACATTCAATTTGTAGGAGGTATTAAGAATACCATTTTTGGAGGAGAAGGTTTATTCTTTGCAACACTTCGTGGCCCCGGTATTGTTTGGATTCAAACATTACCTATTAGTCGACTAGCAGGAAGAATTCTTGCTTATGGTACTTATAGCAGAAAAGAAGAAGGAAGTATTCTTGGAGGTATCGGTAATATGTTGGATGGCGATGGATGGAGATAAAATTTAGCATATGGCTTATGGGCCATCGCAAATAGTTTGAGAAGAATAATTGCAGACTATTTGCTATTGATAAAAATCGTACAATGAATAAAAGAAAAGTAATCGTATTCATCGCCTGCAGTGCAGATGGATATATCGCAGGAAAAGAAGACAATTTAGATTTTCTCAGTATCGTAGAAGCACCCCCGGAGGATTATGGGTATGCCGCATTTGTAGGCACAGTTGATACTGTAATTATGGGAAGAAAAACATATGACAAAGTATTGAGTTTTGGTGTTCCGTTTCCGCATCAAGAAAGGACCTGCTATGTTATATCTACTTCCAGACAAGGAAAAGATGAGCATGTCACTTTCTGGAATGATACTCCCGAAAAACTGATCGGTCAGCTACAAAAGCAAGAGGGCGCTTCCATCTTTGTTGATGGAGGGGCAGCAACAATTCATGCGCTTTTAAAAAAAGAGTTAATCGATGAGTTCATTATATCGATCATACCACATTTTCTGGGTAGCGGTATTCGCTTATTTGCAGATGAATTTCCAGAACAATCACTAAAACTGATAGATTCTAAAACATTCCCATCAGGTTTAGTACAACTTTGGTATCAGAAGAAGAGTTCTTAATATAAAGAGGTATGCAGGTGATAAGGGATTGTGATATTTTTGTACTGTATGAAGATAGACAGTAAGGAATCCTTAAAAGATTTCTTCGATAGCAAAGTGCAACAATACAATCAGGTTTCTTTTATCAAAGAAGACCCTATCTGCGTACCTCATTCTTTCACTAAAAAGCAAGACATAGAAATTGCAGGTTTTTTTGCTGCTGTATTTGCCTGGGGAAATAGAACTACCATCATTCAGAAATCTTTTGAGTTGATGAAACTCATGGACAATACACCACATGAGTTTTGTATCCATCATCAGGAAAAGGATCTAAAAAAATTCATCCACTTTAAGCATCGCACTTTTAATGCCACAGATCTACTCTATTTTATTTCCTTTCTAAGACAACACTATTTACAATACGATTCATTAGAATCGGCCTTTACACTTTCGAAGGAAAAGGAAATGGAAGCAAGGCTAACTCTTTTCCATCAATATTTCTTTTCATTGGAAGATGCACCTGCAAGAACAAGAAAACATATCGCTACACCTTATAAAGGATCTTCCTGTAAAAGACTCAATATGTTTTTACGATGGATGGTACGAAAAGACAAAACCGGAGTTGATTTTGGCATCTGGCAAGCAATCAAACCATCAGAATTGATATGTCCGATAGACCTGCATGTTGCAAGAGTTGCTAAACGATTTCAGTTATTGGATAGAAAACAAATGGACTGGCATGCAGCAGTAGAACTCACCAACTACTTAAGAACACTCGATCCAAAAGATCCTGTGAAATATGATTTTGCTTTATTTGGGTTGGGAGTAATGGAGAAGTATTAGTCATTGCTAAAAAACTCCTATTCTTTACGGTTAGTCCTTTAAAGTAAATTAACCGCAGAGAATAGAAGAAATGAGTTATCGCAGAGAAGAAATTAAAAGAAAAACAGACTCTGTCTTCCTCCCACTTTACCTCCCGCTCCCTTACCCGCTGCACCAAAGCTTCTGATATTGTACGTAAACGTTAGCATAAAATAACGTTGTAGAATATTTACTTGTCTGTCTGTGATATAATTCTCAGCTGAGAAACGGAATACAGAACGGTTCTGATTCAACAAATCAAATACTGAGAACTTCAATTGACCTTTGTCTTCTTTTAAAAAGAGATAAGTTAACCCTGCATTTAACAATGCCACCGTCTTCTGTACTCCCGGAGCAGTTTGTGAATTGTAACGATGATCTAATGTCATCTCCCAAACAAACTTCTTTGGCACACGAATAACAAGGTCAGTATTGATGTTTTGTCGCTCTACTTCCAAATTACGGAAGTCTTTGCTTTCATAGTATGCATTATTGATTCCTCTGTTGTAATTGATATTCCATTCAATCTTATCATTCCAATTAATACCAGCGCGTAGGTATGGACTAAAATCAATATTCTTTACATAACTCTTTTTGGTATTGATGATCAGGAAGTTTCGAGTATAATTCAAATTATAACCAGCTCCTATATTGAATGAAAATGTCTTATTCAATTTATACTGCTTATTAAAATAAAAGTTGGTGTAAAAATTATGGATACCGTCTGCATTTACAGGCATTGTCGTTTGTACCCCATTCGCTGCAATATCCCGACTTCTCACCACTCCATTATTACTGATATTACCACCCAAATAGGCGCTGATGAATAATTGCTTAGCGGTTACATTTTTGAAATAGTTCAAATTAAAGTTATGCGATACAGCAGGTTTCAGATCAGGATTGCCTTTACTGATGTACAATGGGTTACTGTTATCTGCTACTGGCTGAATATCGCCTATACCCGGAGGATTCACATTCACATTGTAACTCAAATTGAATTCTCTCCAACTAATATTTCCTCCTGGTAAAATATAATTGAAATGTTGATCTAGTTTTTGTCCGATGGAGACATATCGGTTGTTCAGATCTAACCAAAGAAAATTAGCAGTAGCAGTAATACTCAGTTTTTTGTACCTGAAATTCAATCCAGATGATATATTGTTTCTCCAGCTCATTCTCTCCAAGTGGTTGGTCAATTGGTTGTTGATTTGATCATATTTTCCGTTGGCATTGTTCTTATTAAAGGTTGATAGGGCGTCTTTATTTTCGAAATAAGTCAATGCATATCCTAAACGCAAGGTTAGATCCTTGGATAGCGGTTCAGCAAAATTCAGGTTAGTATTCGTCGAAAAATTAGCTCGTTCCAGATCACGTAATTGATCTAGCATATTAGAGCCTGTTGGAAAAAATGTATTCAACACATTGTTGAACTGATCACTATTAACAGTATTCAAGTTCACATTATTGAACATATTGAAAGTGCGTCCTTTTTTTCTGAAGTTTTTGAAATAACTCAATGAATGGTTGTAACCTAAATCTTTTGCATTCACAGATTGCAGGTTATTACTAGTATTCAATGGGCCATCTGCACTACTGGTTGTATTGATATTGGTAAGTCGGCTATTGGCTTGTTCTCCCACCGTCAAAGATGGACGAAATTCCATTCTTGATGTGGTATCAATTTTCCAACGTAAACCAAATCCGATGCGATGATTATTGGCATTTTGCACTTCAGATCTATTGGATCTACTAGTTAAAATAGTATCCCCCAAAAACTGTTGTCTATTTTCTAACTCAGTTATATCATTTCTTGTTTTGCCATAGAAATACTGGGTGTTGAGTGTCAATCCTTTTTTAAATTCATTGTTCAGATTGAATCCAATTCCGCGCGATTGCTGGATTCCTTGTCCGGTACCGCCAAAGGAAATACCATTTACATTCAATCCACCATTGCCATTGATGGAAATAGAGTTGATACCACTTCTATCAAAACCACCTAAGGTTCTGATATCATTGAATCCAAAGCCGGCTTTATTCAAATTGTTACTGAAACCCAATACACTTACTTGTAAGGTATCTCGAAACATATTGACGATTCCACCTGCTTCATATCGATCTCCATCGGCTTTTCCTGCATATGCCTTACCGAACCATCCCTGTTTGATTGACTTCTTCAGTTTAAGATTGATGACCTGTCCCACATCGGCTTTTGCTTTATCCGGATTGAGATCTAATTCATCTTTATCATCTGCTACTTGAATTTTATCGATCAGATTAGCAGGTAAATTTCTTGTAGCCATTTTAGGATCACCGCCAAAAAAGTCTTTTCCATCTACCATTATCCGGTTTACTTTTTTCCCATTCACAGTGATGTTACCATCTGCATCCAATTGAACACCCGGTAATTTTTTAAGCAGGTCTTCTACTAATGCAGAGGGCAATGTTTTAAAAGAGTTCGCATTGAACTCAATGGTATCACGCTTTACTACTACCGGTGGACGTTCAGCATATACCAATACTTCATCCAATGTATTGGCTTGATTGGGCGTCATTTCAAGTGTTCCTGCATCAAAAGAAGGAGCATCGGCTGTGAGTTTAAATTCTTTTCTGGTAACCGTATAACCGGAATAAGAAACAATCATTCTTAATTGCACATCTAAGGGCAATCCGCTCACTTTAAATTCTCCTGACTCAGTACTTAAACGATAAGTAACCAAAACGGTATCAGCTGCTGTAAATACAGAGACTGTTGCCAGATTCATGGGTTGTTTGGAAGCTGAATCTATCAGTTTACCGGATATCAATCCTTTGTTATTCGTTTGAGCCGAAACTAAAAGACCAAAAGAGAGGCTCAGTATGAGCAAAAGAATTCTGTTACGCATTGAACGTATTTTTTCTCGTAAACAATAAATGGTTAGGAAACAATGGCTCTCAGATGCATAGGTATGTGCCGGATGGCATTCCTATCCATTCAAAAGTTGATGTTTCGGGAATCTTTCTTTTCCCTGTGCTAGAAGGTTGCATGCCCAATAAGAGAACGACTGCGAGCGCAGCTGTAGTGATCAACAGCAGCAAAAGCGGTATCAATTTTCTCAGATTAAACATGATAATATTATTACGCTGCTCTATCGCCCTATCCGTTTTTCTATATAAATAACATATGGTATAGAAAACCCGGAATAAGATATAGTGAAGCGTGTTACTTACTAAACTCCAATAAAAGAGTTGTGTTACACTAAAAGGTTGGAAAAGGAATAAAAAATTAATCTTCGTCCTCTAATTCAAACAGTTCTTCTACCGGAACCCCAAATAGTTTGGCCATTTTCAGTGCCAAAACAGTAGATGGCACATATTTCCCCGATTCCATGGTATTAATGGTTTGTCGGCTTACCTCAATTCTTTTGGCCAAGTCATCCTGTGTCAGGTTATGAATAGCCCTTTGCACTTTGATCTTATTTTTCATAACTGACTTTATTATATTGAAACAATACATATTTAAAACGAAGGACAAAGATGATCAGCACCGTAAACATATTATACGTCATCACCTGAAAAAAAGTAGTCCCGTATACCGCCAAAATACTGATAATCAATACCAAATAATTGGCATACACCGCCCATTGCAATGCTTCCAATCGAAAAAACTGGATGGCTTCATCTTCGATGGTTTCTTTTGAGAAGCCAATAAAAATCAGGCTGATGATGAGTCCAACTGAAGCCAACTCATCCGTAAAATTCTGGCTCGCACTAAATTCCAATGGCCCTTTCAATTTCAAGTTAAATTCCAGCCAAGATGGATTGAACTCAAAAAACATATGCGCAATACCCAATGCCAGAAACGGCACCAATAAAACATAACCAATGCGCTGAAAGCTATGCGGGAATAATTTGATCTGTTTCATATTCATATTTGATTTGATAATGCAAACGTAAAATTAATTTTCCATTTTGTCAAATTATTTTTACATTTTGTAATTATATTTTAACAATTTGTATGCCTTAATTGACTTAATTCGTTGATTTTGAATCAAAAAATCTCAAAAAAAGATTGTTTTATCTTTAAGATATGTCGGAAGAAAAAAACCTGATCAATATAGAATCCTATTCCTGGGAGCAATTAGTAGCGTTTGTAAATGAGCTGATTACACAAGATTTTAACCAACTATTGCTATTATTATATCGATTGGACATCAACGAGAAAAAACTCAAACAAACACTTGCAGATCATCCGGATCAAAACGCTGGTGAATTAATTGCCAAACTCATTGTTGACAGACAAGAAGAAAAAAAGAGGTCAAGAGAAGCTTTCAAACAAAAAGATTGGGAGAGCTCAGAAGAAGAGAAATGGTAAAATAATTTATAGTTTATCGATTGTTTTGAATTGATAGCCTTTTGTTTTTAGAGAAGTAATAATCTCAGGTAAGCGCTGATAAAATTTATCTTTTCTTCTCGGATCTGTTCCTGCATGTATCAGCAAGATTGCACCATTCAATGTATGCTTTACTTCAAATGCTTTGAGTAGCTCAAGTAGTTCGTTACTGGATTTATAAGATGTCCCCATCTCTGGCCAAGTATAATCCGCATTCGTTCTTGTACCGGGTGTAAAACTCACCAATCGAACCAGTCTTTGTGAAAACCACTTTGTCACTTTTTTATTCCACCATTCATAAGGTGGGATAAAATATTGCGGATCTCCATTCTTCAATAAACCTAAAGAGTGCATAGCTTCTATATTATTTTGATAATCTGTTTCTAAAGAATCTCTTGTTACCAAAAGGCTATCCCTATTTTTCCAATCATTGTATAAAATATGCTGATCAGAATGCGCTCCGAAATAATGTTGTTGCTGATACAGTTGTTGAATGACAGGCTGATAAGTTTTGTTACGATACAGTCTTCCCGTAAAAAAGAAAGAGGCTTTGATATTTTGTTGCTGCAGGGTTTTTTGAATCATAGTCAATCCTTCTGCATACTCATCAGCGGTAAAAACAATCGCGATAGACTTTTTAGTCGTATCACCTCTCACAATAGCGCCTTGCTGTAATGTAAAAGCTGGATTGATGGGAGGATAAGCTGTCCATCCCTCTTTAGTTGTTGGTCTTGTTTCATTTTCTTTTGCTGCCAATAAATAAATCAAGGATGCTGTTCCATCCATGGTAGGTTCATTGGTGCTATAATCACCATAATCATCATGATAGACCGCTAAATCACTTTGAAATGCAGCATATTCATCTGCATCATTCAATTTAATACCGATCAGATTTTTATAAATGGCTGTGTATACCGGACCATCCACCAGTCCCCCATCAATCGGATAATTCTTTAAGTGTGTGAAGGCAGAGTGAGGATCCACAGGTGTGTCACCCCATGATGGCAATCCATATACCATACTTGTTCCCCATGGATTACAGCCAAAGATCCAATCAATATTGGCTTGTTCCAATTCGGTGTAAGAATCATCGCCTGTCATTCTTCGATACCAATAACATTGCAATGCAAAGGAAACCGTAAGGTTATTGCTACACCAGATAAATGGAACACCTCTATAAAAAGCATTTTGCTTGGCTTTATTCCAAACAGCTTTGATGCCTGCTTCATAATAATCATGCAACGTATCAAGATGATTTACGCTCAGCAATCCATTTGCTAAGACATAGTGGCCGGCATTCACAAACGGATACCATTCATAATGATGGGCAGTATCTTTTCCCAGCCACGGTGTGATGGGCTCTTTTCTCGCGAAAGAATAAGCATCTGTATGATAAGTGTCATTTTTTGTCCCTTTCGTTTGCGCTAGTGTTGCGGCGGCCAATTCCATATCATCCACCCAATTCCCCTCTGCATAGATATAAGGTGATTTTACAGAAGCTGTTTGCGCAACACCCGGATATTTCTTTCCATAACGATAGGCTGCTTCCGCTTTTTGTAATAATTTTTGAGAAAAGCTTTGATCTTTATCCTGATAAACTTGCGCAGCCAATGCAAAGGTACTTGCATACTTACCGGCTGTTGAAGCCGTTCCTGTAGTTGCATTCATGAACTTACCCCTTACTTGCGGCTTACCGGAAACAAAATAAACAGGTCGTTCAAATCCTTTTCCATAATAGTTGGTATCTTCTTTGGGGATACGCATTTTTACATGGTCTCTGTCATCTCCCAATTGATTGAACATGATACCATCTGACGGATTCATTTTCAACAACCAATCCAATCCCCATTTTGCTTCATCCAAAATATCTGCTACTCCATTTTTCCCATCTAATCCATTGGCTTGTTTTGCATCACTGAATACCTTTCCAAAACTTTGATAGGCCGATAACAAATGCCATGTAGCATTGGCAGAAGTGGTAGTATACTGTAAGTAATCACTTGCATCATGCCATCCACCACTTACATCAATATGTGTGCTATCAGGCATGGGTCCGTACAAAGTATAACCATCGTGTGTATGGCAACTATCTTTTAAAAACGGATTGAAACCACTTCTTTGTTGGCGCATATAACGCAAACAGAAATCTGCAGTTCCTTTATAAACATCCTGATCAATTTTAAAAATGGGTGATACGGTGTTACCCGCACGAAGAAAGTATCGTCCGGGTTTACGAAATGAAGTGAACCTAACGCGTGCCGTTTTATTAAATGGACCATAAGCCCCAAAAGCTTCTAATTGATCAATGGAATAAACGGCTTGATTCGTCTCAGCATTTACCAACTCGATCTTTTCCGGAAGAAAATTTTCTTTACTACACCAAACTGCTACTTTAATACCATTAGGAGTATAGCCTAATTGATTGATGCGAATCCAATGTTGTTGGTTCTCTGTTTTTTTAAAAGCAAAACATACAATGAGAGCTAAGATTCCAACAAACAATACTATCCTTTTCATGTGGCTTTTTTGGGTCACTAAAGATACCTGTTTAGCTACTCTCTGCGAAACCTCTGCGTACTTCTTTCTCTGCGGTTAAGTATCACCGCAGAGAAAAGAGAAAAAGAGTTTCGCAGAGATTTTTTAAACTATTTTCGCCCCTCAAATGATTGCATTATGAAACTTGTCTCTTACTTATCTGAAGGTCGTGATCAACTTGCATTTTTAGTAGATGGTTATTTGTTTGATTGTGATCTGGTGCATCCGGAACTCCCGAGTAGCATGAATATGTTTTTGCAATATTGGGATGATATGTATCCAATCGCACAACAGGTAGATGCAGCGATCAAAGATGGTAGAATCGGAAAAGAAAAAGGAGTGGATATACAGGGACAACATTTACTTGCACCTGTACCCTTTCCTACTTCGTGCAGAGATGGTTATGCATTTCGTCAACATGTGGCAGCGGCGCGTCGTAATCGTAAGGTAGACATGATTCCTGAGTTCGATCAATACCCCATCTTTTATTTCACCAACCACCTTAGCATTCAGGGACCGGGTGATATCCATTGCATGCCGGATCATTTTGAAAAATTAGATTTTGAATTAGAAGCGGCTATTGTTATATGTAAAAGTGGAAGAAATATCCCCGCTGAAGAAGCAGATCAATACATCGGCGGACTCATGATCATGAATGATATGAGTGCCCGAAGATTGCAGATGGAAGAAATGTTATTGAACCTGGGGCCTGCCAAAGGAAAAGATTTCTCTACAGTTATTGGCCCCTGTTTGGTTACACTCGATGAATTGGAGGCGTATGAAATACCCGCCAAACCCGGACATACCGGTAAAAATTGGAACCTAGGTATGAAATGCTGGGTCAATGGTGTCCAGGTAAGTGAAGGTAATGTAGGTGATATGGACTGGACATTTGCAGAAATCATTGAACGTTGTGCGTATGGAGTACAGCTGCATCCCGGCGATGTTATTGGAAGTGGCACCGTTGGAACGGGTTGTTTTCTGGAACTGAATGGTACCGGAAAATTGAATGACCCGAATTATCAGGAACAATGGTTACAACCCGGAGATATCGTAAAAATGGAGATAGACGGTATTGGAGTACTTGAAAATACCATTGTGAAAGAGGACACTGATTTTTCTATTCTGGCGAGGAAGAAACAATAAAATCAGGTATTTATACGATGATTTCGTTTTGTAACTGTCATTAGCTTTAGACTCTCTTTACCGCTGAGAAAGAAGAAAAAGAGGTTTACGCAGAGTCATATGACTAATACGGAACTTAATAATATAGGAAGGATCATTCTTGATGCTGCTTTAACAGTTCATAGAGTGTTAGGACCGGGATTATTGGAATCGGCTTACGCTGTTTCGCTAAAGCATGAGCTACAATTAAGGAATCTATTGGTACAAGGGCAAGTGCCAGTTGAATTGAATTACAAGGGTATTAACTTAGGAAAAGCATATGCCATTGATTTATTAGTTGAAAATTCTATCATTATTGAAATAAAATCAACTGAGGGCATCAACCCAATACATGTTGCTCAATTAATTACCTATCTAAAATTATCAGAAAGAAAACTTGGTTATCTGATTAACTTTAATACCCCTCTTTTAAAAGATGGATTCAAAAGGATAGTTCACCAATTCTAACTCCGCGCTACCTCTTTTTCTCATTTCTCTGCGGTTATATGAATTTATGAAGAATTCGATAATTCAAGCCTTTTTAACACATCTACAACCCATCCTGCCGTATATTTGATTAGCTCAAAAATTAAAAACGAATCATATGAAGAAAGTAATTGTACTCGCTATGGCAGCTTTCCTGGTATCAGGAGTATCATTTGCCAACGACCATAAGCACGATGGTAAAAAATGTGCGAAAGCAAAAGAATGCAGCAAAGAAGGTAAAGAGTGCTGCAGCAAGGATGCTAAAAAAGAAACCAAAGAGACTAAAGAAGCGAAAAAAACAGAAACCAAGAAAACCACTAAGGCTTAATCTTATTCTGTTACTGATAAAAAAGGATGTCATTAATGACATCCTTTTTTATTTATAAAATCTGTTCTAATTCCTGAAGATGATATACGGTATAAGTGGGTTGTATGTGTGGCTCAACATTGAGATGATTGACAAAAACAGTATCCATCCCAGCATTGATCCCTCCTTGAATATCTGCATCTAAATTATCACCAATCATAATGCTCTCTTTTTCATTTGCACCCGTTTGTCGGAATGCATAATCAAAGATTTCTTTGTGTGGTTTTAAGCTATTGCTCGCTTCAGAAGTAATGACAGCTTCGAAATACGCATGCAAGCCCGAACTCTGTAATTTATTGTGTTGTACTTTTTCAAAGCCGTTGGTAACAAGATGAAGATTGTATCCTTTGGTTTTAAGATATTCCAATATTTCAAACGTATAAGGGAAGATGGCTTTTTTGGTAGGTAATGTCTCTAAAAACTGAACGGCCATGGTACGAGATAATTCTTCATCAGCCAATTTATAATCCAATAAAGTCAGCCACATCCTTTTCCATCTTAACTCATCCTGTTTGATAAAACCTTTGGTATATCTATCCCACAAACGTTCATTGTGATAGCTATATCTGTCGAAGAATCCATCGAAATCTTCAATACCCTTTTTTATAAGCTCATGACTATGATACAAATCATTCAAAGTGTCTTTAGCATTTGTTTCAAAATCCCATAAAGTATGATCCAGATCAAAGAAAATATGACGGTAGTGCATGTAACAAAGTTAGTACCTTATTCAACAGATTATATCATTACCTTATTGCTAAAGAATTAGGGAACAGAATCAATATAAAATGATTTACTTCGTAGTGTTTAATCATTATTCTGATTATGAAAATTGTTATAACAGGAGCATCTAAGGGAATTGGCAAAGCAATTGCAGCCCGTTTTGCTCAGGATGGTCATCACCTAATGCTTTGTAGCAGGGGTGAAAAGTCATTGTATGAATGCGTACAAGATTTACAAACCCGTTTTCCTGATGCTACCATCACTGCCAGACCAACAGATATGTCTGTAAAATCAGAAGTACTGGCATTCGCTGAGTGGTGTTTACAACAAGGAATTCCTGATATCATCATTAATAATGCAGGTAATTTTATTCCGGGTAGTGTACACAATGAACCTGAAGGTGCACTTGAAGAGATGTTACAAGCCAACCTGTTCAGCGCATATCATCTTACTCGTGCTTTCTTGCCTGCTATGATGGAAGCAAAGACCGGACATATCTTCAACATCTGCTCAATAGCATCACTTCATGCTTATGCCAATGGGGGCAGCTATAGTATCAGTAAATATGCTTTAGCAGGTTTTAGTCGCAACCTAAGAGAAGAAATGAAACCACATGGTATTAAAGTAACAGCCGTATACCCAGGCGCTGCTATGACTGCCAGCTGGGATGGATTTAATATCGACCCGAAACGCATCATGGAAGCAGATGATATTGCTAAAATGGTATATGCTGCCGCACATCTCTCTCCTATGGCAGTTGCCGAAGACATCATTTTACGCCCTCAGTTGGGGGACTTGTAGGGGCATATAGTTAATAGTTCATGGCATATAAAAACAACTACTATTAGCTATTAGCTATGAGCCATTAGCCATTAGCTAACACCGTAACAATTTCTTCATCCCCTCCTAACATTCTATTCATACTGTATGAGCAGTTTTGTAAAACCTCATTCTGTATGGAAAGACGCCAACTCGATGTTGCGGTGATGAGCGATCTGCATTTGGGCACTTATGGTTGTCATGCCAAAGAGATTGTTAACTACCTGAAAAGTATCCAGCCACAAATACTTGTCCTCAATGGTGACATCATTGATATCTGGCAATTCAATAAAAGGTACTTCCCTGTTGCACATATGCAAGTGATCAAGGAGATCATGCATCTTTTGAGCAAAGGAACTCGTGTCATCTATATCACCGGTAATCATGATGAAGCATTGCGTCGCTACTCTGATATGAACATGGGTAATTTTCAATTGACAGATAAGGTTGTGATGGAAATCAATGGTAAGATGACATGGATATTCCATGGTGATGTATTTGATGCCACTACCAAAGGAAGCGCTAAACTATTGGCCAAGCTTGGTGGTCACGGTTATGATCTGCTGATACTCATCAATAGTCTGATTAACAGATGTTTGAAATTGATGGGAAGAGAAAAAATGAGCTTTAGCAAAAAAGTAAAGAACAGTGTGAAGAAAGCTGTTTCGTGGATTGGCAACTTTGAACAAACTGCTGCAGAACTTGCTATTGAAAAGAAGTATGATTATGTGATCTGCGGACATATTCATCAGCCACAAAAAAGAGTGGTCACAACAAAAGAGGGATCTGTTACCTATCTCAACAGTGGAGACTGGATTGAAAATCTTACTTCACTCGAATACCAAAACAACGAATGGACGATTTATCAATACGATGAAAAACAATTTGCTGATACGATAGCACCGGTAGTTACAATGGAGAAAAAACTACCTCAGCTAAATGTAGTCACCGATGAAATCGCTTTATTTATTCACTCTTTAGCCATTCAGCCATGAGCATGAAAATATTATACGCCGTTCAGGCTACCGGAAACGGTCATATCAGCAGAGCCATGGAGCTCATGCCTTTTCTGCAGCAATACGGTGAAGTAGATGTTTTTTTAAGTGGTAGCAATAGCAATCTGCAACCGGATCTTCCGGTAAAATTTCGTAGTAACGGATTGAGTTTGTTCTATGGAAACACCGGTGGGCTAGATTACTGGCGTATGTGGAAAGAGTTAAACCTGAGAAGAATATGGAAAGAAGCCAAAGATTTACCGGTAGAAAAATATGATCTGGTGATCAATGATTTTGACAGCATTACTTCTATAGCTTGCAAATTAAAGAAAGTAAAAAGCATCGGATTCGGACATCAGGCGAGTTTTCAAAGTGAGTTAACGCCGAGAAATGACAAAAAAGATATTGCAGGAGAAATGGTTTTGAAACATTACGCTATATCATCCGCATATATAGGCTTACATTTCGCATCGTATGATAATTTCATTTATCCACCTATTATCAAAAGTGATATTTTAAGTGCCGATCCAACAGATCAAGGATATGTTACTGTTTATCTTTCACACTACAGCGATGAAGTAGTGATCAATGCTTTACAAAAAATCAAAGATGTTCGATTTGAGGTTTTTTCTAAGAAAGTAAAATCTGAAACGAACATTGCGAATATCAAGTTACTTCCTATCAGTAATACAGGTTTTACACGAAGCATGATTCATTCAAAAGCAGTGATTACCGGTGCGGGATTTGAAACACCTGCTGAGGCTCTATATTTAGGGAAGCAACTATTGTGTTTACCTATTCGTGGACAATATGAGCAACTTTGTAATGCCGCAGCGTTAAAAGATTTTGGTGTCACCATCATTGATAAAATCACCAATAATTTTACAGAACAAGTGTATCAATGGCTTCACGCATCTGACTCCAAACAACTTTTACTTTCACACAGTACTTATGATATTGTACAACAAGCCATTGAACTAGGTAGAAGTTTACAACCAGCTAGGAAAGAAGAATCCTTATTGAATGAAGAAGACCTATTAGCGTTGTTTTAATTACAGAGGAGTACCTGCCAAGCTTTTTCTACATGACCTGCATTCAGTAATTCAGCAGCATACTTTTGCAGTTCCGTTTCCATTTCTGCCGGACTCACTGAATAATATTGAAAGATATTTTTTACACGATCATCAGTGAAAGATGCATCAATATCAGGCATTTCATGAACATTGCCCAACATCCCTAAATGATTACCAGTAAGCACCTGACTATTACGAATGCTCTCCGGCAGTTGGTCGATACCAATTCCCAGCTTGGTATTTGGTTTTGGCACTTTAAATAAGTTGGTAGGGTCTACTTTACAATACCAATCACCACCTAACCGAGCTACCAACTCCAATTTTTGCTGATCAATTTTTCCATCATCTCCAAGAATACTTTCATCTACATGCATACAGAGCACTTCCGCAATCACTAATTGTCCGGCACCACCATTTTCTCCCAAGCTCTTCACCTCATTTACCTTGCATTCCAATTTGATCTTGGCTTCTTTTACCATTGGGGGCTGAACACGTGTTGATGGCTGCTCTGTGAATCCTGCTTTCACAAATTCATTCACTTCTTTTGGAAACTCACAACTCGACAAACTCATCTGCTGTACCATCGCATAATCAACAATATTGATCACGCATTCAGGAACTTCAAGCACATTCTCTAAAGTATGCTTGGTTGTATTATCGCGACCTCTTCTTGCAGGTGAGAATATAACAATCGGTGGATTGGATGAAAACAAATTAAAAAAACTAAATGGACTCAGGTTCACATTGCCCTGTTTATCAATCGTACTGGCAAAACAAACAGGTCTTGGTGCAATGGCATGTTGCAACCATTGTTGTTTTTCCATGACGGGTAATGAGCTGATATCGATTGTTTTCATGAAATGAATTTATAGAACCTGCTAATTAAAAAACTCTGCGTAATCTCTGTGTCTCCTTTTCTCTGCGGTAAAAAATAACCGCAGAGAAAAGGAGAAAATGAGTTAGCGCAGAGTTGTTATTGCCAACTAGCTAGAACAGTCACACCACCTTTCACCACCTGATTCATACTCACTTCTACTTTGGTACCCACAGGCAATAAAATATCAACACGACTACCAAATTTGATAAACCCATATTCATCACACTGTTTCACATGTTGTCCGACAGTGGTATAATTACAAATTCGCTTAGCCAATGCGCCCGCTATTTGTTTGTATAATATAGTACCATAATTGTTCTTTACAACCACACTCCATCTTTCATTTTCAGTAGACGACTTCGGATGCCATGCTACCAAATATTTCCCTTTGTGATATTGATTGTAAATCACTTCTCCGCTCATCGGATTTCTGTTGACATGCACATTGGCCGGACTCATAAAAATGCTGATCTGCATTCTTTTGTCCTTAAAGTATTCTTCATCAATCACTTCTTCTATTACCACAACTTTTCCGTCGGCCGGACAAATCAATTGTTTATCGTTAATGGTCAATGTTCGATTCGGAATCCTGAAAAATGAGATCAGGAATAGGAGTAGCCCAAGTGTAATTACAAAAATGATGATGGTTAACCAGGGCATAGAAGCACTCAAAAAAGTAAATGAAGCCACATTCAGCACACCGAAAATCAATGCACCGATGCCAATAGACTGGTAACCTTCGCGATGAATGGTCATGAGGTTGATGTTGAACTGCAAATGTAAACGGAATGAAGCAAAAATCTAGGCCTTCCTAACCAAAGAGGAACAAAATCAGCCACACATAGGGTACTGCCAACAACAAGGAATCAAATCGATCTAAAAAACCTCCGTGTCCCGGCATGAAACTACCACTATCTTTTACGCCTGCCATGCGCTTGAGTTTGCTTTCGAGCAAATCACCCAATGTGCCCATTACTGATGAAGTAATAGTAATAAGTAATAATTGTATTAAGGGTAATTCGAGCCAATAAATACCGGCAAATGTAACCACTGCTATAGCCAGAATGGCTCCGCCGACTGTCCCTTCCCAGGTTTTCTTTGGGGAGATTGGAGAAAAAGGAGTGCGCCCTATAAAAGAACCCACTAAATAAGCCATAGTGTCATTAATCCAGATCGTAGCTATGATCAACATGGGCAACAGCCAACCTTTCTCATACATATTTCCTTCAAAATAATTGTACAAACTCATTAATAAACCCCATGACATGGAGATGTAAATAAGTCCACCAATGGTATAGCCGATGATTTTCCAATCAGGTACTCTCCACTTTATTAATTTGATCAATATGAGTAGCGTGATTGCAACCAATAAAACCCTAAATCCGATATCGCTTAAAAGTTGGTCACCTATCAAGAACTGATCGCCTGTCATCCAACACATAAAACCAATTCCAGCTACGATCGCACCAAATAAATGCACGACAGAAACATGCTGATAACGATCATCAATTTTAGCGATCAATGAACGGTATTCAATCCAGCACCCAACATGAATCACAGCAAACAATGCCAGAAAACTCCATCGATTCCATAATAATCCACCCAACATCACGATCACAAATACGATCGCCGTGAGTGCACGCGTACGAAAAGTTTGAAAGTTAAAAGCCATGGGGTGAAGGTAGGAAATTAGCGTTTAGCTTATGACTATCTCCTAATTCAACAACGCCTTATTAATCAGTTCCTGTGCTGTTATCACATACTGTCCAGGTACAAATACCTGAATATCTCCAAACATAGGATAGCTGCTGTCTTGTTTATTTAATACCTGAACGGGTATCTGGTTTTCTTCCAGCATTCCTTTGATGATAGCTGCTTCCGGATAAACACGGGTGGAAAATACTTTTTGCCAGTTGTTCATATTTCAGGGATGGTTTCTGCTGAGGTAACTGATATCTCTTTTCGTAGTGATGTACTTTCTGTAATCAGTGAACGGAATAAAACAATTAAAAGGATCAATGCAATAATGCCCCACCAAATGGGCATGGTCTCATCCATTACTTTGTCAATAGATTTTCCCTGAGCAGTCAATATATATAACTGAGTTACTACAAATCCATTATTCAAAAAATGAAGCAGAATACTTAACCAAAGATTATTGGTATAATAAAAGATCAACCCAAGAATCAGTCCTAAAGCAATTCGGGGCAGAAACCCAAAAAATGAAAAATGAATAGCACTAAACAGAATACTTGTAATGATAATACCGGCCCATGCGTTTTTTGTCCACCCAACAAATACCTGTTGAAAACTACCTCTGAACAATACTTCTTCGAAAATGGCTGGTGCGAGCGCCATTACCAACATGGCTAGTAAATAATCGGTAAAGCTAGTCATATGTGCCATGTTCATCATGGCATTTTTATAGGTATTCTCAAGTTGTTGGGCCTGCTTCAATAACCCTTCTGAAAGTGGTATTTTCTGATTTAACATCCCTAATGAACCACTTAATATCATTCCGGCAAATGTGATCAGCACAACAATTAGTAATTGTTTCGCATTTATGGTCTTATTAAAACCCAGCCATGAAAAAGGTCTTTTGGAAATGATTTTGGCAAACACAATTGCCGGTGTCAAGAAAGCAATAAGGGTGGCCAACGTATTCAATAATCTTGAGATATTAGCGTTTTGCGGACGATTCAGAGCATCGGGCACCTGAAACAAAGAGACGCCTAACAGGTTGGAACCCAGTGCGGCGATCAATATTGAACCGAAAATCATAAAGAGCCCAACTAGCCCTAATAACATTAAAAACTGAAGTGGATAACTAATCTGTTGCCTCTGATTCATGTGGTTGAAGAATAAGCTTGTAAATTTGCAGCCGATCTTTGCGCTGAGCGACTAAGGTACAGGTAACCATTGAAATACCGGTTTCCGGTCAAATGGATATTCTGCCTTACATCGAATCATTTTATGTTCCGAAAAGAACAGCTCTTGCAAAGAAACAGTGAAACAGACAGAAAGTTGCCGCATGGTTAAGATTGATCAGATAGAATTACCCGATTTCCCGCTTTTACTTGCACCCATGGAAGATGTGAGTGATCCTCCATTTCGTATAGTGTGTAAAGAAAATGGCGCCGATTTGATGTATACAGAATTCATCAGCAGTGAAGGACTCATCCGTGACGCCATCAAAAGCCGCAGGAAGCTAGACATTTTTGAATATGAACGTCCGGTAGGTATTCAAATTTTCGGCGGTGATGAAGAAAGCTTAGCCCTTGCCGCAAAAATTGTTGATGTTACCAATCCTGATCTTCTTGATATCAATTTTGGTTGCCCCGTAAAAAAAGTGGCAGGAAAAGGCGCTGGAGCGGGTGTTTTGAAAGACCTAGACTTAATGGTTCGTCTTACAGATGCTGTTGTAAAAGCCACGCGATTACCGGTAACTGTAAAAACAAGATTGGGTTGGGATGAGACCAGCAAAAACATCGAAGAAGTTGCAGAACGCCTACAGGATGTAGGCATCAAAGCACTGAGTATTCATGGTAGAACAAGAGCTCAGATGTACAAAGGAGAGGCCGACTGGACGCTCATCGGTAAAGTGAAAAACAATCCACGTATCAAGATCCCGATTTTTGGTAATGGAGATATCGATAGTCCACAAAAAGCAGTAGAATATAAAAATCGTTATGGTGTTGATGGTGTGATGATCGGTCGCGCGGCTATTGGTTATCCTTGGATCTTTAGAGAGATCAAACATTATATTCAAACAGGTGAGTTAATGGCGCCTCCATCCGTAGAAGAAAGGGTGCAGGTATGCAGACAACATTTACGCAAATCCATTGAATGGAAAGGACCTATTGTTGGTATCAATGAAATGCGCAGACATTATGCGAATTACTTAAAAGGTTTACCGGGTATCAAAGATTATAGAAACAGATTGGTGACGCTCAAAACCATGGAAGAAGTTGAAGCGGTATTAGATGAAGTAGCTATCAACTATAAAGGTTTTGTGATGGAGCGTCAGCAAATAGAGCTGGTAAACTATCATGAAAATTGCCCCCTATAAAATCTGCGAATCTGCGGCTGTATTTAAAGCCGCAGATTCGCAGATTATTTGACTAGGAGCTGGATCACAGATTTATCAAGTGGCGATACAGTCTGAGGGAAAAATGCTTCAAGAACTCCCTCTTCATTCACTACGTATTTACAAAAATTCCAAGTCGGCTGCTGATCATTCCAACCATTTTTTTCTTTACCACTCAACCATGCAAACACCGGGTGTTGTTCAGTTCCTTTGATAACAGAACTTTTCTTCGCCAATAAAAAGGTTACTCCATAATTCACTTTACAAAACTCAGCGATCTCATCATCATTTTTTTGTTCCTGTTGCTTGAAGTCATTGGCCGGAAAACCAATGATCACTAATTGGTCTTTGTATTTTTTATACAACTCTTCTAACTCTGCATATTGTCCGGTATAACCACAAGCACTGGCCGTATTCACCAGTAACAGTTTTTTTCCTTTGAATTGTTCCATGGAAATGGTTTGCCCATTATTCAACGTAACAGATAACTGATAAAAATTCATAGTTGCAATTTTATGCTGTGTATTCAGGGATCCTTTCTGGCTGCCAAATAATTTTCCGGGTAACATGATCACAGGATATACCGCTTTCAAAATAGACTCTCTCCACGTCATATTTTTCTTTTTGATGAGAATAAGTAGAATAACGATAACAATTAGTCCAATCAATAGTTTGCGCATATTGATAATTAAACGGATGACTTAAATAAACTTCTTAAACAACTTCAACTTTCCCTTGAATGGAGGATACTTCATCGAAGGATCAAACCAGGTAGGCGTTTGCAGTACCGCTTTTTCATGACTGAAAGTATCAAATGAATATTTACCATGATAGCGCCCTGTTCCGCTGAAACCTCGTCCACCAAAAGGCAAGTGATGATTCGTAGCATGCCAACTGGTATTATTGATACATGCTGCACCGGAAGGCACTTGGTCTAACCATCGTTCAGCTTCCTTCTGCTGATTAGAGAATATATAAAAAGCAAGTGGGTTTGGATTTTTCTGAATGATCGACAAGGCTTCTTCTTCCGTTTGATATGTGATCACCGGTAATATCGGACCAAAAATTTCATCGGTCATGATAGAACTATCCAATGACACAGACTCCATCAATGTAGGCGCTATGAATAATTGTTGGATATCGTGCTCTCCTCCATGCACTACCATTCCATCTTTTAGGTAACCCACCAATCGGTTGAATTGTTTTTCATTAATGATCTTACCAAACTCATGACTGTTTTTTGGTTGATCAGAAAAGAATTGAACGATCTTTTTCTTCATGGCTTCAATCAGTTGCTCCTTTACAGATGCATGTACCAAAACATAGTCAGGTGCAATACACATTTGTCCGGCATTCGAAAATTTAGTAACAACGATCCTATTTGCCGCTACTTTGATATTAGCATTAGCTGTTACTACACATGGACTCTTTCCTCCCAGTTCTAAAGTAACCGGTACTAAAAGTTCTGCTGCCATTTTGTAAATGATCTTTCCTACTGCAGTACTTCCAGTGTAAAAAACATGATCAAAAGTGAAGTGATTCATCATCGATGGAATAACAGTAGCACCATCTCCGGGTACATACAACACATATTCTTCACTGAAAATTGATTCAATTATTTTTTTCATCACGGTATCTGTGGCAGGTGCAAATTCACTGGGTTTTAGAACCACACAGTTACCAGCAGCAATAGCGCCGATCAATGGAGTGAATAACAATTGAAAAGGATAATTCCACGGACCGATGATCAATACCACACCTAAAGGTTCTTTCATCACTTTACTCTTACTGGGTAAATTGAGAAGATTGGTTGATTTATGTTCCGGCTCCATCCATGCACTTAACCAACTGATGGTATGATCCAGTTCACTCAACACAAATCCGTTCTCAGTCACCCAACACTCTTCCGGGCTTTTCTTAAGATCTGCATACAATGCGGCATAGATCTCTTCTTCATGCGCAATAATGGCTTTTTTCAATGCCAATAATTGTTGTTTTCTAAAAGCATACGAACGAGTAGCGCCTGATGTGAAATAGTGACGCAGGGCATTCAGTTGTTCAATTGATACACTAGACATAAGAACAATTTAGGCAAGAATACCCGAAACCATAAATGTCTGAACACCCTTTTTTGTAAATTGCATGCTCTCGGCTCAATTGAGCCACTGACTTCATTCAGCATTACTAAAAAATACAATATGGAATACAGAAGAATGGGCCGAAGCGGCTTACAGCTAAGTGTACTGAGTTATGGTAGTTGGGTTACGTTTCACAAACAGATCGACGACAGCATTGCCGATGAACTAATGGGTATAGCTTATGATAACGGAATTAATTTTTTCGATAACGCTGAAGCGTATGCTTTAGGCGAAAGTGAAAAAATGATGGGAAGGATCTTGAAAAAGAAAAACTGGGATCGCACTTCTTACACCGTTTCTTCCAAAGCTTTTTTCGGATGGCGTGGAAAAAACAACAAACCCAATCAAACAGGTTTGAGTCGCAAACACTTGATGGAAGCTTGTCATGAAGCTTTGCAACGTCTACAATTAGATTACCTCGATTTATTCTTTTGTCACCGCCCAGATCCTAATGTGCCAATCGAAGAAGTGGTATGGACCATGCACAATCTAATCCAGCAGGGAAAAATCTTGTACTGGGGTACTAGTCAATGGAGTGGCGCTGAAATCATGGAAGCTCATCGTGTAGCACAACAATATGGCTTGATCGGTCCAACCGTAGAACAGCCTCAATACAATATGTTCGAAAGATTCAAAATGGAACAGGATTATCTACCCGTGTTCCAGAATGTTGGATTAGGCACTACTATTTGGAGCCCATTGGCAGCAGGTTTTTTAACCGGTAAATATCTCAATGGCATTCCTGAAGATTCCAGATTGGCCATTCAAGGTTTTGATTGGTTGAAAGAGCGTTGGGTGCAGGAAGCCAAGATCGAGAAAGTAAAAAAATTAGCGGTATTGGCACAGGAGATGAATGTAAGCTTAGCAGAAATGGCTATTGCTTGGACCGTTAAAAATCCGAATGTAACAACTGCCATTCTTGGTGCTACCAAGAAACATCAATTGGAAGAAAACCTGAAAGCTTTACAGGTATTGCCATTGTTGACACCGGAAATCATGGAAAAAATAGAAGCCATTTTACAAAACAAGCCAATATTGGATTTGGCATAAGCTTCTGAAAAACAATATATTACAGGCGGAATGAAGGACTTTCATTCCGCTTTTTTATGCGCACACTAAAAAAAGTTTTACCTTCTTTCCAACCATTCTCCCCTTTTCAACTCCTATAACCGGAACTATTACTTGGAACAGGAACCTACCATACAAACGGCTGTTGTGAGAAAAGCCTGCACGGGAGATGCAGTATCGCAGGCATGGCTATATCGCCAGTACAGCAAAGCTATGTACAACATCTGCATCCGCATGACGGGTAATCAGAATGATGCCGAAGATCTCCTGCAGGAAGCTTTCATGATCGCATTTAAAAACCTGAAACAACTAAAGGAACCTGCTCAATTTGGAGGTTGGTTGAAAAGAATTGTAGTGAATGAATGTATCCGTTTTTGTAAGAAAAATGTGTACTGGTCTGAGTGGGATGAACAATGGGAACAGACCATCAGCAATGAAGAACCTGAGTGGTGGAAAACAGTCGATCTTAATATGGTACATCACGAGATCAAAAGTTTACCGGACGGATGTAGACAGGTTTTCAACTTATATGTGTTAGAAGATTATAGTCATAGAGAGATCGCAACACATTTAGGAATTTCCGAATCAACCAGTAAGAGTCAGTACCATCGAGCAAGACAACTATTAAAAGAAAGAATCACAAAACAAATGCAGTTACATGGATGAGTTTAAAAAATACCTGCAACAAAATCGTTCTTCATTAGATGTGGAGGAGCCTTCTCCTGCTATATGGAACAGAATAGAGCGACAGCAACCTGCGAATAAAACAACGGTCATTGTTATGGTGACACGATGGGTGGCCGCAGCATGTGTCTTAACGCTAGCAGGCATTGGTGTTTGGAGTCTTATGAAAGATCCATCAACACCTGAGTTATCCAACCAGACTGCTCAGGTAAAACCGGTTGAAGAACCCACTACAACAATTCCGGAAACTGAAGTGGTTACCACGAATAAAGAACTGGCAGTTTCCGTAAAAAAAGAAAATAAGAAACCAACTATCCCTGTTGTGAAAGCAGTGCCGGAAAGACAAGATCTGATTGCTATGAACAATATTGAAAATAGTTTCAGGCAAGTGATCAATCTGCAACGTGACAAGGTAAGTACTACCCCCATGTTTGCTGAGTCTGCTGAATATTTCTCTGATTTTAAAGTTCAGATCAAACAGTTAGAGAAAGATGAGAAGAGTATTAAAGCAGAAATTATAAAAAGAGGCATGACCGATCAGTTACTCAATCAACTCATCAATATTTATCAGATCAAACTCAATACACTCAAACAATTACAAATAGAAATGAACAAGATCAACAATCGCATCAAACAAAATCGTGCGCCTGTTGACAGTATTAAAACTTATTTCATCAATATTTAAACCTCTAATGATATGAAACGAATTTCGCAACATTTGATACTACTTTCAGGTCTTCTTGCTTTTGGGAATACATATGCTTCGGCTCAGGTAGCTGTATCTCCTGCCGGACAAAACATTAACCGATCATCTAATACCAATATTCAAGTCATCAGTACAGAGAATGTAGCTGTTGCCAGTGCTTATGGTTTTGAATCACACAACATCAATCAAGAAGATTTAAAATCGAAAGAGATTAGCCAAGAAATCAATATGCCGAAAAGTGGTGAGATCTATATTGAAAACAATTCCAGATCGATTCTAGTAAAAACATGGGATCAGCAAAAAGTAAAAGTAGTAACCACCGCTTATTTTGAAAAAGAAAGTACACTCACAGATGAAGAATGGTTTGAAAGAATGGGCATCAGTTTAAAAGCACTGGGGTCTTCTGTTAAGATCAAATCGGGCGCTTCAAGTTTTGGGAGCTATGCATATACAACTAATGGACAGAATGTAGTAGTTGGATATCCTACTACGGTATATAAATCAGGATCCATCAACAGATCCGGGAATACTACAAAAAGATTACTGACTATTTATGTTCCAGCCGGCAGCAAATTGGATATTGAAACAAAATATTCAGAAGTACAATTACCTGCAGGAATTGGTGAAGTATTATTGGATATTACCAATGGAAGTTTTGAAGCAGAGAACCTGAACAAGTTGCGTTTACGTTCTAAATATTCCAATGCCAATCTTCGTGATATTAAAGAAGCTGAGATTGAATTCGCTAATGGAAGATTCACAGCCAACAATATTGAAGACCTTGATATTGAAAGTAAGTATTCGACTATCGAAATGGCTACTGCTAAAAAAATAAAAATGGTAAGCACAAACGATGAATTTGAAGTTGAAGATGTGGCAGATATAAGAGGACGTAAGAACTATGGTAATCTTCGTATCACCAGACTTGCCGGTTCTCTTGAAATAGATGGCAGTAATGCAGATGTGAAGATCAGAAATGTAGGTTCTAATGTAAAACTTATCAAAATCAACAATCGTTATGCGGATATCCGTATCCCACTGCGTGATATGAAAAACTATGCGGTTGACTTCATGGGAACTTATTCTACGGTGTATGGTGATTTTGAAAGAACGGCTGTAGAACCTACTGAAGAAGAGAAAAAAGAATATGCAAATCTGGCTCAGTCAACCATGACGGCTACCGGCACATTAAGCAGGCTAGGTTCTACTGGTGGTGTTTTATCATCAGCGGGAACAGGGGGCAATGTTTCAGCATCCAATATACCTAACCAGCCCACTAAACCTAACATTGTTACAGGTACAATTACGGGTGGTACTTTTTCGGGAACATTAGCTCCTACTACTGTTCAGGGATATTCTACATTATCTAGAAGCAGTGGAACTCCATCTAAATTCATTGCTAATATTGGAACAGGTTCAGGTTTAAAAGTGCAGATGAAATGCCAGAATTGTACGGTTGACTTCAAATAATATTTCAGTTTCCATATACCCGAATGAGCAGCGCCATACTGCTCATTCATTCTTTCGAGTTTCTTCATGTGCATATATTTCACACAGCCGATTTTCTCATGTTGTTAACGATCGGTCCGTGCCCCGTTTCCACGGGGCACTCATGTGAAAGGTGAAAAGTGAAAAGAATAACCCATTTCACCTTTCCCCTCTCACTTTTCACTTTTCCTTATCTTGCATACCGAACCAACACCCATGACAGAGATTTACACGATCATATGGATCCTTTTATCCCTGATTTTCATAGGTTTTTTCGCAGGCTATGAAATCGCTTTCGTTAGTGCCAATCGATTGAGTATTGAACTAAAGAAAAAACAAGGTAAACGCAGCGGTATTATTTTATCAGACTTTGTTGAGAATCCTGCCAAATTCATTGGCACCTGTCTCATTGGATTGAATACCGTATTGGTGATCTATGGTTTGCTTTTTGATGAATTCCTGAAGAGCATTGCTTGGCATCCTCTCAATGTACAGAACGAGTATTTGAAACTGATCATAGATACGATCATTTCTGCTATCGTAGTTTTGATATTTGGCGAGTTCATACCAAAAGCCATTTTCAGAGCAAAGAATGATAGTTTATTAAGCTTCTTTGCACCCCTCGCAAAATTTTTTCATACCCTTTTTGAACCATTGACCAATTTATTCGTAAATCTTTCACAGTGGATTTTAAAATATATCCTGAATGTTCGTGTGAATGATAAAACAGAGGCTTTCACCAAAGTTGATCTTGAACATTTCTTTCAACAAACCAAAGAACAGGATGAAGACAATCAGGAATTGAATACCGAATTGTTCGAAAATGCTTTAAGTTTGCCTACCATCAGAATCAGGCAGTGCCTGGTTCCCAGAACAGAGATCGAAGGCGTAGATCAACATATCTCTATTCGCGAATTACAAAATCGTTTTGTTCAATCTAAATTGAGCAAGCTGATTGTATTCAATGAAAACATTGACAATATCCTTGGATATGTACACCAGATAGATCTTTTCAAGAAACCAAATAGTATTCAAGAAATCCTACATCCGATTCTCGCAGTTCCAGAAAGTATGAGTGCTGCGGATCTGATCAATAAATTTACCAAAGAACGAAAAAGCATCGCCTGGGTAGTTGATGAGTTTGGGGGTACCGCTGGTATTGTAACCATGGAAGATGTATTGGAAGAAATCTTCGGAGAAATTCATGATGAATATGATGTGGAAGAGTTTGTAGAAAAACAATTGGCCGATGATGAATTCATTTTGAGTGGCCGATTAGAGTTGGACTACTTGAAAGAAAAATATGAACTAGAGTTCCCTGAAAATGAATCAGAGACTTTGAGCGGATATATCATCAACAAACACGAATCCATTCCCAAACAAAAAGAGACCATCATTATTGATGATTATCGTTTTGATATCCTGAATGTCAGCGAAACACGTATTGATACTGTTAAGCTGAAAATACTACGCTAAGATGCTAAGAGCATACCTTGCTATTAGCCTCGTTCATCGCCAGAATCTTGAATCTGTTATTGAAACATTACGATCCGAATTAAAAAAGGCGAATATTGATCTCTTCATTTTCGTAGACCATTATCATTTTAGTGTACACGAAGAAAAAATAATGATGCAAACCGCTTTTTCTGAGATAGACAGATCCGATATACTCATCGCAGAAGTATCCACAAAGGCCATAGGGGTTGGGGTAGAAGTGGGCTATGCTGTTGCCAAAAATAAACCCGTCTGGTACATACGAAAGAGTTCGGCACCCCATTCCTCCACCGTATCAGGTGCAGCCCAAGAACATATCTTATACCAAAATGAACAAGACCTCATCGATCAATTGAGCCATCTAATAGCAAAAACGCGATAAAATCGGCGTTTTTCGTGTCCCTCTTACCCGTAACTTTGGCAACTCAAAAGCAGCGAGGATACATGGCTTTATTCAAAAGAAACAGAGGACCGGAAAGGGCAGAGATGAGCTTTATTGATCATCTCGAAGAACTCAGACAGCATATCGTTCGCTCTATCATTGCCATTCTTGTGATGGCAGTGGTGATCTTTATTTACCGCGACTGGGTATTTGATAATATCATCACCGGCCCCATCAACCCTAATTTCATCAGCTATAAAGCACTTTGCGATTTTAGCCATTGGGCGCATATGGGCGATGCACTTTGTATGCCTCCTGTGAAGGTAGACATGCAATCGACCACTTTTGCCGGACAGTTTCTCAGTAGCATTTCTATGGCATTGATCGGGGGTATTATCATTGCCTTCCCATACATCTTCTGGGAATTCTGGAAGTTTATCAAGCCGGCTTTAAAAGAGAAAGAACTAAAAAATACCCGCTTCATCATATTTTGGGTATCATTTTTCTTCTTCTGTGGCGCTGCTTTTGGATACTTTTTGTTAGGTCCATTCACTTTCAACTTTCTTGGAAGTTTTCAATTGGGTACACAAGGGTTACTCGTAACCAGACCTACACTAACCGATTATTTAGACAACCTCACCAACCTCATCTTGGGTTGCGGTATTGCTTTTGAATTACCGGTACTTGCTTTTTTATTGACCAAGATCGGACTGATCACACCATCTTATCTAAGACGTATGCGTAAGTATGCAGCTGTGATCATATTGGTTGTTGCAGCGATCATTACGCCTAGCCCCGATTGGATGAGCCAATTGATCGTATTCCTACCATTATTTTTCTTATATGAAGTGAGTATCATCATTTCAGCACGCGTATCAAAAGAACAGGAAAGAAGAGAAGAAGAAGAATGGAGCTAAGTAAAAGCAACAAATGACTTGTTGTTCCGCTTATATATTTTTTGATGCTTCATTCTGTCAATACTTTAATTTCACTGCTTAATCTATACTCATGAGTTACGTGTTTGACGCATCAAAACCGATTGCTATTGGTTCAGACCATGCAGGTTTTGAATACAAAGAAGCCATTAAAAAATGGCTCATTGAAAAGGGTTATAATGTCAAAGATTTTGGTGCCCCTTCCCTTGATTCAGTAGACTATCCTGATTTCGCTCATCCTACCGCTGCTAGCGTAGAGAATGGTGAAGCTGCATTCGGGATTCTGTTTTGTGGAAGTGCTAACGGAGTAGCCATCACTGCTAATAAACATCAGCATGTTCGTGCTGGACTTAGCTGGCAAAACGATGTTGCTTCTTTGATCCGTTTACATAACGATGCAAATGTGATCTGTATCCCTGCAAGATTTGTAGCATTAGCATTAGCACAACAGATGATCGAAATATTCATGACCACTGCTTTTGAAGGCGGACGTCATGCTACCCGTGTTAATAAAATAGCCTGTTCATAATTTTAAACATTGCTCATATGAAGAAACATTTATTGGTGGCATTTTCATTGGCCACATTGATGGTATCGGCACAGGATAAAGCACCTCGTTATGCCCCTGTAATCAGTACCAAAGGTTTGAAAGAAAAGCTCACCATCATTGCCAGCGCTGAAATGGAAGGTCGTGAAACGGGTATGCCCGGCGAACGCAGAGCTGCTGCTTATATTGAAGAACAATTCAAGAAAATCGGACTAAAACCCGGCAATGGTAATAGTTACCAAATGACGTATCCTGTTTACAGAGATGAAGTAACCGATAAGAGTTTACGCGTGAATGGAAGGAGTTTTGAATGGGATAAGCAATACTTTTTTAACCTTGCCTCTGTAAGCAATGGTACAATCACCGTTAACAATACTGTATTTGCAGGTTACTGTATCGTAGACTCTGCTAAATCCATCAATGATCTGGCTGGACTAGATGTGAAAGGTAAAATGGTAATGGCATTGGATGGTGATGGTGGTACAGGAAGCACTGCCGGTAGCAGCTTCGCAAAAATGAATGCTCTCAGAAGAGCCGGTGCAGCAGGTGTTTTAATGATCAGCGGTTCTTTCCCAAAAGCAACAGCAACTGCTACTACCAGTAATATTTATTTTCGTCAGGCAACAGGTGCGCCTTTTGTTGTAGTAACCATATCACCAGAAATCGCATCTGCATTATTGGGAAGAACTGCAACCTTGAGTATCAATGATCTGAAAACAATTAAGAAAGGAACCTACAATGCTGAGTTACAATTGATAGTTGCTAAAAAAACCACTACACTCGAAACCAGTAATGTGATTGGTATTTTACCAGGAACCGATAAAAAAGAGGAGTATGTTTTCTTAACTGCTCACCATGATCATCTAGGCATGCGCAATGGTCAGATCTACTATGGTGCTGATGATGATGGTTCTGGTACTGTAAGCGTGATCCAAATGGCAGAAGCTTTTGCAGCTGCTGCAAAAAAAGGTGACCGTCCAAGACGAACCATCGCCTTTATGACCGTTAGTGGTGAAGAGAAAGGATTATGGGGTTCTGAATATTATTCTGATCATCCTATTTTCCCATTAGATAAAACAACTGTGAATCTGAATATTGACATGGTAGGAAGAGTAGACACCGATAGAAAAACAGCCGATTCTTTAAATTATGTTTATGTGATCGGACATGATAAGCTTAGTTCTGATCTCGCACCAATCAATGAAGGAGCAAATAATAAGTTTACCAAATTAACACTGGATTATAAATATGATGATCCTAAAGATGTGAATAGAATCTATTACCGCAGTGATCATTACAATTTTGCCCGCAAAGGTGTTCCGGTTCTTTTCTTTTATGATGGCATGTTAAAAGCTGATTATCATAAAGTAAGTGACACCGTTGATAAGATCAATTTTGAACTGATGCAGAAGCGTGTACAGATGATCTATTATACCGCGTGGGATATGGCCAACAGAGACAATATGCTGAAAAGAGATATTCCTCTGACCATGCCGGGACGATAATCGGTTTTATCCAAAAGATTTATTACTTACCTTACGGAGCCATTACAACAAAATGTAATGGCTCTTTCATTTAAAATCAAGTTATGAGAATCATTCTTTTATCAGTGTTGCTTCTATCTGCAGCCACAGGTATCGCTCAGAAAGGAGACCCCGCTACTTATGCCAGCACTATCACAGCTGCTGACCTAAAAAAACATCTCACCATTGTTGCAGGTCCTGAAATGGAAGGACGAAATGCCGCTAGTGAAGGTGAGAGAAAAGCAGCTGCCTATCTGGAAAGCCAGTACAAAAGACTGGGCCTTAAGCCTGGTAACGGCAATAGCTATTTGCAGAATTTTCCTCTCTTCCAAGATGAATTAACAGAGAAAAAATTATCTGTAAATGGTCGTGTTTTTGAATGGGACAAAGATTATTCAATCGCCATGCAAATGATCGGCTCCGGAGAATTTACTTATAGCGATGTTGTTTTTGCAGGTTATGGTATTGTTGATTCAACCACAAATGATTACGCAAACCTGAATGTTACCGGTAAAATGGTACTGATACTTGAAGGGGCTCCCAATAGTAGCACACCAGCTAACCCTCGTACTGTAACTCCTTATTCTACACTTGGAAAAGTGAATGCTGCAGTATCAAAAGGTGCGGCAGGAGTATTGATCGTATCTAAAAGCGGATTCCCCAGAAGAAATCCTACCAATACAAAAGGAGGCATGTCATTGACTAAATCAAATGCATCCAGAGTAAATGTAGCCAGCGTTTCAGAAGAAGTTGCCAGTGCATTACTAGGAAGAACGGCTAAGATTGGTGTAGAAGAAATGAAAAAATTGAATAAAGGAATTTATAAATCAGAATTCAAGTTGACTGCCATCAAAAAAACCAATGAATTACAGAGTGCAAATGTGATCGCTGTATTACCTGGAACTGATAAGGCTGATGAATACGTATTCATCACCAGTCACTACGACCATGAAGGTATTATCAATGGTGAAATTTATTATGGTGCTGATGATGATGGTTCAGGAACAGTCAGCGTAGTTGAAATAGCAGAAGCATTTGTAACTGCCAAAAAGAAAGGCGCCGGTCCACGCAGAAGCATTGTTTTCATGAATGTATCCGGTGAAGAAAAAGGGTTATTAGGCTCTCGCTATTATTCTGAGAACCCGATCTTCCCATTAGCGAAAACCAGTGTTGATCTGAACATTGACATGGTTGGAAGAATCGACCCAACTTATAAAGGTGATTCCATGAACTACGTATATGTGATTGGTGACGACAAGCTAAGCAGCGACCTGACACCTATCACGAATGAAGTAAACCAGAAATACTTCAAAATGGAATTAGACAGAAGATTCAATGATCCAAATGACACCAACCGTTTCTACTATAGAAGCGATCATTACAATTTTGCTGCGAAAGGTGTTCCCATCATTTTCTATTTTAACGGAACACACCGCGATTACCACAGACCAACCGATACAGTTGACAAGATCAATTTTGACTTGATGGAAAAAAGAGTTCGTCTCATTTACCATACTGCTTGGGTCATTGCACAAAAAGACACCATGTTGAAAAGAGATATTCCACTGAATATGCCTCCACGCTAAATAAAAAAGCTCCGAATTAAATTCGGAGCTTTTTTTATTCATTCCAATATTTACCATCCTAATAAATACGCAAAGATCAAAGGTGCTACAATGGTAGCATCGCTCTCTACAATGTATTTAGGTGTATTGATATCTAATTTACCCCAGGTAATCTTTTCATTAGGTACAGCACCGGAATAAGAGCCATAAGAAGTAGTAGAATCACTGATCTGACAGAAATAGCTCCAGAAAGGAACATCATGCCATTCCAGATCCTGGTACATCATCGGCACAACGCAAATCGGGAAATCACCTGCAATACCACCACCAATCTGAAAGAAACCAACACCCTTACCACCACTGTTCTGACGATACCAATCAGCCAGCCATACCATATATTCAATACCACTTTTTACAGTGCTTGCTTTTAATTCGTTTTTGATCACATAACTGGCAAAGATGTTACCGGTAGTGCTGTCTTCCCAACCTGGGACAACAATCGGCAGATTTTTTTCAGCAGCTGCTACGATCCAACTGTTTTTAGGATCGATCTCATAGTATTGTTTTAGATCACCGCTTAATACGGTCTTGTATAAAAATTCATGTGGAAAATAACGCTCACCCTTCGCCTCTGCATCCTGCCACTGTTTCAACAAATGCTTCTGTAGTCTTCTGAATGCTTCTTCCTCAGGAATACAAGTATCAGTTACACGATTGTAATGATTCTCTAACAGATCCCACTCATCTTGAGGAGTAAGGTCGCGATAGTTGGGTACTCTTTTATAATGACTATGAGCCACCAAGTTCATCACATCTTCTTCGAGATTTGCACCCGTACAGCTAATGATCGCTACTTTATCTTGGCGGATCATTTCTGCCAAACTGATACCCAATTCGGCGGTACTCATAGCACCGGCAAGACTTACCAGCATTTTTCCGCCCTCGAGCAAATGGGTTTCATATCCTTTGGCAGCATCCACCAATGCCGCAGCATTGAAATGTCTGTAATGATGCATAATAAATTGAGAAACAGGCCCTTTCGTCATATTCAGTGATTTTGAGGGGCAAAAGTAATTTTTTTAAACGGTTCGCGAAAGGCATTTCAAAACTTAACCCAATAAAAAAGCCCCCCAGTCTAAAGACCGGGAGGACTTCCGATTAACCAAACCAACTTATTTATTCTTATCAAAAATGCTTACTTCACCGTATAATGAAACTTCGAGGATCTTACGGTCTGTATCATTTTCAACTGAAACGAAATATTTTCTGTCGCCATTAAACTCAAACTCAATGGTTTCTGTGACCTTGTATTTACCATAGTTCTTTTTGATCTTTTGAATAGCGTTCAATGGTAAACGCTTTAGATCTGTTTTTCTGGAGGTGCCAATAATATCACCTGAAGAATTAAAGAACGCTTCTACTTTCTCTCCTTCAATAGTGAACTTAGCTTTTGAATACTGGTCTGTAACCGTCCAAGACACATCTGTTGCGTCAGCAAATTGTGATTCAAAAGAAGCCAAAACACGATAGCTGACTTTAGCAACATCAGCAGCAAACAATTGTGCACTTACAAAAGCTGCAATCATTGTGGTCAAAAAAATCTTTTTCATTTTGAGTGTTTTAAAGTGAGTATTATGATTGATTTATTTCGGTTGACAAATCAAAACTACTTTATATGATACCCGACATCAGTTATTTATGACCAACGCAATTATAAGATTACCGCTGTGTTATGAACGGTGTTAATGACAAGGTTAAGACTTGTTAATGTTCTTCTGAAATCCTTTTCCCCATTGACTTTAAAAAGATTTCTTAAGAAAAAGATAAAAGGCGTTATGATCTGGTTAATTATTAGAAGTGGCGCAGAAATGAATAGATGAACAAGCTGTTGTATCTTTAATCAAAGTCTTATTATGAGACGATTTTTTACATCCCCATTCATAGCCGCATTCATCATGGCAATACCATTTATTTATCTGGGTATGCACTATCAAAATCTGCCTGAAACTGTACCTACTCACTTCAATGGAGAAGGTAATGCTGATAAATTCGGGCATAAATCTTCTTTATGGCTAGTTACAACTATTCTATCTACAGTTGGATTAGGCACTTACTTGCTGATTAGTAACCTACATAAAATCGACCCAAAAAAGACTGCGCAAACTTCTGCAAATACATTAAAAAGTATCGGCATCATTGTGGTGGTATTCCTCACAGTAATCAATTTAACAATTACTCATAGCATTATCAGCTATCCCTCCAAGTTCGATATTATTAAAATCATCCTTCCTGCCATTGGTCTTTTACTTTCATTCATAGGTTATCATATGCATACGATTCAACCTAATTACTTTATTGGCTTAAGGCTACCTTGGACTTTGGAAGATGATGAAAACTGGAAAGCTACACATCGATTGGCTTCAAAACTATGGGTACCGGGAGGAATCATTATCGCGATCATAAGTTGGCTGGTACCATTCTTTACAGCATTTATCATTACGATTATTATTACCGCCATCATCGTTATCATACCCACAGTATTTTCTTATCGCTTTTTTAGAAAAAAACAAGCATGAACTATTTAGCACATGCATTTTTATCTTTTGATGATGCCGGATTACTGATCGGTAATATGATCAGTGACTTTGTAAAGGGAAAAAAACAATTCGATTACAAAGAAGAAATACAAAAAGGTATACGGCTACACAGAATGATCGACACATTTACAGATGCTCATCCGGCTACGCAAGAAGCAAAAAAATTACTAAAACCTGCCGTTGGTCCGTATGCAGGAGCTTTTATCGATGTCGTCTATGACCATTTTCTGGCCGTCGATCAAACGATAATGTCTGACCAAGAATGGTATCAATTTTCAAAGAAAACCTATAACACTTTACATGAACATGAGGCTTTGTTACCGGAAAGATTTGCTAGAATGCTTCCTTATATGAGCAGTCAAAATTGGCTGTATAATTATCGTTATAAATGGGGAATTGAAAAAAGTTTTGAGGGGGTAGTAAGAAGAGCGGCTTATCTGAATGAAAGCGATGCTGCTTATCAACTGTTTGAATCTCATTATGCCTTGTTTCAGGATGCATACCATTCATTTTTCCCTGATGTTAAAAAAATGGCCGCCGATTTTTCAAAAGCGTTGTGAACCTCATATGAGGTTATCTTTGCCAAAAATAAACTACACATGAAGTTTTTATTGCTGAGTATTTCTTTGCTATGCAACATTTTCATCTTTGCGCAACAAAAACCAACAGATCTTGATAAATCACCCATGGACATGAGTTATTGGCCTGCTAACTATCCTATCCTTAAGATCAGTGGTAAGGCAAAAGATGCTCCAATAGCACGTGTTATTTATGGAAGACCCTTAAAAGGAGGTCGTGATATTTTTGGAGGCATCATTAAATACAATGAGATCTGGAGACTAGGAGCCAATGAAGCTTCTGAAATAGAGTTTTTTAAAAATGTACGCATAGATGGTAAAATGGTTCCGAAAGGCAGATATACACTGTACTGCGTTCCTGCTGAAGGCAAATGGACCATGATATTGAATAAGGATAATTTTTGCTGGGGTAATTTCAACTATGATGTAAAAAAAGATTTGCTTCGTACAGACATTGATGTTGATAGAAACAATGAAACGACTGAGGCTTTTACCATTTACTTTGAAGAAATAAAATCTAACAGTGCGCAAATGATCATCTTATGGGATGATCTGAAAGCAGCATTACCCATCACCTTTATTGAAGACGCACCTGTAAAACCTATTAAAAAGAACTAAACCATTGATCATATGAAGCTTGCCACAAAATATATACACGCCGGTACAGAACCTGATCCTTCAACAGGTGCTATCATGACACCTATTTATCAAACCTCTACCTATGTTCAGGAAGCTCCAGGTGTAAACAAAGGTTTTGAATATGCCAGAAGTCAGAACCCCACCAGAAAAGCGTTGGAAGAAGCCTATGCTCAAATCGAAAATGGAAAATTTGGATTGGCATTCAGCAGTGGTGTTGCAGCTACAGATGCAGTGATCAAACTACTTGCTCCCGGCGATGAAGTCATTGCTGCCAATGATATGTATGGTGGAACCTATCGTTTGTTTACCAAAGTCTTTGAAAAATTCGGAATTCAATTTAAATATGTAGACACTACTCACACAGAAAATGTAGCAGGCGCGATTTCTCAAAAAACAAAACTTATCTGGATTGAAACACCTACCAATCCTTTAATGAATATTACGGATATCGCTGCTGTTTCAGTGATTGCAAAAAAAGCTGGTGCATTGCTTTGTGTAGACAACACATTTGCTTCACCTTACTTACAGAATCCTTTAGACCTTGGAGCTGATATCGTAATGCATTCTGCTACCAAATATCTTGGTGGGCATAGTGACGTCATACAAGGATGCCTTGTGATGAATGATGCCGATCTCCGTGAAAAATTGTACTTCATTCAAAAAAGTTGTGGTGCCGTGCCCGGACCAATGGATTGTTTTTTGGTATTAAGAGGTATTAAAACATTACACGTTAGAATGCAGCGTCATTGTGAGAACGGCGAGAAAATGGCCAATTTCTTACGCAACCATTCAAAAGTAAAACAAGTGTACTGGTGCGGATTTACTGATCATCCAGGATACGCAGTAGCAAGCAAACAAATGCGCGGTTTTGGCGGAATGATGAGCTTTACTTTAAAAGACGATAGTGTTGATAATGCGAAAAGAGTTTTGTCATCAACTAAAGTATTTGCACTTGCTGAAAGTTTAGGCGGTGTTGAATCACTTATTAACCATCCTGCTTCAATGACACATGCTTCTATTCCAAGAGAAGAAAGAATTAAAAATGGTCTAAGTGACAGTTTGATCAGACTCAGTGTAGGCATTGAAGATATTGATGATCTGATCGCCGATATTGATCAAGCAATTGGATAAATTCACTTTGAAATAACTCATCGAAAGGCATCACATATTCATGTGATGCCTTTTATTTTCAAGTAATTATTCTTTCTACTCATCCTTACCAATTGCTTCTTATCCATTGAAAAAAGCTGTTTATCCATCATAACATAAAGCCTCTTCAATGTTGTCGGATTTTTGTTCTCTAAAACAGAATACTATGCAACAGAACAGATGGATTGTAGGATTGTGCAGCTTATTGCTCCTATTCTCTTCTTGCACAAAAACAATCACGGGTGAAGGACCTACAGCTACACAAATCAGACAGGTAGCCAATTTCAGCAAAGTAAAAATCAATGGCTCAGGAGACGTTGAAATAGTTCCTTCCAACAACCAACAAGTCATTATCTCCGGATACACCAATCTGCTTGAGGTTTACGAATCAAAAGTGGTGAATGGAGAATTACAGCTAGGTTTTGAATCCAGAAAGAATATTCGCAATGATAATATCAAGGTAAGAATTGAAATTCCAGATATCAGAGGAGTAAATATCAATGGCTCAGGAGATTTGGTGATCAATGGATTTTTACAGGGCACCGATCTAAATGCACTGATCAATGGTTCGGGTAGAATAAGAGTTCTATCTTCTGCGTTCAACAGTACCTCTTATAACATCAATGGTTCAGGAGATATTTTTGCAGCTGCCATTCCTTCTAAAAACAGTGAAGCTACTATTACAGGATCAGGATTTATTGAGTTGAATTGTACACAGAATTTAAAAGTACGCATCAGCGGATCGGGTACCATAGACTATTATGGCAATCCACCTGCAACCGATATTTCCATTAGCGGAAGTGGAGTTGTAAGAAAGAAATAATGAATAGAAAGACCGGATAATATTCCGGTCTTTCTATTTTATGTGAGCCAATTTTTCAATGGCCTTATCCAGCGTTGCTTGCTGTTTTGCGAAACAGAAACGAATGACTTTATCATCTTTTCCATCCTTATAAAATGCAGAGACAGGAATCGTAGCAACACCATATTCGGCTGTTAGTCTTTTCGCAAACATCATATCAGGTTCATCACTAATTGCTGCATAACTGTAACACTCAAAGTAACTTCCGTGTGAAGGAATAAAGGTAAAAGGTGTTTGCTCCATCTGCTTTCTGAAATAATCTCTCTTTTGCTGAATCTGCATTCCTAATTTCAGGTAGGCATCAGCATCATCAAGATAAGCTGCTAATGCTATTTGTTTGGGTGTATCACATGTAAAACAATTGAATTGATGCACTTTTCGAAATTCCTTCATCAATTCCGTAGAGCTGATACAATAACCCAATTTCCATCCGGTACAGTGATAGGTTTTACCAAAAGAAAAACATACAAAACTACGCTTCAATAATTCAGGGTAACGAAGTATACTTTCATGGGTGAGCCCGTCAAAGATCAAATGTTCATATACTTCATCACTTAGAATAATAATATTCGTTCCTTCCACAATAGCTGTTAAGTTTTGTATATCTGAAGCAGATAAAACAGCTCCGGTAGGATTATGAGGTGAATTGATCATGATCATCCGGGTTTTGTCTGTGACCTTTTTTTTCACATCTTCCCAAGGAATACTATAATCAGGATAATTCAAAGCGATACGAACAGCCACCGCGCCATTGATCTCAATATTGGGAATATAGCTATCATAGGCGGGTTCAAATACGATCACTTCATCACCGGGCTGCAAAACTGTTGTAAGCGCTGTGTAAATAGCATAAGTACCTCCGGGAGTAATGGTAATATCTGTTTCTGCATCCACCGTGGCACCATACAATTGCTGCACTTTCGCTGCCAGCTTCTGTCGCAACAACGGATAACCATTCATATGAACATATTGGTTGAAGCCATCACGCATGGCTTTTGCTACCAGTTCATGTAGTGTTGGATTCATTGGGAAATCAGGAAAACCTTGACCCAGATTTACAGCATTGTGCTGAAGCGCCAGTTGGCTCATGACAGTAAAGATGGTAGTTCCTACATCCGGTAATTTAGAGTGGATCGATACAGACACATTCAATAATTTATTCCAGCAATTTACGAACGGAAATGAATTGTCCATTATTATTCACTCCTTCCAGTACAATCTTGAACTTTGATGAAATATCATTGTTATAAAATACCACTCTAATCTTTGTGTCAGTGCCTTGAGTGATAAGATTAGGATTCCAGTATAAAGTTCTTCGTGTATCAGTTTTAGAGAAACTTTGCTGATCAACGGAATAATTGGGTTGATAGAATTCTCTAACAGGTGTATAACCTGCCAATGAAATATGATCCAATCCTTTGATTGAATTGGTGAGATCTGCTCCTTTCTTTGTATAGATCGCAACGGCTCCACCACCTGCATTAACCAGTGATCCGATAAAGGGTGGACGAAATACTTTCAAATATGCCACATCACTCATTGGTATCGTGGCAGCAAACTGTGCTTCAATGGGCATTTCATTTAAGAAGAACCCAACCGTACCATTTCTCCATATCACATTTGGGCTACTGGTCAATGCGCCTATGATCTGCATTCCGGGTACACGTCCTTGCAAATAATCAAATACACTAAAACTGGAAAGGGAACGTGGGTCATTGATCATATCAAAAGAAAGGGCATCTACATTTCTAAACATTCCATTCGCATAAGTGTCATCTAATTCTTCCAATCGGCTTTTTACCCTTGTTTTTACTACTACTTCCTCTAGTGTGGTACCCTCACGTAACTTCTGTAACTGTATTTGTTGCAAAGCAATTTCTTGCATCAGCCTGATTTCTGCCGTATCATAACGAAAAACTGTCATTGTCGGCATAGACTTGTAATAAGGTGTGTCAATCAAATTTGTATTAATCGTTACTTTACCTCTTCCAGGTAATACAGAGATTTTATTCAGCTGATAATACAATTTTACCGTATCAAAAAAGATCACATTAGGTTCATAGATGGATCCATTTTTACCTATAGGCGTAAAACGCATCAATGAAGAAGAGTCTTTCCCACGAAGGATCAAATTCAAAGTTTCAGCTTTCGCTAATCTGCTTTCACTAAACCCATCGATCTTACCGGTCAAAGACAAATAATTCGTATCCATGGGATATCGTGTAACCCATGAGGTACTATCCATCACTTTTCGCCAAATAAACTTTCTCCAGCCATTGGTCAACATCACCAGATCTAAATAATGTTTGGCAGAATCATGCTGTTCTTGAAAGTAGAAAGCAGGGTTATGAATTTTCCCTTTGACCTCTGACGAAAGCAACAATGAACTGATGATATTATTTGAACTATCATCGGGTAAATCATTATTAGTGATGGCCAAAGAAAGATTCGCAGGAATAGTGTCAGGCAATTCGATTTCAAATACATTTTTTGCCCGTTTACCCAACCCAATTGTATCCAATCGAATCATAGCTGCCGCTCTATATTCTTGGTTATTGATAAAGATCAATCGCTCACAAACCGGATCTCCCATTCCATTCATTAAAGTAATGGTCGCAGGACCGGAAGGAAGCCCCTTTACAGGTATTTTTACTTGTGTTGCTGTTTCATTTTCAAGATTCACTGTACCACGTAAAACCACTTGTTGGTTCACTGCTAGTAACATGGTAAGCTTTCTTAAATGTGGTGCTAATGTTTCTGATCGTTGCACTTGCATATAACGCGTTTCACCTGTTGCACTTACCTGCATGGTTATACCATCAGTAACTGATGAAGGCATTGGTGTTTGCTGGGCTAAACTATCGGGCGACAGCCATTCAGCTGTATAAGAAGTTCCCGGATTCGGAATAAAGGCAAACTTTCCCATACCATCATGAAGCGATCTGAAACGTGCTACTTCTTCTCCCTTATCATTTTTGATCGTCCCATGTACATGAATTGGATCACCATTCTTATCAGTAGCTTTCAACGCTACAAATGAAGTAATACCATTCACCATCACTCCTCCTTCCGGAAAAAATTGTAAACTGTATTCTTTTGTTTTGACCTGCGTTGGTTTAGCTCTATTAGAAGACTGAAGTACCCGTATCTTTTTCTTAAACAAAAAGGCAGTGTCCAAATTAAGCATCCACTGCGTGTACGCTACAACATGAATAATACTTCCTTTATAATTCTCAGGAACCAAAAAAGTTCCAAATGTTGAGGACATTGTAATCGGCGATACTTGATGCGACAATAATTTACCTGATTCATCATACCAATCTGTATAAAAATTTCGATTCAGTCTTGAGAGATCCGGACCATTCATTAGATAAGCTTTAAATCCAACCAATGCACCGGGAGTATACGCATCATTATCAAAATGCAGATATGCTTTTTCCTGAGGAAATCGCTCGTTATAAACTGTCAATAGCTTTTCTGGTGATTGAGAAAAAGTAGGACTTGTAATAGAAAAAAGCAACCCTAAAATGCATACAAATTTTCTCATAACTAAGCGATTCAAAGTGATAAATACTTATGAAATCGCTCATAAATTATGCCAAAAAACAATAATACGTTCTATTTATGAAAATATAATTATGGAGTAATCTGATTGGCTAGTCTCTTTAGTTCTATCTCGGCCAGCTTTGCAGTATAATTTAGATTCATCATTCTAAAGCCGGTAGTTTCAAAACTTTGCTGCGCCTGACGTACGTCGATGATGGTTGCTTGATTCAACTCAAAGCGCTTCAATACCAGATCTACTAATTGCATAGAAAGCTTATAATTCTCCACCTCCGTTTCCAGTTGTTGCAATGCGTTTTTATACGCTTGATAAGTTCTTACAGCTCCTGTCTCTAAAGTCTGAGCCAATGTTTCTTTTTGCAACATTGCATTTTTTGAATTCATTTCTGCTACTTGCTGCTGACGTTTGAAGATGGTACCGTTATAGATGGGAATACTCAAATTCAAGCTAATAAATGGACCATAACTTTGGTTCTGCAAGATGAAACCAGCACCACTTTTAGTGTTATTGAAGTTATATCCTGTATTGGCTCTGAGTGAAGGCATGCCTAAAGCTGCCGTTTCTTTTTCGATCAATTCATTGATCTTGATTTGCTCATTCGCACTCAGCAATTGCGGATTGTCTTTCAGTTTTGCACGAATATTCTCCAGTGAGATATTACGTTCTACAATAATCGTATCCTGAATGTTGATAGATGAATCGGGGTTTAGAAACAATAAGTTCAGAAGATCAGTTTTGCCTTGCTGAATTACCAACGCTTGTTGTTGTTTCAACTGCACTTGAGCATTCAGATCTAAGCGAGCCTGAAAGATGTCTGCATTGTTTGACAAACCTGCTTCTTTACGTGCAAGTAGGATATCCAGTCTTTTTTGAAATACATCAATGGATTGCTCTATTGTTTTGATGAATTCCTGTTGACGCACCACATCATAATACCTTGTGGCAACAGCAGCCATGGTATTTTGTATTTGAGCATCAAGCAGATAACGATTTTGGATCACCAATTCATTCAGCCTTTTCTTAGTAGTCACCACCCGATATCCATTGGATAACAGGATCGATCCTGTAACACCTACACTCAGGTTATTAGAGCTTACATTGTTACGGGTTGTATTCCTGGAAGGGTCAGGGAATTTTTGATTGATAGAGATGATCTGCTCGTTGTCATTGGCAGTAGCAGTTACCGTTGGCAACGCCCCCGCAACACCAGGATGATTATTGATATTGCTAATCTCAACATTATTCTTCGCCAACTGTATATCCAGACTATTTTTCAATGCAAGATTGATGGCATCAGAGAGGGTAAGTCGACCTTGAGCCATGGCCATAGTCGCGTTCAGACAAAAGATCAGTAACAATAGTTTTTTCATCGCAGTGAAATTACCAACAGCATTCAATAATCATGGATGTTTTACACCAGCGGGCGATCAGCTCACAAAAGTGCCTACATTCATACCTTCTACCACTTTTAGCAGGTTTCCAGGCTTATTCATATCAAACACAATGATGGGGAGTTTGTTTTCCATACAAAGGGTAAAAGCCGTCATATCCATTACTTTCAGGTTCTTGGTGATACATTCCTGAAAGCTGATTTTATCGTATTTGGTAGCAGTGGGGTCTTTCTCCGGATCAGCAGTATAAACGCCGTCAACACGTGTACCTTTCAATATCACATCTGCCTTCATTTCAATGGCACGAAGAGAACCAGCTGTATCTGTTGTGAAATAAGGATTGCCGGTACCAGCACCAAAGATTACGACTCTCCCTTTCTCCAAATGACGCAAAGCCTTTCTGCGGATATAAGGTTCAGCAACCTGCTCCATATTAATGGCACTTTGCAAACGGGTATACACACCAATTTTTTCGAGCATCGCCTGCATCGCCATGGCATTGATCACCGTTGCCAGCATACCCATATAATCACCATGCGCTCTTTCAATACCACTTTCTGCCTCATTCATACCACGATAAATGTTCCCTCCCCCAATTACAATAGCCACCTGAACCCCTAAATTGGTCACGAGTTTGATATCGTGCGCATATTGTTCAATGATTTGGGGGTTAAAAGGATCTCCATTTTTTTGATCACCTAACAAGGCTTCACCAGATAATTTGAGAAGGATACGTTTGAACTTAGGAAGCATGGGATTGATTTGTTTGCAAATAACCTGAATTTTTGATCAAATGCCAAATGAGAGAATGACTGATTCATACCGTTAAGGACACAGATACTTAACAGATTCAGACATCACTTAGACTTGGGAGTATTGACGTGAATGGTTATGGACTATTTTTACGGCCTATGAAGGCTATGACAAACTATCTTATTAAAAATGTAAGCCTTGTTAATGAAGGTAATATTACACAAAAGGATGTTTTAATCACCGATCAGTTCATTACTCGAATCGGTCAGATAGACCCTTTACCACATTATCATACCATTGATGGCCGTGGTAAATATTTATTGCCAGGCATCATTGATGCACAAGTTCATTTTCGTGAACCCGGGCTCACCCATAAAGCCGATCTATGTACAGAAAGTAGGGCTGCGATTGCAGGAGGGGTCACTTCATTCATTGATATGCCCAATACAGAACCCAATGTGTTATCAATGGAAGTGTTGAACGAGAAATACGCTTTGGCAAGGAAAAAATCTTGGGCCAATTATGCTTTTGCCTTGGGCGTAAATCATAGCAACCTAGATTCAGTGATCACTACCAAACTTGACGACGTCTTATTAGTGACAGATGATGGCCTCTATTTCTCAGGGAAAGGTAATATTCTAGCAGACAGACCTGATATGATGGAGAAACTCTTTTCAGGATGTAAATCACTGATTGCTATTCATTCAGAAAAAGAAGCCATTATTGAAGCAAATGAAAATCTATATCGACAAGAATATGGAGAAGATATACCGATAAAAATGCATCCTGTGATCAGAAGCGAAAAAGCTTGTTATGAAGCCACTAAAGATGCTATTACCATAGCTGAAAAATACCAAACAAGATTACACATACTTCATTTGTCAACTGAAATTGAAACACATCTTTTCAGGAATGATATTCCACTGTGCGATAAAAAGATTACAACAGAAGTTTCTGTGCATCATTTATGGTTTAGCGATAAGGATTATGAAAGATTGGGTGCAAAGATCAAATGGAACCCTGCCATCAAATCTGATAGAGACAAAAAAGGTTTATTGAAGGCTTTGTTAGATGACAGAATAGATATTATCACAACCGATCATGCCCCTCATAGTTTAGAAGAAAAGCAAGGCAATTACTTTCAGGCTAAGTCAGGCGCACCTCTCATACAGCACTCTTTGAATTGCATGCTTGAAATGCATCATCTTGGTTTGATATCGCTTGAAAAAATCGTAGAAAAAATGTGCCATAATCCAGCCATCTTATACCAAATCGAAAAAAGAGGTTTTATCAGAGAAGGATTTTATGCAGATCTTGTTTTGGTTGATCTTTCTCAAGAATGGCAGGTTTCACAAGAAAATATTTTATACAAATGCGGTTGGTCACCATTAGAAGGAACTGTTTTTCATAACAAAGTGTTGCAAACATTTGTAAATGGACAATTGTCTTATGACCATGGGGTTTTTAGTGAAGTCCCATGCGGACAGCCATTACAAAAACATTCAGTAAATTAAGCATGTTTGAAGGTAGAAAACTGGTCATCGCTACCATGCATGGCAAAGAACGTGTGATAGCGCCACTTCTTGAAAAAGAGCTGGGCGCCACCTGTATGTTGCCGGAACACTTCAACAGTGATAGCCTTGGAACATTTACAGGAGAAAAGGAAAGAGAAGATGACCCCTTAACTACCGCCAGAAAGAAATGTATGCTGGCAATGGAGTTAACCGGTTGTGATTTAGGTATTGCCAATGAAGGTTCATTTGGACCTCATCCTTCATTGTATTTCATTGGGGCAGATGATGAACTCATCCTTTTCATCGATAAAAAAAACAACCTTGAGATTGTTGCACGGGAAATAAGTACTGATACTAATTTTAGTTACAAAGAAATCCATAACGAAGAAGAGCTTCTTGACTTTGCTACACAAGTATCATTCCCCTCGCATGGTTTAATCTTACGTAAATCAAGGGAATCAAACAATGGTATTGTTAAAGGCATCACAGATCCTATCATTTTGCTGGATACATACAAATCCATAGCGTCAAAGTATACAGTTGTGTGTGTAGAAACAGATATGCGGGCCATGTTTAACCCTACCAGAATGATGGTGATTGAAAAAGTCACTAAAAAACTTGTAGAGAAAATTAAGTCAAGTTGTCCTCAATGTCAAAAGCCCGGTTTCAGTATTACGGATGCCAAAAGTGGACTTAAATGCGATCTATGTGGTAGTCCAACAAGATCTGTACTAGCTTATATTTATCAATGTACACACTGTGGATATTCGGAAGAGAAAATGTATCCACATCAAAAACAAACAGAAGACCCCGTGTATTGTGACAGGTGTAATCCCTGATCAAAATTTATTACTAATAAGTACTTAAACATCTGTTAGTCAACTTCCTACAGAACTAAATCATAAAATCGTTCACCTCTGAAAGCACTTTTGTGCTTTGAAATAAATTTTGAGAAACCAAATGGTTGCATTTATATTTGCAACCGAATAGTTTCCTATTTTAAAGTATACATTATGCGAAAACTTAAAGTACAGGTACAAATCAGCATTGACGGATTCATCGGAGGTACTAATGGAGAAATGGATTGGGTGCTTTTCAATTGGTCTGATGATCTAAAGGACTATGTATCTACACTTACAGATAGCATTGATACCATTCTTTTGGGCAGAAAGCTGGCAGAAGGCTTTATCCCTTATTGGACAAACTCATTGAAGAGTGATTCCCCTGCTGAAGGTGCTGATATATTTGTGCAAACACCTAAGATCGTGTTTACCAAAACGCTAGATGAATGCCCATGGGAAAATACAACACTTGCCAAAGGAGATCTCCAACAAGAGATCACATCATTAAAGCAGCGTGATGGCAAAGATATGATGGTATATGGTGGAGCTTCTTTTCTTACATCTTTATTAGAGCACCAACTAATTGATGAATTACATCTATTCATAAACCCTATAGCGATCGGAAAAGGGTTACCTATTTTTCATCAATTACAACAAAAACAAAACTATACACTCATTCAAGCTAGATCTTTTGACTGTGGTATTGTTGCACTAACCTATCAAACTGCTTAACATGAGACGTGATGTATTTCAAGCCATAGCCGACCCCACAAGAAGAGCCATCATTGCACTGATCGCTTTTCAGGCCATGACACCCAATGCCATTGCTGAACATTTTGATTCAAGCAGACAAGCTGTTTCCAAACACTTGCGTATTCTAACGGAATGCCAACTAGTAGAACAAGAGCAGTCAGGGCGGGAAATTTATTACACCCTTAATGCCAAAAAAATGAAAGAGATCGATCGTTGGTTAGAACAGTTTCGTCAACTCTGGGAAAATAGATTCAATCAATTGGATAAAGTCTTACACACCCTTAAAACACAAAAGAAATGAACACGAATCTTTTATTCGACTTTACAGTGAATAAAGAAAACAACACCATTCATGTAAAGCGCGAATTCGCCGCCAACCTGCATTTTGTCTGGGATGCCTGGACAAAACCAGAATTATTAGATCTTTGGTGGGCTCCTAAGCCATACCGTACCGAAACAAAATCAATGGATTTCAGAGAAGGAGGGTATTGGCACTATAGAATGATTGGACCTCAAAGTGATTGTCATTGGTGTCGTGCAGATTTTGAACATATAGATACCCATGTAGTATTCTCCGGATTAGACGCTTTCTGTGATGAAGAAGGAAATGTAAATCCAGATTTTCCACGCTCGCATTGGACCAATCGTTTCACTGAAAATGAAGATATAACCACAGTGAGTATTGTGATTGCTTATCAATCACTTGCCGATCTGGAGAAAATTGTAGAACTCGGATTCAAAGAAGGCTTCACCATGGCACTACAGAATCTGGATCAGTATATCGAAGCGCAATTCCAACTACGTGCTGAAATGAAAACAAATACAAAAGAAAAGGTTTGTACTTATTTGAATTTCCCGGGTAATACAGAAGAGGCTTTTCTTTTTTATCGTTCTGTATTCAAAACTGAATTTACTACCGGGGGTATCAAACGCTTTGGTGATCTGCCGGCAAATGCAGAGCAGCCACCTATTGCTGATACAGTGAAAAACATGGTGTTACATGTGGAGTTACCGATTACTGCCAATCATATTTTAATGGGTACCGATGCCCCTAAAGAAATGGGCTTTACGGTTACACAAGGAAACAATATGCATATTAGTCTGGAACCTGAATCAAGAGCAGAAGCGAAAAGGATCTTTGATAGATTATCTGCCGGAGGCAATATCACCATGCCTTTACAGGACATGTTCTGGGGTGCTTATTTTGGTAGCTTCACAGACAAATACGGTATCAACTGGATGATCAATTGTCTTGCGAAATAATTTCTGTGCCACTCTGTGCCTCAGTAGCAATACTTACGTGAAATTTATTTGCCACTGAAGACACAGAAATACACTGAAGAACCCTCATAAAACAACCTACTATGCCAACCAAATCAACCAAACTCATCTACTGGATCACAACTGCATTGTTTGCAGGGTTCATGATCTTCTCTGCCATTCCCAATATCATGGTGAATGAGGAGTCAAAACAATTTCTATCAGGATATCTGGGTTATCCCGAATATTTTATTCGATTTATTGGTATTGCAAAATTGTTAGGATCCGTTGCAATACTGATGCCTTTTTTGAAAAAGATCAAAGAATGGGCGTATGCAGGATTGTTCTTTGATTTGATTGGAGCTGTCTACTCAGTTATCAGTGTAGGAGGGATAGATCCTGGAATGAGTATGATGGTGCTGGTTTTTGGTGTTGGTATTACTTCTTATATTTATTCTGATAAATATTTCGCAAAAAAGTAGTTCCACCCTTTGAAATAAGATATCTATGAGTAGCTCAAAAATGATTCATTGTCTTAATTGTGGCTACTCTTTCCAAGGAAACTATTGCTCTTCCTGCGGACAAAAAGCCTCTGTAAAGAAACTCACTTGGAAAAGTTTAAGCGATGAGTTCATTCATTTTTTTACACATGCAGAGCATAGTTTCATTTATACATCCCGATCACTTTTTACCAATCCCGGACATATTGTAAAGGAGTTTCTGGATGGTAAAAGAAAAAAAGTTCATAAGCCGGTCACATTTGTATTGATTTGGTTCGCCATCTACAAACTCATTTCAGCCGGTTATGATTCAATCGTATTATGGTTAGATCTTGAGAAATTCACGCGCTCAGAACCTATGTTAAGAATACTATGGCATGGAACTAAGAACAAGGCGCTTGTTCAATACGAAAACTTTATTACGATTCTTATTGTTGCTCCCCTACTGGTATTATTAGGTTGGATAGTATTTCGAAAAACAAAGACCAGTTTTGTTGAAAGATGGGTTGCTCTTATTTATGGCTCTGCATATACAGTAATGATTTCGACCTTATTGGCAACATTTGGGTTTTTATGCAGGGTTTTTCATCTCCCATTGAAAACAGGTATTATCAATGATTTCTACCTGCTGATCTATTTTATTTCAATAACATGGTTCATCTATGGCTTTGAAAAAACATTCCAACCAACAAGTTTTAAAATCAACAGACTTATTTTGGCAATAGTCATGTCATTGGTGGCTAATTATTCCGCTGACCTTATCTGGTATATTTTATACCGGTTATTTCCTGCATAAAAGAAGATCGCCTTCAATAGCGATCTTCTCTTTACAGGATTATATGGAATCGTATCCTTTATTTAATTTTTGCATCGATTTCCCTTTGCACTCGTTGTGTGAATGCCTCTGACCATATACTCCAATGATCAGCGCCGGGTATGAGTTCCACTGTAACAAACATTTTAGATGCGATGGCCTTCTGCTTGAATGCAAGCACCGCTTCGTTCAATAAGAAATTATCTGCATCCCCTGCATATACATGTACTTTATCCTTCAGTCTATTAGCAAGTTTTGAAGCATTCCGCTGAATGAATTTTCCTAGATCATAGGGCTCCCAACTTTTTACGACTGATACATCTACTTTTCCGGTAGTATGATCATATACTTGCTTAGGTCTACCGTTTTTATCAGGCACTCCGAACTCTGCTTCGAATGCTTGTAATTGTTCTCCATCTCCTGTAAAATTTTCAACAGCAGCCATCACTCTTGTGGTCATGGTTGGTTTTCCTTGCATAAAAAATATACCCCTTTCTTTTCCTTCCTTATTGGTATACATGTTTACGTTTTTCTCATACAAATTGATCCCAATAAAAGAAGTGAAATCTACCGGATCAGGCGATACAGACCAACATCCTCCAAATGCATCGGGATAATTCAACTGTAACCATAGTGAACCATAACCGCCTGTACTTTGTCCCATCACAAAACGCTGACTCGCATCTTTAACCACACGGTACTTGCTTTCTAAATGTGGGATCAATTCTTCCACCAATGCTTTTCCCCAAGGACCATTCACCCTCGAATCAACAAAAGCATGTAACCCAAATGGAGATTGTGTTTCAGGATTGAGGTATACAAAGATTTTCTCTTTTCCTATATCCATACCATAACGTTTTGCTGGCATAGGGCCTTGCATATCAAAATGAGTACCTCCCCAACCCGGAATAACAAATACTACAGGATAAAAGCGAGTGCTATCTTTTTTATAGGAAGCAGGTAAACGTACTGCCGCTTTCATAAAAATATCTTTCTTGCGAAAATCAGAGAGCAGTTTACTTTTCAAGATCACTTCTTTGAGTTGTTCTGTTTCACGAATAGATCGAGAAGGTATCATTGAATTAAAAGTAATGGTTGTACTTCCTTCACCTTTTTCATTCACATGGAGAATCACTTCTTTACGTGCATAGATATTACCTGGATTAAAACTACCTCTCTCCTCAAAATCGGAATCAAGTACACCTGCAATTTTATAGTAACCCGGTTTTAAAGTAACCAAGCCATTAGGTAGGTATTTATTAGAAGCCTGATCCAAAGAAAGTGTTACCTCATTCCTCACATCTTTTACCATCCAAGCAAACATGGCTTGAGAGGGATCTGGATCGTTGGGAATACGTTTGGTGGTATCACTCTGGGTAAAGATGTAGAGTTTACCTGAAAACGTTTTGTTCCAAGAAGGATCTGTTTGGATACGGATTTGTACTTGTGTCCAAGATTTGGAACCTAATAACAATAAGGTAAGTAGTGTAAGGATCTGTTTCATGCAAAGGATTTAGTATAAAACGTAAAGCTAACTTAGATGTTACAGGAAATTAATACAATCACATATTCGTGTGGTTGAATGTTTCCTATTTCAAATGACCAATTTACTTATGTTCATCTACATCGATATAGACAGACTATTGCGATATTCGACTTCTAAAGATTGTTTAAAAAGGTATATTTATACGCCTATTAAAGTCCGATTCAAAGATTTTGAAAATCATTAATTCATGAGTGATCTTTTAGAACAAGATAAATTGTTTGAGAAAATAAATGATTTACCGAAAGGTGAGTATGAAAATTGCACGTTCGTTCACTGCAACTTCTCCGAAAAAAATCTTACTGAAATCAAGTTCATAGACTGCCTCTTTAATTCCTGCAACCTTAGTTTAGCAAAAATTGATCGATCGATTTTCCGAGATGTGCAATTCAAAGACTGCAAAATGGTGGGACTTTTGTTTGAAAACTGTGAGAGGTTTGGACTTTCCTTTTCATTCACTGGTTGTCAACTACAGCATGCTTCATTTTATAATACAAATATTGCAAAAGTCATTTTTCAAAATTCTCAATTGGAGGAGGTAGATTTTACAGAAGCGGATTTATCAGGTGTGGTGTTTGATAACTGCAACTTACGAAATGCCATTTTTGAAAAAACGATACTTGAAAAAGCAAATTTTACTGCTGCTTACAATTATTCTATTGATCCCAATAAGAATCGAATAAAAAAAGCTAAGTTTTCTCTTAATGGTATTGCCGGTCTATTAGACAACTACGATATAGAAATTGAAAACTGAATCACATGAAACAAAGAATTACAGTTAGCTTATTATTACTATTGATAACGACAAGTATCATCTCCGCTCAAACGGATAAAAAATCGCCCCTTTTCCTTGAACTCAAGCAACAAGACAGTCTCTTCTTTGAACGAAGCTTCAACCAATGTGATATCGCTTATCTGGAAAGTCGCATGGCACGTGATCTTAAATTTTATCATGACCAAAGTGGATTTCAGGACAGAGCGAAATTTTTTGAGAACGTCAAACAATACATCTGCGGTCCTACCACTAAAAAGCCTATTCGGAAAGTAGATACAAATAGTTTGGAAGTATTTCCACTATACAACAACGGAAAACTATACGGTGCTATTCAAATGGGAGTACATCATTTCTATATTAGAGAACAAGGTAAAACGGATGTACATACGAGTACCGCCAAATTCACCCATGTATGGTTAATGGAGGATGGTATTTGGAAATTGAGTGAGGTATTGAGTTATGATCATCGGGAGCCTCGTAATCTTTAATTTTTATCTATTTTCAATCACTAAAATATTTGAAAACAATTAAGCAAAATGAGACGAACTATTTGCTTTTTGATAAGCCTACTACTACTGTCTGTCAAAACTTTCTCACAAAGCTGCAACTGCCTCGAAAATCTTAACAAGTTGGTTCGCAAGACAGAAGAAAATTATGCCGGTTTTCCTTCAAAGGTGAATAACAATACAAAATCAGCCTATAAAGATTTGATTAAGTCTATAGTGAAACGGGCTTCCAAAGAAACAAACCCAAAAACTTGTTTCTATCTACTGAAAGAATATATCAGATTCTTCAAAGACAAACATTTTACATTGCGTTATATAAACGCTGATGACTATGATAGAGAAATGATCACATTTTCAGAAAAATATTTTCAAGAGAAGCTTTTAAAGAAGGAGCTAGCTGATATCGAAGGCATTTGGATTAATGCAGATACCTCTCTAAAATTAGCCATACAAAAAACACAGCCGAACACTTTCAAAGGAATTGTAATCGCATCAAAAGATCCTAATATTCCAATAGGCTTGGTGTATTTGACTTTGCGTACATCAAAGAATGGTTTCATTACCAACGAGTACAATTACTTTATTACGACAGATATTCCTGCAAAACAAAAAGGTAACTTATTGCAGATATGGAATCAAAGTATGTTCGGAAAGATCTATCCTACAGCATTATCACAAGTTGAGAAGAAAGAATTGAGTACATGGCTTAATGATAATAATGGTCTTGATTTTCAAAAGTTATCTTCTAAAACAGCCTACTTAAAGATTCCAAGTTTTTTAAACAATGATGATAAAATTCAACAGTTGATCACTAAAAGTGATTCTGTCATAAAAACCTGTGATTACTTAATCGTTGACTTAACAGGAAATGGTGGAGGTAACACGGGCTGGGTTTCTTTTTTATCTTATTTCATGACAAATCCGATTCGTCAATATGATACTTATTTACGTGTTACTCCTGAAAATGTACAGTTGAAATTAAAAGATTTAGAACCTTATGTATTGAACCCTATCCCGGATGACTATAAAAAATACTTCCCTGATGAAACCATTGCAGCTTATAAGAAAGCTTATCAGGAACTTCCTACAACAAAGAAAACATTTTATCCTATCCCGGGTGTAACCTTTCCACTAGATTCCATCCTTCAAAGACCCAAGAAAATAGCACTGATCGTAGATGATCTTTGCGGCAGTTCAACAGAATATTTTTTTCATATCACCCAACAAAGTAAAAAAACAACCACCTACGGAATCAATACCATTGGCATGATGGATTATGAGGGAATGTCGATTCCAACTGCTTTGCCTTACGATAAGTACTTCTTGACCATACCCATTGTAAAGTCAAGTTGGACAGACAAAAAACCGATCGATAAAACAGGATTTCAACCAACCATTCTTTTGAATACAATAGAACAGAAGAAATGGGTTGAGTTTGTAAGGATGGATTTAGAAAGAGAATAAGAATTAGTACAATTATATTACTATAGCTTTGTATTTCTATACAGCCCAACATCATGAGCCAGCTCTTAAGGAATCAAATCGAACAAATCATTTCATTATCCGACACAGAATTTTCGTATATATATACTCACTTTAAACATAAGAAGTTTAAAAAACATCAGTTTATTATTCAGGAGGGACAAATTGTAGAAAATGATTTTTTTATACTAAGTGGTTGTCTTAAATCATATACTACTGATGATAATGGCAAAGACCATATCATACAATTCGGACTACCTGACTGGTGGATCACAGATTATCAGGCTTACTACAATCAAACCTTAGCTACGGTGAACATAGACTGTATCGAGGAGTCTGAAGTATTGTGTTTATCTTATGCAAATCGGGAAAAACTTTGTGCTGAAATGCATAAGGTTGAACACTTTTTTCGAAAGAAAACAAACAAGAGAAATGTAGCCTTACAAAATCGAATTCTATCTCTATTGAGCAATAGTGCTAAAGATCGCTATGATAAATTGATGGAGCAGTACCCACAACTTTCACAAAAGATCCCGAAACATCTGCTTGCCTCATATTTAGGTGTATCCAGAGAAACGCTGAGTAGACTTCATTCCAGCTCAAAATAAAGTGATCTATATCACATAAAAATTGTGCGTATGCTCATTTTTATTGCTATAGAGACCTAAGAGCTTTGTGCCATCATTTTAAATAAAAAATATGGCAACATTTCAAGTTCAACAATCAAGCAGCACTGTCAATTGGACAGGAAAGAAAGTACTGGGTTTACATACCGGAAGTATCAATATTGCAAGTGGATTTATTGATATCATAGAAGGTATTATCACAAGTGGCGAGGTTAACATAGATATGACCTCAATAACCATTACGGATATTGATGATCCAAAAACACATGACGACTTTTTAGCTCATCTACAAAATGATGATTTTTTCTCAGTTGACAGATTTAAGATCGCTAAGCTGATCATTTCAGGCTCTAATAAAATCAGTGATGATAAGCTAAACATTAGAGGATCTCTTACAATTAAAGACATCACACATCCTATTAGTTTTATTGCTTCTGTAGAAGTTTTTACAGATTTCCTGCATTCACTAGGTGAAATGGTAATAGACCGAACACTGTATAATATTCGATATGGTTCAGGAAAGTTTATTCAAAATTTAGGAGACAAACTCATATATGACAACTTCGTATTGCAGTTTAAATTAGTAGCTCAGAAAGTAAATTGATATGCAAAGGCGAAATGCTATAAAAAACCTGTTGTTAGGAGCTGCTTCGCTTAGTTCATTCCCAAATATTTTAGAAAAAAACAGTGACTCAAAAATGTGGAATAAAACAAAGTTTACACAATTATTAGGCATACAATATCCGATCGTACAAGGTCCGTTTGGAGGAGGATTATCATCTGTGAAACTAACAACAACTGTTTCGAATGCCGGAGGATTAGGTTCTTTCGGATGTCAACCTTTTACAGCAGAAGAGATATCTAATATTTGCAAAAAAATAAAAAAAGAAACCGACCAACCTTTTAATGTCAATCTTTGGGTGAATGATAGAGATGATCGTTTGGCATCTTTTAGCAATGAAGATTACCAAAACCTAACAAAACTATTTAAACCGTTTTTTGATGAGTTGAATTTACCAATTCCTCAACAGCCGATTGATCTTGGGCCACGTTTTGAAGATCAGATTGAAGCCATCTTCGATGTGAAGCCGGCTGTATTTAGTTTTGTTTATGGCATACCTAGTAGTTCCATTTTAGAAAGATGTAGATCATTAGGTGTTAAAACAATCGGTACAGCTACTACTTTAGATGAAGCCATTGCTTTAGAGTCAGCCGGAGTAGATGCCATTGTTGCTACAGGCTTTGAAGCAGGTGGTCATAGAGTTTCATTTTTAAGAACGGCAGAAGATTCTCTAACCGGTACATTTGCACTGATCCCACAGATAGCAGATAGGATCAAAATTCCCATCATAGCAGCTGGAGGAATTGCTGATGCAAGGGGCATAAAAGCAGCATTAAGTCTTGGTGCAGAGGCCGTTCAAATAGGTACAGCTTTTTTAGCGACAGACCAATCGAATGCTTCACAAGATCATAAAGACAAACTATTTAGTTCTGATAGTCAATATACAACGCTTACTAAAGTATTTACAGGACGTTTATCGAGAGGAATTAAAAATAGACTTACTGAAAGCTTTAAAGACCAAGAATCAAAACTTGCGCCCTATCCTTTACAGAGTAAATTTATGAGTTACCTAAAAGCGTACCCTGCAACTGATATTTCAAATCCGGATTTTAAAGCTTATTGGGCGGGACAATCAGCAGGTCTTTTAAAATACAGGGATGCAACAGTTTTAATCAAAACGCTTATACAGGAAATGAATCGTTATCAAATTTGATTGATAACGTTCTTTCAAATGAACAAAAAAGGGAGATGATCACTCATCTCCCTTACTATTAAAAAGTCTAAATTAATTAACCTAAAGCCACACGCTTAAATCCGGTAACAGTTACATTACCTGCATTTTTCAGGTAAGCTTCAACAGTGATACCACCATCTTTTACGAAAGCTTGTGCCAATAATGTATTCTCTTTGAAGAATGCATTCAGTTTACCTTCAGCGATCTTAGCGATCATGTCTTCAGGCTTACCTGCCATTTTAGGATCTGCTTTCATGGTATCCATTACGATCGCTCTTTCTCTTTCAATGGTTTCAGCAGGAATGCTGTTCGCATCAACTGCTAATGGATTCATCGCAGCAATTTGCATCGCTACATCTTTACCTGCTTCAGCAGCTTCACTGCTTAAACCTACCAGTACACCCATACGGTATGCACCGTGGATATAAGATGCTACATATGGAGCTTCTACTCTTTCAAACTTAGCAATGCCGATCTTTTCACCGATAGCAGCCAGTTTATCATTGATCATATCTGCTACTTTAGAACCATTGATCACTACTTCACTCAGTTCTTCAGCGCTCTTTACATTGTTAGCAACAGCAGCATCAGCAATTGTTTGCGCAAATGCAACGAAATCTGCATTCTTAGATACGAAATCTGTTTCGCAACTGATACAAACCACAAAGCCGGTTTTGTTATCAGCAGAAGTTTTTGCAATGATCACACCTTCTTTTGCTTCACGGTCGCTACGCTTAGCAGCAACTTTCTGTCCTTGCTTACGCAACCAGTCGATCGCAGCTTCGAAATCACCATTGGTTTCAGTCAAAGCTTTTCTGCAATCCATCATGCCGGCACCTGTGGCCTGGCGTAATTTGTTGATATCAGCGGCTGTAATTGTTACAGTACTCATGGTATGTTGAATTTTGAATGTTGATTGAAATGAATCTGACGACGCGCAAAATTATTAGCTGTATCAGAACTCGTATTTTATGAAATGATGAACAGATATAGTCAAATACAATGCCTGATCATCAAAAGGCTGAAGTGTATATATAAATTGGGTCATTATGTCACTACCTTAAGAGATAATGACGTAATGACCCAATCTGATTACTTCATTATCTGCTTCCACCGCCACCAGCTGGACGACGGTTTCCGGGAACTCGACGCTTAGGAGCACCGCTTCCTTCACCTGCACCGGCACCACCACCACGACGGCCACCACGTGCAGCTTCAGCTTGTGCTTCAGCTTCTAAACGACGTGCTTTTGCTTCATTCTCGTTGCTGTTCTCTTCAGTTTCTTCTTCGTCTTTTGAAGCTTGACGCTCTGCCAAACCTTCAGCGATCGCTGCAACGATATAGTTGGTGATGATTGCAATAGATTTGGTAGCATCATCATTCGCAGGGATAGCAAAGTCTACTTTATTAGGGTCACAGTTGGTATCTACCATACCAAACGTTGTGATACCTAAACGCTTAGCTTCAGCCAATGCGATGTGCTCATGTCCAATATCAACCAGGAACAATGCTGCAGGAAGACGACCCAACTGAGCGATACCGCCCAATACTTTTTCCATCTTCTCTTTATCACGACTAAGGGTCAGACGTTCTTTCTTGGTCAGGCTTTCTGCGCTACCATCAGCCAGCATTTTTTCAATGCTCTGCATTTTCTTTACACTCTTACGAACGGTGTTGAAGTTGGTCAACATACCACCTAACCAACGTTCAGTAGCGAAAGGCATATTCACACGCTTAGCGCACTCGCTCACGATTTCTTTCGCCTGCTTTTTGGTGGCCACAAACATGATCTTCTTACCGCTCTTAGCGATTTGCTTCACAGCTGCTGCAGCTTCCTGCAGGTGATCAACAGTTTTATTCAGATCAATGATGTGAATACCTTTCTTCTCAGCAAAGATGTAAGGCAACATCTTAGGATTCCACTTCTTTTTCAGGTGACCAAAGTGTACACCGGCCTCCAGAAGTTGTTGCTGTAATGAAGTGTTATTTTCCATCTTGTATGATTGTTGTAAATTTTTAAAATTGTTTATCAGCTTCAGGCTGCAAGCCTCAAGCTGCAAGCGATATGTTGCTTGTAACTTGTAGCTTGAAGCTTGCGGCTTCTCTCCTGTTAACGCTTACTAAACTGGTAGCTTCTACGTGCTTTCTTGTGACCGAATTTCTTACGTTCAACACCACGCGGATCACGCTTCAGTTGTCCGGCAGCCTTCAATGAAGGGCGGAAATCAGCGCTGATCTCTAACAATGCACGAGCAATACCCAATTTGGCTGCTTCTGCTTGACCTTTCAGTCCACCACCTTGTGCATTGATTACCACATCATACTTACCCAGTACTTCTGCAGTTTTCAAAGGAGCTTCTACCTGATTCTGCAGGTATACCAGCGGAAAATATTCTTTATAATCTTTATCGTTTACAGTGATCTTACCATCACCCTTGCTAATGAAGACACGGGTAACAGCTTCTTTACGGCGACCAACTGCGTTTTTTTGTTTTTCCATTTATCAGGAATTTGTAATTAGCTAATTTGTTGTTGATTAGAACTTCAGTTCTTTTGGCTGTTGTGCAGAGTGCGGATGTGCAGTACCTGCATACACAAACAATTTCTTGATCATTTTACGACCCAGACGATTCTTAGGGAGCATGCCTTTTACAGCTCTCTCCATAATTACTTCCGGACGACGCTTGATCAGATCCTGTGCAGTTTCCTCTTTTTTACCACCTGGGTAACCAGAGAAATTGATGTATTGCTTGTCTTCGAATTTGTTACCAGTGAAAACTACTTTCTCAGCATTGATAACAATTACGTAGTCACCACAATCAACGTGCGGTGTGTAATAAGCCTTGTTCTTACCACGAAGAACAGAAGCGATCTTTGAGGCAATACGTCCTACGGTTTGATTAGTACCGTCCACAACGTACCAGTTGTGCTGTACGGTAGCCGCATTCGCATGCTTCGTAGTGAAATGAAGTTTACTCATAATATTTCTTTTTAAGTGAACCCGGCGCTATCCCACCGGACTTATAATGATCCCAGAATTTGGGACGGCAAAGGTAGGCCTGTTGTACACGATTTTCCAAAGAATTTAGGTTCTATTTTTAATCGAACCTTTGTAATTAATTGATTTTCAATAAAAAATTTGGCTAAAATTTTAAATTGATCGGAAAATAAGCCACGGATGGTCAGATTTTTGTTCTACACTCTGTGCATCCGTGGCTATAGAGGTTGATAATTTTCCCTCTAATTCATTAAGTCAGTAGTAGAACACTATGATGAGTATATCACGCAACATTTACGCCAAACAAGTAACCAACGAATGCCGATAAACCCATCGCAATCGTTCCCCAGAAAGTGATTCTTATAACGGCTTTAACCACACCGGAGCCACCTGTTTTTGCAGCTAACGCGCCAAGAATGATCAGAAAAAAGATGGCAGATCCATACAAAGTATATCTCAATGATTCTAATGGAAGAAACAAAGTAGCCAACAAAGGCAATACGCCACCAAATGTAAAAGCCGCCCCTGATGCAATGGCAGCTTGAATAGGTTTGGCCTGACTGATCTCATTCAAACCTAATTCATCACGTAAATGTGCTCCGAGTGCATCGTGTTCTGTTAGTTCTTTGGCAACGATCATGGCTGTTTCTTTTTTCAATCCCCTTTGTTCATAGATCTCTGCAAGTCTTTGCAACTCTAATTCAGGCATTTCTTCCAATTCTTGCTTTTCACGTTCTATATCTGCTTTCTCTACATCGGTCTGTGAACTCACGGAAACATATTCACCTGCTGCCATCGACAAAGCCCCAGCTACCAGCCCTGCTACAGTTGCTAATACAATCGGATCTCTGGTAACACTGGCAGATGCTACACCAATGGCAATACTTGCAGTAGATAATATACCATCATTAGCTCCCAATACTGCAGCACGCAACCAATTGCTTCTATTGATATAATGCGGTGCGAGATAATCGTCCATGTGTGCTGTCATAAATGTGCATTTAGTATTTGCTGTTTTCAAGTTACTAAACTATTGCGACAGAAAGTGCCCTTCTCTTGAATAGAGCATCTACTTATGCAATAACTTCGCCATCAACAATGGCTTATCAGAAATTCAATGCGACACAAGTTTTTACCGGCGATCAAATGCTTGACAAAAACGCCGTACTCATTACTGATGATCTGGGTAATATTGAAGCTATTGTTGGAAAAGAAGAAGCAGGAGAAGATGTACAAGTACTAGATGGCACTCTCTGTCCGGGTTTCATTAATGCACACTGCCATTTGGAATTGAGTCATTTGAAAGGCACTATTCCCGAGAAAACAGGTCTGGTGGATTTTGTTTTGCAGGTTGTGCAACAAAGACATTTCCCTGATGAAGAAATATTAGCTGCGATCAGTAAGGCTGAAGATAGTATGTTACAAGCGGGTATCGTAGCCGTGGGAGATATTTGTAATAATATACTCACAATCCCTCAAAAAAAACTTCAAAGATTATACTACCATCATTTCATTGAGATCAGTGGATGGAATCCTTCCATCGCTTCCATGAGAATGGAAAAATCATTAGGCTATTTTAAAGCCTTTGATCAATTGTTCGCTAATCATACCAGTATTTCTCCACACGCTCCTTATTCTGTTTCCGATGCTTTATGGTATGAGATGCAACCACATTTCGCCGATCAAATCATCACGATACATAATCAGGAATCAGCAGCAGAAAATGAGTTGTTCTTGTCAGGCTGCGGTGATTTTCAAAGATTGTATCGACAAATGCAAATTGATAATGCTTCATTTGTTGCTACAGGAAAAAACAGCTTGCCCTCTATTTTCAAATACCTTGAATCAGCAAAACATGTACTCTTGGTACACAATAGTTTTACTGAACAATCCGATATTGATTTTATTCGGTCCTCTCAAACGCCGGTATCTTTTTGTTTGTGCCCGAATGCCAACTTATATATCGAACAAACACTACCACCGGTTGACCTATTCGTGAAAAATAATATCACACTGGTAATCGGAACAGATAGTCTTGCCAGTAATCATCAATTGAGTATACTGGATGAATTGAAAACACTTCATCATCATTTGCCACATCTTTCACTTTCACTTTTATTGCAAGCTGCTACATTGAATGGTGCTATTGCTTTAGGGATGGAAAAAGAATTAGGTAGTTTTGAAAAAGGAAAAAAACCGGGTGTCTTATTATTGAAAGATATATCGGAAAAGATTTTGTCAACCTCTAGCGTTCAACGAATTCTCTAAGCCTCTAACTTAATATCTCCTGAAGAATAGCAAGTGTTCTCAATTCTCCAAAATCAGCAATATGCAGCGCCATATAGTTTTGATAAGACTCCAATAATGTTCTTCTGGTTAAACGATTCAATTTCAGATTCTCCAATTCATTGTAAAAAGAAAGATCAATCAATTGAGAAGTCAGTTCAGCCATTTGTCCATCCAGAAAATATGGATGTGAGGGAAATGTATTTGTAAAAACACCTTCTTGTAAATCCAATACCGATGTATCCCTACCATATTTTCCTTGCGGACGAAAACCCAGTTCTGATGCAAGATGTAAAACAAAGTACAAAGGAAGATTCGCAGTTAATGTCTCATTGCCTTTATCCAATTGCTTCAAACTGTCTTCAATCAAATAAAATAATTCAGGATTGGCTTCGGGTTGTTTCAAACTGTGTTGCACCAGCTCAATCATGTACATGGCAACAGAATGTTTGACTACATCCGACAATACATGCTCATACAAATAACTCCATCGATATTCTTTAACGAATTGTAATTGCTTCAGTTCATTGTGGTATACTTCCATATCCAACAATGCTGATGGTTGAAAATAGCCAGCTTTACCGGCCGAAGTTTTCGTAGACTGTCGAACACCCTTCACCAAATAACTCTGTATACCAAACAACTCAGTATACACCGTTGTGATAATACTCGTATCACCATACTTAACCGTTCGTAGTACTATACCTTTGGTGGAGTGAACCATGATGGAGAATTGACCATGGTCCATAGTCCATGGTCAATAGTATTTTAATTTTTATAAAGCGTATAGTTTCCAAGTCTACAATACCATGGACCATCGACCATGGACACAAATCAAACTGCCCCTGTAAACTGTTTCAAAAACCGTACATCATTCTGTGAGTAAAGACGCAGATCATTTACCTGGTATTTTAATTGTGTAATTCTTTCAATACCCATACCAAATGCAAACCCGGTATATTTATTGGAATCAATACCAAAATTCTCCAACACTTTAGGATGTACCATACCACTACCTAGGATCTCTACCCATCCTGTGTGTTTACAAATATTACAACCATCACCACCACAGATCTGACAACTGATATCCATTTCGGCACTAGGCTCAGTAAAAGGAAAATAACTAGGACGGAAACGTACTTTTACATGCTTACCAAACAGTTCTTGTACGAAGAAATACAATGTTTGCTTCAAATCAGCAAAGCTTACATTTTCATCAATGTATAAACCTTCTACCTGATGAAAGAAGCAATGAGCTCTTGCGCTAATGGTTTCATTTCTATAGACACGTCCCGGACAGATCACACGAATCGGTGGTTTTTGTGTTTCCATTACACGAGCCTGAACACTGCTGGTATGTGTACGTAACAACCAATCTGGATTCTGACTGATGTAAAAAGTGTCCTGCATATCGCGCGCCGGATGATCTTCAGGAAGATTCATCGCTCCGAAATTATGCCAATCATCTTCGATCTCCGGACCCTCAGCCACTGCAAAACCCAATCGACCAAAAATGGAAACGATCTGATTGCGAACAATATTCAATGGATGTCTGGTACCCACAGGGAAAATCTCACCAGGTAAAGTAATATCCCTTTGCTGATCTCCGCTTACCGATGAATCCCCTGCTTGCTCTTTTAGTGACGCATATCTAGCCTCTGCAAACTCTTTGAACTCATTAAGTATTTGTCCGAAAGCTTTTTTCTGCTCTACAGGTACGTTTTTCATCTCCCCCATAATGGTCTTCACCAATCCCTTGGTACCCAGGTATTTGATACGAAAAGCTTCAACCTGATCAGGGGTTGTGGCTTCAAAAGCCTGCATTTCCTGCTTATATTGCTCAATCTGTTGCACGATCTGTTCCATGTTGCGAAGATAAATAGCATCAAGGAGTGATGAAAAAATGATTTGTTGAGGGCATTAACGTTAAAATACATCCTGAAAAGCCCTAATTACTTACATTTGTTCTCTTACTTATTATCGTTACATGGAATATAATACTTCGAGAAGTTACTTGGGAATGCGTGAATATGGTCGTCATGTACATAAAATGGTGGATTATTTGCTGACCATTGAAGACCGCGACAAAAGACAGCAACAGACTCAGGCTGTGATTGAATTGATGGGATTTTTAAATCCACATTTAAAGAATGTGGAAGATTTCCGACATAAATTATGGGATCACCTTTTTTTCATCAGCGATTTTAAACTGGATGTGGATAGTCCATACCCTATCCCTACCAAAGAAACTTACAAGTTAAAACCCGATCCGCTTCCTTACCCTAAGCGTCACCCTAAATATGCGCACTTAGGTAGAAATCTGGAAGTAGTGATTGATAAGGCTCTTAAAGAAGAAGACCCTGAGAAAAAAGCAGGTTTTGCTCATGCCATTGCCTACTACATGAAACTTGCTTATAGCAACTGGCATAAAGAATTGGTACATGATGACGCTATTAGAAGTGAACTGAACAGTATTACAGGTGGTGAACTAGAATTCAGCAACACACCATACATCAAACACCGCAATCAAAATTTTGAGCGTGACGAATATGGTACCGGTGGTCGTGGCGGTCGTTGGCAGCAAAACTTTGGCGGACGTAATAATCGTAACAATGGTGGCGGTGGACGTAATAATGGTGGCGGCAGAAACAATAACAACCGTAACAATAGCGGTGGCGGTGGTAGGAATAACAATAACCGCAACAATGGTGGCGGACAATTCAAGAAACGCTATTAGTAGTTTGATGAAATTATATGGCAAGTCCACTTCGGTGGACTTTTTTTATGCGCATACTGTAGACAATAAAAAAAATCACCGCTTCGTTTTATTACATTCGTATCAACAAGCAATCAAACTATTCTTATGAGTTCCTTCGAAGTACGTGGTGGTAACAGATTGAAAGGTGAAATCATCCCTCAAGGTGCAAAAAATGAAGCATTACAAATTCTCTCTGCCGTTTTGTTGACGGATGGAGAAATGATCATTTCCAATATTCCTGATATTCTTGATGTGAATCTGCTGATAGAATTACTCACAGATATGGGAGTGAAAACACATCGTATCAGTGATGATACTTACAGTTTTCGTGCAGATGATATCAATATTGATTATTTATCTTCTGATGATTTCAGAAAAAAAGGAGGAAGATTAAGAGGCAGTGTGATGCTGGCCGGTCCGATGTTGGCTCGTTTTAAGAAAGCGTATATCCCAAAACCCGGCGGCGATAAGATTGGACGAAGAAGATTGGACACACATATCATTGGCTTTGAAAAGCTAGGTGCCAAATTTGAGTTTGATGAAGATAATAGCTGTTTCAAATTAACCGCTCCTTCACTGCGTGGCACTTATATGTTATTAGATGAGCCATCAGTAACCGGTACCGCGAATATTGTAATGGCAGCGGTACTCGCAGAAGGTACTACACAAATTTACAATGCTGCTTGTGAGCCTTACCTGCAACAATTATGTACGATGCTTAATCGCATGGGTGCGAAGATCAGTGGTATTGGCAGCAATTTATTGATCATTGAAGGGGTACACAAATTGAATGGCACTTCTCATCGTATGTTACCGGATATGATTGAGATCGGAAGTTTTATTGGACTTGCAGCGATGACGCAGAGTGAACTGACAATTAAAAATGCGGGGGTTGATCATTTAGGTATCATTCCGGAAAAATTCAGACAGTTAGGCATTGCCCTGGATATTCAGGGGGATGATATTCATATTCCACAACAGGATGTGTATGAAATTCAAACCTATCTTGATGGAGGTATTCTCACGGTTTCAGATCATCCTTGGCCGGGTTTCACGCCGGATTTACTAAGCATCGTTTTAGTAGTAGCAACACAGGCAAGAGGTAGTGTACTTGTTCATCAAAAAATGTTTGAAAGTAGGTTGTTCTTTGTAGATAAGCTCATTGATATGGGTGCACAGATCATTCTTTGCGATCCACATCGTGCTACTGTGATTGGATTAGGAAGAAAGAACAACCTAAGAGGTATTACCATGAGTAGTCCGGATATCCGTGCCGGACAAGCTTTGCTTATCGCCGCTTTGAGTGCAGAGGGTAAGAGTACGATTCAAAATATTGAACAGATAGACAGAGGCTATCAGAAGATTGATGAGCGATTGAGAAGTATTGGTGCTGATATCAGAAGAATTCCCTAGATCATTTATCGGGATGGTAGTTTTACGATCGATATCCAGTATTCTTCAATACTGCGTATCACTTCCATGAATTTGTTTAGATCAACCGGTTTTATCACATAACTATTTGCATGATTGGCATATGACTCCTGAACGTCAGAATCAGCAGAGGAAGTAGTTAACATGATCACAGGTATACTTTTAAGCAATAGATCATTCTTCATCACGTGTAACACTTCTTTACCATCTACTTTGGGTAGATTGATATCTAACAAAATAATATCCGGTGTTAATACATCGGTATATGGGGCTTCTTTTTTCAAATAAGCCAATGCCTGCTCTCCATCTCTTACCACTCGTATTTGATTCCTGATCTTGGCTTCCGTAAACGCTTCTATTGTCAAGCGAATATCCCCTTCGTTGTCTTCAACAAGTAAGATCTCAAGGTCTTGAAATGCAGACATAAAAAATGATTTAATTGATCTATGATTTGGGCAAACTGAAATAAAAAGTACTTCCTTTTCCTTCCTCGGAAGTCACCCATATTTCACCATGATGCCTTTCGATGATCTTTTTACAGATAGCCAACCCAATTCCTGTGCCAGAATAATTATCAATGGGGTGTAAACGCTGAAACACCACAAAAATCTTTTCAAAATATTTTGAATTGATTCCTATTCCATTGTCTTTCACAAAGAATACAAATCTATGATCCTCTTCTTTAGACCCTATTTCTACGACTGGGGGTTTGTCGCTTTTGTATTTTAGTGCATTTCCAATCAGGTTTTGCATCAGCTGTTGTAACTGTGATGTATTTCCCAGAATGGTTGGTAAATTACCTACCCTTAAAGTTATTTGTTCTTTTTCAAATCTCGACTCAAATATTTGCACTACGCTCTTTACCAAAACATTCATATCAATGGGCTGAAATGGTTCATTTATGGTTCCAACCCTTGAATAGGAGAGTAGATCTAGTATTAGACGTTTCATTCTTTCTGCGCCACCCACTGCAAAATTGATGTATTCTCTCGCTTTTTCATCTAAGCCCGATGCATATTGTCGATCTAACAATTGTAAAAAACTGCTTACCATTCTCAATGGCTCCTGCAAATCATGTGATGCTACATAAGCAAAACGTTCTAATTCCCGATTAGAAGACATTAATTCTCCGGCACGTTTTTCCAAGACCTGATTCAGCTCTTGCAGTTGTTGCTCTGATTGTTTAAGTGGAGTTATATCCTGAGTAGAACCGATCATTCGAATAGCGTTACCTTCTTTATTCCTGATCACATATCCTCTATCATATACAAAAGCATAGGTACCGTCGGTTCTTTTAAATCGATATTCATCTTCCCAGAATTGATCTCTCGTTTCTTCCAATAGTTTTCTTCGCTTTTCAATAACCCGTTCCAGATCTTCCGGATGTACATGTTTACGCCAGAAATCATTATCACGAGATGCTTCTTCTGTACTATACCCAAACAGCTTTTGCAATCCATCTCCGGAACGTACTACTATATGTGTACGCATATCCCAATCCCAAATAGCATCACTAGTAGCTTTGGCAACCAACTCATAGCGTTCGTTGGTTCTTCTAATGAGTGTTTCAGATCTTTTCCTTTCAGAAATATCCCTAATGAATGCACAAAAGAATTCTTCACTTTCTTGTTTAATAGGCAATACCGTCAATTCAATCGGAAACATGGTACCATCTCTTTTAATGGCATTCAACTCCAATAAAACATTCAAGGCTGGACCTTTTCCGGTGACCTTATACTGCTCCATTCCATGATCATGCATTTGCCGATAGGGCTCCGGCACAATAATGGAAGATAGTTTCCTACTCATCACTTCATCCTGCTTCCATCCAAATATGTCTTCTGCTTGAGGATTCCAGAATGTAATTATGCCTTCTGTATCAATACAAACAATAGCATCAAGCGCCGCATTCATGATCAGTCTTCTTTTCTCTTCGCTATCGCGTATCAAGGCATCTGTCTTTCTTCTTTCAGTCACATCTCTTTCAATAGCTACCCAATGTGTGTACCAACCTGATTCATTAGCCACGGGTGCAACAGTAAAATTATTCCAGAATGGTTCTCCATTCTTTTTATAGTTCAATACCTCTACATCACAGGGCTCCCAACGTTTTAAAGATTCTTTTAAACGAAATAATTCTTCTTTACTTGTATCTGGCCCCTGTAATATTCTTGGAGTCTTACCAATTACTTCTTCAGCTGTATATCCAGTCATTCTTGTAAAAGCCTCATTGACATACAAGATTTTTGGGCCTTCATTTTCAATGGGTTCAGCTTCCGTAATTAGAATGGCATCATTGGTATTGGTTATTACCATATCCATTAATCTGAGCCTTTCTTCTTCTTCTTTCTTTTTGGTAATGTCAGTTCGAATAGCAACATATTGATAAGGCTTACCAAGTTCATTTAAAAATGGAACGATGGTTGTATCCACCCAATAATAAGTCCCTGATTTAGATTTATTTCTTAACTCTCCTCTCCATACTTTTCCATTCGCAATGGTAACCCAGAGATCTTTTAAAAACTCTTTACTATGATAACCGGAATTAATGATTCGATGATCTTGACCTAATAGCTCCTCACGTGAATAACCTGATATCTTACAGAAATTATCATTCACAAACTGAATGATCCCCTTTTGATCCGTGATGGCTACAATGCTGGACTGATCTAATGCAAACTTATAGTCCGATACCTCTTTGAAAGCACTTTTCAGGGCTGTTTCACTTTTCAATCGCTCTGTTATATCATTGATCAGTACTAATACACAGGGCTTATTATTAAAATCAATATGATGTGCGGTGATCTCCACATCAATAAGGGTTCTATCTTTTTTATAATGACGCCAAATACCTTTATGTGTTAAAACATCTCCTTTTAGTGTTTTAGGTGATCGATCTAATTTTTCAAGATCTTCTAAAGGCCTGATATCCCTGATTGTCATGCTTAAAAACTCCTCTCGACTGTAGCCATAATGTGTCACAGCTGTATCATTCACTTCCAGGAACTTGAATGAGTATTCCTCATAAATCCACATGGGCATGGGATTATCATAAAACAACTGACGATAACGTTCTTGCGCTTTTTTAGAATCGGTGATATCAGTGAAAAAAATGGTAATACCCCCATCAGGTGAAGGATAAATGCGATTTTCGAACCATCTATTCCAAGGCGGATAATGCTCCTGCATCACTATCGGCTCCCGATTCTTCATCACATTTTGATAATTCCAATAAAAAGATTGTCCTACTCCTTCAGGAAATAAAGTCCATACATGCTTACCGACAAGATCTTCCGGTTTAGATCCATTCAATAGTGCAGCTCCGCGTTCATTCACATAAGTGTAGTTCCAATTAGCATCCAATGCAACAAAACCATCCGAGATACTCGTTAACACATTGGTCATCAGTGATTGTGCTCTTTGTAAACTCTCTTGTACTTTTCTTTGAGAAAACACCCGATCTGAAATATCTTCTACCGAGTTAATGATTTGAATAACATTTCCTTGGTCATCCAAGACAGGCGTGTTTACAACTCGCCAATATCGTTCTAAAAAAGTACCTGATCCATCATTCAAAGGGATATCATAACGAAGTTCCCCTACTTGATTCGTTTGCTTATATTGAATAACCTCCTCAAAAAGATTTATTAATAGTCGCTTACTTCCTTTTGTATCGATCCCTGAATGATCCGGAAAGACAGTAAATACAGGCTTCCCAATAATATTTTCTTTTTGAGTATACGTAGCTTCTAGATAAGCTTTATTGGCAGATATAATTGTATAAACAGGAGTATCGGGTCGTAATAGCAAATACATACCCGGCAGGTTATCAAAAACAGATTGAAATTCTTTTACCGTCATGGCAATCGCTGCTCCATATAATTAAAAAGAGAACCTGCGGATGAAAAGAAACAATTATCAATATAAAACATTTTATTCATTCAACGAAATTGTTCAAGTCTATGCGCGTAATTTTACAACATGAGTACACTTTCTAATGTTATCCATGAACGAAGAAGTATTAAACCTTCTTTGATGAACCAAAAGAAGATCGATCCATCAATCATTCAATATCTTTTAGAACTTGCAGATTGGGCACCCACTCATGGCAGAACAGAGCCTTGGCGTTTTGTAGTTTTCAGTGGAGATGGGTTACAAAAATTTTCTAACCAACATGCTGATCTTTATAAAGCCCATACACCTGAAGAAGTTTTTACCAATGCCAAGTACCAGAATATCATTCAAAACGGCGAAAAAGCTTCACATATCATTGCTGTGTATATGAAGCGACAACCCTCACAGAAAATTCCGTTGATTGAAGAAATTGCTGCTACAGCAGCTGCCATTGAACACATATTACTGGGCGCTCAAGAACAGGGTATTGCTGCACTATGGAGTACCGGTGGTATGACTTACCATGATAGTATGAAAAAAATACTAGGCTTGGAGGAAAATGATCAAATGATGGGATTGATTTATCTCGGTTATTCAGATGAAGATGCACCTGCAGCAAAACGAAATATACCGTTATCAGAAAAAATCACTTGGAAAGACTAAGCCTTATTAAAATTCTGTTTCTTTGCGCATGCAGGAAAACAAAGGAAAAATCATCATCATAACAGCTCCTTCGGGATCAGGGAAGACTTCTATTACCCATTATTTATTGAATAAATATTCCGGACTTTGTTTTTCTATTTCTGCTACCACCCGTTCTCCCAGAGGAACTGAGAAAAATGGTGTTGAATACTACTTTTTATCAGTTGAAGAGTTTCAGTCCAAGATCAATGAACATGCTTTTATAGAATGGGAAATGGTATATGAAGGTAAATATTATGGCACCTTGAAGGAAGAATTGGAACGTATTTGGAATGACGGACGCATTCCGGTTTTGGATATTGATGTCAAAGGAGCCATACATGTACAGGGAGAATTTCCGGGTAAGTGTTTATCGATTTTTATTCAACCACCATCTGTAGAAGAACTCAAAAGAAGACTAGAAAGCAGAGGAACTGAAACACCTGAAAGTATTGCTACACGTGTTAGCAAAGCCAGCTATGAATTGTCTTTCAACCACCATTTTCATCATATCGTAGTAAACGAGCAATTGGATAAAGCCTGCGAACAGACTGAAGATCTAATCAAAGAATTCTTAGGTTGGTAAGACAGTTTTCCTGAAATTTAAGGTTCAGCAACACCATTGATCATGTCATTTGAGAACAGAACCATTTTTATCACCGGTGCCAGCAGAGGTATCGGTAAAGCCATCGCACTTCGTTTAGCCAAAGAAAAAGCCAACATTGTTGTTGCTGCGAAAAGTGTGGAAGAAGACCCCAGACTTGGTGGTACCATTTTTTCTGCCGCAGAAGAAATAGAAAAAGCCGGGGGTAAAGCTTTGGCAGTTCAGGTAGATATTCGGCACGAGGACCAAATACAAGCTGCAGTTCAAAAAGCCGTAGAAAAATTTGGAGGCATTGATGTGGTGATCAACAATGCATCTGCCATACAATTAACCCCTACTGAGCAAACAGATACCAAACGTTTTGATTTGATGCATAGCATCAATGTCAGAGGTACTTTTCTAGTGGTAAAAAACTGTTTGCCATGGCTTAAGAAAGGTAAAAATCCACATATCATTACGCTATCACCACCAATCAGTCTGGAACCCAAATGGATGGGTGGGCATATTGCCTATACACTTACTAAATACAATATGAGCATGTTGGCACTAGGGTGGGCTGCTGAATTCAAAGGAATGGGTATTGCATCCAATGCTCTATGGCCGAGAACCACCATTGACACGGCTGCCGTTCGAAATCTTTTGGGTGGTGAAGCATTGGCTAAAATGAGTCGCACACCTGAAATCATTGCAGATTCTGTTTATTATATTCTTCGCAAAACTGCGGATCAATGCAGCGGCAATACTTTTATTGATGAACAAGTACTTGCTGCAGAAGGCATAACAGATCTTGATAAATATGCTGTGGTACCAGGCGGAATGTTATACAACGACTTATTCGTGTAAGCAAATTGATATACTTCAATGATAAAGGACCCCAATGGGTCCTTTTATCATAATATGATTACATTCTATTTTTCTTTACTGCTGGTCTTGTTGTATCTCTTGCACACGTTCGGGTCTCATTTGCGGGAACAGAAGTACATCCTGTATCGATGGCTGATTGGTCATCATCATACACAAACGATCGATGCCGATTCCAATACCTGAAGTAGGCGGCATCCCATACTCCAATGCACGTAAGAAATCATGATCAATGAACATCGCTTCGTCATCACCACGCTCCATTAATTTCAATTGCTCTTCAAAACGTTCACGTTGATCAATCGGATCGTTCAACTCTGTATATGCATTGGCAATCTCTTTTCCATTTACCATCAATTCAAATCTTTCTACCAATCCGGGCTTGCTTCTATGCTTTTTGGTAAGTGGACTCATCTCTACCGGATAGTCAATGATAAATGTTGGTTGAATAAATGTATGCTCACTAGTTGCACCAAATATTTCATCAATCAACTTCCCTTTTCCGATATTACCGGGTACATCGATCTTCAGTTGTTTACAAACTTCACGAAGACCCGCCTCATCCATTCTACTTACGTCAATTCCTGTATTCTCTTTGATGGCGTCATGGATGCTGATACGTTTGAAAGGCGCTTTGAAACTAATGATCTTATCTCCCAATGGAACATCAGTAGTCCCGTGTAAAGCAATAGCGATCTTTTCGAACAACTGTTCCGTGGTTTCCATCATCCAGAAATAATCTTTGTAGGCTGTATACCACTCCAATACCGTAAACTCCGGATTATGTGTTCTATCCATGCCTTCATTTCTGAAGTTGCGACTAAACTCATACACCCAATCAAATCCGCCAACGATGAGCCGCTTTAAGTATAGCTCATTGGCGATTCTCAAATAGAAGGGCACATCCAGTGCATTATGATGGGTAATAAAAGGTCTGGCAGCGGCACCCCCTGGGATAGCCTGCAATACAGGCGTATCTACCTCCAATGCACCTTGTTCATTTAAAAAATCACGTATGGTATTGATCAGCTTGGTACGCTTTACAAATGTTTCCTTAACATCCGGATTGATGATCAGGTCTGCATAACGTTGACGATAGCGGAACTCAGGATCGGTTACAGCATCAAACACATTCCCCTCTTCATCTCTTTTTACGACGGGAAGAGGCTTCAATGATTTGGTCAATAAAGTAAAAGTTTGCGCATGAATGGAAGTTTCACCAGTCTTCGTAATGAATACAAATCCGGTTACCCCAATGATATCCCCCAGATCCAATCCATGTTTTAGAACGGTATCCCAAAATGATTTGTCTTCATCCGGACAAATATCATCACGCTTTACATATAATTGAATGATGCCTTTGCTATCCTGAATCTTAATAAAGAAGACTTTCCCTTTATCATTTATACTCATAACTCTTCCTGCCACACAAACATTGGCAAAAGACTCTTTGGTTTCTTCACTGAACTGTTCTTTGATATCAGTTGAGTAATGAGTAACAGGATACAAAGGGGCTGGAAAAGGGTCGATACCTGCTTCCTGTAATTTGGTCAGTTTCTCACGACGAATCAGTTCCTGCTCAGACAAATGTGCTTGACTCATAAATACTTAATTGTAAAGAGCAGCAAAATTAACGGTTCACAGGGAAGATTTACCAATCTGTTATTGATTATTACTGTTTTACTCGGAAGCTTTCCCGCTTTGGTAAACATCAGGCCTGTGTATTTGCATAAACCTTCCAACCATAGCTTCCGGAATAGGTTCCCATCCAAATTGCTGGTATAAACCTTGTGCATCCTTGGTTACCAACATCCAACGTCTCAAACCTTGAAGCTCCGGGTGATTATGTATTGTTTCTAGTAACCATTTTGACAAACCTTTTCCTCTATGTTCGTCGAGCATAAAAACATCTGCTAAATATGCAAATGTTGCTTGATCAGTTACAACCCGGGCAAAACCGATCTGTGTTTCAGAATAATAAACACCAAAACACATAGAGTTTTTGATAGCTCGTTTTACTATTTCAATTGGAACATCTTTAGCCCAATACGAAGAGGCAGATAAGAACCGGTGAATACAATCGATATCCAAACGTTCACGTTCAGTGCTAATGATATAACCCTGATTCAACAAATGCAGATACTTATTCATGAAAAAGTTGTTGGTATAATTGTTGGCGTGTTAAGGTCACAAGGTCACCAGGTTGTAATCCATCGATTGTAATACCTTCTATTCGGTAACGAATCAATCGTAAAGTTGGGAAGCCTACATTTGCAGTCATTCTTCTTACCTGTCTGTTCTTTCCTTCTGTTAATATCATGCTGATCCAGGGTGCTGGAATTTCTTTCCTAAAACGAATTGGAGGATTTCGAATGGGCACTTTTGGTTCATTGCTAAAAAGAGAAACAGTACATAGTGATGTGCGATGTTTTTTTCCATCGATTGAGATCGTCACTCCGTTTGTTAATTCCTGAATGGCTTCTGTAGTGATCGCTCCATCTACCTGTACCCAATATTCTCTTTCGTGTTGAAAGGAAGGATGTAGTAAACGATGATTGAGTTGTTTATCATTTGTAAGAATCAACAACCCCTCACTGTCATGATCTAATCTTCCAACTGGATAAACATCTTTTGGAACATCAAAAAAATCAGCAAGCGTTTGCTTTCCTTCAACCGGAGAAAACTGCGATTGTACGAGATAAGGTTTGTAGATAATGAAGTAATGATTCATACAAAACAAAAGTCCCGCAGAAGCGAGACTTTGTATATGGATGGGTTAGTAAGTACTGGGAAATAAATTTCCCTACACAATATTAAAAAGAGTTTTATCGAAAGCAAAAAAATTTTTAAACAATTTTATTCACATTTTAGGTCCGCATGTGAATACCCGCCATCTTTTTAATGCTGATGACAACTGCATTTTCTACAAATAAAAAATCAACATAAAAAAATCAATATTGATGAAACATTAATGAATAAAGGTTTTCAGAAGATTTAATTTTATTGATCAATCAAAGTTGATGATAAGAAATGCTGATCAAACACCTGTTTTTTCCCTTGTTTTTTGCCCTTAAAAAAAACTAAAATAACTGAGGGTGAATAGCTCTTAGTACCTTTGATTTGAACAAAAAACCTTGTTATGAAGTTTCCTGCACCTGTTTCTGCCGGTTGGATCGCATCCTTGATCAACGCTGAATTGATCGGTAATAAAGATGCATTGATCAATGGCATCAATGAAATTCATAAAGTAGAAACAGGAGATCTGGTATTTGTAGATCATCCCAAATACTATGATAAATGTTTGAATAGCGCTGCTGACTTCATCATCATTAATACTGCTGAAGTAACTATTCCTACAGGTAAAACCATTCTTGTAACGTCTGAACCTTTTGAAGCATACCTCACCATTGTAAATCATTTCAGACCTTTTGTTCCAGCACAAAAAGCCATTAGTGATTCTGCTATCATTGGTGAAGGAACCATTGTGATGCCTAACTGCTTTATTGGTAATCATGTACAAATTGGTAAGCATTGCATAATCCATCCAAATGTTACCATATTGGATCATACCATCATTGGCGATCATGTTATTGTTCAAGCAGGAACAATCATTGGTAGTGATGCTTTTTATTACAACACAAAAAAGAATCGTGAAGTCTGGTATAAAAAAATGGAGAGTTGCGGTAACGTGGTAATCGAAGATCATGTTCAAATAGGCGCAGGTTGTACCATTGACCGAGGTGTTACAGCAGAAACAAGAATTGGAAAAGGAACCTGTATGGACAATATGGTCCATATTGGTCATGATACAACTGTTGGAAAGAATTGCTTGTTTGCCGCACAAGTTGGTATTGCTGGTGGGACTATCATAGAAGATGGTGTAACCTTATGGGGACAGGTGGGCGTAAGTAAAACATTGACCATTGGTGCCAATGCGGTAGTATTAGCACAAAGTGGTGTTCCATCTTCTTTAGAAGGTGGAAAAACCTATTTTGGATATCCCGCAGAAGATGCATCCATCAAAAGAAGAGAGCTCGTTTGGATCAAAAGAATTCCTGAGTTGTGGAAGAAAGTGATGGAGGGGGGAGGACAATAGTGAGTAGTCAGTAGTGAGTATTTAAATAATAAACTCACTACTGACTACTCACCACTCACTTTAATGCTATTGGTAATTCGGCACATACTTCTCCCGCCTCAAAATGGATAGCAGATCTTTTTCCAAAGAGGCAACAGGATATTCGATGATTCTTCCGATCTCTTTTTGTTCTTCGTACACAATCAGTGTGGGTACTCTTAAAATGTTTTTGCCTGTCTCCTCATGTTGTGGACTTTGTTTGTAGCTATTCGCTTCGTTGCTTACAAAAATGAGTCTGATTTGCTGTTGGTCTACACCCGCTTGTTGCAATATTTTCATCATTCGAGGTACTTCACGTCTGCTATCACCACACCAGGTACCCAGAAACAGATCGATCTTCTTACCTTTTAACAATTCTATTAATTGATGAATGATGGATGTATCGGGAGTATATGCATCATAACCAGATTGGTACCAGCTCTTATAAGACCCCTGTCTTAAAAAAGAAATATCACAGTGACCCAATAACATGGGTTCTCCATTACTATTCTTAACTTCTATATTGGCAAAATTGGTTTTTGTTTGAGCGACAATAGACGAAGACATCAGCTCTATGCATAGTAAAGAGAACATCAAAATAATTGATTTCATATTGTTTGATTTGATTACATGAATGAACGAATAGCCCCCTTATTTGGGAGCATAACAAGACTTTATATGTAATCAATGAAGTGGGGGATGAAATACGGCTTTCTGATAGGGTTGCAAGAGTGCATCCGCGATAAAACCTGTATAGCACCTATCTAGAGATACAATAACAGCGCCCGACTCGTAAGTTGCTATTGTAGTGTATTTCCAATCTGTTTTAAAAGCAATATCATTTTGCTTTTCGGTAGCCGGTATTCCATCAGTATCGGTATCTGCTGTCAACATACAATCACACCAGTTTTGTTCTGCACTTGTGATAGCAAGCGCAGAACATTCAGCATAAGCAAGAAACTTTGCCACCGATGGTGCATAAAGTGATAGAGATAATATGATAGCTACTACATATTTCAGTAGTACAATTTACCGGTTTTTTTGAAAGCAAGAAATAGATTTAAGGTAAGCGGTATTTCTCTTTCAACTCATTACAGATACGTGTAATGGACTGTTCCATGGGTGTATATTGAAAGTGGGGAATTGCCTTTAATAACTTTTCATTATTGAAACGTACTTTGGCCCTTGCTGTTTTTGCTGTTTCCTTTGTTAGAAGTGGCGACTTTCCTGTGAATTTTGATTTAATACCCTCAATACGCCAAACAATGGCTGCCATCCAAGCAGTAACTTTTTTGTATGGAGGTTTTTTCCTAAAAGCATTGGCGATCATTGTGAAAACAGAACGATAAGGAAGGTTGGCACCACTGATGATAAATCTTTGTGCTGTGATCTCACTTTCCATCAGAGATATCATGGCTTTTACAACGTCTTGTACATCCACAAAGCCACTCATGCCTTCTGTATACCAAGGAAATTCGTCATAGGCTGATTTAAAAATTGCTGTTGATCCGCTGCTCCAATCACCTGCACCCAGAATAATCACAGGATTTACGATCACGGCATTCAGTCCTTCCCCAATTCCTCTCCACACTTCCATTTCTGCCATGTATTTACTCTTCCCATACTCGCTGTTACTGGTTTCAGGCGTCCAGTTCATTGTTTCATCGATCATTACATCTTCACGTATACGACCGAGCGCTGCAACTGAACTCATGAATACCATTTTAGAAATGCCTGCATCCAATGAAGCATTTACCACATTTGCTGTTCCTTCTGTATTGACATGATGAAGATTTTTTCTTTGAGATGGATGAAACGAAACAACAGCAGCACAATGATATACTTGTGAAACACCTTGCATGGCTTCTTCCAATGAGATCACATCGAGAATATCACCTTTGAACCATTCAATGTTTTCAGTACCCGGTATTTGAGGAATCACCGAACGGTACAACGCACGAATACGCTCTCCTTTGCTAAGCAATGCTTGTAGCAAATGAGCTCCTACCAAACCTGTTGCACCGGTAACAAGGATCATGAAATAGATTTAAACGAAGTTAATCCAATGAGATGGATAACGAAAAGGAAGAAGTATATAACTACTTTGAACATTTATTGCAAAGTCCACTTACCACCAGGTCTTTTTGAACCGCTTTGAAACCTTCAGGTAGTGTTACTTTGGGTACTGTTACATGATCGAGACAGTACGTAGTACCACATTCATCACACATGAAATGAACATGATCATCATGATGATGACCGGCCGAACATTCATCTTTACACAAAGCATACCGCACAGAGTTATCAGCTGTGGGAATGGTATGAATGATCCCTTTCTCTACAAAGGTTTGCAGGGTTCTATAAATCGTAACGCGATCAAACTCGGTACCACTTTTACTTTCAATATCTGCATGAGCCAATGCACCGTTTGCGTCTAGGAAATGATGCAGAATTTTTTTCCTGCTTTCTGTAACGCTCAGGTGATTTTTTTTCAACAGATCTACAATACGCTCCTGCATGATCTTATGGTTTACTGTGGATTATTTGTAAAAATACCATTCACAAAATTACCCGTAGCCTTCTCTTTTAACAAGATCCCGATATCTTTTTTCAATTTCTCCAGCTCATCGGCTTTTAGACCATCATAAATCTGCGCCCTCACTTTTCCTGACTTATCTACCAATGCAAAAAACTGAGTGTGTATGAACTGGTCTTCGATCTTCTCAAAATTATTCTTAGGATCATCTAGGAGATAAGAGTTACGTGCCATTTGGTATAAACTATCTTTTCTGCCGGTCAGCAACACCCATTTCTTGGTATCAATCTTCATTGAATCGGCATAAAATTTCAAACGAGGCACTGAATCGGTTTCCGGATCACAGGTATGTGCTACAATCATAAAATCAGGATTGTCTTTGTATGCTTCATACACACCTTTCATACCTACATGCATTTTCGGACAAATACCTTTACACGTGGTAAAGAAATACTCTACTACAGATACTTTACCTAACATGTCTTTTTCAGTAAAAGGAACGCCATCCTGATTTCGAAACATAAATGGTTTTACATAGCTTAATTGTGGCAACTTCACTTTCCAGTTATCGGTTCCGCGAAACAGAAAAAAATAAAAGGCAGCTACTAAAAACGCGAAAAACAATAAATAACCTATTAATTTCTTACTCATAATCAATACTAAAGGACAAAGTTACACCCCATTCGGTTCAATAAGGGTAGTCTAAAAAATAATGAAAATAATTTTGCAACATTGTTGCATAGTTGTATTTTTGTCGCCACATGAATTTTAAGATCAATTGGGACGCCTTTGGAATAGCTACTTCGGTAGCTTGTGCCATTCATTGTGCATTATTACCCTTATTCATTAGCAGCCTTCCTCTTTTTGGATACAATATCATTGATAATAACTGGTTTGAATACGCAATGATCGCTTTGGCTTTTGCCGTGGGTACTTATTCATTGTACCATGGCAGAAAAAAACATCACCATAGCTGGATTCCAATGATCTTCTTTACAGTTGGGATTTTACTCTTATTGGGCAAAGTCATTTGGCACTCCTGGGAACTTTGGCTATTGATACCATCGGTAGCTTGTATCATTACTGCTCATTATCTCAACTATCGTATGTGCAGGGTACATAATCATGCCCACAGCGACGATTGTAATCACTAAGCTTTTTTCTTCGCTGGCTTTTTGTTTTTCTTTTCACAATCTTCACAAACAATCACAATATTCTCAGCAAAACGAGGACTCACGCTTGATCTTTTGCCATTCACCTCTATTTCTATTAATTCATCGTATGCTTGTCTGGTTAACACTTTGATGTGATTATGCATACTCAATCCTACTTTATCTACATATTGTAAGAAGGCTGCTGAATTATCTTTAACACCAATCATTTTACAACTGTGTCCAACCTCCTCTTCATTCAATGTTTTCTTTACCGGCATCTTCATTTCGCCTGATGCAGTTGGAATGATATCACCATGAGGATCGAAACTGGGATAATTCAATAACATATCCAATCGATCAATCAATTTTTGACTTTGAATATGTTCCAATTGTTCAGCTACTTCATGCACTTCATCCCAAGTAAAACCCAACTTTTCGTATAAGAATGTTTCCCATAACCGATGCTTTCTCACCACTTCAATGGCAAGCTTACGTCCTTGTGCTGTCAATGAAGACTTACCATATTTCTCATAATTGATCAGCTTTTTTTCCTTCAGCTTTTTAAGCATATCATTTGCAGTAGCCGGCTTCACCCCTAAATGTGTGGCCAATTCATTGGTGCCCGCTTCCGTTTTAGGCGACTGTTCCAGCGTTAATTGCAATAATGCTTTGAGATAATTCTCTTCGGTGGTCGATAACATACTGTAAAGATAATTGAAAAGATAAACTTAATTTGTTAGATAGACCTAACTTTTATACTTTTACTCCCCGAACAGAGTAAATATAGTATTGTGAGACAGCTTTTGTATGTATGGGTATTTCTACAATCCATTTCGTCCTATGCGCAACAAGCATCGGTGGCAGGAAGGATTACAGAATCGGGGCTTCCTATTGAGCTCGCTACTATTCGTTTATTGAATACCAACATTCAAACCAATTCAGATATCAATGGTTTTTACGAATTACAAAATGTAAATCCAGGTAATTACATCTTACAAGTAGAGCAGGTTGGGTATCAAGCTTTCCGAAAAAAAATACAACTTAAAGCTGATGAGAAACTATTATTAGATATCCCGCTGATAGCTATCCCAAATCAAGTACCTGACGTAGTAGTAACGGGTACACTTAAAGAAGTCATAAAAACAGAAAGCCCTGTACCTGTAGAGGTATACACACAGACCTTTTTCAGAAAAAACCCAACTCCTAATATTTTCGATGCGCTGCAACAGGTAAATGGTGTTCGGCCACAACTGAATTGTAACATCTGCAATACCGGTGATATCCATATCAATGGCCTGGAAGGTCCTTACACGATGGTATTGATCGATGGTATGCCTATCGTAAGCAGTCTTGCTAGCGTTTATGGATTATCAGGTATCCCTAATGCTTTGATAGAAAGAGTGGAGATCGTTAAAGGACCTGCATCTTCACTGTATGGCAGCGAAGCAGTTGGTGGACTCATTAACATCATTACAAAAAAACCACAAAATGCTCCATCGGTATATGTTGATTACATGCATACAAGCTGGAAAGAAAAAAATGCCGATCTGGGTTTTGTGTGGAAGCCTTTGAATAAAGTTCAGGTATTGACCGGTATTAATCTTTATCATTATAATAACCCCATCGATAACAATAAAGATGGATTTACGGATGTGACCTTGCAACAACGTATTTCAGTATTCCAGAAATGGAATATTCAACGCAAACACAACCGTCTACTGAGTATAGCGGCTCGTTACTACTACGAAGACAGATGGGGCGGGCAAATGAATTGGACCAAGCAATTCAGGGGTGGTGATAGTATTTATGGAGAAAGTATTTATACCAACCGTTGGGAGTTAACAGGTCAATATCAGTTGCCCTTCAAAGAAAAGATGCTCTATTCTGTTTCATTTAATGATCATGATCAAGACAGCAGGTATGGAACAACTTCCTATATCGCCAGGCAAAAGATTTTCTTTCATCAGTTGACATGGGATAAAAAAGTTGGTAAGCACGACCTTCTAGCGGGTATTGCGGCGCGTTATACTTTTTATGATGATAACACGCCTGCTACTGCAGATCCTTTATCATTTAAAAATCTTCCAACAAAGAATTGGTTGCCAGGCATTTTTGTACAAGATGAAATTCGACTAAATGAACAACAGCAATTGTTATTAGGAATGCGTTATGATAAACATGATGTACATGGAAATATCATCACACCTCGTATTGCTTTTAAGTGGAAAACAGGGGAGCAGGAAAGTCTGCGTATCAATGCGGGCAGTGGTTTCAGGGTAGTGAATCTTTTTACGGAAGATCATGCTGCTTTAACAGGTGCCAGAAAAGTGGTGATCAAAAATGAACTGAAACCTGAAAGATCTTACAATATCAATCTGAACTATTCTAAAAAAGTACTCACAAACAGAGGAGTCATCTGGAATTTCGACGTTTCTGCATGGTATACCTATTTCAATAACAGAATCATTGCAGACTATGAAACCAACCCTAATGAGATCAATTACGACAATCTTAACGGACACGCTATCAGCAAAGGAATTACATTGAATACTGAATTGAGTTTATTGAATGGCTTAAAAGGAATGGCAGGAATTACTTTACAAGAAGTAGCTACTGTTGATCAGGGCGTAAAGACACAACAAATTCTCACAGAAAAGATAACCGGCACTTGGTCGCTATCGTATCGTATCAAACGATTGAATTTAGCGATTGATTACACAGGAAATTTTTATGGCCCCATGCGTTTACCGCTACTTGGTCCACTAGACCCGCGCAAATCTAGCTCACCGCTTTGGAGTATTCAGAATATACAATTTGTGTTTTCGGGTGTGCGTTCAATAGAGTTATATGGGGGTATCAAAAACTTACTTAACTGGACACCCAATAAAGGCAACCCATTCATCATTGCTCGTACCAATGATCCATTTGACAAGCAAGTGGTTTACAATAATAACGGGCAAATAGAAGCGACGCCAAGTAATCCTTACGCATTAAGTTTTGATCCTACTTATGTGTATGCGCCCAATCAGGGAATTCGTTTCTTTTTAGGAATGAGGGTTTCAATAAAGTAATAAAGTCTGTATTGGTTGCTGACCAACACAGACTTTATCTATCAAATCAGAGATCGGCTATTATAAATTCTTACTGAATGGTATAACTCACTCCCCCGTCTTTTTCATCTTTCAACTGTACCCCCAAAGCTGCCAATTCATTGCGGATCTTATCGCTGGTTACAAAATCTTTTCGCTGCTTGGCTTCTTTACGGATATCGATCAACAATTGCAACACACCATCTAGTTTACCATCATTAGCTGTTCTCTCACCGGTAAGACCAAAGATGTCTTCGATATACACTTTCATTTGTTGCTGCAACATTTGTAATGTGGCACCACTGATGGCATTGATTGCAATATGTTTATCCTTGATAGAGTTAATCAGCGAGCTCAATTCAAACATATTCGCCAATACCTTAGCTGTATTGAGGTCGTCATTCATGAACTCATCAAATTCACGGATTTGACCATCCGTTTTTGCATCCAATGTTGGATCTGCAGCTACTACCTGGGGATCAAAATTTTGCTTCGTCAGCCACTCATAAGCTTCCCACAAGCGACGCAATGCTTTTTCGGATGCCTGCAGCGCTTCATTACTAAAATCAAGTGTGCCTCTATAATGACTTTGCAGGATAAAGAATCGCACCGTCATTGGATGATACGCTTGCGTAAGAATAGGATGCGTTCCTTCAAACAACTCACTCAACTTGATCACATTATTATAACTTTTACCCATCTTCTTTCCGTTGATGGTGATCATGTTATTGTGTAACCAGTAACGAGCAGGTGTTTTATGATTGCAAACTGTACTCTGTGCTATTTCACATTCATGGTGCGGGAACTGAAGATCCATTCCACCGCCATGAATATCAAACTGATCGCCCAGATACTTATTACTCATGGCCGAGCATTCAATATGCCATCCCGGAAAACCTTCACCCCATGGGCTTTGCCAACGCATGATATGTTCAGGTGGAGCATTCTTCCACAATGCGAAATCACTTTTGTTTCTTTTCTCTTCTTGATTATCCAGTTCACGGGTTGTATCGATCTGATCATCCAATACTCTGCCACTCAACATACCATAAGGCATCCCTTTTTTAGAGAAATCAGTATTGTATTTTTCTACATCAAAATAAACAGAGCCATTGGCCTCATATGCATATCCGTCTGCGATGATTTTCTTAATCATTTCAATTTGCTCCACAATATGTCCGGTAGCAGTAGGCTCAATACTCGGTTGCAGATTATTGAACCTTGTCATTGCCCAATGGTACAGATTGGTATATTTCTGTACCAATTCCATGGGTTCCAGTTTTTCCAGTACCGCTTTTTTGCTGATCTTATCTTCCGCCTCTCTTCCTTCTTCTTCAAAATGTCCGGCATCTGTAATGTTCCGTACATAACGAACCTTATACCCTAAATACATCAGGTAGCGATATACCACATCGAACGTGATAAAAGGGCGCGCATGTCCAAGATGACTCTCACCACTTACGGTTGGACCACACACATACATTCCCACATAAGGTGGATTGATGGCTTCAAAAACTTCTTTCTTCCGGGTTAATGAGTTATAAACTTTTAGTGACATGCTAGTGAATTAGAGAAAATGAAAACAGGATACCTGAAATAATGAAACAGCGGATCTGGAACAGTCCGAATTAACAGCAGCAACAACAGCAAGAGAGGTGTTTCAGTTTCATTGTGGTGCGAAGATATTTATTTTTTCAATTGTAAGTCTGCCACCAACATAATATGGTCGCTAAGCCCCTCATCGATCATATCAAACATTTTTACTTCAAAAGACGGGTGGGGCAAGATATAATCAATGCGAAGTGTGGAAGCCAATGAAATGAAAGTTCGACCAATACCAAAACCTTTTTTCAAAAATGCATCCTGATGGCCGCCTCGGATATGAAAATAAGTATAAGAATTGGGTACATCATTGAAATCACCACAAATCAACGATGGATAGGGACTTTCATCCATTGCTTTACGAACAATGCCAGCCTGGACCCCTCTTCGCTTAAAAGCTAGCCTCATTTTACGTATGATATTTTTTGAAGCCTTGAATGTTTCTTCATCTTGTTCTTTGATCTTTTCCAGATCGGTATAATCAGCTTGTTTGAACTTAAAGGATTGTAAATGTGTATTGAAAATGCGTATCGTATCTGCATCTTTTACTATGTCAGCATAGATCAGGCTTTCTGCTACCGGATATTTGATTTTTTCATCCTTGACGATTGGATATTTTGAAAAAATGATACAACCCGACTGATAACTTCCCCCATTTCGCTGATAATCTTTTGAGAAGAAATGATAGGGATACTCCTTTTTAAAAAGCGATAAATTATCTGACTCAGGGTTATGTCCGTCTGTGTGATTGAATTCCTGCAAGCACACGATGTCAGCATTCAATCTTTGTATGCTTTCTGCGAGTTCAGTTCTGGCGAGTTGTTTGGTTGCTTTGTTTTTGCTATTCCCATTGAAACTTTGGATGTTCCAGCTAACCACACGCAAAACACGATCAGCTTTATTTTCGGATACCGATGGTCCGGGTTTCCATGCAAAAACCACATTTAATTGCTGAAATCCGATCAATATGGCAATGGCAGGAATCAATGCCAGCTTGGGTTTGACGAATAACCAAAAAATAAGAAATATGATCAGGCCAAGAAGTAAATAAGGGACCATTAATCCAACAAAACCAATCATCCACCATGTAGCCGGGTTGAGGAAAGGTGTGAGGCAAGAGATTAACCAGAGTACCACGATCACTAGATTCAGTATCAGAAATACTGTTTTAGTAACCCGTCGAAAGATGCTCTTGGCCATGAGCTAAAATACTGATAAAAGAGACGTCTGAAATACAAAAAATGCCACGGAAAGCACAGAAAGACACCGAAAGAACCTTTTGTAAACAATTATAGATCTTCTTTGCTTGCTTTTTTAAGAAAATCCTTTTCTTCATCGGTCAAGAACTGGTATCCTTGTTGGTTGATCTTATCGAGTATGTCGTCTAAGCGTTGTTGTGTGAGGTTGGGCTTTTTATCAAAAGGTTTTGCAGCAGCTTTATAAAAGTGTCGTTCACTGCTACTTTTTTGTTGGTGCTTTTTTTCTGGATTGAAAAGATCATCCAGCCAACCTGCAAAACGGTTCATCCATGCACCCCAATCACTTCCTCTGCGCAACTGACGGATAAATAAATAACCGACGATACCTGCAGCTAGGTGTCCGGCCCCAATACCGGCGTTACTTCCTGCCAGTGTTGCAAAATCAATCGCAACAAAAATTAGTGTGATGACCCAGAGTGGAATACCTCCATTGATCAATGGGAAAATACGGTAATCCGGTGCGAGCGTAGTTGTAGCTACTGCGATCGCCATCACAGCCGAACCTGCCCCTAAAAGTGGGGCGGCTGTACCGACCTGATTGGCCAATACCGGAACCATGTTATTCATCAGCACAAAAAATACACTACCTGTAATACCTCCGTAGATGTAAAGTGGTATCAGTTTATTGTTTCCTGCAAGGTCTTGAAGAATATAGCCAAAACACCATAACCATAACATACTGCTGATCAGCTGCCAAATACTATGATGCGTGATCATGGTACTGATAAAGGTCCATGGACGTGTCAGCAATACATCCGTCTGCGGTGGCAAACTCAGCCAGTTCAATACCTGACGGTAAAAGAATTCATCGGGTATTTCGGACAAATAGTAAACGATCTTGATGAAATTGACAATCACAAACATCAATGCATTGACAGCAAAAAGAAAAACCAAGGCATTATTGTCTTGTCCGAGTAATATTCTTTTATTGGTCTTGTAAGGTCGGGTTTCCATACACACAGTTCTTGATAACTATTAATACAACGTTTTTTTGTTGGTTTTGTTCCAGGTAATGACGATCAAAAGACCTACAATGGCTCCTCCGATATGTGCCCAGCGTGCTACATTGTCTCCTGCAGAGTTCTGGAGGGCAAAGAATAACTCGTAGGAAAAATAAAGTAACCCAAGCCATTTAGCCTTTACAGGAACCAGAAAATAGAGGTAGATATAGGTATTCGGAAAGAGATAAACAAACGCAGCCAAAATACCGAACACCGCTCCACTCGCACCTAAAGTAGCGGTATTGATCCTGTTATTGTAATAGGTGGTAACTGCTTCCAATACTTTATCTGTCATAAGGGTATTGGCAGGATCTGCTTTTAAAAAACTGAGTGCTTCCTCATTAAAACCCATATTGTACTTACGTCCAAAGCTTGCCATCGCATCTACAAAACTTATCGGATCATTCTGTTGCTGCAATACCAATGCATAATCTTTCATGATGGGTGTTAGTTCATAAGAAAGGAACAACAGGTGGATCAATGCGGCTCCAAGTCCACAGATCAGGTAAAACGTGAGAAATCTTTTAGCCCCCCAAACATTCTCTAATATGGATCCAAACATCCATAAGGCAAACATATTTCCCAGAATATGATAGAAATCGCCATGCAAAAACATATGTGTCACAAGTTGCCATGGCTTGAAGAGATCACTCTGCCAAGCATGTAAAGCCAAGGTATCTTCAAATGAAAAGATGGGAACAGCTCCTTTGGAAAAAGTAACCTGGGCCAAATAGAACAAGCCATTAATGATGAGCAGGTTCTTTACAATGATGGGTAATATCTCAAATCTACTGGGTCTGAATTCTGTCATGCACTCAACGCTGTAGCGTATTTATGGTGATTGTTTATACTTCTTTTTTCAATTTCAGCTGAACCACATTTTCAATATGCAAGGTATGTGGAAACATGTCAACCGGCTGAATTTTTGTTACCTCATATTTTTCATCCAACAATGCCAGATCTCTAGCCTGAGTAGCCGGATTACAACTTACATATACGATCAATGGAGCTGCAATATCCAATAACTTTCTGACCAGTTTCTCATGCATTCCTGCTCTTGGCGGGTCAGTGATCACCACATCCGGACGACCATGTTGTTCAAAAAAAGCGTCATCACAAATATCAATCACATCTCCCGCAAAAAAGGCTGTTTGAGTAAGTCCATTCAAAGCGGCATTCTCTTTTGCATCTTCTATTGCTTCCACTACCACTTCAACGCCTACTACTTTTGCGGCTTGTTTACTTACAAAAATACCGATACTACCTGTTCCACAATAGAGATCATAAACCGTTTGTGTGCCGCTCAATTCAGCAAACTCACGTGTGACCTGGTATAATCTTTCTGCTTGTTTGGTATTGGTCTGAAAGAACGATTTAGGACTGATCTTGAACTGAAAATCTTCCAGCTTCTCTATGATATATCCTTTACCTGTGTAGATCTGTGGATGCAGATCAAAAAGGCTATCATTCTTTTTGGTATTGATAGTATACAATAAGGTTGTGATCTGAGGAAAGGCTGCTAGCAGTTGATTCAAAAGATCTTCTCTAAGTGCAACATCTTCATATCCAAAAATGATATTCACCATTAGCTCACCCGTAGTTGTATTGCGTACAAACATATTGCGCAACCACCCTTGATGTTCCTTGATGTTATAAAAAGGAATGCCTTTCTCTATCGTATAGGCAGCGGCAAACTTTCGAATCAAATTGGTAGGCTCTTCTTGCAGATGGCAGGTATCGATCTCTACAACTTTATCAAAGAATCCTCGGGCATGAAATCCAGCAGCTCCGGGCAATGCATCAGGATCGATTCCTTCTGCTTTAAGTTTTCGAAACTCATCCGATGGAATATACTTGCGTGTTGCAAAAGTGTATTCCATTTTATTACGGTAATACCTTGTTTCATTTGCACCAACAATCGGTAATATTTCAGGTAAAGGAATTCGCCCGATCCTGGTAAGGTTATCCGTCACTTGTTTTTGTTTGTATTTCAGTTGTTGTTCATAAGGCAGCATTTGCCACTGACAACCACCACAAACGCCAAAGTGACTGCAAAATGGTTGTACTCGATCCGGGGAAAAGCTTTTAATGGAGAGAGCATGCCCCTCTGCCCAATCACTTTTGTTTTTAGTCAGCTGAATATCTACTACATCTCCGGGTACGGCACCTTCAATAAATACCACTTTCCCATCAACCCGTGCCAAGGAGCGACCTTCAGCGGCATAATCTTCAACGAGGATATTTTCCAGAACGATTCTTTTCTTTTGTTTTCTCACAGTGCAAAGGTAACCATGATCGGTCAGACAGTACCTTTCCTACGAAATTGAGTTTCGATTTTTTGAAAAAAAAATAGAATATGGAAGCTTTGTTAAATAGCATCGACTGCTTTCAGTATTTAACTAAATTGTTCCCGAATTTGCGGTTATGAAAAAATATGTATTGTTATCCGGTTGCATTTTTTCCCTAATGATAGCTGTGGCACAAACAAAACCAGCTACTAAAACTCCTACAAAGTCGGTTAGCGGACGTAACATTCCCATTACGCTTACTCCACTTAAAAACTGTAAGGTTTATTTGGGTAGTTACCTGGGCACTGGAAGAACATTGGTAGATTCTGCCATGTTGAATGAAAAAAGCCAAGGAGTATTCAAAGGCGATAAGAAGTTACCAGGCGGTATTTATTTTGTGGTATCGCCACAGATGACCATTCAGTTTGAATTATTGATGGACGATGTGCAGCAATTTTCCATTAAAGGAGATACAGCTTTAAAAGATCAGGCGGAGATCATTGGTTCAAAAGACAATGATCTTTTCAAGACATATACAACCTATTCCATTGAAAAAGGACAATTAAGACAAGAACTCAACAATGCGTATAAAGCTGCAACAAATAAAGCCGATTCAACACGGTTATATAACGCTTTGACGGCTTTGGATAAAGAAGTGCAGCAGTATAGGATGAATATCATGAAACAACAGCCCAACTCTTTGCTGGCCATGTTTTTCAATACCATGAAAACACCCGAAGCACCTGCTATTCCGGTTGTTAATGGCAAAGCAGATTCAAGTTATCCTTTTCGATATATGAAAGAACATTTCTGGGATGATGTAGCTTTTAATGATGACCGTTTATTGCGTACACCATTTTTTGAACCTAAACTGGATGATTATTTCCGATATTATGTATCACCTGAACCCGATTCAATTATTGAAGAAGTAAAATATATTTTGCTGTCTGCAAGAACAGGTAAAGAGATCTATCCTTATCTACTGACCAAGTTTACCAATAAGTATATGAACCCTGAATTCATGGGCCAAGACAAGGTCTTTGTATATCTCTTTGAAAATTTTTATGCTAAAGGCGATACTATGATTCTCAATCCTGCATCGAGAAAAACGGTAACAGAAAGAGCATATAGTTTAATGGCCAATCAACTTGGAAAACCAGCACCAGTATTGAATTTAACAGATACAACAGGTAAGATCATTTCATTGTATAGCCTAAAATCAGTATTCACTGTTGTAGCTTTCTGGGATCCTAATTGCGGGCATTGCAAAGAGGAAATGCCTAGGCTAGATTCTTTTTATAGAAGCAAGTGGAAAGCATTGGGTGTATCTATTTATGGTGTCAATATTTATGAGAATGAAGTGCCTGCATGGAAACAGTTTATATCAGAAAAAAAATTAGCGGGTTGGATACATACCTATCAAACCAAAGCGGCAAAAGAAGCAGATGAACGAGCGGGTTTACCTAATTACAGACAACTGTATGATATTTTTAAAACGCCTACTTTATACTTGCTTGATAAAGACAAAAGAATCATTGCGAAACAATTGAGCCTCGAACAGTTTGATGATTTGATTACTACAAAATCAAAACTCTAATTAAAAAGCCACAGATGCACAGATGAATACATCTGTGCATCTGTGGCTAAATATTTCTAAGTACCGTTACTACACCAATTCCTTCACAACATTCCAAATCACTTTAGGCTTTCCTAAAGTATAGTAGTGTAATACAGGAACTCCAAACTCTTTTAACTCTTTGCTCTGCTGAATCAACCATTCTGTTCCCACTTGTTCACAATCTGCATCGGTTTTACATTTCATGATAGCATTAGACAGATCTGAAGGAATATCAACATGAAATATTCTTGGTAAAACTGATAATTGTTTTTTATTGGTAATGGGTTTCAATCCAGGAATGATCGGAACATTAATGCCCATGTCTTTGCATGATTTTACAAAGTCAAAAAACTTTTGATTATCGAAAAACATTTGGGTCATGATGTATTCTGCACCTGCATCCACTTTCTCTTTTAACTTCTGAAGATCAATATCAAGATTGGGTGCTTCAAAATGTTTTTCAGGATAGCCTGCTACACCAATACAGAATTTAGTTTTACCGCCGTTTTTGATATCATCATCCAGATAAATACCATTGTTCATGTTATTGATCTGTTGCAGTAATTCTATAGCGTAATGATTGCCATTCGGTTCCGGCTCAAAAGACGCTTCATTCTTGGCAGCATCACCTCTTAATGCCAGCACATTGTCTATCCCCAAAAAATCCAGATCGATTAATGCATCTTCCGTTTCACGTTTCGTAAAGCCTCCGCAAATGATATGCGGCACTGCATCTACTTGATAGTGGTTCATGATGGCAGCACAAATACCCACCGTACCCGGACGTTTTCTTACTTCCACTTTTTCAAAAGTGCCATCACCTTTTTTCTTGAACATGGTTTCACTTCGATGATAGGTAACATTGATCCATGACGGTTTGAATTCCATCAAAGGATCAAGGTGATCATATAGTGAAACAATGGTCTTACCTTTTAATGGTGGCAATACTTCAAAAGAGATCAGGGTATCTTTTGCCTGTTGTATGTGGTCTGTGATTTTCATGCTTTGTACTAAATGGCTGCAATATACAGCCTTGTCTTCGTTACAAAAACATCTGTTAATCCCTAACAGGCTTTACGGCATGCAAGACAGATGTATTAGTTTTGTAAAAAATCACCTCCCTTGAATATTACGATACATACCAAAGACCTGCTCAAAAGTTACAAAGGAAGAACCGTTGTAAACAATGTTAGCATTGATGTACGTCAAGGAGAGATCGTAGGGCTACTTGGGCCCAACGGGGCCGGTAAAACCACTACTTTTTATATGGTGGTAGGTCTTATTAAACCGGATGAAGGCAGTGTTTTCCTGAATGACATTGATATCACCAAACTACCCATGTACAAAAGAGCGCAAATGGGTATTGGTTACCTACCACAAGAAGCTAGTGTATTCAGAAGTCTGAGCGTAGAAGATAATATTTTGTCAGTTCTTGAAATGACCAAACTCACCAAACAAGAGCGTCTCAATAAACTGGAGCAACTATTGAATGAGTTCAACCTACATCATGTCAGAAAAAACAATGGCGACAGTTTAAGTGGAGGTGAAAGAAGACGAACAGAAATAGCCCGTGCGCTGGCTGTGGATCCAAAATTCATTTTATTGGATGAACCTTTTGCGGGTGTTGATCCTATCGCTGTGGAAGATATTCAAGGTGTGGTAGCAAGGTTGAAGTATAAAAATATTGGGATTCTTATCACCGACCATAATGTAAACGAAACCCTCTCTATCTGCGATCGCGCTTACTTACTAATTGAGGGTAAGATCTTCAAACATGGATCTGCAGAGCAATTAGCCGATGATGAGCATGTAAGACGTCTTTACTTGGGAACCAATTTCGAGTTAAGAAGAAAAGACTGGATCATTGAAATGGGTAAAACGCAAACAGCTCCTATAGAATAGTCTTATCAACTTAGTGTTACACATTCGAATTTTTCACGGGTATTCCTTATTTTGCTGACATCAACCATGAAACTGCTCAGTCCCGCAATATCCCGTTTGGCCCGGTTCAGGCATTGGCGCATTGAACAATGGGTACAACAGCCGATAGCTGCACAAAGAGAAGTGTTGCAAGATCTTGTGACACATGGACAATATACCGAGATCGGCAGAAAATATGGATTTACCTCTTTATTCAATATTAGAAGATTTAAAGCATCGGTGCCTATCCATGAATATGATGACTTAAAACCTTATATCGAGCGGTTGATGCTAGGTGAACAAAATTTGTTATGGAACACACCTGTGAACTGGTTTGCCAAAAGCAGTGGTACCACAAGCGATAAAAGTAAATTCATTCCCATAACACAGGAAAGTCTGGAGGATTGTCATTACCAAGGGGCTAAAGATGTTTTGACACTGTATTATCATCAACATAATGAAAGCGATCTATTAACCGGTAAAGGATTGGTCATAGGCGGCAGTCATCAAATCAGCAAAATCAATGAGGAAGTGAATTATGGCGATTTGAGTGCTGTACTACTACAAAACACTCCTATATGGGCCAATTGGATTAGAACGCCAGAATTATCCATAGCATTAATGGACGAATGGGAAGAGAAAATAGAAAAACTCGCACAATCTACCATTCCTGAACCTGTTACCTCTATATCGGGTGTTCCCACTTGGACCTTGGTATTGATTAAAAGAATATTAGAGATCACAGGTAAACAAACCCTCAAAGAAGTGTGGCCAGGGTTAGAACTTTACATTCATGGGGGAGTATCATTTACGCCTTATCGTGAACAGTTTGAAAGATTGATTGGTGAAGGTTGTACCTATCTTGAAATGTACAATGCCAGTGAAGGATTTTTTGCAGCACAAGATGATCCCAATGAAGAAGGCATGCTTCTATTTCTGAACCATGGAATTTTTTATGAGTTCATGCCGGTTGAAGAATATGGCAAGAAAGACCCTACTACTATTGGTCTAGATAAAGTTGAGATCGGGAAAAATTATGCCCTTGTGATCAGTACTAATGGAGGTTTATGGCGTTACTTGGTAGGAGATACTGTTCAGTTTACTTCATTATATCCTTTCAGAATAAAAGTTAGTGGTAGACTGAAGCAATACATCAATGCATTTGGTGAAGAGGTGATTGCAGATAACAGTGACAAAGCCATTGCTATTGCTTGTGAAAAGACCGGACTTTCCGTAAAGGATTATACTGCCGCTCCTGTATATTTTGGTGATCAAAACAAGGGAGCACATGAATGGCTGATTGAATTTGAGCAAAAACCAGCGTCTACTGATCAGTTTGCATATGAATTAGATTGCGCCCTGAAAACATTGAATAGCGACTATGAAGCCAAGCGATACAAGGATATGGCATTGACCTTGCCCCAAGTACATGCGGTTCCTGAAGGATTGTTTCATCAATGGCTCAAGAGCAAAGGAAAATTGGGAGGGCAACACAAAGTACCTCGATTGAGTAATGACAGAAAATACATTGATGACATCAAAATGCTGATGCAATAGCATCAATTAATCTGATCAAAAGAACTTAAATACCCATATCTCTCTTATAAATTCATTTTATTTGTAGCTGTTTTATCAAAAGAAACCACATGAAACTACTTGAAGGAAAAGTATCGATCGTTACAGGTGCAGCCCGTGGCATAGGCGCTGCTATCGCCCTAAAACTTGCAGAGCATGGCAGCCATGTTGCATTCACCTATGTGAGCGACAGTAGTGCAGACAAAGCAGCTGCTTTGGAAACAGAATTGAAAGCATTTGGCGTTAATGCTAAAGCATGGAAAAGTAATGCAGGCGATTTTGCAGAGTGTGAAAGCTTTGTAAATGAAGTCATCAAAGAGTTTGGCACTGTAGACATTTGCGTGAACAATGCCGGTATCTCAAAAGATAACCTGCTATTACGCATGACCGCTGAACAGTGGGATGATGTAATGGATATTAACCTGAAAAGTGTCTTTAACATGACCAAACAGGTAATACGACCCATGATGAAGGCAAAAGCAGGAAGCATCATCAATATGAGTTCTATTATTGGTATCAGGGGTAATGCCGGACAAAGCAGTTATGCTGCCAGTAAAGCAGGTATCATTGGTTTTACAAAATCGGTAGCCCATGAATTGGGTAGCAGAAATATCCGTTGTAATGCTATTGCTCCTGGATTTATTGAAACAGATATGACCCATTACTTGAAAGATGGAGATGGCGCAACTGAGTTTTTAAAGAAAATACCTTTGGGTAGATTTGGCAAGGCAGAGGAAATTGCAAATACCACTTTGTTTTTAGCCAGCGATATGAGTACTTATATTACCGGTCAGGTACTAAGTGCATGCGGTGGTCTTAATATTTAAAGAACCCATTTTCTTATCATAAAGCCGCTATCAGCCAGTGATAGCGGCTTTATTCCCCTATTTTTATAGAGTTCTCACCGAATTTTATTGTTTAATTTATTCCAATTAGCTGATTTTCAATATCTTAGAAAAAAATCTTGCGACTTATTTTTTTGTTAAACAAATGTTTAAGCTTGTAATTTGTTTAACCGCCAGTTACATTTGCAACTCACTATGGCTAAACGGATTATAAATATTTTTCTGATACTTGTTTTGTCAGTACAGATACTTCCCGTTCAACAAATGGGAAAGATGTTGTACTGCAATCAGTTTACAGAAGAAATTCCGCATGGTCTGGATCATACAACGGAGAACGCCAAACAATCAGAATCAAAAAGCGACTTTATCTCTACTCCGGAGGTAGCTTTTTTATCCATCAATAGTTTTTCGCATTTTGTACGCCCTATTGTATCTGACGTCATTCCTCAGAACCATACGAACGAAATTCACGTTCCTCCACCTAATTGCTAATCTTTTCACTTAAGATTAGTAACTTTTCCTTCTTCCTTAATTCAATCATTACATGAACAAATATTTTAAGCATGTAGGTGCTGATGCATCTGCATCGATTGTTGTACTGCTGGTGGCATTGCCTTTATGTTTAGGCATTGCGCTTGGTTCCGGGGCACCTCTTTTTTCCGGAATCATTGCGGGTGTTGTTGGCGGTATCGTAATCGGAATCCTAAGCGGATCACAACTGAGTGTTAGTGGCCCTGCTGCCGGATTAACGGTTATTGTAGCTACTGCTATTACTAAGCTTCAGGTGTATGAAGCATTTTTACTGGCTGTAGTTATCGGAGGATTGTTACAAGTTATTTTAGGTTTTTTGAAAGCAGGTGTGATTGGAGATTATGTACCCAATGCGGTGATCAAAGGAATGTTGGCCGCTATTGGTCTTATCCTCATCTTAAAACAATTTCCACACCTTATTGGCTATGATACCGACTTTGAAGGAGACGAGTCATTTATTCAAGCAAATGACGAAAATACGTTCACAGCTATGTTTGAGGCAGTAAAATACATCACTCCTACTGCACTTGTCATTGGCGTAGTGTCCATATTACTGCTGATGTTTTGGGAAAGTAAATTCATCAAAACAAAAAAATCTCTCAAGCTCTTACCCGGAGCGTTGATCGTTGTACTAGTAGGCACGGTCGTAAATGAATACCTGCGTATATCTGGAAGTAATTATGCTCTTGAGCAAAAACATTTGGTGACTCTTCCGGTTGCTGAAAATGCAATATCATTTTTTTCGTTCTTTACCTTTCCCGATATCCAGTTTTTAAAGAACCCCGATGTATGGGTATCTGGAATCACATTGGCCATTGTTGCCAGCCTAGAAACCTTATTGGGTATTGAGGCTGCTGATAAATTAGACCCTTTGAAAAGGGTTACTCCAACAAACAGGGAGCTTAAAGCGCAAGGCATCGGAAATATGGTATCAGGAATGATTGGTGGCTTACCACTTACTTCCGTTGTTGTGAGAACTTCCGCCAATATCTCTGCCGGAGCTAAATCAAAAATGTCTACCATTTTACATGGCTCCTTAATGTTGTTATGTGTAATGTTTGTGCCAACCATTCTGAATAAAATTCCTCTATGTGCACTAGCTGCGGTATTGATCTTTACTGGATATAAACTTGCCAAAGTTTCATTGTTTAAAGAGTTCTATGTTAAGGGATGGAACCAATTTATTCCTTTTGTTGCAACCATCGCAGCCATTCTATTAACGGATCTCTTGATCGGTATCATAGTGGGTATTTGTGTAGCGCTCTTCTTTCTGATCAGAAGTAATTTCAGATCTGCTGTGATGGTAGTTAGTGATGAAAATAAATACCTGATACGCTTTAGAAAAGATGTATCCTTTCTGAATAAACCCATCGTAAAAAAGAAACTGGAAGAGGTTCCGAAGAATGCTTACGTTATCATAGATACACAAAGAGCAGATTTCATTGATAAGGATGTGATTGAAGAAGTCAATAATTTCCTATGTCATGCACACCTTAAGAAAATTAAGGTAGAAGTAAAGACCGGACCTGGCAAATACGCAAACAATATTTTTACCATTCCCCAAACCCATGAAGAATGAAAATTTACGAAAAGCTACTCTTAGAAAATAAAGCATGGGCTTCTGAAAAACTTCAGGATGATCCTGAATATTTCAGTCGCCTCGCTGATATACAAAAACCTGATTTTCTATGGATCGGCTGTAGTGATAGTCGCGTACCAGCCAATGAGATCACCAATACTCAACCCGGTGAAATATTTGTACATAGGAATATCGCCAATATGGTAGTGCATACAGATGTGAACCTATTGAGTGTTTTGGATTATGCCGTTACACATCTGAAAGTAAAACATGTGATCGTTTGTGGGCACTATGGTTGCGGAGGTGTAAAAGCCGCCATGACCAACCACGACTATAAGCAGGTACTCAATATGTGGTTACGCAATATCAAAGATGTATATCGTAATCATCGAGACGAGCTAAATACCATCCAGGACGAGCAAAAGAAATTTGATCGTTTGGTTGAATTGAATGTTCAAGAGCAGGTAATACATCTCGCCAAAACATCCATTATCCAAAGAGCATGGAAAAATGAGCAGCGACCACACTTACATGGTTGGGTGTATGGCTTGAAAGATGGACTGATCAAACCTGTATTTGAGATGCAAGCCAATACAAATATTGATCATCTGTACGAATACGATGACCTATAAATACGTTGGCAATGGGCATTAATACCGCCTATTGCCGATTTTTTAGCTCTTAAATATGCGTTAAAGGCTTTATTTATTGGCCTTTAAGAGAACAATAGGCTTGAACTTATGTTATAGTTCGGGCTAATTTATTCATAACTTTCTTTGACAAACAATCATTATGGCCAAAGAGGCAAACAGCTCACCATCGGGTGCAGCACGGAAATTTTTTGCATTATTGAATCTCGATAGGAAGGATGTTTCTGCTATCTATGCATTTGCTATTCTTGCTGGATTGGTTCAGCTATCACTTCCATTGGGTATTCAAACCATCATCAGTTTTGTAATGGCAGGATCTATTTCTACGTCTATTGTCATACTAATTATTTTGGTGGTTTCAGGCGTTTTTATTTATGGGTTGCTGCAAGTACGACAAATGCAGATCATCGAAAAGATCAAACAAAAGATATTCACCAGATACTCTTTTGAATTTGCTGACCGCATACCGAAGTTGAATATTGAAAAACTGGATAACTATTATCTTCCTGAACTAGTGAACCGTTTTTTTGATACCGTCTCCCTTCAAAAGGGTATTGAAAAGATCTTGCTAGATATCCCAACCGCCTTGATACAGATTGTTTTTGGTATTGTTTTACTTTCCTTTTATCATCCAGTATTCATAGGGTTTGGTTCAGTATTGTTACTCTTACTCTATATCATCTTGCGCAATACCCTTCCCAATGGCTTCTCGGCAAGTATGCAGGCTAGTGACTATAAGTATAAGACAGCCTCATGGTTGGAAGAAATATCAAGATCTATCAAATCATTTAAGTATTCAAGAGGCACTTCTCTGAACGTAGAAAAAGCGGACGTACTTGTAACCAGTTACCTGAATTCACGTACCACTTACTTCAACATTTTATTGGCACAGTTCTGGAGTCTGATTGGATTCAAAGTGATCATCACCGCCGCCATGTTAATTGTTGGTGTTGTACTATTGGTAGATCAGCAGATTAATATCGGTCAGTTTATTGCCGCAGATATTGTGATTATTACGGTCATGAACTCCATTGAAAAACTGATCATTAATCTTGATAATGTGTATGACGCTTTGACCTCTATTGAAAAAATGGATAAGGTCACCGGTGCAGAAGTAGAAAAATCGGGTACTGAGTTGATCACTAAAGACGGTCCTGCAATCAAAGTTCGTTTTTCAAATGTGAGCTTCCGTTATCCTGATGGTGCAAATGTGCTACAGAATGTAAACTTCGTTATCAACCCCGGAGAAAAGTTATGCATCATGGGTAACTCTGGATCAGGAAAGTCTACTGCACTCAGATTATTGACCGGTGCTTTCAGAAATTTTGAAGGCAGTGTACTTATCAATGATATCCCAATTGGCAACTATAACGTCGGCTCATTAAGGGCATCCACTGGTATTTTATTAAGTCAGCAAGATATTTTCTTAGGAACACTTTGGGAAAATATTACCATGGGTAATAAAGACATTTCTATCGCTGAGATAACAGATACTTTAAAGCTATGCGGACTTACAGATTTTCTGGAATCATTACCCGAAGGTCTTGATACGCCTTTGGATCCTACCGGTAAAAGATTACCCATGAAGATCAGACAAGGAATTTTATTGGCACGCGCATTGGTCGGCCATAGAAAACTCGTATTACTTGAAGATCCGTTTCATGGTCTAGAAGAAAAAAACAAACAAGAAGTCCTTAGTTTTTTAAGAAGTGATACTGATTCTACTGTCATCATAACATCTACAGACATTGAAGTAGCAAAGAATTGTGATAAAGTGCTTTACTTAAATCGCGGCATTGCTGAATCATTTGGTAGCTGGGATGCTGTATCTAAACAACTTAATGCATAAATCGTATGAGCAAATACCTGACTTGTGAACCTGAAGTAGAACTTGAGAAAAACGAACTCCCTGCATTTCGTAATATTTATCATATTCACAGAACCAGCAGAGTGCGTAAATGGCTCTGGGGATCTTTAATATTGGTAGTGCTTGTAATGTTCCTACCATGGACACAGAACATTCGTGCACGTGGATTGATCACTACGCTAAGACAAGAACAAAGACCACAAGAATTGAATTCAATTATTGGTGGTCGTGTAGTGAAATGGTATGTGAAAGAAGGTGATTTTGTACAAAAAGGAGATACCATTCTTCAATTGGGAGAGGTAAAAGTTGAATATTTCGATCCGGCCTTATTGGAAAGAACCGGCTTACAGATTGATGCTAAGCAAAATGCCGCAGAAGGTTATGAAAATAAAGCCATCACTGCTTCACAGCAAGTAGGTGCTTTGGAAGAAGGAAGGGATCTGAAACTCTCTCAAATAGATATCAAACTTAGACAACAACAACTTAAGGTAGAAAGTGATAGCATGGATCTTGGTGCTGTACAAAATGAATTATCAGTTGCTAAACGACAAATAGATGCTGCGAAAGCTATGCTAGATAGTGGTGTTATTTCTCTTGTTGATTATGAAAGACGAAAAATCACATTCCAAAATGCTACAGCAAAAAGAATCAGTGCAGAGAATAAATATTTGCAATCCAAACAAGAGCTTACTGCTTTACGTATTGAAAAAAACACCGTTATACAAGACTATACAGATAAAATTGCCAAAGCAAAAGGAGATGGCTTTAGTGCTCTTTCCGACAAGGCTTCCAGTGAAGCAGATGTAGCTAAGTTGAAAAATGCTTATGCCAACTATGATATGCGTAACAAGTTGTACTATGTTACCGCACCTCAGAGTGGACAAATCACTAAAGCTAGAAAAGCCGGTATTGGAGAGATATTAAAAGAAGGAGATATGATCGTAGAGATCGTTCCTGATAATATTCAATATGCTGTCGAAATGTTTGTAGAGCCAATGGACATGCCACTTTTATCTAAGGGACAAAAAATTCGTTTTGTATTTGATGGTTTCCCGGCTATCGTTTTTAGTGGATGGCCAGCAAGTTCCTATGGAACATTTGGGGGCTTGGTAACTGCCATTGAAAATTCCGTAAGTAGCAATGGAAAGTTCAGGGTGTTGGTTACAGAAGATCCCAATGATAAATCATGGCCCAAATTATTAAGAATTGGTGGTGGTGCTAATGGTATCGCATTGCTGAAAGATGTTTCAGTTGGGTATGAACTATGGCGGAATATCAACGGATTCCCGCCGGAGTATTATCAACCTGCTACCAACACTACTACTACCAAGAATAAAGAGTCAGCGAAATAAGCATGTTCATGAAAGGAATTGTATTCATTATAAGTTTGTTTTTCACACTTCAAAGTGCAGCTCAGGTATTGAATGCTGATGCATTCATCAAACTAGTCCGTTCAAATCACCCCATTGCCAAACAAGCTTTGATTGGTATTCGTAAAGCTGAGGCCGACCTTTTAAGTGCAAAAGGTGGATTTGATCCTTCACTTGCTATGGATGCAAGCAGGAAAACCTTTGACGGGAAGAATTATTATTTCTATACCAATCCCGAAGTCAAAATTCCAACTTGGATCGGTGCCGATATCAAAGCAGGAATCGAAAATAATGGTGGGCAGTTTCTAGCTAGAGAAACCACTTCCGGACAAACCAGCTATCTGGGTCTTGAAATGCCTATCGCAAAAGGATTGTTATTAGATAAAAGAAGAGCTACTCTTCAACAAGCTCGTATTTATCGCGATATGAGTGAACAAGAGCAGTTGAACACACTCAATAATCTCTTATTTGATGCTTATCAGATCTATTGGCAGTGGGCAGGCTCCTATCAACTGTACAATATCTATTCAAAATTTGTAAGGGTTGCTCAAGATCGTTTTCGTTTGGTAAAAATTGCTTTTGAGAATGGCGACAGAGCAACCATTGATACAATAGAAGCTTTAACACAGCTGCAGCAATTTCAGCTGGTTCAAAATGAAGCATTACTTCGATTGACCAATACGACGCTAGAATTGTCTAATTATTTATGGGATGAACAAGACAGTATTTATTTACTACCCCCAAAAGTAGTACCTGACACTTTACAGTTCATGCAATATGCACAGCTCTCTGCTGCCAATGATATACTACAACAGGCCCTAACAATCAACCCTGCCATCAGATCGTATGATTTTAAACTGAATGCATTAGAGGTAGACAGAAAGTTGAAACAGCAAAACTTATTGCCTACAGTTAACCTAAAAGCCAATCTCCTCAATAGTGGTTACAATGTTTTTAAGGGTTGGAACAGTGCTTTATTTCAAAACAACTATTTGTGGGGTATTGATGTTAAATTTCCTCTTTTCTTAAGAGAAGGAAGAGGAGATTACAAAAAATCAGTGTTGAAGATCAAAGAAACCAATTATGAACTCTCATTAAAAAGAAGAGAAGTAGAAAATAAAGTAAGGACCTATCTCAATGAGACCACTCAGTTAGAACAACAGTTATTAATTGCACAAAGCGCATACAAAAATTTTCAGGCTTTATTGAATGCCGAATATTTCAGATTTCAAAATGGTGAAAGCTCTTTGTTCTTAGTCAATACCCGTGAGAATAAAGTGATAGAGACAGCAGAAAAAATGATTTCACTTCGTATTAAATACTTGAAATCGCGTTATGCCATCGATTGGGCATCGGGTTTATTACGCTGATTCAAATACAATCTTCTTTCTGCAGATATAAGCATGCCATAACATGAAGGCTGCCACTGTTCGATAAGGTTTCCATTGCTCAGTAATGGAAACTAAATGATCGTGGCTTGTACCAGCAGGAAGATGTTTTATATATTTCAAACTATTGACCAGCGCTATATCGCCAAACGGGAATAGATCTGAACTGTGAAAACACATCATCAGAAAAACATCGACTGTCCAGTTACCTATGCCTTTAATACTTGTTAGCGATTTCCGAACTTGCTCATCAGAGGAATTGGTAAGTTGTTCGATTGTAATGAGTTCTTCAGCAAATGCCTGAGCGAGACATTTTGCATAAACGGTTTTTTGCCTACTGAAATAGCATTGCTTTAATTCTTCATCCGTAAGCTTTAATATCTTTTCCGGATCGATCTCCCCGATATAAGATTTTAGCTTTATAAAAGCTGCTCTTGCTGAAGCCAACGATACTTGTTGTTCTAAAATGATATGGATCAATGTAGAAAACGAAGGTTCTCGACTCCAAAACGGAGGATACCCATGGTCTTCAAGTATCCGGAGAAGATGCGAATCTTTTTGAGCCAGTACATCACAAATAGCTACAAGGTCTTTTGCGTTAAACCTTGCTGATGTTATCATGATTGTTTTTCCTTGAATTTGGCAATAGCATTTTTACTGTAGTCACTGAGGATGAGTCGACCACTGATCTTAGCTCTCTCTTTTAATAATTCATCCCAATGTTCTGTTCCGGACCAGAATACTTTTTTCATTTCACGCATGGCATCTGGGCTTGAATGAGAAAGTGTAGTGGTAAGTCGTGTGATCGAATCATCCATCCCAGCGATATCAGCATGCAGCTCGGCAAACAAACCTTTTCTTCTTGCCCAGTCTGCAGGTCGCCACATAGATGCGTCAATCGACAATTGAGAAAAAGCAGAAGTGCCGATCTTTCTTTCAACAGCCGGCCCTACTACAAATGGACCAATACCGACAGCAAGCTCACTAAGTTTTATATCTGATCCTTCTACTGCGATAGCATAATCTGCTGCAGCTGCAATGCCCACACCACCGCCAACACATTTACCTTGTATTCTAGCAACAATCAATTGAGGTGTGGTTCTCATGGCATTGATAACCTGTGCAAATCCATTGAAAAATTTTGACCCTGTTTCTTCATCTGTAATTGATGAGAGTTCATCAAAAGAAGCTCCTGAACAAAATACTTTTTCTCCTGCAGAACGAAGTACAATTACTTTTGTCTCCGTATTCAACCCTTCACTATGTATGGCTTTTGCTAACGCGTCTAATATTTTACCTGGCAGCGAATTTCTTTGTGGATGAAAGAATTCTATGGTAGCAATACCGTGCTCTCGTTCTACCTTTACATAGCCTTCTTTAATTTCTTCTATCATAACAATTAATTTTTCGAGTTAATGATTTGAATGGGTTAGGTTGAAAATGCTTAGCTTTTTCTTTCTACCATCGTGAGAATAGTTGCGACTCCTGTTATTTCTCCTGTTTCATCCATGATCTCAACCAACCATTTTACAATTCCTTTATCAATATCCGTTGGTTCTTTCTTTTCTTGTCTGGTTTTCTCCTTACAAGTAAAACGAACCTGTATCTCCGATCCTGGATAGACAGGTTTGGTAAATCTTAATTCATCAATACCATAATTCAACAACACTGGATTCTTTTCATAGCTGCTAACAAAAAGTCCCGCCGCTAAACTCATGATCAAATATCCATGTGCTACTTGTCTTTCAAACATAGTGCCTGAGAAATCAGTATCTCGTAAGTGAGCATAAAAATGATCTCCACTTAAATCCGCAAACTGGTCAATATCTTCCGCTGTGATCAATCTCTTCTCAGTCAGCAACTGATCTCCAATTTGTAATTCATCAAAATATTTTTTGAAAGGATGGATACCACCGGTATTTCCTTTTGCGCCTGGTTGATAAATATTGCTGATCGCAGTAATCATATCAGGCGAACCCTGAATAGCCACACGTTGCATATAGTGCTTTACACCACGCATTCCTCCCATCTCTTCACCACCTCCTGCTCTACCCGGACCTCCATGTACCAACAACGGCAATGGCGAACCATGACCTGTACTTTCTTTCGCACAATCGTTATTCAAAACCAATATACGTCCATGATACATTCCCGCTCCCAATACATAAGCTTTTGCTGTTTTTTTATCAGCCGTTACAATGGAACTTACCAACGAGCCTTTACCCATTTTGGCTAATTGTATAGCATCATCTAAATGATTGTAAGGCATTAAAGTTGAAACTGGACCAAAAGCTTCGATCTCATGCGCTTCTTTAGACTGAAAAGGATGCTCATTTAACAATAATAATGGACTTATGAATGCACCTTTCTGAGCATCTGCATCAATTACCTGAACACTATCTAATGATCCATAAATGAGTTGAGAAGAAGCTAATAGCTTTTGTACCTGTGCTCTTACCTCTTCTCTTTGCGATTCTCCAGCCAGAGAACCCATTCGTACTTTTTCATTCAGCGGATTACCAATCGTAGTTTGTGAAAGGTATTTACCCAATGCGATCTGTACATCTTCTAGTTTATCTGCCGGAACAAAAATTCTTCTGATGGCCGTACATTTTTGTCCGCATTTTGTCGTCATTTCTTTTCTCACTTCTTTCAGGAAAATATCCCATTCGGGCATATCAGGTGTTACGTCATTACCAAGGATGATGCAGTTAAGCGAATCGGCTTCCATCGTAAATGGTACATTTTGCGAAAGAATAGAAGGTGTTGATTTCAACATCAATCCTGTTGACGCTGAACCTGTAAATGTAACCACATCTTGTTCAGTCACATGTTGTAACATGTCGCCCGCACTTCCGCAAACCAATTGTAATGCACCATCAGGCAATATCCCTGATGCGATGATTTCTTTTACTACTGCTTCGGTAAGAAAAGAAGTAACAGTAGCAGGTTTAACTACTGCAGGCATGCCTGCGAGAAGATTTACTGCAATTTTTTCGAGCATACCCCATACAGGGAAATTAAATGCATTGATGTGTACAGCTACCCCTTCCTTTGGCACCAGTAAGTGATGCCCCATAAATGTATTGGCTTTGCCTAATACATGATGCTCTCCATCTAGACAATAAGATTCATCTGGAAATTTTCTTCTGAGAGAAGCATAAGAAAATAAATTACCAATCCCACCTTCAATATCTACCCAACTATCTGCTTTGGTAGCACCTGTTTGATAACTGATCTGATAGAATTGTTCAAGATGATCACGCAGGTAGAGTGCCAAATTTTTCAGCATCAATCCACGTTCATGAAAAGTCATTTTTCTAAGTGCCGGATTACCTGTAGTCCGTGCATATTGTAATACATCTTTAAAATCAATTCCTTTAGTAGAAGCAGTAGCAATCTGCTCCCCAGTAACCGCATTGAACAGTGGTTGTCCTTCACCATCTCCGGTGATCCATTTTCCCAAAATAAAATTTTCAAGCTTGGCCATAGCAATCGTTTAGGGGAACAAAGCTAACGATTGATCGCTTTGTTTGTTGACCGGCTGAATATATTTAACGAGGTAACAACCCAAACTGTCGTGCATGGTGAGTGACATGCTTATAATGCAGTAATACCCATTCCTCATGATTTAATGGTCCGAAAACAGGATGTGCTATTTTTTTATCGGGATGACAATCATAGAAACTAAAAAAGGCATCAATAGCTGACTGTAAATGCTTGATTGCTGTTTTTAAGTCCGGCTGAGTAACAGGTAGAGGCTCTTCTGGTAGTACCGGAGCTTTGGTATTTTCTCTGAACTGCTTATCACTCATCAGAAATTCTTTGAATTTAGGCAGATGTTCTTCAGGAGTCACCAAAGGAAAATGTAGTTCATCTGTAGATACTTTAAAGAATCCGGTAACATGTTCCACCATCTGCTGAACCGACATTTTACCCCATAGCGGAGTTGTATCTGCTGATAATCCATTGACTAACGCTATAAATGTCGTTCGTATAAATAAGGCTTTATGCTGATCCATTTTTTTCTGCTAAGTTAACAGTAATCTTATCTTGAAAAGCTCACAAAAGCAATCTTTGTTTTTTATATTGCAATACCATCATGTCTAATTGCCTTAACTGTAACGCCCCCCTTACTACTTCGCAAAAATTTTGTAGTGAATGTGGTCAGAAGACTTCTTTACACAGAGTAAATATGCATGATGTTGTGCATGATATGATTCACTACTTCACACATGCAGATAAGGGGATTTTTCAATTATTAAGATCTTTAGTTGTAAGTCCGGGATTGGTAGCGAAAGAATATGTAGAGGGAAAAAGGAAAAAACACTTTCCCCCATTGAATTTCTTTTTGATCACAGCAGCTATATACCTTCTCATTGGAGGTATCACTTCTAAATACAATGCATCACAAAGGAATACACGCAATATCAATTACTCAACAACTCAGCAAATAACAAAGCCAAATAATACCAAACAGGCGGAAGGCATCAGAAAGATGGAGAAAATGATCAATGTAGGACGTTTTTTCTCTAAGTATTCGAATTACGTTGCCATGTTTGCTGTTCCTTTGATCAGTTTATTGATCTGGTTGTTCTTTCTGAAAGGAAAATATCATTACACAGAACATCTTGTTGCAAATCTTTATCTGATAGGCTTTACGAATTTATTCAGGTGCTTATTTATTACACCACTTATATTACTGTTAAGTATCGCGCCCGATTCAAAAATGGTACAATATGGCTTTATGTTATTTGAAGTAGTTTATCGTACGATATTTTATTATCGTTTTATGGGCGAATACACAGTAGCAGGTAAAGCGAAAGCCTTCTTATCCTCAGCAGGTGTTGTGATATTTTGGTGGCTACTGATATTTTTCAGTATCTATCTTTATATGTTGTGGTAACAATACGACTTTATTTAGGTAATCGGTAATAGTACACTAAATGTAGTTCCTTGGTCAAGATCAGACTCAATATTAAGTGAACCATTTAGTTTAATGATCAAATGTTTTACCAGCATTAGACCAAAGCCATATCCTTTTTCTCCCGATGTTCCCTCTGTTGATTCATGTTCTCCATACAAGATCCGGTGTATGGTTTCCTGAGTCATGCCCGGACCGGTATCTTTTACTCGAATAGATAGCTGTTTAGTTCTACTAATAATGATCGATAAATCAACTGTTACTCGACCTTTTAAAGGAGTAAATTTGATCGCATTTGAGATAAGATTACCGGTAATCTGTAATAGCTTATTCTTAGAAAATGGAATATCTTCTGTCTTAGTATCCGTAATTATTTGTAAGGTAATTTTTTTGTTGGCTGCCTGTGGTGTAAATAATCTCTCCAATCTTTCTTTAAAACTCAAGAGGTTATATTCATTTGTACCTCCCTCAATCGAAGGGTGTTCTTTTTTCTTCTCTGAACTGAGTATTTCATCCGCTAACTCTAGTAAAGAATGACCCCCTTTTTGAATCATCGATACTAATTGCAGGACATCTTCCAGCTTATTTTTATTGCCTTGTTCACTAATGATCTCAGCCAAACCAATAATACCAGATAATGGTCCCCTTATATCATGCGCTACTTTTTTCTGTGTTTCTTTGGCTTCTTTTACACGATCTTTTAAGCTATTGATAACCCGAATGACCATCAATCTATTGACGATTTCATCCGCTATAATCTTCAGCATTTCAACTTTCTCCGGACTGATCTCTTTCCCAATTGTATCCAATACACATAAGGCGCCCAATTGAAATCCATCACTGGTTTGCAAGGGAACACCAAAATAGTAACGGAGATTCGGATCATCTTTTACATAAAATTTATCCTTAAATCGGTCATCAATGGAAAGGTCTTTCACTTCAAAAAACTGGTCTGACACAATCGTGTATTGACAAACAGAATCTTCTCTTGGCATCTGCTCCAGATTCAATCCAAAATTACTTACTGTCCATTGTGTGAAAGAATCGATCAGATTTACCAAAGAAATATTGGTACCTGCAACTTTAGCTGCAAGTTTTGCGAGGTCTTTAAAATTATCTTGTAAAGATGAGTAGTCCAGATCAAACTCAGACAACTCAATTACGCGTGTCATTTCATTTTCAGGTAGGGGGGCTGCCATTATAGATATCATTTACTGATTATAAATATACAAGACTATTGTGGTTAGCTGTTAGACTATTATAATTTTATAGTTATCCTTTATACTTATAATACGATTAATCGTATAAATAGGTTCATAAAATGACAAATACTTTAAACTGCATTATATTTAGCTAACAGAAAACAATCATAAGGGTAATCTATAATTAATGAAAGATCAGGAGCTAATTAATAGAACAGAATCATTTGTGAGGCAAACATTGAAGAATAGCGAAAGTGGACATAACTGGTTCCATATTGAACGCGTTTGGAAAAACGCAAAACAGATTGGGAAAGATGAATCAGTAAATATGTTGGTCGTTGAATTAGCAGCATTACTCCATGATATCGCTGATTCGAAATTTCATAATGGAGACGAAACAATTGGCCCTGCCAAGGCAAGAGAATTTTTGGAAAAACAGAATGTAGCGTCAGACATTATAGATCATGTGATACAGATCATGGAAAATATGTCTTTTAGATCCGGTTATGATAACCCTTCCTTTGTTTCTTCAGAATTAAAAGTAGTTCAAGATGCAGACAGGTTAGATGCCATTGGTGCCATTGGTATTGCACGTGCATTTCATTTTGGCGGATTTAAAAATCGTGAAATTTATGACCCTGCAGTTCCTCCTAATCTTGAAATGACTAAAGAAGCTTATAAAAAAAGCACCGCACCAACCATCAATCATTTTTATGAAAAGCTGCTACTATTGAAAGATAAAATGAATACTTCCACAGGAAAAAAAATGGCAGAACAACGACATCTTTTTATGGAAAATTATTTAACCCAATTCTACCGTGAATGGAACGGAGAATGCTAAATATAATAAACAATGATAAAACAATTACTATTGTTGGGTCTTCTTGCGTTTACATCCTGCTCAACAACAAAATATTTTCGAAAAATAGATAAAGATGAAAAATCAGCCATAAAAACAGCTAAGAAATGGGTTGATGCTTCTCCCTCTCAGACACATGTACTCATCATGACTAACATGGGTAACTTGGTGGTAAAACTTTATGATGAAACACCTTTACACAAAGAGAATTTTATCAGTAAAGTCAAAGTGGGATTTTATGATAGTCTGCTTTTTCATCGTGTCATCAATAAGTTTATGATACAAGGAGGCGATCCTGAGAGTAAATACGCTACTCCAGATAAAAGAATTGGAGGTGGCTCTGCACCTGGAGGACTTATCCCTGCTGAATTTCGTACAGAGCAAAATATATTTCACAAACGAGGCGCCTTGGCCGCGGCAAGAACTGACAATCCCGAAAAAGCAAGTAGTAATTGTCAATTCTACATAGTACAACGGCCTGTTTGGCGTAAGTCTGAATTAGACAGTACCATTCGTACTCGAAATCTGAATCTGAATGATTCCCAGAAAAGCCTTTATACAACAGAAGGGGGAACACCTCATCTTGATGGAGGTTATACTGTTTTTGGAGAACTTGTTACAGGGTTTGAAGTATTAGATGCAATAGCAACAACACCTACTAAAAATGACAGACCTGTTGGTGACATAAGGATGCGACTGTTTTTACTGAATACTCCTAAAAAGAAATAGCAGCTTTTGGCTGCTATTTCTTTTTTATCCGCAGTAAGCTTATTCTTTACCATAAAGTTGCTGATATAATGACAACTCAACTGTAGTTGGAGCATATGCCTTTTTAGATCTACCCATTTTATTTCTCTGTGTAAAATAAAAGTCGCCTATATCATTGGGGTTGGTTACAAGAATAATGATATCCGGCTCTGCATACTTTGCTCTTTCAGAAATCAGACTTACTTGGTCGTCAATAGTATAACCAATGACTCCTGCATTGATGATCTCAGTATTAGGAAACCGTTCTTGAAGTAGGTTTGTAAAAATTTGAGCATTATCTAGAAATGGGGAATACAACTGTGAGTCTCCTACTAATAAAATCCGTTGTTTACTTTTCGGGAAACTAAGATTTGAATTCATTCTGAAACCTTGCTCGTTTGTGATCAATTGATAAGGAAGATTTTTACCACCATCTAATGCCACATCCTGATTGGGTTCCAGATCGCCTAATACAGAAGGCCTTTCCATGTCTGAGAAAGTTTTAGTAGATCGATGAGATATATATTTACTGATAATAGGTTGATATAAATCTGCGACGATTTTAGAACCTGCTGCAGACCAATGACCATCTAATGGCATCTGGGTAATTTTTTGCCCTGCAAAAGCTACTAGAGGATTCATACAATCAAATACATCTAACTGCAGTTTTTGAGCAATAGATGTAATAATGGGAATCCCTTTACGTCCACTGATAGTTTTAGCATCACCCACTTCCGGAGAAAGAATGGTGATAATGAGTTTAGCTCCGAGTTCTTCAGTCAGTTTTTTTAGCGCTGACATAGATTGCTCATAACGCTCTACACAAGTATTGTATACTACTAATCCGGTATCGCCAGCGTTAAGGATATCAGGGGTTTCTGGCACTTTCGGATATTGATTCAGATATTCTTCTCTTTTTTCATCATTCACTGTTCCTATAGGATCAGAAACTATATCACTCTTCTCCTTACCATTATTACAGGCCAATACAGCTGCCAGAATCATAACAGCTAGTAATTTTATTTTGATCATTGGATGATTTTTAAAATCTGAAGTAATAATATTCCTGTAAAGATAATTTCTTATGATATAGTATAATAATAACAAGAATAATAGTGTATAAAAGGTATCGTATGTATTTATTATTTGAAATATCTAATGGATGTTGTCTAAATCGTTGTGTCCACTCCATAAAAATCAATAGCAAACACCAATGAATATGTGCATATAAAAAAGAGGGAGGCCAATCAAATGAATGTCTACTGATTAATCCATTCCAGTATGAAGAGGCTTTCTCGAAATTTTCTGCTTTAAACAAAATACGACTGAAAGTAATGAGGTGGAACGTAAGAAGAATCTTGGCAAGGGTTGAAAAAGAAGGCAGCCATCGATTTCGATCCGGCGCTTCGTCATAATGTTTGATTTGCTTGAAAATTAAAAAAACAACATAATACAAACCATTCAATAAACCCCAAAGTACAAAGTTCAAACTTGCTCCATGCCACAAACCGCTGAATAAGAAAATAAAGAGTATCACAAAAATCGAATTGATTTTATTCAGCGAACGACCTCCTAAAGGAGTATATAAATAGTCTGTAAGCCATCTTGTTAGTGAGATATGCCATCTTCTCCAAAACTCACCAGGATTTCTACTGAAAAAAGGTGACTTAAAGTTTTCAAACAGGTCTATGCCAAACAATTTTGCAACCCCTCTTGCTATGTCTGAATAAGCAGAAAAATCAGCATAGATCTGAAAACTGAACAATACAATTCCTAAGTATAAAGAAAAGCTGTTCAAACTTTCAACGCGCGCAAAACAATAATCTACTGAGATACTGATATTATCAGCAATAACCATCTTTTTAAATAGCCCCCAGATAATTGCTCGAGCTGCAGGTTCAATACCGGACACTTGAAATACCTTACGCTGTTGAAATTGAGCTAAATGCCGTGATGCAGATGGAATTGGTCCTGCAAGAAGATGCGGGAAAAAACTAATGTAGGCGCCAAATGCTAGAATATCTTTTTCGGGTTTTATTGTTCCTCTGTAAACATCTGTAACATACCCGATAGAGCTGAACGTATAAAAACTTAAGCCAACCGGAATAAGGAACTTTAGATTATCAAAACGAGCTCCCATTCCATTAATGATATCAATCCCAAAATTGGTATACTTTAAAATAACCAGACAAGAGGAAATCAGTACTATGGAAAGTATAAGAGCTGATTTCTTAAACGCATGAATTTTATTGATCCATAATCCGGCTAGAAAGCCAACTATAATAAGTCCGCCTAAATAAAAAAGGAAACTATAATGTAATTGGCTATAAAAGTAAAAACCCGCTAGTAAAAGAAGCGCATTTTGCAGGCGCGGATATTTATAGCAACACCAGTATAACAATAATACAGTGCTACAAAAAAATAAGAAGTCCCATGAATTAAATTGCATTGAAGGCTATTCTTTCAGGAAAAGTATATAACCAAATATACTTTTATTTCGGTTATCCTTCTTCATTAACCTTATCCAATAAGAGAGTGATGATTTCCTTTTTCTGCTTTACTTCGAGATCACTGGATGCACTAAGATTAATAATTGAATGATCATCTGACTGATAAGAGAGTTGTGCTTGTAGGGTATAATGACCATAGGAAATTCCCTTTCCTAAAAAAGTATCTGATTGATCGTCTGTTGGGTTAATCAATAAGATAACATCCCCACCACTCTTCGGTAATAAAGAAACAGTAGCTGCATTGAAACCTGCTTCTGCAATAGATGCTCCATATATACTTTTTGAGACCGAATCAGAGAGATCTAAAATAACTTCAATATCCCCTAATTGCAGCGTCTGTGTAGTTGTAGGTTGGGATGAAGCTCCAAAAGGCAATACCAATTCTTTTAATCGATCTAAAAAACGCATGACTCTTCCGGAAAAAAATCCGGAAACAAATGCAAATACAATGAGACCATTATTAACAGAGATATCAATCATACTATTATTGGAATCTATCAGGTATTGATAACCCAAGACCAATACAATAGTACATGTTGGGGCATAAAACATTTTTGCTACCTGACCAGATATCTCAGCAGGATCGAAGCTACCACTGTCATCATTTCCCGCTGTATGCAAACTCTTTGTATTCGCTATACTCACATAGTAAATTAAACTAACGAGTACCCCCATTAAACTCCACAACAATGCTTCGATATATGTATGATTCCCAGTCAACCAAAAAATACTATTGACTAAAAATTTTTTTTCTGCTAAGAAATCCAATAGCATTTCATTATTCATTGTTGAAATTAGCTCCATCGTTTGCAAAAAATCTTGTTGATCTAACTGCTGATGCATTTCATTTTTGAGAAACATCATCAGCTTATTATCTCTTTGTTCACGATGAAATGATACTGAATCATCAATCTGCGACTGAGTTTCTCTTGTAGTAACAAATTTATTTAAAACAAGAACCTGCTTTTTATCCAGTTGCACATACTGTTTCCCCTGCCATATATTATGTGACAATAGATATCCAATAATAACCATAGAAAGTAAAAAGCATAACATGAGTAACCAGCTTCTACCACTCCATGTTCTAGCATGCAAGAATTGCATTGATTCTTTTTTCATAAAATTGTTTAAGAAGGATTTACTAATAGAGGCGTGAACACCCATTCTTCTGATGTATTATTGATCTTACTCCAACCATCTCTTTCCTGATATACTTGCACTTCAGTATCTTTTTTAATCACACGAAGAATCGGTGCATTTTTATCGGGTGCAGTACGAATGTTCAAGGCAGAAGCTTTCACAACTTTTTTTATCCCATTACTTGTGGGCAAAACCAACATTTGCTGCATGGCTTCAATTATCAATGGGAAAAAATTTTCTTCTGCTGCATCAATGGTATTACCTCCAAAAAATGCAGTACCCGGACAAGATTTCTGTTCATTCCCAACTTGACCTTGATTGATCTTATCATCTGTAAAACGTATACCTTTTTGATCATACCAATGATGGTATACTATTGTTTTGGAATTAGGCTGTAGCTGAAATCTTTTACATAAAACAGCATTTAATCGGATGATTGTTTGGCGGTGTGATGTTGTCATCTCATCTGCACCTATATCAAAATTTCCAAAATGTTCAATGCAAATACTTCCTGTATTGGCACCTCGCATTCCTGCCGGAATGAGGTCAATAGCTCTGCAAAGGGCAATATTGCCGGATGGAAAAGTTGTGATATGTTGGCCAATATCACTCCACTTTCTGTCATTGATATGAACATACCGCATGGATTCCAGCCAATACATTTCTCCCCGCTGAGGAGTTAGATGTTCGTAACCGGGTTTCCATGTGTGATGATTTTGTATGATCCTAATGGATCTTGAGAAATTTGTGGTCTGTAAATAACTTTCAAAATCATCCGGTGAAAAAATTTTGAATTGTGCCAGTGGCATGGTATTCTATATTGAGATGAATAAATACATCCTTCTCAGTGTGAATCCAGCTATTAGGAGTGGGGGTAAAAAGAAGATCCGGATAGAGTGTACCCGGATCATAAAACATTCCTCTGATTGGAATGCAGGATCTTGGTTTCATAGGACCAATCAGATTGCTTGCTTAACCTAGGGCTGTTACCGAATCACACCCCCCGATATGATCAGTAACAGTCCCGCCAGGTATATCGATAAAGGCTTTCGCCTGATTATCAGTAAGTTAGAAGAGATTCCAGTTTTTGGTGTATTAACAGATGATTGTTAATTTTAAACTGTTAAACGGTCGAAAGTTTAATAACCCCTTCTTACTTGTTGCCAAAATTATAGTTGTCTGCTATGCAAGTCAACTGCGAAAATTCGCAGGTACAAGTGGGAAGTGTTTTGAAAAGAAAATGCAGACATGGAATCATCAGATTTAGGTAAGTACACACGATCCTTTGTTACCGATATACCAGCTGATCTTCATTCTGAAGAATTCAGGTATTTTGACGAAACGATTCCTAAGTTTCCGGAAGAAGGTATCTACATATACTCATTTATTAAAGGCAGAATGATCTATGCACATGGATGGGAAGAAGTGCTTGGGTACAAAGATGATGAAATCACAATGCTAAAAATTGTGAGTATGACAGCTCCTGATTATGCTCCTTTTGTAGATGAACTCAATGATAAAGCTTTAATGTTCATCCATAAGACCACAACAGATCTTGATAAATACAGCTTTTTGATCGAGTCAAAAAAATTACACAAAAATGGTTCTGAAGTTCCAATTGTAGCGAGGGTAGGTGTATTCGAACATGAGAACGGAAAATTAAAATCTATCATTGGACGGTTTCAAGTGAATAGAAGTCTCACGTTTGGTAAAGTGATGCGTTATGCAGCTTTTGGGCCAGATAAAGTTGAGTTTGAAGAAGAGCTCAATAAAACACTGTTCTACAAGTATGCGATTTCCAATAAAGAACGTGAAGCATTGGCTATGGTTGCTAAAGGTTATTCTTTTAAAGAAATTGCCAACTTGTTCAATGTTTCTCAATCTGCTATTGAAAAGAGGATTATTCCGCTGTACAAACGTTTTGATGTGAAAAGCTTAACGCATTTGGTAAGTTTTGCTTACGAAAATCATATACTTCCTTAAAACTAGGATCTATTAAGATGAATGTGAGCGATATTCTCAGGAAGTATTTCTAACTGATACAGCATTTGTTTCCATGTTGATTGCAATGCCATCACTCCTATTGAGGAAACATCTCCCAATACCCAGATTACATTTAACCGTTTCAAAGCATTGATATTTTCGGTTCCGTAATTACCTGATTGCAAATGTTTGAGAAAGGTTTCCGGCGAAATTAATTCTGATGCGCTGGGTAATCCCGTATTAATATCATCAATCACTACATATTCGGCTGTACGCCAACCCCAGATATTCCCCGGCACTTGCGGCTCAACAGGATTCGCTTCCACAAATGAGCTGAACAATTTAATAGCGGTAGTGTATTTGCAAGTATGATGTTGAATAGATAACTCATTAGCAATAGCTACAGAAAGTGATGTTTTACCTGTTTTGTACTCACCGGAAATCAACAGATGTTTCCCGTATGATTTTTGTTGAACGAATGCTAATACTTTTTCTTTATCATCAGCATTCAACTTCCATTTCCATTGACTCAATCGAAACTGAATTGGATATTCAGCTGCTTGCTGAAAGATTTTGGTGTGGTACCATTTTTTGGATGCTGTATATAAGAATAAACAAAGACTCAATAAGATGATGGATAAGATCCAACTGCCACCCAAAACAATGGCAGCTAGTAATGCCCCGAAAATAAAGAAACCTAGATCTGTTACAGTATCATGAATGATGTTTTTCCAATCTGGCTCAAACAACGAACCTTCTTCTTTTTGCTTTTTGAGTGGTTTCTTAACATTAATGTATTCAAAGATGGTCCAGATCAGTGAAACAATAAGTGCCGATAACCAAGTAGCGCCATCCAGCTTCAAACAATAATGCAGTAACAGATAAATCAAGTGTGTGGGAATGTACCCCAACATGCAATGTCCACACTGATTGGCGAGCCAGCCATAACTCAGTGTAATACCTCTTTGAGAATCTTTACCGATCAGATCATAAGTCAGTTGTGCCTTGACTATTTTAGCCGATAAACGGAATGGCATAAGCAGTGTTTATAGCATAAATATAGCCACAGATGTATAAGAATAAGACACCCTGTCTTTTGATCCTATACCTCTGTGGCTATTGTATTGATCGTGAACCGAACTACTCTTCTTCCTTATGAAGCGGGTTACGGCGAGTTGGGATAATCATTTTTTCATCTTCACTCAAAAACACCCAGAACTCATATAGCGCAAAAATATCGCCCGGGGTTTTGCTGTCGCCATTTTCACTTCTACGTTCATAAGCACCCAATATTTCGCCGTTGTGTTTCAGCTCCAACAGCTTCTTTTCATGGCTCAGTTCTTTAAAACTTTCAATGGTCATACCTTGTTGATTTTGTGCAAATATAGGGCTAACGAATAACCTGCACTAAAATATCACAATCCAATCCATTCAACTCAAAAGATCCTCTAAAAGCCACTGTTTCTGACAGAGCTCCCTCCAAACAACTAGCCAACAAGGACAGCCATGCTCCTTTAGGTAATTGTATTTTTTGTTTCTGAGGCTTATTATTAAATACCACAAATATTTTATTCCCTTTATCATTCAATCCTTCCCCATCAATAACATATGTAATCAATCCTTCCTGATTATTTTGACCAAACTGAATATTTTCTATTACCGCTTGTTTGGTAGACAATCTTAGTTCAGGGTATCTCTTTTTCAAATTGATGAGTTTTCTTATTAAAGTCACGGTACTTACATTTTTCGTCTTCAACCCCCATCGTATCGCATTCACACTATCACCTTTATTATAAGAGTTTTCTTCTCCAAACTTAGATCGTAAAAATTCTGAACCGGCATGCAAAAAGGGTATCCCTTGTGAGGTCAAAACGATCGTTAAAGCCAACTCATGCATTTTTCTTCTTTCTTCCTCAGAAGCATCCGGCATAGACAATGCTATCTTATCCCACAGAATATTATTATCATGACATTCTGCATATGTAATCACATTAGCCGGACCACTCGCATACGGTTCTTTAGAATAATTCACTTTACTCATATCAATTTGCCGATGCGGTAACGAAGCCACGATTCCGAATTTCACTGATTCAGTATTTGCAGTCTTGCCTATTGCAAAACCTCGATCCTTAATATCAAATACACTTCCTTTGATACCATCTCTGATATCATCACTGAATACTGCTATTCCTTTTAAGAGATGAGCATTTTTCTTCACCGCTCTTTTTTCTTCGGGATAAGGAGATGCACCGGCTGTCCATCCTTCTCCATATAAAAGGATATCCGGTTTTATTTTATGAAGTGTATCTGAAATGAGGTTCATGGTTTCAATATCATGAACACCCATCAAATCAAAACGAAAACCATCGATATGGTATTCTTTTACCCAATACACTACACTCTCCAACATAAATTTTCGCATCATGGCTCTTTCGCTTGCCGTTTCGTTACCACAAGCCGTGGCATCAGAAAAACTGCCATCCGGTTTTTGACGATAATAATATCCAGGTACCAGTTGATTAAAATTAGATGTCTCCGTTAATGCAGTATGATTGTACACCACATCCATCACCACACGCAATCCATTCTGATGAAAAGCCTGGATCATTTGTTTTAACTCGCGTATCCTTGTTTTTCCATCAGATGCATCAGTGCTATAAGAACCTTCAGGCACATTGTAGTTCACAGGATCGTAACCCCAATTGTACTGTCCTGTCTTGGTTTCATCAACCGAGTTATAATCATAGAAGGGTAACAAATGCACATGCGTTACACCTAATTCTTTAATGTGATCCAAACCTGTTGATAATCCGGCTTTATTCTTGGTTCCAGTTTCTGCCAGTCCAAGAAATTTTCCTTTATACTTCGCCCCGGATTCTTCATCAATCGTTGCATCACGAACATGCAACTCATAAATGATCGCATCTGTAGGTAGATTTTTTTCTGAAAAATTCGGGCTTTGATCTTTTTCCCAACCAACAGGATTGGTTTCTTTCAAATCAATCACCTGGGCTCTTTGTCCATTGATACCTGTTGCTCTTGCATAGGGGTCAGTAACTTCATTACTCCATTGACCGTTGATATTGGTTCGAACCGTATAAAACATTCCTTTCAGATCACGATTGACAATAGCCATCCAAGTACCTGATACACTTTTCTGCATTGGAATAGTTTCCTTCGCAACACCACCGGTTCCACTCTCATACAATTTCAACTCAACAGCTGATGCAGGCGGACTCCATATACGGAATATTGATGATGCAGGTGTATACGTAAGCCCCAGATCAGAACCTTTATAGGTTGGATAGGTTTCAAAATTATACTGTGCATCTACTGCTGAAGAAAAAGCAACCCATGCCATAAGCATCCATAATTGTTTCATGATCTTCAATTGTCTATCAATTTACATGTTTAGTAGCAAAAAAGAACTAGAGACCACTTTCATTTCCCAATCGATCTACTGCAGTTACAACAATATTTGAAACAGTCAGCTTTTCATTGGCTGAACTTGTGCTAAACCTATCCAACAAAACAGACCGATCTTTTCGATTGAGTATCAGGTATTTCTTTTGACTCCCATATTCATAATAAACCACCCATCTAAAAACAGCAGCTTCGTCGTTATGAGTCCAACTCACTTTTATTTTATCTGCTTGCGTTTCCATAGACACCCTTGGTGTAGCAGGAGCTTGGTTACCCAACCACGGACTTGCAGGCACCAATGCTTGTTTTTTATACGGACCATCTATCAATGCCTTAGCCATAGGTGGATTTTTAGATACAGAAAAAATATTCCAATGAACCACACCCTTGCTTTGTGGAAGCATTCCGCGAGAGATCATGATCTGACTCATGATCTCATTGACATTCTTTGCACTAGTATCTCTACCAACACTGATACCCGGCCACAAATGACGCTGCATCGTATTCTCACCTTGCCACCAACCCAACAATACCGGATAACTTTGAGCCACTCTATTGATCGGCCAATATAACTGCGGAGAAAAATAATCGATCCAACCTTTATTCAACCAAAGTTTGGCATCAGCATACAACTGATCATACTGATCAAACCCTTCAATGGAAGCGGGATAACCCGGACGCCAGATACCGAATGGACTCAATCCAAACTTCACATGTTTTTTCTCTGCTTTGATCTCTTTGTACAATCTTTCGATCAAAGTATTCACTGCATCTCTACGCCAATCGCCGCGGGATAATTGTCCGCCGGATGCCTTGTATGCAGCCCAGCTCTCATCATCCGGAAAATCATCTGTCCCATTATATGAGGGATAAGGATAGAAATAATCGTCAAAATGAATACCGTCAATATCATAGCGCTTTACCAAATCTTTCACCACAGCAGAAGTAAGATCTTGCGTAGCTTTTCTTGAAGGATCCATCCACCAATACCCTTCTTTTAATTTCATGACCAGATCGGGTCTTTTTTTAACAATAGATTGCTCACTGATCTCTTTTCCATCTTTATGATGAGCACGATAAGGATTCAGCCATACATGCATTTCCATTCCTCTATCATGTGCAGCTTCTGTCCAAAATGTCAAAGGATCATAAAAGGGATCCGGTGCTTTTCCTTGTTGGCCGGTTAGATAATAAGACCATGGCTCTAGTTCACTGTTGTATAATGCATCAGCTTGTGGTCTTACTTGAAATACTACCGCATTAAAATGATGTGCTTTCAAAAAATCCAATTGTTCAATCGCTTCACGCTGTTGTTCAGCCACACTTAATCCTGGCTTAGAGGGCCAGTTGATATTGGCTACTGTTGCAATCCAAGCTGCTCTGAATTCTCTTTCAGCTTTGACTGTTTCATTTACTGAGCTCGGTACTGTTTGTTTTTTTTGCGAGACCTTACACTGCTGAAATGAGATACTTATCAAGACAAGTAAGCCATACAAAACAATTTTCCTAGACATCTATTTCTGTTTTAAGGAAGATAAAACTACTGGAATAGCTTAGTTTTTCTACCTTCCCGCATCTATATTTTCAAAAATGTCATTACAGGGTAATAAAAAGAAAGTCGATGTTATTGATAAAGTGCTGGAAGCATGTTATCGATACAATAAAGATGCTCTATTTGTTATGAGCCTTATGCACCAATATGAAGAAAGGGGTAGCCTCAGCAAAAAACAATTGGAAGGATTGGTAGCAAAAGCTCGAAAAGTACCTGATATGCCAGTAGGATGGCTCGCTGCAGTAGAAGCCATTATTCTAAAAATGCCGACACGGGATAAAACTCCGGTTGATCTTTCAAAAAAATCAGAGCCAGATCTCCATGAAAAATGGATCACTCAATGTGAGGCTATTCTCCAAAAATTTCCTGGTCATAAACGAGTGGTATACTTTGATGCACTTCTAAAACAACGAAAACCTTTTTCATCCACTGAACAACAAGAGCTGGAAAAATTTTATAGAATATTGATCGAAGGGAAAAAATGAGACGTGATAAATATCACGAACAGGTTATTTTATCAGAATAAATTTGCAGATTGTCTAAATTGTGACGATGATACCAATCGAAATCATATCCAAACACTTCCCTTTTTTTGAAAAAGAATTGCAGGAGCAAATCGCTGAAGCGGGAGAAGTACGTGAATTTGAAGCTGGGGAGATTCTGATGAAAACCGGACAGAATATACGTTCTACCATGCTTGTAATTTCCGGATTGATTAAGATCTTTAGGGAAGATGAGGATGGTAATGAGTTCTTTATGTATTACCTGCAACCCGGACAAGCATGTGCCCTGTCGATGGTTTGTGCGATCAAGCAAGAAACCAGTCAGATCATGGCGAAAACTTCAGCCAAAACTGAGGTTGTTGCGATTCCACTGACCTATATGGATCAATGGATGGCAGGTTATAAAAGCTGGTATCATTTTGTGGTGAGCAGTTATAGAGATCGTTTTGAAGATATGTTGCAAACGATTGATCATATCGCCTTCCGTAATATGGACGAACGACTGGTCTTTTATTTACAACAACATCAAAATACACTTAAGTCAAATATTTTATCTGTAAGTTTTACTGAAATAGCACAAGAATTGAATTCTTCCAGAGAAGTGATCTCTAGGTTAATGAAGAAGTTGGCCGAAAAAGGAATGATCAAACAACATAAATCACATATTGAAATCATCAACCTGCAAAAATTATTGTCGTGATATAAATCACGAAAGATGCGGATACCATATCTGACTTTTGCGGTCAAATTATTACAAATGGAAATTGCAGGTTATATCGCATCACTCGTTATTGGCATTTCTTTGGGATTGATCGGTGGGGGTGGATCTATTCTCACAGTTCCGGTATTGGTATACCTTTTTGGTGTAGAGCCGGTCATAGCAACAGCATATTCACTGTTTATTGTAGGTGCTTCCAGTCTGGTTGGTGCCATACCTAAGTACAGACAAGGATTGGTAAACATTAAAACAGCCATCATTTTTGGTATACCATCTATAGCGGCTGTTTTTGCCACCAGAAAATTCATCGTTCCATTGATTCCAGCAGAAGTATTTCGAATTGGAGATTTTGTCGTTACAAAGTCTATCCTGATGATGCTGCTTTTTGCGATACTGATGGTTTTTGCCTCTATTTCCATGATAAGAGAAAAAACTAAAGATGCAGGGTCTAATAGCGAGCAACAAAAATTCAACTACCCTGTTATCCTTTTAGAAGGGGCAATAGTAGGTATTTTAACAGGCTTAGTAGGTGCAGGTGGGGGATTTCTCATCATTCCTGCATTGGTTCTTTTAAGTAAGCTACCTATGAAACAGGCTGTAGGGACTTCTTTACTCATCATTGCAGCTAAATCTTTGATCGGTTTTACCGGAGATATTAGTAACTATACAATGGATTGGACCCTACTGAGTCTTGTTACAGGCTTAGCTATCATTGGTATTTTCATAGGCAATCAGCTCAGTAAAAAAGTCGATGGTAATAAACTCAAAAAGGGATTTGGTTGGTTTGTATTGGTAATGGGTATTTATATCATTGCAAAAGAACTTTTACTACCCGGCAGTGGCAGTCATTAATATTTTTTCTTATACCCCCCAATAAAGAAAGGTCTGCAGCAATGCGGACCTTTCGCTTTTCATGACAAAGAACAGTTGTAGATGTGACGAATGTCACGTTTTTCTTCATCATCCATATGCAGTTTTACATAGTAGTAACAAGGCTTTCAGGAAAAAGTTAAAGTCGTTAGAACGTGATAACTGTCACGAAAAAAGTAATCAGCAGGATTGAAATTTGCTGAATCAAACCAAATAAAAAAGAACACCATGATAGTTGAACAAATTTACACCGGATGTTTAGCGCAAGGCGCATATTACATTGAAAACAATGGCGAAGCTGTTGTTATTGATCCATTGAGAGAAGTAGCCCCCTATATTCAGAAAGCTGATCGAAATGGTGCAAAAATCAAGTATGTATTAGAAACGCATTTTCACGCTGATTTCGTTTCAGGTCATATTGACCTCGCTAGAAAAACAGGTGCACAAATCGTTTATGGCCCTAATGCAAAACCCGATTTTGAATTTTATTCTGCTAAAGATGGTGAAGAATTAAAAGTAGGTAATGCTACTATCAAAGTTTTGCATACGCCCGGTCATACCATGGAGAGTACTTGTTACTTATTGAAAGATGAAAGCGGAAAGGAAGTAGGACTATTCAGTGGCGACACTTTATTCATTGGTGATGTGGGTCGTCCGGATCTGGCACAAAAAGTAAAAGCAGAACTTACACAGGATATGTTAGCAGGCTACTTGTTTGATTCTTTACGTAACAAGATCATGCCGCTTTCTGATGATATCATTGTGTATCCTGCTCACGGTGCCGGTAGTGCCTGTGGTAAAAATATGAGTAAAGAAACCACGGATACTTTAGGTCATCAAAAGCAAACCAACTATGCATTACGTGCTGATATGACCAAAGAAGAATTTATAAAAGAAGTGACTACCGGTTTAGTTGCGCCTCCTGCTTATTTCCCTTTGAATGTTATGATGAATATTCATGGATATGACAGCATTGACACTGTACTCGAAAGAGGTCAACATGCACTGAGTCCGGAAGCATTTGAAGCAGCTGCCAATGAAACAGGCGCTTTGATCTTAGACACTCGCGATCCTCAAATATTTGCAGCAGGATTTATACCTAATGCTATCAATATTGGTATCGATGGGAACTTCGCTCCTTGGGTGGGTGCCATGATACCAGATATCAAACAAGAGATCTTATTAATTACAGATGAAGGAAGAGAGCAAGAAGTAATTACTCGTTTGGCAAGAGTTGGTTATGATTTTACGATTGGTTATTTGAAAGGAGGTTTTGAAGCCTGGAAAACAGCCGGTAAAGAAGTAGATCAGATTCGCTCTATCTCTGCTGATGAACTTGCTTCTATCACTACTAAAGAAACGGTCAACATCTTAGATGTTCGTAAGAATAGTGAATACCTCAGTGAACATGTGATCGATGCTGAAAATGCACCTTTGGATTTTATCAATGATAGTATGAGTCAGATCGACAAGAACAAAATCTATTATGTACACTGTGCAGGAGGTTATCGTTCTATGATCTTCAATTCCATCTTACGTGCAAGAGGATTTGATAATCTGATTGATGTAAAAGGTGGTTTTAAGGCCATCAAAGAATCAGGTAAATTTCGTGTAAGTGATTATGTATGCCCAACAACTTTATTATAATTATGAAGACAATTCAAGAATTAATCAACGATCAGAATACAGTCATTATTGATGTAAGAACAGCTAGCGAATATGGTGTTTCACATTATCCAGGTGCTATTAATATACCATTGGATGAATTACCCAAACACCTCAATGAGTTAAAAACAAGCAGCAAGCCCATTCTCCTATATTGTAGAAGCGGTAACAGGAGTGGCATTGGAATGAACTTTCTACATCAGCAGGGGCTACAAGAAGTATATAATGGTGGCGGATTAAATGATATGTTATTCTATCAAAACAAATAAAGATGCTATCTATATTCAAAAAATTATTTCCATCTCCAATCGATTATCAAGAAGTGTTATCCAGAGGAGCTTTGATCATAGATGTAAGAACAAAAAGTGAGTTTGCAGGTGGTCACATCCAGGGGTCGGTAAATATACCTTTAGATGAGCTGCCCAGAAAAATCACTGAGTTGCAACAAAGGCAGCAGCCACTGATTACGGTTTGCAGAAGTGGAAACAGAAGCGGCATCGCAAAAAACATGTTGAAAAGCGCCAACATAGAAGTTTATAATGGCGGCGCGTGGAATAGTCTTGAACGGAAAATAAAATAAACATGAAAGCACTAACGAGTAACTGGCATATTATGCGTATCATTCGATTGATTTTAGCGATCGCTATTATGGTACAGTCTTGGTACATGAAAGATACTACTACCGCTGTACTCGGTGTAGTATTGTTAGCAACAGCTGTTTTTAATATCGGATGTTGTGGACCTGCGGGTTGTTCTATCAGTTTGCATTCACCAAAGAAATCTTCAGAGAAAAACACTGCGTATGAAGAAGTGGTTTAAGGAAAACAGCTTGGTCATTGTAGGTATATTAACAGGAGCGTTAGGAGGTTATTTATACTGGAAATATATCGGATGCCTAGGTGGTACTTGTGCAATTACTTCAAAACCGTTCAACAGCACTATTTATTTTGCAGTGATAGGTGGGTTAATGTTTAGTTTATTTAAAAAGAAATCAAAAGAAAATAAGTATGCTAAATAATTCATTCCAAAATATTATAGACAGTGAAACACCTGTATTGGTTGATTTTTATGCAGACTGGTGTGGTCCTTGCAGAATGATGCCTCCTGTTTTAAAGGAACTGAAGGATAGAATGGGAGATCAAATAAAGATCTTCAAAGTAAATGTGGATGAACACAATGATGTAGCTGCTCATTTCCAGGTGAGTAGTATTCCAACACTCATGATCTTTAAAGAAGGCAAGCTGCTCTGGAGAGAACCGGGTGTAAAAAACACATCGCAATTACAACAGATCCTACAAGCACATGTATCATGACAAGCACTGAGATATTTTATGTAGAGAACATACGTTGCAGTGGATGTGCAAATACCATTGAGTCTGCATTGATGAAGCTGGCAGGTATTCAAGGAGTTGATATCTCTTTGAAGGATAAGAAGGTATCTGTGATGGGAATAGGTGTAGATAGAGATCTGGTCATCAGAGCGCTAGAGAAACTTGGATATCCTTTATCCGGACACAACTCTTTTCTTCGCAAAGCCACTTCTTTTATTTCCTGTTCTTCAGGTCGTTGATCATTTTATAGCTTTTAAATACTTTGTTCATGACAGTAAGAATTACTGCTACTATACTTATGTTTTCTCTTCTGAACTTCACTGCATTTTCAATGCAGGAAAATGAAAGCCCTACGATAGATAGTACTAGTTTGAAAGCTGCACTTATAAAGGGAAAAACAGAAGCTCATTTTCGTTACTTTTTCATGGCTACTGATAATAAAAAAGGTCTTACTGATTATTATGCCAATGCTGCCGGCGGAGGCTTGAAGTATGAGACCGGAAAGTTTCATGGATTTCAAGCAGGGGTTGGCGGCTTCTTTATTTTTAATATTGGTTCCTCTGATTTGAGTAAAGCTGATCTCACAACAAAGCAAATCAACAGATACGAGATCGGTTTATTTGATATTGAGAATGCATCGAATAAAAATGATATTGACAGACTGGAAGAACTCTATCTGAAATATAATTTTAAGAAAGCTAGACTTACTTTAGGCAAACAACTCATCAATACTCCATTTATCAATTTACAGGATGGAAGAATGCGACCAACTGGAGTCGAAGGTCTTTGGCTTAAAGCCGAATCCAAAAAAACAAAATGGGAAGGAGGTGTTTTATGGGGAATGAGTCCGCGAAGTACCGTTCGGTGGTTCAATATTGGTGCATCAATCGGTATATATCCGCAAGGTATCCAGGAAAATGGGCAGATTTCAAATTACAAAGAACATACGAACAGTAAAGCGATAGGAGTTCTAGGAATCACTCATGAAGTTCGAAAAAATTTGAAACTCCAACTTTGGGAACAATGGACAGAAAATGTGTTCAACACAGTCTTATTACAAGCAGATCAACAGTGGGGAAGCTCTTCATTTTACTCAGGCGTACAAGCCATTGCTCAACAAGCACTCAATCATGGAGGAAATATAGACCCCAATAAAGCATACATACAAAAAGGTAGTAACGCATTTACTTTCGGAGTTACTACCGGATGGAAGAATAAAAACACAGATATTTCATTGAACTATAACCGTATCACAGCGACTGGTCGTTACATGATGTCTCGAGAATGGGGAAGAGATCCTTTTTACACATTTATGCCTAGAGAAAGGAACGAAGGTTTTGGAGATGTTCATGCAGGAATGATCAAAGTGAAGCAGTCATTTCCTAAACAGCATTTACAAACATGGATCGGATTCGGATACTATGATCTACCGGATGTAACCAATACCCGATTGAATAAATATGGAATGCCATCATACACACAACTCAATGTAGATATTCAATACCAATTCACCGGGACCTTAGAAGGTATGAATGCTCAATTCTTGTATGTATATAAGGGACAGGAGGGAAATAGTTATGACAACAACAAATATGTGATTCATAAAGTAAACACATCTTTATTCAACCTAATTTTAAACTATCATTTTTAATCGGTGAGCTATGTGGAGCAAGATTCAATCAGACTGGCCGGCTTATTTGCTTTCACTTTTAGTGGTGTTGGTAATATTGGTAAAAGTAACAACGAATCATCATCAGGAGCAAATCATCGTATCATCCGATAGCACATGGCATCCACCAAGTCTATATCTAGACCCGATCAAGAATAAACAAGAGCGAGAGCTGGTATTGTATGGAAAAGAGTTGGTCGCAAATACATCTGCTTATCTAGGTCCTAATGGATCTGTTATGCAAATCAGTAATGGCATGAACTGCCAAAACTGTCATCTGGATGCAGGCACTAGACCGGATGCTAATAATTATAGTGCCGTATCTGCCAACTATCCATTGTTCAGAGAAAGAAGTGGTAAGACTGAAAGTATCTATAAAAGAGTAAGTGACTGTTTTGAAAGAAGTTTGAATGGTACTGCACCGGATAGTAATAGCAGAGAATACCAGGCCATTCAAGCATACATTCAATGGCTGGGTAAAGATGTTGCAAAAGGAACCCATCCAAAAGGAAGTGGCATCAAAAAACCAGATTATTTACAGCGTGCAGCCGATCCAGACAAGGGAAAAAAAGTGTATGCTATTCATTGTGAACGTTGTCATGGTGTCAATGGCGAGGGACAAGTAAATCTTGAGAATAACGGTTATAGTTATCCTCCCTTATGGGGTAAAAATAGCTATAACACAGGTGCAGGTTTATACCGACTCAGCAACTTTGCAGGATTTGTTCAAGCAAATATGCCTTTTAATGAATTGACACAACATAATAAGTTGACAGATGAAGAGGCGTGGGATATTGCAGCATATGTAAATAGTCAACCCAGGCCTATCCTGAAAGAATCTCATGATTGGCCCGACATTCGCAAAAAACCTGTTGATCACCCTTTTGGTCCGTATGCAGATGGGTTTAATGAGCAACAACATAAATACGGCCCATATCTACCAATTCTAATTGCCAGAGAGAAAAACTAAGCACACGTGACATCAATCACGTTTCGGAATATAATAACCATTCATTTTTGCTACTCAATCATTAAAATGATGAAAGAATTTTTACAACAACCTTGGCCTTGGTATGTAGCCGGTGTTTTGATTGGGCTCATAGTACCTGCGTTATTGATCTTAGGTAATAAACATTTTGGTATTTCAGCCAACCTGCGACATGCTTGTGCCGCATGTTTCCCATCCAACATCAATTTCTTTAAATATGATTGGAAGAAAGAAAGCTGGAATTTATTCTTTGTAGGGGGCATCTTGATTGGAGCAGTAATTGCGGCATTAGGTTTACCTGATCCCAATCCAATTGTTGTAAATCCAGATCTTGTAAACGAACTGAATACTTATGGTATCAATGATTATACAAATATGGTGCCCCAACAACTGGTATCATGGGAGGCATTATTCACTGCCAGAGGAGTGATCATGATGGTTGGAGGTGGTTTTCTGGTAGGTTTCGGTTCTCGTTATGCCGGAGGCTGTACCAGCGGACATGCTATCATGGGATTGAGTAATCTTCAATGGCCATCTCTCGTTGCTACTTGTTGTTTTATGGCAGGTGGATTTCTAATGGCGAATGTGATTCTTCCATTCATTATGAAACTTTAATTTGAAAGAAATGGCTACTGAAAAAAATACTCAAGAATTATTAACCGATTTCGAAGTACGTTCACTTGATACTGTTTGTATCAACGAATCAACGCAGCAACACCCGTGGTGGTATAATTTTAAATACCTCGCTGTTGGGGTATTGTTTGGAATTGTTTTTGTAAAAGCTGAGATCATTTCATGGTTTAGAATGCAGGAAATGTTCCGCTTTCAGAGTTTTCATATGTATGGTGTAATAGGAACAGCTGTAGTGGTAGGTGCCATCTCAATTGCCCTCATCAAAAAATTTAAGGTGAAAACGATTCATGGAGAAGAAATACACTTTACTCCAAAAAAATTCAATAAAGGACAAATCATTGGCGGACTTATCTTCGGATTAGGCTGGGCGTTGACAGGTGCTTGTCCGGGCCCCATCTTTGCACAAATCGGTATGGGTATCACTGTTATGATCGTTGTTTTATTGAGCGCTATTGCAGGTACATGGGTGTATGGTTATTTTAGAGATAGATTACCTCATTAAAAAATGTAATCATGCAAGGGCTCCAAAAAAACATTTCCCAATTTTACCTATTGGTATTGGTCAATGGATTTGTTGGAGCCATGATTGGTCTTGAGCGTTCGGTTTTATCAGGCTTAGGCGAAGAAGTATTTAATCTGAGTGAATACACTGTCATTCTTTCTTTTATCCTTGCGTTTGGATTTACAAAAGCATTGGCTAATCTTGCAGTAGCTGCATTATCCAATACATTCACACGAAAAAGAATATTGATCATTGGATGGCTGATGGCAATACCCGTTCCATTCCTACTGATGTATGCTCCTTCTTGGAAATGGGTGATCGCAGCTAATATTTTGCTAGGAATCAATCAAGGTTTAGCTTGGTCTTCAACTGTGATCATGAAAATAGATCTCGTAGGTCCAAAGAATAGAGGCTTAGCAATGGGCATTAATGAATTTGCCGGTTACTTATCAGTTGGTCTTGTCGCTTTACTTGCCGGAAATATTGCCGCCTCATGGGGCTATCAATTTTATCCTTTTCTACCAGGTGTATTTTTTGTCTTATCAGGTTTACTGGTTTCTATTTTTCTCGTTAAAGACACAACTCATTTTGTTGCGCAAGAAGCGGTTCAAAGTAATGTTCAAGTTTTTCAAAAGATCTGGAAAGAAATCACTTGGCAACACCATAACATGGGAACCATTACGATCAACGGCTTGATCAACAATATGAATGATGCAATTGTATGGGGACTGCTTCCATTATTATTGATTCAAAGAAATTTTACGACATCTCAAATTGCATGGGTAGCCGGTATATATCCTGCCGTATGGGGACTATCCCAATTACTGACTGGGAAAATGGGAGATCGATTCTGTAAGAAACAAATCATTAGCGCGGGTATGTTTTTACAAGGTGCGGCCATATTACTGTTTGCTTTTTTTACTTCATTTTCTGTAACCGTTTTGGCATCTATACTACTCGGTTTTGGAACAGCATTGGTATATCCGAATTTTCTGACAGTCATTGCAGAAAATCTACATCCAACACAAAGAGCCAAAGGATTGAGTATTTTTCGATTTTGGAGAGACAGTGGTTATGTATTTGGAGCAATTCTAGCGGGATTATTGGCAGATGCATTTGGACTCAGCACTTCTTTAATCGTCATTGCCGCTATAACAATTCTAGGAGGATTGTTGGCCGAAATCAGAATGTGTTGTACACTTCGTAATTTCTGGAAATCAAATTTATGTTCAGAGATAGCTGTGTATTAAAATATTTATCTATTTTGGTTACACGCAAGCATTACTGAATCATGAAGAAATTTTTAATCCCCCTTTTGTTTATTTTTTTCCTGCAACAACTGTCAGCACAATTAAGGCTACCAACAGATGATCATTCAGGAAAGGTTGTTTTCGCTAAGACTTCTTCTGTTGAACTACCCAGATCTGAAATGTATAAGCGAACTAAAAATTGGCTACTGTATCAATATGCCACTTCAAAATTCGAAGACCATTTTAATATCAGTAAAAAAGGGAAACCTGTTTACTTAGCCGAAGACACAAGAATGAGAAGTATATCCGGGAAATATGGTTTTTATATTATGTATCCTATTGAAGATATGTCTGGGCTTAATATGGAACAAACTTTTGTAATGTATACGCTTACAGTTAATTTCAAAGACAGTGCGTTTGAAAGTAAACTTTCCGACCTGAAATGCTTTACCAAAGCTACAAGTAACAATGGTATGCGACCATCACAATTTGATTTAGAGACTTATAATAGTGCGCAATTGAATAGACTCTACCATGTGCAACAATACATTATTCCTCAGGTTATGAATAGTGTTAGAAAGGTTCATGAGGATTTATATCGCAATATTCGATACGGGAATCTCACATCTGAATGATTAAAATATAGTTGAAAACACCGATGTAATGTAGTGATCTTGCTACATGTTTTTAACAGGCATTGCTATTGTCATCCCACAGGAACAGTGTTTTCTTTGTATTACAAAATTATTCCTGTACTGGAATTGTTTTAGAATCCAACCATCTTAAGAAAATCCAAGTATACCCGTTGACTCATGTAGTGTAAGTTAAACGGGAAATATCCGAAAAGAAAAACCAAACGCTACACAACCTTTGCAGGAGTATTTCCAGCAAAGGTTTTTTATTTTAAAAAACTGAGTTCCATAAAACCCGCAAGCTCCAAAGTACTACCATCGTACCAACAGCAATGAACATGGTTTTCAAAGGAAGTCTCCCTGCCAGTCTTGCTGCTAATGGCGCTGCTATCAATCCACCAATGATCAACCCTGCAATTACCGGCCAATGAGAGATACCCAATAACGAAAAGAAAGTTGCTGCGCTAGCTAGTGTTACAAAAAATTCTGTAATACTTACTGACCCAATTACATATCGGGGGGTTCTTCCTTTAAGTATGAGGGTGCTTGTTACCAAAGGTCCCCAGCCACCACCACCAAAAGAATCCAAAAAACCTCCAATAGCCCCAAGCCAACCCACACGTCGAAACTTTTTTTGTTTTCTTTCTTTTTTGAATCCTGTTCTTAGAATTCTAATACCTAGAAATAATGTGTATGCTGCCAACACTGGTTTTATATAGTTGGTGTATTGATCGGCTAGCGTTGATAATAAAACGGCTCCAAGTATTGCCCCAATAACACCGGGAATTAATAATGTCTTGAATAGCTTCTTATTAACATTACCAAACTTATAATGGCTATAACCTGATGCTGCACTTGAAAACATTTCTGCAGTATGAATACTACCACTGATAGCAGGAAGCTTCACCCCAAGAGACAATAAAACGGTTGCAGATACTACACCATAACCCATTCCTAATACCCCATCAACTAATTGTGCAAGAAAGCCTGCCAATATCATCCAATAAAAAGTGCTATCTAATGACTGTAGTAAGTTTTTTGATTCATTGAATAATGCTGTGAATGGAACATAAGATAAGATAAGATGACCCACAAACATGAAGAAAAAAGCAAAGAGAAAGCCTGAAGCAATTTTTTTCCATCTTCGTTCAGCAAAAGTTGATTGCTTTTGATATTGAGTTGACATCACTGCTGTGATCTCATTCAGTTTTTTAACTTTCTCAGAAAAATTGCCCTTTAGTTGATTTCTGATTTGTTGCATGTTATCTAGCAACGTATCGATTTCTTCAGGAATAACTTCATTCAATGTTTCTTTTACGCGTTTAGCTACCGTTGGAGATTTACCGTTGGTAGAGATAGCAATTTTTAAATTACCCTTTTGTACAATAGAGCCCAGATAAAAATCACACAATGCGGGTGTATCGGCAACATTGACAAGTATTTTCCTTGCTTTTGCATCGTTTCGGATTTCTTCGGCAACTTGTAAATTATTTACAGCAATAATTACAATATCTGCATCATATAAATCGCCTGAAGTATAGCTTTTCTGGATAATTTCAACGTTGTCTTTATCGTTTACTATGTGCACTAGCTCTTCAGCAAACTGTTCCGCCACAACTTTGATTCTTGTACATGGGGCATTCGCCAACACAGCCTGTAACTTTTCAACTGCTACAGGGCCTCCTCCAATGATTAATACGCGAAGTCGTTCTAATTGAAGAAAAACCGGAAATAATCGATTACTCTTTTTATCAATGGCACTATGTAAAGTAGGTGTTACTATCATACTTTATGACTTAAATATTGTCGATTAGAGAAATCACCAAAGGATTCGCCCACTCTTCTTTGTTGTTTGTACTCTTTCAGCAATGAATCAAGTAATTCAATGATTTGTGATTCGTTCAACTGCTCTTTAAACTTTACATTCAAACGTGTTCCTTCACGATCTCCTCCAATATGTAGATTATAATGACCGGGCGATGTTCCAACCAATCCGATTTCAGCAGCATATGGTCTCGCACAACCATTTGGACAACCCGTCATACGCAATACAATATCTTCTGATGATAATCCATGTTTAGCAATCAGGGGTTCAATTTTTGTAATAAGATCAGGCAGATAACGTTGTGCTTCTGCTAATGCCAACGGACAAGTAGGCAACGCTACGCAGGCAATGGCATTTTTTCGAATGGCTGAAATATTTTCATCCCGTTGTAATATTCCATACTGTTGCAAAATAGTGTCAATATCTTTTTTTTCGTCCGGATGAATATCACTAAGAATCACATTTTGATTACTGGTAAAACGAAAAACTGCTTTTCGCGTTGATGCAATAGCCAGTAGTGCGTTTTGCAATGCTACCGGACCTTCATTGGTAACACGTCCATTTTCAACAAACAGTGTGTAGTGCCAATTACGCTTATAATCTTGTAGCCATCCATAACGATCTTTTCTTTCTGTGAATTGATAAGACTGAATTTCCTCCAATACAAATCCGCATCGCTTCTCCAATTCTGCTCGAAATGCCGATACTCCCATTGTATCCAGTGTATATTTTAACCTAGCCAACTTTCTATCAGATCGATTTCCATAATCACGCTGAATGGTCAATACTTCATATACTGCTTTTAATGTTTTTTCTTCACCTCGCGTAAAACCAATGACTGTGGCAAGTCTTGCATAAGTATCAGGATTACCATGTGTAGTAGACAATCCACCACCCACTGCTATGTTAAAACCAATGAGTTGGTTGTTTTCAATAATAGCGATCAAGCCCAGGTCATTGGTCAATACGTCTACATCATTATTTGGCGGAATCGCAATACCGATCTTGAATTTTCTTGGCAGATAACGGTCTTCGTACAAAGGATCTGTTTCATCGTATTCGGCGATTTTTTCTTCGTCTAACCATATCTCATAAAAAGCCCTTGATTTTGGCAATAATAATTTACTGATCTTATCTGCATAGGCATGTACCTGTTCATGTATTTCAGATTCAGACGGATGACTGGTACAGGCTACATTTCGGTTTACATCTCCACAAGCTGCAATAGAATCTAAATGAACTTTATTGAATGCTTGTAATGTGGGCTTGATCTGATGCTTCAAAATACCATGCAATTGTATGGTTTGACGTGTAGTAATTTTAATCACGCCGGTAGAAAATTGTCCGGCCACATGGTGCGCAGCTATCCATTGATCAGAGGTCATCAACCCGCCGGGTATGCGCAAGCGGATCATAAATGAATACAACTTATCCAATTTCTTTGCAGCCCTTTCTTCACGGAGATCACGATCATCTTGTTCATACATACCATGAAATTTAATCAGTGCATGATCTTGCTCACGAACCGCTCCCGTAATCTCATCAGTAAGACTTTCCTTCAATGTTCCTCGCAATCCATCACTTTTAGTTTTGATGGATTCGATGGGTGATAATTTTTTTTCCTTAGACATACTTTGTGAATGGTGAATGGTCAATTGTGAATAGTGAATTTTAGTAGAGATCTTTTGCGTAACGCTCTTCTTTTTTTAGTTTTTCCAGATAAGCAATACCCGTTTCGGTTTTGCCATCTGTTGCTTGAGCAAAAACTTCTAACAACGCTGCTTCTATCTCTTTTCCTGCCGGTTCTTTCTCTCCGCAGAGATAAATACTGGCGCCACCTTCGATCCACTGGAATAATTCAGCCCCTTGTTCAATAATTTTTTGCGGGAGTGTTAGATAATTTTCCTCACCGTTTTTAAAGGATAAATGAATGCGTGTAAGCGTCTCTGTTTCAAACCAAGCCTGCCATTCTGTTTGGTATAAAAAATCGGTAGTGAACTGATCCTCGCTGAAGAATAGCCAATTCCTTCCTATTGCGCCTGTTGTATCACGTTCTGCTATAAAAGATCGGAAGGGTGCAACGCCGGTACCTGGGCCGATCATTATGATATCCTTCTCAGCAGCTGGTAAACGAAATCGTTTGTTAGGCTGTATGAAAAACCGAATCTTATCGCCTTCATTTTTATTTTCTAAATACTGAGTACATAACCCTTTTACTAAACCGTTATTGGTTTCAAATACATCCTGCAATACCGTGATGTGCACTTCATTGTTATGTGCGGCCGGGGATGAAGCAATATTATAAATACGCGGAACGATCTGTGTCAATCCTTCAATAATTTGAAAAAATTGTTCTTTAGATGCAATGGGATATTGTTGTAACAAAGACAAAAGATCTGTTTTCTGCATATTGATCTCTTTCCCTACTACAGATGCATAATGTTTTACCGATTTATCCAACAGGTATCGGATATTCAGTTTTGAAACTAATAGTTCATTAATACTATAAGATTCACCCTTATAATCAATTTTGCTATCAGAAGCTACTTGTGTTAAAGCAAGTATTTGCTGAACCAATCTCTTATCGTTTTCAGGTACGATGCCAATAGAATCTCCCGGAAAAAATTCAACTCCTTCTGTTGCTATTTCTATATGGTATATTTTTTTTGATGACCCTGTTGCAGTTAAATTGATATTGCTCAAGATTGCTCCTTCGTGATATTGTTTCCCTACTGTCTTTTTGACTTCGGTATTCTTTTGATGTAATACTGTTGCGTTTTCAGGTGTACGAAGTTTTGAAATCACTTGATCAAACCAATTATGGGCATCTGATTCATAATCCAGATCACATTTTTGTAAGGGTGCGATCCTTTGTCCACCCAAATATTCAAACTGCTTGTCTACATCTTCCCCTGTCTTACAAAAGAGTGGATATGCAGTATCCCCTAATGCCAATACACCGTACTTTAATTGTGGGAGTTTGAAACCGTTATTATGAATATGATCATAAAACTTTTTTGCGCCAATCGGCGGTTCACCATCACCCTGAGTACTGATCACAGTGATAAAATATTCCTCTTTTAGTAATTCTGCAAGTTTGTATTGATCGAGCGATACAAGCTTAACTGGTATTCCCTTTTTCTTAACTTTCGCAGCAAGATCTGTAGCAAGTTTTTTTGCATTTCCTGTTTCCGTTCCGTAAGCAACAGTGATCTTTTGGGTCGTAACAGAAGTATTTGGATTGGGTACAGGACTAGCTACTAACCCAGATAAATAGCCATTTACCCAAATCAGTTCTTCTTTACTGAGCTGACCAATCAGTTCTGATAACACTTTGAATTTAGGCTCTGCTAACATGTCTTTTTTCCTTTGTTGATTCTTCCAGTTGTGATATACGCCCTGTTAATGGTTCAAAATAATGAGCTGTACTGTCTATATTAGGTAGCCAGGCAAACTGCTTATGTAATGCCACCACTTTACCGATGATAACCAATGCAGGTGAGCGAAATTTTTTGTCTTTTAGCTTCTCCTCATATTCATATAAGCTAGTAGTATGAATTTGTTGTAAAGGAGTAGTTGCTTGTTCTATCACTGCCAATAACTTAGAAGCATCAATATGATGATCAGTAAGCTTTTGTACAACGGTGGATAATGTTTCACCCGACATATAAAATACAAGTGTGTCGTCGGTTTGAGACAACGCTTTCCATACATCTTCTGATACGATATCAGATTTGTAATAAGTCAACAATCGTACGCCTACAGATAAACCTCTTGCAGTTAAAGGAATACCCGCATAAGCTGCAGCTCCCAAAGCTGCAGTAACGCCCGGAACGATCTCATAGGGAATACTATGTTGAAGCAGTGTTTGTAATTCATCTAATACATTGGAGAAGATACTGGTATCGCCACCTTTTAAGCGCACTACGGTTTTGTATTTTGTTGCATAAGTGACCAACATTTCATTGATACTTTCTTGTGGCGTTGAAATACCTCTTCTACATTGCTTACCTACATATATGATCAGAGCTTCTTGACGAACATGTTTTTCAAGAATTTCTTTACTCACCAAACGATCTGTCAGCACTACATCTGCTTGTTGTAGCCAGCGAACCGTTTTTAAGGTCACAAGTTCAGGGTCACCCGGGCCAGCAGATGCCAGTATCACTTTCCCGTATGTTGCATTGATGCTCATTGTCTACTTATTTAGTAGATTATTTATTGCTAAAAAAGGAGAAGTCATAGTTCTCCTTAATGATTAAAACAAACCTTCAATTGATAAATATCGTTCTCCGGTATCATAATTAAAAGTGAGCACTTTCGCTCCGGCTGGAATCTCCGATAATTTTTTTGCTACTGCAGCCAATGAAGCACCGGAAGACACACCCAACAATATACCTTCTTCTTTAGCTGCTCTTTGAGCAAAAGAAAAAGCCTCATCTTTACCTACCTGAATAATTCCATCTAACACTTTCGTATTTAAAATAGAAGGAACAAAACCCGCTCCGATTCCTTGCAAAGGATGTGGCGAAGGTGAGCCTCCACTCAATACCGGTGATAATTCAGGCTCTACTGCAAATACTTTTAATTGAGGGAATTTTTCTTTCAAAATTTCCGCTACACCGGTAATATGTCCACCCGTACCAACACCTGTAATGATATAATCAAGTCCATCAGGAAAATCCGCTAAAATCTCTTGCGCCGTTGTTGTTCTATGAATCGCTGTATTGGCAGGGTTATCAAACTGCTGAGGCATCCATGCATTGGCCGTTTGTTGTACCAACTCGGTAGCTTTTTCAATAGCACCTTTCATACCTTTTTCTCGAGGTGTGAGTACAAACTCGGCTCCATACAAAGCCATCAATCTTCTTCGTTCAATACTCATACTCTCCGGCATAACAAGAATGATCTTGTATCCCTTCACTGCAGCTACCAATGCCAAACCAATACCGGTATTACCACTGGTAGGTTCAATGATCACACTGTCTTTATGAAGTAACCCTTTTTGTTCAGCATCTTCGATCATTGCTAGCGCAATACGGTCTTTGATACTGGATCCCGGATTATTCTTTTCCAATTTGATCCAAACCTCATGCTGATCGCCAAAAAGTTTATTGATTTTGACATGAGGTGTATTTCCAATCGTTGCTAAAATGTTATTCGCTTTCATCTTTTATTTTTTTAAATCACAAAATTTAAAGGTTCAGGAAATGGGTCTTTGTCTTTGATGCGTATTTCACTTTTGTGATACACCACAGAATTAGCTGCTACGCTATGCGTTAACCAGATATTGCCACCGATGATACTACCCGTTCCGATGACGGTATCTCCACCTAAAATGGTAGCACCTGAGTAAATGATCACATCGTCTTCAATGGTTGGATGTCGTTTTGTACTGGCGAGTTCTTTCGAAACATTCAATGCACCTAAGGTCACACCTTGATAGATCTTCACCCTTTCGCCAATAACAGTCGTTTCACCGATAACAATTCCGGTTCCATGATCAATCGCAAACGCACCGCCGATCGTAGCTCCCGGGTGAATATCAATACCTGTTTTACTATGTGCATACTCAGAAAGAAGTCTGGGCAAGGTTTTGATCCCTTGTGTATACAATTGATGCGACAAACGATAAATAGCCGTAGCATAAAACCCAGGATACGCAATCAATACTTCTTCTATAGACTGCGCAGCAGGATCAAAACGCAGTACTGCATCTGCATCCGTCAACAATGCATCATAAATATCTGGCAGTGCATTAAAGAATATCTCTGTATGTTTTTTCACAACCGACTCTTCCTTCAACAGTTCAAAGAGTATAGCTGAAAAGGTATGTCTCAACTCGTAATATTCATCGCCCAATTTTTTTTCTGAGTCAAATTTTCTTTCATATGAACCAAATAAAAAATTGAACAGATCTTCTGTAAAATTTTCTGCTAACGCCTTATCCGGAAAGCTATGTAAGGCTTTCCTATTACGTTGAAATAATTGTTGTATGAATTCTTGCTCTCTCATATTACTGTATCATGCATGCACCTACTGTTACATGACTGGTTTCATCAATTAAAATAGCCCCTCCATTACTTCTCAATTCTTGATAAGCATCAAACACCACAGGACCTGCTGTTTTAATGGTAGCTTTTACAATCGCATTCAGTCCTATATTTTCCGGATGATAGATTTTCTCCAATGAATTCACATCCAACTGATAATTGATTTCTTTGATGACAGAACGAATCTGTTTACCATTGATCTGTAACAAGTATTTATTACCAGATACCAGCGGTTTTTGATCCATCCAACAAAGCAATACTTCTAACTCATTACTTACTTGCGGGGCATGATCATTTTTGACAATTACGTCACCGCGACTGATATCAATATCATCTTCTAAATGCAAGACCACACTTTGTGGTGCAAAAGCTTCAGCAACTTCTTTCCCATTCACTTCAATGGCTGATATTTTACTGGTGATACCTGCAGGATATACTGTTACTGTGTCTCCTTTTTGATAAACACCACTATTGATCTTCCCTGCATAACCTCGATAATCATGAAGCGCATCAGTTTGCGGACGAATGACATATTGTACCGGGAAGCGAGCTCGTGTAAGATCAATATCATTTTCCAAGGGAATTGTTTCCAATAACTCCAGTAGAGATGGGCCCTCATACCAAGGAAACTGTATACCCTTCTCAACAATATTATCACCATTCAAGGCACTGATCGGAATGAATTTTACTTCTTTGAGATTCAGTTTTTTGGCAACTTCAGCATAGTCGATTACGATATTGTTATAAACATCTTGCGAGTGATCTACCAGATCCATTTTATTGATGGCTACTACGATATGCGGAATATTCAACAATGAAGCAATGATGGAATGTCTTCTGGTTTGTTCTACCACACCATTACGCGCATCGATCAATATAATAGCCAGATCTGCATTGGATGCTCCTGTAACCATGTTTCTTGTATACTGAATATGGCCGGGCGCATCAGCAATGATGAATTTTCTTTTGGGTGTTGCAAAATATTTATATGCTACATCAATCGTAATTCCCTGTTCTCGTTCGGCACGCAGTCCATCAGTTAATAATGCGAGATCGATCTCGCCGTCTTCCTTATGTTTACTTTGTTTCTCCAATGCCTCAAGATGATCGATCATAATCGATTTACTATCATACAGTAATCTTCCGATCAAAGTTGATTTACCATCGTCTACACTTCCTGCTGTTATAAACCTGAGTAAGTCCATGTTTTTATTTTTTAGAAATAACCATTCTTTTTTCTGTCTTCCATCGCTGCTTCACTGACTTTATCATCAATTCTTGTTTCACCACGCTCACTGGTTTTTGTAGCAGTGATCTCGCGAATGATATCATTGATGTCTGAAGCGTTAGACTCAACCGCAGCGGTACAGGTCATATCACCTACAGTACGGTATCTAACTTTTTTGGTCAGCACCACATCCGTCTCCTCTACTTGAATAAATTCTGATAAAGCGATCAGTTGATTTTCATATTGTAAAACCTTACGCTCATGTGCGAAGTAGATAGAAGGCAGATCAATGTTTTCGCGTTTGATATAATTCCAGATATCCAACTCTGTCCAATTACTGATTGGAAACACACGCACATTCTCTCCTTTATTGATTCTTCCATTGTATGTATTCCATAGTTCGGGTCTTTGTAGCTTAGGATTCCATTGCCCGAATTCATCTCTCACAGAAAAAATTCTTTCTTTGGCTCTTGCCTTTTCTTCATCGCGTCTTGCTCCGCCAATGCAGGCATCAAAACCAAACTCTTCAATCGTGTCTAATAATGTATAAGTCTGCAAAGCATTTCTACTGGCGAATTTTCCTTTGGGTTCTGTGAGCTGCCTTTTTTGAATGGTATCCGCCACTTGACGGACAATGAGTTTTTCACCAATTTTTTCTGTCAACGCATCACGAAAATCTAACGCTTCAGGAAAATTGTGACCTGTATCTATGTGCACCAATGGAAAAGGAAACTTACCCGGACGAAATGCTTTCAAAGCAAGATGTACTAAGGTTATGGAGTCTTTTCCACCACTAAACAAGAGTGCAGGTCTTTCAAATTGTCCGGCCACTTCACGCATAATATGAATGGCTTCTGACTCCAACTGATCTAAATAATCTAATCTGTAAACACTCATGCTTCTGTTTTTTTTGTTACTTGATGCGCATGCAATCCGCATTCTTTTTTACTGTTGTCTTCCCACCACCACCTTCCCGCTCTAAAATCCTCTCCTTCTTTAACAGCTCTTGTACAAGGTGCACATCCGATACTAATAAACCCTTTATCATGTAAGGGGTTGTAAGGAATATGATGTTGATGGATATAGTCTTTGACTTGTTCTGTACTCCAGGATAATAAAGGATGATACTTAATGATCTGATTGGCTTCATCCCATTCCAGTGCTGTAAGGTCTTTACGTACGGGAGAGTGTTCTGCACGTAGTCCGGTGATCCATACAGATTGCCCTTTCAATGCTTTTTTCAGTGGCACTACTTTTCTGATATGACAACATGCAGATCGTAATTCAACTGAATCATAAAAAGCATTGGGGCCATTGGCTTCAACATATTGACTGATTTCTATTGCATCGGGATAATATGCTTTGATGCTTGTTTGATAAAATTCAAGTGTACGACTCCAGGTGCTGTAGGTTTCCGGAAATAACCTACCGGTATCCAATGTGAATATGGAAACAGGTAATTGATGTTGATGAATTACATCGGTGATCACCTGATCCTCATAACTAAAACTGGTTGAAAAAGTAACAGTATCGGGATAGTCGCGCAATAGAATACTAATCGCCTCCGGTATGCTTCGATCTCTGATCTCTTGCGCTAGTTGCGCCACAATATGGTTATTAAAAATTTCTGACATAATGATACAATGAATAAAAGGCGGGCAATCGGGATACGAACAAGCGAATCAACAGACGTAACAACAACACATCTGCTTTCGGCCAGAGAAGGCATTGTTTGATAAGGCTATATGGTATTGATTCATGTTCATAGTGTCACTGCATCATTCATTACATCAATAAAAAAGGCACTTCCGATGCTCAGTCAGATGTGCCTTATATATCTACAGTTGCTGTATATAATAGATCTGACTTATCTCTCCCAATATCTATCGGGATGGATTTGGCACCTTTCCTTCGTGAAAAGGGTGGTTGCCAAGGCTTCACAGGGCCAATTCCCTCTGCCTTTCTGGATAAGTGATGTAAAGAACGCATGGCAAATATAAGGGCAATTTTTAATTCCCTACAATTTTAGTAGACTTTTTTGTAAAAGAATTGTAAAATCATTTTCCTGATGTCTGTTAGTTTTTTTCCTCGTCACACCACAGAACCATTATTTTGCAGCATGACCAACATTAACGATGTTCAATTAGATCAAGTGATCATTCATAAAGTCGGGAATCCGACACGTGGGGAAGAACTAAAACTATCCACCAACTCACTTACCCTGAACGACGAGATTGTAAGAGGGATGCTTACAAAATATTTTTTGTCGCCATTCAATGAACATGAGCAATACCAGTTCACACATTTAAGCAGTTTAGAACTGAATGAAGTGTATCAATATGTTTCAGGTATTTTTGACGACCCAAAAAGTTTTGTTTCACAGTCTGCCTTGCTCGCTTCATTTCTATACAATAAAAGCACACATGCCAGAGTAAAAGAGGGTGAATTGTATGTTGCCCGCTTTAGTCAAGTTCCATTTGGATCAGAATATATTGATGCGATTGGTTTATTTAAAAGTGAAACCAAAGAAACATTTTTAAAAGTGTTCCCACACGGACAAAGCTGGGAAGTCATTGCAGAAGACGGGGTAAATATCAACAAACTAGATAAAGGCTGTCTCATTTTTAAAAAGAACAGAGAAGAAGGTTATGTTGTATGTGTAGTTGATCATACCAATAAACAGGATACACAATATTGGGTAACTGATTTTTTACAAGTGACAAGAACATCGAATAGTTATCACCATACAGATGCTGCTCTGGGTATGTGTAAACTATTTATCAGCAATGAGCTGAATGAAAAATTTGAAGTGAATAAGGCTGATCAAATTGATTACCTGAATAAGAGCATAGAATATTTCAGTACCAAAGAATCTTTTGATCTTAATGAGTTTGCTACAGAAGTTTTACATCACCCTGAAGTGATTGATAGCTTTACACAATACAAACAACAATACGAAGTTGCCAGACAGGTAAACATTGAAGACAGTTTTGATATCCATTTAGCAGCAGTAAAAAAACAACAGCGTGTTTTTAAGAGCGTGTTAAAACTAGACAAGAACTTTCACATCTATATTCATGGCAGAAGAGACCTGATTGAAAAAGGATATGATGAAATGAGTGGGAAGCATTTTTATAAGATCTTTTTTGATGAGGAGAGTTGAGGTAAAGCTACAAGCTACAGGCTTCAAGCTACAAGATATTTGCTTGAGAAAAACGGCTTATATTTATTCTTTAAAGCTTTCCATATGAATTCAACCAGAAGATCTTTTCTAAAAAATAGCAGTTTTGCCGCAGCCGCAATTGCATTATTTCCTAAATCTATTTTAGCTTCCGGCAATGCTAAAATGCTGACAGGCGTTCAGTTGTATTCTGTTCGAGATGCGATGCGCAAAGATCCCTTGGGTACTTTGAAAGCCCTATCTGATATGGGCTACCGTTATGTAGAGCATGCCAATTATATCAACAGAAAATTCTACGGATACACTGCAAAAGAATTCAAAAAAATTCTGGCTGATCTCGGTATGCAAATGCCCAGCGGACATACTGTTATGGGTAAACAACATTGGGATGCAGGTAAAAAAGAATTGACAGATCTCTGGAAGTATACAGTGGAAGATGCTGCTGAAGTTGGACAAGAACTCGTGATCAGTCCATGGCTAGATGCTGATCTACGTAAGACACTGGATGAAATGCTCGCTTACATGGAAGTCTTCAATAAAAGCGGAGAACTCTGCAAAGCGGCCGGTATGCGTTTCGGTTATCATAACCACGATTTTGAATTCACTGCCAAGCTCAATGGTATGACCGTTTATGATATCATCTTAAAAAATACAGACCCATCATTAGTGGTACAGCAGTTAGACATGGGTAACCTTTATCATACCGGTGTGAATGCATTAGAGATTGTACACAGTAATCCCGGACGCTTTGTTTCAGTTCACGTAAAAGATGAAATAAAAACAGCAGATGGTAAATCATTTGAAAGCACTATACTTGGAAAAGGTGTGGCCAATACCAAAGCTATTACCGATCTCTGTAAATCAAAAGGCGGTACCCTTCATTTCATCATTGAACAAGAAGCATATCAAGGTATGGATCCTATTGAATGTGTGAAGCAAGATTTGGCAGTGATGAAACAGTGGGGTTATTAAGAGGCTGTGAGCTTCAATCGACGAGCTTTGAGCTACATGCTGCAAGTTTCAAGTTACAAGTATTATTTAAGGTTGATATTGGTGTCTGCAAAATATCATCAGCGTAAATCATAATCATGAAAATCTGGGGCCCATAAAAATGTGTCTGAAAGATCCCTTCACCGATATTGATCTACAGACAACAAGCGGATGAAAAAGCTTCTTTATATTTGGTATTACTCAAAACCAATACCATGCGATTACTGCTTTGCCTTCTACTTGTTTCCTCTTTCTCTTTTGCGCAAAACTTTACCCCTGCTGAAATACAACGCTGGGAAAAACAATCGAAAAATGTAACCATCATTAAAGATACCTGGGGTATTCCTCATATCTATGGTAAAACAGATGCTGATGCTGTATTTGGTTTACTCTATGCACAATGCGAAGAAAATTTTTCTCGCGTTGAAAGAAATTATTTGGAAGTACTCGGCCGACAAGCAGAAGCTGATGGAGAGCGCATGTTATATGCAGATTTACAAATGCGTCTGATTGTAGATAGCGCCGAAGCCATTAAAGATTATAACAATAGTCCGGAGTGGTTCAAGAAATTACTGAATGCATTTGCTGATGGCATAAACTATTATTTGCATAAACACCCAGAAACAAAGCCAAAAGTATTGACTCGTTTTGAACCATGGTTTCATCTGATGTTTACCGATGGTAGTGTTTCTGCTACTCGTACCGGTGGTATTGCTTTGGAAGAGGTAAGAGAATTTTACAGCGGTAATAAAAACGCGACTGCTTATCAACCTATCATCCAACAGGATATTGAAACACGTGGTTCAAATGGTTTTGCGATTGCTCCCAAACTCACTAGTAATGGAAACGCGATTTTGTATATAAATCCTCACGTGCCTTTTTATTTCCGTCCCGAAATGCATATGGTAAGTGAAGAAGGGTTGAATGCTTATGGTGCAGTGACTTGGGGGCAAATGTTTGTGTACCAAGGTTTCAACGAACACTGCGGCTGGATGCATACAACAGGCTATGCCGATGTTGCAGACCTATATGAAGAAAAAGTAAGCAAGATCAACGGCAATTGGGTCTATCAATATGAAAAGGAATCAAAAAAGGTAAATACTAAAAATATTACGGTCAGCTATTTGAAAGATGGAAAGCAGGTAGCTGTTCCATTTACGGGATACTACACCCATCATGGACCGGTAATGGGTAACCGTAATGGAAAATGGTTGGCATTAAAAGAATTCAATCGATCATTAAGTGCTTTGATACAATCATGGGTCAGTACAAAAGCGAATAATTTGGATGAATTCAAACAAGCGATGCGTTTGTTATCGAATACGACTAATAACACCGTATATGCGGACGACAAAGGCAATATTGCTTATTGGCATGGCGACTTCGTTCCAAAACGCGATCCTTCATTCGATTTCACCAGACCTGTTGATGGAAGTATCAAAGCCACCGAATGGCAAGGTGCACATGCTTTAGAAGAGATTGTACAGGTGCATAATCCATCTGTTGGTTGGATACAAAACTGTAACTCTACCCCATTTACGGCATCAGGAAAAGATAGTCCCGATAAAAACAAGTATCCATGGTACATGGCGCCTGATGGTGAAAATGCAAGAGGGATCAATGCTGTGCGCTTATTATCAACAGCCAATGACCTCACTTTGGATAAAGTAATTGCATTAGGTTATAATCGTTATCTCGCTGCTTTCGATTTTCTGATTCCTGCTTTACTCAAAGATTATGAAAGCGATGCTGATGCCAATAGAAAGGCAACCTTAAAAGAAGCCATCGACTTATTACGCAATTGGGATAAAACCTCATCTGTTTCTTCCATCGCAACCACCATCGCGATTGATTGGGCCAATCAGCTCGGGCAATTCGTTCCTCGTGCAGAAACTATGGAAGAAGGTACCAATTCAGTAAAACGTTACGAAGACATGGCCAAACTATCGCCTAATCAAAAATTAGAGACCTTGAAAAAAGTGCTGGATGACCTAACAAAAACTTATGGAAACTGGCGTCAACCTTGGGGAGATATCAATCGCTACCAGCGTGTGGCTGATGGAGAAAGATTTGATGATAACAAACCAAGTATAGCAGTTCCTTTATCGTCTTCGCGCTGGGGGTCTTTACCTGCATATGAAAGCAGATCAGGAAACGGATACAATAAACGTTATGGTGTTTCAGGCAATAGCTTTATTGCGGCTGTTGAGTTTGGCAAAAAACTAAAAGCTAAGACCATTCTCACCGGTGGACAATCCACTGATCCTAAGTCTCCTAATTTTACAGATCAAGCAGAAGGATTTATCAACGGGAAGTTCAAGGATATTTTCTTTTATAAAGAAGATGTGATGAAAAATAAAGTGAAAACTTATCATCCGGGGGAATAAGAAGAAACATGTAAGAAGACAAGTTTTCAAAGAACAATTATTTAAAATAATATTCTATGCGGGTAGTTTTTATTAGCGCAGCAATTTTACTTTTTACGCTCTTTGAAAATAATCCCTTACAAGCGCAGAGTGCGGTATTTGTATGTGCTAAAACAGGAAGATGGGGTACTGCATTTGACGATGGTAATACACCACGAATGAGTTTGGAACAAACTAAACGGGAAGCTAAAAAAAGATGTCTGGATACAGGGGGAGAAGATTGTCAATTAGTTTTCAGTAGTACTACAAAAGGCTGGTATACTTTCTTCCTTGGAAGTGAAAAAGAAAAATACATTTTTGCAGTTGGGCAATCACTTGTATCTGAAAAAGAATCTATGAAAAAAGCAATAGACAATTTTATTCAACGAGGGGGAGTTGTAAGAACTAATTGTCAAACTTCAAGTTGGTATGCACCTAAGAATGCTATTGGACATAAGGCAAACAATCCTAAGTAAATCATAACTTTTAGAAGATTATAAAGTTTACCAAGAGTTAACTAATATATGATAGAAACACAAAGACTAATCATAAAGCCGCTTACTTATGACCAACTGATTAAATATATTCGGTGTGATGGGTCATTAGAGGAAGAGTTAAATGTAAACCCAACCTTAAGAACCATTTCTGAAGAACTAAAAGAAGCGCTTGAGCAAACGATCGTTCCTAATGTTGCTGATACAAGCAAGAACTATTTGTATTCAACGCTTTGGACTGCGATATCCAAGAGAGATAATAAAATGATTGGCGATTTGTGTATCGTAGGCGAACCCAATGAAAAAGGAGAAATTGAAATTGGCTATGGAACCTATGATGAATTCCAAGGCAATGGCTATATGACGGAAATGGTAGCCGGAATAATCGGTTGGGCAAAAACGCAGAAAGCTGTTAAAGCTATCATTGCTTCTACAAACATGGATAATCAACCTTCTTTCAAAGTCTTACAAAAAAATAACTTTATTAAAGTAAATGAAACTGAATCCGAGTTTCAATGGAAGCTAAATTTAGCTGACTGATCATGAACTTTCGGAAAGTTTAAAGACTTTCCGAAAGTTATTATTCTGTTTTATCGAATACCGCTTTGTAATACGTAGTATCCTTCTCCGAAAAATTGATACGTCTGTTATCTTTCCCTTTTAACTCAAATTCATCATTCACGGTGAATTTTACTTCAGTGAATTTGTATCCTGTAACAAACGTAGCAATAACTGTATAGGTCGTATCCTTTTTAATAGCAGTCAACGGAGTATTAGTATCCCAATTGAATGGTTTGTCTTCTCCACGAATACCTACGCTTTCAATATTTTTCAACTGACTCACATCCAATTCAAAGACCACTGTTTTTTTGTAAGTTTTCTGAACACAAGATGCAAGTATGCAAACCAGTAAGGATAAGTATAGCATATTATTTCGCATGGATCATTTGTTTTTGGTGATGAGATAATCTAATCCAAATCTGCCAGATCCTTGGATCATTGTATATACAGCTACCCACAGAAAGCCCATACCTGATAACATACCCCATAAGCCATTATCTATCTGCTGTATGAACACGGCAACCATCATGGTGCAAACGATCAGAAAAGAAAATAGTCGTGTTTGTAAACCTAATAACAGAAAGATACCCCCTACAGCTTCACTGAATGCACCCATCCAGGCAAAGAAGCCGGGGAACATGGCAAAAATGCCACCATAAGCTTTTACATCTTCCGGAAACCAGAAGACTACTTCAAAGAGTCCTAGGTTTTTATCTGCCGGAGACCATGGCATTCCAAATTTAGGGGCACCAAATTCAAAGGCTAATAAATAGCCATATACCACTCTTGGAATAGCAATGATCAGATCCTGCCACCAATAGGTCATTACCAAGGGTTTCGTGATTTTCTTAAGCATGTGTTGTTATTAAGCAGGGAATAATACAGCAAACTTTTAATGAAATGCATGCTGATAAAAGTCGGTTTACAATAGAATTTAAGAAAGGTTCATGATTTTTCCATAATTTATTTGAATGGCCACAACAGATATGATAAAAATAGCGTCGGGCTTAAGCCCGACGCTATTTAAAATTGATCCCTTGCTTCTTCCTTGTGGCTTGTAGCTTGCAACTTGAAGCCTTACTTCAATTGTTTCAACAACTCATTCACCGCTGCTTCCAATTGTTGATCACGGCCTTTATTCACGATGTCATATTCATTCATCAATTTGATATCAGGTTCTGTTTGAGCATTTTCAAGATATTGATTCTGTAATCCTTTAACACCCACGGGAGGTACACCCCAACGAATACTATTGTCTTGCAATTGTTCCCATGCAGCAAATGTGCAAGTTCCAGGTACTGGCATTCCTACCAACTTACCAATCCCCAACTCTTTGAAGGCATAAGCATAACAATGACCGTCACTATATGCAGCTTCATTTACAATTGAGATGCTAGGTTTAGTCCAGCGGAAATTAGGCTCATACCCATTGCTTCTGGTATCAGTTGTATAGTCAAAGAATTTTTTACCACTCAAGAACATGGCAAGATCCGCTACGAGGTCACCACCTCCATTAAAACGGACATCAACCACTATGGCTTTTTTATTTACATACTTGCCCATAATTTCTTCATAAGTGGTACGATATGCACCATCACTCATTCCGGGAATGTGTACATATCCTAACTGACCATTACTTAAACGCTCTACTTCATCCTGATTTTTCTTCACCCATCTTCTGTATAACAATCCATTTTCTTCACCGGTAGAGATCGGCTTTACGGTTACTTCCATTTTAGTATTGCCATCTAAAATTGTCAGCAATGTATTTTGTCCGGCTTTACGATTGAGATATTGTGCGATATCTGTATCTGCCGCAATGGTTACGCCATCAATCGCCTCAATGATCATTCCGGCTTTGATAGTAATATCTGCACGATCCAATGGACCACCCTTGATCATTTCTTCAATTTTATATCCAACGCCTTTATAATTCTGATCATAAAAAACACCCAAAGAAGCAGTAGCATCTGCATTGGCAACAAATGCATTGTAAGATGCTCCACTGTGACTCACATTCAGCTCACCCAGTAATTCACTCAGCATTTCCGCAAACTCAAAGTTGTTGCCGATGTGTGGAAGATGTCGCTCATAGTCAGGTTTATAACTATCCCAGTTAACACCATGCATGGTTCTGGTATAAAAAGTTTCTTTGGTTCTGCGCCATACATGTTCAAACATGAATAGTCTTTCTGCAGCAACATCCAACGTCATTTCACCATTGATACCTACTACATCTCTTTTACCGCTATTGGGTTCAATCTTTGAAATGCCTCCATTTGCTGATAAGAAAATATTTTTCTGCTCTTTATCCCACACCATACTTCCGCCTTGTGCATTCAGTGTTACCAACATTTTTGTTTCACGTGTACGTAAGTTGGTAGTCCACAAGTTTACCCCTCTTTCAAAACGAGTCAAGTAATACAATGTTTCTCCATCTTTACTTACCAAGGCATCACTCATTTGAGAAGAATGAATAGTCAATTTAGCTTTACGCATATTTAATCCTTCCCAATCGATCACTACACTGTCTTTTTTAGATGCGATTTTTTTACTGGTATCAGCCTTTGCTTTATTGTCTTCGATCTCTTTCTGCAATGCGGCATCTTCTTTACTCAATTTGAATTTATCGAATGCTTCCTGCGTAAAGAACATCGCATATACATCGGATTGCGCGCCACCACTTTGAGCTACGGCCTTCAAACCATCTCTATTACTGAACCACATCATGGCTTTTCCACCCATGATCCATTTGGCACGACCGTCATTGAAACCGCTTTCAGTCAGATTGATCACTTTGCCTTTTCCATCAGATGAAACCAAACCCACTTCACCAGGAGCAACACCGGGAACTGCATAATCAAATAAGAACCATTTACCATCAGGACTCCATTGGAAGTACTGATCGTTGTCACCGTTCGAGAATAATTCTTTATCTGTAAGAATCGTTCTGGTTTGTTTGTTAGCAATATTGTACACTTTGAGTGTCATTCTATTTTCTATGAACGCAATTTCTTTTCCATCCGGAGAATATGCGGGCTGATAGTTTTCATTGTTATTTGCAATAACAGCTGTTTCATTCAATACTGTTGAAGCATAGAAATAAGGTTCGTCACTTCTTTGCTTTTTTGTTTCAAATATTTTCCAGCTGTTTCCTCTCTCGGAAGAGTACAACAATGTTTTTCCATCAGGAGAAAAGCTTACCAATCTTTCCTGCTCAGGGGTATTGGTAATTCTTTTGGTAACACCACCATCTACACTACTTACAAAGACTTCACCACGGAAGATATAAGCTACTTCTTTCCCGTTTGGAGAAACCGCCATATCTCTTACACCACCACTTACAGGTACAACTTTTGTATTGTTACTACGAACATCAGCAACAATGTTGACACTTACTTTTTGCGGACGACCATTGCCCTTCATCGTGTAGAGTTCCCCATCATAACCAAAACAGATGGTTCCATCATTGGCCAGACTTAAAAAACGAACAGGGTGTTTTTTGAATGAGGTCAACTGTTGAGATTTACCACCTTCAATTCCCATTTTATGTACGTTGAATGATCCACTTTCTTCACTCAAATAATAAAATGCTTTATCTGCATCCGTGAAAACAGGGTTTCTGTCTTCTCCATTGAATGTGGTGATCTTCTTATGAGTCTTCGCATTGTTATCATAGATCCAGATATCTCTGGCGATAGCGGAAGTGTGGTGTTTACGCCATTGGTTCTCGCCGCCTTTTTTATCTTGGTACAACATGTATTGTCCATTACTGCTTAAGCTCACCCATTCAGCCGGAGTTGTAAGCACTTGCTCAATACGTCCTCCATTTACAGAGACTTTATACAATTCAGGTTGAGATCCGGTAGGAAACGTTCGGTTGCTGGCAGCATCCATACGGGTAGAACCAAACAGCACCGATTTGTTATCGGTTGTAAAGCTATACGGAAACTCAGGTACAGAATGATAGGTAAGTCTTTTAGCTTCTCCACCTTCAGCAGGAATAAGGAATACATCAAAATCGCCAAAACGATCGCTGGCAAATGCAATGTTTTTCCCGTCCTTGCTCCAGATAGGCATCATATCATTGGCCTCATGAAGCGTAAGCATGGTGGCACTTCCACCTGATGCCGGTACTTTATAAATATCTCCCTTATACGTAAATGCAATGGTTTTACCATCTGGGGAAATGGCAGCATAACGCATCCAGTTGGGTTCGGTTTGAGCTGATGATTGTAAACAAGCGATCAGCGAAAACAGTGCAAGTGATAGTTTTCTCATAACAGTATTTAAATGAACCGGTAATTTAAGAAAGAACCGCTAAGATTTTTCAGGAGTTTGATGAGTGAGCGGCTTAATCGGTAAAGGAGGATTTTCAGTATCTTGTTTGCGTAGGATGGGACGCAGATCTTTATGATAGATTATGATTTTATATCTGCGTTCATCATCATAATCATAAAAAATCTGCGGCCCATAAATATATACCTATGAAATTATTCTTCCTATCCTTACTGGCTTTCAGTCTTTCCAGTTCTATTGCGCAGCAACGAGCAAGGGAAATGGGTTTAAAGATCGGGGTTCTGGAAACAGGTAAACTTAACAGTATTACCGATATAGCTGGAGTAAAAGTGGGTCACACCACACTGATTCAAGGAACAGATGTACGCACAGGTGTTACCGCCATTCTACCACATTCAGGTAACTTATTTCAAGAAAAAGTACCAGCAGCTATTTATATTGGTAATGGATTTGGTAAACTAGCAGGCAGTACACAAGTGAAAGAACTCGGTAATATTGAAACACCTATCATTCTTACAAATACGCTAAGTGTTGCCACGGCTATGGAAGCTGTTATTGATTATACACTTTCGCAAAAAGGCAATGAACAAGTACAATCTGTGAATGCAGTAGTGGGTGAAACCAATGATGGCGGACTGAATGATATTCGTGGCAGACATATTCGCAAGTCCGATGTATTGAATGCCATCCATACTGCCTCTGATGAAAAAGTAGCAGAAGGTTCTGTTGGAGCAGGTACAGGTACTGTTTGTTTTGGTTTCAAAGGCGGTATTGGCAGTTCTTCCAGAAAATTACCGGAAAGTTTAGCCGGATATACTGTTGGAGTATTGGTACAAACCAATTTCGGTGGTGTCTTGGAGATCAATGGTGCGCCTGTTGGACAAGAACTTGGTCAGTTTAGTTTTAGTCGTGAGTTGAGTAAAAAATCAGATGGTTCCTGTATGATTATTGTAGCCACCGATGCTCCTTTGGATAGTCGTAATCTGGAACGATTGGCCAAACGTGCATTTATGGCATTGGCAAAAACAGGTGGTATTGCATCCAATGGAAGTGGTGATTATGTGATCGCCTTTTCTACAGACAGCAGTTTACGTATTCCTCATGTACCTCGCACAAAAACATTGAGCACTTCATTATTGGTAAATGATGCAGTGACACCTTTGTTTCTTGCAGCCATTGAAGCCACAGAAGAAGCAGTACTGAATTCATTGTTCATGTCTACTACGATGAAAGGAAAAGACAATCGTGAAATACCGGGATTACCGGTGGAAAAGATAAAAGAGATCTTAAAAAAATATAACAAGATTAAATGAGAAGAATCACCGCAGATTCTCATGATTAATTATGATTAACGCTGATTATTTATCATCATAATTAATCATAAAAATCTGCGTTCCATAAAAACAACATCGATTATATTATGATCAGTTACGTCAACGGAACATTCATTGAATCAACAGCAGCAAGCATTCCCGTCAATGACCTGGGTTTACAACGAGGCTATGGTGTTTTTGATTTTTTGCGTGTAAAAGGACAACAACCTCTTTTTCTTCAACAGCATATCGATCGATTGTATCGTTCCTTAGAGTATATGCGTTTACAGTTATCACATAGCAAAGAAGAATTGATCACCATCATTCAATCACTGATCGATCAAAATCAATTGGCACATTCCGGTATTCGTATCACAGTAACAGGAGGTGCTTCACCGGATGGTTACACACCTGCTGAACCTCATCTCATCATTGTACAACAACCCATTCCTGAGCCACCGGAGAAGATGTTGATATCACCTTATAAACTTATTACACATCATTATCGCAGACAATTGCCCGAGGTAAAAACGACAGACTATCTAATGGCCATTTGGCTTCAACCATGGATCAAAGAACAAAATGCACAAGATGTATTGTATCACTCCAGTGGATGGATAAGTGAATGTCCGCGTTCCAATTTTTTTATCGTCACGCATGAAAATATACTTGTAACACCCAATGAAGGAATGTTGAAGGGCGTAACAAGATCCAATATTCTTTCTGTAGCCAAACAGATCATGAAGGTGGAAGAAAGACCGGTAAGTATCGAAGAGATCCGCACTGCCAAAGAAGCTTTTATATCCAGTTCTACAAAACGTATCATTCCTGTGTCTGTAGTAGATGAGTTCCATTTTAGCAATTACTCGGTAGATAGCTTTTCAGGAAGACTTTTTGAAGCCTTACGGTTACTGGAAAACGAGGCTTAAAACAGTCAATTACATCACATAAATATGCTGTTTTTTATACCCTTTTCAGATAGTAGATTTGTAGAGTGCTTCTTCGTATAACTTCTTATATAGTGGTCTTCTTTTTTTGTGTGGGCATCGCTACTGCACAGGAAGGTTATACATTTACGCAACTCAATACAGATGATGGACTTGCCAGTAATGATGTACATGCATTACATCAAGATGAAAAAGGGTTTATCTGGGTAGGAAGCTCCAATGGATTACAAAGATTTGACGGCACCAAGTTTGTCAACTTTTTTATGACGGGTAAAAAAGGAAGTGATGCATTACCTGTTTCTAGTCTTGAATATATTGTACCGGGAAAGAATGGAACATTATGGTTGTATTTTCCTGAATTACGAGAAGTAGGTGTTTTTGATCCTTCAAAATTCGTTTACCGTAAAATTCCTATTCGACCTGACAAACCGATTCCACCAAGAATCAATGCAAGATTATGGAAGGACAGGATGGGAAGTATTTATCTTTCTATTCAACCCTCCGGTATTTTAAAATATGATAGTACTGCAGGAGCTTTTACATCTTCTGCTCCTTTTCGTGTTCCTGAAAATTGGAACTACGGTATACGATCTACTGAAGATCCACGTAACGGATTATTATGGCTTACGTTTGGTGACAAAGGTTTAGCAGCATACGATTATAAAACAGGTGAAACGTATACAAGATTATACAATCCTAAAAAAATTCCTTTGCTCAACAATTGGCGTGTGCAAGAAAGTATCGCCAACATATTCATCGATTCAAAAGGACGATACTGGTTATATAACTGGCCGGTTTGGGCAGGTGGCGGAGAAGTGATTCATTGTTTAGATTCTACAGGAACAAAATATTTGAAGGATACTGCGGGGCTCGTTGTTAACACCGGAAAGTATGGTGAATACAGAAATATGGCCGAATTTCCTAAAAGTGGTCTTTGGGTTTTTGGTCTTGATAAACTATTCAGCTTTAATAAACGCTATAATAAATTTATCTTTTATCGAAGTGACCCACTTAGAAATTTTGATATTCATTATGAAGTTGTACATCAGGTAATGGAAGATAGAGAGGGTGGAATATGGGCGGCAACCAATGAAGGCTTGTATTTTTCTTTCCCAGGGCAGGATGGTAATGGTGTACAGAATATGATGGTGATGGATAAAAAAGGATCCCATGAATTCACCGATATTCTGGAACTCACCAATGGAGACTATTGGTTAACTAGTTGGGGCATGGGGGTTGTAACACTCGACCGCACTTTCAAAAAGAAATCCTATGATATTTTTAAACCCAGACCTTCCTCCTGGCCTTTAGCAACCCGCTTAGGCGTACCACTTACCTGGTGTATGCATCAGGAAAAAGCGACAGGTGATGTTTGGATTGGCTCTAATGGAGGAATACTGACGCGTTATAATCCTGTAACCAATAAAACCACCTATTACAATCCACCAGAATTTGCAAACGCAACCGTTCGCTACATTACCGAAGATAAAAAGGGACGTATTTGGTTCAGTACACAACGTGGACGAATCATTGTGTTTGAAAACAATCGATTTACCGTTATCAAAGATTTTGGAACAGCCATCATTCCAAAATTGATGTTTGATAAAGATGGATGGTTATGGGCTGCTGTTCAAGGTACCGGAATCATTGCTTTGGATGGAGAGAGTGGAAAATTATTACAACAATATTCAAAAGAAGAGAACGGCTTATTTTCTTCCACCGGCAACGATATTGATCAACTGAACGACAGTATCATAGCCTTTGGTGCAGGCGCTTTGAATCTTATCAATAAGCAAACCGGGAAAGTTCGCGTTATTTCCTATGAACAAGGATTACCATCCAACTCGATCCAACGTTTGAGAATGGATCGCTCAGGTTATCTATGGATCAATACTAATAATGGATTGTGCAGATACAATCCTTATAACAATAATATCACCACCTATTCTAGCAGAGATGGAATGGTGATGAGTGAAAAAACAAAAACTGCAGATTATCTCTGTAGTGAAGGCTTTGTCATGTTTGCAGGTTCCAATGCACTAATGTTCTTTCAGCCTGAAATTTTTGAAACCAATCAACAGCCTCCAGATGTAAGTATCACAGATTTTAAGCTCTTCAATCAATATTTACCTATAGATTCTTTGGTAGCACAGAATCAGGTGAAACTAAAGTATGATCAGAACTCATTTAGTCTTTATTTCTCTTCACTTAGCTATATCAATCGCGATAAACTGATCTATTATTATAAGATGGAGGGTATTGACGAAGAATGGCAAAGAGCAGATCGACAAAAACTTGTGAACTATTCTTTACTTCCTCCTGGCAAGTATACCTTCAATGTGTATTGTGAAAATATTGATGGTGTTAGATCAAAAAACATTACAACATTTACCATTCACATTAAACCGCCTTTTTGGAAAACATGGTGGTTCCTGGGTTTATTAAGTCTTGCTTTCTTTGGTCTTCTTTACTTCATCCACCGTCTTCGTATCAATAGAATACTAGCAGTAGAAAATCTGCGTAACAGGGTTGCCCGTGATTTACACGACGATATGGGCTCTACACTGAGCACCATCAATATCCTCAGTACTATGGCCAAAAGCAAGTTGAATACTGATAATGTACGAGTAAGTGAATACCTTGGAAAGATCAGCGATAATAGTCAGCGCATGATGGAAGCCATGGATGATATTGTTTGGAGTATCAAACCCATGAATGATTCCATGCAAAAGATCACTGCACGTATGCGAGAAATAGCAACCAGTGTATTGGAAGCCAAAGACATTGATCTTGATTTCAGAATAGATCCTTCCATTGAAGAAGTAAAAATGAATATGGAAGCGCGTCGCGATTTCTTCCTTGTATTCAAAGAAGCCATCAATAACATTGCTAAATATTCCCGCGCTTCAAAAGCATCCGTTCATCTGGCATTACACCATCACAGACTCATTATGATGATACAGGATGATGGTATTGGTTTTGACATTGATAGTGCAGATGGTAACGGACTGGGCAATATGTACAAAAGAGCAGCCGCTTTAAAGGGAAGAATACACATACAATCTAAACTTGGAGAGGGTACCCAGATCACCTTGAATATCCCCGTTCAATAAACGTTCCTATCACATAAATATGTGGTGTTGCATCTGCATTCACCTTTCGCTGAGTGTATTCACCACTCAACCCAAATTTTACTTGCCCGTTCACACCATCATGCGATTGTTCTCATATCTGATATGCATGAGTTTTGTGCTTTAACTTAACTCAAAGCAATGATGAAATATTTTTTATTAGTATTAATGGCAGGAATGCTCACTGTTTCCTGTAACAAAAAAGACAGCATTACTCCTCCCGCAACAACACCTGTTATCGTATCAAAAAAAGTGAAAGAGATTAGGAATGCCCCAAATGACTTCAGAACCTATACTTTTAATACTGATGGAAGTCTACAACAGTATTCATCGCAATTTACCAGCAGAACAGATGGCGCCGTAACCCAGTACAGTCTTACATTTCAATATGATCAAAAAAGACTGGTGAAAATGCAGGCTGCCAATGGTTACAGCCTCTATTTTTATAAAGACGGAAGACCTCATACCATTCAAAGCTATAACCAACAAAACAATTTGTTTGCCACAAGCTTTCTTAGCTTCAATGAAAAAAATCAACTCACGGAGATTGTAGAGCAATACAAAGTTCCTATGTCAAATGAATTGGCAGAATCTAAAACTTTGTTTTTCTATAATTCACAAGGCAATCTTATCCGCCGGGAATATTTTTCTCGCCAGAGTTTAAACGATCCTTTCGAATTTTATTACAAACACCTGTATGAAGACTACGATAATAAAATCGCTGTCCCCGAAGAAGTAAGTACAGACTATTTTCTACCTGGTTTTGTTCTTATGAAAAATAATCCGGGAAGAATTATTTCAGTTGACAAGATGGGACTTTCAGGAAGGGTAGACCGTTTCGAATATACCTATGATAACGATGGTTACGTTCTCACAAAAAAGCATTTTGTAGATAACATGCCGAATCCTGTAACACCAATTACATTCACTTATACTTATTGGTAATATGCAATCGTTTGATCAGCATTTTAGAAGAAAATTGCTTTACCTGATTATCTTTATTGTAGTGATCACCGGTATTCTTATTGTCTCATTGGTATGGTTTCAAAAATCAGTAGAACATCATTACACCATTCAAGAGAAGCAATCATCTGAGTCTATTGAATTGTTCAATAGTCCGGATGAAGAATACAAATATATTGGGAAAGCCGGCGCTCTTTCGTTAATCCATAAAAGTATGATCCCTGATCTACAAACGAATAACAATGACTCTAATTAAACCAATCATCATTCTGATATTCACTGTAGGAAGCTTACACACAAAAGCCATGCAGGATTCAGTACATCAACGTGTATTTACAGTGAATGAATTGTTGAGTGATTATGATAGTTTATACAAGATCATTACCGGTAATCATCCAGCTCTTTGGGCAGATGCTGATAGCATGGACACAGAGCAGAAATGGAAAGAGACCAGAAAAAAGATCATACGCCCAATGAAACGTTGGGAGTTCATAGAGCTGATTGCACCGGTTACTACCCAATACAATGATGGACATACAGCACTCACTTATGATTTTGATTTTGAAGAAGTAGAGGAGTTGATCAACAGAAATGGAAAACTTTTTCCTTATCGCGTCAGGTTATACAATGATACGCTTTGGATCACTGAGAACTGGAAAGACAGTTCCTCTTTGTACCGTGGCTTAATGGTTCAGTCGATCAATGGAGTAACTATAAAAGATATCATACAAAGAATCATGCCGGTAGTTCCTGCAGACCATCCTAGAATGAAAGAAGCTTCTTTGTCTCGTTTATTTCCTTTTTTATTATGGTCATTGTACGGATGGGAGAACCAATACACGATCGTATTACATGATCCGTATCAGCAAAAAACGACGACGACTCATCCGGAAGGAATTACGATGAATGGGTTTTTCCAAAGACAATTCCCCAAGAAAAAATGGGGTCTTCAATTATTCAAACCACAACAACTGGCAATCATTTCCTGTTCCTCTTATAACAATTATGCAGAAGCCATTCGTTTTATTGATTCTGCATTTGCAATCATCCAACAAGAAAAAATACAACACCTGGCTTTTGACATTCGTAACAATGGAGGCGGTAATTCTTCCATCGGTGATCATCTGTTGGCATACATCGCAAAACAGCCCTATATAGATGTGTATAGCAAAACCTTACGCAACGGTTCTATGATGAATCGATTTAAAGAAAACAGTGGCATGTACCGTATGATGCAAAATTTCATCAAGAACGGTATCAGAAACGGTAATAATTATACCATGCGTTTTCAGACAAAAGCATTGGATACCACCATTAAAAAAGAAAATGTTTTCCGTGGGCAATTTTATTTGTTGACTGGGCCTATTACCTATTCTTCTGCACACATGACAGCCTTGTCTGTAAAATCTGCAAATCTTGGTACTATCATTGGTGAACCCACCGGTGAACGCATTGATCTTACAGGAGAAAACGCCAGTTTTACACTGCCCAATACCAAATTGTATGGCTACTGTTCTATGGCCATATATGAAGGCGCTCTGAGCGATAAAAAATCAAAAGGGGTACAGCCTACTATTTTTATACCTTTCCAGCCAACAGCACTTTTATCAGGCAAAGACCCGGTTGTAGAAAAGTTAATGGACCTGATAAAGTAAAACCGCTGACCCATTCTATTGCATACGCAACAACAAACGTACAGATTCGGTGAGATCGCAATAAAACTGCTATTACCAAAACAGCAGGAACTGCGAAAAGAATGGCAGGAACAAAAGCTATCTCATTTCCCGTTCTGGGGTAAATGTTGGCCCTCCGCTCAAGCACTAGCCGATTTTTTGGCATCAAACCCTCATTATGTAAAAGATAAAAAAGTCTTAGAGCTCGCAGGCGGACTTGGGCTTCCCTCGTTGGTAGCTTCAAAATTTGCCAAGGAAGTTTGTTGCTCAGATTTTTTATCGGAACCACTTAACTATGTTCGGGCATCTGCTGAATTGAATCAAATTACCAATATCAGTACAAAAATTATTAACTGGCAACAATTGCCAAAAGACTTGACTGTTGACGTATTGTTGTTGAGTGATATCAATTACAATCCATCAGACTTTGATGCATTGAATACAATGTTGCAGTATTTTCTGGACAAGAATACGCTGATATTACTAAGCACTCCTCAACGTATCATGGGTAAATCTTTTATAGAAAAGTGGATCGCTTATCAACAGCATCATGAAGTGTTTGGTAATGATATTAGCTTGTTCGTATTAGGTAACTAATGGAACACAGATTGTTATGATGAATTATGATTTTAAACAAAAATCTGCTGTCCATCCTCCGCTAAAAGAAACAAGGAATGATTTTGCTTTTATTCGCCTGATCAAAAAACCAGATAAAAGAAATTTCACTGCTGCCCGCAAAACCACTGGTTCTTCGCAGATCAGAATTTGTGATATCATAACTAATCCCAACCTGAAAACTATTGGCCCTCAAACCCACATAAGGATAAATGGCATCACTAGTCCTTAACCATGCGCCGGTATACAAATGATAATCTGTTTCACCAATGCCCCAACCATAGGCACCACCAATTACAGTTTGTTTATTTCGTGCTTGCTGCATAAAGTTTCCACTGAAAAAAAACTCATCTCTATCATTCACTTTTAAAAGTGCACTTCCATGCAATACATATCTACCATCAAGGCGACTATTTTGTCCGGTAAAAAAATTCAGTCGCGGATTGGTAAGATGGAAGACTGAAGCACCAAAGCTGTAGGCATTCCCTACCTCATCAGCATAATTATATAAGATACCTGCATTCACTGATGCATATGCAACAGAGCGATTGTTGATACTCTCTCCATTGGGTATGGATAGATCAAAGCCACTTGTAGTAAACTGGTTAGAGAAACTGATCTTATTAAAATCAACAACATTCCTTCCCAATGCAGCCTGAACACCTATACCGATTGATTGATACCCTTCCTCATCCAATCCCTTATTGAAACCTGTTGACAGCACCACGTAACTATTTTTATAAATACCCCCGGCTGCCTGATCATACATGGCATGAATGCCTAAGCCCCATCTATCTCTATCAGGCAACTGTTTACGCATGATCCTTGTATCAAAAGAAACGGATGCAGTTTGATAAGGTGTGCTGATATTCGCCCACTGGTTTCTGAAATTCACCGCAAGCCTATGTGAGCCATCAATGTATCCTGTCAAAGCCGGATTAAAACTAAGCGGTGAACTAAAATACTGAGAATAATACGGATCCTGCCCCATCACTACAAAGCAGGATAGGCATAGTAAAATGCTTATGGTGTATTTTCTCATAGTTTTCTTATTGCTTATGGTTCATGGCTATAGTAGAACAATCTTCTTGCTATGAACTATTCGCTATATCGTATTTTCTATAACCTACTCACTACCTCAACAACAACACTGTCCCCGTTTTTCGAACAACGCGTCCTTGTAGGTCAATGGCTTCGGCTACCCAGGTATAGGCGCCCGATGTCTGTAATTGACCTAAGTACATTCCATCCCATCCGGCACTTGCTGATGCATTGCCTGTACTGAAAATGGCATTACCCCATCGATTGAATACTTTGAAATAATTCAACTGACGCATCCCCACCAACATCGGATATAGTCGATCATTCTGTCCGTCATTGTTGGGAGAAAATCCTTGTGGTACATAAATATCTACTCCCGGTAATACTTTCACCAATACTGTATCCGTTGTTGTACAACCAATATCTGAAATGATCGACACCTTGTACAAAGTGGTTTCATTCACGGTCACAGAAGTTGTTGATGCAGCAGGAGCTGTTAATCCGGAATTGGGTGTCCATGTATAAATATTTCCAATATTGTTTCTTGCCTTCACCGTTACAGTAACACCCGGCAATGTTTCAACATCTGGATAACGAACCGGACGTGCAGCAGCTCTTACAATGTATTCAACCATTTTTGCTTCGGTGACAGCACAATTCGGATTACTGGCCGTTAACTTCACACGATATACACCCGGATTGAGATAAGTATAACGCGTAGAAAATTCATTGGAAGCAGATCCATCTCCGAACTCCCATAACCAGTTCAATCCGCCCGAACTTGTAGCAGTGGAACGATTTTGAAAATTGGTTTGTACGCCTACACAAGCGTCTCCAATTGCAAAATCGATCACAGGTTTTGCCAGTACTTCTAATGTGATATTTTCAGTGGCTTGTCTTGTACAACCTTGTGCTGAAATAAATCTTACTGTATAAGTTCCACCTGCAGTAGCAGTGTACGTTGCATTGGTTGCACCACTGATCGGCTGCTGATCTCTGATCCATTGATATCCTGTTGCACCATTGGCCGATAATGTCAAAGAACCATTCTCACAAATAAAATTCACAGCAGGTGTTTGCAACTGTCCCGTTGGTATCGGATGCACAGTCACAGCTACCGATGCATTGTTTCTACAACCGGTTTGATTGTTGGTAGCACGTATATAATAAGTACCCGATCTTGCAATTTGAGTAGCATCACCCACTTCACCGGATTGTGCTGCATCAATAAAGTAATTGAAACGAAGATCCGATGAACTACCGGCTGTGATCTCAGGACGTGTTAGATTGATCACACCTGGCGCACATACTGCGGCCGGACTATTCACGACCAATGATGGAAGCGGATGGATGGTAACTGTTACGGGAGTTACGGCACTACAACCTACAGCCGGAGTACCTTTGATATAATAGGTGCCCGACTGTGAAACAGCAGTCGGTGTATTCAATGGTTGTGTACCGAGTGCATCTGTAAAATAAGTGAAACTCAAACCCGAAGCACTACCACTGGTAATGGCTGCATTGGTAATATCAACAGTGTTAGGTGAGCAAACAGCAGCAGGTGTATTGATAACCATTGAAGCTTGCGGCAACACTGCAACTGTTACAGGTTTAATGACCGAACAATTGTTGACCGCTTCTGTACCACGGATATAATAAGTACCTGCATTACCAATTAGTCTGGGTGAAGTAACCGCTATCGTAGCCGCAGCATCTGACCAATAACTGTATTGAAGTCCTGCAGCACTACCTGCGATAATCGATGCTTGTGTAAGATCAATGGTACCGGGTGAACAGATGCCGGCCGGATTGGTGATTTGCAATACCGGTTGTGCAAAGATGGTTTTAGTGGATGTGATACTTGCTGTACATCCATTATTGTTGGTGAAAGTATACGTTACAGTTGTTGTACCTGAAGCATTACCGGTGAGTACTCCTGAACTACTAATGGATGCATTACTGTTATTGACAGACCATACTCCTCCTGTTGTTGCATTGGTCAATGAAGTATTGGCTCCTACACAAACTCCATTGGCACCACTGATGGCAGCCACTGTTGGTAAGGCGTTGATGGTTTTAACAGCTGTTACTGTTGCCGTGCAATTATTGGCATCGGTAACCGTGTATGAAACTGTTGTTGTTCCTGCTGATGATCCTGTTAATACTCCGGAAGTGTTGATCGTTGCATTGAAATTATTGACCGACCATGTTCCGCCGGTGGTTGCATTACCCAATGTGATACTTGATCCAACACAGACTGCAGCATTACCGGAAATGGGTTGAACCGTTGGCAAAGCATTGATGGTTCTGACAGCCGTTACCGTTGTGGTACAATTATCTGCATTTGTTACAGCATAAGAAACCGTTGTACTTCCCGCTACTGACCCTGTTAATACACCTGAGGTGTTGATGGTTGCATTGGAATTGTTGACCGACCATACTCCACCCGATGTAGCATTCGCTAATGTAATGGTAGAACCAACACACACGGTATTTGATCCTGTGATGGCAGCAACGGTTGGTGTTGCAACCACTTGCAATGAAGCAGAATTTTCTACAAAACAAGTAGTACTAGTATTCGTTAAACGCAAAGTGCCCGTATAGGTTCCCACATTCGCAGAAGTAGGAACCGCTACAGTAATTCTTCCTGTTGAGTTATTAAAAGTTTGATCACCCGTATTGGTAAAGCCTGCTGTTTGTGCTGCAGTATTCCAGATGATGCGGTATTGATTGGGTGAACTTGTGGTATTGAAGGTGATATCAAATCCACTGCTCCCTCTACAAACTTTTGGTGAGGACGGATCAATCCCAGTGATGGTAGGATTTTCATTCACCACCACTGTTACAGAACCTGTTTGTGTGTTACTACATGCCTGCGCACTTCCTTCCTGTACTGAAACCAGTTCATAAGTAAAACTACCTGCAGTGTTAGTAGCGCGGTTGACCGTTGCAGTAGTTGCACCACCGGTACTGGATACTGTAGGTTGCGTAGTACTTCCAATTTTATAAGTGAACGTATAATTCGTTCCGGAAGTACCATTGCTTCCTGTGAAAGTGATCACAGGTTGTGTACCATTTCTACAAACACTGGTTGCACTGGTAGAAATTGTGGCGGTGGGTAATGGTCTTACAGTAACAGCTACAGAACCTGTAGTGAAAGATGTATTGGGACAAGATTCACCAGAGGAATTAGCATCAGTGATACGTGTAAGTGTATAAGTAAACGTACCTGCAACATTGGTGGGTGCTGAAATGGTATATGTACCGGAGCTATTGGTTGTTACATCAACCGTTGAAGTACCCAGTGTATACCTAACATCATAAGGCGCAGTACCTCCGGTACCGGTAATGGTTAATGTTGGATTGGTCGCATTCAAACATACAGTTGTAGCACCGGTAATGGTTGCGCTGGGCATCATTACAATGGTAACGGTATTACTATATGCAGTGCTACCATTATTTTCTACCCTTCTTCTATAATACCATGTACCCGTTAGATCGGCTTGATCATTCAAATTCGTTGTTGAGGCTCCAACAACATCAAATGTTGTAAAAGAAATATTTTGAGATCTTTGCCATTGATAAGTTGTGGGCTGAAACCCATCCTCACCACTAATAGCAGTTGTTTGTGTAATTACATGGTCTGCATTCCAAACCTGACATTTTGTTGTTAATATCACCCCGCCATTTAATTGTGCATCAACAGAAAAAGAAATAAACAATAAAGGAAGAAGGAAAAAGAAGAATGGCCAGGAAACCAAATTCCATCTCCGGGTTACACACACGGGTATACTGATATTGGATCTTATAAAGCCTTTATAGTTCATCTTGGGGGATATTGAACTTCCTTATAAAGATATAGCAATCTCGTATTCAACAACTTACCTGTTTAAAAGTTCATATACGGTTAACAGTTACATGTACGTAAAAAACAGCGTTTTGGTATGTTGGTATCGAAATTTTTTCCAAAAAAAACCCCGGCAATACTGCCGGGGGTGTTTCTCAGGGTTTGGTCTTAGGCGAACCAAAACTCTTGGGTATTTGTGGGTTGTTAAGCAGCAACAATATACATCAACAAATTATATCACACATTTACCATTTATCCATTTTTTTATGTTGTATATGTGAAAGAAAAGAATAATTTTGCCCTGCTTTCGATCAACAAAATCTGAAAGACATTCGTACACGAATACCTGTTTTATGAACATCTAAGCAGGGTACCACTGCTACCCATTTTTCTTCAACAACCCTTAACGTACGCTATTGGCGTACCATCTTTTATTTACATAATTCAATCAGGTAATGACGAATAATACCATTAATCATACGCCCAAGAAGGGCTTTTTCAGCTATTTCCGCGAAGCACTCAACAGCGAGCACCAGGATTTTACACAAGGCAGCATCCGCAAAGCCGTGTTCATGCTTGCCATACCTATGATCCTTGAAATGTGCATGGAGTCTGTGTTTGCCGTGGTCGATATTTTCTTTGTGAGTAAACTCGGTGCCGGTGCCGCCGCAACTGTCGGACTCACAGAATCTTGTCTCACCCTTATTTATTCTGTTGCCATCGGTTTAAGCATGGCCGCTACCGCGATGGTGGCGAGAAGAGTAGGTGAGAAAAATCCCGAAGGTGCTGCCAAGGCAGGTGCACAGGCTTTATTACTGTCTTTTGGCGTGTCTGTACTCATCAGCATCATAGGTATCTTTTATGCCGCAGATGTTCTGGCACTCATGGGTGCCGATGAGTCGGTGGTAGCCATGGGAACCAACTATACCCGCATCATGTTGGTGGGTAATCTGGTGATCATGTTATTGTTTCTCATCAACGGTATCTTCCGTGGCGCGGGTGATGCAGCCATGGCCATGAAAAGTTTATGGCTGGCCAATATCTGTAACATCATTCTCTGTCCGATATTGATCGATCAGTTTGGGTTAACAGGTGCGGCCATTGCAACTACCACGGGTAGAGGTATTGGTGTATTGTATCAGTTGTATCATTTATTCAATGGAAAAAATATCATACGCATCGTTCGTAAACATTTTATTCCGAATAAAGAGATCCTTTCATCGATCGCCAATATTGCATCCACCGGAACCTTACAATTCATCATCGGTTCAGCCAGTTGGATTGCAATGGCCAGAATTGTTTCGGGTTTTGGGAGTGATGCCGTAGCAGGTTATACCATCGCCATCCGTTTGCTCATTTTCTTTATCATGCCCGCATGGGGATTGAGCAATGCAGCTGCAACACTTGTTGGACAAAATCTAGGTGCACAACAACCCGATCGTGCAGAGCAATCTGTTTGGAAGACCGCTCGTTACAATGCCATCTTTATGGCATTTGTGTCGGTACTCTTTGTTGTAGGCGCTGAATTTTTTGTGGGATTGATCTCACATGATCCTGCAGTAACCAAAACAGCCGTAACCGCATTGCGTATTGTGAGTTTAGGATACATTTTCTATGGTGTTGGAATGGTGATGATCAACGCCTTCAATGGCGCAGGCGACAGCAGAACACCCACCTGGATCAATTTATTTTGGTTCTGGGTTTTCCAAATACCATTTGCACTCTTACTTTCCAAAGTACTGAACATGGGTACCACCGGTGTCTTCATCGCCATCGTAACCACCGAAACCTGTATCACCATCACCAGTGTTATTCTGTTCAAACGCGGTAAATGGAAATTGGTGAAAGTGTAAGGAATAAGCTACTGGCTACAAGCTACACGCTACAAGTATTTTTCTTGAAGCTTGAGGCTTGTAGCTTGAAGCTTTTTAAAACCACCCTCTCCTCTTAAACGCCACCAACATCCAAATGGGTACAATGAGCATGAGGCCTACGGCGATGAAGAAGCCGTATTGGTGGTGGATATAAGGAATACGATCGAAGTTCATACCGAAGATGCCGCCGATGACTGTGGCAGGGGCGAGTAAACAAGTAACAATGGCCATTACTTTCATCACCTCATTGGTCTTCAGGTTTACATTACTGAGGTAGAGGTCTTGTAGGTTCATCATCATATCACGATAGTTCTCTGCCAAGTCATTCGCTTGCAGAATATGATCATGAACATCTTTGAAATATTTGGTGGTTCTTTCTTCAAGCAACTCACTTTCACTTCTGATAAAACCATTGATCAATTCTCTTACCGGACTCACATTTCGCTTCAGCACGATGAGTTCTTTGCGCAAACTGTTGATCACTGCCAGTGTGCGTGTATTACTGCCACGAATGATTTTTTCTTCCAGTAATTCAATTCGATCTCCCAATTTCTCCATCACAATGTAATAGTTGTCAACGATCATATCTAACATAGCATAACAGAGATAATCGGCACCACTAGTACGAAGCTTGCTACCATTGAGTTTGAGCTTATCACGAATGGGGTTGAATACATCTCTTCCTGCATCTTCCTGAAAAGAAAGCACAAATCCTTTTCCTAAAATGATACTGATCTGTTCTGTTTCAACAGCACCGGTTTGTTCATTGAAGTAAAGCATGTTGAGTAAACAGAACATCACATTGTCCATCTCATCCATTTTCGGACGTTGACTTACACTCATGATATCTTCAACGATGAGGTAATGAATACCGAAGTGATTACATATGGCTTCAACATCAGCTTTACGAATTCCATCTACATTAATCCATGAAATATGATCATTATCGCGATATACAAAGCATTCTTTGATCTCACTGAGTTGTTTTTCCGAGAATTCAGTTACTGAGTAGTCGTATACTTTTACTTTGATCTCACTGGCTTCAACACGTTCGGGAATAACGGTAGGGTTCACATGAAAGATATCCCGCGTACGCTTGGTATCAAAGAGTGATAAAGGGTTGAGGTATTTGAGGTATTTAGCGCCGGTCATGACTTAAAAATAAGAAATATGGAATAAGGAATGAGAAATGAAAAAGTGAGCGGGGAGAATGATTAAGGTATAGATAAAATGTTTTAACAAGGTAAGATAATTAAAAGCTTCATTTGATTTATGAAGAAATTTAATCCCCTAGATAGATTTTAAAAATATTATCTTGCTTTTCATCATTATTGATGATACCCTTCGGTTTAAATTCAGACATGACGCTTAGTTTTAATTTCAAAAAATGGAAAACAGCTGATTATTATTGGCCAGGAATTGGTCTTAGCATTCTATTCTTTTTAGTCAACATATTTACCATTACTTGGACAAGACTTCCTTGGTTAGATGAAATCATGTTTGCAGATACAGCTGTTCAATTTTCTGAAACATTAGAATGGAAAACAAAAGCCTGGTATTCTAGTATGGACAGAGAGCCTATTTCTACCTATCCTCCATTATACCAGCTATTATTAGCTCTTTGGTATAAACTATTTGGAATTTCTTTAGTTACAGCAAGGAGCTTAAATCTCTTTTTATTGCTGATGCTTTCATTATTCTCTTGTTATTTAGCTAATAAAAGAATTATATTCCATAAGAAGTTTTATGTACTTTTTTTTCTTCTTATTCTCTGGTGTGCTGAGTCATTTTCGATAATATATCGTAGTGGAAGAGTAGATTTTACCAATGTGTTTTTTGTTTTACTTTTTTATTACTCAGCATTTTTATTCTATCACAAAAGGACAGGAAGACTCTCTTTAATATTGGCAGGTATTTTAGTAGGTTTATCTGGAATTCAAACGATACCTTATATATTTTTTGGGTTGATTGTTTTTATTCTAATTAAAAAAGATAAAAAGAAGTCGATTATTGGTATACTAAAGAACTTTGTACTATCACAATTTGCTTCGATATTGATTCTTCTTTTGTTTTTTTATTTAAATAATGGATTGATTCCTTTTGTTGCCAGTATCGTTTCCTATTCTGCCACACTAAAGAATATTCTTGCGACAGTATTGCCATATATCAATAACCTCTTTGGTGCCGATTATAATAAATATTTAAGCGCGCTACAAACAAACAACGATATCAGTTTTATTCAAAGGTGTTTGAGTGACTATCTAATAAATAAAGAGGCTTTCTTTTTATTACTTTCGACTATTCTGCTTTTTTTGTTTTATGCGAAAAAAATCAAGAAAGAATCTTCATTAGTAGCCCTCTTTATTTTTGGTTCGCTTACTCCTATGTTAATGAATATTTCCGGAAGATACCTCAGCTATTACACTTGGATGAGTTTTATTCCATTGTTGATTGCATTTATAGGATTTTCCTCTGTCATTCATAATAAGGTATCAATGCTGGTAATGATTTCTATTACATGCATTATTATATTCTTTGGAATTAAAAATAATTTATCCGTAAGTGAGCCTAATGATTATAAAAAAATTCGAAGTTTCATATCAAAACACCAACAAGATCTCAAAAATGTAAATATTGCTACAACATTCATATCATACTACGACGTAAGAACTATTTCGAAAAATACTTTTTGTACAGGAATTTATCCATTAGAAAAGATACCAGACTCAGTCAATTTCATACTTGATTCACCACTTGATAAGTACACATACCAATCTAATGCCATTTTAATGGATCAATATAAAAAGGCCGGCAAAAAAATTATACTTGTCGATTCACTCACAACACCACGCTTGTATTATTACAAAGTAACTCGCTAGAAGAATTAAGGAATAGTTACGAAAATCAGAAAACCATTTAAAAAGCTAGTGATCTAACTTAGCCAATATAGCAGTATTAATATATGGGAAATGAAATATTCCTTTTTTACTCCCTATTAGTTTTTAGTGTACTGATCAATTATCTTCTTCGAAAGATTCATTGCAGATTCAATGCATTTATCCATGTTGAAATATTGCCATTCTGCAAATCGTCCAAGCAATGCAATATTATGTTGAGAAAGCCTTTCTTTTAATACAGCCACATCTTCATTCGTATTTGACTGATGAATAATATATGAGCTGGGTTGATAATTATATGCAAGCATTTTTAAATTGCCCGGTAACAATTTGAGTTCTTCTTGCACTACATCTAGACTTTGTTTACCTGAAAATTCAACAACACATGTTTTCTTTTCAGAACTAGCATTATTGGATGGGCTGAAATTACCTGTATATATAATCCTGTGAGCTTTGAATTGAATTTCTGGTAGATAAAGCCATGAAATATCTGTATCGTCTGTTTCACAAAGTGCATTAGTAGTTCCGTTTGAAGGCAACTGTTTTACCGCTTCGGCCGCTTTGCTAAAATTGTCATCATCAACTTCTACTATATCTTTCACACGACGAATATCTCCACAATAAACAACATAGTCGGCAGATATCTCGCCATTATTTATTGATATTCCATTTTCACTTTTCGTTATACTTAATACTTCATAAGATGATTTAATCGTTAGCCCTTCCGCAAGCCTATCAATAATAAATTGTGAGCCTCCTTTTAGTGGATAATAAAAATTGGCATGAACCATTTCACTTTCTTCTTTCTTTTGAATATTGCTAAGTAGTATATTTTTAATCGTAGGCATGGGAAGTTTACCTTCTAGCCAAGCTAATGGTATAACACTAAGATCATGTTGCCAAATTTTTCGATTATATGGTCCGAAATAAAGATCATATAAAGTTTTTCCGAAGCTATTAAGAAGGAAATCTTCAAAATTATCAGGCGTATTGCTACTTTCTTTTGTAGAAAGTTTCAAAAGATCATCAACAATACTTATCACTTTATCTTCCGGAAGTTCGTAAATGAAGTTCTCAATTGGGTAGCCAATTACTTTATTGTGCAGGAATATAGCAGCTTTTCTTTTGGCTTTTATAAACTCTTTCTCTTTATCAAATAATCCCCAAAACCAGTCTAATACAGTCTGTACTTTACTATTAAATACATGCCCCCCAACAACATGAAAAAGATTACCATCAATGTTCTTACACTTTATAAGACCACCGCATTGATCCTCTTTTTCTAATACTGTAACTTTAAAATGAGCTTGTTGCAATAGCCTAGCAACTGTTAAGCCAGAAATGCCAGCACCGATTACAATAATATGTGGAGTTTGCGAAGGTTCTTTTGTTTTCATGAAGATCTGCTTTATTGAATGCTAACCGACTTGTTTTTAAGTCTTTGTTTAAAATAATAAAACAATACTGACAAGGAGTTAACAATCGCTTTTTTTGAAACGCTTGGCGATGGCGCTCTATATTGAATTGGAATTTCTAAATAATTTGTATATCTCAATAAATATCTCAATTCAGTTTGATAAAAATGTGCTTTCGATAAGAGCGGATAAAAAGCAAATTTTTTAACTACTTCAGCATGAAAGCCTTGAAAGCCTGAAGTCATATCATACATAGAAGTACCGAGTAAAGTATTAGCAAGTATTGTACCTACTTTAGATAAGAAGAGGCGTTTCCAGTTTGAATCAGATATTCCTCCTCCTCTAATGAATCTACTCCCGAAAACACACTCATAACCGTCACATAATGATTCTAAAAATTGTGGAATAATCGTTGGGTCATGAGAAAGTCCTGCATCCATCTCAATGATATATTCATGACCATTTTGTAAGGCTTCTTTATACCCATTAATATAAGCATCAACAACATTTCGATTTTGAGGAGCCCAAATAGTTTTGAAACGATTGTCTTTGGCCGAGTGTTGATTACAGATTTCTAAAGTTCGATCTTTCGACACATTATCTACTATGAAGTATACAGACCCTCCAGGATTTTTATTCAATGTTTCTGTAAGAATATTGATAAACGGGATAAAATCTTTTTCCTCATTGGCCATTGGTATAACCACGGCATAATTGATCATAATGTTCTAATTAGTTGCGTTGCTAATTTTTAAAAATAAATTATTAAACGATCTAAAACAAAAGTCATTTGAATAACCCCAATCATTGAAAAATCAGTAACTTATGACATCGGCTTATAATCATTTTCTTCTGTTAAAGAGAGTACTGTAACTACTACTTTAACAAAGTAGTAGTTACTAAGATTAGCATTTACATTACCTCAATTTTATTACCCTTACTTTCTTATTTTCTTTTCTTCGTAATAAAATCCGGCGCTATTCAAATTTGTATATTGGTTACTTGCCCCTTTCTTGTTTCTTGTTCCTTCCTTGTCCTTTGTTTCTCCTTTCTTGTCTCTTTTTCCCATTATTTTTACCAAAATTTCATATGCCAACCATTTCCCAGATTTCTTATCGCGCTCCCTTTTGGCAATGGAATGGTCATGTACAGTCTATTTATCCAAGTATGTTTCGGAAAATACATTTTCAATACGATCATCGGGAGAGACTGGAATTGGTAGATGGAGACTTTGTGGATCTGGATTGGCATCAGCAAAACACAAACCACAAAAAACTAGTCATCATTACACATGGATTGGAAGGCGATTCAGGCAGGCATTATGTAACGGGTATGGCTAAGAAATTTACATCACAAAGATGGGATGCATTGGGTTGGAATTGCAGAAGCTGTGGTGGTGAACCTAATCGATTATTACGTTTTTATCATCATGGCGACGCAAATGATCTAAGAGCTGTGATACGACATGCCATTGATACCTATGGTTATGAAAATATTGTGCTGGTTGGCTTTAGCATGGGAGGAAGCTTGAGTTTACGGTCTGTAGGAGAACATCCTGACCAGGTTCCTACTGAAATAAAAAAGGTGATCGGCATTTCTGTTCCTTGTGACTTGTACGCGAGTGTACGAGCCCTTTCACAACCAGGTAATACAATTTATGTCAAACGATTCTTAAAAAAATTAGGGAAGAAAATCAAAGAGAAATCTATTCGCTATCCAGATCAGATTAGTTACGAAGACTATGAAAACATCCGCAACCTCATTGAATTTGATAACCGATACACCGCACCCTTACATGGTTATAAGGATGCAATAGATTTTTATACACGTGCCAGTGTAAAACCTCTCTTACCCCAAATAAAAATTCCTGTTTTATTGATTCAGGCACTGAACGATCCCTTCTTATCGCCCGAATGTATTGGATATGAAGCCGCTGATAGCAATCCAAACCTGCTACTAGAAACCACGTCATCAGGAGGTCATTGTGGCTTTATGTTGGCGGGCACCTATGAAACATACCCGGAAAGAAGAGCGATTGTTTTTGCTAACAGCTAATTCCTGTTGCTTGAAACTCGTAGCTTACAGTCTGAACATTTTGTTCCTTCAATTTGTAGTTGAACCCATATGAAAAGAAGTGTTTTTTTACAACAAAGCAGTTTAGCCTTAATGGCTTTGGCTACAAATACACTGCATGCCGGACCCGTAAAAAAATCTCGTTTTCGTTTTCAGCTATGGCGTCATGCCACTTTATTCATAGAAGTGAACAAACTCAATATTCTGGTGGATCCCATGTTAAGTGCAAAAGATGCGATGAATCCTATTTCAAATGCCAGTAACAGTTTGCGAATTCCCATGGCGGATCTTCCTTTTCATGAAGAAGAATTAAAGAAAAAAATGACGACCGTTAATGCCGTCTTACTCACTCACCTTCACGCCGATCATTGGGATGCTAAAGCAAGAGAATTGATCGATAAAGAACTACCGATTATTTGTCAACCCACAGATGCCGATAGATTAAAACAACAGGGGTTCAAAGAAATTATCCCATTGAATGAACACATGGAGTGGAAAGGAATTGGAATTACACGCACGGGTGGGCAACATGGCACCGGCGAGATCGGCAAAAGAATGGGACAGGTGTCAGGTTATCTGATCGCACACAAAAAACAATCTTTGTACATCGCCGGCGATACCATTTGGTGTGAGGAGGTAAAAAGAGTGATCGATGTTTTCTCTCCTGATCACATCATCGTGAATGGCGGTGGTGCTCGTTTTTTACAGGGTGATGCCATCACAATGACCGGAAAAGATGTACTGGAAGTCAGTAAAGTCACAAAAAATAAAATCAGTATAGTACACCTTGAAACAGTGAACCATTGTCTGGAAAAAAGAAAAGATTTTCGTGAACTAATCGAACAAAATCAGCTGGGAAAACAAGTCATGATTCCGGATGATGGAAGCTGGAGTGCGGTGTAAAATATCGAATAAGGAATTTTCAATGTTGAATGATGAGGTATTGAGCCAAACAGTATAAAGTTTTCATTTACAAGCGCAAAAATAATATCATTTCATAGACCAGATTGATTAATTAGTAGATAGATAGTTGTTGTATGTAGAATAGTTGATCAGCTTAAAAAAACTATACCACAGTTTTGACTGCATTTGTATCTAAGCAAGAAATCATTGTTTATGAAAAAAAATGTAATCAAAGCATGCATGATTGCTGCTATTTCTTTGTCAATCATCGCTTGTGAAAAGGCAGACTCAGACATTGAGAAAGAAGATCCAACAGCTCTCAAAATCGAAGCCAGTAAAACAACTGCCAAAGTAGGAGAAACTGTTACGATTCAGGTTAAAAACGCTGCTTCAGATTTGGTAGCGGTTTGGAGTGTATCACCTACCACTTCAGCTAGTTTATCACAGAAATATTCAACGAATCAAAAAAATGAAGTTTCCTTTTCAACAGCAGGCGACTACACAGTTACAGCAGAACTTAAAAAAGTGATTTGTGACACATTTGTATTAAGAACCTCTGGCTTGGATACTTGCTTACAAATGGCACCTGTTCAATCTTCTACAACTGTTAAAATACAAGTGAAGAATTAAGAGAAATATTGAATCATGAATTTCCAATTTTGAATGATCAAATTTTTTATCCCAACTTTAATATTGGAAATTCATGATTCGATATTCAATCTGCTCGCCTTTCGCCGGACTGAAGTCCGGCACTATTTAAAATTGTGTATTTGTTCTTGAAGCTTTCTTGTCTCTTGTTTCCTGTTTCTTAATTTTCTTTCCGCAGTTTTTCTACTCCATCTTTAGTTACCAATACTTCAAATTTTTTCTTCACCACTTTCTCCATATAGAAAAACGAAAGCTGAATAGCTTTTTCCGATTGTTTGATCATCTTAATTTCTGAGGGACCATACACATCTTTAATGACAAACAATAACTGTTTCGGTTTTTCATCAAACTCAGAAATAGCGATGTACAAATGATCCGTTACTTCATCAGATTCATTTTGCCGAGCACTACCACTTTTATTTGATACTTCAAATAGGTTCACAACAAATTGGGATGTTTGCGCCTTATGCGTCGACCGAATATTATTTAAGACATATGTAATGTCGGCAGACTTGACTTTCTGTACCAATGGCTCTTGTGCATTGATTGAAAAAGACAGTATTGTAAAAAAGAGAATACTAAAAATAGAGATGATTCGTTTTTGCATACTACAATTTATACAAAACGGAAGAATATCGAATTATGAATATTGAATGAGACATTCTTTTCTTCGCCGGACTGAAGTCCGGCACTATTTAAAATCGTGTATTTGTTCTTGAAGCTTTCTTGTCTCTTGTTTCCTGTTTCTTATTTTCTGTTTCTTTTTTCCTTCATTCCACAATTCTAAGCTTCGCATAATTCAACATGATCTTCTTCTCTCCATTCTGATCAAATACAATGGTTGCAACTGGGTTGTGTGCAGAGCCTTCGATCTTCATCACTTTACCAAAGCCAAATTTTTGGTGTTCTACTTTTTGCCCTTCCTGTAGTTGTGAGGTATCACTCGCTACAAAATTGGGTGATGGCACATGTGCTACTACTTTAGCTGCCGGAGGTTGTACCGGTAAGTATTCAGGTTTTGCATTGGGTTTACGAGCCGGTGGCGGACCATATTTTTTTTCAGCTGCAGCTGCATTACCACTACTAAAACCAAACCCACGTTGCATACGTTCAAAAGCGCTACCCATATCACTTCCTGCGTGGTTACGTGCTCCGCCGCCTGCATAACTCTTATCAATGTACTGTTCCGGCATTTCTTCAATGAAACGACTGGGTTCATTCTGTACCAACTGTCCGAAACGATAACGTGCATTGGCATGTGTTAACCATAGCTTTTGTTTGGCACGTGTAACCGCCACATAAAACAATCTTCTTTCTTCTTCTAATTCCTCTCTTGTATTGATAGACATGCCACTCGGGAACAAAGTCTCTTCCACACCACCTACAAACACACATTCAAACTCCAAACCTTTAGCAGCATGAATGGTCATCAGTTTTACCACATCATTATCCGCTTTATCATCATCCGCATCTGTCAGTAAAGTGATTTGTTGCAAGTAAGAACTCAATGATTTATCACCCTGTTCTCCATCCTCATTGGATGGACTTTCTGTCCACTCTTTTATAGAGTTCAATAATTCCTGAACGTTCTCGTAACGCGCAAGTCCTTCAGTGGTTTTATCGTTGAACAATTCTTTCACCAGATTGGTATGCTTACCAACCTGCACTGCTACATCATAAGCATTGGTACCTGTGAGCATGCTCTGGAAATAGCGAATCATCGTCACAAAATTCTGTAGCGCTTCCAATGTACCTGCTTTAAAACCAAATTCTCCAGCACGAGCAATCACTTCATACATCGAGATATTTTGTTCATTCGCGGCAATCACACATTTCTCAATGGTGGTTTTGCCGATGCCACGTACCGGATAATTGATGATACGTTTCAAAGCTTCTTCATCTCTAGTATTAGCAATCACACGTAAGTAAGCGAGAAAATCTTTCACCTCTTTACGCTGATAGAAACTCACGCCCCCATAAATACGATAGGGAATACCCATTCGTCGAAGGCTTTCTTCAAAAGAACGGCTCTGGGCATTGGTTCGGTAGAGAATGGCAAAGTCTTTATTGTAAAAATGATTTCTTAGTTTTTGTTCCTGGATACAATCGGCTACAAAACGACCTTCATCATTATCGGTCATGGTTCTCACCAGATTGATCTTATCACCTTCTTTGTTTTCAGTCCAAAGATTTTTAGGGATCTGCCCTTTGTTGTTTTTAATCACTTCATTCGCCACATGAATGATGTTCTGACTGCTGCGATAGTTTTGTTCCAGCTTCACCACTTTCACATCATCATAATCTTTCTGGAACTGTAAGATATTTTCAATGGTTGCACCACGGAAACTGTAAATACTTTGCGCATCATCACCCACCACACAAATATTCTCATGAACTGCCGCTAACAACTTTGTGATCTGGTACTGCACCGGATTGGTATCCTGGTACTCATCAATCAAAATGTATTTGAACTTGTGTTGGTATTTATGCAGTATTTCGGGGAAATTTTTCAGCAACTCATACATTTTCAACAAAAGATCATCAAAATCCATGGCACCGTTTTTAAAACAACGGTTGGCATAAGCAGCATAGATCTGCGCAATGGCCGGACGATTGGCACGCATATCTTCTTGCTGAATGTAATAGTCTGTGGCATATTCCGCCGGACCCACCAACGCATTTTTTGCAGAGGAGATGCGGTTACCTACTACATTGGGTTTATAATGTTTATCGTCCAGGTTCAATTCATTCACTACAGTTTTGATCACAGAGCGACTATCGTCGGTATCATAAATGGTAAAGCTGTTGGGATAACCGATACGATGTGCTTCAGCACGAAGAATACGCGCAAACACACTGTGAAAGGTGCCGATATAAAGATTACGCGCTTCTGCATTACCGAGGATGCGTTCAATACGCTCCTTCATTTCAGCGGCAGCTTTATTGGTAAAAGTGAGTGCGAGAATATTAAAGGCATCCACGCCATTGTTCATCAGGTGAGCAATACGGGTGGTGAGTACTTTCGTTTTTCCACTACCAGCGCCGGCAACAATCATGAGCGGACCATTGAGATGTGTCACTGCCTCGCGCTGGGGTTCATTCAATCCATTCAGGTAATCTTGCATGGGCGCAAGTTAATCAGTTGAGCGGGTATGTGGTGAGGTCGTTGATAAGTTAAGTACGGATTTTTTAAGCCTCTTGTAAATCCTTGATTTTCTTTTTTCGATCGTGCTTCTGATAACGACATTTCTCCGATAAATGATTAGAAGTAATGATGCTATCTGCTAATTGTTTGGCAACAACATACAAGATCATATCTGTTACTCTTTTGGAATAACGAGGTGTTTTTATTAATGTGGAAGACATACCAAAAGTTTAGTCGATGAAATTAGGAATAAAAAAGCATTGGCATATGAACATACGCCAACTTTTTTAGTGATTCACTTGACCTTGTTGCCGCATGGATAAGGATCAATTAAAAATTGCATTTGGTGAACATTTGACTAAACTCAGGAAGGAGCGAGATCTGAGTATTCATCAGCTGGCACATGCTTGTGATCTGGAGTACAGCCATGTACAACGCATAGAAAAAGGAAAAGTAAATATTGCCCTTACCACTTTAGCCTCATTGGCACAGGGATTGGATATGACTCTGGAAGAGTTATTCTCCGACTTCAACACTCCGCTGTAATTGGTTTACAAAGCCGGAGAATTTGCATTTGCAAAATCACAGATTTTATTATTGAAAAAACGAAAGAAAAATTCCGTAGAAATACGGTAATAAAGATTTTTTTATTGACACATCTTGCACCGGTTTTAAATCCCCCTGTTTCTATTTAATTGTTTTGCATGGAGAAAATCAGGATCAAGATCATGATCGCGGATGATCATATCATTTTTAGAAAAGGGTTGAAGAAAATACTCGAAACCGTTCCTCAACTAAATATCATCGGAGAAGCCGAAAATGGATTGGATTTATTATCAGGTGTAAGCCGTCTGCAACCGGATGTAATTCTCATGGATGTTTCTATGCCTATTATGGATGGGGTGATGGCAACCAAAGAACTTTGTAAGCGATATACCAATCCACGGATCATAGCATTGTCTGTTTTCGGACAAGAATCTCATATCATGGAAATGCTGGAGGCCGGTGCTATTGGTTATGTGATGAAAAGTGCGGGTAGACGAGAAATCGTTGAAGCCATTGAATCAGTGTATCAACATCGCCCTTATTTCTGTACAGAAAGTGGCAGACAGATCACAGACTTGATTGAAAAATACCAATCGGGCTATCGTAATCATTTGGTAGTATTCACAGAAAGAGAAAAAGACATCATTCAATTGATCTGTCAGGGCTGCACCAGTAAAGAAGTAGCCAATAGCCTTTTCATCAGCCAAAGAACCGTTGAAGGTCACCGCACCCGTATCATGCAAAAAATGCGCGTCAAAAGTATCGCCGGTCTGGTAGCATATGCATGTGAGAAGGGGTTGTATAAAGGTGAATAGAGCTGCGGGCCGCAAGCTACAAGCTGCAAGTTATTGATATGCAGTTATTTATAAACAATTCAGGATACTTGTGGCTTGCGGCTTGAAGCTTAAAGCTAACGCAGTCTAATTACACAAATCCAAATCCATAAATAAAGCTGCAAGCTTCAAGCGATTGGTATATAGACATTTATTTATGTTTTCCATTGCTTGTAGCTTGCAGCCAGAAGCTTGAAGCTTACTACTGTAATTTCCCCTCTACTTCTGCAACTAACTTCCCATACAATTGTACTACTAGAAAACCGGTCACTTGAGCGAAGCACAATTTTTAGAGGCAGTGAAGAATAGCCAGGGCATTATTTATAAGCTCGTAGGGCTCTATGCCAATGATGCAGAAGAGCGGAAAGACCTGTATCAGGAAATATTGTTACAGGCATGGAGATCGTGGTCGGGTTTCAGGGGTGACTCAAAGTTCAGTACCTGGTTGTATCGCATTTCACTGAATACCATCCTAACACAAAAAAGAAAATCATCGAGAATAGATTATGTGGAATCATTGGAAGAAGTAGATCGTGCAACCAATGATGCAACACAAAAAAGAGAAGAAGTAGAAAGATTAAGAAAAGCCATTCGCACACTGTCAGAAACCGACAGGGCTTTGATCTCCATGCACCTGGATGGTTATGAAAATGCAGAAATAGCAGAAGTATTAGGTATTACGGTGAATCATGTAGCAGTAAAACTTCATCGTTGCAAACAACAATTGGCGAACCTTTTAAAGCAATGATCATGAGTATAGAAAAAACATGGAAAGATATAGATCAACAGCCAGACGAAGCATTGTTGTCATTGCTGAAGCCTCGTGCATTGGGAAATCTACAATCGAAAAATCCACTCCATATCATCCGAAAAAATTTATTGAGTAATGGTATCATCGGTATAATAATTTCTTGCTTTTACATTTTCTGTATTGCCTCTTTTCCCTACTGGCAAATTCAATCCTGTATTAGTGTAGTGTTGATCTTTACTATTTGGGCAACTGCCGGTGCCTTCCGTTTACGCAAAGCGATTGATGGTAATGTAGAAACACTTTCGTTACTGGAAGAGATGGAACGACATTATAACAATATCCATCAATGGATCAACGCACAAAAATGGGCCGGGCTGATTATTTATCCTGTGAGTGCTGCTGGTGGTTTTATGTTAGGAGGCGTAATGGGTGCACAAAAACCTGTAGATGAAATCATGTCCAAGCCTGTAATGGTTTGGGCGATGTTGATTTGTATTGCAGTACTGGTACCTATGGGCTATTTTTTAGCAAAATGGTTAAGCCATAAAGCTTTTGGTCGACACTTGAAGGTACTTAAGCAAAACATAGATGATTTGAAAGAAAAAAACTAACCCTGTAATTTCTATTGCACTGCTGCAACTAATTCAGTAAACAAAACAATGGAAGCCACTGCTAATAAAAAAACAGGTACAGGTAAATTTGAAAAAATTGCTTACGCCATTTTCGTACTCGCAGGCATTTATTTTCTAATCAGAAAAGACTACAACAATGCTGTTGTGTTCTGGGGACTAGCCCCCATCTTCGAACCCTTCGATGCCAAGACCCCATTTGGCAAAAGACCTCTATATCAAAGAATATGGCTGATTACACATGTGATCATTACATTGATTGGGTTTGTATTGTTGATCGTGAAGTAAGCTTGGTGAAAAACAAGTTTAGCTGCACGCTTCAAGCTGCAGGCTGCAAGTTGCGGATATTTTAATTTTATCAAGTAAGTATTAAAGAAATAAGTAAACGAACATTCGTTAATTCAATCAATTTTTCATCTTGACTTCAAACTTGTAGCTTGAAGCATGCAGCTTGTAGCTTTCCCTTGGGTTACCATTTCCAACTTTTCGTATTAAGGGCAAGCAAACAACCGAATATGATTCAGAAAACCATCTACAAAACAAAAGATTACTCCAAAGTAAAATTCACGCTCACTATAGAAGATAAAGAAACTGCCGCAATATTGGGCTTGAATGGTGATTGGAACAATCCGGTTCCCATGAAGAAGAAAAAAGACGGCAGCTTTACCGCAGAAGTACAATTACCCAAGGCTACACAACACGAATTCCGTTACCTACTCAATGAAACAGAATGGATCAATGAGCCCGAGGCTGATGGGGAAGTTGTGAATGGTTATGGGACTAGTAATAGTGTGTTGAGTTTATAAGTTAGGAGCTGCAAGCTTCAAGCTGCAAGTATCTCATGATTCAGGCCAATTAACAAAATATTTTTTCCTTGCAGCTTGAAGCTTGTGACCTGCAGCTGTACCCAACGCATTGAATTGAATTTCCTTGTAGCTTGCAGCTTGAAGCTAATAGCTTATATGCCTGTCATTACTGATCAAATTAATCTCATTGCCGATAGCTTACAAAACGAAGAAGTAGCTGCAATTCCAACAGAAACGGTATATGGACTTGCAGGAAACATCTTCAGTGAAAAAGCTATTCGTAAAATCTATGCAGTAAAACAAAGGCCTTTGTTCAATCCTTTGATTGTGCACATTGCTGATGTTAGTGAAATAGAAAACGTGGCTGCATCAATCCCTCCACTGGCTCGTCAATTGGCTGAAAAATTTTGGCCCGGACCACTCACACTTTTATTACCAAAGAAAGATACGGTACCCAATATCATTACTGCAGGAAAAGATACAGTAGCAGTTCGCGTGCCTAACCATCCGGTTACGCTATCACTATTACGAAAATTGCCTTTCCCTCTTGCAGCTCCCAGTGCCAATCCATTCGGAAGTATCAGTCCAACAACCGCACAGCATGTAGCTTCTTACTTCAAAGATGAATTCCCATTTATCTTAGAAGGGGGACCTTGTAAAAAAGGTATTGAATCTACCATCATTGGCTTTAATGAAGAGGGTGCTGTTATGTATCGTTATGGTTCATTGGCCATGGAAGAAATAGAACAGATCACGGGACCCTTGCAAGAATACATTCGCAACGAAGAAAATCCGGATGCACCGGGTATGTTACTTAGACACTACGCTCCTAGTACAAAAACCATACTCAGCAACAACATTGAAACAAGTATCTCTGAAAATACAGGCAAGAAAATCGGATTGATCTTGTTCAGCCATACTGGTCATGATCTATCTGCAAGTGTAGTTGAAGTATTGTCAGCCACCGGATCCATGGAAGAAGCTGCATCCAATTTATATGCCGCCATGCATCGGTTAGATCACCAGCAACTAGATGTCATCATTGCAGAACGATTTCCGGACAAGGGTTTGGGAAAGTCTATGAATGATCGTTTACAAAGAGCTACGCATCAATAACAAGGTTCCCTTTTCATCATTACCTTTGAGCCAATCTACAATCAGTTGATCGTGCAGCAGGAATCGGTTCACCCCCCCCATACATTGTTACGTGTTGAAAACATCAGTAAAACTGAAGGCAATCAATGTGTTCTTCAACCTATCAGTTTTCAATTATCAACACAACGCAAACTGGCGATCATAGGAGAGACAGGTTCAGGCAAAAGCACTTTACTTCGCATCATTGCCGGACATATTGCTCCGGATAACGGTAAAGTATATTTCAATCAAGAAAGAGTTTGGAGTCCTCCGGTAACATTGTTACCAGGTCATAAAGGCATTGCTTATCTATCGCAACATTATGAGTTACGCAATAATTATAAGGTACATGAATTATTGAGTTACCAAAATGTTTTATCACCGGAATCAGCAGCACAGCTTTATCAGGTTTGTCAGGTAGATCATTTACTACAAAGAAAGAATGATGAACTATCAGGAGGTGAACGTCAAAGAATTGCGTTGGCAAAATTATTGGTGGGTGTTCCTCAATTGTTATTGCTGGATGAACCTTTTTCCAATTTAGATATCCCACATAAACAAACCATCAACGCTGTTGTACACGCCATCAGTGAGCAACTAAAAGTTACTTGCATACTGGTATCGCATGATCCAATAGATACATTGAGTTGGGCAGATGAGATCATGGTATTGAAAAATGGACAACTCATACAACACAACACACCACAAGAGATCTATTATCGTCCCGCAAATACTTATGTGGCAGGGCTTTTAGGTCCATACACCATGATAGAAGGATACAGACATCCTTTTAGACAATATTGGCAATTACCCAATGGTGCTGCTACTATTTGTATAAGACCAGAACAAATGCTGATCACTAACGATCATGAAAATGCCATTGATTGTGTGGTAGAAAAAGTTTTATTCTGTGGATCGTATTGGTCTGTAACAGCTAAACACGGCGAATATCCCATCATTATTCACACACAAGGAAACAATATCCCGGAGCCGGGTGCTTTGATTTGGGTTCAGTTAAAAGACCCCCGCAGTTTTTAGTTTCCCCCATAACTCATTATCAAAACTACTTAATGCCAATTGTGATTGTCCGGCCGATTCCCCCATGCGTATCACCACCAAACCCTGTGATGGTACCACATAAATTTTCTGATCATCTTTTCCTAGTGCAGCATATAGATCTGCAGGAGCATTGGGTACCAAATTTCCATTGAAGCTTAGCTGCAATGTTGGCAGCATATAACTGCTCTTACCATTGAGCCATGTTAAATAACCATAAGATGGATTGATATTTTGAGAGCTATTGATTTGAGCAGATAAATAATTGGTATCAGCCAGAATCCTTGTATCATTCCATTTTCCTTTTGCCAACATCAATAATCCAAAACGTGCCATACTTCTTGCAGTGCTGAAAAACACATTGTTATAACCAAGCTTGATCCAAAGTCCATTCATTCCAATACGATCACGAATTTTTTGTTGGAAATATTGATTGTAAGAAAGCCCACTTGCTTTTTCAATTACCTGATCCAACAATGTATAGGGTGCATTGTGGTAAGCCCAACGTTGTCCAGCATCTGCTTTGTATTGTAAACAGCCCGGAGTTGTACAATGATTATCATTAACACCATCATCCAATCCAGTGGTCATCGTCAATTGGTGTTTAATGGTAATCAGATTTTCTTTTGCTATCGGAAGAGAGGTCCAGCCTACGCCAAGGTATTGAGATGTTCTTTGGTTGATATTTAGTAGGCCTTGTTCTTGTGCAATTCCAACCAATAAGGCCGTCATGGTTTTTCCTGCGGAAGCCCATTGCCAGTTGCTATCTGCAGTAAAAGTTCCAAAATATTTCTCAGCTGCTATCTTACCATTTTTAAGAATGATAAACGCTTTTGTATTCTTCTGTTGCAGATACGTGTATACATCATTCAATGAAGTTGTATTCCAGTTAAGTGCGGTTGGAGCAGTAGTTTCCCATCCACTTGCTGAAGGGTAATACAGATCAATGTTTCCAGACTGGGGTGTTGATGGCCCAGGTGTTTGTTTTGAACATCCAAAGAAAAGTAGTAGAAATACCCAGTTAAAGTGATATCGCATCTTTCTATAAATATGTTATTCAGACTACCGAAAATAAAAACCGTTTAATTAAGGGGTCTTTTAAGCTTAAAAAGGTTGGTGACGCCAAAAAAATTGAAAAATAATTCGGTTTTTTCCAAAAAAGTTTTAAAAAGGGGGCTACGTCTGTTTGTTGAAACATCGATGTAATAATTCGACTAAACAGTCAACGATATGCTATTTTTTTCATATGCTGCCAAACCCTTACCGTATAAGGTTTTGAACTATTTCAAAAAATATTTTGTTTCATCTTGACCGTACAACGGTTAAACAAATTTATCACCAAAACCTTAATTATGCCACAAAACTTGCTTAATGCAACCGTCATTGCGAGTGACAATTATGTTGCATTCACTTTCTTCATCGGCACCATGGCCATGATGGCAGCTTCGGTGTTTTTCTTTTTTGAATTAAACAATACCGATAAAAAATGGCGCACGTCATTGTTGGTATCTGGTTTAATTACGTTTATTGCTGCCGTACATTATTATTACATGCGCGGTTATAACCTTGAAACAGGTGAATCGCCGACTTTCTTTCGTTATGTAGACTGGATTCTTACTGTACCTCTGATGTGTGTTGAGTTTTATCTGATCACCAAAAAAGTAGGTGCAACTCAAGGCTTGTTATGGAAGCTCATTTTTGCTTCACTGGTAATGTTGGTTACCGGATATATTGGCGAAGCCATCTATGGTACAGAAACTCAAAGTTGGGTGTGGGGTGCTATTAGTGGTGTTGCTTACTTCTACATTGTATACTTGATTTGGTTTGGAGATGTTGCTAAACTTGCAGGCAGTGCAGGTCCGGCAGTTGCAAAAGCCAATAAAGTATTGGCATGGTTTGTTTTAGTTGGATGGGCTATATATCCATTAGGATACATTTTAGGTACCCAGGGTGGATTATTCGGTATGCAGTTAGTAACTGATCCGAAAGCTGCTCAGGCATCTATGGATATCGTATACAACATTGCTGATGCCATTAACAAGATCGGTTTTGGTCTTGTGATCTATGCGCTTAGCAGAAGCGAAGAAAAAGCTTAATCATACTTTGATCAACGGGTTGCGGTTCAAATCGCAACCCGTTTTATTATGCAGACAAACGAATACGATATCATCATCATTGGTGCAGGTTGTGCAGGAATGCAAATCATGAGAGCATTGCTGCATCATCCCATGTACAGAGGTCAGCGTATTCTTATGCTGGATGATGGAAAATCGATTCAACAATCAAAAACATGGTGCTTTTGGTTTAAGCCTGGCTTACATCCATACCAACACCTGATCAGCAAACAGTGGGATCAACTGTCTATTGGCACGAGATCTGAATACCTTACAAATACCATAGCTCCATACATTTACGGACATATAAACAGTACTGATTTTTTTGATTTCCATTTCACATTGATTCAACAAAATCCACAGATACAATATTCAGAGGAACAGGTTTTATTTACAGAAAAAAGACAGACCGGTTATTATGTGAGTACAAATAAACAAAGCTATTTCGCCCACCATGTATTTTCAAGTACTTGGGATCACAAAATGGTTACTGAAAACGCTCAGTTATACTTACAACAACAGTTTTACGGTTGGCAGATCGAAACCGAAAAAGAAGTTTTCAACGAAAAGGCTGCCACACTCATGGATTTTCAAACAGCACAAGATCAGGGAGTAAGTTTTATATATACACTACCCTTCTCTGGAAATTCAGCATTGATAGAGTTTACCTGCTTCACTGATAAGCCTTTCGATAAACAGTATTTTGAAAATACCCTCAAAGATTTTGTAGAAACTAAATTCAACACTCCATTCAAGATTACCAAATGTGAACAGGCGATCATACCAATGACCGACTTTGCATTTAAACGCTTTACAAATGAAGGTGCTATTGCTATTGGAACAGCCGCAGGTATGGTTAAGCCAACAACGGGGTATGCTTTCAATAGAATTTTAAAAGACAGTCAACAACTCGCCACACAAGTTCTAACTGGAAAAGCGATTCGTACCTTTGAAAAAAATCGCTTCCAATTTTATGATCGTTTACTATTACAGATCATTCAAAAAAAACCAGCAAAAGCACGCTTCATATTGGAAACCTTATTTGAAAGAGTTTCATTCAATCGCATACTCCAATTTTTAGATGAGGATACCAATCTTTGGCAAGAAGCTGCTTTATTTACGCAACTACCCAAAAAAACATTCCTCCTAACGATCCCTGATTTATGGAAGTCAGTTCCTTTCAACAATATACCGGCAACACAGCCTTAAGCAGGGTGTTACTCTCCATAGGGCTTTTACTTGTCCTATGGAATAACTTTATCATGCCTGTACCGGAAACCATTCAATGGATCATTTTTGCTGCTACCATTTTAATAGCCGGAATACCCCATGGAGCTTTGGATCATATAGTGGCCAAACAAAATAGCAGTCTTCAAAATCATCCTTTTTCAAATACTCGGTTCTATATCACTTATTTATCAAGAATGGTATTGTACGGCATTTGTTGGTACCTTTTTCCATCATTTGCCTTATTACTTTTTATTGTATTATCTGCTTTTCATTTCGGAGAAACAGATCTACCACTCCCTGTTTCCATCCACAAAAGATCTGCAATTCTATTACAAACCAACTATGGATTATTGATCGTGTTCGTACTATTATTAACCCACTCGCAAGAGGTTTTATCGATTATAGCGATCATCGAAAAAGAAAATACAGTCTTACTATCCACTATTTTTAAACCGCTCCATTCAACACTCATCATACTTATAACACTCTCGCTTTTGATTTTGAATTTTGCTTGGCAGTATCGGTTGCATGGATTATCACTAAAGAGGTATATGAAAATTGCTTTTAGAAGCATCCTAATTTTGGGAATCATCATCTATCTTCCACTGCCATTGGCTTTTGCTTTTTACTTTGGATGCTGGCACTCTTTGCAGTCGCTGGAAAATATCAGACAACATCTTTCAAATTCCGGATCTGAGCACATAAGCTTTACGCATCTGTTACAAAAATGTATTCCGTTTTCGCTGATTGCTTTCATAGGAATTGGTGTATTGACTTTTCTGTCTACCTTCTTACAAACAGAGTCTGTATTTTTGTTTTTCTTTTTTGTAGGTATTGCCATTCTAACTGCGCCGCATTTGGAGGTGATGAGTCATATGTATGAACATTTGCGTAAAAAGGATACGATCAACCCATGATAACAATTACAAAAGCATCTATTCAATCTTGGGAGCGTTTTTACCGCGCCAATTTTATCAATAGCTTAAGTGGATTCAAAAGTGTTTGTCTGATTGGCACAAAGAGTAAAGATGGAATTCCCAATTTGGCCATCTTCAGTAATATCATTCATCTTGGTGCTGATCCCGCCATGATCGGCTTCATCAACAGACCCAAAGCGGCAGCACCGGATACCATTCGAAACATCGAAGAAACAGGTGTATATACCATGAATCATATTCACCCCGGCATCATTGAGCAAGCTCATCAAACCAGTGTTAAATATGATGCAACCATCAATGAATTTGAAGAAGTAGGTTTAAATATGTTATGGCGTGATGATTGTAAAGCACCATTTGTAAAAGAAAGTAATATTCAGTACCAACTTTCATTAGTTGATATTATTCCTATTCCCAGTAATGGAACATTTTTAGTGACAGGCTATATTGAATCTGTGTATTTGATTGAAGATATTATAGAAGCTGATGGATTTCTTCCTTTGGAGAAATACCAATCCATTACATCATTGGGTATTGATGGTTATTATCAAACAGAAAGGATCAAACGCTTACCTTACGCAAAACCATAAAATAAAAGAGGAGATCAATGATCTCCTCTTTTATTTTAGAACTCTACAATTACCCCAAAAGTAGGAGTGATCTGCACTTCTGCATTGGACAAGATCAAAGGAATGGCATTGCTACCATTGGCTGCAATGGGCTGTCCATTCGTTGTAAGAAAGGCTGTATTAGCAGCATTTCTTTGAAAAGTATATTGAGGCATACCACTCACTTTTGAACCATACCAATTGGTTACATCGATGAATACATTGAGTGTTGTTTTACGGTAGTTCCATTTTTTATCGATACGGATATCGCTGGAATGAAAGGCAGGTAAGCGGTTCGTATTAAATCTGCTATAATCAAGTATGCCTGTTCCAACACTCAGATAGTTTAACTGTGAAGACACCAGATCAAAGGGTGTCAATGGCGCAGCACCCTGGTAACGGAACTTGATACCCAATTCCCAGTTACGAGGTAATTTATATCCGGCAGTGATACTTACAATTTGTCCATTATCCCATGCCGCAGGTAAGTATACACCATTGCGATTGGTAAACTCTGATTTGTACAAAGTATAACTAAGAATACCAAAGAAACGTTTGGTCAATTTTTTTTGCATGAATACTTCCATACCATAAGCCCTTCCTTTACCGGATTGTGTTACCGCTTCATTACCAATACTTCCAAACTCTGTTCCTTTATTCGCCAAACTAATTCCATCCAGCACACTTACAGGATAGTCGCTGTAATTTTTATAAAAGCCTTCTACTGTTAAACGAAAAGTACTGCTGGGAATGTATTCTACACCTGCAACATAATGTGTACTTTGTATATAGTTACCCGGATTATTGATACCTCCATTTCTAAATGCCAATTGTGTATAAGAAGGCAGTTTGTAATAGCTACCAACACTCGCATTAATGTTCCATTGACGTGCAACAGCATAACTCACTGCAACACGTGGTGACAATTGTTGCAATGGATTGGATTCGCTGGTATTCAAATTATTGGCATCCATTCTAACACCACCACTGATCGCTACTTTGTCTGCAAATATTTTTTTACTCCCCTGGATAAAAGCTCCGTATTTAATAAAATCGGTATTACTGTTGGCAACAATTCTTACTTCCGGCTGAATGATGTTCCCATTCTGATCACGCAACTCTTTTCTGAAAAGATTATTGAAGTTGTTATTGAAATCTACATACTGTGCCATGGCACCATAACTGATCTTCCAACCATTCGAGGTATTGGTGGTCATATCAAAGCGAAGTTTGTTTTCCGTTTCGCGGCTGTCTGTCAATAAGGTTTGTGTTGCCGGCGAAGGTTTTTCATTGTCTTCAAATTTCTCAACATTATTGTTCAATGTATTTCTGCTCAGTGCCAGATTCCAAAAACCATTCTTTGTTAATTTTCTCAAACTGGCGCCTATCGTATAATTCCATTGATTGATGATAGGATTACTATTGATCACATATAATTTTTCCGGTGTTGCAGATTTAGGCGCTGCGAATTTGAATTCATCAATAGCACCCAATCCCAGAAAACTTAAAGTGGTAGCAGGATTGATTTTCGTAGTTGTTTTAAATTGAAAGTCCCAATAGTTAGGTCTAATAGGAAGATCAAGGGCTTGAAACAACAACTGCAGATAACTTCTTCTCACCGACGCGAGATAAGTGGTTTTTTTATCCAATGGTCCATCTAATGTTAATGCTAATTCAGTGGCACTAAGGATCACATTACCCTGTGTTCTTTTGTCGTTACCCGATTTCTGTTTGAATTGCAGTACGCTACTCAATGCATTATCATAACGTGCATCAAAAGCACTTGAACTCAGTTTGACTTCCTCAATAAAATTGGCATTCAAAATACCTTGCGGTCCGCCACCACTTCCTTGTGTACCAAAGTGATTGATCACGGGTATTTCAACCCCATCCAGGTAATACACGTTTTCATTAGGGGCGCCGCCACGAATGATGATATCATTGCGAAAGCCTCCACCGCCAATACCACCGCCTACACCAGGAAGCGACTGAATAACTTTACTAATGTCAAAATTTCCTCCCGGATTTCTTTTGATCTCCTCTGTGGTCATACGCTGAACGCTTAATGGCGTTTCAATACTGGCAGCTCTTGCTGTAGCACGTCTGCCGGAAACGGTTACTTCAGCTAATGATGAAGCTGTAGGTTCTGCTTCCAGGGTGATCACATTGATATTTCCGTTGGTGATGAGAATGTTATTCAGCGTAACAGCCTTATAACCAAGTGAGTTGATGGTAATGTTATACGTACCCGGAATTAAACCATTAAAGCGAAAGTTTCCTGCTGTGTCTGTAGTAACAGACCTATTTGATGGATTGATCAATACGGTCGCGCCAATAATTGGGCGCTGGGTATTCTTATCAACCAAAGTTCCTGATAAACTACCTTGTTGTGCGGATGCCTGGATACCTGTCAGTAATAATACGATACCTACCAAAAACCTATACATAGTCCTTTTGTTTAACGTTATAACAAAGGAACATGTGTTTTGTTAATGTAACACGATATTTTGTTCCATATCTTCCAATGCCACCCCTTTTGTTTCAGGCATCATTTTCCATACATACAATAATTGCAAGAACATCATGAATGCAAAGAATCCGAAAATATAAGTACCCGGTACATTGGCTGCAAAGAAAGGAAAGACTTGTGCTACCAATGCAGCAAACACCCAATGTGTCAGACACCCGAAAGATGTGCCGCTGGCACGAACTGAGTTGGGAAACAATTCCGATAAAAATACCCAGATCACTGCACCTTGTCCAACCGCATGCGCTGCAATGAACAGAAATACATAATAAACGATCATCGATTTATCCGCCGCATTAAAAGACACTGCAATGAGTGTAAGTGAAATGATATAACCTACAGAACCTACATACATCAATAATTTTCTTCCAAACCGATCGATCAGATACCAACCTGTAATGGTGAATATCAAATTCACAACGCCAATACCTACTGATGATAACAAAGCCCCGCTTCTTTCAATACCTGCCATTTCAAAAACCTTCGGAGCAAAATAGATAATGGCATTGATCCCAGACATTTGATTAAAGAAAGCAATCAGAAATGCCAATATCAAAGGGAACATGAATTTTTTTGAGAACAAAGATTCCTTAACCTGCGATACAGAATTTCGAATGGCATCAATCATTGCATCGGTCGCCTCACCGGTAATGGCCAATACTTTCTT